>NZ_JAAXOQ010000009.1 GCF_012396015.1 Tsukamurella spumae | reverse complement strand
CCCCCCCCCCCCCCCCCCCCCCCCCCCCCCCCCCCCCCGGGGTGGAGCAGAAAGGCGCGACGATCAGGCGTCGGCGTTCTTCGGCGCAGCCTTGGGGGCGGCCTTATTCACAGCGGCGGTGGCCTTCTCGGTGGCCTCCTCGACGGTGGCCTGCGCCTTGTCGACGGCGGCCTCGGCCTCGTCGCCCGCACGGTTGACCAGCTTCGCGGCGCGCTCGCCGACCTGCTTGGTGGCGGACGCGACCTGGCCCAGCGAGGACTCGGTCAGCTCGACGGCCTGGTTGTACGCCTTGGTCGCCTGCTCGGTGGCGTCCTCGATCACGGAGCCCGACTTGATGCGCTCGAAGGCGCTCTCGCCGCGCTCGGCCAGCGACTCGTAGATGTCGGTCGCGACCTGGATGTAGGCGGCGGCCACCTTGCGCAGCTCCTCGGGGGTGAACTTGGCGCGCAGCTCGTCGACGTCCTTGGGCAGGCCGTCCTTGGCCTCGGTCAGCTTGGCCTGCGCGGAGTCGGTGGCCTCCTCGACCTTCGCCTGGGCCTCCTCGACCTTGGTCTGGAAGTCCTTCGACGCGTCGGTGGCTGCGGCGCGCAGCTTGTCGACGACCTCGGACACGGCCTCGTAGGCATAGTCGCCGGCGCCGAGGGCGGCGAACAGGGGGGTCTTCAGGTCGTCGAGGGTGTTCTGCTCGGTCATGGCATGTTCTCCTTCAAAGCGGTCTCGTTCTCGCGGCGGAAGCTCTCGTAGATGTCGAGTAGGGCCTGCTTCTGCCGCTCGTTGATGGCAGTGTCCGCGATCAGTGCATCGCGTACCGGGGACTCCGGACGCTCCTCGAGGATCCCGGCCTGCACGTACAGCACCTCCGCCGAGAGCCGCAGCGCTTTGGCGATCTGCCCCAGCACGTCGGCCGACGGTCGGCGGAGCCCCCGCTCGATCTGGCTGAGATACGGGTTGGAAACCCCCGCCCTCTCCGCCAGTTGCCGGATGGACACCTCTGCCGCAAGACGTTGCGACCGAATGAACGCTCCAATATCGGATCCCGAGTTCACTGAATCCACTTCGGGCCCTTCATCGCTCGTCATATCCGGTCTCCCGTCTGCGCGGCTGACACCACGCTAACAGCTAGTGCTAACTCTTGCAAGCAGTTGGTTAGCAGTGTGATCGTAGTCATTGACACGAGCCCGCGCGCCTCAGAAGAGGAGCTGGGTGATCGTGTAGATCGCCAGGCCGGCCAGGGCACCGACGACGGTGCCGTTGATCCGGATGAACTGCAGGTCGCGTCCCACCGCGAGCTCGATCTTCCCCGACGCCTCGTCGGCGTCCCAGCGCGCGACGGTGTCGGTGATGATCGAGGTGATCTGCCCCGCGTAGTTCTCGACGAGGTGCCGCACCGAGCGATCGACCCAGAAGTCGACCTTCCCGCGCAGCGCCGGGTCGTCGCGCAGCCGGACGCCGAACCGGGCGGCGGATTCGCTGAACTTCTCGCGCAGTGTCGAATCGGGGTCGTCGACCGACGCCTCGATCATCCGCTTGGCCGCGCGCCACGCCGCCTGCGCCGCGGTGCGCACCTCCTCGCGCCCCATCAGCTCGGCCTTGACGTCCTCGACCTTGGCGATGGTCCGCGGATCGTGCTGCAGGTCGGAGGCGAAGTCCCAGAGGAAGGTGCTCATGGCGTGCCGCACCTCGTGATCGGGGTCGCTGCGCACCTTCCAGGTGAACTCGACGAGCTCGCGGTAGATCCGCTCCCCCAGCAGCGAGTTGACGAACTTGGGCGACCACTGCGGACCGTCGGTGTCGACGATCTTGTCGATGACGCCCTGGCTGCCCAGGGCCCAGTGGTGCGCGCGCTCGGCGAGCAGGTTGATCAGCGGCAGCTGACGCTGCTCCTGCAGCAGCGTCTCGACGAGCCGCCCGATGGGCGGCCCCCACTCGGGCTCGGCGAGCCGCTTGATGATGGTGGAGTTGAGCACCGCCTCGACGTCCTCGTCGCGCAGCACCTCGCTCATGACCTTGACCAGCTTCGCCGCCTCGGCGCCCAGCCGCTGCGAGTTCTCCGGATCGGCCATCCAGTTGGCGACGCGGCCGCTGAGCTCGAGCGAACCCACCTTCTCCGCGATCACGTCGGGGGTGAGGAAGTTGCTCTCCACGAAGCCGCCGAGCGCGTCGCCCAGCTGGTCCTTCTTGCGCTTGATGATCGCGGTGTGCGGGATCGGCAGGCCCAGCGGGTGCCGGAACAGCGCGGTCACCGCGAACCAGTCCGCCAGGCCGCCGACCATTCCCGCCTCGGACGCGGCCTTCACGTACCCGACCCACGGCCCGGCGATCGCCAGGTGCGCACCCTTGGTGTCCAGGTACTCGCAGATGAGGTAGATGATCGCCGCGCCGATGAGGAAGGAGAGGGCCAACGCCTTCATCTTGCGCAGATCTCGGCGCTTCTGCTGGTCCGGCGTGCCGCCGAACGGACTCGCCGGAGCTGAGGACGAGGGCTTCGGCCCGGACGTCTGCGGGGTACCCGCGGGAGATGACACCGTCACGAGTCGATCTTGCCCGAAGATCGGGCCCGCGCGCCGGATAGGGTGGTTCCATGGCGAACGACAACGGTTGGTCCGGTTCCGCATCCGCAGCTCTGCGCTGGCGACCGGGGTCCACGGTGCAGGACATCGACACCTCCGGCACGCCGGGATTCGACGGTGACAAGGCGGCGGGCGAGGCGCTCCTCGTCGAGCGCGGCAAGCGGCTCTCGCAGCTGCAGGAGCTGCTCTACGCCAACGGCCGCGCGGGCGATCACCGCTCGGTGCTGCTGGTGCTGCAGGGCATGGACACGGCCGGCAAGGGCGGCATCGTGCGGCACGTGATCGGCATGGTCGATCCCCAGGGCGTGAAGACCGCCTCCTTCGGCAAGCCCACCGAGGAGGAGCTCGCGCACGACTTCCTCTGGCGCATCCACCGGCAGACCCCGAAGGGCGGCCAGATCGGCGTCTTCGACCGCTCGCACTACGAGGACGTGCTCGTGGTCCGCGTGCACGATCTGGTACCGCAGTCGGTGTGGGAGCCGCGCTACGGGGTCATCAACAGCTTCGAGGAGGATCTGGCCGCCTCGGGCATCACCGTGGTCAAGTGCGCCATGTTCGTCTCGTTGGACGAGCAGCGCAAGCGGCTGCAGGAGCGCCTGGACCGCCCCGACAAGTACTGGAAGTACAACCCCGCCGACATCGACGAGCGCGGCTACTGGCCGAAGTACCAGGAGGCCTACCAGGCGATGCTCGACCGCACCAGCGTCGACAGCGCCCCCTGGCACATCATCCCCGCCGACCGCAAGTGGTTCAGTCGGCTCGCGATCACCGAGCTGCTCATCGAGACCCTCGAGGGCCTCGGGTTGGACTGGCCGCCCGCCGCGTTCGACGTCGAGCACGAGAAGGCCCGCCTGGCGCAGGCGTAGCCCCTCGGGGCGCCCCCCGCGGCGGGGGCGCCCCCGAGGCGGGCGGCCTACCCGAGTCGGGCGGCCCGGCGCTCGCCGGACCACAGCTCCTCGACGAGGACCTGCACCACGAGGGCGATGGCGCTCCACACCAGCGCGGCGAGCGGCGTGGCCCCCGCGGCGACGGCCGCGATGCCCGCGCCCAGCAGGGCGAGCGTGATGCACACCGCGAACGCACGGGTGCCGTCGAAGCCGGTGAGGTAGGCGTCCATGACCCCGATCCCCAGCACCGCTACCGCCAGCGGCCCGACGAACGCCGCCGCGACCACCACGTTGCTCACGTGCGCCTCGTGCGAGATGCCGAGCGCCTCGACGTGCAGTCCGGCGCCGAACGCCGCGATCCCCGTGAAGATCACGATGTGGCCGTAGCCCCAGGCGAAGCACTTGCTCGGAGCGCGAACCAGCGCCTCCCCGACCGGGATCGAGAAGTAGATCCACCAGATCGACAGGTTGAGCACCATCGCGGCGACGCCGAGCACGGCGATGTCGGCGCTCCAGCCCTGGGCCTTGAGCAGCGCCTGCAACGCGACGACGGTGCCGACCACGCCCTCGCCCAGCGTGATGATGGTGAGCAGGCCGTAGCGCTCGGCGATGTGGTGCGGGTTCCACGGGGTGCGCTCGCGCCGCTCGGCGATGTACGGCCCGCCGAGCTCCACGATGAACAGGATCAGGCCCGCGACGAGCACCTGCGCCAGGGTCAGCGGCGCGAACGCGCTGAAGATCCACCCGATCTGCGCGAACGTGATCGCGACGATGTAGGTGACGGCGGCCCGGCGGTACCGCGGCGACGAGATCGCCACCCGGGTCCACTGCGCGAGCAGCGCGACGCGCATCACCACGTAGCCGATCACCAGCACCGAGTTGTTCGGCTGCTCGTGCGCGGCGACCGAGGCGAAGAAGGGCTCCACGCCGAGGCCCATGATGCAGACACCGATCATCTGCAACGCCGTGACGCTGCGGAAGAGCCAGTCGTCGGTGTCGAAGGCGGAGGCCATCCACGTGAAGTTGATCCACGCCCAGATCGCGGCGAAGGCGCAGAACCCGAACCCGACGAAGGCGGCGAAGTAGTGCCCCTCCGCGATGGCGTCGGCGAGTTGCACGCCCGCGAGCGAGAAGACCACCACGAAGGTGAGGTCGAAGAGCAGCTCCAGCGTGGTGGCCGTCCGGCCCTCCTCGTGCGGGTCGCGCCCGGACATCCGGATCAATCTGCGGCGCATCGCCGACGGTGCTTCACTCACTCGCGTCTCCCTCTTCACGTCCCCACAGAACGAAGCTCATCGTAGGCGCGCCGAACGCCCTCCGCGCGCCCGGATCAGCGGGTGGTGTAGCCGCCGTTGGCGAACAGCGTCTGGCCGGTGATCCAGTGACCATCGGTCGCCAGGAAGTCGACGATGGGCGCGATGTCCTCGATCAGGGTCAGGCGGCCGCCCATGCCCTGCGACTTGTGGAACTCGACCCGCTCGGGCGTCTCCTGGCCGTAGAAGAAGGGCGTGTCCATCGGCCCGGGGGCGATGGCGTTGACGGTGATCCCGCGGCCCGCGAACTCCTTGGCCGCGGCGCGGTTGAAGTGCTCGACCGGCGACTTGCCGCCCGCGTAGGTGGAGTACCCGTCGGTGAAGGCGCCGAGCAGCGCGGTCACGATCGTGACCAGAGTGCCGCCGTCGCGCAGCGTGCGCCCCGCCTCCTTGATGAAGAAGTAGGCGGCCTTGGCATTGATGTCCAACATCGAGTCGTACTCGGCCTCAGAGGTTTCCAGGATCGGCTTGCGCAGCACCTTGCCGACCGTGTTCACCGCGACGTCGACGCCGCCGAACTCGGTCACGGCCGCGTCGAACAGCTCGGTCACGGTCGACGGTGCCGTCAGGTCGCCCTGGAACAGCAGCGCCGCAGCACCCGCGGCCTCGACGGCGGCCGCGGTCTCCCGGGCCTCCGCCTCCGACGACGGGCTGTTGTAATGCACCACCACGTTCGCACCGAGCCCGGCGAGATGGCGACTGACCAGACCGCCGAGGTTCTTGCCGCCACCGGCCACCACTGCCGTCTTCCCAGCGAGCTTCGTCATGTGTTCTCCTCATCGTTGTGCGCATCGGTGTGTGCCGCACCCAACGTAAGCGCCTAAAAGACAACCGACAATCGAATGTTTTCGGACTATTCACTACTTCTGATTGTGAATAGGATGGCCTGATGACCACGCCCGACCTCCGCCGCCTGGAGCAGTTCGTCGCCGCCATGGAGGAGCCCTCGCTCGCCGCCGCGGCCGCCCGCCTGCACCTGAGCCAGCAGGCGCTCTCCGCCGCGCTCCGCCAGCTCGAGCGCGAACTCGGCACGCCCCTGTTCACCCGCTCCGGGCGCCGCCTCGCCCCGACCGCCGCGGCCCGCACCCTGTACGACGGTGCGCCCTCCCTCCTGTCCGGTGCCCGGCTGCTCGCGGCGCGCGCCCGGGACGCGGGCGCGCAGCGCCGGCGTCCGTTCGTCGTCGGTCGCAGCCCCGCGGTGACCGCCGAGGAGGCCTACGAGATCCTGGAACCGCTGATCGCACAGGACGATCCGCCGTCGATCACCGTGCGCGAACTGTTCCCGTCGGCGATGGTCGCCGAGCTGCGGGAGGGCACCATCGACCTGGTGCTCCGGCGCGGCGCGGCGCTGCCGGACCAGCTGGCGGGAAGCACGCTCGCCTACCACCCGCTGCGGGTCGCGCTGCACCGCGACCACGGGTCGGCCGGTCGCGAGCGGCTCGCGCTCGCCGAGCTCGCGGCGTCGCCGATCGTGGTGTGGGCGCCGCCGCACGCCTCCTTCTACACGGACTTCCTGGTCGCGCAGTGTCGTCGTGCGGGCTTCGAACCGGACCTGCTGATCAACCACGTGCAGGGCACGCCACCCGCGACCGCGGTGCTCGCCGCACCGCACGCCGCCGCGTTCGTGACCGGTCCGCCCGGGGAGCGCTTCGGGGGCCGGGTCACGGTCCTCGAGCTCGACGATGCCCCGCAGGTCCCGGTACAGGCACTGTGGCTGCCGCACACCACTGATCCGGTGCGCGCCGCGCTCCTCGCCGCCTATCCGCCGGCGTGAGCCCCGACGCGAGGGCCTTCGTGAGGGCCGGGGCGAGGGCCGGGGCGGGCGCCGGTCACTGGGGCTTGCGCGCGGTGACGAACTGCCCCTGACCGCTGACCGTCTGTTTGACGTCCACGAGACCGTTATCCCGGAGCCAGCCGGTGATCTCGTCCTTGCCGAACCAGCGGAAGCCCGAAACCCGTTCGGCTGTGGACGATCCGAGGACGGAGGTGAGCGGGGTCTGCAGCGAGGTGAACAGTGCGACACGCCCGCCCGGCCCGGTCACGCGGCAGATCTCGCGGACCGCGAGCCGCGGCGCCGGGATCAGGTACAGCGCCGCCAGGCAGACGACGGTGTCGAAGGCACCGTCGGAAAAGGGCAGCTCGAGCGCGCTGCCGCGGACGTAGACGATGCGGTCGCCCGAATTGTCGGCGACGGCGCGCTGCAGCATCGCGTCGGAGACATCGAGGCCGACCACCACACCGTCGCCACTGAGCTTGCGCGCCAAGGGTTTCGTATACAGACCGGGTCCGCAGGCCACGTCGAGGAGCTTCTGCTCGCCGCGGCCCGTCAGCTCGTCGAGCAGCAGGTCCTGGCGGCTGAGCGTGCCGGAACCGCCGAGGCTGAACAACCGGGTGAAGGCCGGCCGCCAGGCCTTCTCGTACACCGCGGCCAGCGCCGGGTTGTGCATGAGCGCATTGCTCAGCCCCGTCGGCCTGGCGCTCTCCGGCGCGAGCACGTCGAGGTAGCCGTGGGTGCGGTCCGGCGCGCGGCCGAGCCGGGTGGGGTCGAGCATCGCCTCGACCCGGTCGATCGCGCCGGTCATGCGGCCCACGCTAGCGCGCCACGCACCGACCCGGGACGGTTCCCGCTCGATGTCGCCGCCCCGGCGGAGGGCTGAACCGGCAAGTCCCCTTGCCGGTTCAGCAACGGATCCCTACTTCGCCGAGTACTCGAAGAAGCCGCGGCCCGCCTTCTTGCCCTTGTAGCCGGCCTCGACCATGCGCAGCAGGAGCGGCGGAGCGGCGTAGAGCGGCTCCTTGTACTCCTCGTACATGGCGTCGGCGATGAACTTCACGGTGTCCAGGCCGATGAGATCGGTCAGCTTGAGCGGGCCCATTGGGTGCGCCAGGCCGAGCACGATCGCCTTGTCGATGTCCTCGGCCGTGGCGAAGCCCGACTCGTACATGCGGATCGCCGAGAGCAGGTACGGGACCAGCAGGGCGTTGACGATGAAGCCCGAGCGGTCGGTGGCGCGCACGACCTGCTTGCCCAGCACCTCGGAGGCGAACTGCTCGGCGCGGGCCACGGCACCGTCGGACGTGGACAGCGAGCTGATCACCTCGACGAGCGGGAGCACCGGCACCGGGTTGAAGAAGTGCAGGCCCAACACCCGTCCGGGGTTCTTCGTGGCCTCGGCGATGCGCTGGATCGGCAGCGACGAGGTGTTGGACGCGAGGACGGCCTCGGGGTCGGTGACCACGGCGTCGAGCTTGCCGAACACCTCGGCCTTGACGGCCTCGTTCTCGACGATGGCCTCGATCACCAGCTGGCGGTCGGCGAAGTCGGCGAGATCGGTGGTGAAGGTCAGCCGCTCGGCGGCCTGGTCCCGCTCACGCTCGGTGATCTTGCCGCTGGACACGGCCCGGTCCAACGACTTGAGGATGCGCGCGCGGCCGCCGGCCGCGAGCTCCTCGGTGGCCTCCCAGACCAGCACGTCCGCGCCGGCGCGGGCCGACACCTCGGCGATACCGCCGCCCATCTGGCCGGCGCCCACGACGCCGACCCGCGAAACTACTTCAGACATTTCCGCCTCTCCGAAACTTCTGCCGATATGCAAGCGGCCCGCAACATCGCGTTGCGGGCCGCCTGTCAGGTAGTCGGGCACGTTCTAGGCGTACCCCAGCAGAGTTACCCTCATCTCACCTCGTGCACGTGTCACGATCCGAGCGCCGGGTATCTCCTTGCCAATTCCTAGTGGAACTGGCCTTCCTCGGTCGAGCCCTTCAGCGCCGCGGTGGACGTGTTGGGGTCGACGGTGGTGGCGATGCGGTCGAAGTAGCCGGCGCCGACCTCACGCTGGTGCTTCGTGGCGGTGTAACCGCGCTCCTCGGCGGCGAACTCGCGCTCCTGCAGGTCGACGTAGGCCGACATCTGGTTGCGGGCGTAGCCGTGCGCCAGGTCGAACATCGAGTAGTTGAGGGCGTGGAAGCCGGCCAGCGTGATGAACTGGAAGGTGAAGCCCATCGCGCCCAGCTCGTTCTGGAACTTCGCGATGGTCGCGTCGTCCAGGTGCTGCTTCCAGTTGAACGACGGCGAGCAGTTGTACGCCAGCAGCTGGTCGGGGAACTCGGCCTTGACGGCCTCGGCGAACTTCTTGGCGAGCTCGAGATCGGGCTTGCCGGTCTCCATCCAGATCATGTCGGCGTAGGGCGCGTAGGCCTTGGCGCGGGCGATGCAGGGCTCGACGCCGTTCTTGATGCCGAAGAAGCCCTCGGAGGTGCGGGTGCCGTCGAGGAAGGGCTTGTCACGGTCGTCCACGTCGGTGGTGAGCAGCGTGGCGGCCTCGGCGTCGGTACGGGCGATCACGACGGTGGGCGTGTTCGCCACGTCCGCGGCCAGACGCGCCGAGGTCAGGGTGCGGATGTGCTGCTGGGTCGGGATGAGCACCTTGCCACCGAGGTGGCCGCACTTCTTCTCCGAGGCGAGCTGATCCTCCCAGTGGGTACCGGCGGCACCCGCGGCGATCATGGCCTTCTGCAGCTCGTAGACGTTGAGCGCGCCACCGAAGCCGGCCTCGCCGTCGGCGACGATCGGCACGACCCAGTTGTCGACCGCGTTGTCGCCCTCGACCTTGGCGATCTCGTCGGCGCGGAGCATGGCGTTGTTGATGCGGCGCACGACGGCCGGAACCGAGTTGGCCGGGTACAGCGACTGGTCCGGGTAGGTGTGGCCCGCGAGGTTCGCGTCACCGGCGACCTGCCAGCCGGAGAGGTAGATGGCCTTGAGGCCGGCGCGCACCTGCTGCACGGCCATGTTGCCGGTGAGGGCGCCCAGGGCGTTGATGTAGGAGCCGTCGCCCTTGGTCACGCCGTCCCAGAGGATCTCGGCGCCGCGCTTGGCGAGCGTGTTCTCCTCGACCACGGAGCCCTGGAGCTCCTCCACCTGAGCCGCGGTGTAGTCGCGCTTGATGCCCTTCCAGCGCGGGTTGGTGTCCCAATCCTGCTGGATCTCGGCGGCGGTCCTCGGCTGTCCGACGGTGCTCATTGGCTCCCCGTTCTTCGCTCTTCGCGTAGTCGATATAGGAATCTGATCGGCGACCGGCTGCGGGCGAGAGGCTGATCGCTAACCCGCTTCACTGCACCGGCTTTGCGCCTGAACACAGGGTGCCACACCTAAAGCCGCAGGCCAAGGCCATCGAGGATGCCAAAGCAAGCCATGAAATCACGAGGATCTTGCTAATTTTGCGAAGGAGAGTGGCACGGTTCGCAGAAAAAAGTACGTCCGTACTGGGAGTTTGCGGGTCGGGCTCCCCGGCCCCGTCGGGCCGTTTCCGACGGTCCGCCGCCGCCCGGCAGCGCACCGTCGGACCGGTTGTGTGATGCACTTCACTGCGAAGGTGGCGCATCACTGCCCGTACGCGCCGGTAGCTGGGCTTCCACGACTAATATTCGCTGCATGTCCAAGACCTACGTGGGTGCTCGCCTCCGAGGCCTGCGCAAGGAGCGCGGGCTGTCGCAGGCGTCCCTCGCCGAGGCGTTGGAGATCTCGCCGTCGTACCTGAACCAGATCGAGCACGATGTACGGCCGCTCAGTGTGCCGGTGCTGCTCAAGATCACCGATGTCTTCGGCATCGACACCTCGTTCTTCAACTCGCAGGACCAGACGCGGCTCATCGCGGAGCTGCGTGAGGTCACGATGGACGTCGACGCGCCCACCAGCACCGACGAGCTCTCCGAGCTGGCCCGCGACCACCCCGGCTTCGCCCGCGCCATGGTCGCGCTGCACCGCCGCTACCTCGGCGCCGCCGACCAGCTCGCCCAGGTCACCGACGGCCGCAACGACCCCGGTGCGCGCGGCAGCATCCCCAACCCGCACGAGGAGGTGCGGGACTTCTTCTACCAGCGGCAGAACTACTTCCACGAGCTCGACACCGCCGCGGAGGAGCTCACCGCCCGGATGCGCATGCACAGCGCCGACGTCCGGACCGAGATCGTCACCCGCCTCGAGGCCGTGCACAACGTGTCCATCCGCCGCCGCGTCGATCTCGGGGAGACGGTGCTCCACCGGTACGACCCGCGCACCCGCGTCCTGGAGATCAACCGCCATCTCTCGGTCGGGCAGCAGGTCTTCAAGATGGCCGCCGAGCTCGCGTACCTCGAGTGCGGCCGCGAGATCGACGCCATGGTCGACGGTGCCGGGTTCGGCTCCGAGGAGGCGGGTCGCCTCGCGCGGCTCGGGCTCGCGAACTACTACGCGGCCGCCGTCGTGCTGCCGTACACGCAGTTCCACGGTGCCGCGGAGGAGTTCGAGTACGACATCGAGCGGCTGTCCGCGTTCTTCTCCGTGAGCTACGAGACCATCGCGCACCGTCTGTCCACCCTGCAGCGCCCCAACCTGCGCGGCGTGCCCCTCTCCTTCGTCCGCGTCGACCGGGCCGGGAACATGAGCAAGCGGCAGAGTTCCACCGGGTTCCACTTCTCCGCGTCCGGCGGCACCTGCCCGCTGTGGAACGTCTACGAGACCTTCGCGTGGCCGGGCAAGATCATCACGCAGATCGTCGAGATGCCCGACGGCCGCAACTACCTGTGGGTCGCGCGCACCGTCGAGCGACGGGCGGCGCGGTACGGCCAGCCCGGCAAGACCTTCGCCATCGGCATCGGCTGCGAGCTGCGGCACGCCCACCGCCTCGTATACGCCCGCGGTCTGGACCTGGGCGACGCCAACGCCACCCCGATCGGCGCCGGCTGCCGCGTCTGCGAGCGCTCCGGCTGCCCCCAGCGCGCCTTCCCCGCCATCGGCAAGAGCCTCGACATCGACGAGCATCGTTCGACGGTCAGCCCCTACCTCGTCCGGTAGCTCCGTCACCCTCCCTGGTTCGACGGTGCCCGCCGTGCCGCCCGGAGGCGTACGCTCGGCGGGCGTGATGATCGAGACCCCGTCGGGGATCGCCGACGCCTACTTCGCCCGCCCGCAGACCGACGACCCCGTGCCCGGGGTCCTGCTGTTCATCGACGCCATCGGCCTGCGACCGCAGATCGCGTCGATGGCGGACCGCATCGCCTCGTGGGGGTACGCGGTCCTCGCGCCGAACGTCTTCTACCGCGACGGCGATGCCGCGGCCACGTCCCCCGACGAGCCGCTGGACACTCCGGAGGCTCGCGAGCGGTTCATGGGTGGGGCGATGAAGCGCGTCATGGGCCTCACCCCGGACAAGTCCGAGCCGGACACGGACGCCTACCTGGCCGCGCTCCTCGCCCAGCCCGGCGTCACCGGCCCCGTCGGCGTCACGGGCTATTGCCTGGGCGCCCGGCTGTCCACGCTCGCGGCGATCGCGCACCCGGACACCGTCGTCGCCTGCGGCGGCTTCCACGGCTCCCGCATCGCCACGGACGAGCCCGACAGCATCCACCTGGGCCTCCCCCGGGCGCGCGCGGAGTTCGTCTACGGGCACGCCGATCACGACACGTCGATGCCGCCCGAGGCCGTCGAACTGCTCGGCGCGGCACTGGCCTCCGCCGGGCTGACGGCCACGAACGCGATCTATCCCGATGCCCCGCACGGCTACACCATGGCCGACACCCCGAATTACCAGGAGGCCGGCTCGGAGCGGCACTTCACGGAGCTCGAGGCCCTGTTCGCCCGCACCCTCGGAGACCGCTGATGCCCACGTCCCCCCGGGTCCGCCCCGCCGGCCTGCGCGCCGCCGGACCGATCAACTACGCGATCGCCAAGGTCGGGGCGCGGGCCATCCGCGCCGACGACATGCACCTGTTCTCCACCCTCGGCCGCACGAAGCGCTTGTTCCTGGGCTGGCTCGGCTACTCCGGCATGCTCATGCCCTTCGGTGCGCTCAAGCGAACGGAGTCCGAGACGGTCATCGTCCGCGTCGCGTACCTGCGGGAGAACGCCTACGAGCTGGGCCATCACCGCCGCATCGGCGCCCGCGCCGGGCTCACGGCCACCCAGTTCGAGCGGATCTTCGACGGTTCCGGGTGGAACGAGCGCAGCGCGGCGCTGCTCGAGGTGGTCACCCAGATCGTTGCGGACAGGTCCGTCTCCGACGACGCCTGGGCGCGGCTCGCAGCGTTCTACGACGAGCGCCGGCTCGTCGAGATCGTCCTCCTCGCCACGAACTACGACGGACTGGCCACCACGATCGACATCCTCGGGATCGAGCCCGAGCGGTGACGGCGCCGTCGACGGCGCTCCTCGCCGACGCCCAGCGCGAGGACCTGTTGGCGCGCTGGAACGAGCCGCACCGCAGGTACCACACCGTCGACCACCTGGCCGGGGTGCTGCGCGGCCTCGACGAGCTCGCGGCGGCCGGTGCCGCCTTCGACCGCGACGCCGTCGAGCTCGCCGCGTGGTTCCACGACGCGGTCTACGTGATCGGCGCCCCGGACAACGAGGAGCAGTCGGCCCTTCTGGCCGAGCAGATGCTCGACGGTGACCTCGGTGCGGAGGTCGCGCGATTGGTGCGGGTCACGGCCGACCACGACGTCCCCGCCGGCGACCCCGACGCCGCCGCCCTGTGCGACGCCGACCTCGCGATCCTCGCCTCCCCGCCCGAGCGGTACCGCACCTACGCGGCAGCGGTGCGGGCGGAGTATTCGACGGTGCCCGACGACCTGTTCCGGCCGGGGCGCGCGCAGGTGCTCCGCGGCCTGCTCGCGCACGCCTTCCTGTTCCACACCGCGGCGGGGCGCGCCCGGTGGGAGGACGCCGCGCGCGCCAACCTGGCCGCGGAACTGCGCGAGTTGGAGGCCTGATCGTGCAGGTGCACAGGGTGATCACCAACATCGCGGTCGACGACATCGACGCCGCCCGCGGCTTCTACGCGGACTTCCTGGGCCTGTCCGACGAGGAGTTCAACCTCGGCTGGGTGGCCCGATTCTCCTCCCCCGACCATGCGGCCAGCGTGCAGCTCGTGACCGGTGACCGCACCGCCGAGATCGACTCCGACATCTCCGTGATGACCGAGGACGTCGAGGCGGCGTGGGCACAGGCGCAGGCCTCCGGCTACGAGATCGTGCACCCGCTGACCAGCGAGGAGTGGGGGCCGCGACGGTTCTTCGTCCGCGCCCCGGACGGCACGGTGGTCAACGTCGTCGGCCACCCGCACTGACGGCTCACGAGGTGACTCAGTCCCACCAGAACGACCAGTGGGTCCATTCGGTGAGGCCGGCGCGGAACTCGTCGGCGTCGAGCCCCTGGTCGATGTTGTCGGGGCAGTAGGCGTAGTGCTCGCGCAACAACCCGTCGATCTGTTCGGCGGACTGCGGTACCTGCCCGACCTGCACCAGTAGCGTGTCGAAACCGATCCCCACCAGCGCCGCCCCGAACCGGTCCTCCCACGACCGCAGGACCGCGGCGTGATCGTCGCCGGACATGTCGTAGTTCGCCGCACCCATCCAACCGAGCGCGGCGGGCACGTCCGCCGGCCGGGCGACGGGCACCAGCAGCAGGCCTCCGGCGCTGCCCGTCTCGAGCGATCCCGCGGCGAGGTCGGCCCCCGGGATCGCGGGCGCGAGCCCCGTCACCGGGGGGACGCTGGGCTCGTCCTCCTCGGCATCGGGTTCCTGCGCCGCGTCCTCGGCTTCGAAGCGGGTCAGGACCGCGAGCGCGTCCGGGACGTCCTTGCCCGACGGTCCCTCGAGCTCACCGTCGCCCCATGGCCTCGCGAGGTTCCCGTCCTCGAGTCCGGTGGCCTGCAGCGGCCAGAGCCCGGTCTGCGGGAAGGCCGCGGCGAGCGCGCGGATCAGCTCGTTCAGCCGGTCCTCACCGAGGATCTCGGTGCTGATCCAGGCGACCGCGGGGCCGTCGCCCTCCGCGGCGGTGACCAGGCGCCCGGCCGGCAGCGCGACACCCCCGACCTCGGTGGTATCCGCGGCGGGCAGTTTTCCCGGGGTTGCTCGGAACATCGTCTGACTCCTCGACTCGAAGGGAGATGCGCGTCGGCCCGGCACCGTCGATGACGATGCCGGGCCGACGGACGTGCGATTCCTACAGGTTGATCATGTGGCCGGCGAGGCCGTGGATCGACTCCTGCAGCGCCTCCGACAGGGTCGGGTGCGTGTGAACGTTGCGGGCCAGCTCGTTGACCGTGAGATCCCACTTCTGCGCGAGGGTCAGCTCGGGCAGCAGCTCGGAGACATCGGGGCCGATGAGGTGGCCGCCGAGCAGCTCACCGTACTTGGCGTCGGACACCAGCTTGACGAAACCGACGGGCTCGCCGAGGCCCTGGGCCTTGCCGTTCGCCGAGTACGGGAAGGTCGCCGTCTTGACGTCGTAGCCCTCGTCCCTCGCCTGCTGCTCCGTGAGGCCGAACGAGGCCACCTGCGGCTGGCAGAACGTGGCGCGCGGCATCATGCGGTAGTCGCCCAGCGCCTGGGTCTCGGCCCCGGCGATGGTCTCGGCGGCCACGACGCCCTGCGCCTCGGCGACGTGCGCCAGCTGCAGTTTGGCGGTGACGTCACCGATCGCGTAGACGCCGGGCACGTTGGTGCGCATGTAGTCGTCGATGGCGATGGCGCCGCGCTCGGTGAGGGCGACGCCCGTCTTCTCCAGGCCGAAGCCCTGGGTGCGCGGCGCGAAGCCGATGCTCATGAGCACCTTCGAGACGGTGATCTCGCCCGGGCCCTTGGGCCCGGTGTACTTCACGACCACCTGCGAGCCCTGGTCGTCGACCGACTCGACCTTGGTGGAGGTGAGGATGTTCACGCCCAGCTTCTTGTACTGCTTGGCGATCTCCTTGGAGACATCGGCGTCCTCGTTGGGCAGCGCGCGGTCCAGGAACTCGATGATGGTGACGTCCACGCCGTAGTTCTTGAGGACGTACGCGAACTCCATGCCGATCGCGCCGGCGCCGACGATGGCGATCGACGCGGGCAGCTCGCGGGTGAGGATCTGTTCCTCGTAGGTGACCACGTTGTCCGACAACGTGACGCCGGGGAGCAGGCGCACCGTCGAACCCGTGTCGATGATGATGTTGTCGCCCGTCACCGTCTGATCGCCCACCTGGATGGTGTGCGCGTCCACGAAGGTGCCGTAACCGTTGATCTCGGCGATCTTGTTCTTCTTCATGAGGAAGTGAACGCCCTTGACGATCCCCTCGGAGACCTTGCGGCTGCGGTCGAACGCCGCGCCGAAGTCGAAGGAGACGTCGCCGGAGATGCCGAAGAGCTGGGCCTTGTGTGTGAAGGTGTGCGCCAGTTCGGCGTTCTTCAGGAGCGCCTTCGACGGGATGCAGCCCACGTTCAGGCACACACCGCCCCAGTACTTCTCCTCGATGACCGCGACCTTCTGCCCGAGTTGGGCGGCGCGAATTGCGGCGACGTAGCCTCCTGGGCCGGCGCCGAGAACAACAGTGTCAAAGTGATCAGCCACGGGGTCAAGCGTAGCCCTAGTGTGGTGTCCATGGATCAGTACGCATGGCTCGAAGACGTGGAATCCGCCACTGCCCTCGATTGGGCCCGGGCCCGCAACACCGAGGCCGCGGCGCGGCTGAGCGGACCGCGGTTCGACGAGCTTCAGTCGCGCGTCCTCGCGATCCTCGACACGGACCAGCGCATCCCCTACCCGATCCGGCGCGGCGAGCACCTGTGGAACTTCTGGCGCGACGCCGACCATCCGTACGGCCTGTGGCGCCGCACCACGCTCGAGTCCTTCCGCACCGACAGCCCGGAGTGGGAGGTCGTCATCGACGTCGACGCCCTCCGCGAGGCCGAGGGCGAGAACTGGGTCTGGGGCGGGGCCGCCGTCCTGCGCGGGGAGTCGCCCGACGGTGCGCGGTTCGACCGGGCGCTCATCTCCCTCTCGCGGGGCGGCGCCGACGCGACGGTGGTGCGGGAGTTCTCCATCTCCCGCCGGGAGTTCGTCGACGGCGGCTTCTCCCTCCCGGAGGCCAAGAGCCGGATCTCGTGGATCGACAAGGACACCGTGTACGTGGGCACGGACTTCGGTCCGGGATCGCTCACCGACTCCGGGTATCCCCGGCTGGTGAAGCGGTGGCGGCGCGATACCCCGCTGGGGCACGCGGACCTCGTGTACGAGGGGCACCACTCGGACGTCTCCATCGGTGCCGGCTACGACGACACCCCCGGCTACGAGCGGCATTTCGTCACCCGCGCGATCGACTTCTACAACAGCGAGATCTATCTGCTCTCGCCGGACACGTTGGCACTGGAGCGGATCGATGTGCCGACCGACGCCGATGCGGATGTCCACGAGTCCCGCCTGCTGGTGCGCCCGAAGTCCGCGTGGGAGTTGCCCGGCGGCGTCGTGGAGCCGGGCGCGTTGGTGGCCTTCGACATCGACGCGTACCGGGCGGGCTCGCGCGAGTACAGCACCGTCTTCACGCCGGACGCGCACACGGCCCTCGCGGGGTACGCGTGGACCAAGTCGTACCTCCTGCTGTCGACGATGCGGGACGTCCGCTCGGAGCTGCACACCCTCGAACCGGGGACGTGGGAGCGGCGCGAGACGCGCGGCTTCCCGGAGCTGGCCGAGATCGGCGTGTACTGCACCGATCCCCGCGAGGGCGACGAGATCTTCGCCACCGCCAGCGGTTTCACCCTGCCGCCCACGCTGCTGCACGGCGAGGCCGGCGGCTCCGTCGAGCCGCTCAAGTCCGCGCCCGCGTTCTACGACGCCGAGGGCGTGATCTCGGAGCAGTTCTTCGCGACCAGCGACGACGGGACGCAGGTGCCGTACTTCGTGGTCCGTCGCCCGCAGGAGGGCCCGCAGCCGACCCTGCTCTACGGTTACGGCGGCTTCGAGGTCTCGCTCACGCCGGACTACACGGCGGTGTCCGGCGCGACGTGGATCGAGCGGGGCGGGGTGTACGTGCTGGCGAACATCCGCGGTGGCGGCGAGTACGGGCCCGATTGGCACACAGCGGCGCTCAAGGAGAACCGGCTGCGCGCCTACGAGGATTTCGCCGCGGTCGCGAAGGATCTCGTGGCCCGCGGCATCACCACGCGCGAGCAGTTGGGCGCGCAGGGCGGGTCGAACGGCGGACTGCTCATGGGCGTGATGTACACGCGGTACCCGGAGTTGTTCGGCGCCATCGTCTGCCAGGTGCCGCTGCTCGACATGCGGCGCTACCACCTGCTCCTGGCCGGCGCGTCCTGGGTGGCGGAGTACGGCGATCCGGACGATCCCGCGCAGTGGGCGTACCTCAGCGAGTACTCGCCGTACCAGAACCTGCCCGAATCCGCCGGTGCCCCGGGCGATCTGCCCGCACTGCTGGTCACCACGTCCACCCGTGACGACCGCGTGCACCCCGGCCACGCCCGCAAGTTCGTCGCGGCACTCGAGGCACGCGGCATCGACGTGGACTACTACGAGAACATCGAGGGCGGCCACGGCGGCGCGGCGGACAACAAGCAGGCCGCCTTCAAATCCGCTCTCGCCTACGAGTTCCTGTGGCGCGAGCTGGCAGCGTCGACCACGGACCGAACGTAAAGGGACCAATCATGCTCGCAGCGTTCTCGATCAGCCCCATGGGCGGCGACCAGAGCCCCGACGGTGGCGTGGCCGCAGCGGTGGCGGAGGCGGTCGCCATCGTCCGCGCCTCCGGCCTGCCCAACGAGACGACGTCGATGTTCACCACCATCGAGGGCGAGTGGGACGAGGTGATGGCCTGATCAAGGCGTGCGTGGACCGCCTCGCCGAGACGGCGCCGCGCGTCTCCCTGGTGGTCAAGTGCGACATCCGCCCTGGTCACACCGGCCAGCTCACGGCCAAGCTGGAGCGCGTGGAACGACACCTCCGCAACGACCAGGACTGACGTCCAGCCCACTCACAGCCCCACCTGCAATACTGTGACGCATGTTGCTCAAGAGGCGTCAGGTGTTGATGGGGTTCGTTGCGGTCCCGGCGGCAGCGGTCGCCGCGTCCCTGGTGATCCCGCACGCCGCCGCGGCGGACGCCGACAAGGCACTCCTGGACGCCGCCATCGCGGCGGCGCCGAGCGCGCGGGAGATCATCACGGTGGCGGCATCGTCGTTCTCCTCGACGGACGTGCAGGTCTCGGCGTGGGCCCAGCTCCAGACCGGCTGGACGAAGGTCTACGGCCCGGTCCCGGGCAAGGTCGGCGAGCAGGGCATCGGCGAGGGCAGGGACGATGTCCCTCGCACCCCGTTCGGCGTCTTCGCGCTGGATCAGGCGTTCGGTCGGCAGGAGAACCCCGGCACGACGCTGCCGTACACCAAGGTGACGGATCAGCACTGGTGGGACGGGAACGTCGACTCCCCCACCTACGACCGCATGGTCGTCCAGGCGGCCAGCCCCGGCCCGGGCAGCGAGAACCTCTACGGCGCCGGTCCCGTGTACGACTACGCCGTGCACTTCAACAACAACCCGTCCCACACGCCGGGCAAGGGCGGCGCGATGTTCCTGCACGTCACGGACGGCAAGCCCACCCTCGGCTGCGTCGCGATCAGCCGCGACGGCATGGTCACGCTGCTCAAATGGCTGGCGCCCGCCCACAACCCGGTCCTGGTCACCGGACTCGCTAGCTGATCCGCGGTACCCAGCCGGCACACAACCTCCGATGGTGGAGCGGCGAGGCCACGGAGTCGGCCACAGGCTCAAGGTGTAGTCGATCACCGATTCCGTCGCGAGCGACGTCCACGCGCGAGGCTATGCAGTTCTTGCATAGCCCGATCGTCGATATACAGCGCTGACCAGCACATTCACAGGGTATGCGCGGCGCGCATCACTTCCGTGCGGGACTACCCACCGGCGCCGCGGACTCGGAGCCGATGCCCCTCAGCCGCGCGGCAGAGACTGCGCGATCCACCCGGACAACGCGGGGATCACCGCGTCGGGCGAGAGGATCCACTGGTTGTGGCCCAGCGGCTCCGCGATCCGGCGATGCACGGACGCGGGGAACTTCTCCCCCACGAACCGGGACTGCTTGTCACTGACCAACTCGTCGCCGGCGATGGCCAGCGTCAAGACCGGCGTCTTCGTCGCCGCGATCCTCGCCTCGTAGTCGATATCCGCTCCGGCGACGTTGAAGTCGCCGGTCTGCACCAGGTGATCGAAATCGGCCACGATCCCGGCGGGCACCTCACCGAGCCCGTCCGGGCCGGACCAGTGGCCCCGTCGGGCGGCGGTACGCGCGGCGACGGAGGTGCCGATCCGGCGGGCGGCACCGGAGAGCCCGTCGAGCTTGTAATAGCCCGTGCCGCAGGCGATCAGGATCACCCC
Source organism: Tsukamurella spumae (assembly GCF_012396015.1). Taxonomy (GTDB): domain Bacteria; phylum Actinomycetota; class Actinomycetes; order Mycobacteriales; family Mycobacteriaceae; genus Tsukamurella; species Tsukamurella spumae. The sequence goes on along the minus strand of NZ_JAAXOQ010000009.1, from coordinate 142,150 downwards.
GGCCAGGTTCCGCCGGGCGCGCGCGGCGTACATGACGCCCATCAGCCCACCGAGGCTGTGCCCCACCAGGATCCGCGGTGCGTCGGGGAACTTCTGCCGGGCCAGCGCGGATACCGCCGGGTAGTCCTCCACCACGACGTCCTGGAAGCCGTGGGAGCCGCCGGCGCCGCGGGGCCGCGAATCCCCCTGCCCCCGCAGCTCGGACACCACAGCGTTGAAGCCCGCGTCGATGAGGCCGCGGCCGAAGTCGTCGAAGTACCCGGCGGGCACGTTCACACCCGGCCAGATCATCAGCACGGGCGCGGCGGGGTCCGGACCGCGGAAGATCCGGACGGGGTTGGTGGTCCCGTCCTTGTAGGTCAGTGTCGCGACGGTCGGTCGCGCGGTGGACCTCACCAGCCCCGCCGATCCGCCCGCCGCGCCGCGACCGCGCCGAGCCCGCCGAAGATCAGCCCCAGCAGCGCGAGCGCGCCGCCGACCGCCGCCTCGGTCACGATCCACGGGGTCAGGCTCTTCGTCACCTGGCTCAGCGCCGCGTCGATGACCGGGCTCAGTCCGCCGGTGCCGCTGCGGCCCGTCACGTACGACGGTGCCGCCACGCACAGCATCCAGGTCACGCCCGCGGCGACCGCGCCGCCCAGCCCCAGGTAGAACAGCATGAATCCACGACGGTGCGCGGCGAGCAGCGCCAGCAGCGCGGCGACCACCGCCACCAGCGGCGCGATCCACGCGACCTGCTTCAACTTGTCGGCGATCTCGGCGTACCGTCCGGCCCGGAACAGGTCCCGGTTGGCGCCCGTGCCGGACAGGTCGATCGTGACCCGCTCGGGAACCGTCACCTTCACGTTGTTCGCCTCGGCGACGGACGTGATCATCGGCGCGAGGTCGATCTCCGCAGTGGTCGCGCCGCGCAACCGCTGCTCGGCGGTCGGCCGCACCAGCAGCCACGTGTGCACCTGCCCGATCGCCTCCTTGAAGGCGCCCGGGAACTGCGGGCCGTGGGTGTAGGTCGAGACATAGGGCGTGATCGCGGACAACGGCGGGCGCGCGTCCCCCTGCTCGGTGAGCAACCGCTGCACCTGCTGGGCGATCTCCTGCGCCATGGCGTCCTGCACCGCCGGGTCGTGCCCCAACGGCTCCATGAGCGTCATGAACGCGCCGCGGTCGAGCACGGTGTTCTTCGCCCAGACGGCGGGGACCGCCACGAAGGTGGCCAGGATCGCCACCAGAACGAGGAGGAAGGCCGTCAGAGAACGCACGGCGACAACGGTACTCGACGGTGCCGCCGGGCCCGGTCCGCTCGGCGCACCGTCGGCCCCGCGAACCGGCCCGCGCGGCGCACCGTCAGTCCCCGATCAGGTCCCGGCCGCGCCCGACGATGAGAGGATCCGGTCCCGACGCGAGGACCTCCATGTCCTTGTTGTCGTAGTCGAACTTGTCGAGGATGTAGCGCATGGCGTTGAGGCGGGCGCGCTTCTTGTCGTTGCTCTTGACCACGGTCCAGGGCGCGTAATCGGTGTCCGTCGCCGCGAACACCTCCTCCTTCGCCGCGGTGTAGCCGTCCCACTTGTCCAGCGACGCGAGGTCCATCGGCGAGAGCTTCCACTGCCGCACGGGGTCGATCTGCCGGATCGCGAAGCGGGTGCGCTGCTCGAGCTGGGTCACGGAAAACCAGAACTTGGTCACGTCGATGCCGTCTTCGACCAGCATCTTCTCGAACAGCGGCACCTGGTGGGTCCAACGCTCGTGCTGCTCGTCGGAGCAGAAGCCCATGACCCGCTCGACGCCGCCGCGGTTGTACCAGGAGCGGTCGAACAGGACGATCTCACCCTTGGTCGGGAAGTGGTCGATGTAGCGCTGGAAGTACCACTCGCCGGCCTCACGCTCGGTGGGCTTGACCAGCGCCACCACGCGCGCGCCACGCGGGTTGAGGTGCTCCATGAACCGCTTGATGGTGCCGCCCTTGCCGGCGGCGTCGCGGCCCTCGAACACGATGACCAGGCGCTGGCCGGTGTCCTTGACCCAGCGCTGCAGCTTGAGCAGCTCGATCTGCAGCAGCCGCTTGTCCCGCTCGTACTCCGAACGCGCCATCCGCTCGGAGTACGGGTAGCCCTCGCGCCACGTGTCCACGACGTGCCGCTCCGGGGTGAGCAGCACCGGATCGTCGTCATCGTCGTCGTTCACGGAGAAGCCCTCGGTCGCCCGGAGGTCGACGATCTTCTGCAGTGCCTCGCGGCCGCTGACCGCGCTCAAATCGATGCCCACGGGCAGGTCGAGATCCATCACGGCCGGAAGCGTACGGGCAGGTCCGGACCGGCGGGTGAACGTCGCATGAACGCGGGGTGCATCCGACCCGCGTAAACTCCTCGGCGATGCCTACCACCGCCAACCGCGCACGCCGGCGCGCCGAACACCTCGGTCCCGAGCGTCGCCGCCCCCAGGTCCTGGACGCCGCGCTGGAGATCGCCGCGCGCGACGGTCTCGGTGCCGTGACGATCGGCACCGTCGCCGACCGCCTGCAGGTCACGCGCCCCGTGATCTACTCGTGTTTCCCGGACCGCGTCGCGCTCATCACCGAGCTGCTCGACCGCGAGACCGAGACGATGATGGCCTTCGTCCTCGCATCGCTGCACAGCGCCCACGGGGAGGATCCCGAGCAGGCCTTCATCATCGGCATGCGCGGCCTGCTCGACGCGGTGAACGAACGCGCCGACACCTGGCAGTTGTTGTTCTCCGGCGTCACCGACCCGGAGGTCGTGCACCGCGTCGTGGCCGCCCGCGCCACCCTGGCGCGGCAGGCGGAGGAGTGGATCCGGCCCGCGCTCACCCGGTGGTGGGACATGCAGGGCCTCGATGAGAAGCTGCCGATGCTGATGGAGCTCTTCGTCTCGGTCTGCGAGGCGGCAGTGCGGTCGATGCTCGCCGACCGCCCCGACGACGCCCCCGCCTCCTGGCGCGGCGATTCCGAGCGGATCGGCACGTTCTACGGTTCGGCCGTCTACCGCGCCTTCCACGACGCCTGACGGTCCGCCCGCCGGTACTGCCGGCGGCCCGTCCCGGTCCGCCCGCCCGACGGTCCGCCGTCACCTCACCGATGCCGGGACCAGGCGGCCCAGAGCCGGGCGTACCGTCCGCCCGCGGCGCGCAGGCTCTCGTGCGTGCCCTCCTCGACGATGGCGCCGTGCTCCATCACCAGGATCCGGTCGGCGCGCGCCGCCTGGCTCAGGCGGTGCGCCACCACCATCGCCGTGCGCCCGGCGAGCGCGGCCTGCGCGGCGTCCTCGAGGACGTCGGCGTCGGCGCTGTCCGCGTCGGCGGTGGCCTCGTCGAGGATCACCACCGGCGGATCCAGGAGCACCAGCCGGGCGAGCGCCAGCTGCTGCTCACGCTTCGGGGTCAGGGCGTGCCCGCCGGCCCCGACGACGGTGTCGAGTCCGTCGTCGAGCATCTCCACCCACTCGCGGGCGCGAACGCGGTCCAGTGCGGCGCGCAGATCGTCGTCGGTGGCATCGGGCGCGGCCATTCGCAGGTCCTCCGCGAGGGTCCCGGCGAAGACGTGCACGTCCTGCGTGAGCAGCACGGGCGCGGCGTCCTCGGGGAGCGTCGCGAGGTCGGTGCCGCCGATCCGGACCGCGCCGGCGTCGGGCACGTGCACCCCCGCGATGAGCGCGGCGAGCGTCGACTTGCCCGCACCGGAGGTGCCGACCACGGCCACCGTCTCCCCCGACTCGAGGGCGACGCTCACCCCGTCGAGCACGCGGCGCGCGCCGCCGTACCCGAAGGCGACGCCGTCGACCTCCACGCGGGGCGGCCCGTCCGTCCGGTTCACCACGCCCGACGGTGCGCTCTCCCCGTCCGCCAGCCGGATGACGCCGACGATGCGGGCGAGCGAGGCGCCCGCGGACTGGATGTCGTCCATCACCATGAGCAGGGCACCGATGGGTCCGAACAGCCGCAGGAAGAGCAGCATCGCGGTGGTCACGGCGCCGACGGTCGCGAGCTCGCGATCGACGAGCGCGTAGCCGAGCAGCAGGATGGTGGCCATGCCGACGAACTCGGCGAGGTTGACCCGGCCGAACAACCGGTTCTGCACGATCCGCGCCCGCATCGTCCAGCGCACGACGCCCCACGACGCGGTGCTCACCCGCAGGCTCGAGCGCTCCATGAGGTCGAAGGCGTGCACCGTGGGCAGGCCGCGGATCGAGCCGAGCATGTGGTGTGCACGCACTGCCATCGCCGCCCGTTCTGAGCGGTAGACCGGGGGCGCGGTGCGCACGTACATGCGGGCGCCCAGCGCGTACACGGGCAGCACCACGAGCACCACGAGCAGGAACCGCCAGTCGAGCGCGGCGAAGCCGCCGATGGTGACGACGACGGAGAAGCCCGACCGGGCGAGTGCGGGCACGCCCCGCGAGATCGCCTGGCTGACAACGCTGACATCGTCGGTGGCGCGGGAGACGAGGTCGCCGGAACCGGCCTCCTCGACGCGCGCCTGCGGGAGCCGGAACGCGGCGCCCACCATGGACTCGCGCAGCCGCGCGAGGGCGGTCTCGAAGAGCTGGGCCGTGAGCGCGATCCCGATGCCGGTGAACGCAGCCGACGCGATGGCCGCGACCACCATGAGGCCGCCGATGCGCAGTACCTCGAGGTATCCGCCGTCGTCGATGGCGATGTCGACCATCGCGCCGAATCCCCAGGGCACGGCGAGGCCGAGGGCGGCGCCCACGAGCAGGACCGCGAACACGACGAGCAGCGGCCCGCGTTTCCCGGTGAGCAGCCCGCGGGCGTAGCGGAAGGTCTCGCGTCCGCCCGCGACGGGCAGGGCGCCCTCGGCGGTGTCGGTGGCGATGGTCATGCGCGTACCTCCGGTGCGGCCGTGACGATCTCGTCGTCGCGGCTCAGCGTGAGCACGGTGTCGGCCGCGGCGATGAGCGTCGGAGACTGCGTGAACACCACCGTCGCGAGGCCCGCGCGCGCCGCGCCGAGTCGCTCGGCGATGGTGGCCTCGGTGACGGAGTCCACGGCGCTCGTCGGGTCGACGAGTACGAGGGTCCGGGTGTCGGTCGCCAACGCGCGGGCCAGCGCGACGCGCTGCCGCTGGCCGCCGGACAGTAGCCGGCCGGCCTCGCCGACGGGCGTCTCGAGCCCGTTCGGGAGCACCTCGAGGACGTCGTCACAGGCGGCGGCGAGCAGCGCGGCGGCCACCCGGTCGGGCGCCGCGTCGGCGCCCACGTTGTCGGCGACGGTGCCCTCGAACAGGGTGGTGGCGTGCGGCGCGACACGCACGGCCCGCAGCGCGGCCGGCTCGTCGAGCGTGTACAGGTCCGTGGTCCCGACGGTGACCGACAGGCCGGGGTCCGGGGCGCCCGTCCGGGCGAGCAGGGTGGTCGCGGCGGTCGCGGTCCCGGGGTCGCACACGACGGCGGTGACGCCGACGGACGGGAGCTCCAGGTCGACGGTGCCGCCACCCACCGGCAGTCCCGTGATCCGCACGGGCACGGCACCGTCGGGATCGGCGACCGTGCCGGCGTCCCGGGCGTACCGCGCCTGCAGCACCATGAGCACGCGCTTCGCCGAGGCGTTGCCGGCGACCCAGAACTTGCCGAAGTTGGTGCCCATCGCCTGCAGCGGCGACATCACCACCTGGGTCAGGCCGACGACGGTGATGAGCTGCCCCACGCTGAGGTCACCGTGCACGGCCTGCACCCCGGCCAGCACACCCACGACTACGACGAAGACCGCGGCGACGGCCTCCATCGAGCCGACATAGGCGCCCTCCGAGCGGCGGGCGCGGATGACGGCGGCCAGGGCGCGGGCGCTCGCCGCGCGGTAACGCCGGTCGGCCTCCCTCTCGGCGTGCATGCCCTTGACCACCCGGAGCCCGGCGACGAGATCGGCCGCGGAGCCCGCGGCCTCGCCCGCCGCCCGCTGCTCGGCCTCGCTCCGGGCGCGCAGTGCTGCGCCCGCCTTGTCGAGGCACCAGAGCATCGCGGGGGCGCCGAGCAGCACGAGCAGGCCGAGCTGCCAGGAGATCGACAGCAGCACGACGCCGCAGAAGACCACCGCCGCCAGCTCGCCGACCGGATAGAGGCCGAGCGCGACCGACATCGCCAGCCGCTGCACGTCCGAGGTGGCGATCGACAGCAGCACGCCCGGCGGGTGGCCGCCACCCAGGCCGCGCGGGTCGAGGATCCGGTCGGTGACCTGCGTCCGCAGCCGATGCTGCACCGTGTTCATCCCGAGGAAGCCGATCCGTGAGCCGAACCGGAAACTGAAGGACAGGAAGGCGAACAACACGCCCAGCAGCAGCACCCAGCGCACCGTCGATCCCCAGTCGCCGGTCTTGATCGCGCGGTCGATGGCGAGCCCCATCACGACGGGGACGAGCGCCTCGCCCACCTGGTGCCCGATGATGAGCAGCCCCGCGGGGAGCGTGCGCGACGGGTTGCCGAACATGGTGCGCAGCACCAGTGAGCGGGGCGTGGTGTCGTCGTCGACGCCGATCGGCCGGTGGTCCGGCTGCTGCTCGGGCGCCTCGAAGAACACCGGCAGGCGGCTGCCGGTCCAATCGGTCATCGGGTCAGCTCCGGGCGGTCTCGGTGACGAGGAAGGGTCCGAGCACGGTGCGCAGCTTGTTGTGCGTCTCGGTGAGCTCGGCCCGCGGGTCGGACGCGCCGACGATGCCGCCGCCCGCGTAGGCCCGCAGCGCTGTCCCGGCGACCTCGGCGCAGCGGATGCTCACGCGCCAGTGCCCGTCGCCGCTCGCGTCGGTCCACCCGACGGCGCCGGCGTAGAAGCCCCGCTCGCCCTCGATGTCGGCGATGGCGCGGGCGGCGCTCGCGCGGGGGAAACCGCACACCGCCGGGGTCGGATGCAGGGCCAGCGCCAGGTCGAGGGCGGTGGTCGACGGGTCGCGCAGCGTCCCGGCGATCCTGGTTCCGAGGTGCCACACGGGCCCGGCCCGGGTCACCGACGGTGCGCCGGGCACGTCCAGCTCGGCGCACAGAGGCGCGAGCGCGGCCGCGATCTCGTCGACGACGTAGGCGTGCTCCTCGCGGTCCTTCTCGGAATCCAACAGGCCCTCGGGCGTCGACGCGGTGCCCGCGAAGGGGTGGCAGTAGACGGTGTCGCCCATCCGCGCGACGAGCACCTCGGGGCTCGAGCCGACCAGCGCGCGCCCGCGGAACGCGTCGCCGGCAGCCGCGAGGTCGACGGCGAAGGCATTGCCCTCGAGATCGCGGTCCGCCAGCGCTGCGGCCACGGCGAACGGATCGAGCGGCTCGGCGGCCTCGAAATCGACCGCGCGCGCGAGGACGACCTTGCGCAGGTCCCCGGGGCCGGTGATGAGCCGGACGGCCCGCTCGACCCGCGCCACGTGCTCGGCGGGCTCGGGGTGCTGGGCGGTCAGCGTCAGGGTCGGCAGTTCCGCTGCGGGGCGCGCGGGCAGGGCGCCGAATCGGACGGGCACCGTCAGCGCGGCGGGATCGTGCAGGTCGAAGGGCAGGGCGCCGACGACGACGGGAGCGCTCCCGTCGCGCAGGGCCGCGGCCGCCGCGTGCGGGTCCGGGAACACCGCGCGGACGCCGCTCCCCGCGTGGGACCGCCCCGCAGCGGTCAGCAGGAAGTGCGGCTGCTCGCCTTCCTGAGTCATCGCAGTGCCTCCAATACCCGATCCGTGCTCTCCACTCTGCCGCATCGAGTGGACACGTAGGTGAGTGCGCGCTCGTGATCCTCCACCGAGAAGTCCGCGACGGCGTCGCGCACCACGTAGGGCTGGACATCCCGCATGAACGCGTCGAGGGCGGTGGTCATGATCCCGATGTGGGCGTAGATCCCGGCGATCACCAGCTGGTCGCGGCCCCACGCGCGCATCCGCTCGGCGAGGTCGGACTTGGCGAACGCGCTGTAACGCCACTTGGTGAGCAGTACGTCGTCGGCCGCCGGGGTGAGCTCGGCGATGATGTCCTGGTTCGCGGTGGCCAGCCCGGGCCCCCAGAAATCGGTGAGCAGCGCCCGCTCCTCAGGGTCCTGGTCCCCCGGCTGCGCGGTGTAGACGACCGGCATTCCTGCGGCGCGCGCCGCGGCGCGCAGGGCCACGATGTTCGGCACGACGGTGCGCAGCGGCTCGGCGTCGCGCCGGAACGGGCCGACGAAGTGCTCCTGCATGTCGTGGATGAGCAGCACGGCCCGGCCGGGTTCGACGGCCCAGTCGACGGTGTCGGCGCACTCGATGCCGGGCAGTTCGTAGACGATGCTCTTGGGCAGGCTCATTGCTTGTCCTCCTGGTCCGCCCTGGAGAGCTGCTCCGCCAGGGTGCGCCGCAGCTCGCGGCGACTGATCTTGCCGACGCCCGTGGTCGGGAACTCGTCGGCGAACACGATGCGATCGGGCACCTTGTACTCGGCCACGCCCCGGGCGCGGACGAACTTCTTCAGTTCGGGAACGGTCGGCCGCGCGCCCGCGGTCAGGACGACGGCGCAGGACCGCTCGCCGAGGAAGTCGTCGGCCACGGCCACGACCGCCGCGTCGATCACGGCGGGGTGCGCGATGAGGTGGTTCTCGACCTCCTCGGCGGCGATCTTCTCGCCGCCGCGGTTGATCTGGTCCTTCGCGCGGCCCTCCACCACGAGGTGCCCGCTCGGCAGCCGCCGGACGATGTCCCCGGTGCGGTAGAAGCCCTCGGCGTCGAAGGACTCGGCGTCGACGCCGCCCAGGTAGCCACGGATCGTGTACGGGCCGCGCGTCCAGAGGAGGCCGGGCTCGCCGTCGGCGACGGGGAGGCCGTCCTCGTCGAGCACGCGCACCTCGTCGTCGGGCGAGATCGCCCTCCCCTGGGTGCCGAGCACGAGATCCTCGGGATCGTCCGCACGCGTGTAGTTCACGAGCCCCTCGGCCATGCCGAAGACCTGCTGCAGCCGGCAGCCCAGCTCGGGCTCGACGCGGCGCGCGGCCTCGGGGGTGAACTTGGCGCCGCCCACCTGCAGGACCTCGAGGCTGGACAGGTCCGCGGTCGCGGTGGGCCGGGCCTGCAGCCAGAGCATCGCGAGCGGCGGCACGAGCGAGGTCATGGTCACCTTCTCGGCCTCGATCAGCGGGAAGGCCCGCGACGGTGCCGGGTCGGTCCCCAACACGACGGTGCCGCCGGCCCACAGCACTCCGAGGATGCCGGGGCTGCTCATCGGGAAGTTGTGCGCCACGGGCAGGACCACCAGGAACCGGGTACCGGGTCCGAGTCGGCAGATCGTGGCGGACTCGCGGACCGAGTACAGGTAGTCGGCGTGGGTGCGCGGGATCAGCTTCGGCACGCCGGTAGTACCGCCCGAGAGCTGCAGGAAGGCCAGGGATTCCGGTTCGACGGTGACCGGCGTCCCGCTCGCTACGCTCCCGGCGACGGTGACCGGCGTCCCGTCCGCGTTCCCGGCGCCGAAGGGCTCGTCGTCCACCACGAACGCCCGCACGCCGGTCTCCGCAGCGACCTCTGCGGCGAGGCCGCGGTGATCGAACCGGTTGATCGACGCGGCGGTGACGAGCGCCTTCGCCCCGGCCGTCAGTACGAAGTGGGTGAGCTCGCTGCGACGGTGCGCGGGGAGCGCGAACACGGGGACCGCACCGATCCGGAACAGCCCGAACAGGACCGAGACGTACTCGACGGTGTTCGGCAGCTGCAGCACGACGCGGTCGCCCGCTCCGATGCCGCGGGCGACCAGCCCCGCCGCGATGGCCGCGGCGGCGGCGTCCAGCTCGCGATAGGTCAGGCGGACCCGATCACCCGTGCGGTCCTCGCCCACGAGGGCCTCGGCGTCGCCGAACCGCTCCGCGGCCTCCGGAAGGAAGCCGGCGAAGGTGTCGCCGTTCCAGTACCCCGCCGCGCGGTAGCGCTCCGCGAACTCGGGCGGGAAGTACCGGGTCTCGGTGCTGGTCATGCGGTGGCTCCTCCGTCGACGGTGAGTACCTGCGCGGTCACGTGCCGCGCGTCGGGCGAGAGCAGGTACTCGATCGCCCCGGCGATGTCGTCCGCATCGGCGATGCGGCCCAGCGGGATTCCGGGCCGGTGCCGCGACAGGTCGCCGGCGATGGCCGCCTCGGCGGCCGCGGCGCCGCCGAACGCCGTCTGCATCGGCGTCGCGGTCGAGCCGGGAGCGACCACGTTGACCCGCACGCCGCTGCCCGCCACCTCGAGCGCCAGGGCCAGTGTGAGGTTGTGCGCGGCGGCCTTCGACGCGCCGTACACGCCCAGGCCCACGCGGGGGCCGTTGCCGGCGTTGGACCCGACGACGACGGCGGAACCCGTTCCGCGTTCGGCCATCCGGGAGACGACAGCGGTGAGGACGTTCGCGGTGCCGGTCAGGTTCACGCCGAGTGCGGCCGCGATGTCGGCGGCGGACGCATGGAGCACGGGCCCGGTCACGAGGACTCCGGCGCAGTGCGCGAGCGCGTCGACCGGCCCGCCTGCGCGCTCGGCGGCGTCGAGGGCCGCGAGCACGGCGGCGCGGTCGGTCACGTCGACCACGTGGGAGGACGCCGTGCCGCCCGCGGCGGACACGGCGCGCGCGGTGGCGACCAGGCCGTCGGCGTCACGGTCGGCGAGGGCGACGGGTCCGCGCCGCGCGAGCCGCAGGGCGGTCGCGGCACCGATTCCCGACGCCGCGCCGGTCACGAATGCGTGCATCAGTGGTCGTCCTCGTCGAAGTCGGCGACGCCGAGCTTCCAGTAGCCCGTGATGTCCTGGTCGTGCTTGGGCAGTTTCCACGCCTCGGCGACCCAGCGGCGCAGGGGCTTGAGCACCCCGGCCTCGCCGGCCAGCCAGCAGTACCACCGCTCACCGTCGGGTACCTCCTGCGGGAGCTCGGCGACGGCACGCTCCAGCACGTCGGAGGTGCCGGGCGCGGCCTCGCCGCGGTGCAGCCAGCGGACCTGGAAGCCCGGCGGCGGGTCGAGCGGGATCTCCTCGGAGGCGTCGATCACCTCGATGAGCGCCCAGCCGGCGGCGTCGCGCGGCAACTCCTCGAGCCAGCGGTCCATCGCCGGCAGCGCGGTGATGTCGCCGGCCATGAGGTACCGGTCGTAGCGCGGGGGCACGATCACGCCGCCGGGCGGGCCGGCCACGTGGATCCGCGCGCCCGGGGCGACCGCCTCGGCCCAGTCCGAGCCGAGGCCACCCGGGTGCAGGGCGATGTCGATGTCGAGCTCGCCCGCGGCGGCGTCGTAGCGGCGCACGGTGTACTCGCGGGTGATCGGCCGCGGGTCGCGAGGCCAGTGCAGCATGAGCCCGTCCTTGCGCGGCAGGTTGAGTTCGCCGCTCTCCTCGGGGTAGAGGAACTTGATGTGATCGTCGGCGGCGTGGGTCTGGAAGCCCTCGAGCTCGGGGCCTCCGAGGGTCACCCGGATCAGGCCTGCGCCCACCCGTCGGGTGCCGCGGATCTCCAACTCGCGCATGCCGATCGGGTAGGGCACGCGCTCGGCGCCCTCCGTCGCACCGCCGAGCACCTCGGCGATCCGCTCGTGATGTCGAGCGCGGTGATCGGTTCGTGCCATGTCGATGGTCCTGTTCGTCGGGCTGGGCTGGGCTGGGCTGGGCTGGGCTGGTGGTCGCGACGGGCGGGTCAGGTGCCGAGGTAGGCGCCGGAGTCACCGAGGATCTTGGCGGCGGGGTGTTCGGCGCCGTCTGCGGTGCGGACACGCTCGACGACGAGGGCGGGGTTGCCGCCGCGCCAGGCCTCGGGGCCGGCGACGACGGCGATGCCCTCGCCGTCGGGGACGCATACCCGCCCGGGCGTGCCGCCGTACCGCTTGGTGGAGACGGACGCGGCGGTGATCGCCAGTCGCTCACCACGGAAGACGGTGTGCGCGTTCGGGTACGGGTCGGACTGCGCGCGGATCAGGCGTTCGATCGCGTCGGCCGGCCAGGACCAGTCGATCGCGCTGTCGGAGTCGGAGCGCTTGTGGAAGTACGTCGCCGCGGCGGGGTCCTGCGGGATCGGCTGTGCGGTCCCGGCTTCCAGCTCGCCGAGGGACCGGGCGACCAGCGGGCCGATCAGGTCGACGGTGCGGTGGAACAGGTCGACGGTGCGGTCGGCGGGCCCGACGGCGATCGACTCCTGCGCGATGATCGGACCGGTGTCGAGCCCGTCGTCCATGAGGTGCGCGGTGACCCCGACATGGGTCTCGCCGTTGATCAGCGCCCAGATCAGCGGCGAGAAGCCGGCGTAGCGGGGCAACAACGAGTCGTGGATGTTGAGCGTGCCCAGGCGCGGCATGTCGTAGATCGACTTCGGCAGCCAGGTGCGCCAGTTGTTGGCGACGATGATGTCCGGATCGGCCGCTGTGACGGCCTCGAACAGGGCGTCGTCGGGCTTCTTCGCGAGGTGCACCGGCACGCCGCGGTCGGTGGCCAACTGCTCCACCGAGTCGTTCCACATCATCTCGTACGGGTTGTTCGACACGGGATGGGTCACCGCGAGGGTGACCTCGTGGCCCGCGTCGAGGACGGCGGACAGCGTGCGGTGGCCCCAGGTCTGGAAGCCGAAGGTGACGACGCGCATCATGCTCCCTTCGCGACGGTGGTGAGGGCGGTGTCGGCGACGAGTCCGTCGAGGATCTCGCCGGAGCGGACGGCGACGTTCGACAGCAAGGTCGACCCGAGGCCGTGGGTGGATTCGGTGGCACCCTGCACGTACAGGCCGGCGACGGGCTCGCCGTCGATGGTGAGGCGGTAGTCGCGGCCGACGCCCAGGCGCTCGGGCGCCACGTCCCATCCGGCGAGCACGTCGGAGACGCCGATCGAACGGAAACCGGTGGCGCACACGACGGCCGTGTAGTCGGCGGTGTCGGTGACGCCCGCGAGGCGGTCGTGCAGGTCCACGCGGACCCCGGTGTCCGACGGTGCCGCGGAGACCACGGCGGTCGCCGGGCGCATGACCAGGCGGCGGCGCCCCGTGACCTTCTCCTGGTACTCGACGGCGAAGAGCTCGTTGATCAGCTCCAGGTCGACGCAGCCGTAGTTGGTGGTGGCGTGCCGGGTCATCAGCTCGGCGCGCACCTCCGCCGGCGCGTCGTAGAAGTCGTCCACGGCCTGCGGGTCGAACACCCGGTTGGCGTACGGGCTGTCGTCTGCGGGCTGGAAGCCGTAGGAGTTGAACGCGCACTCCACCACGGCCTCCGGGTAGCCGCGGTGCAGGTACTGCGCGACCTCCGCCGCACTCTGACCGCCGCCCAGCACCAGGAAGCGGTGCGGCGCCGTGGGGTCGAGCGCGGCGGCATCGAGGTGCTCGAGCAGTCGGTGGTTGTGGAACAGCCGGGGTCCGGTCTCGGCCCACTCGGGAACACGCTCGCGCAGCCCCGTCGCCACGACGACGGAGCGGGCGCGCAGTTCCCCCGCACCGTCCGGGCCGGTGTACCGGACGAGCCACCGCGCACCGTCGACGGCGATGCCGTCGAGCCGCTCGACGGAGGTGACCGTGGTGCCGTACTCGATGCGCGCGGCGACGGTCTCGGCCACCCAGGAGAGGTAATCGGTGAACTCGACCCTGGTCGGGAAGAAGGTCTGGTGATTGATGAAGTCCACGAGCCGCCCTCGCGCCTCGAGGTAGCTCAGGAAGGTGAACGGGCTGCGTGGATTGCGCAGGGTCACCAAGTCCTTGAGGAACGCGATCTGCATGGTCGCACCGTCGAGCAGCATGCCGGGGTGCCACGCGAAGGACGGTTTGCGTTCGAGCACGGTCATCGAGATCGGGGGCAGGCCGGTGCGATTGCGCTCATCGACGGCGGCGGCCAGGCCCAGGTTGGACGGGCCCGCCCCGATCCCGATCACGTCGACGATCGCGTGCTGCTGTGCCATGTGTCTCCCTCGTGCTGACCAACTTAGATAGGATAGGCATACCTGAAATTCGGTACGGTTCGCCAGTCGATCCACTCGCTGTGTCCAGTGCCACAGCCCCGACGAACCAGGAGAGAAACCGTGTTCTTCCGACCCCGACTCGCGCGATCGGCGCTGGTCATCACCACTGCCGCAGCACTTCTCGCGGGCACCGCGGCGTGCGGCTCCACCCCCGCCGGCGAGGACCACGCGCAGCACGACGCAGGCTTCCCCGTCAGCATCACCAGCTCGCTCGGCACGGCCGAGATCACGCAGCGGCCGCAGCGCGTCGTGACCCTCGGCTGGGGCAGCACCGAGGCTGCGCTCGCGCTCGGCGTCACTCCGGTGGGCATGCGCGACATGAAGTCCGACTCGGGCACCGTCGACGGGATCCTGCCCTGGGTCAAGGACCGGCTGGGCGACGCGAAACCGGTTCTGCTGCAGGAGACCAGCAAGGCGATCCCGATCGAGGAGATCGCCGCGCTCAAGCCGGATGTGATCCTGTCGGTGCAGTCCGGGCTCACCGCGGACCAGTACGCGCAGCTGAGCCGGATCGCCCCCACCGTGGCGCAGCCGGGCCGCGCCTGGCAGACCTCGTGGCAGGATCAGACCACGATCGTGGGCAAGGCGCTCGGTCGCGACGCCGAGGCGAAGCAGCTCGTCACCGACACGGATCGACGCATCGGCGAGGCGAAGACGGCGCACCCGGAGTTCGCGGGGAAGACGGTCGCGGCGGCCAGCGCCACCACCACGGACAGCCTGAACCTGTACTTCGACACCGATCCGCGCGTGCAGCTGCTGCAGGGCCTCGGCTTCACCCCGCTGCCGGGCCTGGCGAAGCTCCGCGAGGAGTCGCCGGCCGGCAAGTTCGCGGTGCCGGTCAGCTGGGAGAAGGTCTCGCAGTACAACGCGGACGTCCTCACCGCCTGGTACCTCTCGCCCGAGACCCAGCGGACGGTCGAGGCCAACCCGGTGTTCGCGAGCCTGACCGCGGTGCAGCGCAAGTCCTATGTGCCACTGACCGATCCGCCACTGGTGTTCGCCGTGAGCTCGCCGAACGCATTGAACATGCCGTGGCTGCTCGAGCGCTACACACCGCTGCTCAAGGCCGCCGTCGACTCCGTTCGCTGACACGGCTACAACCCGGCGGCCTCAAGGGCCTGTTCGTAGAGATCCGTCGCCTCGTCGCGGGAGAGTCCCGCAGCGAGGGCGTCGGCGAACACGCCGCGGAGCCGGTCCTCGCCCACGGCTTCGAACCGTTTCGTCCACTCCTCGGCGTCGAACCGCCAGTAGCCGACGACATCGGCACGGTCCCGCACCCACCCCAGCCCGCGCACGTGCTTCTTGGCGGCGCGGGTGTCCGCCGCCTCTCCCGCGAGCCAGAGGTAGGCGTCGGTCGGCAGGTCGACGGTGCGCAGCAGCGCCGGCAGGCGGCTGGGCGCGGCGCCGTTGCCGGTCCCGATCGCCTCGATGATCTCGGTCCCCGGGCGGCGCGGCAGGTAGTCGATCTCGCTGCGGTCCAACACCTCCGCGATCACGGTCACCTCGATGCCCGCCGGGGTGTCCTCCAGGATCCGGGCGAGCGCGGGCAGTGCCGCCAGGTCGCCCGCGAGCACGTGCCGGACAGCGTCCCCGGGCGGCTCGTACCAGGAGCGCGGCCCGGCGGCGAGGAGCCGCCAGCCTGGCTGCGCCGCCCGGAACCAGTCGATGGCCGGGCCGTGGCCGTGTTCGGCCACGTCCACGACCATCCGCCTGGTGCCGGGGTCGTAGCTGCGCACGGTGTAGTTGCGGTGGCCGAGACTACGGGCCTCGTCGCCGATCTCCCAGCCGCCCAGCGCCTTCGGATCGTCCGACGGTACGGCCCGCAGCTCGGCACCGTCCGGCGAGAAGTAGAACGCGATGGACTCGTCCCCGGGGGCGATGGGGGTGTAGCCCCCGCCCGATCCCTCGCCGACCTCGAACTCGAGGCGCAGCAGGTTCCGGGCGACCTGCGAGACGCCGGTCACGGTGAGGACGAAATCGTTCCACTTCACGCTTGCACTCCGTTCTTCCTACTTCTTGCGGAAGGTCTTCTCCACCACGTCCAGCGTGTCCATCGCCCGGTCGAAGTCGGGACGCTGCACCCAGTACGGCAGGTCGTAGGCGTGGTTCGTGGTGAATGCGGGCAGCGCGGCGTACACCGGCTCGCTGCGCAGCTTGGCCACGTCGAAGGTGTCGCGGTTGAAGCCGATGATGAACACCGTCGGCTGGGTGATCACCGAGGGCAGCAGCTCACTGCTGAGTTCGAACGAGTCGCCGCCGGCCTGATAGGGCTTGTACTTCCCGCTCGCGAACAGCGGGTCGGTCGTGAAGCCCAGGCGGGCGAACTCAGCGGGCAGGCCGCGGTTCTCGATGAGCACGAAGGGCCGCTTGTCGGCGGTCATCGACAGGAACGAGACCGGGTTCGGCGGCACCGTGATGTTGCCCTTGACCTGCTCGATGCGGGCGTCGTAGCGCTTCGCGGCGTCCGTGTAGACGTCCGGCTTGCCGAAGGAGTCCGCGATCCACTTGAACTGCTGCTGCCAGGTGTCGAGCTTGTTGTCCACGAGCACCGTGGGCGCGATCTTGCTCAGCTTGTCGTAGCTGTCGCTGGCCTGCTTGAACGGGAAGGCCAGACCGCCCGCGAGGATCAGGTCCGGCTTCTGGGCGGTGATCGCCTCGATGTCGAAGCCCGTCGAGGGCCAGGGCAGGAACTTCGTTCCGGCCTTGTCGAAGTCCGCCTTCCATGCGTCGCGGGGAACGCTGGTCTTGTCGGTCGCCTCCGGCGTCATCGCAACGATCGGCAGACCGAGGTCGAAGGCGTAGCCCGCCAAGGAGTAGTTCAGCAGCACCACGCGCTTGGGCGCGACGGGCACGGTGACCTCGCCCTTGACGGTGCTGATCGTGCGGGTCGCGGTGTCCGCCGGCGCGTCCTTCGCGCCGGAGTCGCCACAGCCGGCGACCAACGCGACCGCACAGGCAAGGGCGGCGATGATACGGAACTGTCTCTTCACGGGGGACCTTTCTTCGAGGATGTCCGTAGGTCAGGGTAGACTAACCTAGTTTTGGATAGGCATGCACTACCCTTCGCCGACCTTCAGGAGTACTCACTCATGACCGCCCCCACCCTCACCGCCGCGCAGGTCCGCACCGACGTCGCCGAGCTGCTGCAGAGCGACCCGTCGTCGATCGCGCTCGACGACAACCTGTTCGACCTGGGCCTGGATTCGGTACGAGTGATGACGCTCATCGAGCGCTGGCGCACCGCCGGCGCCGCGGTCGAGTTCCCCGATCTCGCCGAGCAGCCGGAGCTGGGCCACTGGCAGGCGCTGCTGGGACTGTCCGAATGAACCCGTTCGACGAGGCCGACGGCGCATTCCTCGTGCTCGTCAACCACGAGGACCAGCGCTCGCTGTGGCCCGCGTTCGCCGAGGTGCCCGACGGCTGGCGGCCGGTGTTCGGGCCGGCCGGCCGCGCCGAATGCCTCGCCCACGTCGAGACCACGTGGACCGACCTGCGCCCGCTCTCACTCCAGGAGGCTCTGCGCCCGTGACCCGTGCCGATCTCGATGCTCCCCACGATGCGGGCCCGACGGAACCCGACCGGACCCCGGATCGTCGCGGACCCGCCGCGGCGACCGATTCCCCCGAGGCGCTGCTCCCGCTCACCGCGGCACAGCTGGGGATCTGGAACGCCCAACGCCTGGAGCCGGACTCGCCCTTCTACGTGGTGGGCGATGTGATCGAGATCGGCGGGGGCCCCGCGATCGACGGTGCCGCGCTGCGCCGGGCGATCGCCGACACCGTCGACGAGGCGGACAGCCTCCGGGTGCGGATCCGCGAGACCGCCGACGGTCCGCGGCAGTGGATCTCGACGGAGCCGACTCCCCTGCCCGAGGTCCTGGACCTGCGCGGGGAGAGCGATCCGCACGCCGCGGCGGAGGCCGCCGTCACCGCCGAGCGCGCGCGGATCGCGGCGCGGTGCCGCGCGATGACCGACCGGCCGCTGTTCGCGCACCGCGTGCTCGTCCTCGCCGAGGACGAGGTCTGGTACACCCAGCTCGGCCATCACCTGGTCTTCGACGGCTACTCCGCGGCCATGCTCTCGCGCCGCGTGGCCGCGCGGTACACCGCCGCCGTCGACGGGACCCCCCTGCGGCCCAGCCCCTTCGGCAGTTTCGCCGAGCTGATCGCCGACGACGCGCAGTACCGCGCGGGTGAGCAGCACGACGCCGACCGGGCCTACTGGCGGGACCGGCTCACCCCGCTCCCGGACATCCCGCCGCGCGGCGAGGTCGACGGTGCCGCGGCCGGCACCCTCAGCGCGCGCGGCATCGTCGACGCCGCAACCCGCGAGCGCCTCGCCGAGGTGGCCGGCGAGTCCGGGACCACCTGGGGCGAGGCGATGATCGCCTGCTACGCGGCGTTCCTGCAGCGCAGCACCGGCGTCTCCGACGTGGTCTTCGCCCTGCCCCTCATGTGCCGCACGGGCTCCGTCGCGCTGCGCACCCCGGCGATGGCGGTCAACGTGCTGCCCCTGCGGGTGCGCGTGGACGCCGGCGACACGCTGCCGGAGTTGAGCGCACGCGTCGCGGAGGCCATGCGCGAGATGCGCACTCACCAGCGCTACCGTGGCGAGGACCTCCCCCGCGACCTCGGAGCACCCGGGGCCGGCGCGATCCTGCACGGCCGCGGCATCAACCTCAAGGCCTTCGACCTCACGCTCACGTTCGGCGGGGCGTCGGGTGTCATGCGCAATGTCGCCGGCGGACCGCCGGAGGACTACGGGCTCAGCGTCATTCCGGCCGGCGACGATCTTCTGCTCGGCTTCGAGGTGGATTCCCGGGCGGCCGACCAGGACCGGGTCGACCGCCGTATGGCCGCGATGCTGGCCTTGATCGAGGGACTCACCGCGGACGATCGCCCGGCAGTGGGACAGGTCCCGCTCCGCGGCGCCGCGGAATCCGCGGCCCTGCTACACGCCTGGCACACACCCGACGACGCGCCGCTGCCGTCGGCGATCGACGCACTCGCGGCGCTCGACCCGGCGGCCCCGGCCCTCGTCGCGGGCACGGAACGTCTCACGGCCGGCGACCTCACCGCCCGTGTGCACCGCCTCGCGCGGCTCCTGCGTGCCCGTGGGGTCGGCGCCGACGACGTGGTCGCGATCGCGCTTCCCCGTTCCGCCGACCTGATCGTCGCGCTGCTCGCGGTCCTCGACGCCGGTGCCGCCTACGTGTGCCTCGACCTCGCCCACCCCGACGCGCGACTGCGCGACCTGGTGGCCGACGCCCGCCCCGCGCTCGTCCTCACGGATTCCGCGCACGCGGGCGAGCCCTGGCGCGGCGACGTCCCGGTCCTGGACCTCGACGGCGCCGCCGCGGAACTGTCCACCCTTTCGGCGGATCCGCTGGTACCCCGCGAACTCTCGGCGCCCCGCCACCCCGACCACCTGGCGTACGTCATCTACACCTCCGGTTCGACGGGCCGCCCCAAGGGCGTACTCGGCCGCGTCGGAGGGCTCGCGAGTCTGCTGCGGCACCACCGTCGCACGCTGCAGCCCCACGCCGCCCGGCAGGAACCGCAGGGACGGTTGCGGACCGCGCACACAGAGTCCCCTCTCCCCGCCCAGGGCGTCGCCCGGCAGGAACGGTTGCGGACCGCGCACACCTACTCCTTCTCCTTCGACGCCTCCCTCGACCAGCTGCTGTGGCTGCTCGACGGGCACGAGCTGCACCTCTACGACACCGGGATCAGCCGCGACGCCGAGGCGCTCGCGGCCGCGTACGCCGCCGACCGCATCGACGTCGTGGACACCACCCCGTCGATGGTCCAGCCGCTGCTCGACGCCGGGCTGCTGACCTCCGCGCACCCTCCGGCGCTGCTGCTCCTGGGCGGCGAGGCGACGCCGCCCGCGCTGTGGCGCACCGTCGCGGCCAGCGGGGTCCCGGCGCTGAACCTGTACGGCCCCACCGAGGCCGCCGTCGACGCGACCGCCGCGCCGATCACCGGCACAGCGCCGACCATCGGGCGAGCCGTCGCCGGCACCACCGCGATGGTGCTCGACGGCGCCCTCGAACCGGTACCCGAGGGCGAGACCGGCGAGCTGTACCTCGCGGGCCCGCACCTGGCTCGCGGCTATCTCGGCATGCCGGGCACGACGGCCGAGCGATTCGTCGCGAATCCCCACGGCGAACCCGGGTCCCGCATGTACCGGACCGGTGATCGGGTGCGCTGGAGCGCTGCCCAGGGCCTCGAGTTCCTCGGCCGCAGCGACGACCAGGTCAAGATCCGGGGATACCGGATCGAACTCGGCGAGGCGGAGACCGCCCTGGCCGACGTCCCGGGCGTGACCGCGGCCGCGGTCATCGTGCGGTCCGACGGCGGTCGCCCCCGCCTCGTCGGCTACGTGACGGGCGCCGTCGACGCGGACGCGGTGCGCGCCGACCTCGCGGACAGGCTGCCGGAACACCTCGTGCCCAGCGCGGTCGTCGTGCTCGACGAGTTGCCCGTCACCATCAACGGCAAGCTCGACCGCGCCGCGCTGCCCGCGCCGCAGGTGCGCTCCGAGGGCCGCGCACCGCGCACCGACGCGGAGCGCACCATGGTCGCGGTCGTCGCGGCCGCCCTCGGCCTCGAATCGGTGTCGATCGACGACGACCTGTTCTCGATCGGCGGCGACAGCATCTCGGCGATCACCGTGTGCAGCGCGCTCCGCGCCGAGGGACTGGAGATCCGTCCGCGGGAGTTCCTGTCGGGCAGGACCTTCGCCGCGCTCGCGGCCGCGGCGCAGCGCACCTCGGACGCCGTGGTCGCGCCGCCCGACGAGCCCCTCGGCGAGGTCCCGCCGCCGCCGATCGTGCGCTCGCTCCTCGCGGCGGCTCCAGACCTGGACGTCATCGCGGGCTACGCGCAGTGGACCGCGCTGCGCGTCCCCGCCGGCCTGTCCGAGACCGCCCTGGCCGCGGCGTTCGACGAGACCTTGCGCGTCCACGACGCCCTGCGGCTCCAGATCGGAGACGACGGCGTGCTCGTCGTGCCGCCCGTCCCCGCCTCGGGCTCGGGAGAGCCCCCGGTGCTCACCGTCTCCGACGGTGCCGCCGACCCCCGGTCCGTCGCGGAGCGCCTCGGCGCACGGCTCGACCCGCGGGTCGGCCGGATGCTGGTCGCCGAGCTCATCCGCACCGGCGGCGACGAGGATCGGCTCGTGATCGTTGCGCATCACCTCGTGGTGGACGGCGTCTCGTGGCGGATCCTGGTGCCCGATCTGGAGGCCGCCTACGCGGGGGCGACGATCGCGCCCGCGGCCACGAGCTGGCGCAGCCACGCGCTGGCTCTCGCCGGTACCCCACCGCGCCCCGCCGAGACCGCGCTGTGGGAGGCCGCGGATGCCGCGGTGTTCCGGCTCGGCGACCGCCCCCTCGATCCGCACCTCGACACGGTCGCCACCGCACGGATCTCGCACACCGGGACCGCGGCCGCCACGACGGCGCTGCTCGACGACCTGGCCGCAGCGTTCCGCGCGGGTGTCGACGACGTCCTCCTCGCGGCGCTCGCGCTCACCGTCGCCGCGTGGTCGCGCGGGGCGCGCGGCGCGGTCCCCACCGCCGCGACGGTGACGGTCGAGGGCCACGGACGCGAACCGCTCACGCCCGGTGCGGATCTGGCGCGCACTGTCGGCTGGTTCACCACCGAGTTCCCGCTGCGGCTCCCGCTC
The DNA here is from genome assembly GCF_012396015.1 of Tsukamurella spumae. GTDB lineage: Bacteria > Actinomycetota > Actinomycetes > Mycobacteriales > Mycobacteriaceae > Tsukamurella > Tsukamurella spumae. The sequence continues at coordinate 120,561 of NZ_JAAXOQ010000009.1, read as the reverse complement.
GATGCGGTCGCCGACGGCTCCGCGGGCGGCGATCCGTCTGCCGGCGATCTCGCCGATGCGCTGCGTGGCGGCTCCGCGGCGGGGCGGCTGCTGCGGGCGGTGAAGGAGTGCAAACGCGCGATCCCCGACGGCGGCATCGGTCACGGCCTGCTCCCCAGCACCGGAGCCGTGCCGGACGCCACCGCGGGCGGCGCGCAGAACTCCGCTCCCGACCTCGTGCTGAACTACCTTGGCCGCTTCGCGGACGCCCCCCACGCCGGGTGGCGACTCCCCGAGGAGGAACCGTTCGGTCTGCTCGACCCGTCCGCGAAGGCGCTCGAACAGGTACTGGCGATCAACTGCTTCCGCGTGGGCGACGGCCTGCGCACGGAGTGGACGGCGGCATCGCGTGCGGTGTCCGAGGGCACCGTCGAGCGGCTGCAGGAGCTCTGGGCCCGGTCCCTCGACGGGCTCGCGGCGTACGCGCGATCCCTCGGCGGACGCCGGGGCGCGCTGACGCCGTCCGATGTTCCGCTGGTACGGATCCCGCAGGCGGAGCTCGACGTGTTGCAGGCCGACCGTGCGATCGCCGATGTCCTGCCGGCGACGCCGCTGCAGGTGGGGCTGGCGTACCAGACGATGCTCGCCGCCGACGGCGACGCCGACGCCTACGTGGTGCAGGCCGCGACGCATCTGTCGGGCACCGTCGACCCCGATCGGATGCGGCGGGCCGCCGAGGAACTGTTGCGGCGCACGCCCGCGCTGCGGGCGTACCTCGCCCAGATCGAGGGCCGGGACGCCGACGATCAGGTGGTCCAGGTGGTCCCCACGGAGACGGCGCCGGAGTTCCGGTTCATCGACCTGCGTTCCGCGCCCGAGCGTTTCGAGTCCGAGGCGCTCGTCGAACGGACCCGGCCCTTCGATCCGGCCGAGCCGCCGCTGATCCGGTTCCTCCTGTGCCGCACCGGCGGCGAGGAATACCGCCTGGCGATCACCAATCACCACAGCCTGCTCGACGGCTGGTCCATGCCGATCGTGGGCCGCACGCTGCTCGCGCTCTACGCGGAACTGGGCGGCGGCCCCGTCGCCCCGGCCGCGGAGCCGCTGGGCGAGTACTTCCGATGGCTCGCGGGCCGCGACGCCGAGGAGGCGCGGACCGCGTGGCGCTCCGAGCTCGAGGGCCTGGACGCGGGGACGCACCTGGTCCCCGCCCGGCCGGCGGGCCCGGCGCAGGCCGCGGAGCGCGTGTACACCGACCTCGGTGCCGACCTCACGCGGCGCGTCGAGGCCCTGGCCCGCGCGCAGGGCGCGACGCTGACCTCGGTGCTGCACACGGCATGGGGCGTGCTGCTCGGGCGGCTCACCGGCCGCCGGGACGTGACCTTCGGCTGTCCGGTGTCCGGCCGCCCGCCGGAGGTCGACGGCGTCGGCCGCATGGTCGGGCAGCTCGGCAACACCATCGTGGTGCGCGTGGGCTTCACCCCGGCGACCCCGGCCGCGACCGTCATCGCGGACGTGCACGCCCGCTCGCTCGCCGTCGCCGACCACCACCACGTGGGTCTCACCGAGATCACGCGGCTGGCCGGCGTGGGCGAGCTGTTCGACACGATGGTGGTCACCGAGAACTTCCCGATGTCGGACCGGCACACCGAATCGATCACGGCGGAACTGGATCTCACGGGCGTCGACATCGCCGATGCCACCCACTACCCGCTCACGCTGATCGTGCTGCCGGGCGAGACGATCCGCATCGGCTTCGGCTACCGGCCGGAGCTGCTCGACGAATCCGTGGTGCGCGGCTACGCGCGGTGGCTGACTCGGCTGCTCGAGTCCCTGGTCGCGGCACCGGATCTCCCGGTGGGCCGCCTGCGGCACCTGCCCGGCGACGAGGAGCGGCGGGTCCTGGACCTGGGTCGCGTGCCCTCCTCCCACCGCCGCGGGCCGATCCTCGACGAGCTCGCCGCCCGCACCGCGGAGACGCCCGACGCCGAGGCGCTGGTGTGCCGCGACCGGTCCCTGACCTTCGCGGAGCTCCGCGGCGCGGTGAACACCGCTGCGCGGGAGCTGATCCGGCGGGGCGTGGCGCCGCAGGACACCGTCGCCGTGTTCGCCGAGCGGGACGTCGAGATGACGATCGCACTCCTGGCGATCCTCACCGCGGGCGCCGTGTACCTGCCGCTCGATCCCGCGCATCCGGCGGGTCGCCTGCAGTACATGCTCGACGACGCCGCGCCCGCCCTGGTGGTGACGACCGGTTCCGTGGAGATCCCCGCGGAGCTCGCGGCGGAGCGCCCCGTCTGGCACCTGGCGTACGAGGCGGGCACCGTCGACCCCGGGGATCCGGCGGCGGCGCGCTCCCGCCTGACCCCGGACGCGCTCGCGTACGTGATCTACACGTCGGGCACGACGGGGCGACCGAAGGGCGTCGCGGTCCCGCTGCGCGGTCTGCCGGACCTGATCTCGTTGCAGGAGGAGGTCGTCGGGATGCGGCGCGGCGAACGCTACCTGCAGTTCGCGTCGACGGGCTTCGACGTCGCGGTGTGGCAGATGCTCGGGCCGCTGCTCTCCGGCGGCACGTCGGTCATCGCGCCGGACGAGGTGCGGCTGCCGGGCGACGAGCTGTTGGACTACATCGCCGAGCACCGCGTGACCGGCGTCAACCTCCTGCCGTCGTTCCTGGCGGCGATGCCCGACGACCGCGCCGTGCCCGACGACGTGTTCTTCGTGGTCGGCGCCGAGCGGCTCGACCCGGCGCTCGCGCGGCGATGGGGCGAGGGCCGCACGGCCCTGTTCAACGCGTACGGGCCGACGGAGGTCACCGTCAACGCGGTGACCTGGCGCTACGACCCGTCCGATCCCGGCCCCCTGCCGATCGGCCGCCCGGATCCGGATGTGGACGCGTACGTCCTCGACGACGCCCTGCTCCCCGTGGGCGTCGGCGTCGTCGGCGAGCTGTACCTCGCCGGCACCTCCGTGGCCCGCGGCTACCTGGGCCGGCCCGACCTGACGGCGTCGGCGTTCACGGCGAACCCGTTCGGTCCGAGCGGGTCCCGCATGTACCGCACCGGCGACCGGGTGTGCTGGCGCGAGGACGGGAACCTGGTGTTCCTCGGCCGCGTCGACCACCAGGTGAAGATCCGCGGTCTACGGGTGGAGCTGGGCGAGATCGAGACCGTTCTCGCGCAGCAGGACTCGGTCCGCGCCGCCGCGGTCCTGGTTCGCGATGACGACGCCACCGGGAAACAGCGATTGGTCGCGTACCTGGTGCCGTCCGACGGTGCCGTCCCCGACCCGGATGCGATCCGTGCGGCCGCGGCGCAGCGGCTACCGGACCACATGGTGCCCACCGCGTACGTCGTGCTCGACCGGTTCCCCCTGGGCGCCACCGGCAAACTCGATCGCGACGCGCTGCCCGCGCCCGCGGCCGCCTCGGGAGGCGCGGACCGGACACCGTCGACGGACGCGGAACGGGCCCTGCTGCCGATCTTCCGGGACCTCCTGGGCGACGACACCGGTATGGACGACGATTTCACCGACCGCGGCGGCGACTCACTGCTGTCGCTGCAGGTGGTCTCGCGGGCGCGGCGCCGCGGCTGGACGCTGAGCCCGCGGGACGTGCTCGAGGGCCGATCGGTGGCGGGCATCGCCCGCCGCGCCGTGCCCGCAGCGCGCGAGACCGGTATCGAGGTCAGCGATTTCGAGGATCTCCTGGCCGTGCTGCACCTCGCCGACGGCGAGGCGCCGGGCGTCTTCTTCGGGCGGCACCCGGCGAAGGTCGGCGTGCACACCTTCGGTGGGCAGATCCTGGCGCAGGCGATCGTCGCCGCGGGGCGCACGGTCGACGGGCTCCCCCTGCACGCGGCGCATACGCACTTCGTGGAACTGGGTTCCGTGACAGCGGATCTGGTCTATCGCGTGGTGGCGCTGCGCGACACCCCGTCGGCGGCGAACCGGCAGGTCACCGTGGAACAGGACGGCCGGGTCGTCGCGGTGATGACGCTCGCGTACCAGGCGGACGCCCCGGATCCGCTGACGCACGCCGACCCCGCGCCGCGGGTCGCGCCACCCGAGTCGCTGCCGCGGATCCAGGAGTCCTTCGCCGGACGCGAACGCGAACTGCACGCCCTCGTGGATGCCTCGCACCCGATCGACATGCGGTTCGCATCGGATCCCGTGTGGGTGCGCCGGGAGACGGAGACCCGCGAGGGCGGCAACCGGGTGTGGATGCGGGCCGACGGCGCGCTCCCCGACGATCAGGTGGTGCACGACGCCGCGCTGGCGTGGGCATCGGACATCACGGTGCAGGACCCGATCGTGATGCGGCACGGCCTGTCCTGGGGCTACGACCGCGTGGCGGCGGCGACGCTGAACCAGTCGCTGTGGTTCCACCGGCCGGTACGGTTCGACGCCTTCCACCTGTTCGCCACGGACTCGCCGGTGGCGCGCCGCGGGCGCGGACTCTCGACCGGACACTTCTACACCCGGTCCGGGGAACTGGTGGCGACCGTGACCCAGGAAGCCGCCGTCCGGAGGACGCACGCATGACCCGGGCCGAGCGGCCCTCCCCCGCCATCGTGGTCGCGCGGACCGTCGCGCTCGCGGTGGCGGGCCTGGTCCTCCTGCTCTTCACGGCCGCCGTGCTCCTGTCTCAGATCTTCGCCGCGATCTCCGCGGCGTCGGCGTTCTCGCCCGTGTGGCGGACCGTCGGGGCTCTGGGCGCGAGGGTGACGGGCACCGCCCCCGCCCCGGTCGACGTGGCGACGGGCAGCGACCTCGCCTGGGCCTGGCAGTTCCACGCGGGAGCGCTCGTGATCGGCATCGCCGTGGGACTGGTGTGGGGCGTACTCGCCGTCCGCGGCGACGACCGGGGCCGGGCCGGCATCGAGCGCGCCGGCCGCGTACTGCGGGCGGCCGCGATCGGCGTCCTCGCCGTCGCGATGCTGCTCTACGGCCTCGCCAAGGTGATCCCCGCGCAGATGGGGTACATGAACCTGCCCGCGTACCAGTTGCAGGCCGTCGGCGACACGGAGCCCTTCTCCCTGCTCTGGGGATACATGGCGGCGTCCACGCCCTACACCGTGATCACGGGGGCGATCGAACTCACCGCGGGACTGCTGCTGATCGTCCCCCGCACCCGGCTCGTCGGGGCGATGCTCTCGATCGCCGCGCTGACGCAGATCGTGCTGCTCAATGTCTTCTACGACGTGCCGGTCAAGCTGCTCGCCGCCGAGCTGCTGGTGATCGCCGTGGTCCTGGTGTTCCCGCATCGCCGGGAACTGCTGCGCGCCGTCCTTCCCACCGCCGCATCGCCCGCGCGGCGGACGGGCACCGTCGTGGCAGGCGTGCTGGCCGCCGTCCTCATCGCCGCGACCGTCTCCGGAAACCTGGCGCGGGTCGACACCATGAACACGCCGCGCGATCCGCGGGACGGGGTCTGGCGGGCGGTCTCACTCACCGTCGACGGTGCGCCCGCCCTCGCCACGGGCGAGGCCGGCCCCGTCTGGACGTCGATCGCGATCACGCTGCGCGGGACCGCGGACCGTCCGGCGAGCGGATCCGCACAGGACAGCCTCGTCACGCAGGCCCCCGACGGGGCCGTGACGGCCTGGGGCCTGCGGGTGCGGGGCGATCGGTTCACCGTGCGCCGGGGTGCGTCCGCGGCGCCGGTGGACCTGCTGGTCACGACGGTGCCGGGCGGACTCCGGATGGTCGGCACCGTCGACGGGCGGAGCCTCGACGCGCGGTACGAGCGGCGCGCACTCGAGCGTCGGGACGACATCCGACTGGTGCAGGCGCCCTTCGATCGCACCCGCCCGCGCCTGTAGTGGCACAGTGGTCTCCCATGGAGCTACGCATCTTCGTCGAACCCCAGCAGGGCGCCACCTACGCCGACCAGCTCGCCGTGGCCCGGACCGCGGAAGCATCCGGGTTCGGTGCCTTCTTCCGGTCCGACCACTACGTCGCCATGAACGTCGACGGTGCGCCCGGCCCGACGGACTCGTGGGTCACGCTCGGCGGGATCGCGCGGGAGACCTCGTCGATCCGGCTCGGCACCCTGGTCACCTCGGCCACCTTCCGCTTCCCCGGCCCGCTGGCGATCTCGGTCGCGCAGGTCGACGAGATGTCCGGCGGGCGTGTGGAACTGGGCCTCGGTGCGGGCTGGTTCGCCGACGAGCACCGCGCCTACGCCATCCCCTTCCCCGAGGTGAAGGAGCGCTTCGCCCGGTTCGAGGAGACCCTCGAGATCGTGACCGGTCTGTGGGAGGCTCAGGGCCCGTACAGCTTCCAGGGTGAGCACTTCTCCGTGGTCGACTCCCCCGCGCTGCCCAAACCGGCGCAGGCGCACGTCCCGATCGTGCTCGGCGGGGCGGGCCGCACGCGCGGGGCGGCGCTGGCGGCGCGGTTCGCCGACGAGTACAACACCCCGTTCGTGCCGGTCGCCGAGGCGGCCGCGGTGTGGGGCCGGATCGATGCGGCCTGCGAGGCGGCGGGCCGCGATCCGCGATCCGTGATCAAGTCCGCCGCGCAGGTCGTGTGCGGCGGCTCCAGCGAGGCCACCGTCGCCCGCCGGGCCGCGACCATCGGTCGCGAGCTGCCCGAGCTCCGCGAGAACGGCCTCACCGGGTCCGCGGACGAGATCGTCGACAAGCTCGGCGTCTTCGCCGAAGCGGGCGCATCGCGGGTCTACCTGCAGGTGCTGGACATGAGCGATCTCGACCACGTCGAGTGGATCGGCGCCGAGGTGCTCCCGCAGGTCGCCGGGCTGTAGCGGGCCGCCACCGCCCGTCTCCTTCCCGCGACCGCGACGTGTTCCCGCGATCACCGTGGTGATCGCGGGAACGATTCGTCGCCGCGGGAGACGCCGTGCGGCGGCGATCAGGCCTTCGCGGCCAGCAGGTTGGTCGCGGTGCGGCGGGCCAGCGCCATCGTCGTGATCATCGGGTTGACGCCCGAGCACGTGGGCATACCGCTGGCGTCGGCGATCCACACGCCCCGGGTGTCGTGCAGCTCGCCCGAGGGCTTCGCCACCGAGGTCGCGGGGTCGGCGCCCAGCGGGGCGCTGCACATCTGGTGCGCGCTGAACACCGGAGTACCGCCGGGGCCGATCGGGATCGCGTTCACCTGCTCGATGAACGCCTCGAGATCCTCGCCGCGGGTCCAGGGCTCGAATCGCTGGCCCGCCACGTAGATCCGTCGGGCGCCGGCGGCCTCCTGCATGCGGATCGACGCGACGATCCCCTCGCGGAAGTGCTTGCGGTCCAGCTCGTCGTCGAACGGGTAGGCGTGCACGGCCTCGCCGTCGGGGCCGATCGTGACGGTGCCGGTGCCGCGGTCCTTGACCAGCACCACCCAATCGGCCCGGTTCCCGTACTGCGCGGTCAGCTCCTTGTGCGCGGCACCGCCGAGCCACGGCACGACGCTGTTGAACAGGCCGGGCAGGTGCTGCACGGACTCGACGAGGAAGCCGTAGCCCGAATCGGCATCGGCGAACTCGTTCATCACGCCGGACATCGCCGGGCCGTACCAGGGGTTCTGCGGCTCGTCGTAGATGCCGCTGACCAGCGTGGCCGGGTGCAGCCGGAGGCTCTGCCCGACGGCGGGGCCGCCGATCCCCGACCGCAACAGCAGGGCGGGCGTCTCGAGACTGCCGGCGGAGACGACGACGACGGGCGCCTCGATCCGCACCGGCGTCTGCGCGCCGGTCTCGGGGTCGGTGTACACGCCCTCCACGCCTGTCGTGGTGCGCGTACCGTCGGCCGCGTCGACGGTGGTGACGGTGGCGATCCGGGTGTTCGGCAGCAGCCGCGCGCCGGCGTCGGAGGCGTCCTGCAGGTAGGTCCTCATGGTGCCCTGCTTGGCGCCCGTCTGATCACCCATGCCGCTGTACGCGCTGCGCACCGGATCGAACCGGTCCGGGCTCACGTTGAGATCGACCTTCCGGTAGGTGTAGCCCAGGCCCGCGGCGCCCTCGGACAGCCGCTGGTGGGGCTCGTTCTGCAGCGCGACATCCTCGTTGCAGCCAAGCCGGGCGAAGACCGCGTTCAGGTGCTCGTCGAACTCGGGGCCGAGGGCATCGTCGAGGCCCGCACCGGCCCATTCCTTGCGGACGATCTCGGGCGTCTTGAGCGAGTTGGACCAGTTGACGGTGCTGCCGCCACCGACGGTGCCGCCCGCGGCCAGCATGATCATGCCGTCGGACGACGGGAAGAAGCCGCCGCGCAGGAACAGCGTCTGGTACGCGAACAGTTCGTTCTGCACGAAGTCGGCCTCGTTGCGGTAGGAGCCGCCCTCGACCACGATGACCTTCTTGCCGGCGCGAGCCAGCTCGGCCGCGGCCACACCGCCGCCGGAGCCGGAGCCGACGACCACGGCGTCCGCGGTCAGGGTCTCGCCCGCGGTCGGTGCGATCGCGGTGATCGTCTTCGGGGTGGCGGGCGGCGCGGACACGGGCCCGGGGTAGCCCATCCCGGCCCACAGCGGGTTGCGGCCCTCCTCGTCCATGAGGCCGTACGCGATCATCGTGGACAGCTGGCACAGGCTCGCGACAGCGAGGCCGGACTCAGGCGTGATGCCGCCGAGGTTCGCGAGGATCACCTCACGGACGGCCTGCGGCTGGTTCTTCAGGCCCACGAGGGCCGCGGTGTCGAGCAGCTGGGCGAGGCCGGCGAGCCCCTCCTCGGGCAAGTGGGCGAGCAGGTACTGCTCGACCGCGGCATCGACCATCAGGTCGCTGCCCTTGACGGCCCAGAAGCCGGTGGGATCGTCCTCGCGGGGCACGGAGGCGACGAAGGTGTCGACCACGGCGGTGAGCGTCTTGCGCTGGCGCGCATCGAATTCGAAGGTCATGATGGGTCCTCTCGGGAAGGTCGGTCGTGGAGTCGGGTGCGCACTCAGGGCAGCTGCATCGACTTGGTCTCGAGGTAGTCGTCGAGGCCCCACGCGCCGAACTCCCGGCCGTTGCCCGACTGCTTGTAGCCCCCGAACGGGGCGTTGATGTTGAAGGCACCGTCGTTGATCTGGACCTGCCCGGCCCGGATGCGCCGGCCCACCGCCACTGCGCGGTCCTGATCGGCGGAGAAGACCGCGGCGTTGAGGCCGTACGGAGTGTCGTTGGCGAGCTCGACCGCCTCGTCCTCGGTGTCGTAGGCCTGGATCACCAGGACGGGACCGAAGATCTCCTCGCGGACGATCGCCATCCCGGCGTCGACGTCGGAGAACACCGTCGGGCGGACGAAGTAGCCGCGATCCAGTCCTTCCGGCGCGGTCGGGCCGCCGGCGACCAGACGCGCACCGTCGGCGATGCCCTTCTCGATGTACCCGACCACCCGGTCCCGTTGCTGCGCGGAGACCAGCGGCCCGAGCACGGTGTCGGGCTCGAAGGGCCCGCCCACCTTGATCTGCTCGACGCCCGCCGCGGCGATGGCCTCGAACTGCGGCATCGCGGCTCGGGGCACGATCATGCGGGTCAGCGCGATGCAGGTCTGGCCGGAGTTGAGGAAGCACCCGTTCAGGCCGGCGGTGACCGCCTCGACCGGGTCGGCGTCGTCGAGGACCACGAGCGGCGACTTGCCGCCGAGCTCGAGGGCGACCTTCTTGATCGACTGCGCGGCCACCGCGCCGATGCGGCGGCCCGCGCCGGTGGAGCCGGTGAGCGAGACCATGTCGACCTCGGGGTGACCGACGAGCGCCTCGCCGACCGTCTGCCCGGTGCCCGTGACCACGTTGAACACGCCCTTCGGCAGCCCCAGTGCGTCGAAGACCTCGGCGAGCACGAACGCCGTCAGAGGCGCGACCTCACTCGGCTTGAGCACCACGGTGCAGCCGGCGGCGAGAGCGGGCGCGACCTTGGCGACCACCTGGTGCAGCGGGTAGTTCCACGGCGTGATCGCGACGACGACGCCGATCGGCTCGCGGACGACCAGCGAGTTGTACACCGTCTCCTCGAAGGCGTAGGTGCTCGCGACCTCCGCGATCGAGACCAGCGACTGCACCGGCAGGCCGGCCTGCACCACGTTGCTGTACGCGAAGGGCATGCCCACCTCCTGGCTGACCAGGGTCGCGATCTCGGTCTGCCGGGCCTGCAGGGCGCGGGCGGCGCCGAGGAGGAAGTCGAGCCGCTCGGCCAGGGGCGTGCGCGACCAGCCGTCGAAGGCGGCGCGGGCGGCGGCGACCGCGGCATCGGCATCGTCGGCGGTACCGGCGGCGACCCGGGCGATGACCTCCTCGGTCGTCGCGTCGTGGACGTCGATCGTCTCGGTGCCGGCCGACGGCCGCCACTGTCCGTCGATGTAGTGACTGGTGCGGTCGATCATGTCAGGCTCCTGCGGTCGGGTGTGTTGTTCGACACTCCTATGATCGTGTGTGATGAGCGTCATATTCTTGGTGTCATGAGCAAGGTTCGGCCCGATTTTTGTCCCTCCGAACAAAGCCCGTCGTCGTGACGGCGCTGTCGCCGCCCGCCCGCCGGTGGCTCGCGGAATTCGCGCGGGCCGGCGAGAACGAGCAGGCGCTCGACACGATGGTGCGCGACGTCGACGACGCGATCGTCGCGGCGCTGCCCGAGATCGACGAGCCTCTGCTGCGCGCCGAGCTCGACGCCAGCACCCGCGCGCACTGGCGCGGCGTGCTCGGCAACGCCACGCGCGAGACGATCACGATCCGCCCCGGCGAGGAGACCCACGACCTGGCCCGCACCATGGCGCGCCGCGGCCACGAACTCCGCGTCCTCCTCGCGGTCTACCGCGTGGGCCAGAGCGCGGCGTGGGAGCTGTTCACCACCACCGCTGCCGCCGAGATTCCCGACGCGGAGGTCCGCTCCGAGGTGCTGCTGCACTTCTGGCCCCGGACCACGCAGTGGCTGGACGTCTCGATCGAGGCGATGATCGGCACCTTCGTCGCGGAGCGCGAACAGTGGCAGCGCGGCGCGCTGGCCCGGCAGGCCGCCACCGTCGAGGCGCTGCTGTCCGGGCAGGACGTCGACCCCGCCGATGCCAGTGCTGCGCTCGGATATCCGGTGAACCCCGTGCACACCGCGTACACCCTGTGGGCCGACGAGGGCGTCCTCGACGCCGACGTGCAGCGGCACCTCGAGCGCGCAGGCCTCGCCGTGCACCGGGCCGTGGGCGGCGAGCACCGTCTGGCCCTACGGACCGGAGCCCGGTCACTGCGGTGCTGGAGCACGGGATCGACGGTGCCCGATCCCCCGGACCTCCCCCCGACGGTGCGCTGCGCCCTCGGCACCGCGCACCCCGGGATCGACGGATTCCGGACCAGTGCAGCCGAATCCGCGGCGGCCCTGGAGGTCGCGCAACGGACCGGCCGGCGGATCGTCGCCTATCGGGACGTGGAGCTGGCCTGCCTGGCGCACGGGATCGCGGGGCCGACCGGCGCGGACACGCTGATCCGGCGGGAGCTCGGCGACCTCGCCGCCGCGACGGATTCCGCTGCGCGCCTGCGGGAGACGGCGCTCGCCTACCTCGGCGCGGGCGGCGATGCGAAAGCCGCCGGCGAGTCGCTGATCCTGCACCCCAATACCGTTCGGTATCGGATCCGGCAGGTCGAGCAGCTGCTCGGGCACTCCATCGACGAGCGGCGCGTGTACGTCGAGCTGGCACTGCACGCCGTGAAGACCTTCGGTGCGGGCCCCGCGTGACGAGTCAGATCGTGGACTCGAGGGCGCCCTTGAGGTAGGCGGCGGCGCCGAGGTGCTGGGCGCAGTCGTCGACGATGCTCACCAGCCGCACGGCGACGGTGACCGGCGGGTCCCACGCCTCGTCGATCACGCGGGCGAGCTCGTCCGGTGTCACATCGGTCAGATAGGTGCGGGCCATCGCGTCGACGTCGCGGAAGTAGCCGATGAGCAGCGCGTCGCTGCCGTGCACCTGCGCCGCCTCCACGCGGGTGTGTCCGTATCCGGTGGAGTCCGCGGGCAGATCGAGGCCGAACCGGCCGAACCAGTCCTGCGCGGTCCAGACCTGCTCGACCCCGGCGATCGGCGCGAGCTGCGCGTCGATCACCCGGGCGCTGTGCCAGACCAGCCACGCGATCGTGTTGGCGTCCGGCACGATCCGACGGTCCGCGATGTCCGCGGTGAGCCCGTCCGTCACGGCCTCCGCGTGCTCGGCGATCCTCGCGAAGGAGTCGATCAGCAGGTCCCGGGCAGCGGTCGCGTCGTCCATGGACCCGACGGTACGCCTCCCGCCGCCGATCAGCCGAGGTTGCGGGCGAGCTGCCGGGCGAGCACCGCGGCGAACTCGGCCGGGTCGTCCACGGCACCGCCCTCGGCGAGCACCGCGGTGCCGTAGAGGATCTCGGCGGCGTCCTGCAGATCGTCGGCGGGCTCGCCGTCGCCGACCTTCTCGCGCAGGGCGAGCACGAGTGCGTTGTCCGGGTTGAGCTCGAGCGTGCGCCGGGTGCGCGGCACCTCCTGGCCGCTGGCGCGGTACATCTGCTCGAGCTGCGGACTGAGATCGAACTCGCCGCCCACGAGGCACGCGGGCGAGCTGGTCAGTCGGGAGGTGAGGCGCACGCCCGAGACCTTGTCCTCCAGCGTCTTCGCGAGCCAGGCGGTGAGCGACTCGAAGCCCTCCGCCTCCGGCGCGTCGCCGCCGAGATCGGCCTCGCCCTTCGCCACGGAGACGAACCGCTTACCGTCGAACTCCGCACCGGTGGTCCAGAGCTCGTCCACCTGGTCGGTCAGCAGCAGCACCTCGAAGCCCTTGGCGGCGAAGGCCTCCAGGTGCGGAGAGGACTCCAGCTGGCGCCGCGACTCGCCTACCGCGTAGTAGATCACGTCCTGCGCCTCCGGCATGCGGGAGACGTACTCCGCGAGGCCCGTCGTGCCGTCCTCGCTGAAGGTCGACGCGAACGACGATGCCCCCAGCAGGGTCTCGCGGTTCTCCTGATCGTCGAGCAGGCCCTCCTTGAGCACGGCGCCGAAGGCGGTCCAGAAGGTCTCGTACTTCTCCCGCTCGTTGTCCCGCATCGCAGTGATCGTCTGCAGCACGCGCTTGACCAGACGCTTGCGGATCATCACCAGGTGGCGGTCGTTCTGCAGGATCTCGCGGGAGACGTTGAGGGACAGGTCCTGCGCGTCCACGACACCGGTGATGAACCGGAGGTACGGGGGCAGCAGCGCCTCACAGTGATCCATGATGAACACCCGCTTGACGTAGAGGGCGGGGCCCGGCTTGGTGTTCCGGTAGAACATGTCGAAGGGCGGCATCGTGGGGATGAACAGCAGTGCCTGGTACTCGAAGGTGCCCTCGGCGCGGACGGCGATGGTCTCGAGCGGCTCGTCGAAGGCGTGGCTGGTGTGTCGGTAGAAGTCGGCGTACTCCTCGGCACTCACCTCGTCCTTCGGGCGCGCCCAGAGCGCCTGCATGGAATTGAGGGTGTCGTCGCCCAGGCGGATGGGGAAGGCGATGAAGTCGCTGTAGCGCCGCACGACCGTGCGGAGCACGGACTCGGAGGCGTAGTCGTGGAGGCTGTCGTCTCCGTCCGCGGCACGCAGGTGCAGGGTGATGGTGGTGCCGTGCTGCGCGGGCACGTCGTCGCCGGTGAGATCGGTGACGGTGTACGTGCCGTGGCCCTCGGACTCCCAGCGCGTCGCGGTGTCCTCGCCGGCCTTGCGCGTGACCAGTACGACGCGGTCGGCGACCATGAACGCCGAGTAGAAGCCGATGCCGAACTGGCCGATGAGCTCCGCCGAGGCGCCCTGCTCCTTCGCCTGCCTCGCGGCCTCCAGCTTGCGCTTGAGCTCGCCCGTTCCGGACTTCGCGAGCGTGCCGATCAGGTCGACGACCTCGGCGCGGCTCATGCCGATCCCGTTGTCCGCGATGGTCAGCGTGCGGGCCTCGGCGTCGGGGCGCAGCTCGATGTGCAGGTCGGAGGCGTCCGCGTCGAGATCCTTGTCCTGGTAGGCCTCCAGCCGCAGCTTGTCCAACGCGTCCGAGGCGTTGGAGATCAGCTCGCGCAGGAAGACGTCCTTCTCCGAATACACGGAGTGGATCATCAGCGACAGCAGCTGATCGGTCTCGGCCTGGAACTGAAGGGTCTCCGCGGTCACGGCTCTCTATCTCCTCATCATCCGACGGTGCTCCCGACGATTCTGCCAACGGGCGGCTCGGCCCGCGCGGCGGGGTTGCCCGCCGGGAGCGCAGCGCGGGGTGTGCGGCGGATCGGCTGCGCGGAACACCGATGCGTCCGGCGCATCCCTCCGAACCTGCTGCTCAGGACGATGCTCGGACAGCAGGTGATGCTCTCAGCGCATCACCCCGTGCCGCCCCTACCGCCGCCGGTCAGCGATCAGCCCTGCACCGTGGGGAGCACGACCATCCGGGTGGCCATCACCCTGACGCCCCGCCGAAAGTGACAAGAATCCCCGCACGGCGCGAATGTTGTCACTTTAGCTTCGTCGTAAAGTGACAATACGCAGGTCAACGTCTACTCTGAGCCCGTACCAACCCGTACGAACCACACGGCCACCCGACGGAAGGGAGCCACTACGATGCGCCCTTGGAGCATGGACCAGCGCCAGAAGCTGGAGGAGTCCGTCGAAGCGATCCTCGCCTCCGAATCCGACGGATCACTCCTCCTCACCCGCGAGCATCAAGCGATCGACTTCAAAGAGGAGGCCGGGCGACGCATCGGCAAGATCATCGAACCCGGATCCCCCCAGAATCCCGAGGCTGCGAAGAAGCTCGCTGACGAGGTGGCCTGCTTCGCCAATACCCCGGGTGGCGGCGCTCTGATCCTCGGTGTGGAGGATCGCACCGGCGCGTTGATCGGCACCGAGCTCGACGTGGACTGGCTTCGACAGCGCATCCACCGCGCCGTGGACATCGCACCCGATATCCGCGAGCGCCGTGTCGGTGGTCAGCGGCTACTCGTCCTGTTCGTGGCGGAGTCCCCCGAACCCGTGACCGATTCCGGGGACCGGATCCGTTGGCGCGTCGGAGATTCCTGTGTTGCGGTCGATCGAGCCGAATGGTGGGAACACCGTTCCACCCGGCTCGGCTACGACCCGATGGGCGCGGCCTCGGACCGCGGCCTCACCGATGTCACTCCACGCGCGTTGGCCCTCGTGCGTGAGTACGTGCCCGGAGGCGACGACCTCAGCGCCGAACAGCTGATCCGGCGCATCGGCGGGCTTCGTAGCGACGGACGACTCTCGGCGGCCGCCGCCCTGCTCCTCACCCCTGTCGGGTGGTCAGCGATCGACCTGACCACATTGGAAGTACCCGGAGGCGCCCTGCTCGGCAGAGAGGCCGCGCGGCAGGACCAGTCCCTCATCGAGCAGCTGGAATACATCGAGACGGCGCTCAACGCGCGAAACCTCCCCATCTCGCGAACCGACCGATTCGCGGCGACGCCGATCCGCGAGGTGCCCCAACAGGCCGCTCGTGAGGCGATTCTCAACGGCCTGGTCCACCGGGATTGGAACCGTCGGGAGCCCACCGAGGTCCGATGGATCAGCGCGGACTCGACTCTGCTGGTGCGAAGTCCGGGCGGCTTCAGCGGCGAAGTGTCCGAGCGAAACGTCCTCTCGAGCAGGCATGCGCGATACCCCGCTCTAGCGGATCTGTTCCGCGCCCTCGGCCTCGTCGAGAAGCAGGGGCTGGGCGTCGACCGCATGTACCAGGCGATGATCGTCGTGGGTCATCGTCCACCGCGCATCGTCGAAGTCTCCGGTCCGCACGTCGAGTGCGTACTGGTCGGCGGGGAGCCCGTGAATCCCGTCGTCGAATTGGTGCGTGCCATTCGACCGGTCGCTCGCCAGGATGACTTCCGTATCGCGATCATCGTCTTCGTTCTCCTGCGAGAGCCCTATCTGACGATCGATACGCTCGCCGAGGTTCTCCAGGCTCACGCCGAGGAGGCGCGGGATGCGGTGCGCAGCGCCATGCAAACCACAGTCGACGACGAACCGCTGATCGTCGAGTACAAGGATGTGTGGATGTTCGGCCCCGGCGCTTGGGCTCGTGCGGTAGCGGCGGGCAGCGGCACGCGCCTCGACCCCGCGATGGCGCACGCGTCCACCGCACCCGACACTCTGAGAGCCGTCGTCGAGCACTGGCTGTCGACGCATGAGGCGGTGACCTCCGGCGACCTCATGGAAGTCACGGGCGTCTCCCGCGGTACGGCACAACGGTTCCTCCGCGAGCAGGGCTGGTTGAGCAGCGAAGGTGCGGGCAGGACCACACGGTTCGTCCGCCGAAAGTGACAAGAATCCCCGCACGACGCGAAGGTTGTCACTTTAGCTTCGCCGTAAAGTGACAATGCGCAGGTCGAAGGCGGAAAAGGAAGGGCCCGGCACCGTCGAATACGACGATGCCGGGCCCGAAATCCCAAGCCGAGTGGCTGGACTTAGAAGTCCATGCCGCCCATGCCGCCGGTCGGATCGCCCATGGGCGCTCCGGCCTTCTCCGGCTTATCGGCGACGACGGCCTCGGTGGTGAGGAACAGCGCCGCGATCGAGGCTGCGTTCTGCAGCGCCGAGCGGGTGACCTTCACCGGGTCGTTGATGCCGGCGACCAGCAGGTCCTCGTACACGCCGGTGGCGGCGTTGAGGCCGGTGCCGGACGGCGAGTTGCGGACCTTCTCGGCCACGACGCCGGGCTCGAGGCCCGCGTTGAAGGCGATCTGCTTGACGGGAGCGTCGAGCGCGACCTTGACGATGGACGCGCCGGTGGCCTCGTCACCCTCGAGCGCGAGGGCGTCGAAGACCGAACCGGACTGCGCGAGAGCGACGCCACCACCGGCGACGATGCCCTCCTCGACGGCGGCCTTGGCGTTGCGCACGGCATCCTCGATGCGGTGCTTGCGCTCCTTGAGCTCGACCTCGGTCGCAGCGCCGGCCTTGATGACGGCGACGCCGCCGGCCAGCTTCGCGAGGCGCTCCTGCAGCTTCTCCCGGTCGTAGTCCGAGTCGCTGTTCTCGATCTCGGCGCGGATCTGCGAAACGCGGCCGGCGATCTGCTCCTGCGAGCCCGCACCGTCGACGATGGTGGTCTCGTCCTTGGTCACGACGACCTTGCGGGCGGTGCCCAGCACCTCGAGGCCGGCGGTGTCCAGCGACAGGCCGATCTCCTCGGAGATGACCTGGCCACCGGTGAGGATCGCCATGTCCTGCAGCATCGCCTTGCGACGATCGCCGAAGCCGGGGGCCTTGATGGCGACCGACTTGAAGGTGCCGCGGATCTTGTTGACGATGAGCGTCGACAGGGCCTCGCCCTCGACGTCCTCGGCGATGATCGCGAGCGGCTTGCCCGACTGGATGACCTTCTCCAGCAGCGGCAGCAGGTCCTTGACGGTCGAGATCTTGCCGGCGACGAGCAGCACGTAGGCGTCCTCGAGCACGGCCTCCTGACGCTCGGCGTCAGTGGCGAAGTAGCCCGAGATGAAGCCCTTGTCGAAGCGCATGCCCTCGGTCAGCTCCAGCTGGAGCCCGAAGGTGTTGCTCTCCTCGACGGTGATGACGCCTTCCTTGCCGACCTTGTCCATGGCCTCGGCGATGAGCTCACCGATGGCGGGGTCGCCGGCCGAGATGCCCGCGGTAGCAGCGATCTGCTCCTTGGTCTCGACCTCCTTGGCCTCCTTGAGCAGGTGCTCGGTGACGGCCGCGACGGCCTTCTCGATGCCCCGCTTGAGGCCCAGCGGGTTCGCACCCGCGGCCACGTTCCGCAGGCCCTCGCGCACGAGCGCCTGGGCCAGCACGGTGGCGGTGGTGGTGCCGTCGCCCGCGACGTCGTCGGTCTTCTTGGCGACCTCCTTGACGAGCTCGGCGCCGATCTTCTCGTAGGGATCCTCGAGCTCGATCTCCTTGGCGATGGAAACACCGTCGTTGGTGATCGTGGGGGCGCCCCACTTCTTCTCCAGCACGACGTTGCGGCCCTTGGGGCCGAGCGTCACCTTGACGGCGTCGGCGAGGGCGTTCAGGCCCCGCTCGAGACCGCGGCGTGCCTCTTCGTCGAACGCGATGATCTTGGCCATTGCGAAGTGATTCCTCCAGATAGGGGCCTGTTCGGCCCGTACTTTGGACACGTCTCCTAGGTCGATTCGATGCCCGCGACGGACGACCCGGCGTGTCACCTGCGCGCGTTGTGCACAGGGCCCGGTCTCACCTACTCGACCTAGCACTCACGTAATCCGAGTGCTAACTCGTTTCTAGCACTCGACGGGGTCGAGTGCAAGGTCGATCCCGGCTGTTCCGCCCCGGGCGGAAGCACGGCACCGTCGGACGGTTCCTACTCATGGGTAGGATCCGGTCATGGCAACCCCCGTATTGGAGTCGAGCGTCGTGATCGACGCGCCCGTGGAGAAGGTCTGGGCCGTCGTGTCCGACCTCGAGGCGATGGGCCGTCGCAGCCCGCAGTGCAAGAAGGTGTTCGTCTTCGGCGGCCCGCTCAAGGTCGGCAGCCGCATGCTGAACATCAACCGTCAGGGGTGGAAGGTCTGGCCGACCAACACCCGGGTCACCGAGTTCACGGCGAACGAGCGGGTGGCCTTCCGCGTCGCCGAGAACCACACCGTCTGGAGCTTCACCCTCGTGCCTGACGGCGACAAGACCACCGTCGTCGAGCGGCGCGAGGCGGCCGGCGGCAGGACCACCGCGCTGAGCAGCGGCCTCGTTTCCGCGCTGCTGGGCGGCAACGAGGACTTCGAGCGTGGCCTGCTGGTCGGCATGAAGCAGACCCTCTCCCACATCAAGACCGAGGCCGAGGCGAAGTAGCCCGCTCCCGCACGATCGAAGGGCGCACCCGGCAAGGGTGCGCCCTTCGTCGTTCGCGCTACTTCTGCGCGGCGAGGATCAGGTAGGCCGCACCGATCGCCTGGGTCGCCTGGTCGTGCTGCGTGGTGGTGACCTCCGCCAGATACCGACCAACCGGAACGACGCAGTACGTCCGCTTGTCCTTCGACCCCTCGTAGGTCGCGTAGGTCAGGCAGGTCGAGCCCGGCACGCCCGTCACCCGCTCGGATTCGGCGCCTGCGTAGGCGCCCTTCGTCTCCGCGATGAACTCGTCGGCGACGTGCTTCGCCCCCTCGGCATCGCGCGCCCGGTACACGGTGCTCCCACCCGAGCCGATCACGTCCACCCCGGCGTCGGCGAAGGTCTTCACCGAGCGTGAGACGTCCGTCTGACGGGGGACCGCCTGGCGGGTGGGCAACGAGTATCCGCCGCTGCCCTTCGACGGGGCCAGGGTCAGCGTGGCCACTCCGGATTCGTCGAGCTTGAGCGAGGTGACCTTGTCGAGCGGGGTGGGGGTGAACCCGTCCAGCTCCTTCGTCTGCTTGTCGAAGTAGGTGCGGATCTGGTCGGCGGAGAAGTCGCCGTACACGCCGATGACGTACTGCTTGTACGTCAGGAAGGCAACGGTCGACCTCCCGGCGCCCTCGTAGGCCTGGGTATACGCGATCGCCTTGTCGTAGCCCGGGATCGACAGGGCGACCTTCGCCGGCTCGTCCTTGCCGAAGATGTCCTTCTGCGCGGCCATCAGCGAGGAGCCCACCGCGGAGGCTGCGACCCCGTCCGAAGCAGTGCGCAGAACCGCGATGGTGACCTCGCGCTTCTCGACCTTCGGGTCGTACTTGGCACCCTGCTGCTGGGATCCGGCACCGACCACCGCCGCGACCTCGACGACGCCGCCGATCGCCTTGTCGGCCGCCTCGCCGAAGATGTTCTTGACCGACGCCGCTCCGGTCTTCCCCGAGCCCACCGACACGTCGCCCTGGAAGTGCAGCGCGGGGTCGATGTCGTAGAGGTACGGCATGGCCGCAACCATCCGGTAGCCCTCGAGCGACACCCCGTCGGCCTGCGACGGTGCGCCGATCGTGCGGGCCGTCGTTGCATAGGAGCCCGTCTCCGGCTTCGGCACCGCTGACGGATCCGCCACCGGGGTACCGGCCACCGTCGTACTGCACCCGGCGACGACCGCACAGGCGGCGAGCACCGCCGCCGTCACTGATTTCCGCACTGTGTTCCTCACTTCGCGTCCCTCAGAATCAGGTATTCGGCGCCGATCCGTTGAACGGCCTGTTGCTGTTGCCCCGCAGCGACTTCCACGACGTATCGGCCCGCCGTGGCGATGCACCAGTTGGTCGTGACGGAGCTGCCCGGGTACATCGGCAGCACCATGCACACCACGCCGGGGATGTTCTTCGCGGCGATGGGCGTGTTCGTCGAGTAGAAGCCCCGCACGTCGTCGACCAAGGACCTCTGCATCCGGACCGCCGCGGCCGCGTCCTTCGCGCGGTAGACGGTGCTGTTGCCCACGCCGACCGCGTCGACCCCGGCGTCGTCGAAGGCGTTCTTCGCGCTGGTCACGTCGAGCTGGTTCTGCAGGGCCACCGGGATCGGCAGTGTCCCTGTGCGCGTGGGGTCCTCAGTGCTCGGCGGCAGTGTGTACTTCGCGACGCCGGAGTCGTCGACGGGGAGTGTGGTGACCTTGTCGACGGGGGTCGGCGTGAAGCCGCCGAGGCCCTTGATCTGGGCGTCGAAGTACTTCTGGATCTGCGCGGGCGAGTACGCGCCGTAGGCGAAGATCACGTACTGCTGGTAGGCCAGGAACGCGGCGTTCGGCGTGCCGGTCTTGAAGGCCTGCGAGTACGCGATCGCCGTGTCGTAGCCGGGGATCGCGAGCGTCTTCTTCTCCGGGGTGTCCGCGCTCGCATCGGGTTCGCGACCGCGCAGGCCGGCGGTGACGGCGGCCGCCGCCCTAGCCGGCGACGGCATGCGGAGCACTCCGACGGTGACGCCGCGGGACGTCGTGGTCGAGGAGCTGCGGACACCGGGCTTCTGGTCGCTCGCGCCGATGAAAAAGCCCACCTCGTGATCGCGGAAGGCGTCCGCACCGAGCTGCCCGACCATGAACCGCACATTGTTCCGTCCGGTGTTGAGCTGCCCGGCCTCGACCTGGCTGCTGTACCGGATCGCGGGGTCGATCGTGAACAGGAGCGGCGCCGTCGCCGCCATCCGGCGACCCTCGAGCACGAGCCCCAGCACGGTATCGGCCGTACCGACGTCACGGGGCTCGATGCGGTTGGAGCCGTAGTCCGGCCTCGGGACCGCGCCGGGATCGACGACGGCGGTGCCGGGCACCGTCGTCGAGCACCCGGCGAGGAGGGCGGCGGAGGCGAGCACGAGGGCCACTCGGATCCTCACTTCGCCTCCCGCAGAACGAGGTACGACGCACCGATGGCCTGATTCGCGCGCGTCTGCTGCGTATCGGAGACCTCCGCCAGGTAGCGCCCGACCGGCGCGACGCAGTATGTACTGGTGTCTTTGGATCCGGAGTACGAGGGATAGGTCAGGCAGCGCCCGCCCGGCACCCCCTTCGGCTTCGACTCGGTCGACCCGGCGTAGAAGGTCCGCGTCTCGGTGATGAACCGATCAGCGAGCAGCGAGGCACCGGCAGCGTCCCGCGCACGATAGACGTTGTTCCCGGCGCGGGCGATGTAGTCGACGCCGGCGTCGGCGAAATCCTTGACGGCAGCAGTGATATCGCTCTGCATGGGCGTCATCGTCCGGGCGTTCAGCGTGGCCTGGTAGATGGTCGGGGTCGATTCCGCGAGGGTGTACTTCAGCAGATCGTCGTGGTCGCGCGTCAGGGTGGAGAACTTGTCCACCGGCGTCGGCGTGAAGTCCTTCAACGCCGGGATCTGCAGGTCGAAGAACTTCTTGACCCAGTCGAGCGAGCCCGTCGTCCAGCCGGCGAGGACGTACCGCCCGCTCGCGAGCAGTCCGACGGTGCTGGTCGAGTACGTGGTCGTCTTCGTGTACGCCTTCGCGTTCGCGTATCCCGGGACGGTCACGGGCACCTTCGGTGTCGGCGTGGAACCCGCGAAACCCTTGTCCTCGGCGAAGACGGCCGGATTGCCGACCGCCGCGCGCGCCGCGGCCTCGTCCTTGAACCGGAACACGCCCGTGATCAGGTCCTTACCGGAATCGGTCGACTTCGAACCCGGCGCCTTGTCGCCCGCCGAGGTGTACGCCCCCACTTCCAGGCCCTCGAGCGCCTTGCCGACCCCCTCGCCGATGGCTGACCCGATGGAACTCGAGATCCGACCGACGCCGGGCCTCCCCGGGTACCGGACCGAGCCGTCGATCTGAGTGGCGAGCGGAATGATCTCCATCATCCGGAAGCCCTCAGCAGCGGCCTGCACCTTCTCCGTCATCGGTTCGACGGTCCGCGGTGCGGTCGCGTACGAGCCCGTGTCCGGCCTCGGCATTCCCGACGGGTCCGCCTCGGGTGTGCCCGCCACCGTCGTGGAACAGCCGGCGAGCAGTAGTGCGGCCCCCACCGCGGCGATCGACCTTCGTACCATGGATTCCTCCTCCGGAGTCATCCAGTCAACCACGGGACGCGTATCGACTCCCTGCGCCGCGCTATCGTGAACCGATGACCGACAGCAGCCTGCCGCGCACCGTCGAATCCCTGATGGACCGGGCCAGGTCGGACCTGGCGGAGCTGGTCGCGCACCCGTCGGTGCACGACTCCCCCGAGTTCGGCGCCGAGCCGAACGCCGCGTCGGCGGCATGGGTCGCGAAGGCCTTCGCCGAGGCCGGCATCGAGAACGTCGAGCGGATCACGACCTCCGACGGGTCCATCGCGGTCGTCGGGCACACACCCGCACCCGCGGGCGCACCGACGGTGCTGCTCTACAGCCATCACGACGTCCAGCCGCCCGGGCCGCGGGAGGCCTGGGAGTCCGACCCGTTCACGCTGACCACCCGGCCGGGGCCGGACGGCACGGACCGCTGGTACGGCCGCGGCGCCGCGGACTGCAAGGGCAACCTCGTGGCGCACCTGACGGCACTGCGCGCGGTGAAGGCGGCGGACGGGGGCTTCCCGGTCGGCGTCCGGATCGTCATCGAGGGCTCCGAGGAGGGCGGCGGCGCGGGTCTGGAGGACCTCGTCGCGCAGCGTCCCGAGCTCGCGCAGGCGGATCTCATCGTCATCGGCGACACCGGCAACGTCGCCGTCGGCCGCCCCACCCTGACCACCTCGCTGCGCGGCGCCGCGAGCGTCCGCGTCGAGGTCAGCACCGGCACCTCGGACCTGCACTCCGGCGCCTTCGGCGGTGCCGCGCCCGACGCCCTCGGTGCCCTCATCGCCCTGCTCGCGACCCTGCGGGACGGCTTCGGCAACACCACGATCGACGGGCTCGACAGCTCGGGCCGCTGGGCCGGCGAGCCCTACGACCCGGCGCAGTTCGCCACCGACGCCGCGATCTACGACGACGCCGCGATCCTCGGCTCCGGAACCATCGCCGACCAGCTGTGGGCGCGGCCCGCGCTGACCGTGATCGGCCTCGACGCCCCCGCGACCGCGACGGCCGCCGCCGCGATCCAGCCGCGCGCCGCCGCATTGCTCAACCTGCGCGTGCCCCCGGGCACCGACCCGCACGCCGCCAGCGACCTGCTCCTCGCCCACCTGCGCAACAACGCGCCGTGGGGCGCGCACGTCGACGCGCACATCGAGTCCATCGGCGAGCCCTTCGCCGCGGAGACCACGGGCCCCGCGTACGCCGTCCTCAGGGAGGCCCTCGCCGAGGCGTACGACGGTGCCGAGGTCGCGTTCAGCGGTCAGGGCGGGTCGATCCCGCTGTGCACGCAGCTGCGGAAGGCGGCACCGAACGCCGAGATCGCGCTCCTCGGCGTCGAGGAACCGCAGTGCCGCATCCACGCTCCCAACGAGTCCGTCGACCCCGGTGAGCTGCGGCGCACCGCGCTCGCTGAGGCCCTGCTGCTCACCCGGCTCGCCGGGGCTCCCGCTTGATGCGGTCCGTCGGCGACCACCGCGCGGCCGTCGCCGCGCTGGTTCCGCGGCGGCGGACCGTCGACCTGCCACCCGAGGCGGCGGTCGGCCTGCCCGTCGCCCGCGATGTCGCCGCACCGATCTCGCTGCCGCCCTTCACCAACTCCGCGATGGACGGCTACGCGGTGCGTGCCGCCGACGCCGCCGCGGGTGCCGTACTACCCGTCGCCTTCGACGTCCCCGCCGGGCGCACCGATGTGCCCGCGCTCCCGCCCGGGGCCGCGTGCCGCATCATGACCGGTGCCCCCGTGCCCGACGGTGCCGACGCCATCGTCCCCGTCGAGCGGACCGACGGAGGCGTCGAGCGGGTCCGCATCGACGAGGCGCCCGAACCGGGCCGGTTCTTCCGCGCCTCCGGCAGCGACATCGAGGCCGGGGAGGTCGCGCTGCACGAGGGCGAACGGATCGGGCCGGCCACCGTCGGACTGGCGGCCGCCCTGGGCCTGCGGACGGTGCGCGTGCTCGCGCCGCTGCACGTCGCCGTGCTGTCCACCGGCTCCGAGCTGGTGGAACCGGGGACGCCGCTGCTGCCCGGGCAGATCTACGAGTCCAACGCCCCGATGCTCGCCAGCGCGCTCCGCGAGGCCGGCGCCACCGCCGAGGTGCTGCGGTTCGTCGCCGACCATCCGGACGAGCTGCTCGGCCGCCTCGCGGAGCGGCTCGGCGCGGGCGATGTCGACCTCGTCGTCACCAGCGGCGGGGTCAGCGCCGGCGCGTTCGAGGTGGTCAAGGAGGCCCTCGCGTCCCGCGGCGTGGAGTTCGCCAAGGTCGCGATGCAGCCCGGCATGCCGCAGGGATGCGGCACCGTCGGGTTCGACGGCGGGGCCCGGGTCCCGTTCGTGACCTTCCCCGGCAACCCGGTCAGCGCCCTGGTCTCGTTCGAGGTCTTCCTGCGCCCCGCCCTGCGGGCCGCGATGGGCCTACCGGACCGCTCCCGACGGTCCGCGCGACTCGCCGGGCCGGTGGACTCGATCCCCGGGAAACGTCAGTACCTGCGCGGACGCCTGACGCCGGAGGACGACGGTACCGATTCGGTCTCGGTTATCGGCGGACCGGGTTCGCACTATTTACGATGGCTTGCACAGGCCGATTGCCTGCTGGACATCCCCGCCGACGTCAAACATCTGGCCGGCGGGGAGGCAGTAGACGTCATCGTCCTAGACCACTAGACGAGGAGACGTCATGATCGCTCAGTACGCAGACACCGCCCTACTCGCAGCCGGCGGAGTAGCCAAGGTCGGCTGGATCGCCTGGATCATCATCGGCGGCCTCGCCGGCTGGATCGCCAGCAAGTTCATGGGCACCGACAAGCAGATGGGGTTCATCCTCAACGTCGTGGTCGGCATCGTGGGCGGCCTGCTCGGCGGGTTCCTGCTCAAGCTGGCCGGCGTCGACGTCGAGGGCGGCGGCTACTGGTTCACCTTCTTCACCGCCATCGCGGGCGCCGTCGTGCTCCTGTTCGTCGTGAAGCTGGTCACCGGACGCAAGTGATCGCACCGTCGGGTGCGATGATGTCACCCGACATGACAGCGAACAGAGAGGACGTCAGGTGGCGCGCCGACCCCGCACACCGGTCGACGGGCATCTGACCGAGCACTCGACCGGTATCGGTCACATCACCGAGCTGATCCGGCACACCGTCCCGCCGCTGCACCCCGCGGGCACCCCGTTCATCGCGGGGTCCCTCGGGGTCGCGGCGGTCGGCTACCGAAAGAGCTGGATCCGCGTACCCGCGCTGCTCACGGCCGCCGCCTGCGCCGGTTTCTTCCGGCACCCGGCGCGCGTGACGCCCACCCAGGAGGGCGTCGCCGTCGCTCCCGCCGACGGCGAGGTCACCCTCGTCGACGAGCACGTCCCCCCGCGCGAGCTGGGCCTGGGCGATGCCCCGCTGCCCCGCGTCTCGATCTTCCTGTCGGTGTTCGACGCGCACGTGCAGCGCGCGCCGCTGACGGGCGTCGTCGACTCGGTCGTGCACACCGACGGCAAGTTCCTCCCCGCCGACCTCCCCGAGGCCAGCGACGCCAACGAGCGCACGACGGTGCGCCTGGCCACCGAGTACGGCCCCGTCGGCGTCGTGCAGATCGCGGGCCTCGTCGCCCGCCGCATCCGCACCGACTGCGCTCCCGGCGACACCCTCGAACTGGGCGAGACCTACGGCATCATCCGGTTCGGTTCGCGGGTCGACACCTACTTCCCCGCCGGCACCGAGCTCACCGTCTACAGCGGCCAGCGCGCCGTCGCGGCCGAGACCGTGATCGCGCACCTCCCGATCGCGCAGCCGTGAGTCCCGCCCCGCAGGAGCAGCCGCGCCCCGTCGGGATCATGATCCTGCCGTCGGTGCTGACGGTCGCGGCGCTCTGCGCCGGCCTGACGGGCGTGCGTTTCGCGGCGGCCGGCAAGGTCGACCTGGCGCTCATGCTCGTCGTGGTCGCCGCGATCCTGGACGGGCTCGACGGCCGCGTCGCGCGCCTGCTGGGCGCGTCCACGAAGATCGGCGCTGAGCTCGACTCGCTCGCCGACGCCATCAACTTCGGCGTGACGCCCGCGCTGATCCTCTATTTCGTGTGCTTCCCCGGCTCGCCGGCCGGGTGGATCGTCGCGCTGCTGTTCGTGGTCGCCATGGTGCTACGGCTGGCCCGCTTCAACACGCTCGCCGCCGACCCCACGGCGCCCCCCTACACCAAGGACTTCTTCGTCGGCGTGCCCGCGCCCGCCGGCGCGCTGCTGGTCCTGGCTCCGCTGGCGGCGCAGCAGGAGTGGGGCACGGGCTGGTGGGTGAGCACGCCCGTCGTCGCGGTCTGGACGCTGTTCGTGGCCGCGCTAACCGTCTCGCGCATCCCCACCTCCAGCTTCAAGAGCATGACCGTGCAGCCCGCGAAGGCGGCCGGCGTGCTCGTGCTGGTCGCCGGCCTGGTCGCGCTGATGCTCACCTACCCGTACATCGCGCTGCTCGTGGTGATCGTGGCGTACCTGCTGCACATCCCGTTCGCGTGGCGGTCCAAGCAGTGGGTCGCCTCGCACCCGTCGGCGTGGGACAGCAAGCCCGCGGAGCGCCGCGCGATCCGGCGTGAGCAGCGGCGCCCGCTGCGGCCCCGTCGTCGCGCCGCGACCGCGGTCCGCGGAGGCCGACGGTCCGCCGCCCGCCTCGGCCTGCGCCGCCCCACGCGCGAGGACTGACGGCCCACCACCGCGGGGCGCCCGCCCACTAAGCTGGCCAAGGTGCCGAACCTGTCGCTCACCGTCCGCCTGCAGACCTCGGCCCTCGAGGCGCGGCGGGGCATTGTCCGGATCCATCCCGAGGCCCTCGCAGCGCTCGGTCTGCGCGAGTGGGACGGCATCGAGCTGCTCGGCGCGCGCCGCACCGCGGCGGTCGTGGCGGCGGCACCGTCGGGCAGCGCGCCCGGGGTCGCGCTGCTGGACGAGCTGACCATCGCGAACTGCGGCCTCCGCGAGGACGCGACGGTCGTGATCTCGCCCGCCGTCGTCTACGGCGCCAAGCGGGTGCTCCTGCGCGGCAGCGCCCTCACCCGCAACGCCCTCGACGGTGCCGCCCTCCGGCAGGCGCTCCTGGGCAAGGTGATGATGCCCGGCGACAGCGTCTCCCTGCTACCGCGCGACCTCGGCCCCGGCACGTCGAACGCCGAGGCCACCCAGCAGCTGTCGCGGCTGGTCGGGATCACCTGGACGAACGAGCTGCTCACCGTCGTGTCCGTCGATCCCGCGCCCGGGCCGGTGTCGGTGCAGCCGAACTCGGCGGTGCTGTGGTCGGACGAGGCGGCACCCACAGCACCGTCGGAGATGGTGACGCTCGCGGCGCAGGCGCCCGAGGCCGAGGAACCCGCGGTGCGGCCCGTTGCCGATCTCGTCGGCGCGGACACCGCGGTGAAGCGGCTCACCGAGTGGCTGTCGCTGGCGCTGGACGAGCCGGAGCTGCTGGAGAAGCTGGGCGCGCCCGCTCGGCTCGGGGTGCTCGTCACCGGCCCCACGGGCGGCGGCAAGGCGACCGTCGCGCGGGCCGTCGTGGCCCCGCGGCCGCTCGTCGAGCTCGACGGTGCCTTCACCGGCGCGCTGGAGCCGCAGGCGCGGCTCGAGCGGGTGCGGGACGCCGTCGCGCGGGTCCGGGCCGCGGTCGACGGCTCCGGGGCGGCGCTACTGGTCCGGGACATCGAGGCGCTGCTCCCCGCCACGCGCGAGCCCGTCTCGACGATGATCCTCGACGAGCTGCGGCGCGCCGTCGCCACGCCGCGCGTCGCGCTCATCGCCACCACCTCCGCGCCCGGCGACCTCGACTCGCGGCTGCGGGAGCCCGACCTCGCGGACCGGACGGTCGCCGTCGACCTGCCGGGCGTGGAGCAGCGGGAGAAGCTGCTCGAGCTGCTGTTGCGGGAGGCTCCGACCGTCGACCTCGATCTGCACGAGGTCGCGCTGCGCGCACCCGGGTTCGTGGCCGCCGACCTCGCGGCGCTGTGCCGGGAGGGCGCACTACGGGCCGCCGCGCGGGTGGTCGGCACGGACGAGCGCATCGCGATCACGCAACCGGACCTGCTGAGCGCGCTGTCGGTGATCCGGCCGGTGTCGCGGTCGGCGACCGAGGAGGTCTCCGTCGGCTCGATCACGCTCGACGACGTGGGCGACATGGTGGAGACGAAGCAGGCCCTCACCGAGACCGTGCTGTGGCCGCTGCGCCACCCGGACACCTTCGCCCGCCTCGGCGTCGAGCCGCCGCGCGGCGTACTGCTCTACGGTCCGCCCGGCTGCGGCAAGACCTTCGTGGTCCGCGCGCTGGCCGCGTCCGGTCAGCTGTCGGTGCACGCGGTCAAGGGCGCCGAGCTCATGAACAAGTGGGTCGGTGAATCGGAGAAGGCCGTCCGCGACCTGTTCGCCCGGGCGCGGGGCAGCGCACCGTCGTTGATCTTCCTGGACGAGGTCGACGCGCTCGCGCCGCGCCGCGGGCAGTCCTCGGACTCCGGAGTCGGGGACAAGGTGGTCGCCGCACTGCTCACCGAGCTCGACGGTGCGGAGCCCCTCCGCGACGTGGTGGTGCTGGGCGCGACGAACCGGCCGGACCTCATCGATCCGGCGCTGCTGCGACCGGGCCGGCTGGAGCGGCTGATCTTCGTGCCGCCGCCGGACGCCGAGGCCCGGGCGGAGATCCTGCGGACCGGCTCGCGGTCGATCCCGCTGGCCGACGACGTGGACCTGCCGGCGCTGGCCGAGCGGCTCGACGGCTACTCGGCCGCGGACTGCACCGCGCTGTTGCGCGAGGCGGCGCTGACCGCGATGCGGCGGGACCTGGACACGGCCACCGTCACCGCCGCGGACGTCGAGGCCGCGCGCCAGGCCGTCCGGCCGTCGTTGGATCCGGCCCAGGTCGCGGACCTGCAGGCGTACGCGGACCGTCGAACCTCCTGACGTGGGTGCTACGCCTTGCTGACGGCGTAGAAGACGGCGTTGGGAATCGCTCCCGCCGAGGCCGCGTTCACGGTCACGATGTAGCCCTTTCCGGAGAACTGCGCCGACCGGCTGTCGGGGGCCCCGGCGCCGTCGCCGAGGGCGGTGTAGCCGGCGGCGACGAGCTTCTTCTTCGCCTCGTCGTACCCCTCGGGCTTGGCCTGGACCGTCACGCTGAAGACGGTCACGCCGCCCTGGGAGCGCTCCCCCGCGTCGATGATGTTCCCGTCGACCAGCGGCACATCGTCCTTGGGGAAGGTGGCCGGGAGAGTCACGGTGGCAGCGGGCGTGTCCGGGGCATCGCGGTTGCACGCGGCGGTGCCCAGGAGCAGCCCGGCGACCGCCAGGAGCGACGCGACGGCGGGCCCGACGCGCCGACGCGCGGGCCCGAATGAAGTGGTCGGACGATCCGTCATCTGGTCCATGCAGTTCCCGATATCCCTCACCGGTAGAATCAGCAAAGTACGACACCCCGCTCACCAAGGACGGAGTGCCCATTGCTCATCATTCTCATCTGTTTGTCATTTGCGACCTTAGCCGCACCGGTCGTGGTCGGACGTTTCGGCGCGCGCGCCTTCCTCGGTCTCGCCGCGGTCCCCGCCGCGGCTCTGGTGTGGGTCATCACCGTGTGGCCCGTCGCCGGCGAGCCCGCACGCACCGAGTCCCTGCAGTGGGTCCCGGCCCTGCACATGAACCTCGATCTTCGGCTCACCGAGCTCGGCGCGATCATGTCGGTGCTGGTCCTCGGGATCGGCGCGGTCATCCTCGTCTACTGCGCGGGCTACTTCACCGATGTGTCGAGCACCCGCAAGCTGCCCACCTTCGCGGCCGAACTGGTCGCCTTCATGGCCGTCATGTTCGGCCTCGTCGTCAGCGACAACATGCTGGCGATGTACGTCTTCTGGGAGCTCACCTCGGTGCTCAGCTTCCTGCTCGTCGGGTACTACGCCGAGCGCGCCACCAGCCGCCGCGCGGCCACCCAGGCGCTGCTCGTCACCACGCTCGGCGGCCTCGCCATGCTGGTCGGCATCGTCGAGCTCGGCGAGCACTACGGCAGCTACCTGTTCTCCGAGGTGATCGCCCGCGCGGTCGCGGACCCGTCGAGCATCTCCATCGGCGTCGAGGTGGGCGTCGTGCTCATCCTGATCGGCGCGATCAGCAAGTCGGCGATCGTCCCGTTCCACTTCTGGCTCCCCGGCGCCATGGCGGCACCCACGCCGGTCTCGGGGTACCTGCACGCGGCCGCCATGGTCAAGGCCGGCATCTACCTCGTCGCGCTGCTGGCTCCGGCCTTCGCCCACCTGAACGCGTGGCGGGTGATCGTGCTGGGCCTGGGGATTCTCACGATGATCCTGGCGGGCTGGCGCGCGCTGCGCGAATTCGACCTCAAGCTCATCCTGGCCTTCGGCACCGTGAGCCAGCTCGGCATGCTCATGGTGCTGGTCGGCGGGGGCGAGCGGAACCTGATGCTCGCCGGCTTGACGATGCTCACCGCGCACGCCCTGTTCAAGGCGACGCTGTTCATGGTCGTCGGCATCATCGACCACACGACCGGCACGCGGGACATCCGGCGGCTCGCCCGCCTCGGCGACCGGCAGAAGGTGCTCGCGGTGGTCGCGGCGCTGGCCGCCGCGTCGATGGCCGGTATCCCGCCGCTGTACGGCTTCGTCGGCAAGGAGGCGGCGCTCGAGACGATGCTGCACAGTTCCCTCCCCGAGCCGCTCCCGATCGTGCTGCTCACCGGGATGTGCGTCGGCTCGGCGTTGACGATGGCCTACAGCATCCGCTTCCTGTGGGGCGCGTTCGGCCGCAAGGGGCAGTCCGCACCCACCCGTGCCGTCGCCGAGATGCATTCGATCAGCCCGTTGTTCCTGGCCGGACCGGCCCTGCTGGCCGTGCTCTCGCTCGTCGACGGGCTCGCCTCCGGTCAGCTCGACCACGTGCTGTCCGGCTATCCCGACGATGCCTTCCCGCC
This sequence comes from Tsukamurella spumae, assembly GCF_012396015.1. Taxonomy (GTDB): domain Bacteria; phylum Actinomycetota; class Actinomycetes; order Mycobacteriales; family Mycobacteriaceae; genus Tsukamurella; species Tsukamurella spumae. Next base: position 89,337 of record NZ_JAAXOQ010000009.1, on the reverse strand, counting down.
CGAGTCGGAGCCCTACCACCTGGCGCTCTGGCACGGCTTCACGCTGCCGCTCCTGCTGACGACCCTCATCATCGCCACGGGCATCGTCGTCGCGCAGCCGCACAGCCCGTTCGCCCGGCTCCGCCGCCGCAACAGCGTGCTGCTCGGCAACGCGGACCGGCTCTACGACGCCACCCTCCGCGGCGCCGACGTGCTGTCGCTGCGGATGACGCAGAGCACGCAGCGCGGTTCGCTGCCGCTCACGCAGGGCACCATCCTGCTGACGCTGGTGCTACTTCCGCTCCTGGTGCTCGCCTTCGGCACCCGGGCGCGGCCCGACCTGCGGGTCGAGGCCTCGCCGCTGTTCCTATCCATCTCGGTGCTGATGTGCGCCGCCGCGCTGACCGCGGTCCTGCTGCGGAACCGCCTGGCGACGGTGCTCGTCGTCGGCGTCACCGGCTACGGCACGGGCGTGATCTTCGCGATCTACGGCGCGCCCGACCTCGCACTCACCCAGTTCCTCGTGGAGACGCTGACCCTGGTGGTCTTCGTGCTGGTGCTGCGCAAGCTGCCCGCCGAGGCGCCGATCACCGGTAGCCGTCCGTCGCGGGTGGCTCGCGCACTGCTCGGCATCGCGGTGGCGGCGATGGTCCTCGTGGTGGCGGTCGCGACCCGTGCCGCGCGGGTCGCCGCACCCGTCGCGGACCGGCTTCCCGAGCAGGCCTACAGGTTCGGCTACGGCCACAACACGGTGAACGTGATCCTGGTCGACATCCGCGCCTGGGACACCTTCGGTGAGATCTCGGTGCTGCTCGTGGCGGCGACGGGTGTCGCCTCGCTGGTGTTCCGCAACCGCCGCTTCGGTTCGGCGCCGCGGGTGAGCGCGGAAGCCGCCGCTGCGGCCGCCGCCGCGCCGGGCACCACCTGGCTGCGCGGGAGCGCGCTCCGCGATCCGCGGCACCGCTCGCTGGTCCTGGAGATCACCTCCCGCATGGCTTTTCCCACGATCATGGTGGTCTCGGTCTACTTCTTCTTCGCCGGCCACAACGCGCCGGGCGGCGGCTTCGCCGGCGGCCTCACCGCGGGTCTCGCGCTGGTGCTGCGCTACCTCGCGGGCGGCCGGTACGAGATCGGCGAGGCGCTCCCGCTCGATGCGGGCCGGGTCCTCGGTACCGGCCTGCTGCTCGCGGCGGTCGGCACCATCGTCTCGCTGCTCGCCGGCGCCCCCGCCATGTCGTCGGTCGCCTACGAGTTCACCCTGCCGGTCTTCGGTGACGTCAAGGTGGTGACTGCGCTGATCTTCGACGCCGGCGTGTACCTCATCGTGGTGGGCCTGGTGCTCGACGTCCTGCGCAGCCTGGGAGCACGACTCGACCTGGAGGGATCCCCCGCTGACATGACCTCGCCCCTGCCCGTCCAGTCGGGGGGTGGCGCGCGATGATCGTCGACATCGGTCTGTTCGCGGCGATCGCCGTCATGATCGCCACCGGCGTGTACCTGCTCCTGGACCGCAGCCTCACGCGGATGCTGATGGGCATCATCCTGGTCGGCAACGCGGTGAACCTGCTGCTGCTCGCACTGTCCTCCCCGCCCGGCAACCCGCCCATCGTCGGGTACTTCTCCGCGGGCAGGCTCACGGACGCGGATCCGTTGGCGCAGGCGATGATCCTCACCGCCATCGTCATCACGATGGGCATGGCGGCGTTCATCCTCGCGCTGGCCTACCGCTCGTTCACGATCAACACCGACGACGAGGTCGACGACGATCCCGAGGACACGAAGGTCCTCGAGCGCGACGCCGACATCGCGGCCGACGATCCCGACTACGACGCCTCGGACGACCCGATCACCGGCGCACCGTCTGCCCTGGGCGATGCCTACGGCCCCGACGGTGAGCTGCTCTCCCCCGAGGAGCTCAAGCGGGCCCGCGTCGATGTCGTCGACACCGGGGCGCTGCCCCTGCCCAGCGTGCCGCGCGAGAAGCAGCTCCCGCCCGGCGAGCCCGACGGGGAGGGCGAGCGATGACGGAATCGATGATGCTCGCGCTCGTCCCGCTGCCGACGGTGCTGCCGATCGTCGCGGCCGCGATCACGATGGTGATGGGCCGACACCCGCGGCTGCAGCGGCTGATCTCGCTGGTCTCGCTCGCGGCCATCGTCGCCGTCGCGGCCCAGATGCTCTACTACACGGACCGGCACGGCACCGTCGCCTTGCACGTGGGCGGCTGGGGCGACCGGGACGGCGGGGGCGGGCCGCTCGGCATCACCCTCGTCGCCGACCAGCTCGCCGCACTGATGGTGCTGGTCTCCGCGATCGTGCTGCTGGGCGTCCTCGTGTACTCGGTGGGCCAGGGCATCCGGGACGGCGATGAGAACCAGCCGGTCTCGATCTTCTACCCCACGTACCTGATCCTCGCAGCGGGCGTGTGCAACGCCTTCCTCGCGGGCGACCTGTTCAACCTGTTCGTCTCCTTCGAGATGCTGCTCGCCGCCTCCTTCGTGCTCCTGACGGTGGGCGGCAGCGCCGATCGCATCCGGGCCGGCGTCTCGTACGTCATGGTCTCGATGGTCTCGTCCGTGGTGTTCCTGCTGGGGATCGCCTACGCCTACTTCGCGACGGGAACGCTGAACCTCGCGGACATGGCGATCAAGCTGCAGGACCTGCCGTCGGGCACCAGAACGACCCTGTTCGCGGTGCTGCTCGTGGCCTTCGGGATCAAGGCGGCGGTGTTCCCCCTGTCGACGTGGCTGCCGGACTCCTATCCGACGGCGCCCGCCCCGGTCACCGCGGTCTTCGCGGGCTTGCTGACGAAGGTCGGCGTGTACGCGATCATCCGGGCGCACACGCTGCTCTTCCCGGGCGGCGCGCTCGACGACGTGCTCATGATCGCCGGTCTGCTCACCATGATCGTCGGCATCCTCGGCGCGATCGCCCAGACCGACATCAAGCGACTGCTGTCCTTCACGCTGGTCAGCCACATCGGCTACATGATCTTCGGCATCGCCCTGTCCACGCCGCTGGGCCTGAGCTCGACGATCTACTACGTGGTGCACCACATCCTCGTGCAGACGACGCTGTTCCTCGTGGTCGGCCTCATCGAACGGCAGGCGGGCGCGGCCACGCTGCGCCGCCTCGGCGGGCTCGCCGCGGCCAGCCCGGTGCTCGCGATCCTGTTCTTCCTGCCGGCGCTGAACCTCGGCGGCATTCCGCCGTTCTCGGGCTTCGTCGGCAAGGTGGGCCTCATCGAGGCGGGCGTGCGGCAGGGCTCGGTGCTGGCCTGGGTGCTGGTGGCGGGCAGCGTGATCACCAGCCTGCTGACCCTGTACGCGGTGATCCGCGTGTGGACGAAGGCCTTCTGGCGCCCCCGCTCCGACGCCCCCGAGGGGGAGTTGGCCGTCGCGCACCCGGAGGCCCTGCTCGACGACGCCGATGTCATCGAGTTCGCCGACCGGGAGGACCCGGGCCGCATGCCGATCAGCATGGTCGCGCCCACCGCGGGCCTGCTCGGCGTGGGCCTGGTCCTCGCGATCTTCGCGGGCCCGATGTTCGACGTCACCGACCGCGCGGCGACCCAGCTCATCGGCCGGGCGGACTACGTCGAGGCCGTGCTCGGCCCGGAGGCCCTGCACAAACTCAAGATGCCCGACGGTACGCCCGCGTCCGCCGGTTCGTACGAACCGCTGACCGTCGAACCCGCTCGACCGCAGACCCCGCAGGGAGGCGCGCATGGCTAGGCGACTCGTGACGCGGATCCTGCCCGACCTGCGCGACGGCCGCGCCGTCGGCGCCAAGATCGCGCAGCTGCTGTGGCTCGACGCGGTCTGGGTCATGCTGTGGGGCAACGTGACCTGGGGCAACATCGCCGCCGGCCTGCTGGTGGGCCTGGCGATCCTGCTGCTGCTCCCCCTGCCGCCGGTGCCGGTGGAGGGCCGCGTGCACCCGGGCTCGCTGCTCAAGCTGATCGGCGTCTTCCTCGTGGAGATGTTCCGGTCCTCGATCGAGGTGGCGTGGCTCGCGATCCGGCCCGGGTCGATGCCGCTGAGCGCGGTCCTGCGGGCGAAGGTCTCGATCAAGTCGGACCTGGTGCTCACGCTGCTGGTCGACATGATGAACCTGATCCCGGGCACGATGGTGCTGGAGATCGACACCAAGCGACGCCTGCTGTACGTGCACGTCGTCGACGTGAGCAGCGCGAAGGCGGTGCACCAGTTCTACCGCAGCACCGCGCGTCTCGAGCGGCTGTTCATCGACGCCTTCGAGCGCGACAACGAGTGGCACGCCAGCCCGATGCACGGCATCGACGACGACGATTTCCACCACGTCGCACCGGGCGCCCGGGGATTGGTGGGCGACGCCCGCCGGATGGCGGCGCCGGAGATCGCCTACCGCAAGGCGCAGAACACCGAGGCGGAGGGAAAGCCGTGACCGTCGTCTTCGTCATCACCGGTGTCATCCTCATGACCGCCGCCTTCCTCACCACCTTCCGGCTGCTGCGCGGCCCGAACACCCTCGACCGCGTCGTCGCGGTGGACGCGCTCGTCGCGATCGCCATGGGCGGGCTCGCGGTATGGGCGGCGTACAGCCGCAATTCGTCGGTGATCCCCGGGATCGTCGCGCTCTCGCTCGTCGGCTTCGTCGGCTCGGTCTCGGTGGTGCGGTTCCGGGTGCCCGACGATGCCGGGACCGCCCCGTCGCCGCCCGACGAGACGCCGGACATCGCGCCGCGGAACGGAGGACTGCGATGATCGTCGACATCGTCTCCTCGATCCTGTTCCTCACGGGCGCGGTCTTCGCCGTGACCGCCGCGATCGGCATCATCCGCTTCCCGGACACGCTGACGCGCATGCACGCGGCGACGAAGCCGCAGACGCTGGGGCTGCTCCTGCTGCTGGCCGGCGCCATCGTGCGGATGGCCGACTCGGTCGACGTGTGGATGCTGGTGCTGGCCGGGCTGTTCACGATGATCACGGCGCCCGCGGTCGCGCATCGGGTGGGCCGGGTGGCCTACCAGGAGCAGCGCCTGCGCGACAGCACCATCGACCCGGACCAGATGGAGACCGGCAGCCGCGACTGACGGCGGGCCGGTCCGTCGGTCAGGCCCCGTCGCGCCCCGACCAGCGCATCCGCGCCCACGGCAGCGCGATGTCCGACGGGTCGTCGACGAGCCGCGGCCCCACCGGCACCGCCGGGGCGGTGTCCTCGGCGTGGTCGGCGAGGGCCCGCAGGTAGCGATGTCCCGTGTCGGGCAGCACCTGCACGGTGGCGTCGACCGGTGCGCCGTGCGCCTGTTCGAAATCGGCTGCCGCGTGGCCCGCACCGGAGGACAGGCCGGCGAAGATCGCGTGCTCGCGGAGCAGTCGGAGTGTGCCGGCGCGGGCCACCTCGAAGGACACCCAGTGGATGACCTCGTAGAGCCCGTGCCGCACGTTGTCGAACGGGATGGATGACCCGATGCCGGCGATGAGCATGGCGGGGTCCTCCACGTGTTCGGCGCCGAAGGTGACGCTGCCGAAGGGCTGCACGCCGACCAGTTCCACCGCCAGACCCGCCTCCTCGAAGCCGAGTCGCAGTGCGCCGCTGGACACGCCCGAGCCGACGGGCGCGACGAGGCGCACCGACGCGGCCCCCTCGGCCGCCAGCTCCGAAGCCACCCCACGGGCGATGTCCCGGTAGCCGCGGTAGTGCACCGGGTCGTGGTACTGCCGCATCCAGTGCAGCGCCGGATCCTGCGCGAGCAGTTCGGTGATCCGCCGAACCCGGCGGTCCTGGTCGAGTTTGAGCGATGCCGACCGCGGCATCTGCTCGAGATCGACTCCCAGGGCGAGCAATTGGACCCGCAGCCCCTCGTCGATCGTGGTCGATCCGACGATGCGGCAGCGCACCCCCGCCTCGTGGCAGGCCAGGGCCAGGGCGTAGGCGTAGATCCCCGACGACGAGTCGATGACGGTGCCGCCGGGCCGGACGCGACCCGCGTCGAGGGCGGCGCGCAGGGCCGCCCGGGCCGAGGCGACCTTCATCGATTCGAACCGCAGCAGGTACCGGTCGTCCGTGCCGCGGAGCAGGGCGGGGCGGCTCAGCGCCTCGGCGATGTGGCCGTCGATCCTCATGCGGCGCCGCCGATCACGATCGGGGCATCGGCCACTCGGAAGCCGACCGCCCGGACGCGGGTGCATGCCCGCCGCAGGCGCTCCCGCGGGTACTCCCGGTCGAAGAGCAGGCCCGCGACGTTCCCGGAGTGGGCCACCTGCACGCCGAGCGCTCCCCCGCGCTCGGCCGCCGCGATGAGGCGGTCGAGTCGGGGCTTGTGGTGGCGACTCTGGTTGAGCACCGCGCTGCGGGTCGCGACCGCGGCGACCCCCGCCGCGTCCCCGGCGGGCACCGCGCCGCGCAGCCGAGCGCGCAACTCCTCGTACTCCGCCACGTCCCCGGCGCCGGCCGCGGGCAGCGTCAGCGTGTCGACGGGGCCGCCGAGTACGCACCGCACGAGCAGCATCGCCGGGAGGGTCTCGCCCAGTTCCTCGATGACGTGGCCGTGCCGGTGCGCGAACAGGATCGGGCGGTCGGTCCACAGGGGGTCGGAGGCCCCCTCGGCGGAGACGGCGAGGCGAGCGACGGTGTCGGCGTCGAGCTCCGCGTCCGCGCAGTCCGCGACCGCGCGGACCGCGGCGAGCACGTCGGCGGTCGAGGAGCCGAGCCCCAGGCCGACGGTCGTCGTCCGCGCGACGCGGAGTTCGCCGCCGGTGCAGCCGAGGAGGTCGCGCTCCCGCAGGTGGGCCAGCGTGGCCTCGGCCGCCCGTCGCGCCTTGTCCAGGTCGCCCGCGCCGCCGGTGGTGCGCGCCCGTACGACGCCCGAGACGTCCGGGGCGAAGACCGCGACGGACCCGATGGTGCCGATCGGCACGGTCACCAGGCCCGGGCACTCACCCTGGAGCGGGCAGCGGAACCGGCCCTGGAGGAGCTCGCCGTGGTGGCCGGTACTGCGGCCCACCCCTCGACCGCGGGAGACGGTGCGCGGCGCGCTCATCCGATGCACTCCTGCGCGCGGGTCCCGCGCAGCGCGCGTCGCGCGAAGACCGCGGCCAGCGCGGTGGCACCGCCGAGGACGATGCCAACGCCGGGCCAGCCGCCGAGTGCGAGGGCCCCGCCGGCGAGGGAGGCGCCCGCGAAGACGCCGACGCTCTGCGCCGCCCCGTTGAGCGAGAGGACGGTGCCGCGCACCGCTCCCGCCCCTCGGACCAGTGTGGTGGTCACCGCGGCGGCGATGACGGCGTGCGCGGCGGACACGAGGGCCACCATCGACCAGGCGACGACCACATGCGGTGCGGTGTGGAGCGCCACCATCGAGAGGGCGGCGACGAGGATCGCCGTGAGCACCGTGCCGAGCAGGCGGTCGGCGCCGCGGTCCTGCATCACCCTGCCGCCCAGGAAGTTCCCGAGGAAGAAGGCGAGGCCGGAGGTCGCCCATACCAGGGAGAACCAGCCCGTCCCGATGCCGAAGCGCTGGCCGAAGGTGGCGGCGAGGTAGGCGAGGGAGCCCATGAACGCGAGAGTGCGCAGGAGGGAGACCGCCAGGATGTCGAGGGCGCCGGGGATCGACCGCACGGTGCGGAAGGCCTCGAGGTAGCTCATGGAGGTCTCGCCGCCGCGCGGATCCCGGCGGCGGGCGATCAGTGCCGCGACCACCAGCAGCACCACGGCGGTCGCGGCCATATCGGCGCGCCAGCCCCACAGCACGGCGGGCAGCGCGAGGACCGGCGCCGCGAGGACCGCCGTCAGCGTCATCGTCGACGAGACGAGGGTCGCGGCCCGCGCGGAGGCCGCCGGGGTGTCGAACCGGTCGGCGGCCATGGCCGACACCGCGGGATTGAGGACGGCGGTTCCCGCACCGATCAGCAGGCAGAAGACCACCCACGCGGCGGTGCTGCCCTGCAGCGCCAGCCCGCACCCCACCGCGAGGACGAGTAGGGCCAGCGCGGCCACCGACGAGCGCGAGATCCGGTCCAGGAGAGGCGCGGCCGCGATGCCGACGAGGAGGGCGGCCACCCCGCCGAGGCCGCGCAGGCCGCCGATGAGGTCGATGCCCGCGTGTGCGTCGGCGGCGATGGCGACGAGGAAGTTGGCCATCACGGTGAACGGGACGAGGCCCAGTGCGGCTGCGGCGAGCATCGGCCAGATCGCGCGGACCAGCGCCCGGTCCGGCAGGGGGCGGTCCCCCGGTGCGCTCATGTCCCGCTCCGGTAGAGGTACATCGGGGAGGCGTCGGCGGAGAACTGGGAGAAGGGGAAGTGCTCGGCGGAGAGCGCGCTCAGGCCCGACCCGAGGAAGGCGCGGGCGACGGCCGATCCGCTCTGCGCGTACACGGCGAGCGGCAGCTGACGCTCCCGGCAGGTCGCGAGGATCTCGTCGAAGCTGCCGTTGCCCAAGGTCATTCCGGTCGCGAGTACCGCGTCGGCCTCGGCGAGCACCGCACGGTGATCGTCCGCGACGGGGTCGCCCCAGTGCGTGCGCTGCAGGTTCCGGTCCGCGAGCAGGGGCTCGCCGCCGCGCTCGCGAATGGCGGCCACCAGCGGGTTCACCACGCCGATCAGCGCGACCCGTGCGCCCGGTGCGACCGTGAGCAGCTCCGCCACCGCGGCGTCGCGGGCGATCGCGCGGGCATCGGGGGTACCCGTGGGCAGCATCCGGCGCTCCGCCCGCGGGTCCTCGCGGTGCGGGGCCGCGGCGCCGAGCGCGGCGTCGGCCGCGGCGATCCGCAGCGGCTGCGCGGCGTGCTCGAGCAGGGCGGCGAGCGGTTCGCCGGACAGGTCCGCGATGTCCGGGTCCAGCTCACCCTCCTCGAAGGCACACGCGCCGAAGGCGTCTCCGACACGGACGAGGACGTACCGGTTGCGGTAGCGCTGCTCGCTCCCGGCGAGGCGGGTGCCGTGTGCGACGAAGAAGACGCTGCGCGCCACCTCGTTCTGCGCGACCTCGCGGGCATGGTCGAGGACCTCGGCGACGGAGCCGGGCCCGGTCATCGAGCGACCCCGCTCTGCTCCAGGTAGTCGGCGAGAGCCGCCGCGGCGTCGAGGTTGCGCGGCCCGGCCACCAGCTCGGCGTAGTCCACCACGCGGATGCGGTTCTCGCGCACCGCCGGCGAGTCCTTGATCGGCGACGACTGTCGCAGGTAGTCGATCTTCTGCTGCGCGGGCTGCTTGTCGTAGTCGACGATGACGACCACCTCGGGCTGCGCGTGCACCACGGACTCCCACCCGACCGAGGTCCATCGGCCGTCGACGTCGTGGGTCACGGAGCGACCGCCCGCGAGGGAGATCACCTGGTCGGCCGCGGCGCGGCGGCCCGCGGTGTAGGGCTCCGCGGTCCCCGAGTCGTAGATGAAAACCGACGGCTTCACACTCTTGCGGTCGGCGCGCTCCTGGAGCGTGCGCTGGCGCGCCCGCAGGTCCTCGACCAGCTTCGTGGCGCGGTCCGGGACGCGGAAGATCGCGCCCAGGTTGGTGAGGTCGGTGTACGTGTCCGCCAACGGATTCACCTCCCGCGCGGCGGGCTTGTCGCCGTAGTTGTAGCAGGTCTCCTCCTGCATGTAACTGTCGATCCGCAGCTTGCCCAGAGACTCGGGGGTGACGCCGCGGGCGGGGCTGAACCCCGCCTGCCAACCCGCGAACACCCAGTCCGCCTTGGCGGCGACGAGCGGCTCCTGGGTGAGGACGCCGTCGCTGAGGATCGGGACCTTGGCGTATTCGTCGCGGTACGGCGACTTCGCGATCACGCCGTTCACCGTCTTCGGTAGGACGATGCCCTTGATGCGGTCGGTGAGTCCGAGCGCGAACATCTTCTCGATCGCCGACACGTCGTAGGGCACCGCGGCCGTGGGCGACCGGTACTGCTGGTGCACACCGCAATTGGTCACATCGATGAGGTCGGAGCCGGATTCGGCGGGGCGGGCACCGCAGGCGGTGGCGGCGAGCAGGGTGCCCGCCGCGAGGGCCGCGGAGAGGAGGGAACGGGGACGCATCGGTCGATCCTTTCGATCGGTCGGTCTTCTAGAGTTCGAAGTGGATCCGGGGCGGGCCGGTGCCCGTCACGGCGACCACGGGCCGCACGCCGTAGACCTCGGCGATCCTGTCGGCCGTGAGCACCTCGCCCGGGGTGCCGCTGGCGACCACACGGCCGCGGTCGAGGAGCACGAGGCGATCGCAGCTCTGGGCGGCGAGGTCGATGTCATGGATCGCGGTGACGGTCGTCTTGTTCGCGGCCCGGAGCAGGCGCAGCAGGTCCAGCTGGTGCCGTACGTCGAGGTGGTTGAGCGGCTCGTCGAGCAGCAGGACCGGGGTGTCCTGCGCGAGGGCGCGGGCGATGAGGACGCGCTGCCGCTCACCCCCGGAGAGGCCCAACACGCTTCGTCGCCGTAGCGCGGTGGCGTCCACCGCGACGAGGGCCGCCTCGCAAGCGTTGATCGCGGCCGGGCTGCCGGCGTCGCCGTGGGCGAACCGCCCCAACATCACCGTCTCCTCAGCAGTGAACCCGAGGTGGCCGGTCTCGCTCTGGGTGACGGCGGAGACCAGACGCGCACCGTCGCGCCGACGCATCGCGGCGAGGTCCCGCCCGCCCACGCGGACCGTCCCCGAGGTGGGAGCGATCGCCCGGTAGAGGCAGCGCAGCAGCGTCGACTTGCCGCTGCCGTTCGGCCCGATCAGTCCGACGTGCTCCCCCGCCTCGATGTCGAGCGAGACCCGGTCGAGGATGCGGCGGCCGGCGAGCTCGACCGTCACCCCGTCCAATTCCACTCTCACGCCGCACCTCCCAGCAGTCCGCCGCGACGACGGAGCAGCGCGATGAAGACGGGCACCCCGACGAGGGCGGTGACGATGCCGAGCGGCAGCTCTCGGGGTGCGACCACCAGACGGCTGAGCAGGTCGACCCAGACCAGCAACAGCGCGCCCACGAGCGGCGCGAGCAGCAGCATCCGCCGGTGCGCGGGCCCCACGATCATCCGCACCGCGTGCGGGACCACGAGTCCGACGAACCCGACGGTGCCCGCGACCGCGACGAGGACCGAGGTCAGCACCACGATGATGAGGAACAGCATTCGCCGGGCGCGGTGCGGATCGAGGCCGAGAGCCGCGGCGGCCTCGTCGCCCTGCGACAACACGTCCAGCACACCCGCGAGGCGCGCGATGATCACGCCACAGACCGCCACGGTCACCGCGACCAGCGGCAACACCGACCACTGCGCACCGCCCAGCCCGCCGAGCAGCCAGAACATCACCGACCGCGCCGCATCGCCGACGGGGTCGAAGAAGACGACCGCGCCCGCCAGGCCCTGGAAGGCGAAGGCGAGCACGACCCCCGTCAGCACCAGCCGGACCGGGCTGAGCGCACCGTCGGGGGTCCGGCTGAGCAGATAGACCAGCACCGAGGCGAGGACTGCGGTGACGAACGCGGCACCCGCGGTACCGGCGACGCCGAACCCGGCCACCACGCCGGTGGTGACCACGAAGCTCGCCCCCACGGAGGCGCCGCTGGAGATGCCGAGGATGAACGGATCCGCGAGCGGGTTGCGCACGAGCGCCTGGCAGGCGACGCCCGCCAGCGAGAGCCCGGCCCCGACGAGGGCCGCGAGGATCACGCGCGGGACCCGGAGGTCCCACAGGATCGAGTAGGTCGAATAGTCCTCGCGCGCCACCGTTCCGCCGCGCAGCGCGGCCCAGAGGAGCCGGCGCACGTCGTCGAGCGGCACTGTCGCGGCGCCCTGGGATACGGCGATCGCCATCGACACGACCAGCGCCGCCGTGAGGGCGCCCGCCGGCAGCAGCTGGCGGAGGCCGACGCGAGGACCGGTCTGGATGGGGGGCACGAGGCCAGGCTAACGATAATAGTTATCGTTAACAAAGACGCATGCGGCTATGCGTCCGGAGGAACCGGGGCTACGGCAGGATCAGCTCACGGGTCACGGACCGGACCACGTCGCGATAGGCGTCCGTGCTGCAGACCCCTTCGGCGACGGCGCGTTGCCGCTGGTACGAGGCGCCGCGCCGCGGGATCGCGGCGACCGCGGCCAGTTCGCGCGAGCAGCCGAGCCGGCGTGCGATCGGGGCGAGCTGCTCGAGCAGATCGTCGAGATCCTCGGTGACGAGCCGCTCGTTGTTGTCGGCGTCCTGGATGATGATGGCATCGAGACCGTAGCGGGCGGCGCGCCACTTGTTCTCCTGCACGTGCCACGGGGGCAGCGTCGGCAGGGTCTCGCCCGCGTCGAGGCGGGCGTCCAGCCACACCACGAGGCAGTGGATCAGCGCGACGACGGCCTCGAGCTCCGCGAACGACGACATGCCGTCGCAGATCCGGACCTCGATCGTGCCGAGGTGGCACGCGGGCCTGATGTCCCAACGGATCTCGTTGAGGTGGTCGATGATCCCCGTGGTCTTCTGGTCGTGCACGAAGCGCTCGAACTCGCTCCACTGCTCGAACTGGAAGGGCAGGCCCGCGGTGGGCAACTGCTGGAACATCATCGCCCGGGTGCTGGCGTAGCCGGTGTCGTGGCCGCCCCACATCGGCGAGCTGGCCGAGAGCGCCAGCAGGTGCGGGTAGTGGTTGAGCAGCGCCGAGATGATCGGCAGCACCTTGTCTCGGTGGTTCACGCCGACGTGCACGTGCACGCCCCAGATGAGCATCTGCCGGCCCCACCACTGGGTGCGGGCGATCAGCTCGTCGTACCGCGGATTCTCGGTGAGCTGCTGCGCGTTCCACTGCGCGAACGGATGCGTGCCGGCGCCGAAGAGATCGACGCCCATCGGGTCGGCGGTCTCACGGACGGCACCGATCACGCGGGCCAGGTCGGCCATCGCCTCCGCGGTGTTCTCGCAGACGCCGGTCACCACCTCGACGGTGTTGCGCAACATCTCCGAATGCACCTGGTGCGCGATGTCCGGGCGGGACGCGCGGACACCGTCGAACAGCTCCCCGGCTCTGCTGACCAGGTCCGCGGTCTCCCGGTCGACGAGGGCGAATTCCCACTCGACGCCGATCGTCGGCCGCGGCGACGCCTCGAAGGCGACGGTCTCGATGATCAGCCGACCTTGATCACGCCGCAGGCGATGCGACCGCCCGCGTCACCGGTCTTGAGGGTCTGCTCGTCCGGCACGGGCTGGCCGGGAACGATGTTCGTGTAGCGCGCGGACGGGATGTTGCCGAAGTTGTCGGCGTCCGCGTGGATCATGAGCGCGTTGCCGTCGGCGTTCTTCTTGATGTCCGCGAGGGTGAAGGCACCGGTGCTGGTCACCGTCTGGCCCGTGCCGTTGGCGTTGACGTAGATCGACACCAGGTCGCCCGTCATCGGGTGGCCGGTGGCGCCGGGCTTCTGCCAGTGGCCGCCGGCGGAGCCGAAGTTGGTGGCGGAGCCGGGCGCGCCGTTCTTGGCGACCGAGTTCGGCTCGCACTTGCCCACCTCGTGGATGTGCATGCCGTGGAAGCCGGCGGTCAGCCCGGTGACGCGCACGTCGATCACGACGACGCCGTCCTTCTCGGTGAAGGTCGCCTTGCCCGCACTGCTGCCGTCGGGCTTGACGAGCGAGGCCTCCGCCGTGCCGGCCGACGGGCCGTTGCCGCCGGCCGCGTCCGAACCGTGACCGCCCTCATTGCTGGTGACCAGGCCCTGGGTCGGGACCTCCGCGCCGCTCACGACCACCGGCGCGGTCGGGCCGGTGCCCTTCTCGGCGGGCTTCTCGTTGGTGCTGCAACCGACCAGGGCGAGGGCCGCCACCGGGAGGATCGCAAGCGGGGCGAGGAACTGACGCTTCGTCATCGATGACTCCTTATGGAACGGCTTCCTCGGCGTTGCCGCCGTGGGCTGGGTTGCCCGAATCATATCGGGGTCGGTGGCCGCCGCTGCGGACAGGACCCGTGTCGGCCCTTCGCCGACCTACTTCTTCACCACGGCGACGGCGAGGACACCGGCGCACGCCTCGAGCCCGGCCGGGCGCGCCGCGGTGGTCGAGCCGGGCAAGGCGGACGCGACGGTCTTGGCGTCCGCTTCGCCGCCGTCACCGAAGTAGACGGTGGTGGCGCGCGGGGCCGCGGGACGGTTGGGCCAGACCTCGGTCTCGGGCTGGACGGTGACACCCGCCCTCTTGAGCTTGTCCGTCGCGTCGGCGAGCGGCGCACGCGCGACGGCGAGCAGGCACACCGTCGGCGTGGAGACCGGCGCGGCGGCCGTCTCGGTGCTCGCCGCCTTGAGCTTGGCCTCCTGGGCGTTGAGGGCCGCCTGGGGATCGTCGTTGCGGGTCACGAGACCGTGCACCCCGATCGCCGCGAGGATGATCGCGGCCGAGATCAGAATCATGATGATCGTCCGGATCGGCACGGCACGGGTGTTCTGAGTGCTCACGACACCCGACTGTATCGGATCACGTGATCTCGAAGCCGAGCTTGCGCGCGGCGCGGGCCTTCTGCCGACTCGCACGGACGCGGCGCAGGCGCTTGACGAGCATGGGGTCCGCGGCCAGCGCCTCCGGCGTATCGACCAGGGTGTTGAGCACCTGGTAGTACCGCGTCGCGGACAGCCCGAAGAGCTCCTTGATCGCGTCCTCCTTGGCACCGGCATACTTCCACCACTGCCGCTCGAAGGCGAGAATCTCGTGCTCACGCCTGGTCAGGCCGTCGTCGCCCCGCTCGTGCACGGCGTGCGCGTCAGTATTGGCCAGGTCGTGCGCGGCCGCACCGGCGCCCTCCATGCGTTCCCCTCGCATTCGGAATAACACTGCTGTAGTTCGGTTCAATCTAACCACGGGCGCGTTCGCGGTCGCGGGGCCACGGGGGCGTGTCGCGCAGGTTCCCGCACCGCCGGCGCCTTGTCACGCCCGGTGCGCCGGTGCGGTCCGAACCGACCCCGACTACCGTGGATACATGCCTGTTCTCCCCATCGTCATCGTCGGCGACCCAGTGCTGCACACCCCCACGACGCCCGTCGAGGTGGACGCGGACGGCAGGCCCTCGGCCGAGATCGTGGCGCTGCTCGACGACATGTACGAGACGATGGACGTCGCCAACGGGGTCGGCCTGGCCGGCAACCAGGTGGGCCGCGGCCTGCGCCTGTTCGTCTACGACTGCCCCGACGAGGAGGCCGGCGAGCGGCGCCGCGGCGAGGTCATCAACCCCGTCCTCACCACCTCGGAGATCCCCGAGACCATGCCGGATCCGGACGACGACTGGGAGGGGTGCCTCTCCGTCCCCGGCGAGTCCTTCCCCACCGGCCGCGCCGACTGGGCGAAGGTCGTCGGCACCGATCGGGACGGGCAGCCCGTCGAGATCGAGGGCACCGGCTTCTTCGCGCGGATGCTGCAGCACGAGACCGGACACCTCGACGGCTTCCTCTACACCGACGTCCTCACGGGGCGGTACGCGCGCCAGGCCAAGAAGGCCATCAAGAAGAACGGCTGGACCGAGCCCGGGCTCACGTGGGTACCCGGCACCGTCGAGGACCCCTTCGGCCACTGAGCGACATGACTCCCCCGCCTCCGAGGCCCGGCGACCGGGTCGTCGTCCGGCGGCTGCTGCCGTCCGGGCAGGCCTCGGACGTCATCGGGACCCTCGTCTCCGACGGTGAGCCGCTCGTCGTCGAGCGCGAGGGGCAGCGGATCACGGTGCCCCGGGCCGACATCGTCGCCTACAAGGGCGTGCCGCCGAAGCCCGTGCGGGCGAGCGAGATCCGTTCGCTCGACCTGGCCCGAGCACGGTCCTGGTGGTCGGTGGAACGGGAGTGGATCGACGGCTGGCTGTGCCGGGCCGCCCCCGGCATCGCCGGCAACCGCGCCAGTTGCGCCGCGCCGCTGCATCCCGACGCGTCGCTGGAGCGGCTCGACGGCGTCCGCGCCTGGTATGCGGTACGCGGCCTCCCCGTGCACCTGACGCTCTCCGACCGGCTGCTCCGCGGCGCGCGGGAGAGGTCACCCGTCCTGCAGCCGACCGACGTCCTCGTCGCGCCGGCCGGCGGCCCGGAGCCGGACGGCACCGTCGACATCGTGGACGTCCCGAGCGCCGCCTGGCTCGCCCGCACCGGCACCGACGCGGCGCTGGTGACCTCCGTCGTGGGGCGGGCGCGGTTCGCCGCTGTTCCTGGGCCCGACGGTGCGCCGATCGCCGCGGGTCGGTTGACCCTCACCGCCGACGCGGCCGGGACCGTGTGGGGCGGGCTCGGCTCGATGGCCGTCGCGCCCGAGTACCGCCGACGGGGCCTCGCGTCCCGCCTGGTGCACGCCCTGCGCTCGGAGGCCGGCCGGGCCGGCGCAGATCGGGTGTTCCTCGAGGTCACGCATGAGAACGCGGGCGCGCAGGCCCTGTACCGGGGCCTCGGTTTCAGCCCGCACCACAGCTACCACTACTGGACCGCACCGTGACGCGACCCGAGGAACCCACCTGGGACGACGCACCGTCGGGCTACCGGCGGGCCGAGATCGTCACGACGATCGGCCACGGCGACGAGGCCTTCCGCCGCGCTGCGCACGATGTGCTGCGCTGGGTGGTGAAGACGCGGAGCGGCTTCACCGTGTCCACGGATGAGCCCGTGTCGTCCGGACAGCGCCTGACTGTGACCGCGCGGGTCGCGGGTGTCACGGTGCGCGAGCCGGTCGAGGTGCTGGGCGTGGTGGATAGTGCCCGCAGGGCGGGCTTCAACTACCGCACGTTGCCGGGCCACCCGCGCGTGCGGCGGACTAGGCGCGCGCCGCGTTGACCACGTCCTGGTACTGCGGGAATCGGGTCACGAACGAGCGCACGTAAGTGCACACGGGGATCGCGTGTCGGTTCCGCGAGCGCAGGTCGTCGAGGACGCCGGAGACGAGCGCACGCGCGAAGCCCTGCTTGCCGAACTTCTCCATCACAACCGTGTGCAGCAGGATCACATCACCGTGGTCGGTGACCTCATAGCCCTCGACGCCGATCAACTCGTCACCCGACCACAGCTCGTACCGGTCGCGAACGGGGTTGTCGAACAAGCGCAATGACTCCGCCAGCTCCATCGTGGGCGGCGGAACCTCGACCATGTCTGCCATGAACACCTCCGTGACGTGATGCGTATCACTTCACCGTACGCCGCAGCACCGGCAAGTCGGCGCTGCCGACGCGACCGTGTCCCGATCGTTGCGCGTTTTATGATTCTCAATTCGGCAGCGCAGTTGTCGTAGATTCGCCGCCCCGCGTCCCGCCGGAAGGGCCGCCCCCGGGGTGTGCGGGCCGCCCGACCGCCGATCACCTGAGGACTCGGCGCGGGTGCGTTACGCTCGGTAGCGCACACCATCGGGAGCTCGCCGCAGCGAGCTGAGAGGGCGCCTGGCGCGGGCGTCGACCGTACGAACCTGTCCGGGTAATGCCGGCGTAGGGAAGAGGAGTCCCGCATGCCTGTTTCGTCGTCCACACCTGTCTCCACCGTCACCGTCGGACCGATCGAGGGTTCCGCCAAGCAGTACCGCACCGTCCCGGGCGCACCGGAAGGCGGAGTTGAGCTCCACGTGCCGTTCCGGCGCATCGCGCTCACCAACGGCGATCATCACGACGTCTACGACACCTCCGGTCCGTACACGCAGTACACCGCCGAGGATCAGCTGCACGACCTGGCCGAGGGCCTGCCCAAGACCCGCGCTCGCTGGCACAGGCCCGCCCCGGTCGACGGCGCCAGCACCCAACTCGCCTGGGCGCGTGCGGGAATCATCACCGACGAGGTCCGCTTCGTCGCCGCCCGCGAGGGCATCGCCCCGGAGAAGGTGCGCGAGGAGGTCGCCGCCGGCCGCGCGGTGATCCCCGCGAACCGCAAGCACCCCGAGCTCGAGCCCGCGATCATCGGCAAGGCCTTCGCGGTGAAGATCAACGCGAACATCGGCAACTCCGCGGTGACCAGCTCCATCGCCGAGGAGGTCGAGAAGATGGTGTGGGCCACCCGATGGGGCGGCGACACCATCATGGACCTCTCGACCGGCAAGGACATCCACGAGACGCGCGAGTGGATCATGCGCAATGCGCCCGTCCCCGTGGGCACCGTGCCCATCTACCAGGCACTGGAGAAGGTCAAGGGCGACCCGACCAAGCTCACCTGGGAGATCTTCCGGGATACCGTGATCGAGCAGTGCGAACAGGGCGTCGACTACATGACCGTGCACGCGGGCGTGCTGCTGCGCTACGTGCCGCTCGCGGCGAATCGCGTGACCGGCATCGTCAGCCGCGGCGGCTCGATCATGGCCGCCTGGTGCCTCGCGCACCACGAGGAGTCGTTCCTGTACACGCACTTCCGCGAGCTGTGCGAGATCCTGCGCGAGTACGACGTCACCTTCTCCCTGGGCGACGGCCTGCGTCCCGGGTCCATCGCCGATGCCAACGACGAGGCGCAGTTCGCGGAGCTGCGCACGCTGGGCGAGCTGACGAAGATCGCGAAGTCCTACGGCGTGCAGGTGATGATCGAGGGCCCCGGCCACGTGCCGATGCACAAGATCGTCGAGAACGTGCGGCTCGAGGAGGAGTTGTGCGAGGAGGCGCCGTTCTACACGCTCGGCCCGCTCGCCACCGACATCGCGCCGGCCTACGACCACATCACCTCGGCGATCGGCGCCGCGATCATCGCGCAGGCGGGCACGGCGATGCTCTGCTACGTGACGCCGAAGGAGCACCTCGGCCTGCCCGACCGCGACGACGTGAAGACCGGCGTAATCACCTACAAGATCGCCGCGCACGCCGCCGACCTGGCCAAGGGGCACCCGGGTGCCCAGTCCCGCGACGACGAATTGTCCAAGGCGCGTTTCGAGTTCCGCTGGGTGGATCAGTTCAACCTGTCGTTGGACCCGGACACGGCGCGCGAGTTCCACGACGAGACGCTGCCCGCGGAGCCCGCGAAGACGGCGCACTTCTGCTCGATGTGCGGACCGAAGTTCTGCTCGATGCGGATCAGCGCCGACGTGCGCGCGTACGCGCAGGAGCACAACCTGGTGACGCAGGAGGACATCGACAACAAGCTCGCGGCCGACATGGCGGCGAAGTCGCAGGAGTTCGCCGATGCCGGTGGGCGCGTGTACATCCCGCTGGAGACGGCGTCCCGTTGATCGCGGCCCACGGGGCGACCGCCGGAGAGCCGACGGTGGTGACCGTCGGCGCACCGTCGCGCCTGCCGACTGCGCCGCTGGGCGCGGCACCGCACCGGGTCCTGACCATCGCGGGGTCGGATTCCGGTGGCGGCGCGGGCATTCAGGCCGACATGCGGACCTTCGCCACCCTGGGCCTGCACGCGTGTGTGGCGATCACTGCTGTGACGGTGCAGAACAGTACGGGAGTGCAGGACTTCCGCGGGGTCGATCCGGATATCGTCGGGGCCCAGATCCGTTCCGTCGCGGGCGACATCGGCATCGAGGCCGCCAAGACCGGGATGCTCGCCTCCACCGCGATCATCGAGGCGGTCGCCGCGGCGGCGGATGCTGAGGGCATCGGCAAGGGCCGCGCCACTCCCCTGGTGGTCGATCCGGTGGCGGCGTCGATGCACGGCGACCCGCTGCTCGCTTCCGAGGCGCTGGACGCCCTGCGCGCGGAACTGATCCCGCGCGCCACCGTCGTCACGCCCAACCTCGACGAGGTGCGCCTGATCACCGGCATCGAGGTCGTCGACGGTGACAGCCAGCGCCGGGCCGCCGACTCGCTGCTCGCGCTCGGTGCGCAGTGGGCCCTGGTCAAGGGCGGTCACCTGCGGGAGAGTCCGGACAGCCCGGATCTGCTCACCGACGGCGCGCAGTTCGTCGCGTTCACCGCGCCGCGCGTCCCCACCGGGCACGACCACGGGGCGGGCGACACCCTCGCCGCGGCGATCACGGCCGCGCTCGCGCACGGCCGAGCAGTGCCCGCCGCCGTCGAGTTCGGCAAGGCCTGGGTCACCGAGGGCCTGCGCTGGGCGTATCCGCTCGGGGCCGGCCACGGCCCCGTCAACCCACTCTGGGCGGTCGCCCCCTCAATTGAACACCGTTATGGAGAGCAAACCGACAGGTCGGATTCTCCATAACGGTGTTCAATTCGGTCAGACGCCGGCGGGCCGGAAGGGCTCACGCACCAGACGCATTCCGGCCTCCGCCGGCGTGCGGTCGGCCTTGCGGTGATTGCAGCCCTCGCAGCACGCCACCAGGTTCGACCACGTGTTACCGCCGCCCCTCGACCGCGGGAAGACGTGGTCGATCGTGGTCGCCCGCGCACCGCAGCCCGCGTACTGGCACACGGAACCGTCGCGGCGCAGGATCTCGGACCGGCTCGCGTGGTCGGCGGTGCGCCGGTACGGCACCGTCGCATACCGCACCAGCAGCAGCGACCTCGGAACCTCGATCTCGGTGCTCGGGGACCGCAGCACGCGCGGCGGATCGTGGGGCTCGAGCGCGTGCGCCACCTCGCGCAGCATCATGCCCACGGCGTCCTGCCAGTGCACGATGTCGAGCGGGCTGTAGTCGGCGTTGAACACCCGCACCGGCGGCGCGGAAGCAGTCGCGTTCATCCCGCACCTCCTCTTCTTCTCGACCTGCGAGGCTAGACCTGCTCGCGCGACCGCTCAACGGAATTACGCCTCGCCCGGACGTACCGGCCGCCGCGCCGGTTCCCGGCGCTACCCTGAAGTCCATGCAGCACCTGCCCCTCCCCGGCACCGGCGAGACCCCGGTCCGGGTGATGACCATCGCCGGGTCCGATTCGGGCGGGGCCGCGGGGCTCCAGTCGGATCTGCGCACCTTCGCGCTCGCGGGCGTGCACGGCACCTGCGCGATCACCGCCGTCACCGTGCAGAACAGCCTGGGAGTCACCGGTTTCCACCCGGTCCCGCCCGCCACGGTCGCCGGCCAGATCCGGGCCGTGGTGGAGGACATCGGCGTCGGCGCGGTCAAGACGGGCATGCTCGCGACGGCGGAGATCATCGACGCCATCGCGGACACCGCGATCGACCTCGGCATCGGCGGCCGCCTCCCCGGCGGCACCGACGGCGTCCCGTTCCTGGTAGACCCCGTCTGTGCCTCGCAGCACGGAGACCCCCTCCTCACCCCCGAGGCATTGGACACGCTCCTGCGCCGACTGTTCCCGCTGGCCTGGATCGTCACGCCCAACCTCGACGAGGTGCGCCTGATCACCGGCATCGAGGTGGTCGACGAGGCCTCCCAACGCGACGCGGCCCGCGCCCTGCACGCACTCGGCCCGCGCTGGGCGCTCGTCAAGGGCGGGCACCTGCGCGCTGCCGTGACCAGCACGGACCTCCTCTACGACGGTGCCGAGTTCCTCGAGTTCGCCTCTCCCCGACTCGATACGCGCCACGATCACGGCGCGGGCGACACCCTCGGGGCGGCCACCGTCTGCGCCCTCGCGCACGGCCTGGACGTTCCCGCCGCGATCGCCTACGGCAAGGAATGGGTCACCCGGTCGCTCGCCGCCGCCTACCCGGTGGGCGCGGGGCACGGCCCGGTCAACGCGTCCTGGCGGTTGCGGGCGCACCCCTGAGCCGGGGAAGCCCGGCGCGCACCCGACCGACGGACTCAGGCATCGCGCCGGGCGAGCAGCGCGACCGCCCCCGTCCACAGCCCCCCGATCACCACCAGCAGGTACACCAAGGACACCGGCGCACCCCAGGGAAGGCTCGTGAACAGCACCCCCTGCAGGTTCTGCAGGTTGGAGAACGGTAGGAACGCGGCGGCGTCGTGGGTCTGCGGAATCTGGCTGATCACGTTGTCGACCACGAACAAGTAGCCCAACAACAGTGCGATCGCCCCGGCGCCGTTGCGCAGCGCCGCTCCGGTCGCGACCCCCAGGACCGTCGCGAAGGCCACGGCGAGAGGGAAGGTGAGCAGCGTAGTGCCCCCTGCACGGAACGCCGCGACCGGCGAGCCGTGCACGATCAGTCCGTAGAGTACGGCCCCGACGAGCAGCGCGAGGAGATGCACGACGGCGCAGACCACGACGACGACCGAGGTCTTCGCGAGCACCGCCACCCACCGGTTCGGCACCGCGAGGAAGGTCGTCCGCAGGGTGTTGAAGCGGATCTCCGTGGTCACCGACAGCACGCCGATGATCGCCGCGAAGACGATCGAGATGCCCGGTACGCCACCGAATCCGGTGAACGGCGCGAGGGCGATCACCCCCTCGTCCGATACGTCCTCGGAGCGGAGGACCGACCGCATGACGAGGGCGACGATCACCGTGATGCCGAGCGAGAACACCGTCGACCCGACGAGCAACCACCGGGTGGCCCGGACGGTGGTGAGCTTGACGAACTCGGCCCGTACCGCGCGCACGATCATCCGATGCCTCCCATTCCCCGGTACTCCACGGCAGCGCCGGTCAGCCGCATGAAGACCTGCTCGAGCGAGCTGGTCTGCGGCGCGAGCTCCGCGAGCGGCAGCCCCTCCGCGGCGGCGATCTCACCCACCGCGTCGCTGGTCGCGCCGCGCACCGTCAGGACGGTGCGGCCGCCGCCGCCCGGCGCCGGCTCGGCCGTCGCATCGACGGCGAACCCGCGCGAGGTCAGCGCGGTCGCGAGCTCACGATCGCGCGGGCTGCGCACGCGCACCGAGTGTTCCGAGTTCTGCGCGATGAAGTCGGCCATGGTCCCGTTCCACACGAGGTGCCCGCGGCCGACGATGACCACGTCGTCCGCGGTGAGCGCCATCTCGGCCAGCAGATGACTGGAGACGAACACCGTGCGGCCCTGCGCGGCGAGCGATTTCATGAACGTGCGCACCCAGACGATGCCCTCGGGATCGAGCCCGTTGACCGGCTCGTCGAACAGCAGCACACCCGGATCACCCAGCAGCGCACCGGCGATGCCCAGCCGTTGCGCCATGCCGAGCGAGAATCCACCCGCTTTCTTGCGGGCGGCGTCGGTGAGCCCGACCGCCGCCAGACAGACATCGGCGCGGGCCGCGGGGATCCCGCTCGCGACCGCCAGCCACCGCAGGTGATCGCGGGCGGAACGGTTGGGGTGCACCCATTTGGCGTCGAGGAGGGCCCCGACCTGCGTGAGCGGCCGATCGAGCGTCCGGTACTGCCGGCCACCGATGGTGGCGGCGCCCGCGGTGGGCCGATCGAGCCCGAGGATGCACCGCATCGTCGTCGATTTGCCGGCGCCGTTCGGCCCGAGGAACCCGGTGACCCGCCCCGGGCGCACGGCGAACGACAGGTCGTTCACCGCCCGGACGGCACCGTAGGTCTTGGTCAACCCCGTGACTTCGATCATGGATTCACGCTAACAATCATCCGGCGAACCCGCCCTGACGCCGCGCGGATACACTCGGCACGATCGGACTCTGGGAGGAGCGCGATGGACGGGGACGCAGCGGGAACGCGCGCGGGGAGCACCTTCGGCCGGTACCGCCTGGTCCGGCTACTGGGTCGCGGAGGGATGGGCGAGGTCTACCTCGCTCACGACACCACCAAGGACCGCGATGTCGCGCTCAAGCTGCTCCACGCGAGCGCCGCGCAGGATCCCGGCTTCCGCGAGCGCTTCACCCACGAGTCGCAGACCGCGGCACGGCTGTCCGATCCGCACGTCATCCCCATCCACGACTACGGCGAGATCGACGGCACCCTCTACCTCGACATGCGCCTGGTCGACGGCAGCAACCTCGCCGAGATCGTCGCCGCCGGCCCGCTGCCCGCGGACCGCGCCGTCGACCTCGTCACCCAGGTCGCCTCCGCGCTCGATTCTGCCCACCTGCAGGGCCTCGTGCACCGCGATGTGAAGCCGGCCAACATCCAGGTCACCCCGTCGGGCTTCGCCTACCTCCTCGACTTCGGGCTGGTCGTGACCGGCGACGCCGACCGCCTCACCTCCGCCGGGCTGTTCGTCGGCTCGCAGGCGTACGCCGCGCCGGAGCGGTTCGACGGTGGCGGAGCCGATCCGGCCGGCGATGTCTACTCGCTGGCGTGCGTGCTCTACGAGCTGCTGGTCGGGCGACCCCCGTTCACCGCGAACTCGATCTCCGAGATGATGCGGCACCATCTGCTCTCGCCGCCTCCCCGCCCGTCGGTCGATGCGCCCCGGCAACTCCCCGCCGCCCTCGACGCGGTGGTGGCCAAGGGCATGGCCAAGCGCCCCGAGGACAGGTACGCGACCTGCGGTTCGCTCGCCCGGGCCGCGGCTGCCGCCCTGCAGGGCACGCCGCAGAGCTGGGGCACCACGACGACGGTGCCGTCGGCTCCCCGCCCGGCGCCGCCCTCCTCCGTTCCACCGCCGGCGCACGTCTCCTACCCCCACAGCACGCCCGGGTCGAGCGGCGGGCCCCGCTATGTCACGCCGAGCTACGCACCCCCGGCGTCGTATCCGGCCGCACCCGCCGCACCGCCGCACCGGAAGCGCTCCGCGGTGCCCGCGCTCGTGATCGCCGCCGTGGTCCTGGTCGTCGCCCTCGTCGCCGCCGTCGCCGTGCTGCTCACGTCCGGCGGTTCGTCCTCGGCGCCGACCACGACGGCGGCCTCCACCGCGCCGTCCGTCGAGACCACGACGAGCACGGCACCGTCGACCACGCCGACCGTGACGAAGGCCGTCCAGCCGCCCAACACCGCGATCTGCACGCCCGGCACGGGCGAGGCCTTCACGTCGGTCGCGGCCGACAGGGGCAGCGGCGTCGACGGCGAGCCCTACACCTCCTGCGAGTTCGCCGGCGCGATCGCCGCCGCGTACCGCGCCCGCTTCACCGCGCCCCAGTCCGGGACTGTGGCGGCGGTCAGCCCCCGAGCGCCGGACCTCGGCGCGATCTCTATGTCGTGCACCGGCGAGTCGAACATCGTGACCTGCCGGGGAGGGAACAATGCGATCGTCTACATCTACTAGGACCGCAACACTGTTCGTGGTCGCGCTGAGCGCCGCGGCCTGCACGATCGGGGACGACGGTGCCGCCGCCCCGTCGTCCACGGGGTCGACGGTGGCCCCGGTCCCGTCCGCGGCGCCGGGCCGGCCGTCGGCACCGTCGCAGCGCGCAGATCCGCTGCAGGCGGCACTGGCCCACGCCGTCGGCGAGGTGCCCGGTCGGGCGAGCATCGCCGTCGCGGCCGGTGGCCGAGTGGTCACGGCGGGCGATCCCGCCGGGATCCCGGCGTGGTCGACCTCCAAGGT
Source organism: Tsukamurella spumae (assembly GCF_012396015.1). Taxonomy (GTDB): domain Bacteria; phylum Actinomycetota; class Actinomycetes; order Mycobacteriales; family Mycobacteriaceae; genus Tsukamurella; species Tsukamurella spumae. The sequence continues at coordinate 64,259 of NZ_JAAXOQ010000009.1, read as the reverse complement.
GCCGCTCGTGATGGCCGCCCTCGAGCGCTCCGGGCAGCAGGAGGCGACGGACCGGATGCGTGCCGCGATCACGCAGTCCGACAACGATGCCGCGGAGGCGATCTGGAACTCCCTCGGCACCCCGGCGCAGGCCGGAGCGGCGGTGCAGCAGGTCCTCCGCGCGGGCGGTGACGCCGTTACCGTGGTGCAGACCCGCAAGGTTCGGCCCGAATACTCCGCCTTCGGCCAGACGCTCTGGAACGACGACGCCGCAGCGCGATTCGCCGCCCGGATCCCGTGCTCCCCCGCGGGGCGGACGGCCCTGGGACTCATGCAGCAGGTCGCCGGAAACCAGCAGTGGGGCCTCTACGGCCTGCAGGGCACGCAGAGCGTGGGCGTCAAGGGCGGCTGGGGCCCCGGCGTCGACGGTGCCTACATCGTGCGGCAGCTCGCCGTCGTCCGGACCGAGCGCGGCAGTACGGGCCTCATGCTGACGGTGCGTCCCGCCGACGGTTCCTTCGCGTCCGGCAAAGACGCGCTCACCCGGCTCGCGGAGGCGGTCCGCACGCAGCTCGGGGCCCTCCCGGCGGCGCCCTGCTGACGCACCCTGCTGCGGTTCCCGCCACACGGACGAAACGGTCATGCGATGATGAATCGCCCGCAGTGACCCCGGAGAGACCGATGACCGCCAACACGATCGACGCCGATGTCACCCGGTCCGCGCTGCGAACCATTCGTACACGCACAGAACTTCCTGTGGCCTTCGCCGGCCTGGTCGACGAGGATCACGTGGTTCTGGGCGGCGGCGTCGGCCTTCGCACTCCGGCACTCAACGGCCTCCCCGTCGCGCGCGGAACGGGCCTCGGCGGGCACGTCCTGCGCAGCGGCCGCGCCACCGCCGTCGCCGACTACGGCACCGCGGGGATCACCCAGCACTACCACGCGCACGTCCAGGCGGAGGGCCTGCGCTCGATGGTCGCGGTCCCTCTCGCGGTGAACGGTGTGGTGCGCGCCGTCTTCTACGCCGCGGACCACCGGCAGTCCACCTTCGGCGATACGGTCCTGGGCGCGGTCGCGCGCACCGTCCGCGACCTCGCCTACGAGCTCCGCGTGCGCGACGAGGTGGAACGACGGATGCAGTTCGCCGAGGCCGCGGCCGCGGAACGCTCCGCCCTCGGCGGAGTCGACCGAGAACTCCTGCGTGAGGTCTTCTCCGAGCTCCGGGCCCTCGCCGGGGAGATCACCGACGGTGCCGTGCGATCCCGTCTGGAGTCCGCGTGCGGCCGGATCACCGATCTCGGCCGCCCGTCCCATGCCGCGGCCGCGCCCGAGCGCCCGCTCACGGCCCGCGAGCTGGACGCGCTCGCCCAGGTCGCGCTCGGCTGCACGAACGCCGAGGTCGCGCAGCGCCTGTCGATCAGCTCGGAGACCGTGAAGGCGTACCTGCGCAGCGCCGGCCAGAAGCTCGGCACCCGGACCCGGTTCGAGGCGGTCACGCGCGCCCGCAGCCTCGGCCTGCTGCCGTAGGGCCGGGCACCGTCGAGCGGCGCACCCCCTTTCGGGGGTACCGGGGGTGTGACCGCGATCACTACCGTTCGTGGGGTTCACCGACCCCGAGGAGCGCACGTGACTGCACCCGAACTCCCCGCCGTCCCGAAAGCCCGGCTCCGCCGGGTGGCGATGGCCAGCTCGATCGGTACCACGATCGAGTTCTACGACTTCTTCATCTACGGCACCGCCGCCGCCCTGGTGTTCCCCACCATCTTCTTCTCGAACATGAGCCCCGGCGTCGCGACGCTGGCCTCGTTCGCCACCTTCGCGGTGGCCTTCTTCGCCCGGCCCGTGGGCGCGATCCTCTTCGGCCACTTCGGCGACCGGATCGGCCGCAAGCGCACCCTGGTGTGGACGCTGCTCATCATGGGCGCCGCGACGGTGATGATCGGCCTGCTGCCCGGCAGCGAGACCGGCGTCTTCGGGCTGTTCCCGAACGGCATCGGCACGCTCGCGCCGGTGCTGCTCGTGGTGATGCGGTTCTTCCAGGGCTTCGCCGTGGGCGGCGAGTGGGCCGGCGCCACGTTGCTCACCGCCGAATACGCGCCGAAAGGCAAGCGCGGCCTCTACGCGATGTTCCCGCAGCTGGGCCCGTCGTTCGCGTTCTTCCTCTCCAGCGGCACGTTCCTGCTGTTCACCCTGGCCGCCGGCGACACCAAGAACGCCGACAGCGCCTTCATGACAATCGGCTGGCGCATCCCGTTCCTGCTCTCCGCGCTGCTGGTGCTCGTCGGCCTGTGGGTGCGCCTGACCGTCGAGGAGACCCCCGTCTTCACCCAGGTCCGCAAGCGCACGATGAGCGAGATCAACCGCACCAGGCTGCCCTTCCTGGACGCGATCCGCTTCCAGTGGAAGGAGATCCTCATCGCCGCCGGTGCGCTGGCATCCCTGTTCTCGCTGTTCTACATGGGCACCGCGTTCCTCACGAACTACGCGACGAAGAACCTCGGCTTCCCCCGCACGACGGTACTGGCGATGGGTATGGCCGGAGCCGTGTTCTTCGGGCTCGCGATCGCCGCGTCGGCGATCTACTCCGACAAGATCGGCCGCCGCAAGGTGATCATGACCTCCTGCGGGCTGGCCGTGGTCTGGTCACTGGTGCTGTTCCCGATCCTCGATACCAAGTCGCTGCCGATGTACGCCGTCGGGCTGATCGGCACGCTGATCATCTTCGGCATCGCCTACGGCCCGGCCGGAGCGGCCCTGCCCGAGATGTTCCACGAACGGTACCGCTACACGGGTGCCGGATTGGGTTACAACCTGGCCGGCATCCTCGGTGGTGCCATCCCGCCCCTGATCGCCGCGAAGTGGGTCGCCGACGGGCACCAGCTCTGGGTCGGCTTCATGCTGGCCGGGCTCTCCGCGGTGAGCGTGCTGTGCTGCTACCTGATGGTGGAGACGAAGGACCACGACATCGTCGAGACCGCGCTCGCGCAGGACGACGTGACGCCCGGTGACGACCTGGCCTCCGTCTAGTCGATCACAGCGTCCGGGCCCCGCCGAGAAGCAGATTCGTGACCACACGAGCGCTCTCGGCGGGGCTCGACACGTCGACATCGCTGACCATCGCCGCGGCGGTGCCCAGCATGTACCCCAGCCAGACCTGCGCGATGTCGTCGATGTCGAGACTCTCGTGCAACAGGCCCGCCGCCGCCGCGCCGCCCAGGATCGCCACGAACCGCATCACGGCCTCCCGGTACAGCCCCAGGTAGGTGTCGAAGGACTCGACGTCGACGCCGGGCACCTCCAGTGCGAGGAAGCGGAACTCGTCCACACGTTCCGCGATGTCTTGCAGGACATCGTGATTGAGATCGAACACCACGGCCTGTAGCGCCTCCACCGTGGAATCGGGCGGATCCGCCAGCACGGCGTCGAGCCGACCGAGGACGGCCTCTCGGTTCCGCTCGACGAGGATCGTCAGCATGTGCCGCTTGCTGTCGAAGTAGTTGTAGAAGGTGCCGTGGCTGACTCGGGCGCGCTCGGTGATCTCGCGGACCCCGACGGCGGCGTAGCCCTTGTCCACGAACTCGGCGATCGCGGCGTCCAGCAGCTCGGCGGAGCGACCGGCGGCGACCGGCGCCGGAGCATCGTCCGCCGGGGTGGGCACGCCCTCGCCCGCCGGCGCAAGGGACGGAAGCGCCGCCCTGGCATCGTGGGAGAGCACGCCGCTCGCCGACATCCGGACGGCGGAGCGCACGTACGCCCGCCGGCGTTCCGGGTCGTCGCCGCCGGTCAGTGCCATCACCAGGCCGGGGACGCCGAGCGACGGGAGCAGCCGCCCCAGGTGGACGGTCTCGCTCTCCGGGTGCTCGGTACGGGTCACGATCCAGCCGAGCTCACGGGCGTGGCCGAGCGCGCGCGCCATCATCGAATCGAAGGTCTGGTACAGGCCCTGGATCCGGTAGCGGACCTCCTCGTCGACCGTGCCGGACTGCACCATGACGACCTTGAGGATGTCGGGCCGCGAGTCGACGACGTCGAAGAGCCGCGCGGCGACGTCCTCCACCATCCGCTCGGCGGCCTTGAGGTCGCCGGCGGCGGTGACCTCCACGACCCGGTCGGGGCCGATGGCGGTCATGAGTTCGTCGACGCAGCGGTCGAAGACGAGGTCGAGGAGTTCACGCTTCCCCTCGACGTAGCGGTACAGGGTGCCCTGCCCCATGCCCGCGCGTTTCGCGATGTCCGCGACGGAGGCCTGCTCGTAGCCCAGCTCCGCGAACACCGCGAACGCCGCGTCGGTCAGCTGGTCCCGGCGCCGCTCGGCGAGGCCGGCCAAGGGCGGCCGGCCACGGCGGGGCCGGGGCCCGTCACTGACTCCCGACTCGGGTTGCGGCATGGTTGAAGATTCTAGCGTGGCGAGATCCCCCGGCGCGCACGCCAGTGTGCGATCTCATGGCCCATGGCGGTCGTCGGCCCGGCGATGTCGAGGACCTCGCACGCCACGTCGCGCCACGCGGCCGTCGCCCGGAGTTCGCCGAGCAGGGCGACCGTCGACATGTCGGTGCGGCGGCCGAGGGCGTGGGCCTCCTGCAGCATCTGACCTTCGAACTTGTCGAAGAAGCCGCCCGCCGGCAGCGTCGCGGTGATGACCGCGTCGCGCGCGGTCCGCGGCGTCACGGTGATCTCGCCTCCGCGCAGGTGCCAGCCGACCACCTTGTCGATGTACGCGGCGAGGTCCTCGGAGGTCATGACGTCGGGGCGGCCGATGAATCCCGCCCCCACCGCGAGTCGGTGCACTCGCTCGTGCTCGCCGCGCAACAGGGCCGTGAACAGTTCCCGCTCGAACTCGTGATCGGCGGGGCTCAGGTGCACCGTCATTCCGAAGTCGACGAAGCCCGCCCTCCCATCCGCGAGCACGATGACATTGCCGGGGTGCGGGTCCGCGCAGAACCGCCCGGTCCGATACATCTCACCGCAGTAGAACCGGTAGATCGCCTCGCCCAGCCGGTTCCGAACCGCCGGGGCGTCGTCGAGGGCCTCGGCGAAGGGCCTCCCGTCGAGGAACTCGGTCACCAGTACCCGGTCGGTACACAGGTCGTCGACGGGGTGCGGCACGGCGATCGAAGGGTGGCCGTCGAACAGGTCCGCGAAGTAGCGGTGGTGGCCGAGTTCGGCGACGAAATCGAGCTCGGCCAACACCTGCCGCGCGATCTCCTCCGACAGCTTCTCGGCGTTCGACGCCGGGATGTACTTGCCGAGCACCTTCATCAGCAGGCGCAGGTTCTTCAGGTCCGCCCGGACCATGGCCTGTACGCGGGGGTATTGGATCTTGACCGCAACGGCGCGACCGTCGTCGAGCACACCGCGGTACACCTGGCCGATCGACGCCGCTGCGATCGGACCCTCGAGCGAGACGATCCGGCCGCGGCGCTCGCCGAGCTGATGATCGAGGAGCTTCATCATCTCGGCATCGCTCCAGCGCGGCGCCGATCGGAACAGCGGTTGCAGCCGCCGTTCGAACTCCTCGCGCGCAGCGCGACTCGTGATGCCGATGTCGACGACCGCGAGCAGCTGACCGAGCTTCATCGCGGCGCCGCGCATCCCGCCGAGCACGGTCACCAGGTCGTCGGCCAGTGCCAGGATCAGTGCATCGCGCGCATCGCGATCCGCCTGCTCGTCGCGGAACCTGGACGCGACCATCGTGCCCGCCGTGCGTGCCGCGTGGCGGACGGCGACGCCGCCGATCCGGGCGCCCCGCCACACCCGCCCGGCCGGAGCGGCCGACCCGTCGTCGTGCGGATCACGCCGCGCCACGATCGCCCCCTGCCCGCAGACACTCCTTCATCCGCGGCGCTCCGCCGACGCGGCACCGCTCGCCGCGGTCCCCAGCCGCCCCTCCGCCGGGGACGACGCCCTCGCCCACCGCCGACGCGGGATCCGCCCGGCGCCCCGCGCGAGGAGCCCGGCCTCGACGGCGAGGCGCATCGCCGTCGCCATCGCCGCGGGATCGGCGGCGCGGGTGACGGCGGACGCGAGAAGCACGGCATCGCAGCCGATCTCCATCGCCAGGGCCGCATCACTCGCGGTACCGATCCCCGCATCGAGGATCACCGGGACCTCGCTCTGCGCCACGATCATCTCGATGTTGTGCGGGTTGAGGATCCCCAGCCCGGTGCCTATCGGCGCCCCCGCGGGCATCACCGCCGCGCAGCCGACGTCCGCGAGCCGGCGGGCCAGGATCGGGTCGTCGTTGGTGTAGGGCAGCACGATGAAGCCATCGGCCACCAGCTCCTCGGCGGCCTCCACCAGCGCGACCGCGTCGGGCAACAGGGTCTCGTCATCGCCGATCACCTCGAGCTTGATCCAATCCGTGTGCAAGGCCTCTCGCGCCAGTCGCGCGGTGAGGACCGCCTCGGCCGCGCCCAGGCAGCCCGCGGTGTTCGGCAACGGCACGATGCCGAGCTCACGGATGAGGTCGAGGACACCGCCGCCCTCCGCCAGGCTGGTGCGGCGCAGCGAGACGGTGGTCATCTCGGTCCCCGAGGCGACGAGCGCCGCCCGGAGGTGATCCAGGTTGGCGCTTCCGCCGGTGCCCGTGATGAGCCGCGAGCCGAAGGCGCGACCACCGATGATCAGCGGCTCGACCGGCGGGGTGCGCTGCGCCGCGTCAGCCACCCTGGACCGCCGTGAGCACCTCGACATCGGCGTACGCCGGCAGCGCCTCCGCCCACCGCGAGCGCGGGTGGACGGCACCGTTGACCGCGATCGCGACGCCCTTGTCGGGCAGCCCGAGCTGCTCGAGCAGCGACTCCGCGGACGTCCCGTCGAGGACCAGCCGGTCCTCGCCGTTCACCGTCAGCTCCATGCGTGCACCTCCTGATCGAGAACCATATCCGCCGCGCGCACCCCGGTGACCGGGGCGAGCAGGATGCCGTTGCGCCCGTGCCCGGCGGCGGAGAAGACGCGCCCGCCGAGCGGCGCGATCACGGGAACGTTGTCGGCCGTCGTGGGGCGCAACCCCGCCCCGACCTCGAGCAGGTCGTACTCGCGGAGGAAGGGCAGCACCGTGAACGCGTCGTCGAGCAGGTCCACCACCGGTCCGATGCGGGGCGCCAGGTCTCGATCGTTCTCGTACTGGGTCGCTCCGACGACCACGCCATCGGCACGCGGCACCACGTACACCTGCCGGCCGTGCACCCGGGCCCGGACCGTCACCGTCGGCGGAGGTAGGCAGGAGGGGCCGCACCGCAACCGCACCACCTCCCCCTTGATCGGGCGGACCTTCAGGTCCGGAGCGAGGGAACCCGAAGTCGAACCCGCGCAGATGATCACGGCATCACCCTCCAGTTCTTCCACGCCCGACGGTCCGCCGACGGCCTCCGCTCGGAACGCGACCCCGGCGTCCGCGCAGGCGACCATCAGCGCGCGGTGCACGAGGCGGTTGTCGACGGCGATCTCCCGCGGTGCCGCCGCGGCGGCCCGGATCCGCGGGGCCGCACCGGGAACCGTCCGGACGGCGGCCGACGGGCGCAGCGCCCCGAACAGCTCCTCGTCGCCGACCGACGCCGCGACGGTCGCCAGGTCGGCGGCGTCACCGTCGTCCATCGCCAGCCAGACGGTGCCGCGGGCCGTGATCAGCGGGCCGTCGGCGTAGGGCTGGAGGGATGCTGCGAAATCGGCCCACAGGCCGAGGGATTCGACGCCGAGGGCGTACAGCTCCTCCTCCCCCGGCCAGGCCTCCGAGTACGGGGCGATCATGCCGCCCGCGACCCAGGACGCCCCGGAACCGGGCTCCGGATCGACGACGGTGACGGCGCACCCCCGGCGCGCCAGCGACCACGCCACAGTGAGGCCGACGGTTCCGCCACCCACGACCGAGACACTCTTGTTCATCCGCACGGGATCCTTCCTTCGCCGGCATTACCCGGATCAGGTCTGACGGTCAGGGGCGGCGCGTGCCCCACTCTCAGCCCCGCGACCTCGGGGCTCCCGTGTGTACGTCGCCACCCTACTCCCGCGCCTAGTGTTGGGGCATGGTCTCCCCACGCGAGCGACTCGCCGCCTCCTCCCTGTACCTGTGCACCGATGCGCGTCGCGAGCGCGGTGACCTGGCGGAGTTCGTGACGGCAGCGTTGCGCAGTGGCGTCGACATCGTGCAACTCCGCGACAAGGGCTCGGCGGGCGAGCGCGAGTTCGGGGCGCTGGAGGCGGCGCAGGAGATCGAGATCGTTGCGCAGTTGCGGGAGATCGCGCACGCGCACGGCGCCCTGGTGGCGGTGAACGACCGCGCCGATATCGCGCTCGGCGCCCGCGCGGACGTGCTGCACCTGGGCCAGGACGACCTGCCGGTTCCCGTCGCGCGCACGATCGTGGGCCCGGAGGTGGTGATCGGCCGGTCGACGCACGACGCCGCGCAGGCCCGGGCCGCGGCGGTCGAGGACGGCGTCGACTACTTCTGCACCGGCCCGTGTTGGCCCACGCCCACCAAGCCGGGCCGCTCCGCGCCGGGCCTGCCCCTGGTCCGCGAGACCGCGGCCGCCGCGCCCGCGCGGAAGTGGTTCGCCATCGGCGGCATCAACCTCGAGCGCGTACCGGAGGTGACCGCCGCCGGCGCGAACGCGATCGTCGTCGTGCGCGCCATCACCGCCGCCGCCGATCCCGAAGCCGCCGCCCGCTCCCTCAAGGCAGCCCTGAGCTGACGGGGTCAGGCGCCCGCGAGCACTGCGACCACAACAGCGATCCGGGCAAGGCTGCGACGGCCGATCCCGTAGATCGGCTGCCCACTCTGGTCATCGCCGACGTCGCGTGGGGGACGACACACCCCACACGGCTCGTCGTGGGGGATTCGGCGTTCGGCGTGGGAGAGTCGGCGTTCAGTGGGGGAATCGGCGCCGCGCGGGGGACAGCCGAGCCCTCATCGAACGAACGGCGTCTGGTGTGGGACCGAACGCCGGATGGGGGAATCGGTGCCGCGCGGGGGACGAACTCCGGTCCCGGCGATCGGAAGGCCGCGACGACGTGAGCACCGCCCGCCTGCGACCGCGAACCAGCGGCTACTCCGCCGCGAGGGCGCGGACCTGGGCCTGCAGTTCCGGCCAGGCGGCGGCGAAGGCGGGGTGCAGTTTGCGGTCGGCGACGGAGCCCAGCGCGACCCACTCGAGGGCGGTGGACTCCTCGTTCGGCACCAGATCACGCGGCTCGACGACGCGGGCCAGCACCGTCGTATAAGTCCAGCCGACGGCGGAGCGGGCGGTGACCACCTCCGACAGCACCTCCAGCGAGGTGGGCGGGAGGCCCGTCTCCTCGAAGGCCTCGCGGAGTGCGGCATCGGCGGCGGACTCGTGCGAGTCGCGCGCGCCGCCGGGCAGCGCCCACGTACCGCCCTGGTGACTCCACCACGCCCGGTGCTGCAGTAACACGCTGCTCTCGTCCGACGACAGAGCCAACAGACCCGCTGCGCCGAACCGGCCCCAGAACCGGGAACCGTCCGGGTCGCGTACCCAGCCGTTCCCGTCACCCAACATGCACCCCACCGTAGCCGACGAACCGCGGACTCGGGCGAGGACAAAGCGCGTCATGCACGCCGATGCGGTGGGGTCGCGCGATAGGGTCGACACACAGTGTTCGTAGTGGCCCGACCCCGGCCGGAGGGTGAACTTCAGGGAAGGAGCAGACGGTGACAGCCCAGGCGTCGAAGAGCCGACAGCTATCGTCCCTGCGCCTCCGATCCTTCCCCGAGTCTTCGGTTTTCGGCGAGCTCCGCGAGTTCTTCACCTCCAGCCCCGGCAAGCTCGTGTCGATGGCCCTGGTCCTCATCACCATGTGCCTGTTCACCGGGTGGTTCACCTCCGCCGTGCAGCTCTCGCGCACCGAGGTGCTGCAGCAGAACCTCGCCGACTACGAGCCGCGCGCCCACGCCGCGCAGGTCCTCTACAGCTCGCTGTCCGCGGCGAACGAGTCCGCGAACGCCGCCTTCGTGGCCGGCGGTCTCCCCTCCGACGAGATCCAGAGCAGCTACAGCCTCGCCCTCGCGACCGCCGGCAAGGCGCTCATCACCTCCGCCACCAGCCTGCCGCCCGAAGACGGGCGCGCGCACGGCAACCTCGACACCATCGCGATGAACCTGCCCGTCTACACCGGCCTCGTCGAAACGGCCCGCACCAACAACCGGCTCGACAACTCGGTGGCAGCGGCCTACCTGGCGACCGCCTCCACCCTCATGCAGGACACGCTCCTGCCCGCCGCGGAGAGCTTCTACCGCGAGGAGACGGAGAACCTGCGCGATACCCACGCGAAATTCGCCTCGCCGCCCTGGGCGGTGTTCGGCGTGCTCGGGATCGCGCTCGCGTCGCTGCTGCTCACCCACGAGTACCTGGCCCGCCGCACCCAGCGCCGGATCAACCGCGGGCTCGTCGTCGCAGCGGCGGCGCTCACCATCGCGCTGTCCTGGGTGGCGGTCGCGGGCCTGGCATCGTCGACCTATTCCCTGCGCGCGGAGCAGCGCGGCACCGCGGCGGTGGACGCGCTCTCGCAGGCCCGGACACTCACCCAGAAGGCGCGCTCGATGGAGACGATGGCGCTCGTGCAGCGCGGCGCCGGACGAGGCGTGCCGGCGAGCGCCTTCGCCGACACCCTGCAGCAGGCACAGTCCGAGCTGCAGTCGCTCGGCACGCCCGACGCCGAGATCTCCGCGGCGGTGGACGCCGCCCGGGCCGACGCCGCGCACTGGATCTCGGCGCACCAGCAGATCGCGGCGCGGGAGGCGACGGGCGACTACCTGGGCGCGACGCGGCTCGCCATCAGCTCGGACCCGGGCTCCGCGGCGGTGGCCTACCGCTCGCTCGACGCGCACCTGACCGCCGCGATCGATCGAGCCCGAACCCTCTACCGCGACAACGTCAACACGGCACGCTTCGCCATCGCGTTCTCCGGCCCCAGCGCATTCGTGCTGTGCGTGCTGGCGGCGGCGGGCGTCGCCGCCGGCTTCTACCCTCGCGTCAGGGAGTACCGATGATGCGCAGACTCCTCAGCGGGATCGCCCTCGGCACGGCCGTCGCCCTCGCGACGACGGGATGCGTCGTCTCGGCTCCCGAGGCCCCGGGGGACGCGGTCACCTCGTTCTCCCAGCCGGTGCCGGGTTCCGGGGCGGTCGTCCCCACCGACGCGCCGATCCCGGCCGAGGTGTCCATGTGCCCCGGCACCCTGGCACCGTCGGGCCTGCCGCCCGCCGGCCAGATGGTCCCGGGCACCACCATGGCGACCATCCACGACCGCGGCCGACTCATCGTCGGGATCGACATCGGGTCGAACCTGCTGTCCTTCCGCGATCCGATCACGGGCGAGATCAAGGGCTTCGACGCGGACATCGCGCACCAGATCGCCGCCGCGATCTTCGGCGACCCGAACCGGATCCACTTCCGGATCCTCTCGACCGCCGAGCGCCAGAAGGCGCTCGAGGACGGCACCGTCGACATCGTGGTCAAGACCATGTCCGCGACCTGCGATCGGGCGAAGACGGTGGCCTTCTCCGCCACCTACTTCATCGCGCAGCAGCGCATCCTCGCGCCGCGCGGCGCCCCCGTCAACACGGTCGGCGACCTCTCCGGGCGGCGGGTCTGCGAGGTGCGGGGCACCACCTCGCTCGATCGGGTGCGGCGACTGGTCCCGAGTGCGAGCGTGGTCGCGGCCGACTCGTGGTCGGACTGTCTGGTGATGCTGCAGCAGTCCCAGGTCGACGCGGTCTCGACCGACGACGCCATCCTCGCCGGGCTCGGGCAGCAGGACCCCAACCTGACGCTGACGGGGCCGTCCATGGGCCTGGAGTACTACGCCGTCGGCATCGGGAAGAACCGACCGGACCTCGTGCGTTTCATCAATGGGGTGTTGCTGCGCATGGCCTTCGACGGCACGTGGATGCGCCTCTACAACCAGTGGTTCGCGCCGTCGCTGGGCCAGGTGTGGTCGGCACCCGCGGCCAGGTACGAGGGGTAGGGAAAGCACGATGGGCGACGAGGTCGAGGAAACGGAGCACACACGGGCGCAGATCGTCGTGTTCGACGACGACGAGGAGCCCGGCACCGTCGGCACTCCGATGGACGGGCTGCTGGACGACGACGAGGAGGGCACCGTCGGGGCACCGATGGAGGGGTTGTTCGACACCGAGCCCCCGCCCGTCGGCACGCAGGTGACGACGGTGCCGCCCCCGGCCCCGGCGGTCCAGACCGAGGCGACGCCGCGGTTCGGGAACGGACCCGTGCGCGCCGCGAGCACGACGCGGGTCGCGGCCCGCCGCCGCGTGGGCGGCGGCCTCGTCGAGATCCCACGGATCATCGAGGTCGACCCGTCCGAGGCCATCCGGACCAACCCGATCATCGCCGAGGGCAAGCGGTACTGCTGGAACTGCCGCAAGCCCGTCGGCCGCGCGCACGACGGTGAGCCCGGCCAGCTGATCGGCACGTGCCCGCACTGCGGCGCCCGGTTCTCGTTCGAGCCCGCGCTCAAGCCCGGCGACATCGTGGCGGACCAGTACGAGATCAAGGGCGCGATCGCGCACGGCGGCATGGGCTGGATCTACCTGGCGACCGATCTCAACGTGGTGGACCGGCCCGTGGTGCTCAAGGGCCTGCTCAATTCCGGCGACGCCCAGGCGCAGGCCGTCGCGGTCTCGGAGCGACGGTTCCTCGCCGAGATGACGCACCCGTCGATCGTCAAGATCTACAACTTCGTCGAGCACCCCGACCCGGACGGCACCCAGATCGGGTACATCGTCATGGAGTACGTGCCGGGCAAGACGGTCAAGGAGATCCTGTCCGAGACCGCCGACGGTGCCGGGGCGGGCACCAAGGTGGAGGTGGAGCAGGCGATCGCGTACATCCTCGAGGTGCTCCCCGCCCTCGGCTACCTGCACAGCCTCGGCCTCGCCTACAACGACCTCAAGCCGGACAACATCATGATCAGCGAGGAGGACGTCAAGCTCATCGACCTCGGCGCCGTCGCCCCGCTCGGCGGCTACGGCTACATCTACGGCACACCGGGTTTCCAGGCGCCGGAGATCGCCAAGACCGGGCCGTCGATCGCGTCCGACATCTACACGGTGGGCCGCACCCTCGCGGTGCTGGTCGCCGAGGTGCCGATGGAGAACGGCCGGTACGTCGACGGCCTTCCCTCCCCCGACGAGGACGAGACGCTCGCGCAGTACAACTCGCTGTACCGGCTGCTGGTGAAGGCGACGGCGGAGAACCCGGACGAGCGGTTCTCCTCGGCCGCCGAGCTCACCGATCAGCTCCTGGGCGTGCTGCGGGAGTGCCTGTCCACCAAGTCCGGTGAGCCTCGGCCGGGCCTGTCCGTGGTGTTCACCCCGCAGCGGTCGACCTTCGGCGTGGAGCTGATGCTGCGCGCCGTCGACCCCGACCCCGAGGTGCACGACGACCGGCTCCGCGCACCGGAAGTACTGGCCGCACTACCGATCCCGATCGCGAACCCCGCAGACCCCGCGGCGGGCGTGCTCGCGCTCACGATGCGCAGCGACCCGACGCAGGTCCTCGACTCGCTCGCCGAGCTGCGCGAGGCGATGGCCGGCACCGTCGAGATCGATCTGGCCGAGGCGCGCGCACACCTGGAGCTCGGCGAGGTCGACGCGGCGACCACGCTGCTCGACTCGCTGGCGGCGCGCGAGCCGCATCGCTGGCAGGTCACCTGGTACCGCGCCGAGACCGCGCTCATGATGGGCGACTACGCGGCGGCCTACGACTACTTCGAGACGGTGACCGATCAGGCGCCGGGCGAGGCGGCGCCGAAGCTCGCCGCGGCGGTGGCGGCCGAATTCTGTTACATGTCGGGGGAATCCGACCCGGAGGGCTGGCTCGACCGCGCCCGCTGCCGGTACGAGAACGTGTGGCGCACCGACCGCGGCATCATTTCCGCAGCCTTCGGCGCCGCCCGGATGCGCCGTGCCGCGGGCGATATCGCGGGCACCGTCGAGATCCTCGACCAGGTCCCGTCCACCAGCCGGCACTACCACAACGCGCTGTGCAGCTCGGTCGTCGCGCTGGTGCACGGCCGCGACCTGGGCCAGGTCACCGAGGCGCAGCTGCAGGAGGCCGCGCGCCGCGTGCGCACGCTCCCCAAATCCGAGTTCCGCCGGCTGCAGCTGCGCGCGCTGGTGCTCGGTGTCGCCCTGGGCTGGGTGCAGCACCGCAATCAGCACGGCCGGCTCGACGGCACGGGCACCCTGCTCGACCACGCCCTCACCGAGCGCGGGCTGCGCAAGGCCACGGAGAAGTCGCTGCGCGAGATCGCCGCGCTCGCCGAGCGCAAACGCCAGCGCCACGCCCTCGTCGACCTCGCGAACGCCATCCGCCCCCGCACGCTGTTCTGACCGCCCGCTCCGCTCGGGAGCGGCACCGTCGGCTTAGCCCGTGCGGCGCGCCCCGATCGGGATGATGCAGGGTCGACCGGGCGCGACGGGATCGTCGATCACCCTCGAGCGCAGGCCGAAGGTCTCGAGCAGCATCTCCTCGCTGATCACCTCCGCGGGCGTTCCCTGGGCGACCACCGCACCGTCACGCATGGCGATGATGTGGTCGCTGTAGCGGATCGCGAGGTTCAGGTCGTGCAGGACCATGACGACGGTCCGCCCCTGGCTGCTGAGCTCGTCGACCAGGTCGAGCACATCGAGGGCGTGCGAGAGGTCCAGGTAGGTGGTGGGCTCGTCGAGCAGCAGCAGGTCGGTGCCCTGCGCGAGGGTCATCGAGATCCAGACCCGCTGCCGCTGCCCGCCGGAGAGCGAGTCGACGGGGCGGTCCGCCAGGTCGCGCACGCCGGTCTGCTCGAGCGCGGCGTCGACGACCTCGGCGTCGTCGGAACTCCACTGCCGCAGCCAGGTCTGGTGCGGGTGCCGGCCCCGGGCCACGAGGTCGCCCACGGTGAGCCCCTCGGGCGCCAGCGGGCTCTGCGGCAGCAGGCCCATGGTCGTCGCGATCTGCTTCGACTTCAGGCTCGCGATGTCGGCACCGTCGAGCACGACGTGGCCGGACGAGGGCTTGATCAGTCTCGCGAGCGTGCGGAGGAGCGTCGATTTGCCGCACCCGTTCGGCCCGATGATCGTCGTGACGACCCCGGTGGGGATGTCGAGGTCCAGAGCGTCGAGAACGGTGGTCTGGCCGTACCCGGAGGTGACCCTGCGGGCGCCCAGGCGCGACGGTGCCGAGGTCGCGGTGTCGGTGGTGGTCACGGCCTGATTCACTTGGCCCCCTTGAGGTTCTGGCGGACGAGCAGGTAGACGAGGAACGGGCCGCCCACGGCGGCGGTCACGATGCCCACCGGCAGCGCGACGGAGAACAGGGTGCGGGCCACGAGGTCGGCGCAGGCCAACAGTGCGGCACCCATGAAGGCGGACGGGATGAGCGGCGGGGTGGGCAGCCGGGTCAACCGCATCGCGAGCTGCGGGGAGACGAAGGCGACGAACGCGATCGGTCCGGCGGCGGCGACGCCGGCCGCGGCGAGCAGGACCGCCGCGATGAGCAGGATCGCCCGGGTCCAGCCGAGGCGCACGCCCAGACCCAGCGCCACATCGTCGCCGAGTTGCACGGCGCGCAGCGCGAACGCCGCGCCGAGGGCGAGCACCGCCGCGGGGACCGCGATCGCCAATGACGACCACACGTCGGTCCAGCTGCGGCTCTCCAGCGAACCGACCAGCCACGCCTGGGCGCGGGCCACGTCGCGGATGTCGGCCCGCACCAGCATCCAGTCGATGAGCGCGCGCATCAGCGCGGTGATCGCGATGCCGACGAGGATGAGCCGCATCCCGTCGACCCCGCCGCGCACGGCCAGCAGGTAGACGAGGGCGCCGGTCGCGAGACCGCCCGCGAGCGCGACGATCGGCAGGCCGACACCGTTGTTCAGGGTCGCGGCGAGAGTGCCCGTGGAGGTCACGAGGAAGACGGCCGCCACGCCCGCGCCGGCGGTGATGCCCAGGATGTCGGGGCTGGCCAGCGCGTTGCGGGCGATCGACTGGACGATCGCCCCGGACATGCCGAGCGCCGCGCCCACGATGATCGCGACCAGGGCCCGCGGCATCCGCAGCTGCATGACGATGAAGTGGGTCATCGAGTCGCCGCGACCGACGAGGGCCTCCAGCACCTCGCCGAAGGTCAACGGGAAGGCGCCGATCCGGATGCTGGCGCAGAACGCGACGAACGCCACGGCCGCGATGATCGCGGTGACGATCACCGGCCAGGGTCGCCACACGAAGGAGACGACGGTGCCGAACCGCAGGCCGGGCCGGATGGGCGGCTTCTGCTCGAGGTCCGTCCGATCGATGGTCGCGCTCATACCCGGACCGCCTTCCGCCACCACACGAGTCCCACGAAGAAGGGCGCACCGACCATGGCCACGACGATGCCCACCTCCAGTTCCCCGGGCCGGGCCACGACCCGGCCGACGATGTCGGCCGCGAGCAGCAGCCAGGCGCCCATGAGCGCCGAGTAGGGCAGCAGCCAGCGGTAGTCGGGGCCGGTGAAGTACCGGACGATGTGCGGCACCATCAGGCCGAGGAAGGCGATGCTGCCGCACGCCGCCGTGGCCGCGCCCACGAGGATCGTCACCGCCACCACGCCGACGGTCCGCGAGAGATTGATGTTCAGGCCCAGCCCCTTGGCCACGTCGTCGCCCATGTTGAGGAGGTTGACGGCCGGGCCGTTGGCCAGGGCGAGAATCACCCCCAGCAGGATCGGGAGCGCGACCACAGCGATCACGTCGTAGCCGCGGCCGACGACGGCGCCCGCGTTCCAGAACCGCAGTGTGTCGAGCGAGGCGTTATCGCTGAGCGCGATCGCCGAGGTCATCGAGCTGAGGAAGACGCTCACCCCGGTACCCGCGAGCACCAGCGTCAGCGGCGAGGACACGCCCCGCCCCATGCTGGAGAGACCGAAGACGACCACCGCGGCGATCGCCGCCCCGGCGAACGCGAACCACACGTACTGGATCGGCGCGGTCAGTCCGCCGAGGAAGGTCGCGCAGACCACGGCGAACGCCGCGCCCTGGGTGATGCCGAGGATGCCCGGGTCGGCGATGGGGTTGCGGGTGTGGCCCTGGATCAGCGCGCCGGCCAGGGCCAGCGCCGCGCCGGCGATCAGCGCCAGCAGCGTGCGGGGTACGCGCAGGGTCTGCACGATGATCGCGGCCTGGTTCAGCTCGGCGTCGGCCGGGTTCGGGCCGGTCGTGTACCGGTGCCACAGGCCGGCCCACACGTCCGACGGTGCCAGGCTGCGCGAGCCGATCGCGAGCGACGCGATGACGGTCACCACGAGCAGCACCACCAGCACGGCGAGCCCGATCGTGCGGCGCCTGCGCCGCGCGGCGCCGGAGGTGGACTCCGAGCGCGCAGGTGGCGCCGCCCCGGGGGCGGCCTCCTCAGTCGATGTAGCGGTCACGGTCGTAATGATAGGCTGCCCTTCATTCCAAGGAAGGGGTGGTATGCGTCTGATCTCGATCGTCCTCGCCGTGCTGGTGTCGCTCACCGTGACCGCGTGCGGCTCCGCGTCCGATTCGAGCTCGACGAGCGAGGCCCCGGCCGCGCCCCAGCGGGTCGCCTCGCTGGGCCTGGGTGACGTGGACACCCTGCTCGCGCTCGGCGTGGTCCCGGTGGTCGTCACTCCGTGGGCGCAGGACGCCAAGGAGCCGGTCGGTGAGTGGGCGAAGCCGCTGCTGCAGGGCAAGAACCCGCAGATGCTGCTGGGCACCGGAACCCAGCTGGACACCAAGGCCCTCGAGACCCTCGCCGCCGCGAAGCCCGATGTCATCGTCGCGGTCAACTCGGGCTTCGACGATGCGACCTTCACCCGGCTCGAGGCGATCGCCCCGGTGGTCCGCCGGCCGGCCCAGTACGAGGCCTGGGGCGTGCCCTGGCAGGACCAGGTCCGTGCCATCGCCACCGGGGTCCACCGCGCCGCGCAGGGCGACGCGCTGATCGGCAAGACCGAGGCCACCATCCGCCGCACCCAGGAGCAGCACCCGCAGTACCGCGGCAGGACGGCCGTCGCGGTCCTGCCGAAGTCCGACGGCGGCTTCTACGCCTACGCTACGTCCGACGGCCGCGGGCAGGTGCTCACGATGCTCGGCTTCACCCTGCCGGAGACGATCTCCTCGCTCATCCCCGCCGGGAAGTTCTTCGCGGAGATCCCCGCGGAGAAGGTCTCCGTCCTCGACCTCGACGCGCTGGTCTACCTCGACTACGGCACGAAGGTCAGCGAGGACACGGCCTTCCGCGCGCTCGCCGTCAGCCGCGAGAACCGGGTCACCACCATCGACCGGACCATCGGCAACGCGATGTCGATGCCCAACCCGGTCACCATCGAATGGGTCCTCAAGGCCCTTCCGCCGAAGCTGCCCGCGTTCGCCTGAGCATCACCGTCTGGCCGGTCAGCGCTTGGCGACGTACATCCGGGTCTCGAGGGTGCGGCCCCGCAGCACGTCGACGGGGCCGGGCCGCCAGCGCGTGCACTCCCCCGGGTCGGCGGTCTCGACCGCCGGGGCCGAGGCCCACGGCACCGTCGGGTCCGCCTTGGCGTAGGTCGACAGCCGCGCCGCCTCGTTGACCGGATCGCCGATCACCGTGTACTCGAAGCGGTCCGCCGCGCCCACGTACCCGGCGACCACGGTGCCGTAGGTGACGCCGCAGCCGGCCCGCACCTCGGGCACCTCCCGGGCCAGGCGCCGCATCATCGCGCGCGACGCGGACAGCGCGGCGCCGGCCGGGTCCGACAGCGCGGCGGGCGCGCCGAAGATCGCGAGCACGGCGTCGCCCTCGAACTTGTTCACCAGCCCGCCGCGACTGTTGACCTCGGCCACGACGACGCTGCAGAACCGGTTGAGGATGTCGACCACCTCGGCCGCGGGACGCTGTGCGGCGAGCGCGGTCGACCCCACGAGGTCGATGAAGATCACCGCGACGGTCTGCTCCACGCCGCCGAGCTCGGGGTCGCGCTCGATGCTCGCGTGGGCCACCTGCTCGCCCACCTGTCGGGCGTAGAGGTCACGCACCCGCTCCCGTTCCCGCAGCCCGTCCGCCATGGCGTTGAAGCCGGACTGCAGATCGCCCAGCGAGGTCCCGTCGTAGACCACGACCTCGGTGTCGTACCGGCCCTCGGACACCCGACGCATGCCATTGGTCACGCTCTTGACCGGCGCGGAGACGCGCGAGGACGAGAGCAGGTTGAAGGTCATGCCGGAGAAGAAGCCGCCCGCGGCGAGCACGGACATGCTCACGGCGATCCCGCGCACGGTGGCCGCGGGCTAGAACAACGCGAACATCGCCACGGTGACGACGCCCAGGAAGGGCAGCCCCGAACCGAGCAGCCACAGGCGGAGCGACCGGGCCTGCAGGCTCTGGTGCCGCGGCTCCGGGCGCGCGACCTGCAGCGCGATCGCGGTGACCGGCCGCATGCTGAACTCCGTCAAGACCCGGACGACGCCGGAGGTCATCAGTCCGGCGCCGAGCACGACCAGCGAGACCTTCGGCACGAGGTTGACGTCGACCCTCCCGTACAGCCAGCCGAACAACATCGCGGCGCACAGCCAGGCCACCACCTCGAACCAGTAGAGGCGGCGCGGCAGGGCCAGCGCATCGGAGGCCTCCTGCCGGGTCGGCGGATCCCCGCCACCCGTCCACCGCAGCGAGAAATAGACCAGCCAGAACGTGTACAGGTGCCCCACCACGAGCCCCGCCGCGATGTACAGGGGCACGGCCACCGTGTTGACCGTCTCCAGTTCCGGTCGCTGCACGGAGGGTTCGGGGATGCCGACCACGATGAGCATGGCCGCGAAGCCGCCGCCGAGGAGCGTCGCGACGGAGGTGCTGGCCGCGATCAGCGCAACGGTGCGGGTCCTGCGTTTCCGGGCGCCCTCGGTGCGGGTACCGAGCAGCGGGGAGCCGTAGTCGGTCCCCTCGCCCTCGACCCCCGCCGCGCGCCCGCGGGGCATCAGAGCGCCGCTGCCTCGCGCGCGATCGCGAGCTCCTCATTGGTCGGGATCACGAGCACGGCGACGGGGGCGTCGTCGGGCGAGATCCGGGTGGGTTCGGAGATCCGGCCGGCGTTCCGCTCAGGGTCGACGACGATGCCGAAGCCCTCCAGCCCGGCGAGGGCATCTTCCCGGACGTGCGCGGCGTTCTCGCCGACGCCGGCCGTGAAGGTGATCGCGTCGGCTCCTCCGAGGTCGACGAGGTACGCGCCGATGTACCGCCGCAGCCGATGGATGTACACCTCGTAGGCCAGCTTCGCGTGCTCGTCGCCCTGCTCGATCAGGGCGCCCAGGGCGCGGAAGTCGTTCTCGCCTGCGATCCCCTTCAGCCCCGACCGACGGTTGAGGAAGGTGTCGATCTCGTCGATGCCCATGCCGAGCGATCGCCCCAGGTGCAGCACGAGACCCGGGTCGATGTCCCCGGACCGGGTGCCCATGACGAGTCCCTCGAGCGGCGTGAGCCCCATCGAGGTGTCGACGGCGCGGCCCCCGCGGACGGCGGACGCCGAGGCACCGTTGCCCAGGTGCAACACGATCTGGTTCACCTCGGAGGTCGGCCGACCCAGGAACTCCGCGGCCCGCCGCGAGACGTACTCGTGCGATGTCCCGTGGAATCCGTAGCGCCGCAACGCGTGTTTCTCCGCGAGCTCACGGTCGATCGCGTAGGTGGCGGCCGCCGCGGGTAGGTGGAAGAAGAAGGCCGTGTCGAACACGGCCACCTGCTTGACTCGTGGCAGCAGTTCACGCGCGACCTCGATGCCCTGCGCGTTCGCCGGATTGTGCAGTGGCGCCAGCGAACTGAGCCGACGGATCTCGGCCAGCACGTGATCGTCGATCACCGTGGGCGAGTGGAAGCTCCGGCCGCCGTGCACCACCCGGTGCCCCACCGCGACGAGCCCCTCCGGAGTCCCGGCACCGTCGGTCAGGTCCAGGCCGCGCGCGGTGAACTCGTCGAACACCCGGCGCAGCGCCGTCTTGTGATCGGGCACCTCGGTCTCGCCGATCCGTTCGATGAGACCGCCGTGCACCACCTCGCCCGAACCCGGGTGCAGCAGTTGGTACTTCAGCGACGACGAGCCCGAGTTGAGGACCAGCACCGCTCCCGCGACGGCGTTCATGACCGCCTCTTCTCCGCGGCGAAGGCCTGCGCCTGGATCGCGGTGATCGCCACCGTGTTCACGATGTCCTCGACCAGCGCCCCGCGGGAGAGGTCGTTGATCGGCGCGTTGAGACCCTGCAGCACCGGGCCGATCGCGACGGCGCCCGCCGAGCGCTGCACCGCCTTGTACGTGTTGTTACCGGTGTTGAGGTCGGGGAAGACGAGCACCGTGGCCTGCCCGGCCACCGGGGAGTCGGGCATCTTCGACGCCGCCACGCTGGGATCGACAGCGGCGTCGTACTGGATCGGGCCCTCCACCAACAGTTCCGGCGCACGTTCGCGGACCAGAGCGGTGGCGGCGCGCACCTTGTCGACATCGGCGCCCGTACCGGATTCGCCCGTCGAATAGGAGAGCATCGCGATGCGCGGGTCGATGCCGAACTGGGCGGCGGTCTGCGCCGACGAGATGGCGATGTCCGCCAGCTGCGTCTCCGTCGGGTCCGGGACCACCGCGCAGTCGCCGTAGGCGAGCACCTTGTCGGCCAGGCACATCAGGAAGATGGACGACACCGTCGACACGCCGGGCTTGGTCTTGATGATCTCGAAGGAGGGCCGGATGGTGTGCGCCGTGGTGTGCGCCGCGCCGGAGACCATGCCGTCGGCCATGCCGAGGTGGACCATCATCGTGCCGAAGTAGCTCACGTCCACCACGGCCTCGGCCGCGCGCTCCAGTGTCATGCCCTTGTGTTTGCGCAGCTCGTAGTAGGCCTGCGCGAACTTGTCGACGAGGTCGCCGGCGCGCTTCGGGTCGATCACCTCGGTGTCGCCCAGATCGACGCCGAGCTCCGCGGCGCGGGCCCGCACGCGGGACTCCTGGCCGAGGATGGTCAGGTCGGCCACCTCGCGTTGCAGCAGCCTGCCGGCCGCACGCAGAATGCGATCGTCGCCGCCCTCGGGCAGCACGATGCGCTTGCGGTCGGCCCGCGCGCGGGCGATGAGGTTGTACTCGAACATCTGCGGCGTCACGACGCCCGGGTTGGACACCTGCAGCGCCTCGAGCAGGGCGTCCGAGACGACGTACTTCTCGGTGAGCGCGATCGCGAGGTCCACCTTGCGCTCCGAGCCGGGACCGACGCGGCCGCGGGTCTTCGCGGCCAGCCGGGCCGTCTCGTAGGTACCGTGCTCGACGGAGATGATCGGCACGTTGGGCGCGAGACCATCGACCAGCGCCGCGGTCACCGGGTGCGGCATGTATCCGCCGTTGAGGATGATCCCCGCCAGCGACGGGAACCCGGCGGCCCGGTGCGCGGTGACCATGGCGAGCAGCACCTCGGAGCGGTCGCCCGCGGCGATGACGGCGACGCCCTCGGTGACCCGCTCCAGGCTGTGCTCGGCCGTCATGCCGGCGACCAGCACCGACATCGCCTCGCGCGAGAGCAGTTCCGGATCGCCCCACAGCAGCTTGCCGTCCATCGCGTCCATGAGCTCGCCGATGGTGGGTGCGGTGAGCACGGGCTCCTCCGGCAGTACCCAGACCGGCAGCCCGGTGTCGGCCTTGAGCGCCTCGCACACCGCCTCGAGCTGGTTCGGTGCGCAGCGGTTCGCGATGATCGACGCGGTGTGGGCGTGGTTGGCCCGGATCTCGGCCATCGACTGCTCGGCCACCAGGACGACCTGCTCGGGCGTGCGATCCAGAGCCTTGACCGCCAGCAGGATCGACGACCCGAGGTTCGCGGCGATCCGCGCGTTGAAGGACAGCTCGGTGGGGGTGGTGACATCGGTGTAGTCGGACCCCAGGACCAGCACGAAGTCGCACTTGTCGGTGACGGCGTGGAAGCGGCTCACGATCTCGGCGATGGCGGCGTCCGGGTCCTCGTGCACCTGCTCGTAGCTGACGCCCACGCACTCGTCGTAGTCGAGGTCGGCGGTCGCCTGCTCGATGAGCAGTTCCAGGATGTAGTCGCGCTGCTCCCCGGTGGACCGCGGGATCGGCCGGAACACCCCGATCGTCCAGCCGGTCGATGTGAGCAGGTTCATCGCGCCCAGCGCGATGGTGGACTTGCCCGTGTCGCCCTCCGGGGACGCGATGTAGATGCTGGTCGTCTTCGGTGCTCGATCCGCGGCCATGAGCATCACTCTTCCAGCCGCGGGTCAGCCGAGCGCACGCAGGCGGGGCTCGAGATCGCGCTGGAAGTTGGTCAGGAACCGGCGCTGGTCGTGGCCGGGGGCGTGGAACACGAGGTGGTTCAGGCCGGCATCGACGTACTGCTTGACGGCGGCCACGGCCTCGTCGGGATCCGACGAGACGATCCAGCGCTTGGCGACCTGCTCGATCGGCAGTTCGTCGGCGAGGCGCTCCATCTCGGCGCTCGAGTTCACCGAGTGCTTCTGCTCCGCGGTGAGTGAGAGCGGCGCCCAGAAGCGCGTGTTCTCCAGCGCCAGAGCGGGATCCGGGTCGTAGCTGATCTTGATCTCGATCATCTTGTCGAGCGCGTCGAAGTCACGTCCGCCGAGCTCGGCGCCCTCCGCCGCGGCGGGGATCAGCTTGTCGGTGTAGAGCTCCATGCCCTTGCCGGAGGTGCAGATCATGCCGTCGCCCATCCGGCCCGCGTACTTGGCGACGACGGGGCCGCCCGCGGCGATGTAGACCGGCACGGGGCGCTCCGGGATGTCGAACAGGACGGCGTCCTTGGTGTGGTAGTACTCGCCCTCGAAGTTCACGACCTCGCCGCTCCACAGCTCACGCATGAGCCGGACGGCCTCGCGCAGCCGGGCGAACCGCTCCTTGAACTCGGGCCATTCGCCCTGGAAGCCGGTCGCGTACTCGTTGAGCGCCTCGCCGGTGCCCGCGCCGAGGAAGATGCGGTCCGGGTACATGCACGCCATGCTCGCGAAGGCCTGGGCGATGACCGCGGGGTTGTAGCGGAAGGTCGGGGTCATGACCGAGGTGCCGATCTTCACGCGCTCGGTGCGCTCGCCCACCGCGGCCATCCAGGCCAGGGAGAACGGGGCGTGGCCGCCGTTCACGCGCCACGGCTGGAAGTGGTCACTCACCGCGACCGAGTCCATTCCCGCGGCTTCCGCCGCGACCGCGATCTCCACCAACTCACGGGGCCCGAACTGCTCCGCCGATGCCTTGTACCCGAGCTGCAACTTCGCCATGCGGTCCAGCCTACTGGGAACGGTCCGCGCGTCGACGGCGCTCGGCGCACATGCCCGACGTCGCCCGGTACGCGCGCCCGACGGTGCGGCCGGCGGAGCTTGCGGCCCGAGTCACCGGACCGGGTCGACCGCCGGATCGTCGGCGCGGGAGGCGCCGTACTCGGTCTCGTAGACGCGGCCGTTCTGGGCCATGACCAGACCGCTCGTGCTGGACACGGCCGCGTCGGTGCGCGGGTCCTCCTTGTCGATCCCGCCGTACACCTGCGAGCCCTGCGTGTCGTCGAACTGCTCGCCGCGCGCGGCTCCGCGGACGAGGGCGTAGGAACGGGCGGCGATGGCCTGCGCCTGCAGCGCGGCGGTTCCGCCCTCGTCGGCCCAGCCGGGCGAGTTCTCGACCGGCACCACGCTGCGCACGTAGTCCTCGACGCCGACGATGTTGATGACGCCGTCGGGTCGGGCCGCGAGGCGGCCCCGGTAGCCGATGTTGCTGCCGCAGAACCGCAGCACCTGGTTCGGCGCGAGGGACTGGTCGTTCGTCATGGGGCTGACGGTGCCGTCCGGCACGTCGAGCGTCCCGAGCACCGGCCCGCCGCAGCCCGAGCGCACCGTCGCCGTGGTCCCGCTGATGCTGACCGCCTGACCGGGCGCCAGGGACTTCCCCGCGATCATGCCGCCCGCGGGGGCGAGGACATCCAGCCTGCTCTGCTCGGTCAGCCGGACAGTGACCGGCAGGCCGGTGTTCACCCGGCCCAGCGTGGTGCCGGGGTAGTACTTGGCCAGGATCTGCTCGGCGTTCCACCCCTGCTTGGCGTAGGTGAGTGCGCCCAATTGGCTCATGCCCCGACCGTGCCCGCCGGCACCGCCGGGGGCGGTGTCGTTGGGCCCGTCGACCAGCGTGGTCGCCGGCAGTGCGCCCGATCCGGCGAGCGCGCCGCCGATCAGCAGCGCGGGCACCACCGCGACCAGCGCCGCGCGGGTCGCCAGGGCACGCGGAGAGCGACGGGGGCCTCCGTCGATCCACACGGGCATCCGATGTCTCCTTCGGTCACGCACGACATCCTGTGACGAATGTTGCAGCTGTGATTATTGAGACTCATGTAAATCCCAGGAGATGTCAAGGCCCGCGACTCCGCGCGATCGGTGTGACGCGCGCCCCTCCGTTTCGCGTGGAGCGAAAACGGGTGGACATGAAGGTCACTTGAGGTCCTAGCCTTATATGCATGAGCATGGAATCGGTCGCGTGGAGCACGCTGTATCAGGGGAACCGGTCGCTCGATGCACCCTCGCGGCGCCCGAGCGAGACATTGCGGCGGATGGGCCCGTTCGCCCGGCCGCACCGCTGGCGCCTGACCTGGTTCCTCCTGCTCTCGGTCGTCTCGGCCCTGCTGGCCGTGGCGACGCCGCTGCTCGCGGGCAGGGTCGTCGACCGGATCGTGGGCGGCGGGCCCACCGGCACCGTCGTCGAGCTCGCGATCCTCATCGCGGTGATCGCCCTCGCGGGCGCCGGAGTGGACCTGCTCTCCCGCTGGTTCTCCAGCCGCATCGGCGAGGGCTTGATCTACCAGCTGCGGACCGCCGTCTTCGACCATGTGCAGACGATGCCCGTGGCCTTCTTCACCCGCACCCGCACCGGCGCTCTGGTGAGCCGGCTCAACAACGACGTCCTCGGCGCGCAGCGTGCGTTCTCGGACACCCTCGCCGGCGTCGTCACCAATGTCGTCACGCTCGCGCTCACGCTCGGCGTCATGCTCAGCATCTCGTGGCAGATCACGCTCCTCGCGCTCGTGCTCCTCCCCGTGTTCATCGTCCCGTCGCGCAGCATGGGCGTGCGGATCGCGGCGATGTCGCGGCGAGCGGCGCGGCACAACGCGTCGATGAGCGACCAGATGACCGAACGCTTCTCGGCGCCCGGCGCCACCCTCGTCAAGCTGTACGGGCGGCCCGAGATCGAATCGCACGAATTCGCCTGGCGCGCCGCGGCCGTCCGCGACATCGGCGTCCGCACCGCGATGGCGCGAATGACCTTCGTGACCATGCTGACGCTGGTCAGCTCCCTGGCCCTGGCTCTGGTCTACGGCCTCGGCGGCTTCTACGCCCTCCGCGGCGAGCTGCAGGCCGGCGCCGTGGTCGCGCTCGCGCTGCTCCTCACCCGGCTGTACGTCCCGCTCACCGCGCTCGCCAACGCCCGGGTCGAGGTGATGACCGCCCTGGTCTCGTTCGAGCGCGTCTTCGAGGTCCTCGACCTCGAACCGATGGTCCGCGACGCCCCGGATGCGCGCACCATCGGCAAGGGCCCCACCGAGCTGCGGTTCGAGAGCGTCGATTTCGCGTATCCCTCGGCCGACAAGGTCTCGCTCGCCTCCCTGGAGGAGGTCGCGCAGCTGGACACCCGCGGCGGCGAGACGGTGCTGCACGACGTGTCCTTCACCGCGGCACCGGGTTCGATGGTCGCGCTCGTGGGCAGCTCGGGCGCGGGCAAGTCGACGATCGCGCAGCTCGCGACCCGGCTGTACGACCCGGATCGCGGGGCGATCACCCTGAACGGCACCGACCTGCGCGACATCACCGCCCGGAGCCTGCACGGCACCGTCGGCCTGGTGACACAGGACGGGCACCTGTTCCACGACAGCATCCGGGCGAACCTGCTGCTCGCGAATCCCGACGCGTCCGACGCCGAGGTCCACGACGCTCTCCGCCGCGCGCGACTGGACGACCTCGTCGAGCACCTGCCCGACGGGCTCGACACCGTCGTCGGCGAGCGGGGTTACCGTCTCTCCGGGGGCGAGCGACAGCGGCTGACCATCGCACGACTGCTCCTCGCCCAGCCCTCGGTCGTGATCCTCGACGAGGCCACCGCACACCTCGATTCGACCTCGGAGGCGGCGGTGCAGGCGGCGCTCGGCGAGGCGCTGGCGGACCGGACGTCCCTGGTGATCGCGCACCGGTTGTCCACGATTCGCGCCGCCGACGAGATCCTGGTGTTGGAGGCCGGGCGCATCGTCGAGCGGGGAGCGCACGAGACCCTGCTCGCGCAGGGCGGGCGGTACGCGGAGCTCTACCGCACCCAGTTCGCCGATCAGGCGGCCTGACCCGTCGACGAAAGACCGAGCTTAGGCTAACCTCCATACCGATGGCCTCGACGCCCCGACGCACCCGCGCCCGGGCGCGCGGCGGGAGGGCGGCGATATGGCACGCGGGTTCAGCGGGGCGGTCATGCGGGCGTTCGGCGCGCAGGACTACGCGATCACGGTGGTGGACAAGGAGCAGCGCGCCGCGCACTGCATCCGGATCCGGTTCCACTCCGACACGCTCTTCGACGTCGTCTCGGACGGTCCCACCTCCTGGATCCGCTGCTGGTTCCCCGACGACTCGGGCAAGGAGTTCCAGCGCGCGTACACCTTCTCCGAGGTGGACGCCCCGTCCGGTCGGTTCGCCCTCGACTTCGTGCTGCACGAGCCCGCGGGTCCCGCGTCGAACTGGGCGCGCTCCGCGGAACCGGGCGACGAGTTGGCCGTGAACTACATGAGCTCGGTCCCGCTCGAGATCCCGCAGGATGCTCCGCCCGCCGGCTACCTGCTGATCGGCGACTCCGCGTCGATCCCCGCCATCAACACCATCATCGCCGCGATGCCGCCCGAGATCCCCGTCGAGGCCTACCTCGAGGAGCACGAGCCCGCCGACCGCGAGCTGCCGATCAACCCGCACCCCCGGCTCCGGGTGCACTGGGTGCATCGCGCGGGCGCGCACTCGCTCGCGGACGCCCTCGAGCCGCGCGACTGGTCGAACTGGTACGCATGGGCGGGGCCGGAACAGGGATCGCTCAAGCTCATTCGTGCGCGGCTCAAGGAGTTCGGCTTCCCGCGATCCGAGACGCACGCCCTCGCCTACTGGTCGCAGGGCAAGGCCATGGGCAAGGAGCGCGCCCCCGTCAGTCCCGAGTCCGACGGTGCCGCATCGCCCTCCGAGCCCGATGGGGCCGCCCCCGCGTCCGGGGTGCAGGCGCCGGAGACCGGGTCCGACGGGGCCGTCATCCGTCCTGACCCGAGACCCGATGCACCGTCGAAAACCCCTGCTCCACAGGGCCACTGGCGCGCGGCCGGCGCAGGACGACTGCTCGCACCGCTCAAGCGCACGCTGATCCTCGCCGGGGTGGCGCAGGCCGTCGTGACCCTGCTGCAGTTCGCCCCCTACCTGCTGCTCATCGAGCTGAGCCGGCGGCTGCTGGACGGCGCACCCGCGGCGGACCTGTGGTCGATCGGCGTGCTGGCGATCGTGCTGTTGGGCGTGGGCACGCTCCTCGAGTCGGCGCTCATGCTATGGCTGCACGCCGTCGATGCGCGCTTCTCGCGCGACCTGCGCGGCCGCCTGCTCGGCAAGTTGGCCCGGCTGCCCCTCGGCTGGTTCTCCGCGCGGAGCTCCGGCGGGGTCAAGACTCTGATCCAGGACAACACGCTCGCCCTGCACTATCTCGTCACGCATGCGACGCTCGACGCCGTCTCCGCGGTGGTGGCGCCCATCGCCGTACTGGTCTACCTGTTCACGGTGGACTGGGGCATCGCCCTGTTCCTCCTCCTGCCGGTGCTCGGGTACGTGATCGCCATGTACCGCATGGTGATCGGATCGTCGGCACAGATTCCGCAGCATCAGGCGTGGGTCGACAGGATGGGCGGCGAGGCGGGCGCCTACCTCGACGCGCAGCCCGTGATCCGGGTGTTCGGCGGCGTGCTCGCGTCCGGCTTCCAGCGGAGCCTGGACGGCTACATCGATTTCCTCGCCGGTTGGCAGCGCCCGTTCGTGCGCACCAAGACCGTGATGGACATCGTGACCCGTCCCACCACGTTCCTGTGGGTGATCGCTTCCGCTGGAACGCTCTTCGTGATCCAGGGCTGGACCCGGCCGGTCGATCTGGTGCCCTTCCTCCTGCTCGGTGCGACCTTCGGCGTCCGACTGCTCGGGATCGGCTACGGCCTGAGCGGGCTGCGCTCCGGCATGATCGCCGCCCGCGACCTGCAGACCGTCCTGGACGAGCCCGAGCTGGCGACGCGCGCACCGTCGGGCGACGATGCCGCGGCGGTCGCGCCCGGCGCCGTGGAGGTCCGCGGCGTGACCTTCGGCTACCGACCGGACGTTCCCGTGCTGCACGACATCTCGATGAGCCTGGCGCCGGGCACGGTGACCGCACTGGTCGGGCCGTCGGGCTCGGGCAAGTCGACGCTCGCCGCTCTGCTCGCCAGGTTCCACGACGTCGACGCCGGCACGATCTCCGTCGGCGGCCGCGACATCTCGACGCTGACGGCCGACGAGCTGTACGCCCGTCTCGGATTCGTGCTGCAGCAGACACAGTTGGTGGTGGGCACGGTCGCCGAGAACATCGCGCTGGCCGACCCCGACGCCACCCCGCAGCGGATCGAGGATGCGGCCCGGGCGGCGAACATCCACGAGCGGATCCTGCGCATGCCCCAGGGCTACGACACGCCGCTCGGACGGGATCCCGCGTTGTCCGGCGGTGAGCGCCAACGCCTCACGATCGCCCGGGCGATCCTCGCCGACGCGCCGGTCCTCGTGCTCGACGAGGCGACGGCGTTCGCCGACCCCGAATCCGAGTACCTCGTGCAGGAGTCCCTGAGCCGGCTCGCCGCGGGCCGCACGGTGCTCGTCATCGCGCACCGCCTGCACACCGTCGCCGACGCCGACGCGATCGTCGTGCTCGACGGGGGCCGGATCGTCGAGCACGGCACACACGACGACCTGCTCGCCGCGGGCGGCGCCTACCGCTCGCTCTGGGACGCGGCGCGCCCCGCGGCCCCGTCGATGGGACAGACCCGATGATCCGCACCTTGTTCGCCCTGCTCCCCCACGACCGACGCCCGCTCGTGGTGCGCTTCCTGGTGCTCGCGTTCGTCTCGGTCGCGGCTCGCGCCGCGGGGGTGGTGTTGCTGATCCCCCTGCTCACAGCCCTGTTCGAGGGCCGGAACTCCGATGCGCTCGGGTGGCTCGGCGCACTCACCGCGGCAGCCGTCCTCGGCTGGATCATCGATGCCGCGACCTCGCGCGCCGCCTACGAGCTGGGCTTCCACACCTTGAGCAGCGCCCAGCACGCGGTCGCCGAACGACTCTCGCGGATCGAACTCACCTGGTTCGGCGCGGACAATGTCTCGACCGCCCGGCAGGCGATCGCCGCGGCCGGACCCGATCTGGTCGGTCTCGTCGTCTACCTGGTGCTACCGCTGTTCACGGCGCTGCTCCTTCCCGTCGCGCTCGGCCTGGCACTGGTGCCGATCGCATGGCAGCTCGGCCTGGTCGCCCTGGCCGGGGTGCCGCTGCTGCTCGGGGCGCTGTGGGCCGGCGGAGCGATCAGCCGGCGGGCCGACCACCTCGCCGACGAGGCGAACGCGCTGCTCGGCGAGCGGGTCATCGAGTTCGCGCGGACCCAGCAGGCGCTGCGCGTCTCCCGTCGGGTCGAGCCGGAGCGCAGCCTCGCGGGCGAGGCGCTGCGCCGCCAGCACGGCGCGACCATGCGTCTGCTGCTCCTCCAGGTCCCCGGGCAGATCGTCTTCGGCGTCGCCGGGCAGATCGCGCTCTTCGCGCTCGCCGGCACCACCGCCTGGCTCACCCTGCGCGGCGATCTCACCGCGCCCGCCGCGGTCGCCCTCATCGTGGTCGCGGTGCGTTACCTCGAGCCCTTCACCACGCTGGGCCTCCTCTCCGGCGGTCTGGAGTCCACGCGGCTGACCATGCGGCGGATCAAGGCGGTGCTCGACGGTCCCATCGCGCCGACCGGCAGCGCGGCCCGCGCGATCGACGGCGCGCCCCGCATCGAGTTCCAGGGCGTCACCTTCCACTACGACGACCCCGACCACCCGGTGCTCCGCGACCTGGATCTCGTCCTCGAGGCCGGCTCCACCACCGCGATCATCGGAGCGTCGGGATCGGGCAAGAGCACGATCCTCGGCCTGCTCGCCGGCCTGTACCAACCGGTGTCCGGCCGCATCCTGGTCGACGGCGCCGATGTCGCCGACCTCGACCTCGCCTCGCGTAGGGCGCTGACCAGCGTGGTCTTCCAACAGCCCCATCTGGTGGCGGGCACCGTCGCCGAGAACGTCCGCGCCGGTGACCTCGCGGCATCGCCCGAGCGCATCGCGGCGGCCACGGCACTGGCCCGCGTGGACGAGCTGGTCGACCGGATCCCGGGCGGCCTCGACGCGCGGGTCGGCGAGGCCGGGACCGCGCTGTCGGGCGGCGAGCGCCAGCGGGTGAGCATCGCCCGGGCCCTGCTCAAGCCCGCCCCGATCCTGCTCATCGACGAGGCGACGAGCGCGCTCGACAACGTCAATGAGCGGGCGGTCGTCGATGCCCTGTCCGCCGACGCGACCGCGCGGACCCGGGTGATCGTGGCGCACCGTCGGGCGGGGATCCGGCGGGCCGACCGCGTGATCGTGCTCGACGACGGGCGGATCGTCGAATCC
Organism: Tsukamurella spumae; assembly: GCF_012396015.1. Classification (GTDB taxonomy): domain Bacteria; phylum Actinomycetota; class Actinomycetes; order Mycobacteriales; family Mycobacteriaceae; genus Tsukamurella; species Tsukamurella spumae. Next base: position 32,543 of record NZ_JAAXOQ010000009.1, on the reverse strand, counting down.
GGAACACCGGACGAGCTGCTCGCCGCCGGCGGACCGTTCGCGCGGTTCTGGCGCGCTCAGGACTCCGCGGCGGCGTGGCGGCTCACCGACGCTCGCTGAATCACCCCTGGGCGATGCAGAACTCGTTGCCCTCCGGATCCGTCAGCACGGCCCACTGCACACCCCACTCGTCGTGGTCGCGCAGGTGCGTGGCGCCCAGGGCCACGAGCCGCGCGACCTCGGCGGCGCGGTCGTCCGCGTGCAGATCGAGATGCATCCGGTTCTTCACGGTCTTGCCCTCGGGCACCTTGAGGAACATCATGCGCGGGAGCGCGGGGCTCTGATATCCGACGGTGCGCATGAAGGCGTTGCCGTCGTTCTCGTCGACGGGCACGCCGAGCGCCTGCGACCAGAACGCCGCCTGTCCGGCGACGTCGGCGCAGTCCAGGTTGATCATCTGCAGTGTGAGGGCCATGTCAGGTCTCCTTCGTCGAGGTGATCGAACCTACCCGCGTCCGCGGTACTGTGGGCGACCCGTCGCGATAGGCATTGGCAAGGCTCACCTATTTAGTGCAATACTCTCCGTTAAATACCGAGAGAGGCGGCGCGATGCCCGAACCCACCAACGAACTTCCGCTGCACGCTCGCAGGACCGAGGACCTGCCCGGGCACTGGCTGCTCGCCCGCCTGGGCAAGCGGGTGCTCCGGCCCGGCGGCCGGAAGATGACCGAGGACCTGCTCACCGACGCGGGTCTGCGCGATGCCGACGTGGTCGAGCTCGCCCCGGGCCTCGGGAAGACGGCCGCCGAGATCGTCAGCCGCTCGCCGGCGTCGTACGTCGGTGTCGAGTCCGACCCCGCGGCGGCGGGGTGGACCGGCGCGACGGTGGGCGCCAACGGTCGCGTCGTCGTCGCGGAAGCTCAGCACACCGGCCTGGACGCGGCCAGCGCCGACGTCGTGATCGGCGAGGCGATGCTGACGATGCAGACCGAGCGCGGAAAGAAGGAGATCGCCGACGAGGCGCATCGCGTGTTGCGTCCCGGAGGCCGGTACGCGATCCACGAACTCGCCCTGCATCCGGACACGCTGCCGGACGAGACCAAGACCGAGATCCGCAAGGCGCTCGCCCGGTCGATCAAGGTGAATGCGCGGCCGCTCACCGAGGACGAATGGCGTGCGACGCTCGACCGCTCGGGCTTCGATGTCGAGGTGGTGCGATTCGCGCCGATGGCGCTGCTCGAGCCGCGGCGGGTGATCGCCGACGAGGGCCTGGTGCGGACCCTGCGGTTCGTGGGCAATGTCCTGCGCGACGGTGCGGCTCGCAAACGCATTCTCGCGATGCGCTCGGTGTTCACCCGGCACAAGGCCAACCTGGCCGCGATCGAGATCGTCGCAGTGAAGCGAGCGGAAGCGTGAGCGCGGGCTGGGCAGCGGTCGACGGACTCGCCACGGGGACCGCGAAGGACGGCGACACACCCGACGTGAGCCTGCGGCAGCGCACCGACGCCGCGCGCATCATCCAACTCACCTTCGCCGCCGGTCAGAGCATGCCCGGTCACAGTGCACCGCGCCCGATCGTGCTCCTCGGGCAACGCGGCACCGTCACCCTCGAGGTCGGCGGCGACGAGACCCTCCTCGAGCCCGGGCGCGCGGCGCAGATCGACGCGCGGGTACCGCACTCACTCACCGCGGTCACCGACGCCGACGTCACCCTCATACTGGTGGGGTGAACGCCCGGGCCCCGGGCGAGCAGGTCCGGGAGGTCATGAACATGGAGTCGGCGGGACGCGACGGGGTGTTGACCCTCATCCGCACGCAGGGCCCACTGACAGCCACGGAGGTCGCAGCGGCGCTCGACGTCCACGTGAGTACCGCCCGATTCCACCTGACCAACCTGGTGGAGTCCGGGCTGGCCGAGACCGCACCGGACAAGCGGCGGACCGTCGGCCGACCGCGCGTGACCTATGCCGCCCGCCCGCAGGCGCCGACGGCCGAGCTCCTCGGACTGTTGCTCGCGCAGCTCGGCCCCACGCCCGAGCTGCGTGAACGGGCGGCGGCGGATGCCGGCCGGCTGTGGGCCGCGTCGCGCGCCGTCGCCGCGCCGTCCGACGGCCTGCCGGACCCCGCGGCCGTCGCGAGCACGATCCTGCGCGGGCTCGGCTTCGAGATCGAGTCCACGACCAGCGCGTTCGGCACCCACACTCTGCAGATCTGCGCATGCCCGCTGCAGAGCCTGGCGAGCGACTCCCCCGAGATCGCGCGCGGCGTGGTCCGCGGCGCCATCGAGCAGGCCCTGGCGATCTCCTCGCCTTCGCTCGGCTCGCAGTACGCGGTGCGCGTGCACCCGGATCCCCACGGCGACTGCGCGATCAGCGTCCGCTTGGCTCCGATGGCGACACGCTCGGTGTGACGACAGTCTCGACAAGGCCAGCCTTGCCTTATTTATTTAAATGAGTAAGACTCCTTTTTATCCGGGCGACCACCGTCCGGCAAGAGAGGAACCCGATGCCGACCATCCGCCCACGCACTGTCGCCGCCACCCTCGTGGCCCTCGCCGCACTCGCGCCCGCCGCTCCCGCCCTCGCCGCCCCCGGCGCCGGGTTCCGCGTCACCTCGGAGAACCCCACCGCGGCCGAGCTGAACGACCTGGTGCAGTTCATCGTCACCACGCCCGCCAGTGACGCGGACAAGGCGGCCAACGTCGAGGGCGGGATGTCCTCGGTCGTCGTGCCCCGCACCGTGTACACCCTGGGGCTGTTCCGCGCGCCGCGCGGCTCCAGCGAGGTGACGGGCCCGCTGGCGCGAAACGGCAACCGGGTCACCGGCAACCTGACCGCGAGCTCGGTCGGCATCCCCACCGTCCGGATGAAGGTCGATTTCGTCCGCGAGGGCGGCAACTGGAAGCTCGCCTCGAGCTCGATGTGCGAGGGCGTCAAGGCCGTCGGCCTGCCCATCTTCTGCAACGCCTGATGATCTCCGTCCAGGAGCTGCGGGTGCACCGCGCTCGGCGCCCAGTCCTGCAGGACGTCACCCTCACCGTCCCCGACGGTGCCGTGACCTACCTACTGGGACGCAACGGCGCCGGCAAGTCGACGCTGCTCCGCGCCGTCGCCGGATTGCTCCGGCCCAGCGCGGGCACCGTCGATCCCGGCGGGAGCATCGGTCTGCACCTGGGCCCGGACGCCGCCGCCCCCGCGCACACCGTCCACCGCCACCTGCGCTGGGTCGCTGCGGGTTCGGGGTGCCCGCCCGCGCGCGTGGACGTCGTGATCCGCGACGCCGGCCTCGGCGAGGTGGCCGGGGCCCGGATCGGGGCCCTGTCCCTGGGCTGGCGGCAACGCGTCGCGGTCGCGGCGGCACTGCTCCCCGACGCGGGCGCCGTCGTCTTCGACGAACCGCTCAACGGCCTCGATATCGATGCGGCCCTGTGGTTCCGGGGTGTGCTCACGCGCCTCGCCGCACGCGGCGCGAGCGTGCTCGTCGCATCGCATCACCTCGACGAGGCGCTCCGCACCGGCGACCGGCTGGCCGTGCTCGAGGGCGGGCGGATCGTCGCGGAGCACCTCCCGGGCGACTTCGCCGACGGTGCCGCATTCGAGACCGCCTACCTCCGCGCGATCGGCACCGCGGCATGACGGCCCTCGCCCGGGCCGCCCGCGCGGAGGCGATTCGGGTCGGCGGGCCCCGCGGAGCGGGTGCGGTGCTCCTGGCGCTCGCGATCGCGGCCCCGGCCGCGGTGACCCTCGCGGTCGCCGCCCTCGCGGAACGGGTCGCGCGACTGGCGTCGTCCGTCCAGGTCACCGCGGTCTCGACCACCAACTCCGCCTATTGGCTGCTGTCGCTGACCCCGGTGGCGTGCTGCGCGGTCGCGGCGTACACGGCGGCGGGATCGGCCCGCCGGGAGTGGGACCGCTTCCTGGCCCCGAGCCCCGCGGTGAGTGCCACGGCCCGCTGGCTGGTCTTCGGCGGCTTCGCCGCGGCCGCGACCTCGGGCCTCACCGCGCTCGCCCTCGCCGCGCTGCCCCACGTCTTCCCCCGCGTCTACGGCGACGTACGGCTGGCGAGCGCCGCGGGCGTGCGGATGGTCCTGGTGGGCGGCATCACGGCGTTCCTGCTGGTCGGCGGCGCGATCGGCATCGGGCTCCTGCTCCGGCACCCGATCGCGGCACTGATCGCCGGCGTCGGGTGGGCGGAGATCGTCGAGCCCGGCATCGCGCTCGTCCCCGGTGCGGCGAACGCCCAGCGGTACATGCCCTTCCTCAACGCCGTCTACGCGAGCGGGCAGGAGCTGATCTTCGCCCCGCCCTGGTCGCCCGACGGCGCCGTCGCCTACCTCGCCGCGCTCTGCCTCGGCGTATTCGCAGCGGGACTGCTCAGCCGGCTCAGGCCGCGTCGCTGCGCGTGGCGTCCGTCTCCGCCTCGGTGAGCTGCTCGGAGAGGAAGGCGACCGCCGTCTGGTACGCGGCCCACGACTCGGGGGTGAGCCCGGCGCCCACGACGAAGGCGTGCACCTGAGCGTCGTAGAGGTGCACCTCGTTCTCCACGCCCGCGCGGTCCAGCGACGCGTGCAACTCCAGCGAGTCCAGCTCGAGCGCCTCGCGGCTCGCCGCGAACAGGATGGTGGGCGGGAAGTACCGCGCCGTCGCGTCGGTGGTCATGTTCTCCGGGCCGCGGAGCTCCTCCGGGCCGCGGCCGAGCACCGTGCGCAGCTTGCGGATCTTGCCGAGCGGCAGCATCGCGTCGTGACGCGAGGAGCGCGGCAACTCGGCACTGATGTCGAGGAAGGGGGAGAAGCCCGCGAACGCGGTCGGCGCCTGGATACCCGCCTCGCCGGCGTACTCGATGACCTTCGCGCACACGAAGCCGCCGGCCGAGTCGCCCGCCACGAGGATCCGATCGAAGTCGCCCGAGTCGAGCAGTTCGCGGTACGCAGCGAAACCGTCGGCGACGGACGTTCCGACGCCACCGTCGGGGTACTGCCGGTACTCGACGTTGTAGACGGGCACGCGCAGGCCGCGGGCCAGCAGGACCGCGATGCGGCGATGGGTGTCCAGGTTGCACCCGATGAAGGCACCGCCGTGGTAGTAGACGAGGGCCGCGCGCGGGTGCGGATCGGCGTCACCGTCGGGGACGATCCGCTCCGTGGGCACGCCACCGAGGACGATCTTCTCGATCCGGACACCGCGCACCGACTGCGGCACCCGGCTCAGGTAGGGCTCCGCGGCGCGCAGCAGCGGCAGGGTCCGGTCACTCATCGGGAAGACGCGGAAAACGGTCTTCATCACGATCCGGACGAACCACAGCACGATCAACGCACGCAGACTGCGGCCTCGATGGGCGACGACGGCCATCGCGATCACTCCTTGTTACTGGCCGGTAATCAATACGGCCATAGTAACGCCGGAAGCCCCTGCTGCAGGATTCCTGTGACCTGACACAATCAACCCGAAGTTCTGTGCTCTCTGTCGTCCCCGTTCTCTTAACCGGAGGAAGTCGACCACCGTGGTCCCGCACGAGATCCCCCCGCAGTACCTGCTCTCCCCGCTCGCACCCGAGCCCCGCACGCTGATCGACATCCTCAGGGCGTCGGTCGACGAGCATCCCGAGGCGCCGGCGATCGACGACGGAGACGTCGTCCTCACGTACTCCGAACTGTGGGAGGAGGTGCTCGAGGGCGCCGACTTCCTCGGACGGAGCGGTGTCGTGGCGGGCGATCGCGTCGGCGTCCGCATGCCCTCCGGGCACCGCTCGCTCTATGTCGCGATCCTCTCGACGATCGCGGCCGGCTGCGCCTACGTCCCCGTCGACGCCGACGACCCGCAGGAGCGCGCCGACCTCGTCTTCGGCGAAGCAGTCGCCGCCGCGATCTTCACCGGCGAGGGCCTCTGGCGGGCACCGTCGACCAAGGAACGGGCGGCCGCGATCGAGGCCGGGACCGCCCAGCCGGGCAACCGCCTGCCGACGCCCGAGGACGACTCCTGGATCATCTTCACCTCCGGTTCGACGGGCACCCCGAAGGGCGTGGCCGTCACGAACCGCAACTCGGCGGCCTTCGTCGACGCCGAGGCCCGGCTCTTCCTGCAGGCCGAGCCCCTCAAGCCCGGCGACCGGGTGCTCGCCGGACTGTCCGTCGCCTTCGACGCCTCCTGCGAGGAGATGTGGCTCGCCTGGCGCCACGGCGCCTGCCTGGTCCCCGCACCCCGCTCGCTGGTGCGCTCGGGCATGGACCTCGGGCCCTGGCTCGTCTCCCGCGACATCTCCGTGGTCTCGACGGTGCCGACCCTGGCCGCGATGTGGCCCGCCGAGGCGCTCGAGGCCGTCCGCCTGCTGATCTTCGGCGGCGAGGCCTGCCCGCCCGAGCTGGCGCAGCGGCTCGCCGTCGACGGACGCGAGGTGTGGAACACCTACGGCCCGACCGAGGCCACCGTCGTCGCGTGCGCCGCACCGCTCGACGGGCAGGGCCCCGTCCGGATCGGCCTGCCCCTGCAGGGCTGGGACCTGGCCGTCGTGGACCCGACGACGGGGCTGCCCGTCGCGGTCGGCGAGTCCGGCGAGCTCGTGATCGGCGGTGTGGGCCTCGCCCGCTACCTCGATCCGGCCAAGGACGCCGAGAAGTACGCGCCGATGGAGAGCCTCGGGTGGGATCGCGCGTACCGCTCGGGCGACCTCGTGCGGCTCGAGCTCGAGGGCCTGCTCTTCGAAGGCCGCGCCGACGACCAGGTGAAAGTCGGTGGTCGCCGGATCGAGCTCGGCGAGGTCGACACGGCGCTGCAGAATCTGCCGGGCGTGTCCGGCGCTGCCGCCGCGGTGCGGAAGAACTCGGCCGGTACGTCGATGCTCGTCGGCTACCTCGCGTCGACCGACCCCGATTTCGACCTCAAGGCGGCCCGCGAGCTGCTGTCGAAGGAGCTCCCCGCGGCGCTGGTGCCGCGGCTCGCACTGATGGACGAGCTGCCCACCCGCACCTCGGGCAAGGTCGATCGCAACGCGCTCCCCTGGCCGCTTCCCGGCTCGGACGACACCGATACCGGCGACCTGGCCGGCACCGCGGCGTGGGTCGCGGAGCGCTGGGCCGGCATCCTCGGCGCATCGATCACGAGCGAGGACGCCGACTTCTTCGCCGAGGGCGGCGGGTCACTGAGCGCGGCGCAGCTGGTCACCTCGTTGCGCGAGCAGTACCCGTCGATCACGGTCGCCGATCTCTACGACCACCCCCGGCTCGGATCCCTGGCCGCGTACCTGGAGTCGCTGCGGCCCGCGGAGGTCGCCGAACCGCGCGATGTGCGGCCGACGCCGAGGTCGACGGGGCTCGCGCAGATCCTGCTGTCGGTGCCGCTGACCACGCTGACGGGCCTGCAGTGGCTGACGTGGATGGCGATCGCCAACAACGTCTTCGCCCGGGCCACCGGCTCGACCCTGCTCCCCACCATGAACTGGTGGGTGGTCCTCGTCCTGTTCCTGGTGTTCATCACGCCGATCGGGCGCATGGCACTGTCGGTGATCGCGTGCCGCCTGCTGCTCAGCGGGCTCAAGCCCGGCGTCTACCGCCGCGGCGGCCCGGAGCACCTGCGGCTGTGGATCGCGGAGCGATTCACCGCCGCGTCCGGCGCCGAGAACCTCTCCGGCGCACCGTGGATGATCTACTACGCCCGCGCGCTGGGCGCGAAGATCGGCCGCGGCGTCGACCTGCACGCCCTGCCGCCCGTGACCGGCATGCTCGAGCTTGGCGACTACGCGTCCGTCGAGCCCGAGGTCGACCTCGCCGGGCACTACCTCGACGGCGACGAGCTGCACATCGGCGAGATCAGCATCGGCGAGGAGGCGTCCATCGGAGCGCGGTCCACGCTGTTGCCGGGCGCGAAGGTCGGTAAGCGCGCCGAGGTGGGGCCCGGCTCCGCGGTGTTCGGCAAGGTCAAGGCGAAGCAGCACTGGGCGGGCTCGCCCGCGGAGAAGATCGGCAAGGCCGAGCACCCGTGGCCCGCGGAGCACCCGCCCCGCAAGCCCTTCTGGGTGTGGGTCTACGGCGTCAGCTCCGTGCTGCTCGCCGGACTGCCGATGGTCGCGATCGCCTCGGGCCTCGCACTCATCGGCTGGTTCGTCCGGGACGACGCCTACCTCAGGGAGGCCGCACTGCACGGGCTGGCGATCCTTCCGATCGCGGTCCTCGTCTCGCTCACGGTCTACGCCCTGCTCACCCTGATCGCGGTCCGGCTGCTCGCGATCGGCCTGCGGCCCGGGTACCACGCCGTCCGCAGCCGCGTCGGCTGGCAGGTCTGGGCCACCGAGCGGCTCATGGACGCCGCGCGCACCTTCCTGTTCCCGCTCTACGCCTCGCTCCTGACGCCGATCTGGTTCCGGATGCTGGGCACCAAGGTGGGCAAGGACGCCGAGATCTCCACGGCCATGGTCATTCCCAAGTTCACCACGATCGGTGACGGGTCCTTCCTCGCCGACGACACGATGGTCGGCAGCTACGAGCTCGGCGGCGGCTGGATGCGCATCGACGAGGCCAAGATCGGCAAGCGCGCCTTCCTCGGTAACTCGGGGATGACGGGGCCGGGCCGTCGCGTCCCGAAGGATGGCCTGGTGGCCGTCCTGAGCGCCACCCCGTCGAAGGCGAAGAGCGGCAGCTCCTGGCTCGGCTCTCCCCCGGTCCGCCTGCGCCGCACCGCCGGTAACACCGACTCCACCTTCACGTACAACCCGTCGCTCGGCCTGCGGTTGGCCCGTGGATCCGTCGAGACGGCGCGCCTGCTCGCGGTGTTCGTCAGCTTCGGCCTCGGCCTCGCGACGCTGGTCGCGTTGAACTACTTCGCGATCAACGTCGGCTGGTGGCTCGCGGCACTGCTCTCGGGTGTGACGCTGCTGGTGGCCGGCGCCATCGCGTGCTGCGTCGCCGCGGCGGCGAAGTGGCTGGTGGTCGGGCGGATCGGCCGCGAAGAGCACCCGCTGTGGTCGTCCTTCGTCTGGCGCAACGAGCTCTCCGACGCGTTCGTCGAGTGCGTCGCCGCCCCGTGGTTCGCGCACGCCGCGACCGGCACGCCGATCCTCAACCTGTGGCTGCGGATGCTGGGTGCCAAGATCGGCCGCGGCGTGTGGTGCGAGACCTATTGGCTCCCCGAGGCCGACCTGGTGACCCTCGGCGACGCCGCCACCGTCTCCCGCGGCTGCGTGGTCCAGACGCACCTGTTCCACGACCGCATCATGGCGATGGACACCGTCGTGCTCGGCAAGGGCGCCACCCTCGGCCCGCACTGCGTCGCGCTTCCCGCGTCGTCCGTGGGCGACGGTGCCACCGTCGGCCCCGCCTCGCTGGTCATGCGCGGCGACTCCGTGCCCGCCAACACCAAATGGCAGGGCAACCCCATCTCGCCGTGGATCTTCAACGAGGGCAAGCGCAAGCGCGACTGATCCGGCGATCCGGCCACTGAGGCCGGCCCCGACACCCCCGACGAAAGGGCTCCCGTGAGCGACGGGCTCGAGATCACCCCGTTCCAGCCGAGCGACGTGGCGGAACTGCTCGTGTTGCAGCGGTGCTGCTGGGTGCAGGAGGCGATCGCGAACGACAGTCTCGACATCCCGCCGCTCACCGAGACACACGACGACATCCTGCGGTGGGCATCCCAGTGGGCGACCTTCGTGATGCGGCTCGACGGTCGGCTGATCGGCGCGGTCCGCGGCCAGGCGGAGCCGAACCACCGCTGGCACATCGGTCGCGTGATGGTCGCGCCGGACCTCGCCGGGCGCGGGCTCGGCACGGAGCTGATCGCCCTCATGGAATCCCTCGCACCTCGGGGCACCCAGGAGTTCGTCATGTTCACCGGCGCCGGCAGCGAGCGCAACATCCGGACGTACGAGCGCGCGGGATATACGGTCTCGGATCCGGAGCCCGCGCCGCACGGCGGCGTCACCACCGTGACGCTGCGCAAGCCGGTAAGGTGATCATCCGAACCCCAGCGAAAGGAAGTGCGATCCGTGGTGCGCAAATCGGTCGGCCCGAAGCTCGTCGCCGCACCGAATCCGCAGCACGCGCGCGCGGTGGATCCGTACATCCCCGGCCACGGCAATCCGGGGTACCGAGTCTCCCGGTACGACCTGGAGTTGAGCTACAAGGTCGAGAGCAACCGGCTCGACGGTAGGGCCGAGATCACCGCAACGGCCTCCGAGCCGCTCAAGCGTTTCTCGCTCGACCTGTCGGACGCCCTCACCGCGGCGAAGATCTCGGTCAACGGTCGCCGTCCACAGCGCTACGCCCACCGCGGGGGCAAGCTCACGCTCACGCTCGCCGACGAGGTCCCCGCCGGCGCGGCGATGACGATCTCCATCCGGTACGCGGGAACGCCCCGCCCGATCCGTTCCACCTGGGGCGAGGTCGGCTGGGAGGAGCTGTCGGAGGGCGTGATCGTCGCCTCACAGCCGAGCGGCGCACCGTCGTGGTTCCCGTGTGACGACCATCCTGCATCCAAGGCCTCGTACCGCATCACCATCACCACCGATTCCCCCTACCGGGTGGTGTCCAACGGAAAGCTGGTCTCCCGGAAGGTCTCGGCCGCCCACACCACGTGGGTGTACGAGCAGGCCGCGCCGATGGCGTCGTACCTGGCCACCATCCAGATCGGCGCGTACGACCTGCTCAAGGTCGCCGACAAGCCGGTGCCGATCCGGGCCGCGGTCCCCGCGCGCCTGACCTCCGACTTCCAGCGCAGCTTCGGCAATCAGGAACGCATCATGCGCGCCTTCACCCGCTGGTTCGGCCCGTACCCGTTCCCCGGGTACACGGTCGTCGTCACGGACGACACGCTGGAGATCCCCGTCGAGGCCCAGACCGTCTCGATCTTCGGGGCCAACCATTGCGACGGTACGCGGCAGGCCGAACGGCTCGTGGCCCACGAGCTGGCCCACCAGTGGTTCGGCAACTCGCTGACGCTGACCCGGTGGAAGGACATCTGGCTGCACGAGGGCTTCGCCTGCTACTCCGAGTGGCTGTGGGCCCAGGAGTGCGGCGAGGCCACGACCCAGCAGATGGCGGCGCGGTACTACGCGAAGCTGGCGGCATCGCCCACCGACATCGTCGTCGGCGATCCTGGCCCGGACCTGATGTTCGACGACCGGGTGTACAAGCGAGGCGCCCTGACCGTGCACGCGCTGCGGGTGGCGCTGGGCGATCCGGCGTTCTTCTCCCTGCTGCACGAGTGGACCTCCGAGTTCGCCCATCAGTCCGTGTCCACCGAGGACTTCGTGACCCTCGCCGCCAAGCACAGCGCCGAGCCGCTCCGCGCGCTGTGGCGGTCCTGGCTGTACGAGACCTCGCTGCCGCCGCTGCCGGTCCTCACCGCGCTCTGACAGCGGACGGATAGCCTCGTTCGCCGACCGCGGGAAACTTTCTGTAGGGATGATGTCGAAGCGGGGTCGACCCGTTCGACGTACCGGTGAGACACGCTCCACCCACCACAGAGAAGGACTGATCGATATGCCTCGTTTCATGGGATTCGTACGGATGGCGGAGGGCCCCGAGGTCGGCGCGCCGCCTCAGGCCCTCTTCGACGCGATGGACGTCTACATCGGCGAGCAGGCGGCCAAGGGCCACTTCCTCGACGGCGGCGGCCTGTACGGCACGGAGGACGCGGTGAACTTCGTGGTCCGCAAGGGCGAGATCACCCGGGTCGACGGCCCCTACGCCGAATCGAAGGAGATCGTCGGCGGCTGGTCACTACTGCAGTACGACTCCCTCGAGCAGGCGATCGCCGCATCGGAGGAGTTCGCCCAGCTGCACGCCACCCACTGGCCGGAGGTGAGCATGGTCTCCACGCTGCGGCAGATCTCGGACGAGCCGCCGACTCCGGCGGACGCCTGACGGCCCGTCCGCCGACGCTTCGGCGGTGATCCCGCCTACGCTGGTGAAGTGCCAGCCGGGACCACCGCCGAAGCGATCACCGCCACCTGGCGGGCGGAGTCCACGCGCCTCGTCGGCGCGCTGACCCGCATGACCCGCAGCATCCAGCTCGCGGAAGACCTCGCGCAGGACGCCTTGGTCGCCGCGCTGGAACAGTGGCCGGAGACCGGGGTCCCCATCAACCCGGCGGCCTGGCTCATGACCACCGCGAAGCGCCGCGGCGTCGATGCGATCCGCCGCGCCGAGACTCTGCGCCGCAAGACCGAGGAGATCGGCCGCGGCCTGCGGGAGGACGACGGTATGCCCGACCTCGACGCGCAGGTCGACTTCATCTTCGACGACGCGCTGCGCCTGATCTTCCTGTCCTGCCATCCCTCGCTCACGCCGGAGTCGCGCGCGGCGCTGACGCTCCGCGTGGTGGGCGGCCTCACCACCGCCGAGATCGCGCGCGGCTTCCTGGTTCCGGAGAAGACCATGGGGCAACGGATCTCCCGCGCGAAGAAGACACTCACCACCGCCCGGGCCGAGTTCGAGCTGCCCGTCGGCGAGGAGCGCACGCGCCGCCTCGACGATGTGATGGCCGTGATCTACCTGATCTTCACCGAGGGCTACACCGCCACCGCCGGCGACGACTGGATGCGACCGGAACTGGCACGCGAGGGCATCCGGCTGGCGCGGATGCTCGCCGGACTCGCGCCGGACGAGCCCGAGACCCACGGCCTGCAGGCCCTGCTCGAACTCCAGGGCTCACGCCTCGACGCGCGCACGGACCCCGACGGCGCACCGGTTCTGCTCGATGATCAGGACCGCAGCCGGTGGGACGCGTTGTTGATCCGACGGGGCCTGGTCGCGCTCGAGCGGGCCGAATCCCTCGCCGCGCGGGGCATTCCCGTGGGCCGGTACTTCCTCCAGGCGGAGATCGCCGCCCAGCACGCCCGCGCCCGCGCTCCCGGCGAGACGGATTGGCGGCGCATCGCGACGCTCTACGACGCGCTCGCCGAGGCTGCGCCCGGCCCCGTCGTCGAGGTCAACCGCGCTGTGGCGCACGGCCGTGCCCTCGGCCCGGATGCGGGACTGACGATCCTCGACGCCGTCGATCCGGCAGCGCTGCGCGAGTCCCCGCTGCTGCCGAGTGTCCGGGGCGACCTCCTCGCCCGCGCCGGTCGGCACGCCGAGGCGGCCGAGCAGTTCGACGATGCCGCCCGTCGCACCCGCAACGAGGGTGAACGGGGGCTCCTCGAGCGTCGAGCACGGGAGAACCGTTCGGAGCGGGCCTGATTCAGCCGAGCCACCGCGGCAGCGCACCCGCTGCCAGCGCCTGGGCCAGCGACGGCGCCGCCGTGTCCTTCTCGGACAGGATCGGCGGGACGTCGTCCGGCCAGGCGATCGCGAGCTCCCGGTCCAGCGGATCCACGCCGTGCTCGGCGGACGGGTTGTACTCGGACGACACGTGATACGCGACCACGGCACCGTCGGTCAGGGCGCAGAAACCGTGCCCCAGCCCCTCCGCGAGGTACACCGTGCGGTGCGCCTCGGAGTCGAGGCGCACCGTCTCGACGGCACCGAAGGTGGGCGATCCGACGCGCAGGTCGACGATCACATCGAGGATGGATCCGTGGAGACACGCGACCAGCTTCGCCTGCCCCGGAGGGACATCCGCATAGTGGATGCCGCGGACCGCGCCCACGCGGTTGACGGACACGTTGGTCTGGGCGACCACCAGATCGTGCCCCGTGGCCGCGCGGAAGGCGGTTCCCTTGAACAGCTCGAAGAACTCGCCGCGCGGGTCCGGGCGGACGATCGGATCGAGAACGAACGCGCCGGCGATCGACAGCTCCCGCACATTCATCGGTGGTCCTCCTCGAGCAGGCCGCGCAGGTAACCGCCGTAGCCCGACTTCGTGAGCCGGTCGGCGTGCGCGAGCAGCTGCGCATCGTCGATGAATCCGTTGCGCCACGCCACCTCCTCGGGCGCACCGATCTTGGTGCCCTGTCGCTGTTCCACTGCGCGCACATAGCCCGTGGCATCGGCGAGGGCGTCGAAGGTGCCCGTGTCCAGCCACGCGGTCCCCCGCGGCAACACCTGGACGGCGAGCCGCCCCTCGTTCAGGTAGTGCCGGTTGACGTCGGTGATCTCGTATTCGCCGCGCGCCGAGGGCTTCAGGTTCCGGGCCACCTCGACGACGGAGGGATCGTAGAAGTACAGGCCCGGCACCGCGTACTGCGAGCGCGGCCGCTCCGGCTTCTCCTCGAACCCGATCGCGCGACCGGCACCGTCGAACTCGATGACACCGTAGGCGCGCGGGTCGGCGACCCGGTACGCGAAGACCGCGCCCCCCTCGATCCCGTCGAAGCGCCGCAGCTGCGAGCCGAGGCCCGGTCCGTAGAAGATGTTGTCGCCCAGGATGAGCGCCACGGTCTGGTCGCCGATGAAGTCGGCACCGAGCACGAAGGCCTGCGCGAGGCCGTCCGGGCTCGGCTGCACGACGTAGTCGATCCGCACGCCGAACTGGGAGCCGTCACCCAACAACCGACGGAACTGATCGGCGTCCTCCGGCGTCGTGACCACGAGGATCTCCCGGATCCCCGCGAGCATCAGGGTCGAAAGCGGGTAGTAGATCATCGGCTTGTCGTAGACCGGCAGCAGTTGCTTGCTGACGCCGACGGTGATCGGGTGCAGCCGGCTCCCGGTTCCCCCGGCCAGGATGATCCCTCGCATGCGCACCACCTTACGTCCCACCCTCGGCGGGCTACGGTATGCATATGCACATCGTGGTCACCGGCGGCGCCGGGTTCATCGGCGCGAACTTCGTCCGCCGCACCGTGGCGACCCGCCCGGACGTGCGGATCACGGTCCTGGACGCACTCACCTACGCCGCCAACGAGGCCTCGCTGGACGAGGTGCGCGAGCGGATCGACTTCGTCAAGGGCTCGATCGTCGACCCCGCGGTCGTCGATGAGGTCGTCGCGGGCGCGGACGCGGTGGTCAACTTCGCCGCCGATACGCACAACGACAATTCACTGAGCGATCCGTGGCCCTTCCTGGACACCAATATCCGCGGCACGGCGGTCCTGCTCGACGCCGTGCGCCGGCACGAGGTCCGGCTGCACCACATCTCCACCGACGAGGTCTTCGGCGACCTCCCACTGGACACCCCGGAGCGGTTCACCGAGGACACCCCGTACCGCCCGTCGAGCCCGTATTCGGCGTCCAAAGCGTCCTCGGACCACCTGGTCCGGGCGTGGGTACGCAGCTTCGGCGTGCGGGCCACGATCTCCAACTGCTCCAACAACTACGGTCCGTACCAGCACGTCGAGAAGTTCATCCCGCGACAGATCACCAACATTCTCAGCGGCGAGCGCCCCAAGCTGTACGGCGCGGGCGCGAACGTCCGCGACTGGATCCACGTCGACGATCACAACGACGCGGTCTGGACCATCCTCGACCGGGGCGAGATCGGCGAGACCTACCTCATCGGGGCCGACGGTGAGCGATCCAACCGCGAGGTGCTCCGCACCCTCCTCGAGGTGATGGGCCGCCCGGCGGACGACTTCGACGTCGTCCCCGATCGCGCCGGGCACGACCTGCGGTACGCGATCGACTCGAGCAAGCTCCGGCGCGAGCTCGGCTGGGAGCCGACACACGCCGATCTCGACGCCGGCCTGCGTGAGACCGTCGAGTGGTACCGGCGCAACCGCGCGTGGTGGGAGCCCGGTAAGGCCGGGGTGGAGGCGGACTACGCGCGCCGCGAGACGGCGCGCTGACGCCGGAAAATCGTGTGATCTTCGACCGAACCATCGCGGACCGCACAGGTCCGGGCCGAAAACCTGTTTCAATTGTCGCGACATCAAACGCGACCGACCGCCCGGACCATCGACCGGCGGCCGACGAGATCCAGAGGTGACCACTCATGCCGCCCGAAGGCATCCCCGCCGCTACCGCTACCGCCACCGCAGCTCCGCCGCGGGAGGACCTCGACACCGCGGAGCAGCGCGAGCGGCGCAAGCGCATCATCGACGCCACGCTGGCGCTGGCCCGTAAGGGCGGCTACGACGCGGTGCAGATGCGCGCGGTGGCGAAGAAGGCGGACGTCGCGCTCTGCACGCTGTACCGATACTTCCCGTCGAAGGTGCACCTCCTGGTCGCGGGCCTGGTCAGCCAGTTCGAGCGGGCGGGCGAGCGGATCGGGAAGGTGCAGATCCCCGGCGATACGCCGGCCGAGCGGCTGATGTTCGTGCTGGACCGCAACACCGAGGCACTGCAGCGGGCACCCCTGCTGACCGAGGCCATGGTGCGGGCGTTCATGTTCGCGGACGCGACGGCCGCCGCCGAGGTGGAGCGGGTGGGCCGCCTGCTCGAGGACATGTTCGCGCACGCGCTCGGCGTGGCGGACCCGGACGATCGTCAACGCGACACCTTCCACCTCATCGCCGATGTGTGGATGGCGAACCTCGTCGCCTGGGTCACCCATCGCGCATCCGCCACCGAGGTGCAGAAGCGCCTCTCCGTGGCCGTCGACCTCTTGATCAAAGACTGACAAAACACCTGTTCACGACAGGTCCCACACCGAAAAACTGAAACACGTACTATTTCTGCCCGACTGTTGATACGCTCCTTCCCATAATTCAGGGAGAGGGACAGACGATGGCGCGTTCGTCAGGCACGGCATGAGGGCCGCGACGCTGTACCGGCTGTATCAGTTGGCGGCGATCTTCACCAAGAGCCTGTCCACGGTTGGCCGATCGGTCCTGTTGGCCGGGCAGATCATCACGTGGACGGTGCGCGGTGTCCTGAAACGGAACTTCGCGGTCGGCGAGACGATCACGCAGGCGGTGACGCTGCTTCGAGTGACCACCCTGCCCGCGATCCTGGTCGCGATCCCGTTCGGCGCGGTGGTATCGGTGCAGGTCGGCGCCCTGGTCGACACCGTCGGGGCGAACTCCCTGGTCGGCGCGGCCAGCGGCATCGGCATCATCCGCCAGGGTGCGCCGCTCGCCACCGGCGTGCTGCTGGGCGGCGTGTGCGCCTCCGCCATCGCGGCGGACCTCGGCTCCCGTACGGTGCGCGAGGAGTTGCAGGCCATGCAGGTCATGGGCGTCGACCCGGTCGCGCGGCTCATCGCTCCCCGCGTGCTCGCGCTGATGCTCATCGCACCGATGCTGCTCGTGGCGATCGTCGCGGTCGCGATGATCGTCGCGCTCACGGTCTCGGTGTGGCAGTTCGGGCTCAGCTCCGGCGGATTCTGGTCGTCGTTCGGCGCGTTCTCGGCACCGTCGGACCTCGCCTTCGCAGTGCTCAAGGCCGAGACCGGGGCGATGATCGTCGGCCTGGTGGCCGGTCTCCGCGGCCTGGAGGCCTCGGGCGGCCCGCGCGGCGTCGCCGACGGTGTGAACTCCTCGGTGGTGCTGTCGATCACGCTGATCTTCCTGTCCTTCCTGGGGTTGACCCAGCTGCAGACGATGTTCTTCCCGAGTCAGGTGGCGTGAGATGACCACGAACACGCCCGCTCCCGCCGAGGCACCCGAGACGGCGACGAAACGCAGCGCACTGGCCTCGAGACCCGCGGGACTCGTCGCCCGGATCGGCGAGGCCGTCGTCTTCGTCGCACAGTCGATCTACCTGGTTCCCCTCGCGCTCAAGAGGTACCGCGGGGAGACCTCGCGGGTACTCAAGCAGCTCGCGTGGGGCCGCGGGTCGGTGATCGTCGACGGCGGCGTGGTCGTCATGATGGTCATCCTCGGCGCCGCCAGCGGCGCCGCCGTCGCGATCGAGGCCTACGCCGGCCTGAACCTCATCGGCTTCGGCCCCCTCACCGGCGTCATCGGCGGCCTGGCGAACATCCGCGAGATGATCCCCATCTCCGCGGGCATCGGCTTCGCCGCGCAGGCCGGCTGCCGGATGACCGCGCAGATCGGCTCGATGCGGATCGCGGAGGAGATCGACGCCGTGGAAGCACTCGGCATCCGCTCGATCCCGTACGTGGTCAGCACCCGCCTGATCGCCGGCATCGTCGTGGTTCTCCCCGCGTACCTGCTGACGCTGCTGCTGAGCTTCCTCACCTGCAAGCTCATCGTGGTGGTCTTCCACGGCCAGGCCCAGGGCACCTACAACCACTACTTCGAGCAGTTCCTCAGCCCCGGCGATATCGCGCTGTCCACGGTCAAGGCCCTCGTGTTCTGCGCGGCCGTCACGATCATCCACTGCTACTACGGGTACTTCGCCAAGGGCGGCCCGGAGGGCGTGGGCCTCGCGAGCGGCCGCGCCGTGCGCGCGAGCCTCGTCACCGTGCTGACGCTCGACTTCATCATGACCATCGTGATGTGGGGCATCACGCCCGAGATCGTGTTCAAGGGTTAGGGGGAGCCGTGTACGAATTGCTCGGTGGCACACCGCAACGCCAACAGCGGGTCTTCTTCGTCGTGGGCGCCGCGACGGTCGCGGCCATCCTGGTGGCGGCCCTGGCCGGCTTCATCTCCTCCCGCATTCCGGCATCGGACAGCCGCCTCGCGGTCACCGTCGAATCCGCGGACGTGGGTCCGGGCGTGAAGGCGGGCACGCGGGTCACGCTCCGGGGCGTCCCGATCGGCGAGGTCCAGTCCGTCGTGATCCCCCGCGCGGGCCAGGCCAAGGTCGCGGTCCGGCTGGATCGCGGAAGCATCCGCGGCCTGACCGACGCGCTGTCGGTGCGCTACCAGCCCGGCAACTACTTCGGCGTCACCGAGATGGCCCTGGTCCCGGGGAGCGGCGGCGGGGACCTGCGCTCCGGCAGCACTCTGCGCCCCATGTCGAGCAACGACACCATCTCGGACCTGCTCACCCGGAGCGCGGTCTCCGTCTCCGGCGTGATGACGCCGAAGCTCATCGAGGTCACCAAGAAGGCCACCGCGTACACGCAGGCCATCACCCCGCTATTGCAGGTCGCGTTCTCCGTCGAGCAGCAGAACGCACTGACGGTCAAGGTCCCCATCGCGACCACACTGCACACCGTGCGCACCACGCTCGACGGGGTGCCGGGCCTGGTCGAGGGCGCCTTCGAAGGGTGGTTCGTCCCCCAGATGCGCGGCGGCGAGGCCGCCGGGTCCCTCGACTACATCGTCAACAACTACGACAAGATCGACAAGACGGCGACCCTGCTGGGAACCGGCTTCTTCACCCCGCTCGCCGACATGTTCGGCTCGCACGAGGCCGAGTTCACCTCCGGCACCGTCCTCCTGCGCGTCATCATGGACAGCACCACCAAGGTGATGCGCACCGTCAGCGTCCCGCGCCAGATCGTCCCGTTGATCACCGGCCTGAACAACGCCTTCATCACCGTCCCGGAGGGCACCGCACTGCGCATGAACATCATCGCCGACCGCATCCCGGCAGCCGCCTCAGTGCTCGAGGGGGGCCGCTGACATGCGCGCGAAGAACACCCGCGCCGCCATCACACTGGCCATCGCGCTCATCGTCACGCTGGTCGTCGCCGCGGGCATCTTCGCCGCACTGCGCAATCCGGCGGGCGGCGAGACCCGCGACTACGAGGCGCATCTGTCCGACGCGTCGGGCCTGCGCGTAGGCAGCGACGTGCGGCTGCGCGGCGTGCTCGTCGGGAAGGTCACCTCCGTCGACGTCCGCAGCGCGGCCGATGGGAACGGCAACGAGGCGGTGGTCGGCTTCTCGGCGCAGAAGGACCACCCCGTCACGTCGACCACGCGGATCGCGGTCAAGTACCGCAACCTCACCGGAGAGCGGTTCATCGAGGTCCAACCCGGCTCCTCCGCCGGCGGGGTGCCCACCTCGACGATCCCGATGGGCCGCACCACCCCGTCGTTCGACATCACGACGCTGTTCAACGGTCTCGCGCCCGTGCTGCGCACGCTGAGCCCCGAGGACGTCAACGATCTCACTCGTAACCTGCTCGGTCTCCTGCAGGGCGACGACACCACCGCGGCGCAGACCTTCGCGGCGATCGACAGGATCACCGCCAACCTGGCCGACCGGCAGACCGTGATCAAGACCCTCATCGACAATGTGACCCGGGTCGCGAACATGATCAACGACTACTCGCCGCAGGTCGTGGAGTTCATCGTCAACTTCGACCTGCTGCTGACGAAGGTGCTCGAGAATCTCGACGAGTTCCGGCGCACCGCCACCTACGGCCCCGGGTTCGGCGCCGCGACCAACCGGGTGCTCACCGCACTCGGCCTGTCCAAGGACCTCGACGTGGAGAACCTCGTCCGCACGGCCTTCAAGGATCCGGGCGCGGCCGTCCAAGCCATGGGCAAGCTGCCCGGACTGTTCACCGGTGTCGCCGCCCTGCTCGGCGCGCCGCCGGCGCCGTGCTCGAAGGGCACGGCGCAACTCCCGAACAAGGTCACCGTGCTGACCGGTGGAACGAATGTGACGGTGTGCCTGAAATGATCTTCACCGGACGTCCGCCCTGGCGCGGACTCATCAACCGCAGCACGCGGATCGGCGCGATCGCCGTGGCGGTGGCCCTGCTACTCACGGCGGGCCTGGCGTACGTGTACCTGCGCCCGCCGGGGCAGAAGGAGATCATGTTCGTCACCCAGGACGCGGCGCTCATCAAGCCCGGCGTCGAGGTGCGCGCCTCGGGCGTGCGCATCGGATCGATCTCCTCGGTGGACCTGCGCAAGGACGACGTCGAGGTGACGGCACGCATCGACGACTCCGTGTTCGTGGGCGACCAAACCTCGGTCTCCGTCCGCATGCTCACCGTCGCCGGCGGCTTCTACGTGGCGGTCACCTCCGCCGGCCGGGCGGCCCTGGGCGACAAGCCGATCCCCCGCACCCGGGTGGAACTGCCGTACAGCATCGGCGACCTGCTGCAGGACACGCCCGAGAAGCTGGTCCCGGTCGACCGGACGCAACTCGCCGCGTCGATCAAGGCGCTGAGCACCGGCCTCGACTCGAACCCGGGATCCGTCGACAACATCGTCGAGGGCGTTAACTCGCTGGTCGGGCAGCTCACCGACCAGCGCGATCAGGTGGGCCGGATCATCAACATCAGCACGCAGTACACCACCGATTTCGCCAAGCAGCGCGAGACCATCATGAACATGATCCACAAGGCGTCGCTGGCGATCGTGACGCTCGATCAGACCGCCGCGAACTTCGGCATCGCCTACCAGGGCCTCGACGGGATGTTCGGCAAGATCAAGCCCTTCCTCGACCTGTACTGGAAGTACCGCGACACCCTCGGCGATGCCTTCACCAAGATGGAGTCCGCGCTGAAGACCACCAACGTGACCATCCCGGCGATGATCGCCGAGCTGCAGAAGACGATCGACACCATGCAGAAGACCCTGGAGAAGCAGGGCAAGCCCATGTCACCGGACACGGTGCTGGCCAGCCGCCTCTGCTTCCCGACGGCGACGGTGAGCTGCTGATGCGCCCCGCGAGGATCTCCCTGATCGCGGCGGCCGCGGCGCTCGTCGCCGCGACCGTGCCCACCGCGATCGGCACTGCCGCAGCTGCTTCCACCACCCAGTGCGCCTATCTGGCCGACGGCATCGGCCTCTCCCCGAACAACGACGTCACCCAGATGGGCGTGAAGATCGGTTCGGTGCGCAAGGTCGAGCCGAACGGCGACGGCGTGAAGGTCACCTTCGACGTCTCCGGGCGCACCCTTCCGGCCACCGTGAAGGCCGTGACCCGCTCGATCTCGATCCTCGCGGACCGATCACTCGAGCTGGTCGGCAACTACTCGTCCGGCGCGACGCTCTCCCCCGGGACGTGCATCGCCCGCGACCGGACCGCGACGCCGAAGTCGATCTCCGAGACCACCTCCGCGGCAACCCGGCTGGTCGATTCGGTCACCGAGGGCGGGGCCTCCGCGGACCTGGGCAAGCTCCTCACCCGGCTCGATACGGAGGTCGGCCCGTCGGTGCCGCCGCAGGCCTCGCGCTCGCTGACCAATCTCTCCACGCTGCTCAGCGATCCGGCGGGATTCCTCGGCGATGTGACGACCGTGGTGAGCGATCTCCGACCGTTGATGCAGAGCATGGACTCCCAGTGGGGCGAGTTGCTGCTCACCCTGCAGCACGCGGGCAACGTGCTGGACCAGTACGGCAAGGTCACCTTCCCCGCGGTATCGGAGATCTTCCAGGCGCTCCCGGTGTTCGTCCTGGTGGGCGACGACGCGATGCGCCGCTACGGCAGCATCCTGCGGCCCGGCGGCACGATGGCCGCGGACGCCGTCCGACTCGCGGCCACCGGCGTGCGCTCGAACGAGGCGCTCGCACGGACGCTCCCGGTGTTCGGCTCGCAGATCGCGCCGTACCTGCCCCGGGGCGGCGACGAGGCGCCCAGCACCGTCGCCGGTGTACCCGTCACCACGGTCGCGACCGCTGATCCGGCGAAGCTCTGCGCGAGCATCAACGCCCAGGCGCCCGGCAGCTGTTCGGTCGTCGCCGGCAAGGCGCAGACCGCCACCGTCAACCTGCTCCAGCTGCCCCTGCAGGGAGGTCGATGATGTTCGGCACTCGGAAGCCCGTCCGCTGGCTCCCCCGGTCGGTCGCCGCGGCGATCGCGCTGACGGCGGGCGTGCTGCTCGCCGGCTGCACGGTGAGCCCGGCGAACATGGACATGCGCAACCCGATCGGCGGTGGCGACCAGTACGACGTGAAGTTGCAGTTCGCCGACGTCCTGAACCTTCCCATCGGCGCCCGGATCTCGCTCGGCGGACTGACCGTCGGCCGGGTCAAGGCCGTGGACCTCGGCGATGATGCGGCCACCGTGACCGTCCGGGTGGACAAATCGGTCGAGCTGCCCTCGGACATCCACGCGTCGGTCCTGCAGGACACCCTGCTGGGCGAGGCCTATGTCCGGCTCGAGGCGCCGGCGACGCCGAGCGGCTCCGCGACGCCGCTGCGCGCGGGTTCGGTCGTGCCCCTGTCCCAGACGAGCCCGCCCCGCTCGGTGGAGAGCACGCTCACCATCCTGGCGGACTACTTCGGCAGCGGCTCGGTGCAGGAGATCAGCCGCACGATCAACCGGCTCAACACCGCGGTGCCCAAGGACCGTCCGCAGTTCAAGCAGCTCTCCGATCAGCTCAGCCGCGATGTCACGGGCATCGGGTCGTCGACCGCGGAGGTCAACCGGCTTCTCGACTCCGCCACGGAGACGGCGGACCGACTGGCCAAGCAGGAGAAGAACTTCAAAGACACGTTGACGCCCTACCACCTCAAGTACTGGCGCAATCAGGGCAAGATGATGTCGAACATCGGCGCCCTGCTGCCCGCCGTCGGCAGCATGCTGCAGCAGGGCACGTGGCTGATCCCGCTCATGAACAGCTCGTCGGACCTGTTCGAACTGCTCACGGCCGACATGGTGTCGCTGGGCACGGCGATCCACGGCGGATCGATCCTGGTGAACAAGAACCTGGTCCCGTTCCTCGACAAGCCCGTCGTCCGGCTCGACTCCGTGACCGGCGCCGGCGGCCAGGACCTCTCGCCCGGCATGGTCAAGGTCCTCCGACTGATCGGACAGGCCCGATGACGCGTTCCTCCATCGCCTCCACCCTCGGCCTGATCGCGCTCGTCGTGGTGTCGGTCCTCCTCCTGGGACAGCAGGGCGTGCAATGGTTCTCGCCCTCGGGGCAGCGCACGGCGTTCATCCAGCTGACGGACGCCAACGGGCTGCAGGAGGGTTCCCGCGTCCTCGACCGCGGCGTCGAGGTCGGCAAGGTACGTGCCCTCGCGGTCAACGCCGACCGCGTGGAGGTCGAGGTCCGCTACGCCAAGGACACCCGGATCACCTCCGGCGCGAAGATCCGGGTCCAGAACCTGTCCGGGCTGGGCGAGACCTATCTCACCATCGCACAGGGCGACGGTGCGCCCGTCCCCGACGGCGCCCGCCTCGAGGGCGTCGTGGACACCGCCGATTCCACCGTCGGCGCGCTGTCGAGTTCGCTGTCGCGCCTGATGAAACAGCTCGACCCCGCGACGGTGCAGCGTCTCCTCACTCGTGCGGACGAGGCACTGCCCGCCGGCGAGCAGACCGTGCCCACGATCGACGCCGGCGCGCTGCTCACCGCGACATCGATCCTGCGGCAGCTGCCCGACATCAAGGACCTCATGCAGTCCTTCAACTCGATCACCCCGCGCGCGGGCGACGTCGGCGCACTGCTGCTGAGCCTCGACCAGCCACTGCGGACCTTCGGCAAGGGCTACAGCGACATGGCGCCGTACTCCGTGAACTACATGAGCAAGGGCGACTACCCGAACGTCATCCAGAACGGCATGCTCGAGCTGTTCAAGATCATTCAGAAGTTCGAGGACGGCGCGGCGCCCAGCGTGCAGTACCTGTCCGACCTGGTGCTCCCGTCGGTACGGGCCATGGCCGAGCCCCTCTCGACCATCAACGGCGGGCAGTTGCTCGACACCGCGCTGGCGTCCGTTCGCGGCCGCACCGGCGCCGTCACGCTACGAATGGCACCGCCGAGCGCCCCCGCGGGGGCGACGGCCCCGAAACCCTCCACCGCACCGTCGAGCGCCGCACCGTCGACCTCCGGGGCCGCCGCACCGTCCAGCACCCCTGCCCAGCCCCGCTGACGCGGGACCGAAGGAGACCCCGGAGAAATGGCCCTCGCGCTCACCGATGTCCAGATCGCCCTCGCCGATTCGATCCGTGACTGGGCGGACCGCGCGCACCCCGTCGACGCCGTCCGCTCCGGCGACCCCGGCGCCGTGGAGAAGGCGTGGCGCGGCCTGGCCGACATCGGGGTCTTCGGCATCACGCTGAGCGAGGACCTGGGCGGGTTCGGCGGGACCGCCGACGATGCGGCCGCCGCCGTCGAAGCCGCGACCGCAGTCCTCGCCCCCGGTCCGATCGCCGGCACCATCGCGGTCGGTGTCCTGCTGGAACATCACCTGCGCGGAACGGACCGGCTCGCGGACGTGCGGGCCGCACTCGCTGCGGGGGAGGCACGCGCCGCACTCGTCGTCGACGGTGACGGCTCGCTCGCCCCGGACGCGACCCCGGGCTCGCATCTCCTCGTGGCCTCGCCCGAGGCCGCGTGGCACCTGCTGCCGCCCGGGCACCCCGGAGTCATCGTGGAAACCGTTGCCGGGTTCGATACCTCGCGCCCCCTCGCGCGGGTCCGTCTGGAGGACCCCGTCTTCGGCGATGACACCCTGGTCCCCGGGGTCACCTCGGACGACGCCCGCGCGGCGCTCGCCGCGTTCGCCGCCGCGGAGGCCGCGGGGGTCGCGGCCTGGTCGCTGCGCACCGCCGCCGAGTACGCCAAGGTCCGAGTGCAGTTCGGCAAGCCGATCGGCTCGTTCCAGGCGGTCAAGCAGATCGCGGCCGACATGCTCTGCCGCTCGGAACAATCCGCCGCGCTGGCGTGGGACGCTGCTCGATCTCTCGGGGCGGGCCCGGAGCACCTGCTCGCCGCTGCGGTCGCCGCCGCGGGCGCGCTCGACGCCGCAGTGGACAACGCCAAGGACGCGATCCAGGTGCTCGGCGGCATCGGCTTCACCTTCGAGCACGACGCCCACCTGTACCTGCGTCGCGCGACCTCGCTCCGGGCGCTGCTGGGCGATTCGTCGCGCTGGCGAACGCGCGCCGCGGAACTCGCCCGGGCGGGCGTGCGCAGGGGGCTCGACTACGAGGTGGACGGTGACCACGCGGGCGCCGCGGCACAGGTCGCGGCGATCGCAGAGCTTCCCGCGGACGAGCAACGGCGTGCGCTGGCGGAGTCCGGACTGCTGGTGCCGCACTGGGATCCGCCCTACGGCCGCGGCGCGGGCCCGGCCGAGCAGATCGTGTTGGACGGCGCGCTCGAGGCGGCCGGGATCGAGCGGCCGACGCTCGTGATCGGGGCGTGGGCCGCGCCCACCATCCTCGAGCACGGCACCGCCGAGCAGGCGGAGCGCTTCGTGTGGCCGACCCTGTTCGGAGAGATCAGCTGGTGCCAGCTGTTCAGCGAGCCCGAGGCCGGCTCGGACCTGGCGTCGCTGCGCACGAGGGCGACACGGGTCGAGGGCGGCTGGTCGCTGACCGGCCAGAAGGTGTGGACCTCGCTCGCGCACGAGGCGGACTGGGCGATCTGCCTGGCCCGCACCGACCCCGACGCGCCGAAGCACAAGGGCATCACCTACTTCCTCGTCGACATGCTGTCGGACGGCCTGGACGTGCGGCCACTGCGGGAGATCACCGGCGATGTCCGGTTCAACGAGGTGTTCCTCGAGGACGTCTTCGTGCCCGACGACTGCGTGGTCGGGCCGGTCGACGGCGGCTGGCGGCTCGCTCGCACCACGCTCGCCAACGAGCGGGTCGCGATGAGCGGCTCCGGCCTGGGCGCGCGCCTTGAGGCGCTCATCGCCGAACCGGGCGCGAACGTCGACGGCGGCGAGCTCGGTGCGCTGATCACCGAGGCGGCCTCCTGCTCGCTCCTCGACCTGCGGGCCGTCATCGCCAGCGTCGGCGGGCAGGACCCCGGTGCCGCGTCCAGCGTCCGCAAGCTGGTGGGCGTGCGCCACCGTCAGGCGGTCGCGGAGGCCGGCCTGCGCAGCCTCGGTCCCGACGGTGCCGTGGCCGGCCCCGAGGACCCCGCCGACGCGCGGTACGAGTTCCTGCTCAGCCGCTGCTTGTCGATCGCGGGCGGCACCGAGCAGATCCTGCGCAATGTCGCCGCGGAGCAGTTGCTGGGCCTCCCGCGCTCCTGATCCGAACCCAGTACGGCCGGTTCACCACCGCTGGACTGGAACCTGTTCTAATATTCGACCATGGACGATTCCGCCATCTCCGCCGCCGCCGATGCACTGCTCGGCGCCTACGCGGCGCGCACGCCGATCGGCCCGATCATCGAGCGCTTCCCCGAGGCGACGATCACCGACGCGTACCGCATCCAGCAGGAGCAGGTACGCCGCTGGGAGGCCGACGGTGATCTGGTGAAGGGCCACAAGGTCGGGCTGGCGTCGCCGGCGATGCAGCGCCAGATGAACGTCTACGAACCCGATTTCGGGCACCTCACGGCGTCGATGTTCCACCTCGAGCAGCTGCCGATCGACACCTCGTCGTGGATGCAGCCGCGGATCGAACCCGAGATCGCCTTCGTCCTCGGCCGCGAGCTCAGCGGCCCCGGCGTGACGGTCGCCGATGCGATCCGCGCGGTCGACTTCGTGGTGCCCGCGCTCGAGGTGGTGGACTCACGCATCACGGACTGGAACATCTCGATCGTCGACACCGTCGCCGACAACGCCTCGTCCGGCGGCGTGATCCTCGGCAGCCGGCCCACCCGCCTGCACGACATCGACCTTCGCACCGTCGGATGCACGTTCCGGATCAGCGGCGAGCAGGTGGGCACGGGCGCCGGCGGCGCCGTCCTGGGCTCGCCCATCAACGCGCTCGTCTGGCTCGCCAACACCGTCGGGCCGCTCGGCACCGTGCTGCGGCCCGGGCACGTCGTGCTACCCGGATCGATGACCCGGGCCGAGCCCGTCCGCGCCGGCGATGTCGTCGTCGCCGACATGGGCCCGCTCGGATCCGTGACCGCGGTCCTGGCCGCCTGACGCCCTCGTCCCCTGCACCCTGCACCCTGCGAGAACGGAGTACGACATGAAGATCACGATCGGCGACGCCTGCACCGGATTCGGTGTCTGCGAGGGCATCCGGCCCGATGTCTTCGAGGTCAACGACGAGGGCTTCGCGGAGGCCACCGACGAGGGCCTCACCGACGCCGACCGCGAGGACATCGAGTACGCGGCGAGTCAGTGCCCCACCCAGGCCATCCTGATCCAGGACTGATCCCGCCCCGGACGGCAGCGGGTCGGGGGCCCGACGGTGCGCGCCGGGCCCCGTCCGGTCAGACCTTCTGCGCCTTCTTCGCCTCGGACATCTCGACCGCGATGGCGATGATCATGTCCTCCTGGCCGCCGACGTATCCGCGCCGACCGCACTCGTAGAGGATCTCGTAGGCCGGCACGCCGTAGCGCTCAGCCGCCCGCTCGGCGTGCAGCAGGAAGCTGGAGTACACGCCCGCGGCGCCCTGCACGATCGAGCTGCGGTCCATGACCGGCAGACGCGTGATGTACGGCTTGACCACGTCCTCCGCGGCGGCCATGAGCGCGTCCTTGTCGGTACCGGTGCGCACGCCCAGCTTCTCGAAGGCGGCCGAGAGGACCTCCGTCGGCGAATTGCCCGCGCCGGCACCGAGGGCCAGCAGCGAACCGTCGATCTGCTTGGCGCCCGCCCGGTAGGCGATGACCGAGTTGGCCACGCCGAAGCTGAGGTTCTGGTGCCCGTGGTAGCCCACCTGCGCATCCTCGCCCAGCTCCGCCACCAGGGCCGCCACGCGGTCGCCGGCGTCCTCGAGGATCAGCGCGCCGGCGGAGTCCACGACGTAGACGCACTGGCAGCCCGCGTCGGCCATGATCCGCGCCTGCTTCGCGAGCGCCTCGGGAGTGGACATGTGCGAGAGCATGAGGAAGCCGACCGTCTCCAGGCCCAGTTCCCGTGCGGCACCGAAGTGCTGGATCGAGACGTCCGCCTCGGTGCAATGGGTGGCGATGCGCAGCGCGCCCGCGCCGAGATCCGCCGCGACCCGAATGTCCTCCACGGTGCCGAGGCCAGGCAGCATGAGCACGGCGATCTTCGCCTGCTGCGCCTCGTCGACGGCGGCGGCGATCAGCTTGCGCTCGTCGACCAGGGAGAAGCCGTAGTTGAAGGTGCTGCCGCCCAGGCCGTCCCCGTGGGTGACCTCGATGAGCGAGACCCCCGCGCCGTCGAGGGCGCGCACGGTGTCGCGGACGTTCTGCTCGGTGAACTGGTGCGCCATGGCGTGGCTGCCGTCGCGCAGTGAGGTGTCGACGATGCGGACGTCCCGGTTCGGGTCGCTCCACAGGTCTCCGTTGATGCCGGTCATGCCTTCACTCCTGCCAGGATGCGCTGCGCGAGCAGCTCGCCGGCGCGCGCGGCGGCGGCGGTCATGATGTCGAGATTGCCCGCATAGGTAGGCAGGTAGTCGCCGTTGCCGGCCACTTCGAGGAACACGGCGACGCGCGCCTTGCCCTCCCAGCCCGGCCGGGGCTCGTCGTACTGCGGGGGCGCCTTGAGCGTGTAGCCGGGCACGTACTGCTGCACGTCCGCAACCATCTTCTCGATGGACGCGGTGATCGCGTCCCGGTCGGCGTCGGGGTCGATGGCACAGAACACGGTGTCCCGCATGATCATCGGCGGCTCGACCGGGTTGATGATGATGATCGCCTTGCCCTTGGCGGCGCCGCCCACCTCCTCGATGGCGCGGGCGGTGGTCTCGGTGAACTCGTCGATGTTCGCGCGGGTTCCGGGGCCCGCCGAGCGCGAGGACACCGAGGCCACGATCTCCGCGTAGCTCACCGGCGTGACCCGGCTGACCGCGTGCACCATCGGGATGGTCGCCTGGCCGCCGCAGGTGATCATGTTGACGTTCGGCGCGTCGAGGTGCGACTCGAGATTGACCACGGGACAGGCCAGGGGGCCGACCGCGGCGGGCGTCAGGTCGACGGCGACGATGCCGGCCTCCGCGTACCGGGGCGCGTTGGCCAGATGAGCCTTCGCCGACGTCGCCTCGAAGACGATCTGCGGGGGTTCGGGCCGGCTCAGGAGCCAGTCCACGCCCTCCGCCGAGGTCTCCAGCCCGAGAGCGGCGGCCCGTTTGAGACCGTCCGACTCCGGGTCGACGCCCACCATGTAGCGCACGTCCACGTGTTCGCTCCGCCGCAGCTTGGCCAGCAGATCCGTTCCGATGTTGCCGGGGCCTACGATGGCCGCCGTTACCTTCTCCGTCATGGTCCCAGCGTGGCCCCCGGGGGACCACCGCGTCCACCGTCGCGTTCCGCTGAGCGGGACGTCTATCGCGATGCCCTACGCCCTTGACGTGTGGCGTTGATCGTCTTAGATTCGAGACAGAAAGATATATTCGTCTCACGCCGGGAGCGCGCCGATGCACCCACCCGTTTTCACCCCCTTCTCCGACTCCACGTGGGCGGATCCGTTCTCCCTGTACCGCGACCTCCGCGCGTCCGGCGCGGTCCACCGAGCGGGCCCGCTCGACGGCGAGGAGCTCGAGTACTACGTCCTCCCCCGCCATGCCGACGTGTGGCGCGCGGTCCGCTCGCCCGAGGAGTTCTCCTCCGCGCAGGGCCTCACGCTCCACTACGGCGAGCTCGAGAAGATCGGCCTGCAGGACGATCCTCCGATGGTCATGCAGGATCCCCCGGTGCACACCGCGTTCCGTCGACTCGTGGCGCGCGGCTTCACGCCGCGGCAGGTGGCGGCGATCGAGCCCGAGGTCCGCGCCTTCGTGGTCGAGCGGGTCGAGCACATGCGCGAGCAGGGCGGCGGCGACATCGTCCGGGAGCTGTTCAAGCCCATGCCCTCCATGGTCGTCGCGCACTACCTCGGCGTGCCGCCGGAGGACCGCGGGAGGTTCGACGGATGGACCGAGAGCATCGTCGCCGCCAACTCGGGCGGCGGCGACCTCGCGTCCGTGGTGACCTCCGCGGCCGATGCCGTCGGCGAGCTCATGGCCTACTTCGCCGCCCTGATCGAGCGGCGGCGCACCGAGCCGGAGGACGACGTGGTCTCGCACCTCGTCGCCGCGGGCATCGGCGCGGACGGTGATCCCGCCGGCGTGGTCTCGATCCTCGGATTCACCTTCACGATGGTCGCGGGTGGCAACGACACCACCACCGGCCTGCTCGGCGGTGCGATCCAGCTCCTGCAACAGCGCCCCGACCAGCGGAGACTGCTCCTCGACGATCCCGGACTGATCCCCGGGGCGGTCGAGGAGTTCCTCCGCCTGACCTCGCCGGTGCAGGGGCTCGGGCGCACCACCACCCGCCCCGTGGAGGTCGACGGGACGGTGATTCCCGCGGACCGTCGGGTCCTGCTGCTCTACGGCTCCGCCAACCGCGACGAGGCGGTCTTCGGCGCCGACGCCGACGCACTGGACGTCACGCGCAACCCGCGCAACATCCTCTCCTTCGCGCAGGGCCCGCACCACTGCCTGGGCGCCGCCGCGGCGCGCATGCAGTCGCGGGTCGCCCTCGAGGAACTGCTCGGCCGCATCCCCGAGGTCACCGTCGACCTCGACGGGGTGCGCTGGGCACCCGGGGCCTACGTCCGCCGGCCCACCGCGGTGCCCGTCTCCGTGGGCCGGTGACAATGACACCCACTGCACGCACCGGCTGGTCCGATGCCGCACGCTCGGGCGCCACCGAGCGGATCCTCGATGCGGCTGCGGACCTGTTCGCCGAGCACGGCGTCGCCGCGGTGGGCATGGACGACATCGCCCGTGCCGCGGGTTGCTCGCGTGCCACGCTCTACCGCTACTTCGCGAACCGCGAGCGCCTGCGCTCCGCCTACGTCCTCCGCGAGATGGTCCGGGCGCTGGCCCATCTCACGGCCCGGGACGAGGCTACCGGCACGCCTCCGGAGCGGCTGGTGGCGGTCATCGAGTCCGCGATCGCCTACGTGCGGGAGCGGCCGGCGCTGCTGGCGTGGTTCAACTCGGAGGACTTCGCCGTCGGCCCCGTCCTCGCGGAGAACGCGGCCGCGCTCGCCGCTGCGGCAGCGCACGCACGCGTCGCGGACGACCTGCCGGAGCTCGCCGATCCCCAGGTCTTCGACTGGGTCGTCCGCGTCATCGTCGGGCTGCTCACGCACCCCGGGGCCGGCACCGACTACGAGCACGACCTCCTCGTTCGGTTCGTCGGTCCGATCGTCGATAGCCGCGGCGGCGCGGGCCCCGGGCTGGCACACTGAGTCCATGTGTCCCGCCGAGCGGAACGACGGTGCCACGGTCGATCGGATCGCCTCCGTGCTGTCCGCCTACCGGCCCGGCGACGGCGGACTCGGCGTGTCCGAGCTCGCGCGGCGCACGGGCCTACCGAAGTCGACGGTCCACCGCCTGACCGGGTATCTCGTGGCCGCGGGACTGCTCGCGCGGTCCGGCACGGACCTGCGGCTCGGCCTGCGGCTCTTCGAGATCGGGCAGCTGGCCACCGGACAACAGGATCTCGTCGACGCCGCGCGCCCGCTCCTCGCCGACCTGCGCTCCGGCACCCGCAACACCGTCCATCTGGCGCGGCTCGAGGGCACCGAGGTCGTCTACTTCGAGGTCCTCCCGGGGCCGGACGCGCCGAACCTGCCGTCGCGGGTCGGCGGGCGGATGCCCGCGCACGCCACCGGCGTGGGCAAGGCGATCCTGGCGTTCTCGGACGCCGAGGTCGTGGACAGCGTGATCGCGACCGGCCTGCCCCGGCTGCGGCCGCGGACCATCACCTCGCCCACGATCCTGCGCCGCCAGCTGCAGCGGATCCGGAACGACGGCGTCGCCTACGAGCGGGAGGAGTCCAGTGCCGGGACGGTCTGCGTCGCCTGCCCCGTCCTCGATGCCGGCGGTGCCCCCGTCGCCGCCGTCTCCGTGGCCGGATGGAGCAACCGCATGCGCCCCGAGCGGGTCGCGCCCGCAGTCCGCGCCGCCGCCCTCACCCTCTCCCGCGTCGCCGCCCGTCGCCCCGATTGAACACCGTTATGGAGAGGAAACCCGCACTTGGGTCCAAGGGGTCAGCGCAACATCTGAGGTAGATGAGGTGTTGTCTGATGGGAAGACCGAAGAGCCCGGCGGAGCGGGAGCGTCCGTTCTGGGATCAGATCCGCAGCGGTAAGACGGTCACGG
>NZ_JAAXOQ010000008.1 GCF_012396015.1 Tsukamurella spumae | reverse complement strand
GACCGCACCCGAGGCCTTCAACGCGGCCGCCACATCCGCGGTCGACTCCGCCGACCGCAACCGATCCGCCAGCCCATCCGCGGTCGCCGCAGCAGCCTCAGGCAACTCCTGCTCCACCGTCTCTACCAAGTCCGTCATGCCCTGTGATCCTTCCGTGAGGAGGGCTTACACAGACCATTTGACACGCCCTCGACCAGGTCGTCGTGCACCGGCGGGCCCGGTTTCTTCCCGCCCCGGCCGGGCTTCTTACCGAAGCTCGACCACCAGCCATTGGCGCAGCAGATCCGCCATGCCGTGCGCGCACTCATTGTTTGACCTGCGGCTTCGGCTTCATCGGCGAGGAATCGGTACCCGAACTCCGGGTCATCGCGATGCGCGTCGAACAGGGCATTCGCCCGCTGCGCTTCGACCCGATCGGCGGTGGTGACCGCATCTTTGAGCCAGCGGTAATAGGGCTGACGGGAGAGCTTAAGTACCCGGCACGACACCGCCACGGGGATCCCGTCAGCGGCGAGCTCCTTCACGAGCGGGTAGAACCTTTTCCCGGCAGATTCGCCTGCGACAGATACGCCGCCGCACGTCGCAGAACCTCATTCTCCTGCTCCAGCAAACGGATTCGCTTGTTCGCCTCCCTCAACTCCACGGACTGCCCGCTCGTCATGCCAGGCTTGCTGCCGTCGTCGATGTCGGCGCGACGCATCCACTTCTGCAAGGTCATCGGGTGCACCCCGAAATCCTTCGCGATCTGCTCGATCGTCACACCGCTCTCACGATCCCGGGCAACCCGGACCACATCATCGCGGAACTCTTTCGGATAGGGCTTAGGCACGATGGCCATCCTTCCAGGCTCACCCTCCCAGGCAAGCCAGATCAGATGTCACCTACCCGTGCAGCAGTCCCGAGGATGTTGCAGGGGGCTTCTTGCACCCTGGATACAATCGAACGAACATCCTGGGGAGGAACGAAGATGCGGAGACAGCTGCTGCCGCGCGTGGGAACAGCCGTGGTACTGGCGTCACTGACCGCGTGTGGTGGCACCGTCGATGGATCGCCGCAAGCCGACCCGACAGCAACAGCCGCGAAACTGGACGCCGGAAACTACAAGACCTCCCCCACCGAGGTGAAGGCAGTTGCCCCCGCCGACGCCTGGCAGCAGGAGGCGTTCCTGCTGGCGGACAGCGTTCCTGCGCCCTGGGAGATTGATCCGGCGTTCAGCAAGAGCACGCCCAAGAGTGGATCAACGCCAGTGCTATCGACCGCCCGAACTGGCGGCATGCTGGACACCACCGCAGGAGACAAGCTGACCCTCGCGCCTCAGACCGGATTCGTCGCAACCGCCAGCAGCATCGAAGGCGGCAGGCTCGCAGTCGGTGCGTTCCGGTACGCCACCGAGGATGAAGCCCGCCGTGCCGTCGACCTCATCGCGATCCGAGCGAGCAACGTCGGTGCACCAGACGGATCACCTGACAACACCGAGGTCGTGGTGCTCGGGAACGTCGAGAACCGGCGCTGGACAACGCTTGCAACGGTGCGCGGCAACATGGTGCTACTTGGAGCTGCCGAAGTTGTCGGGGTCGGTGAGTCCTCCAGACTTTCAGCGAAAGCCATTGCCGCACAAGTAGAGAAGATCAAGAACTACAAGCCAACACCGAAGAGCGCGGCTGTCGCAGTGCCAGAGGTGCCGATGGACACCGCCGATTCGATGATGAAATACACGCTGAGCGTTGATCCCGGCGTTGATCGGTCCGTATTGGGGCTTTCTGCCCATGTCGGGTACGGCGACGGCTACCTCAGCCCCCACACCTTCTCCCTGATGATCATGCAGGACAGCACCGAACGAACCAACAAATACGGGATCGAGCAGTACGCCGTGAGGCAAGGCGCAACACTCACCCGCCTGAAATCGGAGCAGACAGCCCGGTTCTACTTCGATGATTTTGTTGCACCGACGACCGACACCAAGGCGACAGTTCCCGGCATCGCCCGCGAGAACGCGCGGTGCTCCGAGCTGACCAGTGGTGGCTTCAGGTGCGGTGTCTGGACGGGCGGGCGGTACACCGCGTCTGTCAGCGGTAAGAACCTTCAGCAGGCGCAGCAGGCAGCCTCAGCGCAGTACCTCATCATGAAGCAGATGCCCTCTTAACCTGCACTTTTCCCACAGCCCAAGGCTCAGTTAAGCGCCATAGGTGAAGCTCTACCCATCACCAGGGAACGACCTGGACACACCACAGGAGAACGAAGTGAAGAAGCTACTCGCAGGTGCCATGATAGCCGGTTCGCTCGCCACCGGAGCCGCAGTCGTCGGCAGCGGAGCTGCCAGCGCGGCACCCGCCTACGAGTGGGTGAGGATCGGACCGTACAGCTCAACATGGACCTGCGAACAGGCGCGCGACAACTACCCGGCGAACTCCCGCAAGTGCTTCACTGCTTCCAATGGCAAGGCGTACTTCTACGGCATCCGTCAGGCGCGTCGCTGACGTTAATCCCCACAGACACCCCCATTCGCCACATCGGCGGATGGGGGTTTCTGTGTGCCCGCTGCAATCCCAGCAAGTCCGCTGTGAGTCCTTTGCCCTCAGCAGATGCCCTCTCAGG
This sequence comes from Tsukamurella spumae, assembly GCF_012396015.1. GTDB lineage: Bacteria > Actinomycetota > Actinomycetes > Mycobacteriales > Mycobacteriaceae > Tsukamurella > Tsukamurella spumae. Next base: position 165,258 of record NZ_JAAXOQ010000008.1, on the reverse strand, counting down.
CAAAGAAAAACCGGCTCTCACCTGGTGTTTCAGGTGAGAACCGGTCCGTGGAGCCGCCGGGAATTGAACCCGGGTCCTCCGCTATTTCTACGGGGCTTCTCCGTGCGCAGTCCGCTGTGTCTCTACTCGGATCTCCTCGTCTCACGGACGAGCGAGGATGACGATCCCAGTCGCTGTTTGATGTCCCCCGCGATGCCGCGACCGCACCGCGAGGTGAATCCCTCTAGCTGATGCCAGTACCCGGGCCGAGGGCGAACCCGGACTGACAGACTCGCCTGGCTGCTTAGGCAGCGAGAGCGAAGTCGCGCTGATTGGAATCGGCGCTTAATTGGTTGCCGCGACGCTTACGGTGGTCTCCAGCCTGCACCGGCACGCTTCCCCCGCGTCAACAAACGAAGTCGAAACCGATCGGCCCCTCATCGCCGCTTCCGCGGTGCCCACCCCTTGCGGAGTGGAAGCTCCATACTACCGCACCGTCACCGTCGGGTGTCCAACGATCATTCAGACGGTGCGCAGGCGCACGCCTGCGGCGGACGCGTTCATGTTGACCAGCACGGTGAGCAGCACCGCGCCGACCCGATGCGCCAGCGAAACGACCTTCGCCCCGTTCTCGACACTCATGAATCCGCTCCTTCACTCGAGTCCCACAAGTCACATCAGTAACTCGTGCCCCCAGTGAACGCCCGTGACTCGACCGACTCAACGCGCCACGCCGCGCACCGTCGAAAAGAAGCTAGCCGCGCATGCCCTTGACGCGCCGGCCCAGCTCCCGGACCAACTCGCGCTCGGCGGTGCGCCGGGCGATGTCCTGCCGCTTGTCGTAGTCCTGCTTGCCCTTGGCGAGCGCCAGCTCGACCTTGACGCGGCCGTCGTTGAAGTACATCGACAAGGGCACCAGCGTCTGGTTGCCCTCGCGGATCTTCCCGGTCAGCGAGTCGATCTCGCGCCGGTGCATGAGCAGCTTGCGGGTGCGGCGCGGCATGTGATTGGTCCACGACCCGCTGCCGTACTCGGGGATGTGCAGGCCGCGCAACCAGACCTCACCGTCGTCGATGGTCGCGTAGGCGTCCACCAGGGAGGCCTTGCCCTCGCGCAGCGCCTTCACCTCGGTACCGACCAGCACCACGCCGGCCTCGAAGGTGTCGAGGATGGCGTAGTTGTGGCGCGCCTTGCGATTGCTCGCGATCACCGAGCGCCCCTTCTCCTTCGCCATCGCCTGATCCCTTCCTGTACGCCGTGACCGAGTGCCGGTCACGCTGGACAACCACTCCATCGTACGGGGATCCGACGGTGTGCGGAAAGCGACTTATCGCGGGGCTACTCACGCACGTAGAACCGCAGGGTGAGGTAGGCGGTGACGGCGGCGAACCCGGCGCCCACGAGGATCAGCCAGGGCGAGACGAGCAGCACATCGGTACTGGTGATCCTGGCCAGGATGTTCACCCCGTACATCTCCCGGAGAGCCCGGTCGAAGAACAGGGTCTTGCCGGCGAACAGGCCGCCGATCGCGAGCACCGCGCCGATCAGCGCGGCGAGCACCGCCTCCAGCAGGAAGGGCAGCTGCGTGTACCAGCGGGTGGCGCCGACCAGCCGCATGATCGACACCTCCGTCCGCCGGGTGTACGCGGCCACCTGGACCATGTTCGCGATCAGCAGGATCGCGGCCACGGCCTGGATCAGCGCCACGAAGAAGGCCGCGTTGCGCGCGCCGTTCAGCACCGAGAACACCCGCTCCACGAGCTCGCGCTGGTCCTGCACGCCGGACACGCCGGGCTGCCCCTTGACCGCGTCGATCACCGCGGCGAACTTCTTGTCGTCGCCGACCCGCACCTTGAAGGAGGCGGGCAGCACGCCGGGGCGCACCAACTCGGCGAGCTCGGGCTGACCGGCGAAGGTCTTGGTCTTCGCGGTCTCGAGCGCCTTGTCCTGCGAGATGTAGTCGAGCGAGTCCACGCCCGGCTGCGCCTTGATCTTCGATTCGATCGCCTGGCACACGGCCTTCTGGCAGTCCGGATCGTCCGCGGCGACCTTGTCGTCGACGAACACCTGGATCTCGACGCGCTGCAGGAAGATGTCCTGGCTCTTGTCGGCCATCCGCACCACGAGCAGGCCGCCTCCGAACAGGGCGAGCGAGATCGCGGTGGTGAGGATCATGGCGATCGTCATGCTCACGTTCCGGCGCAGGCCGGTGAAGACCTCGCTGGTGATGAAACTGGCACGCACGTGGATTCAGTCCTTCGGTTTCGTTCGTCGGTGGGCGGGCGCGGCGGACGCCGTCAGCGGCCCAGCCCGTACACGCCGGTCGCGTCGTCGCGCACCATCTCGCCCATCCGGAACTCGATCACCCGGCGGCGCATCGAGTCGACGATGTGGCGGTCGTGCGTTGCCATCACCACGGTGGTGCCCGCCCGGTTGATCCGGTCGAGCACGTCCACGATCTCCGCCGAGGTGTCGGGATCGAGGTTGCCGGTCGGCTCGTCGGCGAGCAGCAGCAGCGGGCGGTTCGCGATCGCGCGGGCGATCGCCACGCGCTGCTTCTCGCCGCCGGACAGCTCACTCGGCATGCGGTTCGCCTTGCCACCGAGGTCCACGTAGTCCAGCACCTGCGGCACCGTCCGGTCGATCACGTTCCGCGGCTTGCCGATCACCTCGAGCGCGAAGGCCACGTTCTCGGCCACCGTCTTCTGCTGCAGGAGCCGGAAGTCCTGGAAGACGCAGCCGAGCGACTGCCGCAGCTGGGGCACGCGCCGGCTCGAGAGCTTGTTCACGTGGTAGTCGCCCACGTACACATCGCCCGTCGTCGGCTTGTCCTCCTTGAGGAGGAGCCGGAAGAACGTCGACTTGCCCGAACCCGACGGCCCGATCAGGAAGGCGAACTCGCCCTTGCCGATCTCGACCGACAGGTCATCGAGCGCCGGCCTGGCGGACGCTTTGTACTTCATCGTGACGTTCTGGAGCGTGATCACGGTCGCCCAGTGTACTGACGTCGAGGCTCAGCTCGCGGGAACCGTGGTCGTCGGTGCGCCGCCACTGGTCGGGGCCTCGGGATTCTGCCCGCCCGGCACCGGGAGCGGCACCGTCGCACCGCCGGGCAGGACGATCCCGCCGGGCGTCGTCCCGCCCACCGTCGTACCCCCCGACGGTGCCGCCCCGGGCGCGACGGAGCCGCCGGCCACCGTCGTCGACGGTGCGCCGGAGGCCGGGGGCTGCCCGGAACTGCTCTCCGGAACGGACGACGGTGCGGCCGACGACGGCACCCGCCGCTCCGAGGTGAGCGGAGGCGTGTAGGCGGGCTCGGTGTAGGCGGGTGCGGTCGTCGTCGCGACGGGCTGGCGGCCCTGCTGGACGTCCTTCGGCACGAACTCGTCGTACAACGTGAGATACCACCACATCAGGCCGATGAACAGCACCGAGAAGATCACGGTGCTGGTGCGGGCGCGGGTGTGCGGGATCGTCTTCGGCAAGCGGTCCCAGAAGGGCGGCGCGATGATCTTGGGGGCCGGCTGCGGCTCGGAACCGGCGGGCTCGTCGGGCGTGGACTCCCTCGGGGTCTGGTCGGTCACGTCGGCTCCTTGTCGTCCTCGACGGCGTCCGCGACCGGGTCGACGGCGATCCCCGCTGTCGCCAGGCTGCGAACGATCCGCTCGCGGAGGTTACGACCCACCTCGAACTGCTTGCCCGGCAGTGTCCGCGCGACCATGCGGACGTTCACCTGATCGAGGTCGATGGACTCGACCCCCATCAGCGAGGGCTCGTCGAGCAGCAGCGCCGACATCACCGGGTCGTGGTAAGCCCGCTCGCCCACCCGGTGCAGCAGCGCGTTGACCTTGCCCATGTCCACGTTCTTCGGCAGCGGGATGTCGACGACCGCGCGCGCCCAGTCCTTCGAGAGGTTGGTGGCCTTGACGATCTGCCCGTTCGGCACCGTGATGACCTCGCCGTCGGTGTTGCGCAGCTTGGTCACGCGCAGGGTCACGTCGGAGACGGTGCCCTCCGCCGTGGAGCCGCCCGTGAGCGAGAGGCTGACCACGTCGCCGAAGCCGTACTGCCGCTCGGTGATGAGGAAGAAGCCCGCCAGCAGGTCCTGGACCACGCGCTGGGCGCCGAAGCCCAGCGCGGCGCCGATGACGGTGGCCGGGGCTACCAGGGCGTTGATGGGCACGCCGAGGGCCTTGATCACCTGGTACGCGGCGAACAAGTAGATGGCCGCGATCGCCACCCAGCTCACCACCTGGATCAGGGCGTGCTGGTGCTTCGCGGACTCCGAGCGCACGAGTGAGTCGCTGTTGCGGAACTGGGAATCGATCCGCACGGTCACCCGCGCGGAGGACCAGTTGACGAACCGGTTGGCCAGGATCGCGGCGATGGTCCACAGCGCGATCGGGAGCACGCGCTCGAACAGGAAGAAGCGCCAGCCGGACGATCCCGGCAGGAAGGAGACCGCGTACAGGGCGCTACTCGTCATCGCCACGCATCCGCCAGCGGATGCCGGCCTCGATGAAGCCGTCCAGGTCACCGTCGAGCACCGCCGACGGGTTGTTCACCTCGTAGTTCGTGCGCAGGTCCTTGACCATCTGGTACGGGTGCAGCACGTAGGAACGCATCTGGTTGCCCCAGGACGCGCCCTCGGTCGTGCTGAGCGCATCCATAGCGGCGCGCTCCTCCTGCCGCTTGCGCTCGAGCAGCTTCGCGGACAGCACCTTCATGGCCGCGACCTTGTTCTGCAACTGGCTCTTCTCGTTCTGACAGGTCACGACGATGCCGGTGGGGATGTGCGTGAGCCGCACCGCGGAGTCGGTGGTGTTGACGGACTGCCCACCGGGACCGGAGGAGCGGTAGACGTCCACCCGGACGTCGTTCTCGTTGACGTCGATGTGGTCGGTGGTCTCGACCACCGGCAGGACCTCGACCTCGGCGAAGGAGGTCTGCCGCCGCCCCTGGTTGTCGAACGGGCTGATCCGGACCAGCCGGTGCGTGCCCATCTCCACCGACAACGTGCCGTACGCGTAGTCGGTCTTGACGGTGAACGTGGCGGACTTCAGGCCCGCCTCCTCCGCGTAGCTGGTGTCGTAGACCTCCACGCCGTAGCCGTGCTTCTCGGCCCAGCGGATGTACATGCGCATGAGCATCTCGGCCCAGTCCGCCGCGTCGACGCCGCCGGCGCCCGCACGGATGTTGATCAGCGCATCGCGCGAGTCGTACTCGCCCGACAGCATGGTCTTGACCTCCATGGCCTCGATATCGGCGCGCAGCCGGGCACGGTCCCCGTCGGCGTCCTCGAGTGCGGCGGCGAGGTCCTCGCCCTCCTCGGCCTCGGCGAGCTCGTAGAGGACCGGCAGGTCGTCGAGCCGCTGCCGCAGATCGGTGAGGCGACGCAACTCGGCCTGCGCGTGGGAGAGCTGGCTGGTGACCTGCTGCGCGTTGGCCTGGTCGTTCCAGAGCTCGGGGTCGGAGGCCTTGTGTTCGAGTTCGTCGACGCGCCGACGCAGCTCGTCGAGGTCGATCACCTTCTCCACCGTCTGCAGGGTGGTGGCGAGGCTCTCGATGTCTGCGGCTACGTCAGGATGCACAGTCACTCAGGATACTGGCCGGGCGCGCCGTAGGAGTCCGGTGGCGGGGTTAGGCTGCCCAACTGCCACGAGCTGTCGATCTTCCCCACCTTGTAGTACACCGGCAGCCTGTCGCCCACCTCCGGCCAGCGCTCCGCGAAGTCGACGACGAGCCGCCGGTACACGTGCGTGGGCGCCGTGGTCGGGCCCACGATCGAACCGGAGACCGTGACGAAGGCCTGCCCCTTCTGATCCGCCTCGAGCGGCCGCGGGCTGACCCCGCTGAGCGTGAGCGTCCCGTCCTCCATTCCCGGGCCCGCGGGCGCGGCGCCGAGCGTCCCGCGCTTGGAGCGCTGCCACATGACGACGAGCGCACCCAGCATCGCGGCGAGCATGAGCACCCAGATCCATTCCATATGTCCAGATTACCGACGGGGACCACCCCGCGCCCGTAGTACGACTCCGCTACCGTTCTCGCATGTCGAGCGCACCGTCGAACTCCCCGGATCCCGCCCTGAACCCCGACCTGACGCTGGCCCTGGCGCTGGCGGACGCCGCCGACGCGCTGACCATGGCACGGTTCGGCGCGCTGGATCTGCGGGTGGACGCCAAGCCCGACCTGACGCCCGTCTCGGACGCCGATCTCGCCACCGAGACGCTCATCCGCGAGCGGCTCGCCGCGGAGCGCCCGGGCGACGCGGTGCTCGGCGAGGAGTTCGGCGGCGAGCCGGTCTTCGAGGGCCGGCAGTGGGTGGTCGACCCCATCGACGGCACCAAGAACTACGTGCGCGCGGTCCCGGTGTGGTCCACGCTGATCGCGCTACTCGAGGACGGAGTACCCGTGGTCGGCGTGGTCTCCGCGCCCGCGCTCAAGCGCAGGTGGTTCGCCTCGGCGGGCGCCGGCGCGTTCGTCTCCTTCGACGGTGCCGCGCCCCGCCGGATCTCCGTCTCGGGCGTCCGCGAGATCGCGGACTCGTCGATCTCCTTCTCCGACCTGTCGTACTTCCCCGATGCCGGATCGCGCGAGCGCTTCCTGGCGCTCGCCGCCGATGCCTGGCGACTGCGCGGTTACGGCGACTTCTGGAGCTACTGCATGGTGGCCGAGGGCTCGGTGGACATCGCCGTGGAGCCCGAGGTCTCCCTCTGGGACCTGGCCGCGGTCGAGATCGTCGTCCGGGAGGCCGGGGGCCTGTTCACGGGCACCGACGGTACGCCCGGACCGCACGCGGGCTCGGCCGTCGCGGCGAACCCGGTCCTGCATCCGCAGGTGCTCCGCCGGCTCACCGACTGACACAGCAACACGGCTTTCGTCCCACCCCTTGGCACATATCTTACTGAGGAGTAAGGTCTCATCTGACTGATGAGTAAGTTGGCGGCCAGGGCGCCGGGAACAGCCCCTCGACCTGCGCCGCCACGACGACGAGATGGTGGAGATGAGCACGTCAACCGATCCCCGGGACACCAGCGCCATCGGGAAGAACCCGATCCGGCGGAACCCCACCGGGCAGCTGATCCGCGCCCTGATGGCCGTGGTCCAGACGCCCTTCGTACAGAACCGTGGTCTCCAGGACCTGGTGAACCGCGTCGCCTATGAGGGCACGAGGACCGGTTTCAAGGCGCTGGGCGCCGCGAACCGCACCTTCAAGGTGGTCACCGGCACCGGCAAGCCCCGGCGCCTGACCTCGAGCACCAAGTCGAACTACGACCTCACGCCGGACGACGAGCAGCAGATGATCGCCGACACGGTCAAGGACTTCGCGGCCGAGATCGTCCGGCCCGCGGCCTTCGACGCGGACGCGGCCACCCAGGCCCCCGAGTCGCTGCTCGAGCGCGCCACCGAACTCGGCATCACGATGATCAACGTGCCGGAGGAGCTCGACGGTGCCGGCGCCGAGCGCGGAGTGGTGACCAACGCGCTGGTGGCGGAGGCCCTCGCCTACGGCGACATGGGACTGGCCCTGCCGATCCTCGCCCCGAGCGGCGTGGCGGTCGCGCTCTCGCAGTTCGGCTCCGACGGCCAGCAGCAGACCTACCTCAAGGAGTACGCGGGCGAATCCGTGCCGCAGTCCTCCGTGGTGATCTGCGAGCCGGGCGCACTGTTCGACCCGTTCGCGCTGGGCACCCAGGCGACCCGCACTTCGGGCGGCTACGTCCTGAGCGGCGTGAAGTCGATGGTCCCGCAGGCCGCTACCGCCGAGCTGTTCGTCGTCGGCGCGGAGCTCGACGGTAAGCCCGCGCTGTTCATCGTGGAGTCCGGTACCGACGGGGTCATCGTCGAGGGCGACCCGAGCATGGGCCTGCGCGCCGCGTCGTTGGGCCGGCTCAACCTCAACAACGTCAAGGTCCCGTCCACCGCGTTGCTCGGCGAGGTCGACCTCGACACCGCCGCGCAGAACTACACCGACGTGGTCCGGCTGGCCCGCCTCGGTTGGTCGGCGCTCGCGCTCGGCACCTCGCGCGCCGTGCTCGACTACGTGACCCCCTACGTCAAGGAGCGGGAGGCCTTCGGCGAGCCGATCGCCTACCGTCAGGCCGTCGCGTTCTCGGTCGCGGACATGGCGACCGAGGTCGAGGGCCTGCAGCTGCTCGTCTGGCGCGGTGCCGCGCGCGCGGAGCAGGGCCTGTCCTTCGCGCGTGAGGCCGCGCTGGCGCGGAAGTTCGCCACCGACAAGGGCATGCGCATCGGCCTCGACGGCGTGCAGTTGCTCGGCGGGCACGGCTTCACCAAGGAGCATCCGGTGGAGCGTTGGTACCGCGACCTGCGCGCAGTGGGCATCGCCGAGGGCGTCGTCGTCCTCTAGACGACCTGAACTTCTGACACGAAAGAACCATCATGGCAATCAATCTGGAACTTCCCAAGAAGCTCAAGGCGTCGGCCGAGATGTCGCACCAGGCCGCGGCCGAGATCTTCCGTCCCATCTCGCGCAAGTACGACCTCGCCGAGCACGAGTACCCCAAGGAGCTCGACACCATCGCGGCGCTCTACGACGGGCTCGCCGATGCGGGGCAGGCCCCCTCGGCCGCCTCGGGCGACCGGAAGAAGGGCGAGGACGAGGACAAGCCCAAGCCCGCCGTGGACGTCACCGCGGGCAGCCGCAACGGCGGAACCATGGAGTCGATCGTCAACGCGATCGAGATGTGCTGGGGCGACACGGGCTTGATGCTCGCGTTCCCGTACCAGGGCCTCGGCAACGCCGCCATCGCGGCGGTGGCGACCGACGAGCAGCTCGAGCGATTCGGCAAGGTGTGGGCCTCGATGGCCATCACCGAGCCCTCCTTCGGTTCGGACTCGGCGGCGGTCACCGCCACCGCGGTCCGCGACGGCGACGAGTGGGTCCTCAACGGCACCAAGATCTTCGTCACCTCCGGCTCGCGTGCCGACCACATCGTGGTGTGGGCGACCGTGGACAAGAGCGCCGGCCGCGCCGCGATCAAGTCCTTCGTGGTGCCCCGCGAGCACCCGGGCGTCACCGTCGCCCGACTCGAGCACAAGCTCGGCATCCGTGCCTCCGATACAGCGGAGATCCGCTTCGAGGACTGCCGCATCCCGTTCGAGAACATCCTGGGCAGCCCGGAAGTGAACGTGGAGAAGGGCTTCGCCGGGGTCATGCAGACCTTCGACAACACCCGCCCCCTGGTGGCCGCCATGGCCATCGGCTGCGCGCGGGCCTCGCTCGAGGAGCTGCGCACCGTGCTGGAGAACGCCGGGATCGTCATCGACTACGACGCGCCTGTGAACACGCTGCCGTACGCGGCCGCGGAGTTCATCCGGCTCGAGTCCGATTGGGAGGCCGCGTATCAGCTCACGCTGAAGTCCGGCTGGATGGCGGACAACAAGCTGCCGAACTCGATGAACGCGTCGATGGCGAAGGCCAAGGCCGGCCGGGTCGGCTCGGACGTGACGCTCAAGGCGGTCGAACTGGCTGGCGCTCTGGGTTACTCGGAGCGGACGCTGCTCGAGAAGTGGGCGCGCGACTCGAAGATCCTCGACATCTTCGAGGGTACGCAGCAGATCCAGCAGCTGATCATCGCGCGGCGCCACCTGGACCTGACGAGCTCGCAGCTCAAGTAGACCGGGGGAGGTTCGACGGGGCGTCGTCGCGGCAGGTCCGCGGCGGCGCCCCGCTCGCGTCCCGACGGCGCGCACCTGGACTACCTGGGGTACGCGAGCCGTCGGAGCAGCCATTCTGCGGGGCCGCGGCGGCCCACTAGTTCCAGCCTGGTGGCGAGGAACACGCTCAGGGCCCAGACCGCGACGGCGTACAGCGCGGCGGACCAGCTCGACAGGTGCGCACCGAGGCCCAGACCCCACGCGGCGAGGATCGGCGAGAACGCGACGGATTGGAACATGTAGCCGCTCATCGACCTCTTGCCGAGAGCCTGTACGGCCCAGGGGAAGGAGCCCGCTCGGAGCTTGTCCCGGTGGTTCTCGAGGTGGGCTGCGATCAGGCCGAAGGCCGCCACGTAGCCGAGGCCCCCGAGGAGACCGCCGAGTGTGTGGAGCGGCAGCAGGATCCAGCTCTCGTCGCGGTTGATCCCGAGGGCGTCGAGGTTGAGCAGGGCCAGTGGCAACGCGGTCAGCACGCCGACGGTGATGCCGACGGATGCGACGCGCTTGAGGAGGGGGATGTGATTCCTCGGTCGGTCGAGGACCTGGTGCCGTGCTGCGAGCATGCCGAGGAGGATGGCGGGAAGGATGATGAATCCGAGCAGTGCCGCGGGGAGGATGTAGACGGCCCAGCCTTCGATCCGGGCGAGAACCGCGTCGAGGTATCCGGCGGTCTCGTTGACTCGTTCGGGTCCGGCCGCCGCCCCGGTGCCCGTGCTGGGCGGCGCCGAGTACCCGAGGAGCCCGGCGGTGAGTGATCCGACGGTCAGCAGCGCGGGGATCGAGACGAAGACGCCGATCCAGATCTTCACGGTGCGGTCCGGCCGATCGAGGAAGAGCCACACCAGGAGCAGGCCGGCGATGCCGTAGGCGCCGATGATGTCGCCGAACCAGAGCAGTGCGGCGTGGACGAAGCCGAAGGCGATCATCCACAAATGGCGGCGCCGTAATAGGCGGCGGGCGTCCGTGGGGGTCGTGCCCGAGGCGAGTTGGCGTGTGTACATCTGGACGATGCCGTAGCCGAAGAGGAACGCGAACATCGGGTAGACGCGGCTGTCGATCCCGATGATCGCCAGGGTCTGCGCGATCCGATCGGCCCACGACCCCTCCGCGGCGTGCGCGGCGACGCCGTGCGGACGGTGGAGCACGAAGTAGGGCACGTTCGCCACCGCGATCAGTACCAGCATCAGGCCGCGGGCGAAATCGGGTGCGATGCTGCGCGTGGCTCGTACCGATGTGGGTGCCGCGACGACCTGCCCGGAGGTCTCCGTCTGCCGATTCTCTGTGGACATGCAAGGGAAGGTAAAGCGTGCCCTGGGGGCACGGTCAAGCCCCGACACGTCGATGGCCCCGCAACCGCTGTCTCGACTTGACCGTGCCCCTGGGGCATCGTTTCTACTGGCGCCAGTCAACGCACCGGCCTCAGCGGGAGATCGGGTGCTGCACACGCGGAGGAATTCATGGCGTCGTTTCTGTATCGGATAGGTCGGTTCTCCTACCGACGGTGGTGGGCGGTACTGGGGGTGTGGATCCTCGCCGCCATCGCGCTCAGTGCGGTGGGAGGGGCGATCTCGAAGCCGTTCCAGGACAGCTTCGAGATCCCGGGCAGCGCTGCCGTCACTGCGCAGGAGAAGCTGGTCGAGCGATTCCCCGATCAGGCCGGGCAGCCCGGTGTGCCCGCCACGATCGTCGTGCAGTCCACCGACGGACAACGGCTGGATCAGGGCGCCGGCAACGCCGCGGTGCAGAAGGTGATTGCGAAGCTGCGCCAGATTCCGCAGCTGACCGACGAGACGCGCGCCGCGATCGTCGATCCCACCAGAGGCCCCGCCGCCGCTGAGGGACTGAGCCCCGATGGCACGGTCGCACTGATCAAACTGACCCTGGACGCCAAGCCCAGTGGTGCGGACAACGGTGTCACGCAGGCATCGATCGACACCGTCACCGAGGCCAAGGAGATCGGTCGTGCGGCGGGTCTGACGGTCGAGAGCGCGGGCGGCGCCAACGAGAAGGTCGCCGAGCCGCCCGCCGAGTTGATCGGCGTGGTCGTGGCGATCGTGGTCATGATCATCACCTTCGCTTCGCTGCTCGCCGCCGCGATGCCACTGGTCGCCGCGATCGTGGGAATCATGTTGTCGACATCGGTGATCGCGATCGGCACCGCGTTCATGACACTGGGGACCTCGACCACCGGCCTCGCGACGATGATCGGGCTCGCCGTCGGTATCGACTACTCGCTGTTCGTCATCTCCCGGTACCGGTACGAGGCGACGAGGACCACCGATCGCGCGCACGCCGCCGGTGTGGCGGTCGGTACAGCGGGCTCCGCGGTGGTCTTCGCCGGCGCCACCGTCGTCATCGCACTGGTGGCGCTGAACCTGACCGGCATGTCCTTCCTGGCGCAGATGGGTCTCGGCGCCGCGGTGACCGTGGTGATGGCAGTGCTGGTGGCGCTGACCGTGCTACCGGCGCTGCTGGGGCTGTTCAAGTCGTTCGCGTTCACGCCGCGCCTGCCGCTGCTCTGGACGCCGGAACGTTCGTCCGGCCCGACCATCGGACACCGGGTCGGGGTGGAGCTGACGAAACGTCCACTGCCGTACCTGATCGTCGCCGCGCTCGCGCTGATCCTCGCCGCACTACCGATCTCGCAGCTGCAGCTGGGCCTGGACGCGACGACGCAGTCCGACAAGGCCGCCGCGAAGATCGAGCGGGACGCGTTCGGCGCCGGGAAGTCGTCGCCGCTGCTGGTGGTGATCGCGGCCGATGATGCCGCGGGCATGGCGAAGGCGTCGGTGCTGGTCAAGGATCGTCTGGCCACGATGGATCACATCTCCGATCACGGCGTCATCGGCCCCGTGCCCAACGCCGCGCAGGACGCCGCACAGTTCATCGTCATCCCGGACCACGGCCCCGCGAGCCGCGAGACGGGCGATCTGCTCGCGCAGATGCGATCGATGGCGAGCGATATCGAGTCGTCGACGCATTCCTACGTGGGCATCGGCGGTGCGGCCGCGATCAACGCGGACTTCTCCAGCGCGCTGACCGGCAAGCTGCCGCTCTATCTGATCGTGGTGGTCGGCCTGGCTTTCATCCTGCTGATGATCGTCTTCCGCTCCGTGATCATTCCGTTGATCGCATCGCTCGGCTTCCTGCTGTCGATCGCCGCCACCTTCGGCGCCACCGTGGGGTTCTTCCAGAACGGCTGGCTTGGCTGGATCAAACCCGAGGACCAGGGCCCGATCATGGTGTTCATGCCGATCTTCCTCATCGGCATCGTCTTCGGCCTCGCCATGGACTATCAGGTCTTCCTCGTCAGTCGCATGCGCGAGGAGTACCACCACGGCGCCGCGCCGCTCGATGCGATCCGTACCGGCTACGGCGCCGGTGCCCGCGTGATCACCGCCGCCGCGCTGATCATGATCTCCGTCTTCGCCGGCTTCACGCTCTCGAACGAGACCTTCCTCAAGCTGATGGGCTTCTCGATGGCCGCGGCGATCATCTTCGACGCCTTCCTCGTGCGCATGGTGATCATGCCCACCGCGATGGCCCTGCTGGGCGACCGCGCCTGGTGGATGCCGGGATGGCTCGAGCGGATACTGCCCCGGATCGACGTCGAGGGTGAGAACCTGCGCACCGAGCCCGCCGATGCCGCAGCGGAGTACCCAGGGCACTGAGGGATCCATATGCTTGAACCCGGGTCCGGCACGAGTCCACCGGGCGGACCCGGGGCGGCAGTCCACGCAACCGATAGAGTCGAGGTATCGAGATGGGTTGGAGCACACGGCAGCTCGCCGAACTGTCCGGAACCACGGTGAAGGCGATCCGCCACTACCACGGGATCGGCCTGCTCGATGAGCCGGACCGTGCGCCGAACGGATACAAGCAGTACGGCACCGCCCATCTCGTGCGGGTGCTGCAGATCGCACGCATGAAGGAGCTCGGCGTTCCGCTCGCACAGATCGCCACCATGGAACGAGCGGACGAGAACCCCGCGGCGGCGATCGAGGTCCTCGATGCCGAACTGGCCGCCACGATCGAAAGGCTGCAGAAGGTCCGCGCGGAGCTCGCGATCGTCCTCGAATACCGTGCGCCCCTTGACACACCGTCGCCGTTCCAACAGGTCGCCGAACGGCTCTCCGAGCGAGACCGCAACCTGATCACCGTGCTCGCGCGGGTTTTCGAGCCGGAGGCGCTGGAGGATTTCAACACGCTCCTGAGCGAGGACAATGCCACCGACGAGATGTTCAACGCCCTCACTCCGGAGGCCGAGGACGATCAGATCGACGAGGTCGCGCGCCGCCTCGCCCACGACATCGCGCGCGACCAGAAGCGGTTGCCCTGGATGAAGGACTCACTCACCCAGTCCAAGGGCAGCCCGGGCCTGGCTTCCGCCGCCCTTCGGACCGCGATCATCGAGCTGTACAACCCCGCTCAGGTCAGAGCGCTCGTGGCAGCCTTCGAACTGTCGCAATCCGATTCGGCCTCGACCGAGGTGAGCCGCGACGGATCCGCGTGAGGCGTCAGGATCCGCATCGCCGCCCGCGGCGCCGTTCCGGGGCCGCCATCGTGTGACCGGCGCCACATTCGCCGTGTGATTACGGTCACTTCCCGCAGGTCATTGCCTATGCGAGCTATCGCAGGCGATTCCCATCATGACCTGGACCTACCTTCTTCACAGGCTACCGTGACCGAAGCGTTACCAAACCGCGACCGTCCCGAGGCGGGGGTGACACCGCGCCGATAGCGCCCTAGTGTTCATCTCGACCCGGTCACCGGGACAAAACTGAATCCACGAACCACAGCGTATGTGTGGGCCCGCCGCCGAAACGAGAGCATAGTCCTCGGGCGCCGGACCGCTTCCAGCGCGACGCACCACGTCGCCGAAGCCGGTTGAGTGATCTGCCTCAGCCCACTGCCGTGCCCGACAGAGAAGGCGCGGTCCATGTCTTTCCCCGACACCTCCGCCCCAATCGGGCTGTGTCCTGGCATGCGCACGGCGAAAGGAACCCCTTGAAGAACATCCGCAAGACCCTGGGCATGATGGCCGTCACCGGCGCGATCGTCGCCGCTCCCGTTGCCTTCGGCACCGGTGCAGCGAACGCCGGCAGCGTGAACTGGGACGCCATCGCGGCCTGCGAGTCGGGTGGCAACTGGAGCACCAACACCGGCAACGGCTACTACGGCGGTCTGCAGTTCTCGCCGTCGACGTGGCGTGCCAACGGCGGTTCGGGCATGCCCCACACCGCTTCGCGCAGCGAGCAGATCCGCGTGGCCGAGAACGTTCTCGCCTCGCAGGGCATCGGCGCGTGGCCGAGCTGCGGTGGCCGCGGCTAACCGCTCCCCTTACTGATAGCGCCTGTGGCGGTCGATCCCGATGGGATCGACCGCCACAGGCGTTTTCCGCGTTCGCGCCCTCTGCGATGATCGTGTGCGTGCGAACGCGCGTGCTCCTACTGCTGACGGGCCTGTACTTCGCCCAGGGTCTGCCCTTCGGCTTCTTCACCCAGGCGATCCCCGTCCTCCTCCGGGACGCGGGCCTGTCGCTGACCGCCATCAGCCTCACCTCCGTTCTCTACCTGCCCTGGGGCGTCAAGTTCCTCTGGGCGCCCGCGGTGGACCGGATCGGCACCCGCAGGCAGTGGCTCCTCGCGACGCAGTTGGGCTCCGCCGGCGTCGCCTTCGCCCTCGCCGCCACGGACCTCACCGGATCGCTGCGTTGGTTGTTCGTCGCCATCGCGGCGATCAACCTCCTCTCCGCGACCCAGGACGTGGCCACCGACGGCCTGGCGGTCCACCTGCTCGGCCCCCGCGAGCGCGGCCTCGGCAACGGCATCCAGACGGGTGCGTACCGCCTCGGCATGATCGCCGGTGGCGGCGGGCTGCTCTGGATCTACGCCGACGGCGGCTGGCGGGTCCTCCTGCTCACCCTGGGCGGCCTCATCCTCCTGTGCACGGTCCCCGTCGTATTCCTGGCCCGGGAGGGGGTGCCCGACGGTGCGCCGCCCACCGTCGAGTCCGTGCCCACCGTCGAGCCCGTGCCCACCGTCGAGCCCGTGCCCACCGTCGAGGCCGTGCCCACCGTCGAGGCCGTGCCCGCAGGAGGGCTGAGCGTCGCGTGGTGGCACCGTCTGCGGCGCCCCGGGGTGATCGGCCTGATCGCGCTCCTCGCGGCCTACAAGTTCGGCAACGCCATGGTCTCCGCGATCGCAGGGCCCTTCCTGCACGACGCCGGCCTCGGCCTCAAGGAGATCGCGCTGGTAGCCGGCGCGCTGAGCTCCGCGGGCGCACTGTTGGGCTCGGCGCTCGGGGCGTGGTGGGCGTTCCACTACGGACGTCGCGCCGCGCTGCTCGTCGGCGGAATCGCGCAGACCGTCACGATCGGGCTGTACGTCACGGCGGCGCTCGGTGTGGGCGGGTTCCCGATGGTGGTGGCGGCGAACCTCACCGAGCACGTCTTCGGCGGCGCCGCGACGGTCGCGCTGTTCACCCTGATGATGGACGCCAGCGAGCGGGCGCACGCGGGCGCCGACTACACCCTGCTCGCGTGCGCCGTGGTGGCCGCACAGGGAGTGGCGGGATTCGCCGGCGGCGCGGCGGGTGATCTCCTGGGCTACGCGGCGACCTTCGGGATCGGGATGGTCCTGTCCGGCATCGGCTGTTGGATCCTCGTCCGCGCCCTGGACCGGGGTGCCGGGCCGCGGTCCCTCACGACGTGGTCGCGGAGTCCGGCTCCCACACCATGAGTTCATCCGCCGCCCGGAAACCGTTGCGGTGGAACAGTCCGGCGGCCATGTCACTCGGCGCGACCACGAGGCGGCGGTAGCCGCGCTCGCGCGCCTCCTGCTGTACCGCGTCGATCAGTGCGCGGCCGTATCCCTCCCGCCGCACCGCCGGGAACACGAACAGGTGCCCGACATAGCCCCAGGAACTGGAATCGGCACCGGGCGTGGGCATCCGCCGGTACTCGTGCAACGAGATCATGCCCGAGACGCCGCCGCCCGTGAGCGAGTACTCACCCGCGAGGAACACCGTGCGACGGTCGTACTCCCACCACTCGCGGATCCGGTCCGTGAGGGTGTCGTCGTCGGGCACCGGCCCCTCCCCCGACGTGGCCGACCATGCGGTCCGCAGTGCCGCGACACGCGACGCGTCTCGCGCGGGGTCACCGATCCACACGTCCATGCGCCCACCGTACGGGCATCGCGGGATGCACGTGTGGAGGATCAGGCCGGCACGGGCGCCTTCGCATCCTCGCCGGCACTCGCGTTGCGGGCGGCGAGCTCGCCGATGGAGTCCACCGACTCGAGCACCGCGTCGCGTCGGTACTGCACGAAGGAGTAGGCGAAGGCCGCGATCCACCCCGCCACGATGAGGATGTAGACCGCGCGCTGCACACCGGGGTCCAGGCCCAGGGCGCTCTTGCCCATCAGGGTGCGCGCGTTGGTGAGCACGATCAGTCCGCCGACCGAGGCGCCGAGCAGGCGCGGCGGGAAGTGCCGTACCAGCCAGGCCGCGACCGGCGCGGCGATCACCCCGCCGAGCAGGATGGCTCCCGCATAGGCGAAGTTGACGCCCGCACCACCGAGGTTGGCGAGAAAACCGAGCGATGCGGCGAGCGCGATGAGGAACTCGCTGGTGTCGATCGTGCCGACCACCTTGCGCGGCTCCATCCGGCCCGATGCCAGTAGCGCCGGCGTCCCGACGGGGCCCCAGCCACCGCCTCCGGTGGCATCGACGAAGCCGCCGAACAGGCCCAGCGGCGCGAGGAACCGCGACTTGAGCGGCTTGCCGAGGTTCTTGGTGTCGATGCCGCGGAAGGTGAAGCGCAACAGCACGTACAGGCCGAGCAGCAGCAGGATCACGGCCATCAACGGCTTGGCGATCTCCGTCGACAGGTTGGACAACACCGTCGCGCCGGCGAACGCGCCGATCGCGCCCGGAATTCCGATGCGCCGCACCACCTTCCAGTCGACATTGCCGAACCGCCAGTGCGAGGCGCCGGACACCGCGCTGGTACCGATCTCGGCGAGATGGATCGTCGCGCTGATCGCGGCGGGCGAGAGCGTCGTGAGGGCGACCAGGAAGGTCGTCGCGGTGACGCCGAAGGCCATGCCGAGACTGCCGTCGACGAGCTGACCGAGCAGCCCCACGAGGGCGACGATGACGAGGGTGGGCATGGGAGGGTCTCCTGTGGGCCTGGCGGACGGGCTGTGACGAGTCACTCTGCCGCCGCCGGGCATTCGGCGGAACGGTCCCACTCACGATGATCACAATGGCGACCGGGCGGTGAACGGGACCTGAACGCGAATCCGCAGCCGACCGTGCCTGATATCGTCCGATTCGTTCCTTTACACCGTTGCAGAAGGTCGACCGAACATGCGCGCCCTGACCCGAATCGTCCTCGCCACCACTGCGCTCGCCGCCGCCACCGTCACCGTCACCCCGATGGCCTCCGCCGCGATCGAGCTCAACGGACACGACCAGGTCCGTACCCTGGCGTGCAACGACGACGTGAGGCTCATCGGCACGGACAACTCGATCGTGTTCACGTCGAACTGCAAGCGGGTCGAGGTCAGCGGCCACGACAACACCCTCACCTTCCGCGATGTGACGCGCCTGAAGCTGATCGGCAGCGGCAACTCGATCAAGCTGGGATCGGCCTCGTCCGTCGAGGTGAGCGGTCACGACAATACGATCACCTGCACCGGCGCCCGCAAGCCCACCGTGAAGTCGATCGGCGCGGACAACTCGTACCAGTGCTGACGCCGCGAGCGCGGGGCCACTAGTGCCCGTCGGTCCGCTCACCGAGGAGGAACCACGTCCTTAGGTCCGGCTTGCCCTTGACCGCGATGACGCCGCGCTCCTCGAACGCGAACTCCCCCGCGAGGCGCTCGTGTACGGACGCCGTGACCTGTATCCGGTCGACCACCCCGGTCGACTCCATCCGGGACGCGACGTTGACCGCGTCGCCCCAGACGTCGAAGAAGAACTTCTTCGACCCGACGATCCCGGCCACGACGGGACCGTCGGCGAGCCCGATCCGCAGCGGCGTCGCCCTGCCGTCGGCGTTCGGCACACCGGCCGCAGCGCCCTGCAGCGCCATCGCGAACCGGGCGAGTTCCTGGAGATGATCGGGGCGCGGCTCGGGCACTCCGCTGACCACCATGTAGGAATCGCCCGTGGTCTTGATCTTCTCGAGCCCGTGCCGCTCCACGAGCGCGTCGAGGGTCGTGTACAGCCGGTCGAGGTAGCGCACCACGTCCGCGGGCGCGGTGTGGCTGGACATCTCCGTGAATCCGGCGATGTCGGCGAACAGCACCGACGCATCGTCGTAGGAGTCCGCGACCTCCACGTGGTCCGGCTGCTTGAGCCGCTCCGCGACCGAGCGCGGCAGGATGTTGTTCAGGAGCGCTTCCGACCTGCGCAGCTCCTCCGCGAGCGCCGTCTCCGCGCGCTCGGTCTGGAACAGCCCGGAACCGACGATCGCCACCGCCAGAACCGCGGCCGCGATCACGTTGACGACGAATCCGGTGACGGCGAACCAGTGCGGCACGAGGCCCGTGTCGTCGGGCACGGTGAAGTGCAGGTAGATCATGGCGCCGAGGCACACGACCACGACCACGGCAGCGGCGACGAGCCGCCGGACACCCACGATCATCGGGACGCCCACCGCCATGACCAGGTAGTAGTACAGCAGCCCGACCCCCTCGCCGAGGATCGTGCACAGGGTCCACAGCGTGATCACGGCGACGACGAAGAAGCTCGCGTGCGGCACCCACCGACCGAAGCGGCGCAGGGCCGGGACGACGGCGAGCGCTGCGCCGGAGACGAGGTTGACGATCGTCACCTCGTGCGGACCGCCGAAGACGAACCCGATCACGGCGAACCCGAAGCTCACCGCCGCGGAGGCGTACGCCGCGAGCGACACCAGGCGTAGGCCGCGGCGGTCCCGCTCGGGGATCGACCGCTGGTCGTATCCTCCCGCGGCGCACCACGACCGGAACTCTGCACTGGCCGGCACACGCCGAGCGTAGCCAGGTCGCGCCGTGCACGGCGCCGATCCGCGCGGATGGCCGGTATCGCCGCCGGGCCCGCGGTCGGAGCCTAGGCTCGTCCCATGGACTACTTGCGCCCCGTCGAGTTCGGACTCTTCGTCACCCCGGCCACCGCCGCGCTGGACAACTGCTTCGCATTGGCCGATCTCGCCGACGGCAAGATCGAATTCCTCGGCATCCAGGACCACCCGTACCAGAAGGACTTCGTCGACACCTTCACGCTGATCGGCGCGCTGCTCGACCGCACGGAGGAGGTCCGTGTCTTCCCCGACGTGGCCAACCTCCCGCTGCGCCCACCCGCCGTCATGGCGCAGGCCGCGGCGACGCTGGATCTGTTGTCCGAGGGCCGGTTCGAGCTCGGCCTCGGGGCCGGCGCGGTCTGGCCCGCGATCGCGGCGATGGGCGGGCCGGAGCGCACACCCGGCGAGGCCGCCGGCGCGCTCAAGGACGCCGTCGAGGTCATCCGGCTGATGTGGTCCGGCGAGCGGTCCGTGCGCTTCGCCGGCGAGCACTACCGTCTCGACGGGGTGCACCCCGGCCCGCGCCCCGCCCACGACATCGGTATCTGGTTGGGCGTCGGCGGCCCGAAGCTGCTGCGGTACCTGGGCGGCCACGCGGACGGGTGGGCACCGTCGAACTCCTTCTTCCCGCCCCCGGCCCTGCCCGAACGGCAGGAGGCCATCGACGACGGTGCGCGTGACGCGGGCCGGGACCCCGCGTCGATCCGGCGGCTCTACAACATCTTCGGGTCGATCGACGATGCTCCGTCGGACGAGATGTTCCACGGCACCGTCGACCAGTGGACCGACTGGCTGACCGGCCTCGTCGTGGATACCGGGATGGACACCTTCGTCTTCGGCGCCGAGGACGACGACTACGAACAGTGCCGCCGTTTCGTCGAGGAGGTCGCTCCCGCCGTGCGGCAGCGGGTGGCCGAAGTGCGCGCGTCCCGCTGACCCCGGCGTCACCAGGGAATGCGAAAGGCCCCCGGATTTCTCCGGGGGCCTTTCGACTAGTAGCGGGGACAGGATTTGAACCTGCGACCTCTGGGTTATGAGCCCAGCGAGCTACCGAGCTGCTCCACCCCGCGTCGGTGTGAACACAACGTTACTGGAAGGCTGTCGCGATATGCAAATCGTTTGAACGTGACGTGAGTCTCCCGGGCCGGGCGGGCACCGTCGCACCCGGCCCGGGAGCGGAGATCACTTGCCGCCCCGCGCCTTCGACTCGGCGTCCTGCAGCTTGGTGATGGCGTCACCGAGCTGCTTCATCGCGGTGCCGACGGCGACCTGATCGCCGGAGCGCTGCGCGGACAGCACCGAGCCCCAGGCGTCACCGACGGCCTTCACCGCGGCCTGAACCTCCGGGGTGTCGCCGCCGGGCGTCGTCGCCGCGGCGGGCGGCTGGGCGCCGTTACCGGGCTGCGTGGGCCCGGGCACCGTCTGGCCCTGTGTGGGGCCCGAGACCGTGGGGCCCGAGACGCCCGTCGCGGCGCTGGCGAGCGCCTCGTCCACGCCCCGGTACCCGGCGTCGGACAGCGACGCCGCGACCGTGGTCCGGTAGCCCGCGCCACCCGTGACCGGGTTCAGGCTGAGCACCTTGATCAGCTTCGGCGCGGTGCTCCCACCCTGGCCCTGGGCGTACATCGGCCAGACATAGGTCAGCCCGCCGTTCGCCAGGCTGATCGCCTGCAGGTTGCCGAACTTGGGGCTCAGTGCCTGGATGTTCGCCTTGTCGTTCGCGACCGATTGGGAGCCATTGATCAGGTCGACCGCCCACACCGGGCCGGGCGTCTGCTTGCCGGGCAGCCCGCGGACATCGCGCACCACGAGCCGGCCCGCATCCTCACCGTCCGACGCCACCGACACGTAGGCCGCCATGTACGCCTGATCCTTCTGCTGCAGGATCGACGACAACTGGAACTGTGCGGCCCCGCCGCCCGGCGCCGCCGCCACCGAGTAGTACGGCGACTGGAGGTCGTCCTTATCGGGCGTCTCCTTCGGCGCCGCGGCGATCTGCCACAGGTCGTTCTGCTGGCGGAAGGTGTTCGCATCCGTCGTGTGGTACTTCTGCAGCAGGAACCGCTGCACCTCGAACAGATCCTGGGGGTAGCGGAACTGCTGCGCCACCTCGGTCGGGATCGTGCTCTTCGGCTCGATCACCCCCGGGAAGACGCTCTTCCACGCGTTGAGCACCGGGTCCTTCTCGTCGACCTGGTACAGGTGCACCGTGCCGTCGTAGGCGTCGACGGTGGCCTTGACCGAGTTGCGGATGTAGCCCACCTTCTCGTCGACCTGGCGGCGCTGCGTCTGCTGGCCCGGCGCGACCTGCTGGCGGCTGCCCGTGGCGTCCGACAGCGAGGTCTGCTGCGCGTACGGATACTTGGGCAGCGTGGTGTAGCCGTCCACCATCCACAGGATGCGGCCGGTGCGCGAGTCGACCACCGGGTAGGTCTTGGTGTCCACGGTGAGGAAGGGCGCGAGCTGCTTGACGCGGTCGCGCGGATCGCGCTGGTAGATGATCTTCGAGTCCGGACCGATGTTGCCGTTGAGCAGGATGTTCCGCTCGGTGAACTTGATGGCGTAGGCCAAGCGGGTGAACCAGTTGCCGATCCGCACGCCGCCGGAGCCCTCGTACCGCGAGCGCTCGGAATCGCTGTCCAGCTCACGCGCGTCACCGGTGCTGCCGACCACGGAGTAGAAGTCCGGGTCCGAACCGATGATCTCGCCGAAGTAGATGCGCGGCTGCGTCACGGTGGCCTTGCCCGCGATCCCGTTGCGGGTGAACACTGGCTGGCCGCCGGCGTTCGCGACCGCGTCGCGGCCGCTCTCGCTGACGACCTGGTCGACCTGGCCGGCGGGCGCGGTGATCAGCCCGTTGCCGTGCGTGTAGACCATGTGCCGCGAGGTCCAGTCGGTCGGCGTCTTCCCCGGGTTCAGCTCGATCGGCGCGAGCAGCACGTTGGTGAGGCTGCCGCCCACGTCGTAGCGGTCCACCGACAGCTTGTCGGTGAGCTTGTAGTAGTCCTTGAGCTTGCCGAAGTTGGAGAACGCCGGCGAGACCACGTTCGGGTCGAGCAGACGCACGTTCTGCAAGGACGGCGCGTCCTTGGCCGTGAGGGTCTGCAGCGCCTCGGGTGAGACCTTCGCATCGGCGGTCTCGTACTTCGCGTTCGCCAGCCCGTAGGCCTCGCGGGTGGCCGCGATGTTCCGTGCGATGTAGGGCAGCTCCTTCTCCGCGTTGGGCCCCACGGAGAAGGTCTGGATCGCGGTGGGCCAACCGACGCCGACGACCAGCGAGGAGAACAGCATGAGCACCGTCGCGATGGCGGGCACCCGCAGGTCGCGCAGGACGATGCCGAAGAAGAAGGCCGCGGCGCAGATGATCGCGATGCCCGTGAGGATCGCCTTCGCCGGCAGCATGGCGTGGATGTCGGTGTAGCTGGCGCCGGTGAACATCGGCGACCGGTTCGAGTACACGAGCGCATACCGGTCGAACCAGTAGGCGACGGCCTTGGCGACCAGGAACACCCCGGCGATCGCGGCCAGCTGGATCCGAGCGCCGCGCGAGAGCGAGCCGTCGCGACCCGCGAGCCGGATACCACCGAACACGTAGTGCGAGACGAGGTTCGCCAGGAACATCAGGATCAGGCCCGCGAACAGGAAGCCCAGCACCAATTCGATGAAGGGCAGCGTGAACGCGTAGAAGCCGATGTCCATGCCGAACTCGGCGTCGGTGCTGCCGAAGGGCTGCCGGTTGAAGAAGAGCAGCACCTGCTGCCACGACGCCTGCCCGAAGATGCCCGCGATCAGGCCGATGAGCAGCGCCGGAACGATCGCGAAGGTCTTGAGCCTGCTCGTGACCACGGCGCGATAGCGGACCACCGGATCGTCGGTGGGCGAGGGCAGGAACGCCGGCCGCACCCGATACGCCAGCCACATCCCGGCGAACGTGAACAGGGCGAGGATCAGGCCCGTCACCACGAACAGCGCGAGCCGCGAGAGCAGGACGGTGCGCAGCACCCCCGCGTGGCCCAGCGAACCGAACCACAGGAACGCGGTGTACAGGTCCACCACGCGCGGTCCGATGAGAAGCAGAGCGAGGAGGCCCACGGCGACTGCGATGAGGATCTTTGCCCGGCGGGACAGCGAGGGGATGCCCGCGGCACGAGGTGTCGTCACGACAACCACTGTACGGATTGCCCGAGATCGGACTCACCCGTGCTCGCCGACGACGCCGAGGATGCGATCATGGGGCCGTGAGCTACGACGAGCCCGAGCAGGTCTTCGATGAGGCGGCCCTGGGCCGCGCCGCCCGCGAGGCGATCGAATTCGTCGAACCCCAGGGCTGGGGCCAGCCGCCCCAGCTGTTCGGTCTCGTCCCCACCTCGCTGCTGGCCACCAGCCAGCCGGACTGGGCCGACATCCTCAACGACGGTGCCTCGCTCACGGTGATCGAGCAGGAGCCGCTCCCCGGCGATCCGCGGGGCGGCAGCGCCGAGCTGGACCACGTTCTCGCGACCACGACCTGGCCCGACGAGGTCGTCGGCTGCGCGCTCGTGCAGGAGATCATCGTGCTCCCGCCGAACGCGGAGGCCGACCTCGACGGTGCCCTCGAGCCGCACCTCGCCGACGCGGACGCCGCGGATCGAGCCGGCCGCGCGGCCGCGGAGAACCACCCGGAGCGCAAGGTGGCGCGGATGGTCGCGGCGGTGCTGCGCGACGGCCACCGGATCACGCTGCTCTCGCTCCAGCCCGACGACGAGGACGATCCCTTCGCCGATGCCGAGTTGCTCCGCGCGGATCAGCTCGCGCCCGGGCTGATCCAGGGCCTGCTCGCCACCTTCGACGACGAGGACTAGGACGGGGCACCGTCGGGTACGACGGGCCGGCGCCCGTCAGCACGACGGTGCGGGGCGCCCCTCGCGGACATCGGCGAGCGCCTTGACGGCCCCGTCGAGGTTCTCGACCTTGACCAGCTGGAGGCCCTTCGGCGGGTCGTTCTTGGCCTCCGAGCAGTTGGGCGCGGGCACCAGGAACACGGAGGCACCGTCGCGCTTGGCGCCCTGCAGCTTGTGCGCGATACCGCCGATCGGCCCGACCTCGCCGGTCGCGGCGATCTCGCCGGTCCCCGCCACGTTCTTGCCGCCCGTGAGGTCGCCGGGCTCGACCAGGTCGATGATGCCGAGCGTGAGCATGAGGCCCGCCGAGGGCCCGCCGACCTGCTGCACCCCGAACCCGATGCGGACCTTCGGGTCGGCGGGCACCTGCCCGACGGAGATGCCCAGCCGAGGCTTCCCGTCCGAGTCCCGCAGCGCGACCGGGACCTGCGCGGTGCCATCGGCACGGCGCACGGCGACGGTGACCACATCGCCCTGCTTCTTCCCCTCGAGCGCCTTGGCCACCTGGTCGGCCGCGGTCACGGGCGTACCGTCGACGGACTCCAGGACGTCACCCTCGCGCAGCTTGCCCTCCGACGGTCCGCCGGTGCTCAGTCCGACGACGCCGATCGCCGTGGGGATCTTGAGGTAGTGCAGCGCAGCGATCGTGGCCGCCGACTCGGAGCCGGTGAACTGCTCGCGGTTGCCCTGCTCGATCTGCTCGCGGGTGGCGCCCGGCTGGTAGTAGGCGTCGCGGGGCGCGATCTGATCTCCGGAGATCCACTTCGCGAGGGCGCCGTAGAGGTTGAGGCCGTCGGTCACGGAGATGGTGGTGAACCGCAGCTGTCCGGCCGGCTGGTGCACCGGCAGCCCCTCGATCGTGATGACCTTGCGGTTGTGCGGCTTACCGTTCTTGTCCTTCTCGGTGTACGTGGTCAGGGTGTCGGCCGTGTCGCCC
Source organism: Tsukamurella spumae (assembly GCF_012396015.1). Taxonomy (GTDB): domain Bacteria; phylum Actinomycetota; class Actinomycetes; order Mycobacteriales; family Mycobacteriaceae; genus Tsukamurella; species Tsukamurella spumae. The sequence goes on along the minus strand of NZ_JAAXOQ010000008.1, from coordinate 139,709 downwards.
GGGCCGACGGCCACATAGGGCACCGTCACGAACATCCCGAGCAGCGCCAGCACCACCAGGGGCAGCAGCGCGGCGAGTACGGTCGTGATCCTGCGTTCCGTCACGGGCCACAGCGTAGTCGTCGCCCGGCGCACGGCTGTTCGCCCAGAGCGTGACGGACGCGGCGGACGTGCCCCGACCGGGGCAGTACCGTGGAGTCATGAACGACATGCCCTTCGGATTCTCCGCGTCGAACGACGACGGGGACGACAACAACGGGCGCCGTGGGGACCAGCCGTTCGGCGCCGGCCAGCCCTTCGACATGTCGCAGCTCGGCGACATGCTCAGCCAGCTCGGCCAGATGATCTCCGGGATGGGGACGGGCATGACCGCGCCCGGCGGCGCCACCGGCGATCCCGTCAACTACACCGTCGCCGCGCAGCTCGCCCGGCAGACCCTCGGCAAGCACGAGCCCGTCACCGAGGGCCAGCGCAAGGCGGTCGAGGAGTCGACCCACCTCGCGCAGCTGTGGCTCGACGGTGCCACGGTGCTCCCGGCGGGCCCGCAGAAGATCGCCGCCTGGACGCCCGTGGACTGGCAGGAGAAGACCCTGCCCACCTGGAAGCGGCTGGTGAACCCCGTCGCGGAGAAGATCTCCGGGTCGTGGCTGCAGAACATGCCCGAGGAGGCGCGCGAGATGGCGGCCCCGATGATGGGCATGTTCACCCAGCTCGGGTCGATGTCCTTCGGCACGCAGCTCGGCCAGGCGCTCGGCTCCCTGTCCAAGGAGGTGCTCACCAGCACGGACATCGGGATCCCGCTGGGCCCGGACGACACGGCGGCGCTGCTGCCCGCGGCCGTCGAGGCCTTCAGCAAGGATCTCGAGCAGAAGGACCAGGAGATCCTCGTCTTCCTCGCCGCCCGCGAGGCCGCGCACCAGCGCCTGTTCTCGCACGTGCCGTGGCTGCGGTCTCGCCTGCTGGACACGGTCGAGCAGTACGCGCGCGGCATCACGATCGACATGTCCGGCATCGAGGAGCTCGCCCAGGGGCTGGACCCGTCGGCCCTGGCCGACCCGGCCAAGCTCGAGGAGCTGATGGCCGCGCAGGGTGCCGCGCTGCAGCCCAAGGCCACGCCCGAGCAGAAGGCCGCGCTCGATCGGCTCGAGACGCTGCTCGCCCTGATCGAGGGCTGGGTGGAGACGGTGGTGCACGCGGCGATCGCGGAGCGGCTGCCCAGTGCGGCGGCGCTGCGCGAGACCATGCGCCGCCGGCGCGCGTCGGGCGGCCCTGCCGAGCAGACCTTCGCCACGCTGGTCGGCCTCGAGCTGCGCCCGCGCAAGGTCCGCGAGGCCGCCGATCTGTGGGAACGCCTGCTGACGGCAACCTCGATGGAGCAGCGCGACGGCGTGTGGGCCCACCCGGACCTGATCCCGGATGCCTCCGATCTCGACAATCCCGCGGGCTTCATCGACCGCTTCCTCGGCGATGCGACCGGTACGGATCTGTCCGATCTGGACGATCCGATCGCGGCGATCGAGCGCGAGATGCGGCGCGAGTCGGGGACGGACGAGAACTGATCCGTCCGGCGGCACATCGCCGCTGCTCAGCACCGGTTTCACCCTGTGGATAACGGGCCCGTGCGGCGGTGTGCACGCGGCGCGACGTGATCGACTGGGCGCATGCGGCACCGTCTGAGCCCGTTCCTGACCGTCGTGGTGCGTCCGCCCACGCTCGTCCAGCTGGGCGCCGCCGCGACCGGCGCGCCCGTGCTCCAGCCGCCTCCGTGGCTCGCGCCGGACGCCGCGGCTGACCTGCTGCGGTGGTTGCAGAGCTTCCGCAGCGCGCGCGAGCTGGAACGCCGCGCCGCGGACCTCGGCATGACCCCGGCCGATGTCGCCGACCTGCTCGACGCTCTGCGCGACCACGGCCTGTTGGAGGCCGAACCGCCGCGCTCGCCGCTCCGCGTCCACCTGCACGGGCGCGGACCGGTCGCCGACGCCGTGCTCGGCGAGCTCGCCGCCCTCGACGCGGTCCGGGTGAGTGCGGGAACCGCGCGCAGTTGGTCGCCGACGGGCCGCGATGTCGATCTGGTGCTGCTCACGGACCAGCTCTCCCCCGACCCGGCGCTGGTGGCGCGGCTCATGCGCGAGCGCGTGCCGCATCTTCCGGTCGTCCTGCGCGACGGTGCCGGGGTGATCGGCCCGCTGGTCCTCCCCGGCGCGGGGCCCTGCCTGCGCTGCCTGGACCGCAGCCGCTCCGATGCCGACCCCGGCTGGCCGACGCTGGCGTGTCAGCTCTTCGGCAGGTCGGGGCGTGCGTCACCGCAGGTACTGCGGATGACGGCCGCCGTCGCGGCCCAGCAGGTCGACGCAGTGGCCTCCGGGCGATGGGACTGCGCTCCACCGCCGGATGTCCTCAGCTGTACGTTGGAGATCGAGGGCAGCGCTATCGCCGTCCGACGATGGTTCATGCACCCCGGGTGCGGATGCGGGGTCTCCATTCCCTCCGCTGCCGAGGCTGCTGGTTGACTCCAGGGGGCCCGATGTCCGAGATCACCCGCGGTGGCGCGAAGCGCACCGCGAAGTTGGCCGGTCTGCCGCTGGGCATGGCCGGGCGCACAGCGGTGGGCTGGGGCAAGCGACTCGCCGGCGCGGACAAGGACGAGGTCAACGCCGAACTGCAGGCCAAGGCGGCGGAGCAGCTGTTCGAGGTGCTGGGCCAGCTCAAGGGTGGCGCCATGAAGCTCGGGCAGGCGATGAGCGTGATGGAGGCGGCCGTGCCGCCCGAGTACGCCGCGCCGTACCGCGACGCACTCGCGAAGCTGCAGAACGAGGCGCCGCCGATGCCCGCCGCCACCGTGCACAAGGTCCTCGACCAGCAGCTCGGCACGGGCTGGCGCGATCGATTCAGCTCCTTCGACGACGATGCCGCAGCGTCCGCGTCGATCGGGCAGGTGCACCACGGCGTCTGGGCGGACGGTCGGGAGGTGGCCGTCAAGGTGCAGTACCCCGGCGCCGACGAGGCCCTGCGCGCCGACCTCAAGGCCCTGGGGCGGCTCAGTTCCGTGCTCAAGCCGCTCACGCCCGGCGCCGACGTGAAGTCACTGGTGCAGGAGCTCACCGACCGCACCGAGGCGGAACTGGACTACCGGTACGAGGCCACCAACCAGCGCAAGTTCGCGAAGGCCTTCGACGGTGACCCGAACGTCAAGGTGCCCAAGGTGTTCGCGAGCGCCCCCACGGTGATCATCAGCGAATGGGTGAACGGCCGCCCGCTGCGCGAGGTGATCAGCGGTGGTTCGCAGGAGGAGCGGAACGACGCCGCGTCCAAGCTCACCGAGTTCGAGGTGTCCGCGCCGGCGCGCACCGGTCTGCTGCACGGCGACCCGCACCCGGGCAATTTCATGATCGCCCCCGACGGACGGCTCATCGCGCTCGATTTCGGCGCCGTGGCCGAGTACCCGGGCGGCATCCCGCCCGCCGTCGGGAAGATCCTGCGGCTCGCCCGCGACGAGGACTACGACGCCCTGTTCCCGCTGCTGCGCAGCCAGGGCTTCATCCCCCCGCGCCTGGAGATCACGCCCGAGGACATCCGCAGCTACCTCGCGCCCTATGTCGATCCGTTGCGGTCGGAGAGCTTCCACTTCACCCGCAAGTGGCTGATGCAGGCCGCCTACACCGCCACCGACGTGCGCGGCGAGCAGTTCCAGACCGGCCGCAAACTGTCGCTCCCCGCCGAGTACGTGATGCTCTTCCGGGTGCTGCTCGGCATGGTCGGGATCTGCTCGCAGATGGAGGCGGAGGCGCCGTACCGGTCGATCGTCGAGCATTGGATCCCGCTGCTCGACGGCGACGACTAGAACACCTCCCCCGAAAACGAGTGAGCCCCGATCCTCTCGGATCGGGGCTCACTGCGCTCAGGCCGCATTCTTCCGCGGCCGGCCGCGCGGGCGCTTGCGGGCGATCACGACCCCCTGGTCGAAGATCTGCCCGCCCCACACGCCCCAGGGCTCGGCGCGGTCCAGCGCGGCAGCCAGGCAGGCGCGCTGCAGGGGGCAGCTCTCGCACAGGGTCTTGGCCCGTTCGAGGTCCGACGGGGCCTCGGCGAACCACAGGTCGGGATCGCCGGCGCGACAGGGCACGCGGCTCTCGATGCTGATACTGACGGAATCGATGCTGCGGACGTTCCCCTCCATGGGGCGTTCGTCCAGGATGGTCGGCACTTCTGGTCACCTTTCCACCTGTGGTTCAGGTGGCCTCGGTAGCGGCGCCGGGCAGGCGCACGGGATGTTTCTTCCGGGTGAGTGCGCGAACCGTGTGGCGGTCCTCGATCCCCGACGGTGCGGGGTGGACGAGAGACCGTGAATCCACGGGTTCCGCGCGGCTGCGGGTCCCGTGGTGAGTGTGCGGAGGTGGGTCGTAGGACCTAACCTCGTTGCACGGAACACACGGGGCGCGTAAGCGGTTCGTGATCGACGTCGCGAATCGGCGTCTGCGGGCGTAGGCGCCAGGAACTGGGCGACATGCCGTGCAGGCCGGGGGAGACACCGTCACGAACCGCTACTGCTGCGAACACTCCACCCTCTGCTGCGGTGAACTGCTTGGCTGCGTAGATAACTGCGTTGTTCATTTCGTATGCCTCCTTTCGCGTGCTGGTCAATCACGTTCCGGCGGGCGAGGACGTACCTCGCGCGTCATCCCGTGCGGTCGAGATACACAGTATGCGGACGAAACTATCCGCACAAGTTATTTTTGACCTGCGCTTATGCGGTCAGGCGTGCTCGGAGACGATGGCGAGGACCTCGTCGCCGTACTTGTCGATCTTGGTGGACCCGATGCCGTTGATCCGCATCAACTGGGCCCGCGTGCGCGGTTCGTGCTCCGCGATCGCGAACAGCGTGGCGTTGGAGAAGATCGTGTAGGGCGGGATCTGCTGATCGCGAGCCTGCCCGGTGCGCCAGATCTTCAGCGCCTCGACCAGGGCGTCATTGAGGTCGGACGGGCAGTCCTCGCAGCGCGAGCGCAGCTTCTCCTCGCGGGTGTCGAGGATGCCGCCGCACACGCGGCACATATCGGAGCTGCGGCGCTTGCCCTTCGACGGTCCGCTCTCGGCCGCGCGGGGCCTGCCGGCGTCGGCCTGGCCGGCCACGACATCGAGGAAGCGGGTGCGCTTGCGCGTCTTGCGGCCGCCCTCGTTGCGGGCCAGCGCCCACGACAGGTGCAGGTGCTCGCGCGCGCGGGTGACGCCCACGTACAGCAAGCGCCGCTCCTCCTCGATCGGCTCCGGATCGCCCTTGGCGATGGCCTGCGAGATCGGCACCGACCCCTCGGTGAGTCCGACGAGGAACACCGCGTCCCACTCCAGGCCCTTCGCGGCGTGCAACGACGACAGCGTGACGCCCTGCATCGTGGGCGGATGTTTGGCCTCGGCGCGGGCGCGCAGCTCGCCGATGAGCTCGGCCAGGGTGAGGCCCGGCCGCTCCGTGGACAGGTTCTTCGTGAGGTCGACCAGCGCGTCGAGGGCCTGCCACCGTTCGAGGGCACGGGCACCGTCGGGCTGCGCTTCCGTGAGGCCCAGCGGCTCGAGCGCGCCCCGCACCAGGGACAGCAGCTCCTCCCCCGCGACACCGCCGAACTGGCCGGCGCGATCCATCAGCGCGCGGACGGCCTGGCCGATCTCGGGCCGCTCGAAGAAGGCGCTGCCGCCGCGCACCTGGTAGGGGATGCCCGCCTCGGTGAGCGCGGCTTCGTGCACGGCTGACTGCGCGTTGATCCGGTAGAGGATCGCGATCTCGCTGGCGGGGACGCCCCTGGCCAGCAGCTCCCGGATCCGCTTGGCGACGAGTTTCGCTTCCGCCGGTTCGTCGTCGACCTCGGCGTAGATCGGGGCCGGGCCCTCCGGGCGCTGCCCGATGAGCTCGAGGCGCGTCCCGGCGACCCTGCCCTGGGCCGCGCCGATCACCTTATTGGCCAGCGCCACGACCTGCGGCGTAGAGCGGTAGTCGCGCTGCAGCCGTACGATCGTTGCGTCCTCGAAGCGGCGCGTGAAGTCGAGCAGGTAGCCCGGGGTCGCGCCGGTGAAGGAGTAGATGGTCTGGTTCGCGTCGCCGACCACCGTGAGGTCGTCGCGGTCACCGAGCCAGGCGTTGAGGAGTTGCTGCTGCAGCGGCGTGACGTCCTGGTACTCGTCGACGACGAAACTGCGGTACCGGTCGCGGAACTCTTCCGCGATCATGTGGTTGTCCTCGAGGATCGCGGCCGTGACCAGGATCAGGTCGTCGAAGTCGAGCAGGCGGTTGCCGTCCTGATCGGTCTTGCGCCGCTCGTACGCCGCGTACACATCGGCGACGGTGCCCGGCGCCATCGGGGCGGTGCGCCCCGTCTCCTCGACGGCTTTCGCGTAGGTCTCCGGGGTGACCAGTGAGGCCTTGGCCCAGTCGATCTCGCTGAGCAGGTCGCGGATCGTGTCGGTCTCCGGGCGCAGGTCGCAATCCCGGGCGGCGCGGCCGATCACGGGGAATTTGTTGTCGAGCAGCTCCCAGCGCGTGTCGCCGATCGCGCGGGGCCAGAAGTAGCGCAGCTGCCGCATCGCGGCGGCGTGGAAGGTGACGGCCTGCACGCCCGGCTGCCCGTCTCCCCCGCCGATCCCGAGCCCGCGCAGCCGCGCCCGCATCTCCCCCGCCGCGCGCGAGGTGAACGTGACGGCCAGTACCTGGCCCGCGGCGACGTGCCCCGTGGACACCTGGTGCGCGATGCGGTGGGTGATGGTGCGGGTCTTGCCCGTGCCCGCGCCCGCCAGCACGCACACCGGTCCGCGCGGCGCGAGAACCGCCTCCTGCTGCTCCGGGTCCAGTGCTTCGATCACAGAGTCGAGTATTCCAGTCCGGGCTGACAGGTCCGGGGTCGACGGTGCCCGGCCCGGCACCCCGGTCCCGTTACTCGGGGTCGACGGTGCGCCAACCGGAATCCCCTCGCAACCCACGCGCCTTCATCAGTTGAGGGCATCCGGGTCGAGCCGCAGGATCAGTTTTCCGAGTTTGGTGTACGCCGAGTTCATGTCTGCAGCGGCATCGAGGATCGCCAGCGACGGCGGTGGTGCTTCACCGCCTGCACTCGATGTCGCGCCTTCGCCCGCCGCAGCATCCCGATACACCGTCATCAGGCGGTTGTGGGCGTCGACCGCCTGATTGAGAATCTCTTTGAGTCCAGCAGCCAATTCACTCATAGCATCCCTCCGTAACTGACCTGGTAGTTGAGCTGGGCCCAAGCAGCGTCTCACGCCCGTCGCATCCGACTCCGCTGAACGGCCCCAGCCCACGCGACGTGCAGGAGAAGCGCGGGAAGAACCAGCATGGCGGCGTGGTTGAGTTGTCTTATGAGCCAGCTGACTATGTACACGACCACGTGGTGCGGATACTGCAACCGCCTCAAGACGGGCCTCAAGGCCAACGGGATCTCCTGGACCGAGATCAACATCGAGGAGGATCCCACCGCGGCGGCCTTCGTCGAGGGCGTCAACGGCGGCAACCAGACGGTCCCCACCGTGAAGTACGAGGACGGCAGCACCGCCACGAACCCTTCGCTCGCCGACGTCAAGCGCAAGCTCGGCGTCTGACCCCCGGCCGGCCGCCGAAAGTCCGGTCATTCGTCTCAAGGATCCTCGAGACGAATGACCGGACTGTCTTCATTCTCCGCGCACGGCCCGCGCCGCGGTGGCCGTCTTCATCACCAGTCGCCCGGGCCGCCCGCGTACCGGGACGAATCCGTACCGCCGGTAGAACTCGTGCGCGGCATCGTCGATCGCGTCCACGACGATCACGCGTCCGCCACTGATCTCCGAGGCCTCCACGGCCTTCTCCAGCGCGTCCAGAAGCAGTTGCCCGCCAAGGCCACGCCCCTGGTGATCCCGGCTCACCGCCAGCCGCGCGAGCAGGTATCCCGGGATCCGCGACACACCACCGGCGATCGGCGACGGCACACCGTCCGCGGCGCGGTCCACCTCGGTCGGGCAGAGCGCGTAGTAGGCCACCACTCGCCTGTCACCCGGCGCGGTCCACACGTACGTCCGCGCGATCCCCGTGGAATCCGCCCGTCGCGCGAACGCATGGAGCCAGGAATCCAACCATGTGTTGCCCGAGTCGAATTCCTCCACCTCGTGCGTCTCGTTCAGGCGCTCCGAATCGAACATCAGGGCCGGCGGTAAGCCCGGGGCCGCCGTGCCAGCTCCGCCAACGCCGGTGCCTCGTCCGCACGATCGAGGCCATCGAGCAGTTCGTCGAATTGATCTGCGGGCATCGACGTGGTCAGCGCGTCTTGGAGCACCTCCTCCGCGCGGGACAACGCGGCCTTGCGCACGAACTCGGACGCGGGCTCAGCAACGATGCTCGCCGCGCGGTTGATCCGCGCAACGGTCTCCTCGTCGACTCGTACTTCCAACCTGCGGGTCTTCGCAGCAGTCATGGTCGGTCACCTCTCCTACGGCCAGTGTACGGACACTGTCCGTACACTGGCCAGAGGATTCTGCCTCGGTCTTACGCCGCTGCGAGCGCGGCCCGCCGCTCCCCGATCCGGGCGACGTAGGTCTTCGTGAACAGCGCCGGCACCGCGAACGCCGCGACCTGCACCGCGATCCGCACCGGCTCCGACTCGCCCGTCGCGACGCACACCGCGCCGAGCAGCGCCGCCGCCGCGAAGGACACTGTCCACACCGCGGTGATCACCATGTTGACGTGCAGGAACATCGGATGCCGCGCGGTCTCCTCGTCGACGGAGCGGCGCGCGATGGCCAGCGTGAACGGCCGGCCCGTCGCCAGCCCCACACCCGCGATCACCGCGAGCCACCCGGAGGAGAGGGCACCGTCGTACGCCTCGAGGGGCGAGTGCGGCGCCGCGAAGGCGAGCACGGCCAGCGCGGCGAAGTACACGGCGCCGCCGAACTCGAGGGCACCGGCCCGAATGCCCGCACGCCGATCGAGATGCAGCACCACCGCGGTCGTGGCCAGCGCGCCGAGCGCGCCCCACTGCCAGCCGACGGTCGACGACGCGACCGCCAGGACGATCCAGGGAAGGAAACCTCGTACGTAGCTCACGGGAAGAAAACTACGAGCATTTCGCGCGGGAGCCCTCGTCCCGCGGGTGGAGATCCGGGTGGAGACCTACTGCGCCGCCCACGCCTCCGTGATCGCGCGGGCGATGGAGATGGAGTTGGGCAGCAGGAGTGGCGCCTCCGGGGCGTCGGTGCTCCAATCCCCCGCCTCCAGCGCCTCCCGGACCTGCGTCCGACTGAACCAGTGCGCCTCGGCGATCTCGCCGTCACGGAAGTCGAGCACCGCATCCCGCGACGCGCGGGCCGTGAAGCCCAGCATCAGCGACCGCGGGAAGGGCCAGGGCTGGCTCGCGACATAGGTGATCTCGTCGACCGCGATCCCCGCCTCCTCGTGCAGCTCGCGCGCGACGCACTGCTCCAGCGACTCCCCCGGCTCCACGAACCCCGCGAACAACGAGAACAACCGCTCGGGCCACTGATGCTGCCGGCCCAGCAGGACGTGGTCGCCGCCGTCGTGGACCAGCGTGATCATCGCGCCGTCGGTGCGCGGGAACTCCTCGCGCCCGTCGGCGGTGGTGCGTACCCAACCCGCCTTCCCGGGGACGGTCGGCGCACCGTCGACCGGCGAGAACCCTGCCGTGGCATGCCAATTGAGGATGCCGAGGGCCTCGCCGAGCAGCGCGGAGTCGACCGGGGACAGCAGGTGGCCGCGCATCCGGAGGTCGGCACCGTCGAAGTGCTCGACGCGCAGCGCGAAGACCGGCACACCGTCGACCCGGCCCAGCAGCACCGCGTCCGCCGGGCGCGACGACGCGACCTCGTGGCCGCGCGCGAAGACGAGGTCGGTGCCGTCGAGGTCGAAGCGGCCGCGCGGGTCGATGCGCAGCACCTTCGCGGTCGCCCAGGCGGCGTCGAGCGCGGATTCGTCGGCGCGCAGTTCGTCGGCGCGGTCGACGTGGAAGCGCGACAGGAGCGGGGGCACGGTCAGACTGAGCTTCGCCACACTCATCATCGTAGGCTGACGACATGATCGAACCGTTCGTGGACGCCGCCTGGGTGCGGGCCAACCCCGGCGTGATCCTCGCCGACACCCGGTGCTACCTCGACGGGCGCTCCACCCGCGAGGCCTACGACGCCGGACACCTCCCCGGCGCGGTGTACGTGGACCTCGACGGATACCTCGCCGCGCCGGCGACCCCGGAGGCGGGCCGACACCCTCTCCCGACGCCGGAGGCCTTCGCCGCCGGACTCTCCGCGGCCGGCATCGGCGACGGCGCGACGGTCGTGGCCTACGACGACGCCGGCGGCGTCATGGCGGCGCGACTCGTCTGGCTGCTCCGGTCGATCGGCGAGTCGGCCGCGCTGCTCGACGGTCCGCTCGGCCCCCTCGACGACACCGGCACCGTCGTGCCCGCGCCCGCGACCTTCACGCCCAGGCCCTGGCCGGCGGACCGTCTGGCGACGATCGACGAGGCCGCCGCGGGCGCCGTCCCCGTCATCGACGCGCGCCCCGCGGACCGGTTCCGCGGCGAGAACGAGACCATCGACCCTCGCGCCGGGCACATCCCCGGGGCCGTCAGCGTGCCGTGCCGGGACAATGTGTCCGACGGTGCGCTGCTCCCCGTCCCGGAGCTCCGGGCCCGGTTCGAGGCGGCCGGCCTACGGGCCGGCGAGGACTTCGTCGCCTACTGCGGTTCCGGCGTCTCCGCGTGCCACAACCTGCTCACCGCTGAGCACGCCGGTTTCGACGGCGGCCGTCTCTACCCCGGCAGTTGGTCGCAGTACGCCTCCACCGACCGCCCCGCGGCGACCTCGATCTGACCTGCAAGGGCCGGAGATATCCATAGCTCAGGTGTGGATAAATCCACACATGACCTATGGATTTATCCACACATGATGTTGTCATTACTCCAGACGTGGACTACCGTCAGAGAATGAGTTCGTACCTTCCGCGCGTCGTCGACGAGGTACTCGAGCGGCGTTTACGCACGTCGGGCGGACTCCTGATCCGCGGCCCGAGGGCGTGCGGGAAGACCGAATCGGCACGAAGACTAGCCCGCTCGGAGATCCGCCTCGACTCCTCGTCACCGGAGGTCGCGCTCGCGCGAACCGATCCGATGCTGGCGCTCGTCGGCGCTACTCCGCGTCTTCTCGACGAGTGGCAGGAGATTCCGGAGATCTGGAACGCCGTCCGGCACGAGATCGACGATCGACGCGAGCGCGGCCAATTCATCTTGACGGGTTCGGCGACGCCACCCGACGATGCGCGCCGCCATCCCGGCGCGGGCCGCATCTCGTCCGTCGCGATGCGCACGATGACCTTGGGCGAACGCCGCGCTCCGGGCGCGGATGCGTCACTGGCAGCACTGTTCGACGGCACCCTGCTAGCCAACAGTGGAACGTCCGCGAGCGTCGCCGACTACGCCGACTGGCTGGTGTCGGGCGGCTGGCCGGGCTGGATCGACTTGCCTGCAAGCGACGCCCGGACCAATGTCCGGTCGTACATCGAGGAGATCAGCGAGCACGACTATCCGGAAGTCGCCGGCGCTCGCCGCGACCCGCGCCGGATGATCGCGTTCCTCACCGCCTATGCAGGCGTGATCGGGCAACCTGCCTCGTACGCCGCCATTGCGCGCCGGATCGGCGAGATCAGTGGCGTCGAACCGTCGGCTGCGCTCGTCCCCGTGCTCCACGACTTCGCAGCCCGACTGTTCCTCATCGAGGACCAACCGGCATGGGCCACACGGTTACGATCCCGGACCTCCTTGCTCCAGACACCGAAGCGGCACCTCGCGGACCCGTCGCTCGCTCTGTCGCTCCTCGGCGCCACGCCCGGCCGGCTCCTGATGGACCTGGAGACGCTCGGGATCGCGTTCGAATCTCAGGCCGTGCACGATCTGCGCGTGGTCGCGGACGCGATGGGCGCACGCGGCGTGTTCCACCTCCGCGATACGAAGGGGCGCGACGAGATCGATGTCGTCGTCGAGGCCGAGGACGGCGCGTGGGCGGGTTTCGAGGTCAAGCTCTCGCACCGGCACCTCGACGCCGCCGCGGCCAACTTGATCCGGGTCGCGGCCAAGGTGGAGCGCCCACCGACCGCTCTGGCCGTCATCATTCCCACAGGCCCCGTCGCGCGTCGTCCGGACGGCGTCTGGGTGATCCCGCTCGCATGCCTGCGCCCCTGACCCACGGACCAACCGAAGGCCATCGGACGCGGATCAGCGCGCGGACGTCAGTTCGGGACCTTGGCGTCCGCGTTGCGGACGAACAGCAGGCGATCGCCGGCCTCGACCACGGCGACGGCGGGCGAGTCGACGCGGTAGAGATGGCCCTTGCGGACCACGCCCAGCACGATGTTCGGCAGGTGCCGTGGCGAGCGGCCCACCTCGACGCGGGTGACCTCGCGCTCGGCGATGTTGAAGCCGTCGCCGGGTGAGAGCAGGTCCTCGATCATCTCCACCACCGATGGGGTGGTGGTGGCCATCCCGAGCAGCCGGCCCGCCGTCTCCGAGGAGACGACCACCGAGTCCGCGCCGGACTGGCGCAGCAGATGCGTGTTCTCGGACTCGCGGATCGACGCGACGATCTTGGCGCGCGGCGCGAGCTCGCGGGCGGTCAGTGTGACCATCACCGCGGCGTCGTCGCGGTTGGCGCCGATGATGATCGACGCGGCGCGCGGCGCGCCCGCGAGCCGCAGCACGTCGGCCTTCGTGGCATCGCCGCGGACCGTCACCAGCCCGTCGATCTCGGCGAGCTCCAGTGCGGCCTGGTCCGTGTCGACGACGACGATCTTGCCCGGCTCCATGCCGTCGTTGATCATCGCGCTCACCGCGGTCCGGCCCTTCGTGCCGTAGCCCACGACGATCGTGTGGTTGTGCACAGCTGACCTCCAGCGTTGGATCTTGAACGCCTGGCGGGACCGCTCCGTGAGCACCTGGAGCGTGGTTCCGACCAAGACGATGAGGAAGAGGATGCGCAGTGGTGTGATCAGCAGGACGTTGATCAGGCGCGCGGATTGGGTCACCGGCGTGATATCACCGTAGCCCGTGGTCGAGAGGGAGACCGTCGCGTAGTACAGGCAGTCGAGGAAGCTCAGCTGCGTCTCGTCGCTGTACTTGCCCTCGATCGCGGCGTCACGGTAGCCGCCGCGCTCGAGATAGACGACGAACACGGCGACGAACAGCGCGCCGAGCGCGACCAGGATGCGAACACCGATGGCGCGCCACGGGTTCGTCGAGTCCCCCGCGGGTATGCGCAGGACGCTGACGAGCGCGTGGTCGGGGAGATCCGTCAGCTCGGATTTGCTCCGACGGCGGAACTTGCTGCGTGCAGTCATACCTGTCCTGGACGATCCTTCGCACGAACGCTGGTCAATACCCGTCCGGTCTAGCACGTCGCCGGAGCCGACGTGCAATCTGCCACAATCTTGAGATGGTGTCCACAGACCATCCCGCCCGTCGCACCGATAAGGCCGCGAAGGGCATGGCGCTCTCCCTGGCGGGGATGGGCGTCGCGCATTTCGTCGCGCCGAAGCCCTTCGACGCGATCGTTCCGCCGAACCTGCCGCTGGGCCTGTCACCCCGTCGGGCCACCCGGCTCTCCGGCGTCGCGGAGCTGACCACCGCTGCGCTCCTGGCATCCCCGACGACGCGCCGGCTCGGCGGCGTTGCGGCCGCCGCCCTGTTCACGGCGGTGTTCCCGGCGAACGTCTACATGGCGCAGCAGTGGTCCGACAAGCCCCTGCCGCTGAAGCTGGGCGCCTACGCCCGGCTCCCCCTGCAACTTCCGATGGTCGTCACGGCCGTCAGGATCGCGCGCGACAGCGGCGGGCCCGCCTGACCTTCAGCGCTCCCCGGCGCTCGTGATCAGGTCTGCGAGACCGGCGTGGTCCAGCAGGTCCGACGGTGCCACCGTCTCCGCCGAGCGCACGTAGAAGAACGCCGCCCGCACATCGTCGACGGGTACGTCCCGCAGCCGCGCCCAGGCCAGGCGGTACGCCGCCAGCTGCACGGCGGCCGCCCGCTCGTCGGCGGGCTCGGTGGGCCGTACTCCCGTCTTCCAATCGACCACCGTGAACCCGCCGCCGGGGTCGCGGAACACCGCGTCCATCCGGCCGCGGACGACGGTGCCGGCCGCGGCGATCTCGAAGGGCACCTCGATATCGACGGGGGTGCGCGCCGCCCACTCGCTCTCCTCGAACCGCCGCTGCAGCAGGGCGAGGTTCTCGTCCGCGCCCGCGTCACCGTCTGCGGCGCCGGGCAGCTCGTCGAGGTCGAGCAGCCGTGATGCCCCGTACCGGCGCTCGAGCCACGCGTGGAACGCGGTGCCGCGCCGCGCGTACGGATTCGGCTTGAAGGGCACCGGGCGCCGCAGCCGGCTCGCGAACGTGGCGGGGCTGCGCCGCAGCTCGACGAGCTGGCTCACCGACACCTCGCGCGGCACCGCTACCTCGAGCTCCGCCTCCGCCTGCCGCGCGCGCTCGGCGAGCAGCGCGGTCACCTCGGCCGCCCAGCCGTACGGGTCGTCCTCGTCCGGACCGGGCTCGGCGGGCGCCTGCGCGAGCGCCGCCAGGACGCGCTCGGCCCCGGCGTCGATCGCCGGACGGTGCGCCGCCAGGAAGTCGCGCGGCCACGGTGCCTGCACCGGCTCCGCCTCGAGCGGATTGGGCGCGTCCTCGAGCGGCTCGCCGGCCCACTCCCGCACCGCGTCGGGCGCGTGATCGCGGGCCGCCACGAGGAACCTCGACGGAGCCTTCGGCGTCTTCACGTCCTCGCTCCAGTAGTGACCGGAGAGCAGGAGCACCGACTGCGTGCGTGTCACGGCGACGTAGAACAGCCGCTCGTCCTCGTGCATGTTCATCGCCTTGAGTGCCTTGCGGTGCGCCTCCAGCGCGTCCTCGAGGTCCTTGCGGTTGTTGCAGTCGGACAGGTCCGGTCGCGGCACTCCATCCGTCTCTCCCGGCTCCGCGACGTCCCCGCGCAAGGTGGGCGGCAGTTCTGCCGCGCTGGAGAGCCAGGTGGGCATCGCGCGGCCCGACGGGAAGATGCCCTCCGACAGGTGCGGCACCGCGACGACGTCCCATTCCAGGCCCTTCGCCGAGTGCACCGTCAGCACCTGGACGCGGTCGGTGGCGACCTCCACGTCCCCCGGCGTCAGGCCGCCCTCGACCCGTTCCGCGGCGGCGAGGAAGCCGAGCAGGCCCGGCAGCGTCGCGGTCGGCCGCTCGGCGTAGGAGACGACCACGTCCGCGAAGGCATCGAGGTGCTCGCGGCCGGTGGCGCGCCCGCCGAGCTGACGCGCGGCGCGGATCCGGGTCTCGATGCTCACGCCCAGCACCCGCTCGGCCTCCGCGACGACCTCCGGCAGCGGGTGGCCGAGCCGCTCGCGGACGTGCCGGACCTCCCGGTCCAGCGAGCGGATCTTCGCCAGTCCCGCGGGCGAGTAGTTCGCGTCGGGGCCCGGGTCGGCGATCGCGTCGCCGAGGCCCGCCGCATCGAGGGACTCGGACGGCAGCGTCGCGTCCAGCGCGGCGTCGAGTTGATCCGACGTGGAGACCAGGCCCGTGGCCGCGCGGCCCGTGGTGTGCGCGATCCGCCGCGCACGGTCCCACAGCGCGCGCAGATCGGCCGCGCCGAGCTGCCAGCGCGGCCCCGTGAGCAGGCGCATGGCGGCCGTGCCGGCCAGCGGCTCGACCGCGAGCCGCAGCAGCGCGACCACGTCCTGCACCTCCGGGGTGTGCAGCAGGCCGCCGAGGCCCACGACCTCGACGGGCACGCCCCGCTCGCCGAGCGCGGCGGCGAGCCCGGCGGAGTCCGCGTTGCGACGGACGAGCACGGCCACCGTCGGCGGCTCCTCCCCCGCCTCGATCCGGCCGCGCCACTGCTCCGCGATCGCGTCGGCGACCCAGTCCCGCTCGTCGATCACCGTGGGGTGCAGGGCGATCCGCAGGTCTCCGGGCGGCGCATCGGGCCTGGCCTTGAGCTCGGAGACGGGGACGCCACGGCTGCGCAGGTCCTCGGAGACCGCGTTGGCGAGATCGAGCGCACTCGTCGGGTTGCGCCAGCTGGTGAGCAGCTCCCGGCGCGGCGCGGGGGTAGCGCCCGCGCGCGGAAAATCCGTGGCGAACCGGGGCAGGTTGGCCGCCGAGGCACCGCGCCAGCCGTAGATCGACTGGATCGGGTCACCGACCGCCGTGACCGCTGCGGCCCCCGCCGGGCCGCCGAACAACGACGCGAGCAGCATGCGCTGCGCGTGCCCGGTGTCCTGGTACTCGTCGAGCAGCACGGCGCCGAACCGCGCGCGCTCCAGCGCCGCGACATCGGGATTCGCCAGCGCGAGCTGCGCCGCGAGCCCCATCTGGCTACCGAAGTCGAGCACCTCCCGCGCCCGCATCTCGGCCGCGACGCCCCGCACCAGCGGGATGAGTCGCCGCCGTTGCTCCTGGATCTCCGCCGCCTTGAGCAGCGCCGCGTTGGGCGCGGCCTTCTGCCGCGGGCCGGGCGGCAGCAGCCCGATGAGCCGTTCCAGCTCATCGTCGTCGGCCTCGAGCCGATCGGGCGTCACGAGGTGGTCGGCGAGCGCTCCGGCCAGACCCAGCACCGCCTCGGTCAGACTCGTCGGATTCTTGTCGACCTCGATCGCACCGTCCCACCCGGTGACCACGTCGTACGCGATCTGCCAGCGCTCGGTCTCCGAGACGAGCCGCACCGACGGCTCGACCGGCAGCAGCATGCCGTAGTCGCCGAGCAGCCTGCCCGCGTAGGCGTGGTACGTGCTGATCTCGGGTTCGACGGTGCGCAGCGACGCCCGGAGCTCGCCCGACGGGTCGATGCGATCGACCACCCCCGCGCCCGCGAGCCGGGCGAGCCGCTTGCGCACACGGATCATCAACTGCTGCGCGGCCTTGCGCGTGAAGGTCAGCCCCAGCACCTGGTCGGGTGTGACATAGCGGTTGGCGATCAGCCACACCACACGGCCGGCCATCGTCTCCGTCTTGCCCGCCCCGGCGCCCGCGACCACCAGGCACGGGCCCAGCGGCGCCTCGATGACCGCGCGCTGCTCCTCGGTGGGCGCGAAGGCCTGGCCCAGCTCGTGCGCCAGGTCGACCGCCGAGATCAGCGGCGCGTGCGGGAACCCCTCAGTCATCGGTGACCGCCCTTCCCTTGTCCACCACCGGGCAGCACGAGGCCACCGCGCAGTGCTGGCACGAGGCGTTGAGCGTGGCCGGGAACACGGGCCCCCGGGTGCGCCGCGCCGCCTCCCGGATCACGCCGAGCCACTCGTCCACATCCTCGGGCGCCAGCGCGTCCTGCTCGCGGACGGTGGCCCCGGTCTTGTTGTGCGACTTCGCCACGTACACCAGCTTGCCGCCGCCCGGGATCTCCGGGACGCCGCCGATGCCGCCGTGCGCCAGCGCCACCTGATAGGTGCGCAGCTGGGCCTGCGCCTGTCCCTCGGCCTGCGTCGGCACGGTGCGGCCCGTCTTCACGTCGACCACCACCGCCCGCCCGAGGGCGTCGCGCTCGAGCCGGTCGATCCGGCCGCGGAGCCGAACATCGGGCTCGTCGCCGCCCGCGGCGGCGTCTGCGGGAATGACCGCGTCGACGCCGATCTCCACCCCCGCCTCGGTGAGCTCGCCGCGGCTCCCGGCCAGCCACGCGCGGAAGGACTCCAGCATCTCCTCGGTGCGCGCGAGCTCCCGCTGCGCGAACCAGTCGGCCTCGAGATCCACCCGGTCCCAGACCTTCTCCAGCGAGCGGGTGACCTCGTCCTTCGGGATCCGCCCGGCGACCGCCTGCACCAGGGTGTGCACCAGGTTGCCGGTGGCCTGCTTGGCCGAGTCTCCGTCGCTCCCGCCGAACCGCTCGAGCATCCACCGCAGCGCGCACGCCGACAGCGCCTCGACGTTCGACGGGGACAGCGCCACCGGCCCGTCATCGGGCTGCCACAGCGGGTCGTCGGTGCTCGCGCCGGCCAGGCCGTACCAACTGTCGGGATGGGCGCCGGGCACCCGGTCCGCCGCGAGCCGCGCGAGCTGCCGGGCGGCGTGCTCGCGCTCGGCCTCGCCGCGCTCGGGGTCGCAGGCCGCGGTGCGCAGGACCGCCACCAGGGTGCGTAGGTCCAGGGAGGCCGACGGTGCGCTCTCCACCGCGGGGGTGTACGTCTCCGGGTCCTCGTCGCCCGACGGTGCGATGCCCTGCAGGAACCGCGAGGGCACCAGGTCACCCTCCCCGTCCGCGGTGTCCACCGCCGTGATGAGCAGGATGCGCCGGGCCCGCGAGCACGCCACCAGCAGCAGACGCCGCTCCTCCGCGAGCATCGGGAGCGAGCGGGACACCGTCGGCAACGCGGACGGATCCATGCCGTCGAGCGCGTCCAGCAGCTCGTCGGTGCCGAGCAGCCCGCCGCGGCGGCGCAGGTTGGGCCAGCGCCCCTCCTGCACCCCGG
The DNA here is from genome assembly GCF_012396015.1 of Tsukamurella spumae. Taxonomy (GTDB): domain Bacteria; phylum Actinomycetota; class Actinomycetes; order Mycobacteriales; family Mycobacteriaceae; genus Tsukamurella; species Tsukamurella spumae. The sequence continues at coordinate 121,236 of NZ_JAAXOQ010000008.1, read as the reverse complement.
CCACGGCGACCACGTCCCACTCGCGCCCCACGGCGCTGTGCGCGGACAGCAGCGTCACGCCCGGGACGGTGGCCTGACCACCGCGGCCGCGCGCGCGGTCGGACCGCGGGATCTGCAGTTGCTCCAGGTATTCGATGAAGGCGGCGACCGAGGCGGTGGGCAGCGTGTCGGTGAAGTCGGCCGCCGAGTCGAACAGGCCCATCACGGCGTCGAGATCGCGGTCGGCCTGGTCGCCGAGGGTGCCGCCCCGGAGCGCGAGCGCGCCCCACCGGGCCGCCAGCCCGGTGGCGGCCCACGCGGCCCACAGCACCTCCTCGACCGTGCCGTGCTCGGCGGCCGCGCGGGCGGCGCGGATCGCCGCGAGCACCCGCTCCACCGGCTCGGCCTCGAGTTCGGTCAGCACCGCGCGGTAGGGGGCGAACTCGGACGACTCGGTGAGCACCGCGGCGAGGATCTCGGCCGAGCCGCGCTCCTCCACCGGATCCGCCCGGCGCACCGCGCGGCGCACCCGCCGCAGCGTGAGCGGATCGCCGCCGCCCACCGGGCCGGAGAGCAGGGTGACCGCCTCGGCCGGGTCGATCCCCTCGGGAGCGACGGCGGCCCGCAGCACGAGCAGCAGCGCGTGCACGGCGCGCTGCCGCGCCAGCGGCACGTCGTCGGCCGGGACGGTGACGGGAACGCCGGCGTAGGCGAGCGCGCGCCGCAGCGGCGCGACCGATGCCGACACCGAGCGCACGACGATGGCCATGTCCTCCCACGGGACGCCGCCGAGGACGTGCTCGCGGCGCAGCATCGCGGCGATGGCATCGGCCTCCTTGGCCGGGGTGGAGAACAACCGCACCGCGGCCGACCCCGGGCGCGGGCGCTCGGGCGCGATGGCCCCGAACCGGTGCGGCAGCCGGGCCGAGACCCGGTTCACCGCGGCCGCCACCTCCTCCCCGAAGCGGAAGCTGCGCTCGAGCAGCACGTCCCGCTCCGGCGGGACCTCCATGTTCTGCAGGAACCGCGTGCTGGCCCCCCGGAAGGAGTTCACCGCCTGGTCCGGATCTCCGGCGATCACCGTGAGCTCCGTGCCCGTGCCCAGCAGCCGGATCAGCGCCGACGCCAGCGGGTCGAGGTTCTGCGCGTCATCGACCAGCAGGAACCGGATGCGCTCGCGCTGCTGCGCGAGCAGCGCATCGTCGGTGGCCAAGGCCGTGACCGCGGCATCGATCAGCTCCGCCGCATCGACCGCCGGGGCCACCGCCTGGGGCCCGGCGAGCCCGACGGAGCCGCGCAGCAGTGTGGTCTCCTGGTACTCACGCAACGCGTTCGCAGCCGCCAGCCACTCGCCGCGGTTGTACCGGCGGGCGAGTGCCTCGATCTCCTCCGGCCCCGCCCCGCGCTGGGCCGCCTGCGCGAACAGGTCGCGCAGCGCGCCCGCGAAGCCGTTCGTGACGAGCGCCGGCCGCAGCCGTTCCGGCCAGAACGCGCCGCCGTCGTCGAGGTTGCCGCGCAGCAGCTCCCGGACCACGGCGTCCTGCTCCGAACCGGTGATGAGCCGCGGCGGCGGGCTACCGGTGCCGGCGGCCTGCAGCCGGAGCACCGCGAACGCCAGCGAGTGCACGGTGCGTACCAGCGGCTCGCCGGAGGCGTGCACGCCCTCGCTCCCCGCGAGCACCCGTGCGGAGAGCTCGCTGCGCAATGCCCCCGCCGAGCGCTTGTTCCCCGCGAGGATCAGCACGGACTCCGGATCGACGAACGGGTCGGTGAGCTTGGCGACGGCGATGTCGATCACCGCGGCGGTCTTGCCCGTGCCCGGCCCCCCGCGGATCCGGTACGGGGACCACCCGCCCATGTCCAGGGGCAGTGCGCCCGACGCGGGTGCGGCGAGCTCGGCGATCGGCCCCACCCACTCGCGGACCGGGGGCGGCTCCGGGGCCGTGTACTGCAGCCGCAGGCGCGGCCGACGGTGCCTACCCGCACCGTCGGCCCGGGAAGCGTCCCCGCGGGAACCGCCCGCTCCACCGCCGACCATCACGCACCCCCTTCCGCTCGCGTTCGTCGATCACATCACAGCCCACCGACATGTCCGCGGCAGGGCAGAATCGGGACATGCTCAACACCCACGTCTACGGCCCCGACTCCCCCGACACCGCCACGGTGCTCGCGATCCACGGCGTCACCGGGCACGGCGCCCGGTGGCGGCGATTCGCCGACGACGAGTTGCCCGGCGTCCGGGTACTCGCGCCCGACCTGCGCGGGCACGCCCGGTCCACCTGGGCGCCGCCGTGGCACTTCGAGCAGCACGTCGCCGACCTCGTCGGTGTGCTGGAGCGCCACGCCGTGACGGCCGCGCGCCCCGCCGTGGTGATCGGGCACTCGCTGGGCGGCGCGCTGGCCTGCCGCCTCGCGACGGCGCGCCCGGACCTGGTGCGCGCGCTGCTCCTGCTCGATCCGGCACAGCAGTTGGACCCGCGGATGTGCGAGACGATCGCCGGGCAGAGCATCGAGTTCTTCGACTTCACCTCGCCCGAGGAAGCCAAGCAGGACAAGATGTCCGGCGCCTGGGAGCGGGTACCTGCGGCGGTCCTGGACGACGAGATCGCCGAACACCTGGTGCGCCGCGACTCCGGCCGCTGGGAGTGGGACATCGGTCTGCCCGCGATGGTCGCGCTGTGGGGCGAGCTGGCCCGGCCGGCCGTCGGCGCACCGTCGGACGTGCCGACGGTGCTGCTGCGCGCCGAGCGCGCCCAGTACGTGAACGACGCGCAACTCGCGGTGCTCCCGCACGCGGAGGTCGTCGACGTGCCGTCCGATCACATGGTGGCGCAGGAGGTCCCGCACCTGGCCGGCGAGTACGCCCGACGATTGATCGGCTGACCTCGCCGCAGTTGTCAGTGGCCTCGCTTAGGAAGAACCCAGTCGGTTCGGGGGGACCGAGAAGGGGGAACGACATGCCCGCACAGGCATGGATGACACTGCTGGGAGCTGTCGTCACTTTCGCCGCAGCGATGACTGCGCTCGGGATCGCCTCGGCGACCATCCGGCAGAAGCGCGAGGCCGACGATCGTCGGGAGTGGTGGACGAGACTGCAATGGGCGCTGTCGGCGACATACGCCGACAGCCATGAGCAGCGGCGTGACGGATGGGCGATCGTGCTCGAACTGAGTCGATCCCCGCTGATCACAGCGACGGAGGTAGGGATCGCGTTGCACGTTGCCGAGAGGACCTACAACCGTGACAATGGAGGGAACACGACGGAGGGAGAGTCATGAGCACGTATCGCACGGAGCTCCGTGAGCCGCCGCTGTGGGAGCGGCAGGCCGCCGCACGGGTTGCGGTGGCCGGCCTTGACAGGCTCGGTATGCCAGTGCCGGATCAGTTTCGCGAGTTCGCGGCAGGCAACCGGGACGAGCCCGGTCCACTGCCCGAACTTCCGCCCCTGTACTAGCTTCGTTTCTGTGGCGAGGGTGACCGAGGAACAGGTGGAGGCGGTGCGGGCGCTCATCGCGGCGATCCCGCCGGGCAGGGTGCGCACGTACGGCGACATCGCCGACGAGCTGGATTTGAGCTCGCCGCGGATCGTGGGCTGGGTGATGCGCACCGACGCGTCCGACCTGCCCTGGCACCGCGTGGTCCCCGCGAGCGGACGCCCCGCGGAGCACATCCGCACCCGCCAGCTGGAGAACCTCCGCGCGGAGGGCGTGCTCGCCGACGGCGACCGGATCCCGTTGCGCCGCTACCGAGTCTGATCGAGCTGGGCGGTCCCGGCCGCGAACCGCGCGACCAGCAGGTCGATCACCTCGGGCGCGAGCCCCAGCGGCGCCGCGACCGCGTCGGCGCCCGCTTCCTCGAGCCGCGCGTGGAACAGGCCGTCCGCCAATTGGTAGGCGGCGATCACGACGCGGGTGCCGGGAGTGCGGATCCGGGCGACGGTATCGGCCACCGTCGGGCTGCCGGCCGCGAGGAAGCCGACCGGCACCTCCCGTCCCAGTCCCGCGCCGAGGTGGCCGGCCATGGTCCGGACGTCGTCGCGGGCGCCGGCGTCGGAGGATCCGGTCGCCCCGAGTACGACCGCGTCGCCGGGCCGCAGGCCCGCACGGCCCAGCCCGCGCACCAGCGCGCCCACGAGGGCCGGGTCCGGACCGAGCGGCGCGGTGACCACGACGCGGGGGTGGCCACTGCGCTCGACGTGCCGGGGGACGTCGGTGTGCACGTGGTAGCCCGCCGCGAGGAAGGCGGGCACGAGCACCGTTGGAATGTCCGACTCGCGCAGCAGGTCCGACGGTGTCGGCCCCAGCACGTCGACGAAGGCGAGGTCGAGCGGGCCGGTCCGGGCGGCGACGGCGTCCGCGAGTGCGCGGACCATCGCGACGCCGTGCCGAGAGCGCGTGCCGTGGGCGACGAGGATCCGCCGGACCGGGCCGGGCTCGCTCAGAGGAGCCACCGTCCGATCTCGGCGATGTGCTCCAGGCCCGGCAGCGCCTCGGCCTCCGAGCGCGGGTGCAGGGCGTGCACCGCGAGCCGGAAGATGAGCGCCCGCAACACCATCTGGGGCCACTCGGGCAGGTCGTTCCAGCGCATGAGCAGGCCGTCATCGGCACCGCCCCAGGAGAGCCCGTCGACCGCGACGACCGCGGCCGCCCAGGCGGCGGGGCGCCAGTAGGGCGTGAAATCGGTGATGCCGGGGGCCGCGGCACCGGCGAACAGGACCGAGCTCGCGAGGTCGCCGTGCACCAGCTGGGACTTCGACTCGACAGGGGTGCGCAGCGCCGCGAGCTCGCCCACGAGCTCGACGGCGCGGACGCGGTGCTCCTCGGTCTCGTCGAGCGCGCCGAGCTTGCGCGCCATCGCGAGCGGCTTGTCCTCCCACGCCGCGCGGTCCGCGAAGCCGAAGTAGTCGACGTCGGTGTACGGGGCGACCGCGGGAGCCGCGAGGAACCGCGGCCGCTCGAACTTCTCCGTCACCTCGTGCAGCCGGTTCGCCATCGAGATGATCTCGTCGTACCGCGGTTCGGGCGATCCCGCGATGAAAGTGTCGGCGCGCCACGAGGACACGACGTACCGGCCGTCGGTGGCGCGGAACGGGCGCGCCAACCGCATGCCCTCGACGTAGATGTCCTCACGGACCTTGGCCGACCACGCCGCGCGGGCGTGATCGGCGATGAGCGAGAGCACGACCTCGCCGCACCGCCAGCCGCCGTCCCACTCCGCGCCCAGGGCGATGGGTTCGGCCTCGTCCAGTCCGAAGGTGGACAGGACGTGCGCGGGGGGTTCGACGGGGCTCACACCTGCGAATCTACCCGTGCGGCCGCGGCGACGGCGCTAGGCGCGGCGCGGCTCGACCAGGAGGATCGGGATCTGCCGATCGGTCTTCTCCTGGTACTCGGCGTACGGCGGGTATGCGGCGACGCCCCGCGCCCACCACTCCTCGCGCTCGGCGCCGTGGATCTCGCGCACCGGCCCGGAGACCACGACGCTGCCGTCCTGCACCTCGACCTCGTCGTTGGCGAGCAGCGCCGAGTACCAGACGGGGTTGTCGGGGGCACCGCCCTTCGATGCGAACGCGGCGTAGACGCCGTCGTGCTCGACCCGCATGAGCGGGCGGCGGTAAAGCTTGCCGGACTTGGGGCCGCGGTAGGTGAAGACCACCACCGCCATCCCCGCGACCGCCACTGACGCGGTGGTTCCGGTCTCATCGATCTTCGCCAGCTGGTCCGCCACCCAGCCGGCCTTCTCGGTTGCGTATTCACCTTCGAGGGCCATGCCCCCACCCTAGAACGATCTTCGGGACAATGGAGGGCGTGCCGCACTCCCGCCCCGTCGTGACCGTCTCCGTCCAGTTCCCCGACCTCTCGGCCGCTGAGTTCGACGGTGTCCGCACCCGCCTCACGGCCGATCGGCCGGACCGGCTCGTGGTGCCGCACGAGGCGCACCGGTGGTACGCGGCATCGTCGGACCCCGAGACCGTGCAGGGCCTGGTATCGGCGCTGCGCGCCGCGGTCGAGGGGCGCGAGCTGTCCTTCGACGACGAGGAGGTGCTCGACGACCTGAGCCAGGAGTACGCCGACTGGCTCGAGGAGTCCACGGAGGTCGACGACGCCGATGCCGGGCCGGTCATGAGCTTCTCGGTGCACCTGCCCGCGCTGGAGCACGACGAGTTCGACGCGCTCGCGCGGGCGCTGCGCGCGGATCATCCGCGCCGGATCGTGCTCGGCGAGCAGCGCGGGCTCAGCCACCACGAGCTCTCCGAGCGCGACCGGATCGCGGCCCGCCTGCCCGGGATCCGCAGGGCCTTGCGGGGCGAGCCGGTCGGTACCGTCGACGCCCTGCCCCTGGTGGCGCTCCTCAACGACTACGCGTCCTGGCTGTCCGCGAATCCCGTGGACTGACATCGGCGCTCCGACAGTCGCACTGGTGCCTGCGACTTCGCGTGAACGCCTTCGCCGGACGCGGACCCGGCGCTACCGTGGAGCCACCGACAAGTTAGAGGTGGTTCTCATGTATCCCGGAGCGTTCGCAGAGCTCACCCCCGACAAGCCCGCGGCGATCGACGCCGACACCGGCGACACCCTCACCTACGCCCGGCTGAACGACGAGTCCACTCGGCTGGCACACCATCTTCATGCGCTCGGGCTACGGCGCGGCGACACGATCGCGATCGTGGCGAGCAACGACCTGCGCATCTTCTGCGCCTACCTCGCGGCGATCCGCAGCGGCCTGTACGTGGCGGCCGTCAACCACCACCTCACCGCCGGCGAGGTGAACTACATCCTCGAGGACTGCGACGCACGGGCGCTGTTCGCCGGAGCGGATGTGGCGGAGGCGGTCTCACAGGCACGGGAGCTGCCCGGGCTCGCCGGCGCGGGACACGCGATCGCCTGGGGCGGTGCCATCGCGGGCTTCGCCGACTACGACGAGGTCCTCGCCGCGGCGGACGCGACGCCGCTGACCGATCAGCCGCGCGGCATCGACATGCTCTACTCGTCGGGCACCACTGGCCGCCCGAAGGGCATCCGCATCCCGCTTCCGGAGGGCCAGGTGGACGAGATCCCCGACGCCTACACCGCGATCTTCGCGCCCACGTACGGCATGGACGAACACACCGTCTACCTCTCTCCCGCGCCGCTGTACCACGCTGCGCCACTGCGCTTCTGCGGCGTCGCGATGTCGGTCGGCGGCACGGTGATCATGATGCACCGGTTCGATCCCGAGGAGGCCCTGGCGCTCATCGAGAAGTACCGCGTCACACACAGCCAATGGGTGCCCACCATGTTCGTGCGGATGCTCAAGCTCCCCGAACAGACCCGCGCGCGATACGACACGAGCAGCCTCAAGGTCGCGATCCACGCCGCCGCTCCGTGCCCGGCGGAGGTGAAGCGGTCGATGATCGACTGGTGGGGCCCGGTGATCCACGAGTACTACGCGTCGACCGAGGCGGCCGGAGCCACCTTCATCAGCCCGCAGGAGGCGCTCGAGCGCCCGGGATCGGTGGGCAGGGCGGGGCTGGGTGTCGCCAGGATCTGCGGGGACGACGGTGCCGTCCTCCCCGCCGGGGAGATCGGCACGATCTACTTCGAGCGCGAGACGATGCCGTTCCAGTACCACAACGCTCCCGAGAAGACCAGGGCCGCACAGCATCCCGAGCACGAGAACTGGGCCACCACCGGCGATGTCGGCTATCTCGACGAGGACGGGTACCTTTACCTCACCGACCGCAAGGACTTCATGATCATCACGGGCGGGGTGAACATCTACCCGCAGGAGTCGGAGAGCGCCCTGATCATGCACCCCGCCGTCGCCGATGTCGCGGTGATCGGCGTGCCGGACGCAGACCTCGGCGAGACGGCACTGGCCTGCGTGGAACTGGCGCCCGGCGCCGCTCCGTCGGACGAGCTGGCGCGCGAGCTGATCGCGTACGCGGGGCGCGACCTCGCCCGCTACAAGCTGCCGCGCGCGGTCCGGTTCGTCGATTCCCTCCCCCGCACGCCCACCGGCAAACTGGTCAAAAGGTTGATCTCGCTCGATTGACCCGGATTCGTCCGGCGCGGCGCCGTCCCGGATGCGATCATCAGGGGTGGAGGTCGTCATGAGCAACGAGTCTGAGCGCCCACGGGTGCTCGAGTACCCCGGAGACGGATTCGTCATCACCTGGGAACCGACGCGGTGCCGGCACGCGGCGGAGTGCGTTCACGGGCTCCCCGGAGTCTTCGACAGTGCACGCCGTCCGTGGATCGCGACCGACGGCGCGAACGCCGACGAGGTCGTCACCGTCGTCGACCGTTGCCCCAGCTACGCGCTCGGCTACCGCACCGCCGACGGTCGCATCCGCACCGCACCCGAGGATGCCGGAGCGCCGTGATCGACCACGCCGCGCCTCAGTAGACCGGCAGCGACGGATCCACGGTGCGGGCGTAGGCGTTGATGCCGCCCTGCAGGTGCACCGCGTCGCGGTAGCCGGCGCCCTTGACGGTCGCGAGGACCTCGGCGGAGCGGATGCCGGTCTTGCAGTACAGCACCAGCTTCTTGTCGGCGGAGACCTGCGCCAGGCCCTCACCGGACTCGAACGCGCCCTTGGGAACCAGCTTGGCACCGTCGAGGTGGACGATGTCCCACTCGACGGGCTCGCGGACGTCGATGAGCTCGAAATCGACACCCGCGGTGCCCATCCCGGCCAGCTCGGCGGGAGTGACCGTGCTCCCGGCCGCGGCGCGCTCGGCCTCGTCGGAGACCACGCCGCAGAACTCCTCGTAGTCGATGAGCTCGGTGATGGTCGGGGAAGCCGGATCCTTGCGAATCCGGATGGTGCGGTAACTCATCTCGAGGGCGTCGTAGACCATCAGCCGGCCCAGCAGCGACTCCCCGATGCCGGTGATCAGCTTGACGGCCTCCGTGCCCATGATCGACCCGATCGACGCGCACAGGATCCCGAGGACGCCGCCCTCGGCACACGAGGGCACCATGCCCGGCGGCGGGGCCACCGGGTACAGGTCGCGGTAGTTCAGGCCCTGCTTCTCGCCGTTCGGGCCGTCGGGCGCATCCTCCCAGAAGACGGACACCTGCCCCTCGAAGCGGAAGATCGAGCCCCACACGTAGGGCTTGTGCGCCAGCACCGCGGCGTCGTTGACGAGGTAGCGGGTGGCGAAGTTGTCGGTGCCGTCGAGGATCAGGTCGTACTGCTCGAACAGCTCGACCGCGTTCTCCGGCTCGAGCCGCACCGGATGCAGATTCACCTGCACCAGCGGGTTGATCTCGGCGATGGAATCGCGGGCGCTCTCCCCCTTCGGGCGGCCGAGGTCGGAGACACCGTGGATCACCTGGCGCTGCAGGTTCGACGCGTCCACCTCGTCGAACTCGACGATGCCGATGGTGCCGACACCCGCCGCGGCCAGATAGAGCAGCGCGGGGCTGCCGAGCCCGCCGGCGCCGATGAACAGCACCTTGGCGTTCTTGAGGCGCTTCTGCCCCTCGACGCCCATCTCGGGGATGATCAGGTGCCGCGAGTACCGCGCGACCTCGTCGCGGGTCAGATCGGCGGCGGGTTCGACGAGCGGGGGCAGTACGGTCACCTCCTGCTCAACGACGGTGCGCCCGCCACCATTCCCGCAGCGCCCGCCCGGGGAACGGGAACGGGTCGTCGTCGGCCCGCGGAACGGCTACTTGAGGGTGGGCGCGACCCAGGCGTTGGGCCGGCAGGTGAGGTCGTTGTCGTAGCCCTCGGACTTGTCCAGATCGAAGATGTCGCGGTTCTTCACCCCGAAGGACTGCTGCATCATGATCGGCGCCAGCGCGCCCTGCGCGGGGCAGGGCACGTGCTGCGCGTACCCGATGGCGTGCCCGACCTCGTGGTTGATCGCGTACTGCCGGTAGCCGGTGAGGTCGCCCTCGAAGGCGGTCGCGCCGCGGACCCAGCGCGCCAGGTTGATCACCACGCGCCCCAGCTCGCCGTTGTAGCAGGAGGACTCGAGTTGGATCGTGTAGCCGCAGGCCGAGCGGGTCGTCATCGGTGAGGTCAGGGAGATGGTGAAGCTCGGGGTGCCCTTGTCGATCCGCTGGAACGCGACGGCGGGGTCGTGGATCCAGCTGCGCGGGTCGGAGAGCGTCTTGTCGATCATCGCGGCGAAGGCCTGGTCGCCGCTCAACGCGCCCATGTCCACGCCGTCCTCGACGGCGATCATGTAGGTGAAGGTCTGCTGCTTGCCCTCGCCGACCTTGCCCGTCGCGCCGGGCACCACGTGCCAGGTCTCCCGGCCCTTCTCGGTGAAGGCGCCGCCCACCGGCAGTATCCCCGCGGGCGGCACGGGTCCCGGGACCACCTTCGACGGTGCGCCGACGATCGCCTTCTCCGGCGTCGGGTTGCGGGAGAGGTTCTCGGTGGCGCCGTCCGCACTGCGCTCCGTGACGAACGGGTTGCCCCAGAAGGTGACGACGAGCGCCACGGCCGTCAGCACCGCGAGCACCGGCACGGCGTACGCGCGCCAGCCGTAGGTCCGCAGTATCCGACCGAGCCGGCCCTGCTTGGCGTAGCGTCGCTCGCGCGGCGGCCGGTTGCGCTGATCGCCCGAGGTCGCGGCGTTGGAGTTGATCGGATCCCACTCCGCCCGAAGCGGCGCACGCCCGTCCGGCCGCGGACGCCTCGGGCTCGAAGGACTACTCACGTCGTCAACAATTCCACGACCGTCGTCTCCTGAGTGGAACCGACACGCGCGTCAGGCCCCCTCGGCGGCCTTCTCCGTCGCGACGACGAGATCGCGGACGATCCGCGCAGTCTCCTCCGGCCGCTCCATTTGCGCGACATGCCCGACGTCCTCGAACACCGTCAGCGTGCTGCCCTTGATGTGCCGCACCACCTTGGGCGCCACCCCGACGCTCACCAGCAGGTCACGCGCTCCCCAGACCACGGCCGTCGGCACCGACACGGCGCGCGCCGCGGCCCAATGCGCCGCACCGAGGTCCACCAGCCAGCTGCGCACGAGCGCGTTGAAGCTCGCCGCGAGGGCGTCGGGCGCCCACGGCATCGACGCGCGCGCCGCGGCCTGGTCCACCGCCTGGCGCCGCCGGACCGGGCCCATGACCTGCGGATCGACGAGGATCTCGCCGAAGGTCCGATCCACCTGACGCTCGGGGTAGGCGCTGGCGACGAGCCGGAAGCCCGCGGGCCCGAGGCCCGGGATCCGCACCAGCGACAGCGGCAGGAACTGCAGCCTCCGCACGCGCGGCCGCAGATCCGGGAAGGCCGGCGAGATCAACGTGAGCGAGCGCAGCAGGTCGGGCCGCAGCATCGCGACGCGCACCGCGATCGCGCCCCCGAGGGAGTTGCCGATCAGGTGCACGCCGGGGCCGCGCACCGCGACGAGGGTCTCGAGGTACGCGATCACGGTCGACGCGAACTCCTCGATCGCGTAGTCGCCGTCGGCCGGCGGGTCCGAGAGCCCGAATCCGGGCAGGTCCAGGGCGTAGGACGCGACGGCCGGTGCCAACACCTGACCGAGGTCGGTCCAGTTGATCGACGAGCCGCCCAGGCCGTGGATCATCACCGCCGTCGGTCGCGGGTCCGACGGTGCCGTGGTCGCCGCGGCGGCGTCGACGTGCCGCGCGAACACCCGCCGTCCGCGGAGGGTGACGAACTGTCCGGGCCAGACATCGCTGGTCCGGTTCACCTGCGCGAGAGCCGACACACCGGGCAGCTTGCCAGAGCAAGCCGAGGTCGGCGAACTCGGCGGGAGTATTGTCGGTGGGCCGGGCCGCGACGAGTCCGGGCAGGGCGGGGCGGTCTGTGTGCCCCGGGAACGGTGAGGTGGAGCACATGGCGGATCTGGGCGCGGCGACCGCGGCGGGCGATTCCCGCGGCGGAGCGAATCCAGCTCCCCGCCGCACGGCCCGCCTTCCGCGCAGCGCCCGGCGCATCCAGCTGCTCGAGGCCGCGAGCAGCGTGTTCGTCGACCTCGGCTACCACTCGGCGGGCATGGACGAGATCGCCGTCCGCGCCGGCGTCAGCAAGCCCGTGCTCTACCAACACTTCCCCGGCAAGCTCGAGCTGTACGTGGCCGTGCTCAAGGCGCACGGCGAGGCACTGGTCACCGCCGTGCGTGAGGCGTTGAGCAGCTCGACCGACAACCACGAACGCGTGATCGGCGCCGTCCGGTCCTTCTTCGACTTCGTCGACCGGGACAGCCAGGGGTACAAGCTGATCTTCGAGTCGGACGTGCTCGAACCGGTCGTCCAGGAGCGCGTCGAGGGCGCCGTGGAGCTGTGCATCGACGCGGTGTACGACCTGGTCTCGCAGGACTCGGGCCTGGACCCGTACCGCGCGCGGATGCTGGCCGTCGGTCTCGTCGGCGCGAGCCAGGTGAGCGCACGGTACTGGCTGTACGCCGACCGTCCGATCCCGAAGGACGAGGCCGTGGCCACCACCGTCGAACTGCTGTGGGGCGGCCTGAGTCACGTGCCGCTCCAGGCGCAGCGACGCACGCTCTGACGCACTCGACCAAGACCCGGTCAAGCCCCCGTCAACGAGTGTCCAGGGTGCCGTGAACGCTGCATGAAGCCCTTCGGACGCCGCAGTATCATGTCCTGATTTGCCCGATTCCTGCGGGCTAGCGTCGACGGGTGCCGGTTCCCCGGCGGTGGGTCGCGCCCACCGCATTCACTCTCGCCGCGGTCGTCGCCGTGGCCGGCGGCGCGTACCTGCTGACCGCTCCCGACGCACCGTCGACGAGCCGGACCGCGCCCGCGGGCACCGTCGGGCTGACCGCGAAGCTGGACGGCTGCGCGGCACCGTCCGGCACCGTCGACGCCGGGAACCGGACCTTCGCGGTCACGAACACGTCCACGCGGTCGCTCGAATTCGCGCTCGCCGGTCCCGACGGTGCCGTGTACGCGGAACTGGATGCGCTCGCTCCGCAGGCCACGCGCCTGCTGCGCGTCGCGCTCGGCTCCGGCGAGTACCGGTTCGAGTGCTACTTCGCCGAGACCGACGCCGTCACCGGGGCCTCCTTCCGGGTGCCGGGCGATGCGCCGCGCGGGCCCGCCGTGATCCCGACCTCGACGCAGGACCTCACCCCCGCGACGCTGGACTACCAGGCCTGGGTCGGCGGGCGCCTGCCCGCGCTGCGCGCTGCCGTCGCGGCCCTCGCCGCCGCCCCGGACATCGAGAGCCAGCGCACCGCGTGGCGCGCGGCGCACCGCCTGTACGAGACGCTCGGTGCGGCGTACGACGCCTTCGGCGACTGGGACGGAAAGATCAACGGCCGCCGCACCACCGGCGACGCGACCGGCTTCCACGCGATCGAAGCGGCGCTCTGGGCCCCCTCCCCGACGGTGCCCGCCGCGGCGGAGCGGACCCTGGTGACCGAGGTCGACGGACTGCTCGCCGACTACCCGTCGCTCGCGGTGAACCCGCTGCAGATCGGCCTGCGCGCGCACGAGATCACCGAGAACACGATCGAATTCACCCTCACGGGCGCCGATGACGCCGGCTCGCACACGGGCCTCGACACCGCCGCCGCGAACCTCGAGGGCACCCGGCGCGTCCTGGATGCGCTGAACGCCGTACTGGCGACACGGTACCCGCGGCTGCCGCAGACCCGCGCCGCGCTCGACCGCGCCGACGCGGTGTGCGCGGACCTCGCCGGCCGGTTCCCCGCGCGCCCGCTCGGCGATCTCCCCCTCGCCGACCGGCAACGGCTCAACACCGCGTTCGGCGGCCTCGTCGAACTGCTCGCCCCGATCGCCGCGATCGCCGACGTCCGGCGGACGAAGTGAGGGCGTCGCGCCGCGGCTTCCTCGGCGGGGCCGCCGCGGCGGCGGGGGCCGTGGGCCTCGCGGCGTGCGCTCGGGACGGGGCGGCTCCGAAGCCGGCACCGGTGGCCGAGCAGCGCCACGCGACCTACGCGGCCTTCGACGTCACGTGCGACTCGGCCGCCGAGACGGATGCGCTGCTGCACGCGCTGCGCGAGCGGATCGGCGCGCTGCGCCAGCCGCACACGCCCGTCGCCACCGCGATCACCGCCCCGCCCACCGACTCCGGGACCCTCGGCCCCGACCTCGACGGCGCACCCGACCTCACGGTGAACATCGGGTACGGGGCGAGCTTCTTCGACCGCTGGCACACCGACAAACGGCCGGCGGGCATCCGCCCGATGCGCGAGTTCGACGACGACCGGCTCGATCCGGCGCGCTGCCACGGCGACCTGCTCCTGGAGATCCGGGCGGCGGAGCAGGACACCGTGCTGCACGCGCTGCGCGACCTCAGTCGCGCCGGGCGGGGCGGGCTCGCGCCGCGGTGGCGGCAGGACGGCTCGCAACCGTCCCCCAGGCCCGACGGTGCGCCCCGCAACCACTTCGGCTTCAAGGACGGGACGTCCAACGTGCGCCCCGAGGAGTTCGACCGGCTCGTGTGGCTCGACGGTGCCGCCCAGCCCTGGACCCGCGGCGGTACCTTCCTCGTGGTCCGTCTGATCCGCATGCTCACCGAGTTCTGGGACCGGATCTCCCTGTCCGAGCAGGAGAACATCTTCGGCCGCGACCGCGCGAGCGGCGCCCCACTCGACGGCAGCACCGAGCTCGACGCGCCGCAGTACGCCGACGATCCGGGCGGCGACGTGATCCCGCTGACCAGCCACATCCGGCTCGCGAATCCGCGGACGGCGGAGACCGACGGCTCGCGGATCTTCCGCCGCGCCTACAACTACGCCGGTGGACTCGACGCCAACGGCAACCTCGACCTGGGGCTGGTCTTCACCTGCCTGCAGCGGGACCTCGTCGGCCAGTTCGAGGCGGTCCAGGAACGGCTGAGCGGCGAACCGCTCACCGATTACATCGCCCCGTTCGGCGGCGGCTACTTCTATCTTCCGCCCCGCGACACGGGAACGGACTGCTCCACGACAGGAGGCATACTGTGAACCCCTTCCGCTACCGGGGAACTCGTTCCCGCACCACGCGCGCCGCAGCGCTCGCCGGTGCCGCGGCGATCACGCTGGCGGCCGGCGCGATCGGCGCGCCGTCGGCGCTCGCCGATCCCGGCGACACCGCCACCCCGATCAAGCACGTGGTGGTGATCTTCAACGAGAACATCTCCTTCGACCACTACTTCGGCACCTACCCGGTGGCCGCGAACACCCCCGGCGAGAAGCTGCAGGGCTCGGGCCTCGACGCCCCGCGGTTCACCGCCGCGCCCGGAACCCCCACGGACGTCAACACCTTCACCCGCGCCGGGCTCGCGGGGGACGCGAACCCCAACAAGTACAAGCCCTTCCGCTTCACACCGGGCCAGGCGGTGACCTGCGACCAGAACCACGAGTACACGGCGGAGCAGGAGGCCGCGAACGGCGGCGCGATGGACAAGTTCGTGGAGTTCACCACGAAGGACAAGTGCGCCTCGTCCGGCCCCGGCATGTTCGAGCACCCCGGCTCGGTGATGGGCTACTACGACGGCAACACCGTGACGGGCCTGTGGAACTACGCGCAGAACTACACGCTGGGCGACAACTTCTGGTCCACCCAGTTCGGCCCGTCCACGCCGGGCGCGATCAACCTGATCTCCGGCCAGACCTTCGGCGTCGAGTCCTACGACGCCGCCACCGGGAAGAAGACCACGGCGCCGGACAAGTACACCGTCGGGGCCCCGAACGCCGCCGGCGTGGGCACCGTGTACGAGGACCCGGACCCGCTGCACGACGATTGCTCGAACAAGAACCGCACCGGCAAGGACGCGCTGGCGGCCATGCAGGGCAAGAACATCGGCGATCTGCTGAACGAGAGGTCGGTGTCCTGGGGCTGGTTCCAGGGCGGCTTCCGCCCGTCGACGGCCGCCGCGGGCGGCGCCCGCGCGCTGTGCAACGCCACGCACAAGAACGTGGCCGGCAACGCGTCGATCGACTACAGCCCGCACCACAACCCGTTCGCCTACTACCAGTCGACGGCCAACGAGCATCACGTCGCTCCGGCGAACGTCGCCGAGGTCGGTCACAACGGCCCCGCGAACCACAACTACGACCTCACCGACTTCGACGCCGCGCTCAACGCCGGCAGCCTGCCCGCGGTGAGCTTCCTCAAGGCCGGCGAGTACCAGGACGGCCACGCCGCGTACTCGGATCCGTTGGACGAGCAGACCTTCATCGCGACGTACGTCAACCGCCTGCAGCAGTCCAAGGACTGGGCGTCGACCGCGCTGATCCTCGCGTACGACGACTCGGACGGTTGGTACGACCACCAGGCTCCGGTGATCCTCTCGGGCAGCAAGGATCCCAAGCTGGACAAGGGGATCTGCGCCGATGCCGCCGCGCCCGCGCTCGCCGGACAGTCGGTGCGCTGCGGCCCCGGCACCCGCCAGCCCTTCCTGCTGATCTCGCCCTTCGCCCGGAAGAACACGGTGAACCACGACGCCATCGAGCAGGCCTCGATCACCAAGTTCATCGAGGACAACTGGCGCACGGGCCGCGTCACCGATTCCGCCGACGAACGATCCGGAAAGCTGGACGGGTTCTTCGACTTCGGATCGCCGCGCACCGACAAGGTGTGGCTGAATCAGGTCACCGGCGCCGTGGTCGATTCCCCGCCGCCCGCGGACCAGGGGGCGCAGACCGCCGCCGTGAAGGGCGCACCGTCCAGCGCCGCGGCCGCACCGTCCGCCACGCAGGCCGCGGGCGAGTCGAAGGACTCCTCGTCGAACACCTGGCTGTGGGTGGGCATCCCCGTGGTCGTCGTGATTCTCGTCGGCGTGGGCGTCTGGGCGCTGCGCAGCCGCCGGTCGGCGTCGTAGACGGCTGCTCGCCGCCCAGTGCGGTCGTTCTCCTGCGGTATCCGTGGGAGAACGACCGCATTCGCGGTTCACGCGGCGCGATGCATGAGCATCTCGATCGGGCCGCGGTCGAACCGGCGCGTCCAGAGGGCGGAGGCCGCGAGCAGGCACGCCATCACCGTGACGTACACGGCCACCGTGAACGCGAGGCGGTGATCGGCACCGAACCGCGCCGCCAGGCCCAGCCCCCAGCCGTAGCAGAGCGCCGAGGCCACGAGGTTCTGCAGCACGTAGCAGCTCAGGGCAGTCCGGCCGACCTTGCTCAGCGCGCCGCCGACCCGCCCCACCGCACGTCGCTGGTAGAACTCCGCGATCACCGCGAGCAGCCCCAGCGCCACGAGCGGGGCGATCGCGTATCGCCCCACGAACACCGCGGGGCCCGACAATCCCAGCGGCGCACCGGCGATGCCCACCGCGAGGTCCACGACGGCGGCGACGGCCCCGATCCTCGTCAGGCGGCGCCGGAGGTCGGTGCCGTCCGGCCCGAAGATCCCCGCCTGGAACAACCGTGCGCCCGTGAGGAACATGGCGATGGTCAGCGGGACCAGGAAGATCGTCTCCGCGCGGAAGAGCAGGCCGTGGTCGGCACGGAACAGCACCAGATCCCAGAACGAGCCGTCGGCATAGGGATTCGCGGTCGACCGCTCCCCCGTCGTCCCCTCGCCGGGCAGCATCATGGCGATCACCGCGAGCACGACCACCGCCAGGTGCACGGCGACCGCGCCGATCACCCAGCGCGTGCGCACGACCGGTCGCAGGATCAGCAGTGCGGAGACGAGGAACGAGACCAGCGCGTAGCCCATCAGCACGTCGAACTCGGCGACGAGCAGGAAGTGCACCAGGCCGTCGAGGAACAGGACCAGGGCGCGGCGCCAGTACCGCCCCGGCCACGGGCGCTCGTGGCGCACGGCCGACGCCTGCTGGATCGCCAGGCCCACCCCGAACATGAGGCTGAGCAGGCCCAGGAACTTCCCCTGCGCGAGGGTCTGCAGCACCCGGATCGGCAACGACTCGCCGCCCACCGTCTGCAGGTACCCAACCATCCCCCGCGGCTCGGTGAAGATCCACACGTTGGTGCCGAAGGTGCCGAGGATCGCGATGCCGCGGGCAACGTCGAGCGAGGCGATGCGGCGCGTCGTGGGCGCCTGTGGGTCCGTGGGGGCCGAGGTCGAGGTCATGACCCTCACGTTCCCCGAGGGCACGACGGCCCCGCGACCGCCATCCGGCGGGGCCGGGGGTCCGTCGTTCGGCTGACGGACTCCGCGTTTCGTGTGGTCAAATCGCGCAAACCAACGCGGTAGCACAGATGCTACAGTGGGTGAGATGAAGACGATAGGGCTTCGCGAACTCCGGCAGAACGCGTCCGAATTGGTGCGTGATGTTGAGGCGGGCGAGGAGATCACGATCACGGTGTCGGGGCGTCCTAGCGCACGGATGGTGTCGGCGGTCCCGCGCGCGTGGCGGCGCTACGAGGATATCGCTGCGCTGTTCGAGGGTGGTGCCGATCCGGATTGGGATGGTGATCGAGATCGGGTGGATCAGCAGCTTCGCGATCCGTGGTTGCCCGAGTGAAGGCGCTCTTGGATACCAGTGTCGTGATCGCGACAGACGTTGCGCCGCTTGAAGGCGAGCTGGCGATCAGTGCGGTCACACTCGCGGAGATGCACTTCGGTGTTCTGGTGGCCCGCACGCAGCAAGTTCGTGCTGAGCGACTGAGGCGGCTGCTTGTTCTGGAACGCAGCTTCGATGCGTTGCCGCTCGATGGGGCTGTCGCGGAGAGCTACGGGCGCCTCGCAGCCGCAGTGGTCGATGCTGCGCGCAAGCCTCGCGGCCGGGTGATGGACTTGCTCATCGCGGCCACCGCACACGCGCATGGCGCGCGCCTGTACACCCGGAACCCGGCGGACTTCCGTGGCCTGGACGGCCATCTTGAGGTTGTAACGGTCTAAGCCGCCGCGCGTAATCGCCAGGAGGCCGCGGGTGGCCCCACCACCGCCAGGTGGCGAGCTACCCGGCCGAGGCCGACAAGTCGAACGAAGGGCACCCACGCAGGCGCGAGGCCAGAATTTCGGTAAGTCGGACCCCGGTCGAGTAGCTCCCCTACGGCTTCGCTGATTCGTGGACTACTTCGTGACGATGACCTGTGTCATCGCCCCCTCGCGGATCACTCGGTCGCTGGTGGCGATCGCGAGCCCGCGGCGGGTGGCCTGGGCGACGATCATCCGGTCGAACGGGTCCCGATGGTCCCAGTTCAACTGCCCGGCCAGTGTGGCGTCCGCCGAGTCCATGGCCAACTCCTGAGCCGTCATCGCCTCCAGGGTGTCCTTCCAGCTCGACAGGATCCCCGCTCCGTCGAGACGCCCCAGGCGGGTCTTGATCGCGATCTCCCACGCCGAAGCCGCCGAGACGAACAGGTCGTTGGCCGGGTCTTCGAGCACCTCGCGTGCCGACTCCGCCACCAGTTCGGGCGACTTCACCAGCCACAGGAGTGCGTTGGTGTCCAGCAGCACCGCGGTCATGAAGCGGAATCCCACGCCGCCAGCTCCTCGTCGGGGAGGGGTGCATCGAAGTCATCCGAGATGACCAGTCCAGGAAACTGCCCGAACGTGCGCGTCTTCGGTGTCGCAGGCGAAATCACGGCGACCGCGCGGCCGTGCGAGGTGACGGTGACCGACCTCCCCGTCTTCTCCACCTCGGCGAGGACGGCGTTGAACTTGGCCTTCGCCTCGGTGCTCGTGATGGTGCGCATGGACACACGATACGCCAATCGGACCAGTCCAACTAGTCAGTTATGTCTCCACCTGTTTCGCCGCCTTCTCGCCCTGTAGGGCACGCGCCATCTGATGCAGCACGGCGAACGTCGTGGACTGGTCGGCGGGCGCGATATCGGCGAGCATCCGCTGCTCGACCGACCGCACCGCCTCGGAGGCCTTCGCCAGCCGGCGCCGGCCTCGTGGAGTGAGCTGGGCGGGGAGAGCGCGCCCCGCGGGAGCGACCGCGGGCCGCAACACCTCACCGTCACGCTCGAGCGTCTGCAGCAGGACGTGCATCGCCTGCCGAGTGACGAAGGCCCCCCGCGCGAGTTCGGAGTTGGACAGTCCGGGCCTCTGCGCAAGTAACTCGAGGCACGAATAGTGCGTGATGTTCATCCCCATCGGACGCAGCACCTCCTCCATTGCGACCCGCAACGCCACGGACGCCTCCTTGAGCAGGTAGCCCATGGACTGCTCCAGATCGATGCGCTCGCCTTGACTCATGTCAGTATTCTGACATACAGTCTCGATGTCAGCTATTTGACATACACGACAGGAGCACGCCATGCCGGTCACCGGCCCCGACTTCCTTTCTCTCCAGGTACGCGACCTCGACGCCGCACAGGCGTTCTACGAGCGGTTCCTCGGGCTCGTCCGCTCACCCGCGGGACCCCCGCATGCCGTCGTGTTCGACACCGCCCCCATCGCCTTCGCCCTCCGCGACCTCGTGCCCGGCACCGACCTCGACGCCGTTGCCCAGCCCGGCGTCGGCGCGGCGATCTGGCTGCACGCCACCGACACCCAGTCCATCCATGACGCACTGGTCGCCGCCGGCCACACCATCGCCGCAGCCCCTATCGACGGCCCGTTCGGGCGCACGTTCACGTTCGTCGACCTCGACGGCTACCACGTCACCCTGCACGATCGCGCCGACCGTGCCCGACCGTGAACGTCCGCCGGCTCGGCGGGACAGGGGCAACGCCCCGATCGGGTAGCTCCCCGCTCCAACCGAAAGGACCCCGCGATCACCGAAAGGTGATGGCGGGGTCCGTTGTTCGGGGGCCTACTCGGCCGCGGCCTCGGCGGGTGCGGCGCCCTCGGTCTTCTTCGCGCCGGAGCGGCGACGACGGCGACGCTTGCGTGCCGGGGCGTCGCCTTCGGGGCCGGAGCCCTCGGCCGCGGTCGCCGACGGCGCACCGTCGGACGTGGGAGCCTGCGTGGGCGCCTCGGCGGGGGCGGCACCGTCGGTCTTCTGCCCGCCGCGCGTGCGCGTACGGGTCCGGGCGCGGGGCTCGCGCTTCTCGCGGGGCTTGCGCTCCACGACCTCGCCCTCGGCGCGCTTGCGCACGCCGGGCAGGCTGCCCTTGACCTTCGGGTCGATGCCGAGATCGGTGAACAGGTGCTCGCTGGAGCTGTAGGTCTCCACCGGCTCCGGCTTGCCCAGGCCGAGGGCCTTGTCGATGAGCTCCCACCGGTGCAGCTCGTCCCAGTCGACGAGGGTCACCGCGGTGCCGGTCTTGCCCGCGCGGCCCGTGCGGCCGATGCGGTGCACGTAGGTCTTGTCGTCCTCGGGGCACTGGAAGTTGATCACGTGGGTGACGTCGTCGATGTCGATGCCGCGGGCCGCGACATCGGTGGCGACGAGCACGTCGATACCGCCGTCGCGGAACTTGCCGAGCGCCTTCTCCCGGGCCACCTGGCCCAGATCGCCGTGCACGGCGCCGACCTTGAAGCCGCGCTCGGCGAGATCGTCGGCGACCTTCTGCGCGGTGCGCTTGGTGCGCGTGAAGATCATCGTGGCGCCTCGGCCCTCGGCCTGCAGCACCTTCGCCACCAGCTCCACCTTGTCCAGCGCGTGGGCGCGGTAGACGAACTGGGTGGTGCGCTCGTGCACGGCGGAATCGTCGTGGTGCTCGGCGCGCACGTGCGTGGGCTGCCGCAGGAAGGTGCGGGCCAGCGTGATGATCGGGCCGGGCATGGTGGCCGAGAAGAGCATGGTCTGGCGATCGGTGGGGACCATGCCGAGGACCTTCTCGATATCCGGCAGGAAGCCCAGGTCCAGCATCTCGTCGGCCTCGTCGAGCACCAGGATCTGGATCTTGCCGAGCACGAGGTGGCCCTGCTTGGCCAGGTCGAGGAGGCGCCCGGGGGTACCGACGACGACGTCGACGCCCTTCTGCAGCGCCTCGATCTGGGACTCGTACGGACGGCCGCCGTAGATCGAGGTGATCCGCAGCTCGCGCTCGCCCTTCGTGGTCTGCACGCGCACGCCGTCGGCGGCGCGCTCCAGGTCCTCGGTCACCTGCACGCACAGCTCGCGCGTCGGCACGATGATCAGCGCGCGCGGCGTACCGTCGAGCGCCCGCAGTCCGTCCTCGCCGACCTCGGCCCGGGCCTGCGTGATGAGGCGATTGAGCAGCGGGACGCCGAAACCGTAGGTCTTGCCCATGCCCGTGCGGGCCTGGCCGATCAGGTCGTTGCCGGCCAGGGCGAGCGGCAGCGTCAGCTCCTGGATCGCGAAGGTGCGCTCGATGCCGCGCCGGCCCAGGGCGTCCACGATGCCCTGATCGACGCCGAGTTCGGCGAAGCTGGGCGAGACGTGATCGTCGCCGATCACGTGGACGTCGGGCATGCCCTCTTCGGTGGCGGGCTCGGTATGGATGTCGTTATCGGTGGTGATGATGTCTGCCTTTCATGGGCGGCGTATGCGTCGCGTGTTTCCCGCGCGCACTGTTTCCGGCCATGAATGGGACCCGGGTCGTGATGATCCGAGCCGCGTCCTCGACTCCAACGCCCCGGTTCGGAGCGGAGTGCGCGCACAACTACCGGCGACCTCGCTGGATCGCACGTTCATCATGGTACCCCGCATCGCGGCTGGCACTAGCATGTGCACTATGAGCGAACAGGCGCAGGATCGGGGAACCACCGCCGAGCACCCGGGCGTGGCGGCGTTGTTCGCGGTGCTCGCGTACGGCGAGCTCGCTGCCTTCCAGCGACTGGCGAAGGAATCGGAGATGGCACCGGACCTGCGCGGACGGATCGCCGTGGCGTCGATGGCGGCGGCCCAGATGCGCAACTTCGAGCTGCTCGACACCGAGCTGGACCGTCGCGGGCAGGACGTGACCGTCGCGACCGCACCGTTCGTCCCGGTGGTCACCCGCTACCACGAGCGGACCACGCCCCGGAACTGGAACGAGGCTCTCGTCAAGGCGTACATCGGCGACGGCCTCGCCGCCGACTTCTACTCCGAGGTGGCGCGGGCCCTGCCGGGCGAGCCGGCATCGGTGGTCGCCGCCGTGCTGTCCGACACTCGCGAATCCGAGTTCGCGGTCTCCCGGGTGCGCGGCGCGATCGCCGCGAACCCCGGGCTGCGGTCCCCGCTGACCCTGTGGGGGCGTCGGCTGCTCTCCGAGGCCATCACCCAGGCGCAGGAGGTACTCGCCACGCGCGACGAGCTCGCCGCGCTGCTCTTCGAGCACTCCGGCGATCTGCCCGGCGTGGCGCAGTTCTTCGAGTCGCTGCAGACCCGGCACGCCGAGCGGATGGCGACCCTCGGCCTCGGCTGACTCCGGGCCGCGACTGCTGTCAGCTGAAATCGCCGGGCTCGCGGCGCCCCCGCGGCACGGGGACGGATAACCTCGTGCCATGGAGATCAAGATCGGTATCGCGGAGTCGAACCGCGAACTCGTGCTGCAGAGCAAGGACTCGTCCGAGGACGTCAAGAAGGCCGTGGGCGATGCGCTCGCCGGCCGCACCGAGCTGTTGGAGCTCACGGACGAGAAGGGCAAGCGCTACCTTGTGCCCGCCGCCCGCGTGTCCTACGTCGAGCTCGGCGTGAACGAGAGCCGCTCCGTCGGTTTCAACGCCAGCTGACGGGCACCGCGGCCTCCCGCCAGTAGGCTCAGGCCGTGGTGAAACCCGAACGCAGGACCGCAGTCGACCTCGCGGTGACCGCCGCGATCGTGGTCGTGGCGCTCGTCGCGGGCTTCGTGGCGTGGAACACCGGCTCGGCGGGTAGGGCCGTCAGCGAGACGGCTCCGACCCCGTCGACGGTGCCCGGCTCGCTGATCGAGCTCCCCGCGGCGCTCCGCGAGGCCTGGACCGCGGAGTCGGACCGTCCCGTCCTCGCCCTGGCCGGCACCGTCGTGACCGCCCGCGGCGGGGAGGTCACCGGGCACGACCCGGCCACCGGCAAGCGCACCTGGCGGTACGCCCGCGGCGACACGCAGGTGTGCGGACTGACCGCCAACGCCGGCCTCGTCCTGGCGTTCTACCGCGATGTCCGCGGATGCGGGGAGGTCATGGCACTGGACCCCGTCACGGGGCAGCGCCGCGCGAGCCGGTCGAGCCGCGAGGACCACGAGGTCACGCTCACCGGCGACGGCAACTACGCGATCGCGCAGGGGCCCACGCGGGTCGACGTGTTCCGTTCCGACCTGGTGCGCACCGTCGAGTACGGCAAGCCCGATGTCCCCGTGAACCCCGGCGTGCAACCCCGCTCGGGCTGCACCATCGGCTCCGCGCTGCCCTCCGGCGCTTCGATCACCATCCTCGAGACCTGCCCGACGGAGCCCTACCCGCGGCTCACCGTCATCGGCGCATCGCCGAAGGAGGCGAGCGAGCCGCAGGAGACCTCGTCGGTGGTCGCGGCGGCCCTCGGCTCCTCCGAGCCCGTCGACGGTGACCGTCCTCGCCTCATCACCGCCACCGCGGCCGGCGCCGTGGCCTACCTGCCCGCGCAGGACGGCCGGTCCGCGCGCGTGGTCACCGTCGACCTGCAGGGGCGCGAGCTGCGCTCCGTGGACGTGACGACGCCGGCCGGCGGCGCGCCCCGGGACGTGCCCGTGGTGACCGAGGCCGGGATCGCATCGTTCTTCACGGGGACCTCGACCGTCGTCGTGGACGCCCCGTCGCTCGTGGCCGAGATGGTGATCCCGGGAACGCTCGGGCCCGGCGCGGTCGTGGGCGGCCAGATCGTGGTACCCGGCCCGACCACGCTCACCGCCTACGATCTGGCCACCCGGGCGCAGGTCCGCTCGACGCCCGTCTCCCGGCCCGGCTATTCGACGGGGCCGGTCCTGCTCACGCTGGCGAGCGATGCGCTGGTGAGCCAGTGGGGCGGAACGGTACAGGCGTACCGTCCGGCCTGACCGAAACGCTAGTCCGCGACCCAGGTGACCAGCGGCGCACCGTCGGCGACGTGGGCCCGGATGCTCTGCGCCAGTTCGCGGTAGGCGGTGGCGCCCTTGTTCTTCCGGCCCGCGAGCACGGTCCGGCCCGCGGCGTTCGCCTCGGCGAACCGGACGGTGCGCGGGATCGGCGGGGAGAGCACGTCCAGCCCGTAGCGGTCGGCGACATCGGAGAGGATGTCGCGGCTGTGCGTGGTGCGCGCGTCGTAGATCGTGGCGATCGCGCCGAGCATGGACAGATCCGGGTTGGTGATGGCCTGCACGTCGCGCACCGTCTTGAGCAACTGCCCGACGCCGCGGTGCGCCAGCGTCTCGCACTGCAGCGGGATCGCGACGGCGTCGGCGGCCGTGAGCCCGTTGAGCGTGAGCACGCCGAGGCTGGGCGGGCAGTCGATGATCACGATGTCGAACCGGTCGCCGACATCCGCGAGGGCCCGCTTGAGCGCGTACTCGCGCCCCGCGCGCATGAGCAGCAGCGCCTCCGCGCCCGCGAGGTCCAGCGTGGCCGGCAGCACCGTGACCCCGTCCTCGGTCTCGAGCAGCACCTCGTCGATCGTCTTGTCGCCCAGGAGCACGTCGTGCACGCTGTTCTCGATGCGGTCGGGGTTGTGGCCGAGCGAGAAGGTCAGGCAGCCCTGCGGGTCGAGATCGACGACGAGCACGCGGGCACCCAGCTCCACCAGCGCCGCACCGAGGCTGGCGACGGTGGTGGTCTTCGCGACGCCGCCCTTCTGGTTGGCGACGGCGAGGACGAAGGGGGCGCCGTCGGACGGCGTGGCACCGGTCATGCTGCGAGGGTACCCACCGATGCGCGACGATGATCGGATGAGCACCGCAGCACGCCTCGTCTACATCCGCCACGGCGAGACGGAATGGTCGCGGTCCGGCCGCCACACCGGCGTCACCGACATCGACCTCACCGAGACCGGGGCGGAGCAGGCGCGCGGCCTCGCCGGCGTTCTGGAGTCGCTCGCCCTGCGGAACCCGACGGTGTGGGTGAGCCCGCGCCATCGCGCCGCCCGCACCGCCGAACTCGCGGGCCTGACGGTGACGGGGGTCGACCCCGACCTCGCCGAGTGGGACTACGGCGACTACGAGGGCCTGACCAGCGCCGAGATCCGCGTCGACGACCCGGGGTGGACGGTGTGGCGCTCCGGCGCGCCGGGCGGGGAGTCGATGGCACAGGTCTCCGCGAGGGTGGACCGGGTGCTCGACCGGGCTCGGGCCGCGATGGCCGACGGTGACGTGGTCCTCGTCGCGCACGGCCACCTCGGACGGGTGCTGACGGCCCGGTTCCTCGGGCAGGCACCGGAATTCGGCCGCAACGTGATGATCCTGCCCGCGTCCGCCGCCGTGTTCGGCTACGACCGCGACGACGTCCCGCAGCTGACCCGGTTCGGACTCACCGGCTACGCCGCGGCGCACTACAGCGGGCGGTAGCGCCCCGCATCAGTCCTGGCGGTACTCCCCCTCGAGCCACGCCACCGTCGGCGGGCTGAACAGGAGGACGAGCACGACGATGGCGGGGGCGAGGAGCGGGTAGCCGAGCAGCGGGGAGCTCTGGGCGAACGCGCCGCTGATGCCCGTGAAGCCGAGCAGCAGGTTGGTGAGCACGCCGAGGGTGCGCCCCCAGCGCTTGCCGCGCAGCAGCGCGACACCGCCGGCGAGCACCGCGGCGCCCATCGGGATCATCCAGAAGGCCAGGCCGTAGGCGCCCGTGGTGGTGGCGGCGTGGCCGGTCAGCCCGCGCACCAGCTCGACGACGCCCACGACCAGCGCGATCGCCCCCTCGATCGCCACGAGGCCGCCGGCCACGAGGACCGTCACGGGCGCAGCGGTGCGCGTGGCGCCCGAGCGCTTCGCCGTCGAGCGCGTCGCGCGGGGTCGGTCGCCGTCGTTCGTCGATGTCACGACACCAGGGTATCGGGGCGGCGTGGGTAGGCTGCTCGGTGTGCGCGCCCTGTTGATCTCCAACCCCAACGCCACGTCCATCACCGCAGCGGGACGAGACCTCGTCGCCATGGCGTTGGCGTCCACGCTGGACGTGACCCTGGCGCAGACGCAGCACCGCGGTCACGCGGCCGAACTCGCCGCCGCGGCCCGCGCGGACGGCACCGACCTGGTGATCGTGCACGGCGGCGACGGCACCGTCAACGAGGTGGTGTGCGGGATCCTCGGGCGCGAGGGCCTGCCCGGCGCGGCCGCCCCGGTCGCCCCCGAATCCCTGCCGGCGGTCGCCGTGATCCCCGGCGGGAGCGCGAACGTCTTCGCTCGGTCCCTCGCGGTTCCGCGCAACCCCGAGGAGGCCACCGTCCACCTCACCGACCTGCTGGCGCGCCGCAGCTTCCGGACCATCGGCCTGGGCTGCGCCGACGAGCGCTACTTCCTGTTCAACGCGGGCATGGGCGTCGACGCCGAGGTCATCGCGAACATGGAGGCGCTGCGCGCCAAAGGCAAGGCCGCGACCTCCGCGCGGTACGTGCGCACCTCCATCCGTACCTTCTTCCGGGCCGCGCGACGCGAGCCGCTACTCACCGTCCACCTACCGGGCGAGCAGCCGGGCACCTGGGAGGAGATCGACGGGGTGCACTTCGCGTTCGTATCGAACGCGAGCCCCTGGACCTTCCTCAACAACCGCGCCGTCTTCACCAACCCGGGGACCGATTACGGCACCGGACTGGGGGTGTTCGCGTCGCGCTCGATGCGCACGGTCCCGAACCTCATGCTGGTCCGGCAGATGCTCTCGGCCCGCCGCACGAAGGGTCCGACGGTGCGCCACCTCGTCCGGCACGACGACCTGCCCGAGCTTCGCGTGACCAGCGACGTCCCGGTCGCGGCGCAGGTCGACGGCGACCATCTCGGCGAGCGCACCGAGGTGCGGTTCTGGTACTCGCCGGAGCGGATCCGGGTCGTCGCCGACCTGCCCCCACTGCCGCGCGTGCGCTGACGGGGATCGCGGCGAGCGCGGCTCCCGGCGGGGGCTTCCCACAGACTCGGCGCGAAGACATCGCCGCGGGCGGATTGAGCGATAGATCACCCACCGCAAGAAAACTGTTGCAAACCTGCAGCGTGTGCGGATACTCTTGCGGGCACGCCGCTGAACCGGCAGGAGTGTAGTACACCGCTCGTAGGCACGGTCTCACCGCCCCCGCTGTGAGATAACCCACCTCTGAGTCGGAATCTCTTGACTCCTGCTGGGAACGTGGAAATATTCATGACGTAACAACGCGGAAACAGTTCGGTTCCTCCCGCGTTAACAGCCTGGAAATTCGGTGCCGGATCGGCACCTGCGATGAGTGGCGCGCCCGTGCGCCTGAATGGAGTGTACTGACATGGATTGGCGCCACAAGGCCATCTGTCGCGACGAGGACCCCGAGCTCTTCTTCCCCGTGGGGAACAGCGGCCCGGCGATCGCGCAGATCGCGGACGCCAAGCTGGTCTGCAACCGCTGCCCCGTGACCGCCGAGTGCCTGTCCTGGGCGCTGGAGTCCGGTCAGGACGCCGGTGTGTGGGGCGGCATGAGCGAGGACGAGCGTCGCGCGCTCAAGCGCCGCAACGCGCGGACCCGCACGCGCACCGCTGTCTAGGAACACGACGTGAAGAGGGCCCGGTGGATCTCCACCGGGCCCTCTTCGCGTGCGGGGTCACACGGGTTGTAGTGGCACCTGCACCACCGCGTCCGTCCCGCCTTCCCAGGCGGTCAGGCGCAGCTCGCCGCCCAGCTCTGAGGTCACGAGCGTCTGCACGATCTGCAGCCCCAGCCGGTCGGAACCGTCGAGGGTGAAGCCGGGCGGAAGGCCGGCACCGTCGTCCCGGACCGTGACCTCGAGCATCCTCGTGGACCGGTGCGCGAGCACCTCGACGGTGCCCGACTCCCCCGGCCCGTAGGCGTGCTCGATCGCGTTCTGGATGAGCTCGGTGACGACCATCGCGAGGGGCATCGCGCGGTCGGCGTCCAGCAGGCCCACGTCGTCGCGCCGTACGACGGTGACCCTGCCCGTGGCCTCGGCCGGCGCGACATCGCCCATGATCGGGATGAGCCGGTCGATCACGTCGTCGATGTCGACGTGCTCGTCCACGCTCATCGACAGCGTCTCGTGCACGAGCGCGATCGACGCGACCCGGCGCACCGACTCCTGGAGCGCGCGCTTGGCCTCGTCGTTGCGCGTGCGGCGGGCCTGCAACCGCAGCAGGGCCGAGACCGACTGCAGATTGTTCTTCACCCGGTGATGGATCTCCCGGATGGTCGCGTCCTTGGAGATCAGGGCCCGGTCGCGGCGCTTGAGCTCCGTGACGTCACGGAGCAACACCGCGGCGCCGGCCGGCCGGCCGTTCGGATGCAGACCGAGCACCCGCAGCACGACGGTCACGCCGCCCTTCGTCAGCTCGATCCGCGAGCCCCCTCCGCGCAGGAGCGCACCGTCGAGCGCGACGGCCAGGTCCTCCGATTCGAACGAGTCCCCCACGAGCTCCGCGGTCACCTCCACCAGCCGGCTGCCCTCGAGGTCGGTGGGCGCGCCCATCCGGCGGTAGGCCGACTGCGCGTTCGGGCTCGCGAACACGACCTTGCCCTGCGCATCGAGCCGGACGAAACCGTCGCCGGCCCGTGGCTCCGCCTCACCGGTGGGCAGTTCCTCCCGCTCGGGGAAGGTGCCCTCGGCGACCATCGTGCACAGATCGTCGGCGCACTCGGCGTACGCGACCTCGAGCGGACTGGGGGTGCGCGGGTGCGTGACGTTGAAGTCACGGGTGAGGACGGCGACGACCCCGCCGCCCGAGGACACCGGGACGGCCTCGCGCCGCACCCGGGAGGGGCCCGTCCAAGCCGGGGTCACGCCGCGTACCACCACGGCGCCCTCGAACGCGGCGTGCAGCGTGGGGGTCTCCCAGGGCGGGACGACGACGCCGACACCGTCGGAGTCGTAGACGGTCGAGGTCGTGTTGGGGCGGCACTGCGCGATGCAGATGTACGCGGGGTCGGTGCGGTCGCCCTCCGGGTCGTTGCGCACCCAGAGCCGCAGGTCCGCGAACGACAGATCGGCGAGCAGCTGCCACTCGGCGGCGACGCGCTGCAAGTGGCGCGCGGCACGACCGGGGAGGTTCGTGTGGATCGCCAGGAGGTCGGCGAGGGAGGCCATGGGACCGCCTTTTTGTCGTCGTCGGTGCCGTCGTGAAACAATACCGGGTACTGCGAATGAGCTCGGGACAGGAAGGAGACCGCCATGGGAAAGCGTGGACGTAAGAAGCGCGGGCGCAAGAAGAACGCCGCCAACCACGGCAAGCGTCCGAACTCCTGAGCCATCAGGGATTCACCGCACTTGCGCACGAGGGCCCGCCGACGCGATGTCGGCGGGCCCTCGTCATGTGTACGGACCGCTCACTCCGGGCGGAAGTGCACCTCGGTGTGCCGGATGCTGATCGTCAGTCGCTCGCGCAGCCCCTCAGGGGCGCGCTCGCCGCCGCACTTGCGGTTCACGAGCGACTTGATCTGCTGCTCGATGCCGTAGTGCGACAGGCACTGCGAGCAACCGTCGATGTGCGCCTTGAGCCGCTCCTTCGCGGCGGCGTCGCACTCGTTGTCCAGCAGCAGCCAGACATCCGCCATCACGGCGGAACAGTCGAGCTCGAGGTCCGGGTTCCCGTCCGACGAATAGGTCACTTCTCCACCTCCTGATCGGCGGCGTCGACCTCGTCGTCGGCGGCGCCCCGCAGGAACCCTCGCTCCCGCGCGACCCCCTCCAGCTCGGCACGCAGCTGACGCCGGCCGCGGTGCAGCCGCGACATCACCGTGCCGATGGGGGTTCCCATGATGTCCGCGATCTCCTTGTAGGGGAAACCCTCCACATCGGCGTAGTACACCGCCATGCGGAAGTCCTCCGGGAGCTTCGCGAGCGCTTCCTTGATCTCGTCATCGGGCAGCGCGTCCAGCGCCTCGATCTCCGCGGAGCGCAGGCCGGTAGAGCTGTGCTCCGCCGTGGCCGCGAGCTGCCAGTCGGTGATCTCGTCCGTGGGGTACTGCGCCGGCTGCCGCTGCTTCTTGCGGTAGCCGTTGATGTACGTGTTGGTGAGGATGCGGTACAGCCACGCCTTGAGGTTGGTGCCCTTCTTGAAGCTGCGGAAGGCGCTGTAGGCCTTCACGTAGGTCTCCTGGACCAGGTCCTCCGCGTCCGCCGGGTTGCGGGTCATGCGCAGCGCGGCACCGTACAGCTGGTCGAGCAGCGGCAGCGCCTCGGCCTCGAAGCGTTCAGTGAGCTGCTCGGGCGTCTCGGTCACCTCGTCGGGCGCCGAGTCCAGTTCCGCTACGTCCGCGTTCTCCCGGTCGGTCATACCGACGAAGGCTACCGGTCGCTCGAGGACCGCTGCTCCGCTACCTGCACTCACGACTTCTGCAACAGCGAGGTCCGCCCGCTTGTTCCCGTGCCGTCCGGATCAACCCAGCCGGAGCCGGACCATGGGCGGCGGACCGCGCGCGCTACGGATTGTCCGCGCCGTGCTCGCCTGCTTGACTGGCGCCATGGGCAAGAAGAACGCGGCGGCGACTCCGGCGATCGCGGCGCTGCAGACGGCGGACATCGAGTTCCGGGTGCACGAGTACGAGCACGACCCGCGGGCGGAGTCCTTCGGCGGCGAGGCCGCGCAGGCATTGGGGAACGACCCGGCGCGGGTGTTCAAGACCCTGGTCATCACCGACGGCAAGCAGCTCGCCGTAGCGATCGTGCCGACCTCCGGCAAACTCAGCCTCAAGGCCGCGGGCGCCGCGCTGGGCCTGCACCGGCCGACCATGGCCGACCCCGCTGACGTGCGACGGGTCACCGGCTACGTGCTCGGCGGCGTGTCCCCGCTCGGGCAGCGCAAACAGTTGCGGACGGCCGTCGACGAGTCCGCATTGGGCTTCGAGACCGTCTTCTGCTCGGCCGGACGGCGAGGGCTCGAGGTGGAGCTGGCACCGTCGGACCTGGTGGCCGCGACGTCCGCCGTGATCGCGCCCCTCGCCGCCCCGTGACCGGGCGTGGTAGTCAATAGGTGAGTGCGGGCGGGCAAGACGGGTTTGGCGGTGGCCGCGCCGGAAAGTAGGTTCGTGATATGGCCAGCTACTTCGTCACGGGCGGGACGGGCTTCATCGGCCGTGCCGTGGTGGCGCGGCTCGCGGCCGCGGAACGCGAGAGCACGATCTACCTGCTGGTGCGCGACGCGTCGCTGCCGCGCTTCGAGCGGCTGATCGCCGACCTCGGCCACGATCTGGCACCGCAGGTCGTGCCGGTGGCCGGCGACATCACGGAGCCGGGCCTCGGCATCGCGCCGGGGGATCTGCCCGATCACGTCGACCACGTGATCCACCTCGCCGCCGTCTACGACATGGAGGCCTCGGAGGAGCTCCAACAGCTCACCAATGTCACCGGCACGCGCAACACCCTGGCCCTGGCGGAACGGCTCGGGGCGACGATGCACCACGTGTCCTCGCTCGCGGTGGCCGGCAACCACGAGGGATGGTTCACCGAGTCGGACTTCGACGTCGCCCAGGACTTCCCCACCCCGTACCACCGCAGCAAGTACGAGGCGGAGCGGCTCGTCCGCGAGTCGTCCGCGCCGTGGCAGGTGTACCGCCCGTCCATCGTGGTGGGCGACTCGATGACGGGCGCGATCGACAAGATCGACGGGCCCTACTACTTCTTCCCGTTCCTGCGCCTGATGGGCACGATCCCGCACCACCTGCACGTCCCGTTCGCCAACCTCGGATACACGAACATCGTGCCGGTCGACTTCGTCGCCGCGGCGCTGGTCGCGCTGGTGACCGCTCCGCCGGCACCCGGCACCGTCTACCACCTCGCCGACCCCAAGGGCCAGAGCATGGCCGCCATCTACGAGGCCATCGCGCCGGCGTTCTCCGGTCCCAAGACGCTGCCGCTGCCGAGCGCGCCGCTGGGTGAGTTCGCCGCACGCATCGGACGCCGCAACGAGGTGCGCGCGTTCCGGGACACCATCGCCCGCCAGATCGGGCTCCCTCCGTCGGTCCTGGATCACCCCTTCTACAACACCCGGTTCGATTCGGAGACCACCTTCCGGCTGCTCAGCCAGTTGGGCGTGGCGCTGCCGCGCCTGAAGTCCTACGGCCCCCGCCTGTTCCGCTACTGGGCCGAGCACCTCGATCCCGCCCGGAACCGCCGGGACGACCCGCGCGGCCCGCTCGTGGGCAAGCACATCCTGCTCACCGGCGGATCCTCGGGCATCGGTCGCGAGGCCGCGAAGCAGGCCGTCCTCAAGGGCGCGAACGTGTTCATCGTCGCCCGCAAGCCCGAGGACCTGGCCGACGCGGTGCTGCGCATCGAGGCGGAGCCCGGGCTGCCGGGCGTCCCGAAGGGCATGGTCCGTCCCTACCAGTGCGATGTGACCGACCCGGAGGCCGTGCGCACCACCGTCGCTCAGATCCTCGCGGAACACGGCCACGTCGACGTGCTGGTCAACAGTGCCGGGCGATCGATCCGCCGCGCGACCGTCGACTCGGTCGACCGCGCCCACGACTACCAGCGCACGATGGCCGTGAACTACTTCGGCGCCGTCTACCTGATCCTGGAACTGTTGCCGCACATGGTCGCCCGCAAGTCCGGGCACGTGGTCAACGTGTCGTCGATCGGCGTGCAGGTGCGCGGGCCCCGGTTCGCGGCGTACATCGCCTCGAAGTCGGCGCTCGAGGCGTTCAGCGACATCACCGCGGCCGAGACGATGTCGGATCACGTGACCTTCACCAACATCCACATGCCGCTCACCCGCACCCGGATGATCGAACCCACCGATGCCTATGACAACGCGATAGCGCTGCCGGTGGAGAAGGCCGGCCAGATCGTCGTGCGCGCCATCGTCGAGCGGCCGCGGCGCATCGACACCCCGCTCGGCACGCTCGCGCAGTTCGGCCAGTTCCTCTCGCCGCGGATCGCCGCCGCCGCGCAGCATCAGGGCTATCTGTTGTTCCCCGAGTCCGCCGGCCAGGGCGACAACGGGTCCGGAGCCGCCCAGGTGGTGGAAGTCGATGTGGCCGAGGTGGATACGCCGCGCGGCCGACTCGCTGCCACGAAGGACCTGTCGAAGGACATCTCCACCGCGGCGGTCAGCCCGCTGTTCGGCATCTCCGGCGATCAGGGCCTGCGCCGTCTCGCCCGCAAGACCCTCAACCGCCTCCCCGGCATCAACTGGTGACCTCTCACGCCCGTACCTGTGCACCGTTGATCAACTGTCAGTTGATCAACGGTGCACAGGTTCCGGGGCGAAGAGCGCCCGCGGCG
Source organism: Tsukamurella spumae (assembly GCF_012396015.1). Classification (GTDB taxonomy): domain Bacteria; phylum Actinomycetota; class Actinomycetes; order Mycobacteriales; family Mycobacteriaceae; genus Tsukamurella; species Tsukamurella spumae. Next base: position 87,233 of record NZ_JAAXOQ010000008.1, on the reverse strand, counting down.
TGACGCCGGTCAGCGCGCGCACCTCACGGGTCAGGTGGGCCTGGTCCGCGTAGCCCGACGATGCCGCCGCCACGCCGAGCGCATCACCCGCACGGATCAGCGCAACCGCGCGCTGGAACCGCAGGATCCGCGCGAGCGTCTTCGGCCCGTAGCCGAACGATCGCCGGGCCAGACGATGCAGCGTCCGCTCCCCGAGCCCGGTCTCGGCCGCGACCTCGACCACGGCGCGCCCCGCTCCCAGGCGGACCGCGATCGCCGTGATCCGTCGGTCGAGGGCCACATCGTCGAGGAGCTGCGCCGCGATCTCCTCGGGGTCGCGGGAATCCCGCAGCCGACGGCGCGGGAGGACCTCGGCCAGGGGGACGCGCACTCCGGTGAGCTCGTCGGCGGCGACGCCCAGCAGCTGCGGGAGCACGCCGGGCGGGAACCTCAGGCCGTCGAGTCGCGCACCGTCCGAGCCGATGACGTGCGCCGCGACGGCGTCCGGGCCGGCGACGACGGGCTCGCCGTCGATGACGATGACGTCCATGCAGCCGTCGGGCAGGATCAGCGCGGTCCCGGCGCTCCCCGTCGAGCGCCACCGGACCGCGCCCGGGATCCTCGACGGGCGTTCGCGGTACACGCACTCGAGTATGTCCGAAACCTTCAAGACCCGTCGGTGCCGCCGCGCATACGGTGGGCTCCATGACTGAACGCCTGCGCTTCGACGCCATCGGGATGGTGGCGGACGACCTCGCCGCCACTCTCGCCTTCTACCGCCTGCTGGGCCTGGACATTCCCGCCGGTGCCGAGCACGAGCCGCACGTGGAGGCGCAGCTACCGGGCGGGATGCGGCTGATGTGGGACACCGCGGCGGTGATCCGCACGATGGAGCCCGATTGGGTGAAGCCGACGGGCCAGAGCGCCACGCTGTGCGTCCTCTGCGCCTCGCCCACGGTGGTCGACGAGGTGTACGCGGAGCTTCTCGCCGCCGGCCATCCCGGCGCGATGGCCCCGTTCGACGCGCCCTGGGGGCAGCGGTACGCGGGGGTGCTCGACCCGGACGGCTATCAGGTGCAGCTTTTCGCGTGGCAGTAGCGTCCGAGACGACACACGGGATGTGTTGGGACGCCTATTCTGGGGGACGCCCCCGTTCCGTCCCCCACAAGGAGATCCGACATGGTCGACGTCCAGTACGCAGTCACGAACCCGGCGACCGGCGAGGTGCTGCAGACCTACCCGACCGCCGAGCCCGCCGAGATCGAGGCCGCGCTCGACGCCGCCTCGCGCGCTGCGCGCACCTGGCCGCACACGTCGACGGTGGCCGAGCGAGCGGCTCTCGTGCGCCGCGTCGCCGAACTGCACACCGAGAAGCGGGAGATGCTGGCCGGGATCATCCACCGCGAGATGGGCAAGCCGCTCGACGAGGCGCTGGGAGAGGTCGACTTCGCCGCCGCGATCTACGAGTACTACGCCGACAACGCCGAGGCCCTCCTCGCCGATCAGCCCGTCGCGCTGTCCGAGGGCGAGGGCACCGCCGTCATCCGGCGCGGCCCGATCGGCGTGCTGCTCGGCATCATGCCGTGGAACTTCCCGTACTACCAGGTGGCTCGGTTCGCCGGCCCGAACCTGTGCGTGGGCAACACGATCCTGCTCAAGCACGCACCGCAGTGCCCCGAGTCCGCCGAGGCGATGCAGCTGATCTTCACCGAGGCCGGGTTCCCGGCCGGGGCGTACGTGAACATTCGCGCCACCAATGAGCAGGTGGCCGACATCATCGCCGACCCGCGGCTGGCGGCGCTCTCGCTCACCGGCTCCGAGCGGGCCGGCGCCGCGGTTGCCGAGATCGCCGGCCGCAACCTGAAGAAGTGCGTCCTCGAGCTCGGCGGGTCCGACCCGTTCGTCCTGCTCTCGACCGACGATCTCGACGGAGCGGTCGAGGCCGCCGCCTCCTGCCGCCTCGACAACACCGGACAGGTATGCAACGCCGCCAAGCGCTTCATCGTGGCCGCGCCGCTGTACGACGAGTTCGTGGAGAAGTTCACGGCGCGCATGCTGGCGGCGACCGAGTCGATCGCACCCCTGTCGTCCGAACAGGCCGCGGTGAACCTCGAGAAGCAATTGGCGCAGGCCGTGGACGGCGGCGCGACCCTCGCGATCGACGGTGCCCGGCGCGGCGCGGTGTTCCCGCCCGCGGTCCTCACCGGCGTCACCGAGGAGAACCCCGCGTTCCACCAGGAGCTGTTCGGGCCGGTGGCGACCGTCTACAAGGTGGACGGGGAGGACGAGGCCGTGGCGCTGGCCAACGACACCCCGTTCGGCCTCGGCTCCTACGTCTTCACCACCGATTCCGAGCAGGCCGCGCGGGTCGCCGACCGTATCCAGGCCGGCATGGTCTTCGTGAACGGCGTGATGCTCGACGCCGCCGAGCTGCCCTTCGGCGGAGTGAAGCGCTCCGGGTTCGGCCGCGAGATGGGCCCGCTGGGCATCGAGGAGTTCCTCAACAAGAAGCTGATCCGCACGGTGAAGTAGGTCGACGGGCGGTGGTTCCTGGCCCAGTCAGGCCAGGAGCCGCCCCTCCGCGACGTCGATCACCCACTGCTTCGGGTCAGAGCAGGCTGAGCTGGCCGGGCTCGCTCCCCGGCTCGGTGCGCTCGATGAGCGCGGGGCCGTCGTTCTTGACGGTGTTGACCAGCGTGGAGACGGGCCGGATCTCGATCCGCTCGGCGACCTCGAGGGCCGGCGGCAGCAGCAGTGCCGGGTCGGCGGCACCGTCGGGATCGAGCCACTGGTCGAACAGCTCAGGGGTGAGCACCAGCGGCATCCGGTCGTGCACCGCGCGCAGCGGCCCGACGGAGTCCGTGGTGAGCACCGTCGCCGAGAGGACGGGCGGCGCCTCGAGCCCCGCGCCGGCAGGACGCCACACCGACCACAGCCCGGCGATGTACATCCGGGTGCCGTCCTGCGGGGTCAGGTACATCGGCTGCTTGCGCGGCTTCGTGGCGTCCGGGTCGAGCACCTGCCACTCGTACCAGCCGTCCATCGGGATCAGGCAGCGCTTGTTCTTGATCGCGGTGCGGAACGCCGGCTTCTCGGCGACGGACTCCGCCCGCGCGTTGAACAGCGGCGGGCCGCTCAGCGTCTTCTGCCAGTGCGGCAGCAGCCCCCAGCGCATCGCGCGCAGCCGCCGGGTCGGCTCGTCGTCGGGCTGCTCGTGCGAGTGCCGCGCGACGACGGTGACGATGGTCGTCGTGGGCGCGACGTTGTAGCCCGGTACGTCGAGCTCGACGCCGGCCGTCTCGTCCACCGCGTCGATCTCACCCGCCAGCAGCGCCGGGTCCGTGGTCACCGCGTACCGTCCGCACATTCCACCACGGTACGACAGTCCACATTCCACTCAGCCGCGAGCGCCCCTAGCGAGCTTCAACGACAGTCCCGGACATGTGCCGCCTACGCCTGCGCTATCGAACCCAGCGCACGAGTACCTCCGAACCGTTGGCCCCAAAACCGGGCGCCTCTACTTTCGTAGGGCGACTCTTCCCGTCGATAGCCACCCGATAGATCGAACCATTCCCGCGCACGAGCACCCAGGCTCCATCAGGGGACGACACAGGATTGAAGACACGCATCTTGTTCGTCTCGGGCAGCAACTCCCTCCTCCCCGAATTGCACTCACCATTCAGCGTTGTGTTGAAATAGAGCTGATCCGAGAACCCTGCCGCACCGAGGGTGATATATCCGGCTGCCCCCACCCACGGAGCTGAATTCGACCGAATACAGCTGTAGCGATCCAAGTCTGCAAGCAAGAATGAGTACGAACCGTCTGGACGCGTCACGAAATTCTCGCCGTTGGGGAATTGATCATATGGCGCAGAAACCGCCTTGGTCTGCCCCGCCGGAACCCGGTAAATTGCTCGATTTCCGTCTGTCACCGACGAGAAGTAGTAGTCTCCGACTCCATCGAATCCGTATGTTGAGAACGTCGTTCCGCCACCGAAATCATCACCCCGCTCAGCTTTCGGCGTGACTTCAGTGAAGTCTCCGGATCGATTGATCCAGCCGAATCTGACGCCACCGACACCTCCTTGGATCGTGAGCGCTATGCGCTCTGCTGTGGGATCGATGGACGGCCTCCCATCTTGATACTGAAAAGAGAACCTCTCCGAAGAAGAGTATGCGAAAGAGAACAGGCTACGATACTCGCCCGAATCAGGATCGATAACGCCGATGCGCACCGGCCCTTGATCGTTGTAAGCAACCTCACTCGAGGTGATGACACCATGTGGAATCTCGAAGGAAGGAACCTTGGAGCTGGTGATCTCCGCAGGGCTAGAAGTCCGCCCACCGGGGACTGCCTCATCCCTGGACCGAGCCTGATTCTCGTGACTGCACCCCACAGCGATAGAAGCAACAATTAGTACCACCGTCACAGATTGAGATTTGACGATCGACATCCTCCGACGCATCAGGTTTTTCCTCCTTGCAACATTCATTTCCACGAAACAACCACTTCTGACGGGTCCGGGTTACCAGTCGAATTCTGGCAAACGATTTGCGCCAGTCGGCCTTGTTCCTTATTGGGACTGTCAGTGCAGGCATACGAGCGGAGCGGCGATTCCCCTGGAAGGGCATTTCCACTATCACCACCGCCTGCGAACTTTGCCTGATAATTGGCAACAATTGCGCGCGCATCGTCGCAGTCAAGTTCGTTTCCGCGAATACTCAACTGTCCCGCTCGTATGATGCCTGGGCCAGCTTCGAGTCGGCCACATTTTGGGCCGTAGCCCAGGGCGGCGGTTCGCGGGCACTGATACCTGAACGCGGCCTCCATCATTCGGTAGCGCCGCTTGCGCTGTTCGATAAGGTCTTCGGGCGATGCGTTCTCCACACTTCGCATTATTGCGGAATCCGCAAGATGCCCGCTCGAGAACAATGTGATCAGTGTCTGTCTCCAGGCCGCAGGGTCCCGTTCGATCGTCGCGATCTCCTTCTGATCCACCTCCAGCGTGGTTTCCGACGGACTCAACCTTTGTTCAGCGCATACTTCTACGCCCTTTAGTACGACGACGTGAGGGTTGGCGCGAACGATGTCCGGTGTCACTCTGAACGATGAGAATGCCGCCGCATCCCACTTGGTGCGCATGCTGTAGATCTCACACATCGCGTCGGCGAACCTCGCGTCACCTCCTGCCGGACGGTTCGAGCCCCAATCCGTGATGTCCATGGTGCTGCTGACAACAGCCTGGGCGGCGACGAGTTGCTCGGTTGACGAATTGCTTGACACGGTCGCTGGACATGGTCCGCGGACGCCGACGGGGAGCACCGACTGAGCGATCCGCGTCAACGGGTTCGCGTCATCGCCGAAGCGAGCGAGGAGAGCTCCACTCCCGATGATGCTCACAACCAAGCCTGCAACGACACCCCCTACGATCCAACGACGCTTCACCTTTTGCGGCTTGGGGTGAACCTCAGGTCGGCCATCGCTGGTAGCAGGGGCTTGCTGGCCAGGCGCAACGCTTCTGGCCGGACCACGGAACGCCGGTTCAATCCGGCGTTGCGGTTGTCCGTGTGGCTGCCGAAGCTGGTGAGCACCGGCCGTCGTTCCGCGTTCAGGAGAAAGTCTCGGAGGTTGAGCGGCCCGCGGCCTGACAGGGGGGCGGAACATCGTGGTGTCAGGCGCACGGGAGGACTGGGCGGGCTTGTTCGGGTTCGACTGAGAAGGCTCGCCGCGCGCCCCTCCCGGAGGTGGAAACCGGTTCAAATTCATAGGCCTTTCCGGAACTGAGCGTTCTAGTAGTTTCCACTAGTAGAAGCGGCAGATGTGAGCACGCCGATCCACAGCACGAGCGCCACCGCCAAGGCTGTGACGATGGTGTTGATGACTATGCCTACGACCGCAGTGGTGTTCCTATATCCGCGGCGCTTCGAGGCAACCAGGGCGAATATGCTCACCAGCAATGGCACTGGTGGGCAACACAGAAAGTTGAGGCATAGCCCCCAAACCGCGGTCGAGATGACAGGATCTTGACTTCCCGGCGGTCTGGCACCGGTCGGAGACGAACTCAGCCGCTGAGGCGGCGAGTATTGACTCGCGCCGACATAGTAGGGCTGCCTCGGATTTCCGGATTGATTGACCATGGGTCGAGCTGTCGATGGAAGTTGCTGCCCCCGGCTGGCGTCCGCAGGGCCGCCGTAACGTCCGGGTTGACCTTGAACGGGGACTCTGCCGCTCCCGGACCCTGACGAAGACACGGGGCGCTGCGGCCGACGAGCACCGAAGTTCGACGAAGGACCATTTGGCGGATTCACCGACCAATAGTCCAATTCCTCCCAAGGATTGACAATCATCTGTTCAGATGACAGCCAAGCCTTCGTCAAGATGTCTGTGGCGTCGACTACTCCTCGAAGCTGTCGAACACGCGCCGGGGCCCGACGCCGGTGGTGGCCAGTGCGTCGTGCGGGTTCGCGAGCGCGCAGGACGCCATGGACAGGCAGCCGCAGCCGATGCAGTCGGTGAGGTTGTCGCGCAGGCGGGTCAGCTCGTCGATCCGGTGGGACAGGTCGTCGTGCCAATAGCGCGAGAGGCGTTCCCAGTCGGTCCGCGTGGGGGTGCGGCCGTTCGGCAGCGTCTCGAGCGCCTCGCGGATCGTGGACAGGGGAATGCCCACGCGGTGACTGATCCGGATGAACGCGACCCGGCGCAGCATCTCCCGCGGGTACCTCCGCTGGTTGCCGGAGGTCCTGCGTGCGGTGATCAGTCCCTCACGCTCGTAGAAGTGCAGCGCCGACACGGCCACACCACTACGGGCGGCGAGCTGTCCGACGCTGAACTCCCGGGTGGTCTCCACACCCCGGATCCTACCTGAACATTAGTTCAGGGATCAGCGTGCCTTCGGGGCCGCAGACGACGGTGCGGCCGGCTTCGCCGACGCGGACGCACCCGGCTTGGCCGAGGCGGGCGCCGCCGGCTTCGCCGATTCGCTCGCAGCGGGAGCGGGGGTCGCCTGCTGCGGCTCCGGCGGGTTCTTCAGGATGGTGCTCTGCACGCGGAGCAGGTCGACGGCCAGCTGATCGTCGGCACCCACGAACGGAGCGGGCTCGCGGGACTGGCGTCCGCCGCGCAGCGACATGGTGACGCCGTTGACCACGCCGGTGTACTGCCGCGACTGCAGGTACTCGACCTGGTTCCCGCGCTTGCTCTTCTGCGTGAACTCGAGGCCCAGGCCACCGGGGATGCCGGTCGCGGCGATCTCACGCACGGCGACCTCGTTGGTGACCCCGTCCTTGACGGCCTTGAAGGTCGCGCACTTGGGGAGCGCGGCACGCAGCGGCGCCACATCGATCGCGAACTTGGAAACCACCATCGACCAGGTGGTCCCGCGCGCGCTGCCGTTGGTCTGCGCGGTGTCGGTGCCCTTGGGGATGGGCAGGCCCGCGTAGAGCACCTTGCAGTCCGCCGGATCGACCTTGGCGGTGTTCAGCGACGCCCACGCACCGTTCCACCCCGCGGCCGCACCGGACAGCACGGCGCCGCCGAAGTCCATCGTGTCGGGGAGGTTGCCGGATCCGAGGACCAGCTCACCGGCCTTGTTCTTCGGCGGCTCCGCCGGCTTCGGGTCCGCCGACGCGACGGGCGCGAGAAGCCCCGCGGCGGTCGCCACAGCGGCGAGGGTGGCAGCCGTCGAGACAGCCCTGCCCACGGACGTACGATTTCGCTTCATGGAGGATCTCCCGGCGGTGATGACCTGACCTGTTCTGTCCAGCAAGGTAGCACGTGGTGAGGTCGCCCTCGTGTGCGAGGATGGGCCGGTGGACCTGTTGGAGCTGTGGCCAGCGCCCCTCGCCGTCGGCCCGGTGACGGGCACGATCGCCCTCCCGGGCTCGAAGTCGATCACCAATCGTGCGTACATCCTCGCCGCTCAGGCACCGTCTCCGTCGATTCTGACGAACGCCCTCCGCAGCCGCGACACCGACCTCATGGCCGCCGCGCTGCAGGCCCTGGGCACCGAGGTCGCGTTCACGGGCGAGACCACGGTCACCGTCACCGGCGGGCCGCTGCACGGCGGCGCCGTCGACTGCGGACTCGCGGGCACCGTCATGCGCTTCCTCCCCTCCCTCGCGGCCGGGGCGCACGGCACCGTCGAGTTCGACGGTGACCCGCAGGCCCGCGCCCGGCCCCTGGGCACGATCCTCGACGCGCTGCGCGGGCTCGGCGCCCGGATCGACGGTGACGGGCTCCCCTTCGCCGTCCACGGCGACGGACCGATCCGCGGCGGCACCGTCACCATCGACGCGTCGGCGAGCTCCCAGTTCGTCTCGGGCCTGCTGCTCTGCGCGCCGAGCTTCGTCGAGGGCGTCGTCGTGCATCACGACGGCAAGCCCGTCCCCTCCATGCCGCACATCGACATGACCGTCGACATGCTCCGCACCGCGGGCGCCCAGGTGGACACCTCGGAGGCGAACACCTGGCGGGTCGCGCCGGGCGGGATCCGCGCGCACGACTGGACGGTCGAGCCGGACCTGTCGAACGCCACCGTCTTCCTCGCGGCGGCCGCGGTCACCGGCGGCGCCGTGACCGTCCCGCATTGGAACCGGGCGTCGACGCAGCCGGGCGTCCAGTTCGCCGACATCCTCACGGCGATGGGGGCCGGGGTCTCGTACGCCGACGGTGCCATCACCGCCCGCGGTACCGGCGCCCTGCACGGCGTCGACTGGGATCTGCGCGACATCGGGGAGCTCACGCCGACGGTCGCAGCGCTTGCGGCCCTGGCGGATTCGCCGTCGCAGCTGCGGGGCATCGCCCACCTGCGCGGCCACGAGACGGACCGCCTCGCCGCACTCACCGCCGAGATCACCGCGCTGGGCGGACGCTGCGCCGAGACCGAGGACGGCCTGCACATCGAGCCGGCGACGCTGCACGGCGGCGTATGGCACAGCTACGCCGACCACCGCATGGCCACCGCGGGCGCGATCCTGGGCCTGGTCACCGAGGGCGTGCAGGTCGAGGACATCGCGACGACGGGCAAGACCATGCCCGACTTCCCCGCCCTGTGGAACGCATTGCTGGGCAATCGATCTTGAGCCGGCTCGTTGGGTAAGCGCGAGTACGACGAGACCGATGTCCGGGTGCGCCCGGGCAAGAGCAGTCGTCCGCGCACCAAGACCCGGCCCGACCACAGCGACGCCGAGACGGCGATGGTCGTCTCCGTCGACCGCGGTCGCTGGGGCTGCGCCCTCGGCGGCGATCCCGACCACGTGATCACCGCGATGCGGGCCCGCGAGCTGGGCCGCACCCCCATCGTCGTCGGCGACTCGGTGGGCGTCGTCGGCGACCTGTCCGGCCGCAAGGACACGCTCGCCCGGATCGTCCGCGTCGACGAGCGGAAGACGGTGCTGCGCAGGACCGCCGACGACACCGACCCGTACGAGCGGATCGTCGTCGCCAATGCGCAGCAGTTGCTCATCGTGACCGCTCTCGCGGATCCGCCGCCCCGCACCGGCTTCGTCGAGCGCACGCTGATCGCCGCCTACGCGGGCGGACTCACGCCCGTGCTGTGCCTGACCAAGAGCGACCTGGCCGATCCCGCCGAGTTCGCCGCCGCCTTCGCCGATCTGGACCTGCAGGTGATCGTCGCCGGCCGCCGCGACCCGCTCGACGAGGCGCACGAGCTGCTCACCGGGCACGTCACCGCGCTCATCGGGCACAGCGGCGTCGGCAAGTCGACTCTGGTCAATCGACTCGTGCCGGATGCCAACCGCGCCACCGGCGTCGTCTCCGGAGTGGGCAAGGGACGGCACACCTCCACCCAGTCCGTGGCGCTGTGGCTGCCCGCCGGCGGCTGGGTGGTCGACACCCCCGGTATCCGCAGTTTCGGGCTCGCGCACATCTCGACCGACGACGTGGTCGCGGCCTTCCCCGACCTGGCGGAGGCCGTTCTCGATTGTCCTCGCGGGTGTACACATCTCGGTCCGCCCGCCGATCCGGAGTGCGCCCTCGACGCACTGGAGGGGACGGCGCACCGTCGGGCGATGGCGGTCCGCGGCCTGCTGGCCGACCTGACCGCCACCCCCGACTGGGCCTGAACTACGCGGACGCGCGCTTGGGCAGCTTCCAACCCGGGCGCGGGAAGTGGCAGGTGTAGCCGTCCGGGTACTTCTCGAGGTAGTCCTGGTGCTCCGGCTCGGCGTTCCAGAACGGCGCCGGCGCCTCGATCGTGGTGACGGCCTTGCCCGGCCACAGCCCGGAGGCGTCGACATCGGCGATGGTGTCGCGCGCCACCTTCTCCTGCTCCTCGCTCAGCGGGAATATCGCCGAGCGGTAGCTCGAGCCCACGTCGTTGCCCTGGCGATCGACCGTCGACGGGTCGTGGATCTGGAAGAAGAACTCCAGCACGTCGCGGTAGCTGGTCTTCGCCGGGTCGAACACGATCTCGACCGCCTCGGCGTGCCCGGGGTGATTGCGATAGGTGGCGTTCGCGTTCGTGCCGCCGGTGTAGCCCACGCGCGTGGCCTCGATGCCCGGCTGCTTGCGGAGCAGGTCCTGCATACCCCAGAAGCACCCGCCGGCGAGCACCGCGGTCTCGCGGCCGGCGACGGTGGTGATGGTGCCGTTGTCAGTCATGCGCAGTTCCTTCCGCCGGGAGACCCGCGCTCCCGCCAATCGCTTCAACACCGCTGTGTGTCGCACGATTCCGACGGTACTCGGGGTGGGTGCTGACATGTGCGCCCCAGCGGCGCGGGCGTTCTACGACCTGGGCGTTTCTGGGCGTGCGCCGCTCAGGGGCACATCTCAGCGGAGACCCTGGTGAGGAAAACGCTGTTGGGGTCATCGAGGTAGTCACCGAAGGGTCCGCAGGGGACGAAACCATGGGCGGCGTAGAGGGCCCGAGCCGGGGCGAAGAAGTCCTGGGTCCCGGTCTCCAGCGAGATCCGTTCCACGCCCCGTGTGCGCGCATCCTCCAGCGCGTGGGCCAGCAGCCGACGTCCGATCCCCCGCCCGCGCGCCCGCGGCGCGGTGCGCATCGACTTGAGCTCCTCGTGACCGGATTCCAGTGCCGCCAGGGCGACCGTCCCGACGAGCGCACCGCCTTCGTGACAGGTCCACAGCCGGACGTGCGGCATACGCAACTCGTCCAGCGCGAGCGCATGCTGACTCTCCGGCGGCGCGGTGGGCGCCATGTCCGCGTGGTGCGCGGCGAGGAACGCCGCGAGCGCGGGATCGTCGAAATCGGCGCGGGCGATCACTCCGCGGCGGCCTGCGCCGCGTCGATCATCGCGTCGACACTGGTGAGCTTCACGCGCGGGCGATCCTCCTCCTCCGCGAGGGCGGTCTCGTGCGCGTCGATCGCCATCCAGCCGTCGTACTCGACGAGGTTCGGCACCCGCTCGACGACGAGCTTCTCGACCTGGGCGCCGTCGAACTCGCTGCGGGCCAGCTTGCCCGCGGCGGCATCGGCGAGGAGCACCGAGACGGTGTCGCGTGCGCAGTCGCGGTTCGTGGGGATGACGCCCGACGGTCCGCGCTTGATCCAGCCGACCACGTAGTGGCCCGGGAGGGGCGCACCGTCGTAGCCGACGATCCGCGAGTCGGCGTTGCGGAACACGCCCCGCTCCGTGTCGAACGGGATGCCGGGAATCGGGGTGCCGTGGTAGCCGACGGCGTGGATGACCAGGCCCGCGTCGTGCTCGGCGACCGCACCGGTGGGCTGCGCCTCGACGGTGCCATCCTCGCCCAGGGCGAGCTCGTTGGTCGCGACCGAGACGGTGCGCACGGCGCCGTCCCCACCGATCCCGACGACGGAGCGCAGGAACTTCAGCACGATCCGACGGTCCGCCCCGGTCGGCTCGAGGGCGGCCAGCTTGCGCAGCTGCTTGAGATTGTTGCGCTCGATCGGCGGGCGGGCCTTGTCGCGCTCCTTGTCCTCCGCGGGCACGTCGGCCGGGTCGACGATGACATCGACGCCCGGCAGCTTGCCCAGCTCGGCGACCTCGGAGGGCGTGAACGCGGCCTGCTCCGCGCCGCGGCGACCGAGCACGACGACCTCGCGGATGGCCGAACCGCGCAGGGCCGCCAGCGCGTGCTCGGCCATGTCGGTGCCCTCGAGCTTCTCGGTGCCGGTGACCAGGATCCGGGCCGCGTCGAGCGCGACATTGCCGTTCCCGATGACAACGGCGCGCTCCACACCGAGGTCGACGTCGAGGTCGCGGCGGTCGGGGTGGCCGTTGTACCAGCCCACGAAGTCGCTGGACGGGTGGTTACCGGGAAGCCAGGCACCGTCGACCTCGAGGCGCCGGCCGCCGGACGCGCCGATCGCGTAGATCACGGCGTCGTACCACTGCGCGAGCTCGGCGGCCTGGATGTCGGTCGCGACCTCGACATTGCCGAAGTAGCGGAAGTTCTCGTGCTGCGCGGTGCGGTCGAAGATCTTGGTGACCGACTTGATCGCGGGATGGTCGGGCGCGACGCCGTAGCGGACCAGGCCGAACGGCGTGGGCAGCCGGTCGAACACGTCGACCTGCACCTCGATGTTGTCCTGCTCCAACAGATTCCCGGCGGCGAAGAAACCCGACGGCCCGGAACCCACGATCGCGACGCGCAAGGGCTTCATCAACAACACTCCCGACGAGGACGACTCGGCAGTCTTCTTAGGCTGCCCAAAGTGGGGATTCTACGCCACCCCGGAGCGCCGGTGCCGCCGACGACGCGCGCGCTTGGCCTCCGACCGTGCCCGCTTCTCCTCGACCTTGTGCCGCGCCGCCTCGGCGATCGCCGTGCGGAGGCCGACGCGCTCCACCTCGAGCTGCGCGGCGTGCGCAGCCTCGCGGGCGTGGGTCAGACGGTCCTGCGCCGCCTCCTGGGCGTGCACCAGGCGATCCTGCGCCGCCTCCTGGGCGTGCACGAGCCGGTCGTGCGCATTCTCCTGGGCCAGGGCGAACCGGTCCTGCGCGTTCTCCTGGGCGACGACGAGACGCTCGCGGATCGCGGCGAACCGCAGCTCCGACGCCGTCTCCGGGGCATCGTCCGAGGTGGCGCGCAGCCAGCGGTCGGGCAGCGAGAGCTTCGCGATCGTGCGCTGGGACAGGTAGTACTGACGCAGCAACGGACCCTCGGTGTACGGGAGGTCGTACTTCTCACAGATCTCCCGCACCTTCACGCTGATCTCCGCGAGCCGGTTCGACGGCAGGTCGGGGAACATGTGGTGCTCGATCTGGTAGCTCAGGTTGCCGGTCATGAAATCCATCGCGCGGCCGCCGGAGATGTTCGCGCTGCCCAGCATCTGCCGCAGATACCACTCCCCCGGCGTCTCGTCGACGATGGACTCGGTGGTGAACTTCTCGGCACCGTCGGGGAAGTGCCCGCAGAAGATGACGACGTAGGTCCAGATGTTGCGGACGACGTTCGCCGTGAGGTTCGCGGACAGCGTGCGTCCGAACGAGCCGCCGACGGCCTTGCTGACCACCGGGTACAGCACGAAGTCCTTACCCAGCTGCCGCGCGGCCTTGACGCCCAACTCGCGCAGCTGCTTTCGCGTTTGCGGCCACGGCTTGTTCCCGGCGATGGCCTCGGCCAGCTCGATGTCGTGCAGGGCGATGCCCCACTCGAAGGTGAGCCCGAGGAACAGGTTGTTGAGGAACTGGGCGGACCGCTTGGCCTCCCACCGCTCGTCCCGGGTGACCCGGAGGACGCCATAACCGACGTCCAGATCCATGCCCAGGACATTGGTGTACTTGTGGTGCAGGAAGTTGTGCGAGTGCTTCCAGTGCGCACCGGGACACGCCATGTCCCACTCCCACGTGGTGGAGTGGATCTCGGGATCGTTCATCCAATCCCACTGCCCGTGCATCACATTGTGCCCGAGCTCCATGTTCTCGATGATCTTCGCGACCCCGAGCATGCCCGCGCCCGCGGCCCAGAACCATCGACTCCGGGAGCCGAGGATGGTGAGCCGGCCCGCGGCCTCGAGCACGCGCTGCGCCCGGATCACGCCACGGATGTACCGGGCGTCCCGCTCGCCGCGCGACGACTCGACCTCGGCGCGGATGGAATCCAGCTCCCGCGCGAGCTCCTCGATGTCGGCGTCATCGAGGTGTGCGTACTCGCCGACATCAGTGATAGCCACGTGTCTAAGGCTACGCGCGTCCGGCCCGCTCCGTTACTTCGCTGCCGCCAGCTCCTCGACGTGCGAGACCAGGCCACGACGGTTGCCCTCTGCATCGATCTCGCCCTTGACCACGGTGGTCCGGCCGGACTCGTCGTAGAAGCGCTTGTTCGAGTGCGTCTCGGGCGCATCGTCGACGGTGGCCGTCAGGTACTTGTCCGGCAGCGAGAGCTTGATGATGGTGCGCCAGGACTCGGCGTACTGCTTCCACATCGGCCCGGTGTTGTACGGCAGGTCGTACTTCTCGCAGATCTCGACCAGGCGCGAGTTGATGTAGTTGTAGCGGTTGGAGGGCAGGTCCGGGTACAGGTGGTGCTCGATCTGCCGGCCCAGGTGCCCGGTGATGAAGTGCAGCGCGTTGCTGCCCTCGAAGTTCGCGGTGCCCAGCATCTGGCGCAGGTACCACTCCGGGAGGGTCTCGTTGTCGATGTCCTCGATGGTGAACTTCTCGGCATCGTCCGGGAAGTGACCGCAGAAGATGGTCATGTGATCCCACACGTCGCGCACCGTGTTCGCGACGTAGTTCGCCGAGGCGGCCTTCTTGTAGCCGCGGGCGCCGGTGAAGGGCACCGCCATCGCCGGGAACAGGACGTAGTCCTTCGCGGTCTGCTTGGTGATCTTGGTGAGGACCACCTTGAGCCGGCTGCGGAACTCCTCCCAGTCGTACTCGGCGTACTGCTCACCGCCGTTGAGCGCCGCCTTGATGGCCTTCATCAGCTCGAGGTGCTGCACGGCCTTGCCGTACTGGAAGCCCGTCATGAGGATGAAGTTGTAGACCGGATTGAAGAGCATGTACGGCTCCCACGGCTGGTCGCGCGTGACGCGCAGGATGCCGTAGCCGATGTCGTCGTCCATATCGGTGACGTTGGTGTACTTGTGGTGCATGTAGTTGTGGGTGTGGCGCCAGAACTTGCCGTCCGAGGCGCTGTCCCACTCCCAGCTGGTGGAGTGGATCTCCGGATCGTTCATCCAGTCCCACTGGCCGTGCATGATGTTGTGGCCGAGCTCGTTGTTCTCGATCACCTTCGCGTAGCTCAGGCACGCGGCGGAGGCGGCCCAAGCGGCCTTGCCCTTCCAGCCCTTCATGCCGGCGCCCAGCCCGAAGACGCGGCCGGCGGTCTCGGCGATGCGCTGGCTCTTGATCACGCGGCGGATGTACTTGGCATCCTCCTCGCCGCGGCTCTCCTCGATCTCGCGACGCAGCGCGTCCAGCTCAGCACCGAGCGCCTCGATATCGGCGTCGGTCAGGTGCGCGTACTCCGCGACGTCAGTGATAGCCACGAGGCGATCCCCCATCGGTACGACCGCATGGTGCGGCCTCAAGAACAGAACGATTCCACCGTAGCAGCCGGGTAGGACAAAGTCATCGATCTTGTTTCACGTGGGGCGCACGTCACACGTCCGCGGTACCGATCTCCCCCACGAGACGCCGATGCCCGACGGTGCGCGGCGCACCGTCGGGCAAGGGAACGGGGGTCAGGCGCGGCGGCGACGCCGGGCGTGGACCGCGGCGCGAGCGGCCTTGAGGCCGAACCGGCGCCCGGTGACCGCGTCGACCCGCGGCTCCGCGAAC
Organism: Tsukamurella spumae; assembly: GCF_012396015.1. Lineage (GTDB taxonomy): Bacteria > Actinomycetota > Actinomycetes > Mycobacteriales > Mycobacteriaceae > Tsukamurella > Tsukamurella spumae. The sequence goes on along the minus strand of NZ_JAAXOQ010000008.1, from coordinate 71,522 downwards.
TCGGTGCCCGCGAACATCGCCTCCGAGGCGGTCTCCGGGGCGTCGTCGGCGGTGTCGCGCAGGTACTTGTTGGGCAGCGACAGCTTGGCGATGGTGCGCCAGGACTTGTAGTACTGCACGTGCAGGGGCCCGATCGTGTACGGCAGGTCGTACTTCTCGCACAGCGCGCGAACCCGAACGCCGATCTCCGCCAACCGGTTCGACGGCAGGTCGGGGAACAGGTGGTGCTCGATCTGGTAACTCAGATTGCCGGAGAGGAAGTCGATGACGGGGCCGCCGGAGAGGTTCGCACTGCCGAGCATCTGGCGCAGGTACCACTGCGCCTGCGTCTCGTTGTCGACGTCCTGCTTGGTGAACTTCTCGGCACCGTCGGGGAAGTGGCCGCAGAAGATGACCGCGTTGGTCCACACGTTCCGGATCACGTTGGCGGTGATCGTCGCGGTCAGCGCCTTGCGCCACCCGCGCGCACCGCCGAAGGACACGCCGACGAGCGGCGCCGCGACATAGTCCTTGAGCACCTGGCGGCCGATCTTGCGGCCGACGTCCGAGGCGTCCGCCTTGAAGCCCTCACGATCGAACCACGACTTCTTCCACTTGGTGGCCGCGCGGCCGAGCTCGAGGTGCTGGATCGCCACGCCGTACTCGAAGAGCAGCATGAGGATCGTGTTGTAGACGAGGTTGCCCGAGTTGAACGGGGTCCACGGCTGATCGCGCGTGACGCGCAGGGTCTTGTAGCCCACGTCGTCGTCCATGTCGAGGACGTTCGTGTACTTGTGGTGCACGTAGTTGTGGGTGTGCTTCCACAGCCGCGAGGTGCCGGCGTTGTCCCACTCCCACGTGGTCGAGTGGATCTCCGGATCGTTCATCCAGTCCCACTGCCCGTGCATGATGTTGTGCCCGAGCTCCATGTTCTCGATGATCTTCGCCAGACCGAGCGAGACCGCCGAACCCCACCAGAAGCCGCGCTTGTGCGCGCCGAGCAGCATCGCCCGGCCCGCCACCTCGAGCCCGCGCTGCGCGGCGATGGTGCGCCGCAGGTACTGCACGTCGGTCTCGCCCCGGACGGCCTCGATGTCGCGCCGGATCGCATCCAGCTCCGCCCCCAACGTCTCGACGTCGGCCTCGGTGAGATGCGCGTACTCGGGGATGTCGGTGATCGCCATGCGGGCCCGTCCTTCAGTGGTCGGTCGGTGTCGTCTCTAACCTACGCAACCGTAAGTTACGGGTGCGTAGCCTGTCAACGGATGTGACCAACCCGCAGGTCGGACGCCTCGGCGCGCAGCGCTAGACGTCGAGCGTGCAATCGCCGACCGCAACGGAGATGCACGTCTGAATCCGCTCGCCCTCCGTGTGCAGGTCACCGCTGCGCAGGTCGCGGACCTGACCGTCGGCGAGCTGCACCACGCAGGTCTGGCAGATGCCCATGCGGCAGCCGAAGGGCATCTGCACGCCCGCGGCCTCGCCGGCCTCCAGAAGGGTGGTGGCACCGTCGACATCGGTGGTCTTCCCGGCCTTGAGGAAGGTGACCTCGCCGCCGCTCGCCGAGACATCGGCGCGCTCGACGGTGAACCGCTCCTGGTGCAGCCGCGACTCGATCCCGCGGTCCTTCCAGGCCTTCTCCATGTCGCTCAGGAACACGCCGGGGCCACAGATCCACGTCTGCCGCTCCTGCCAGTCCGGCACGACCTCGCCGATGTTGGCGGGCGTGAGCCGGCCGGTCTCGCGGGTGTACCGCAGTTGGACGGCCACATTGTCGTGGTTCGCGTCGAAGGCCTCGAGCTCGTCGCGGAACAGCGTCGCGTCGGCGGTCGGGGCGGAGTGCACGGCCACGATGTCGGTGGACGCCGGGATGCCGCGCCGCTCCAGCGTGCGGAGCATCGCCATGACCGGGGTGATGCCGCTGCCCGCGGTGAGGAACAGGACCTTGGGCGGCAGGGGGTTCGGGAGCGTGAAATCGCCCGACGGTGCCTGCAGCCGCACGATCGTGCCCTCGGAGACGCCCGTGACGAGGTGGTTCGACAGGAAGCCCTCGTTCATCGCCTTCACGGTGATCGAGACCTCGCGCGGCCCGCGACCCTGCCCCATGTCCGGCACGGAGGTCAGCGAGTACGAGCGCCACGTCCACTTGCCGTCGACGAGCACGCCGATGCCGACGTACTGCCCGGCCTCGTACTTGGTGTTGAAGCCCCAGCCGGTCTCGATCGTGAGGGTGACCGAGTCGTCCGTCTCCTGCTCGACCCGCACGATCTTGCCGCGCAGCTCGCGCGCCGACCACAGCGGGTTGATCAGGTGCAGGTAGTCGTCCGGGAGCAGCGGGGTGGTCAGGCGCGCCACGGCACCGCGCACCAGATTGGTGCGGGGATGCTCGGCGGAAACGTCCTTGGCCGGGGACTCGAGCCAGTCACGGAGGGCGCGGAAACGGTTGCTCATGCCCTGAGCCTACGGTGCCGTAACCTGTTGGGACAATTTCTTCCCGACTGTTCCATCGCGGTGTGACGCGATGCTCCCGCGCAGCCGGCTGTGACGCCGTCCCGTCCGGGTCAGAGCAGTTCGAGGAGGAAGGGCAGTTCCTGTGTCGCGTACCAGGCGAGGTCGTGATCCTCGGCGTCGCCGACGGCGAGCTCGGCGTCCTCGTCGCCCAGATCCGCGGCGTCGACGACCTGCGCGGCGCGGGTGACGGCGTCCTCGGCATCGGACACGTCCACGTGCACGGCGAGCACGTTCTTGAGGAGGATCGGCTCGGTCACCTTGAGCACCGCGTCATCGAGGTCCGGGCGCTCCTTCGCGGCGGGGACGTCGGCGGTGATGACCACGCGCCGGATCGGATCCGGTTCCGCGCCATCGGTTTCCGGCGCACCGTCGACCGCGAGCAACCGCAGGGAGGCCCGCGCGGCGTTCCGCATGGCGGCCTCGGCGAGCTCCTCGTCGTCGCCCGAGGTGTACGCCTCGCGCAGCGCCGGCGTCACCCCGAAGACGGTGCCGCCCAACGGGAACAGCTCACCGTCGCGCTGCAGGACCTGCAGCCCGGCCAGGGTGCTGGGCACGTACACGCGGACAGACATCTACTCCCCCTTCGCGGACGCGGCGAGCTCGTCGCGCGCCTCGTACAGGAACTCCGTCATCGAGATCACGTCCCACATGCCGTCGCGGTCGGCGTTGAGGCCGATGTAGACGGTGCCGTTGTACGACGTGATGCCGATGGACACCACCTGATCGGCGATGAGCGGGGGCACCGGGTACACCCGCTGCACCTCGATCCCCGCCAGGTACACCGGCGCCTGCGGCCCCGGCGCGTTGGTGACCAGGATGTTGAACGAGCGCGGCGAGACGCTCATCGCCGTGCGCGCGCCGAGGGCGTGCAGCGTGGGCGGGGTGAAGCCGCCGCTCGCCGCGAGCGCCCGGGCGGCCACCTGCCGGTTCCGGTCGACCTGGGCCGCCGCGCCGTGCGCGATCTGCCGCATCCGGACCACCGCGTTGCCCTCCGCGACCGGCAGCCGGACGATGTACGCGCGCACCTGCTCCCCGACGCCCAGGCCCACGTCGTCGACGGCGATCGGCTCGAGCACCCGCACCTCGGTGCCGGCGCTGATCGGTTCGCCCCGCGAGATCAGCCAGGTGCGCAGGCCGCCGGCGACCACCGACAGCAGCAGGTCGTTGACCGTGCAGCCGTACGCGGCGCGCAACCGGCGGAACTCGTCGAGGTCCATCCGCGCGACCGCGAACCGTCGGCTCCGCGAGATCGGCACGTTGAGCGAACGGACCGGGGTCACGGCGGTGCGGGCGCGCACCAGTGACGACGCGCGTTCGATCACGTTGACCGCGTCCTCCTGCAGCCCCGTGATCGACTCGGCGACCTCGCCGACGACGCCCTGGATCATGGCCGCGGTGCGCTTCGGGCGCGAGAACATGTCGATGACGGCGCCCATCACGAGCTCGCCGTCGCTCGGCTCGTGCTGGCCCATCCACAGGTCCTCGGGCGGCTGCGGCGTGTGCGGTGTGTCGGTGAGCAGCAGCTGCATCAGATCGACATTGGCGCGGCCGTCGACCAGCGCCAGGTGGGTCTTGCTGAACACCGCCAGCCGATCGTCGGCGACGCCCTCGATGAGGTAGACCTCCCACAGCGGGCGCTCGCGGTCGAGCGGACGCGAGTTGAGGCGGGCGACGAGGTCGTGCAGCTGATCGTCGCTGCCCGGTTGCGGCAGGGCGGAGACCCGTACGTGGTAGGTGATGTCGAAGTCGCGGTCCTCGATCCACACCGGCCGGGCGATCCCGAGCGGCACCGTCCGGACCTTCTGCCGGTACCGCGGCACCGCGGCCAGGCGCTCCTCGATCGTGTCGAGCAGGCGCTCGTAGTCCAGGCCCTCCTCGGGGCGCCGCAGGATCACCAGCGATCCGACGTGCGTGGGGGTCGTGGAATTCTCCAACGCGTAGAACTCCGCGTCGGACTGGCTGAGCCTGCCCTTCACCGCGCACCTCCCCAGCGTCGATCTTCGGCGCCAGCATACGGGATGGGCGGGCACGGGCCGGTCGGAGTACGAGGGATCCGAACGGCTCCCTGGTGCGTCTAATGAGTATGGGGGCGATCATTCTCACGGCCGGCGGGACCGGGTCCCGCACGCCGTCGTCGAAGGAACGGGGCTTCGTGGTGCTGCGCGCACCGTCCGCCGAGCCGCCGGCGGAGCCGTTGACGCGACCGCGGGCCACACCCGCCGCACCGCCGGTCCCGGCACCGTCGAAGTCCGGACCGCCCGCCCCGACGGCCCTGCCCGGGCCCGTGGCCGCCGTCCATCCCGACGCGCACCGGTTCGTGCTGTCGACGCTGCGCCCCGTCTTCGAGGTGCTCGACCGACGACGACCCGCCAAACACCTGGCGGCCATCGCCTCGACCACCGTCGTCGACGTGCTCCGCACGCTCGCCGACCACGGTCCGGCGGGGATCGTGTCCGGCTGGGGCGATGTGCACGTCGGCACGCCCCGGGCGCTCGCGCCGCGCACCCGGCCGCGGGCCGGCGATCCCGAGGTGGGCGCCGAGATCTTCCTCACCTACAGCCGCGGGGACCGCGTCCTCGCGGCCGCGGGCCGGGTCGAGGCCACGGCCGGACGGTGGCGGTGGGTCGCGTTCACGACGGCGGCGTGAGCTCGGCCGGGGATCGATTCCGCCATTCGCGGCCGCCCGGTCCCGCGGAGCGGTACACAATGGGACATGTCGCTGAGTTCCCTGCGCGCCGCGTTCCGCTACCGAGTCGCCCGCCACCTGCTGATCGGACCCGCCCTCTGGGCCTGGGGTCGCCCCGAATACAGCGGGCTGGAGAACATTCCGCGTACCGGGCCGGTGATCCTGGCGGCCAACCACCTCGCGATCTCGGACTCGTTCTACGTGGTGCAGAGCGCCCGGCGGCCGGTCATGTTCCTGGCCAAGGCCGACTACTTCACCCAGCCCGGGATCAAGGGGAAGTTCAAGAAGATCTTCTTCTCCGGCATGGGGCAGATCCCCGTCGACCGACGCGGCGGTTCCGTGTCCGCGCCCGCGCTCGAGGCCGCCACCGGGATCGTCGAGAGCGGCGGCGTGTGGGGCATCCATCCGGAGGGCACCCGCTCCCCCGACGGCCGGCTGTACAAGGGCAAGACCGGCGCCGTGCGCGTCGCGCTGGCCACCGGCACGCCGATCGTGCCCATCGCACTGCGCCGCACCGACCACCGCACGCTGAAGAACTTCTGGAAGAGCCGGGTCGTCGTCGACGTGCTGCCCCCGCTCGACCTCAGCGACGCGAGCCCGGACGACCAGGACTCGATCCGCCGCGCCACCGACCGGATGATGGACGCGATCGGCGCCCGCACCGGGCAGGACCGGGTGCCCGAGTACGCGAAGAAGGGCGGCAAGTAGCGCTCCCGACGGCCCCCACCTGCGGGGGCCGTGCCGGAATCCGCTGCTACCGGCGGTGCTTCGCCCGCGCGCTCGCCGCCTTCTGCGCCGCCTTGTCCGCCTCGCGCTTGGCGGCGCGACGCTCGGAACGCGAGCCCTGCGGCTCGTCGGCGCTCTGCGAGATCTCCGTGAGATCGCCCGACTCGGAGGGGCCGGAGAGTGTGACCTTCTCCGGATCCGGCTCGGCCAGGGCCTCGCTCAGCGTGAGCGCGGCGTCGTGCTCCTCGGACGGGGCCGCCTGGCCCTCCTCGGGCTGCTGGACCTGCACCTTGAACAGGGTCGAGACCGACTCCTCCTTGAGGCCCTCGAGCATGCCGTTGAACATGTCGAAGCCCTCGCGCTGGTACTCGACCACCGGATCGCGCTGGGCGATCTGGCGCAGCCCGATGCCCTCCTTGAGGTAATCCATCTCGTACAGGTGCTCGCGCCACTTCTGGTCCAGCACCGTCAGCAGCACGGACCGCTCGACCTGGCGCATCGTGCCCTCACCGGCGGCCTTCTCGATGCTCTCCTGGTGAGTGTCGTAGGCGGCGTGGATGTCCTTGAGGAGGATGTCCTTGAGTTCGGCACCGGTGATCTCGTCGCGGTCGCCGTTCTCGTCCTCGCCGACGACCTGCTTCCAGTCCAGGCTGATCGGGTACAGCGTGCGCATCGCCGTCCACAGTTCCTCGAGGTCCCAGTCCTCGACGTAGCCGGTGGCGGTGGCACCGTCGACATAGGCGGAGACGACGTCGTCGGTCATGTGGTTGACCTGGTCGAACAGGTCCTCGCCGCGGAGGATCTTGCGACGCTCGTCGTAGATGACCTTGCGCTGCTCGTTCTGCACGTCGTCGTACTTGAGCACGTTCTTGCGGATCTCGAAGTTCTGCTGCTCGACCTGGGTCTGCGCGCTGCGGATCGCACGGGAGACGAACTTGTTGTCGATCGGCACGTCGTCGGGCAGGTTGACGCGGTTCATCCACGCCTCGATCTGCGCGCCGTTGAAGCGCCGCATCAGTTCGTCACCCAGCGAGAGGTAGAACCGGGACTCGCCCGGGTCGCCCTGGCGGCCGGCGCGGCCGCGCAGCTGATTGTCGATGCGCCGCGACTCGTGCCGCTCGGTGCCGAGCACGTAGAGGCCGCCCGCGTCGCGCACGTCGTCGGCCGCCGCCTTGGACTCCTTCTTGATCTTCTCGATCGTCTCATTCCAGGCGGCCTCGTACTCCTCGGCCGTCTCGACCGGGTCCAGGCCGCGCTCGCGCAGCGCGAGGTCGGCGAGGATGTCCGGGTTGCCGCCGAGCACGACGTCGGTGCCGCGACCGGCCATGTTGGTAGCCACCGTCACCGCGCCGGGCGTGCCGGCCTTGGCGATGATCGCCGCCTCCTGCTCGTGGAACTTGGCGTTGAGGACCGTGTGCGGGATCTTCTGGCGCTCGAGTTGACGGGAGAGGTACTCGGACCGCTCGACCGACGTGGTACCGATCAGCACGGGCTGGCCGGCCTCGTGGCGCTCGGCGATGTCCTCGACGATGGCCGAGAACTTCGCCTCCTCCGTCTTGTAGATGAGGTCCGTCTGGTCCTTGCGGATCATCGGCTTGTTCGTGGGGATCGGGATGACGCCCAGCTTGTAGATCTGGTGCAGCTCGGCGGCCTCGGTCTCGGCGGTACCCGTCATGCCCGCGAGCTTGTCGTAGAGGCGGAAGTAGTTCTGCAGCGTGATCGTCGCCAGGGTCTGGTTCTCCGCCTGGATCTCGACGTTCTCCTTCGCCTCGAGGGCCTGGTGCATGCCCTCGTTGAAGCGGCGGCCCGCGAGCACGCGACCGGTGAACTCGTCGACGATGAGGACCTCGCCCGACCGGACGATGTAGTCCTTGTCGCGCTCGTAGAGCTCCTTGGCCTTGATCGCGTTGTTGAGGTAGCTGACCAGGAGCGAGTTCGCCGAGTCGTACAGGTTCTCGATGCCCAGCTGGTCCTCGACCAGCTCGACGCCCGCCTCGTTCACGCCGATCGTCTTCTTGCGGATGTCCACCTCGTAGTGGACGTCCTTCTCCATCAGCGGCACGATCCGCGAGAACTCCGTGTACCACTTGCTCGACCCGTCCGCCGGGCCGGAGATGATGAGCGGGGTGCGAGCCTCGTCGATGAGGATCGAGTCCACCTCGTCGACGATGGCGTAGTTGTGGCCACGCTGGACCAGCTCCTCCTCGCTGTGCGCCATGTTGTCGCGCAGGTAGTCGAAGCCGAACTCGTTGTTGGTGCCGTAGGTGATGTCCGCGGCGTACGCCACGCGACGGCGGTCCGGGTCCTGCCCGGCGAGGATGCAGTCCACCTCGAGCCCGAGGAAGCGGTGCACGCGGCCCATCCAGTCCGCGTCGCGCTTGGCGAGGTAGTCGTTCGTGGTCACCAGGTGCACGCCGTCGCCGGTGAGCGCGTTGGCGTAGGCCGCCATCACCGAGGTCAGGGTCTTGCCCTCGCCGGTCTTCATCTCGGCGATGTCGCCCTGGTGCAAGGCGCCCGCGCCCATGATCTGCACGTGGTACGGCTTCTGCCCGAGCACGCGCCACGCCGCCTCACGGGCCGTCGCGAAGGCCTCGGGGAGGATGTCGTCGAGGGTCTCGCCCTTCTCCAAGCGCTTCTTGAACAGCTCGGTCTTGGCCTGGAGCTTCTCGTCGGAGAGCGCCTCGTACTCGTCGTTCAGGCTCTCCACGTAGGAGGCCAGACCATCGAGCCGCTTGACCATCCGGCCTTCGCCGAACCGCAGCACCTTGGAGAGAACCACTGAGCAACCTCAATCCCGTGATGAAAACGATCTTTGCCAACGCGTCGCGCGAGCGGCACGACAGCACGGATCCCGGCCGCCTGTCGGGCGACCGGGATCCATGGTAGGCGAAACGTCAGGTCAGCCGGAGGAGGCCGTAGTCGAAAGCCTTCCGGCGGTACACCACGGACGGCTTCTCGGTCTCCTTGTCGAAGAAGAGGAAGAAGTCGTGACCGACCAGTTCCATCTGCGACAGCGCGTCATCGACCGTCATCGGGGTGCCCGGATGATCCTTGATGCGGACCACCTGACCGGGCAGGTGATCCTCGACGAGGTGGGCGTACGGATCGCCGTCGGACTCGTCGACCGGCGCATCGAGAAGGGCCGACGGTGCCGTGGCCTCCGAGACCGAGACCGGTGTGCGGTTGCCGTAGTGGACCTTCTTGCGATCCGAGGCCTTGCGCAGCCTGCTCTGCAGCCGTGTCAGCGCCGTCTCGAAGGCGCCGTAGAAGCTCTCGGCCGCCGCCTCGGCCCGGGCGACGCCGCCCTTGCCGCGGACCGTGAGCTCGAGGCGCTGGCATGCCTTGGACTGGCGCGGATTCGGCTCGTGGAACAGGTTCACCTCGAACACGGTGATCGTGGAGCGGAACTTCTCCAACCGGGCCAACTTGTCTTCCAGGTAGATGCGGAAGTGCTCGGGCACCTCCACATTGCGGCCGTCGATGGCCACGGGGGCGTTGGGCGTGAGGAACTCCTTGTCGCGCTCGTCGGCCAGGTGGCCGGGTTCGCGGAAGGGGTCGACCTCGACGTTGGGGGTCGCGTGGGCGCGATTCGTGTCGCGCGAAGACAGAAGGGTCATGTGGAACCTTTCATGCGGGGCCGCAGTCTCTACGCTCGGCCGGATCACTACTCCGGCGCGTGGTCAGATGCGTGACTGCAGGCTCAGATTCGAACGCCGGGCGGACTGCCGGGCGCCTGGGAAGTGCGACATCACCTCCTCTTTCTCGAATCCGGAAAGGTACCCCCGAAGATAGCCCGAGTGCTCCGTTCCCGCCAGGATTTGGTCGCTGTGAGTTCCCTCGCGCGTCACCGTCCGGTCGATGACGCCGACGGTGCCCCGCGCTCGACGGCGATCGCCTCGGATCGGAGTGATGTAGAGTTACATCATGAGTCACCGCACGCAGATCACACTGGAGGACGCGCAGTACGAACGCCTCCTGACTGAGTCGCGAGCGTCAGGGCTGGGCCTGGCGGAGTTGATCCGCCGCGCCGTGGATCGGACGTACGGCGGAGTGGACGCCGAGGAATTCGAAGCGGCGCTCGATCGTAGCTTCGGAACCTGGGGCCCCGACACCCCGGACGGCAGGGAGTACGTCGAGGGGATCCGACCCGCACGGGAGGACAGGTTCGCCCGGTGGTAGTCGGCGCGCCGATCCTGCTCGATACGTCGATCTTCATCGACCACCTCCGCGGACGACCCGAGGCCCGCGACGCGCTGGCCCGGGCCCGCCACAATGAGAGCCGGCTACTCGGATCCGTCCTGACCCGCACCGAGATCCTCGGCGGAATGCGCGCAACGGAGAAGTCGTCGACCCGCGCCCTGCTGACCGTCTTCGAATGGATCCCGGTCTCGCAGGAGATCGCGGACGCCGCGGGGTGTGCTGGCCCGCCGATATCGCGCATCGCACTCGGGAATCGATATCGCCGACTACCTGATTGCCGCGACCGCCACGGCCGCAGGCGCAGAGCTCTGGACCCGAAACATCAAGCACTTCCCCATGTTCGAGCGCCTCGAATCGCCGTACTGAGCTCACGCCGCGGCGAGGGTGATCGCGGCGGCGACGGACACGCCCCGTCGGGCCAGAACGGCGACGGACTCCGCCAGGGTGGCCCCGGTGGTCACCACGTCGTCCACCAGCACGACGGTGCCGGGGCCCGGCAGGGCGCGCACGCGGACGGTGCCGCGCACATTGCGCGCCCGCGCCGCGGCGCTCAATCCCACCGACTCCGCCGCGCCGACCGACCGCAGGACGGGAGAGACCGTCACCGCCTGGACGGGCGCGGCCGTGCGCGCCGCGGCCCGGCACACGGCGGTCACCACATCGCCGCCGCGGCGGCGAGCCGCCCACGCCGTCGTCGGCGCCGGGACCAGGACGAGCGGCCCCGTCGCCGCGCCGAACTCGCCCCAGGCGCGCAGGCGCAGCAGCGCGTGCGCGACGCCGCGGCCCAGCGGAACGGCGAGATCGCCCCGGCCGCGCTCCTTGAGCTGCAGGACCGCGGCGCGGCGCGCACCGTCGTACCGGCCCAGCGTCCAGACGGGCACCCCGGCCGGCACCGTGGTGCGGATCAGCGCAGGGACATCGTGCAGGGCCGCCTCGCAGCGGCCGCACCAGCGCACGCGGGGCGCGCCGCAACCGCCGCAGGTGCGGGGCACGGCCAGCTCGACCAGATCGTCCACGCCGCCGAGGACTCCGCGCACCGCTCGCTCGACGCGCATCGCTCCCCCCCCGCCCCGGCGCGACTACCCCGGCAGCACCGGGTTCGCCCGGCCCCCCGCCAGACGATCCACCTGGCTCCAGTATTGCGCGTCGTTGTCCGGCGCGACGCCGATCTCCCACACCCCCGACGAGTCGGTGGCGTACACCGTGGAGATGGACGCGGCGACGCTCGTGACCGGCGGCGACAGGTTGCGGCTCGGCAGGGGCGTCGTGTCGCCCGCGTCGTAGCGCACCATCAGCACCGGCGAGTCCGAGGTGTTGCGGCCGACCACGAACTGGTCGCCGGACTGCCAGTCGATCGACGAGGCCGCCGGCTCCCGGTCGGTGATCACCGACTGCAGATGCGCGATCCGCGTCTGCCCGGTCGGCGTCGTCTGCACGACACCGACCAGCGCGCGACCGCCGACCACGAGCGCCACCCGGACGCCGTCGCGCGAGAGCCGCAGCTCCGTGATCGGCCCGGGCGCGGCCGCCGCCACCTCACCGGAGTCCACGTCGGAGCTCGACACCTCGCCCGTCGTCTGGTCCAGCCGGAACTTGACCACCCGCGCACCGTCGACCACCGTCCAGACGCCGGTGTCGTCCGGCGTCCACGAGGGCCGCGTCATGGAGACCGCGGCGGTGAGCACCTGGGTCGGCACGCCGCCGTAGGGTCCCAGCATCAGGGAGGTGCCGGGCCCGCCGCGCGCCCCCGCGTCGAGTACCGCGGCGACCTGCCGGCCCGAACTCGACAGCCCGACCGAGCGGATGGAGGTGCTCGCCCCCAGCGGCCCGGCCACCGGCGTCACCTGCGAGCCCGAGACCTTGACGAATCGACCGTCGAGAACGCCGTGCAGGCCGACGGCGAGGTCCGAGGACGCGTTCGGGCTGAGCGACGCGACGTCGTTGGGGTTCCAGCCCGCCTGGTGCTTCTCGTCGAGCGGGGTGCCATCGACGGTGATCACGTACGGCCCCTGCACCTCGGCGCCGGAGAGCGACCACACGACCTGGCCGGCGACGAGTTTCGCGACGTCCGGCTCCACGCGCGGCAGGCCCGTGAAATCGACGTGGACGCCGGCGAAGCCGACGCCGGGGTCGCGCTGATCGCCCTGCGCGTCGGTGACCGCCCCGCGCACCGCCGCGGAGCTGCCGAACGGGTTGAGCACCGCGTCCTTGAGGCTCGCGCGGGGACCGCGGACCAGGAGCATCAGCAGGTCCGCGGCCAGCTTGGGACGCGGGCTGGCCAGCCACCGCGCGTCGGGCACCAGGGTGCGGCCCGTCGGATCGGGGAAGTACAGCAGGTGCCGCCGGTACACCGAGCGGAACTGCGTCGTGTCGATGACCAGCATCGGGGTCTCGCCGACCGAGCTGAGGCCCTGGATGCGCCACTGCCCGTCGACCTGCACCAGCTGGACGTTCTGCGTGATGGACTGCGTGGTCGGCTCGAGGGTGCCGTCGGCGCCGAAGAACCCCGTGGCCTGGGCGCGGATCGTCGCCTTGATGAGGTTGGCGGAGCGCTCGCCCGGCAGCACGTCGATGTCCTTGACCACGACGGCCTGCTTGGGCACCTGCCAGTTGCTCGCGCCGTTCTGCACCAGGAACTTCCGCGACGCCGCGTAGTTGCCGTCGGCCACCGCGTTGGCCTTGAGGAAATCGCGCACGATCGTCTCGGGCTGCGCGTCGCGCCGCGGCCCGAGGTCGCGGTCCGGGGTGGTGGTACCGCCGCCCAGGTCGCCGATCACCCGGGGGTTCGTCGAGTCCGGGATGTTGCTGCACCCGGCGAGCAGCAGCAGCCCCACGAGCGCGACCGCGAGGAGCCTACGCGTCATCGGAGCTCCCCTCCGTGCCGCCGGCGCGCCGCGTCGTCGACTTGAGCGGCAGCGGGCTCACCGTCACCTTGCCGCCGCGCGCGCGAGGCAGGGTCAGCCGGAAGCAGGACCCGCTGCCGGGCTCACCCCACGCCTCGAGCCGCCCGCTGTGCAGGCGCGCGTCCTCGATGCTGATCGCCAGGCCCAGGCCCGTGCCGCCGGAGCGGCGCACGCGCGACGGGTCGGAGCGCCAGAACCGGTTGAACACGAGCTTCTCCTCCCCGGGCCGCAGGCCCACGCCGTAGTCGCGGACGGTGACGGCGACGGCATCGTCGTCGGCGCGCATGGTGAGGATCACGGGCTTGCCCTCGCTGTGGTCGATGGCATTGGCCAGCAGGTTGCGCAGCACCCGCTCGACGCGGCGCGTATCGGCCTCGACGATGACGGGGTCGTCCGGCATGTCGAGGATCAGCTCGGTCTCCGACTGCTCGGCGAGGTGCCGGACGGTGGCCATGGCCGAGGCGATCGGCACCTCGATGTCGATCTGCTCGGAGTGCAACTCGGCGACGCCGGCGTCGTGCCGGGAGATCTCCAACAGCTCGGCGAGCAGCGTCTCGAAGCGGTCCAGTTCCTTCTGCATCAGCTCGGTGGTGCGGCGCAGGCCGGGGTCCAGTTCGTCGGCGGAATCGGCGATCATGTCGGCCGCCATCCGCACCGTCGTCAGCGGCGTCCGCAGCTCGTGCGAGACATCGGAGGTGAACTGGCGTTGGAGGTTGCCGAACTCCTCGAGCTGGTTGATCTGCTTGGACAGCGACTCGGCCATGTCGTTGAAGCTCATGGCGAGCCGGGCGATGTCGTCCTCACCGCGCACCGGCATGCGTTCCTTGAGCCGCCCCTCCGCGAACCGCACCGCGATCCGGGCGGCCGACCGGACGGGCAGCACCACCTGCCGCGCGACCAACAGGCTCACCGCCGCGAGCAGCACCAGGAGCACTCCGCCGCCGGTGTACAGCGTGCCCTGCATCAGGGTGAGGGTGTTCTCCTCCTGCGTCAGGGGGAACACCAGGTACAGCTCCAGCCCCTGGATCGAGGACTGCACGGGCGTGCCGATCACCAGCACCTTGCCGTACCGGCCGGTCGTATCGGTCACCGTCGCGTGCTGGTAGGCGGTCTGCCCGCTGCGTACGAAGGTCTGCAGGGACTGCGGGACCTCGGTCTCGTTACCCGACACCGTGGGCGGCCGGCCGGCGCCGTGCGGCACGATCAGCACCGGGTCGTAGTTGCCGGACCGCGCCGCCGTCGGACCCACGTCCAGGCCCTGGCTGACCAGGCTCGACCGGACGCTGCGCAGCACCGACTCCACGCCCTCGGTGCGCGGCTCGCTGCGCCCGAGCGCGATCTCCAGGCTCTGCTTGACCCGGGCCGTCTCCTCCTTGCCCGCGGTGAGCTTGGCGTCGATGAGCTGCTTGGCGATCTGCGAGGTGAGCACGAAACCGAGCAGCAGCAGCACGGTCAGGCTGAGCACCAGCGTCTGCGTCACGACGCGCAGCTGCAGCGACCGCCGCCACACCCGCCCGGCGTAGGACAGGCCCATGCCCGCGTACCGGGCACCGTCGCGCAGCACGACCGCGGGGTCCGAACGCACCGCGTGCACCGCCTGCCGCAGCCAGTCGCCCAGCCGGGCCGCTCCGGCCCGCCCCCTCACGATCGGCGGGGTCCCGTCACGCCGGACCCGCCTTGTAGCCGACCCCGCGCAGCGTGAGCACGATCTCCGGGTTCTCCGGGTCCTTCTCGATCTTGGCGCGCAGGCGCTGGATGTGGACGTTCACCAGGCGGGTGTCCGCCGGGTGGCGATAGCCCCACACCTGTTCGAGGAGCACGTCGCGGGTGAACACCTGACGGGGCTTGCGGGCCATCGTGACCAGCAGGTCGAACTCCGTGGGCGTCAGCTGGATCACCTCGCCGTCGCGGGTGACCTTGTGGGCCGGGACGTCGATGATCACGTTGCCGATGGACAGCAGCTCACTGGGCTCGTCGTCCGTGCGGCGCAACCGCGCCCGCACGCGCGCCACGAGTTCCTTCGGCTTGAAGGGCTTGATCACGTAGTCGTCGGCACCGGACTCCAGGCCCAGCACCACGTCGACGGTGTCCGCCTTCGCCGTGAGCATGACGATCGGGACGGAGGAGTCGGCGCGCAGCACGCGACAGACATCGATGCCGTTCATGCCGGGCAGCATGAGGTCGAGCAGGACCAGGTCCGGCCGGAACTCGCGCGCCGCGCTGAGCGCCTGCGTACCGTCGCCCACCACGGCCGAGTCGAAGCCCTCGTTGCGCAGGACGATGGTGAGCATCTCCGCCAGCGCGGGATCGTCGTCGATCACCAGGATGCGGGGTTTCATGGATCCATACTGTCACCTCACGCGGCGTGTCCGGTTCTGCGACACCGGTCACCGGTGAATACGATCGGCGGCCATGGGACGACTCGTTGCGATCGAAGGCCTCGACGGTGCCGGGAAGAACACGCTCACCCGCGCGGTCACCGAGCGCCTCGAGGCCACGGGCCGGACGGTGACCGCGCTCGCCTTCCCCCGCTACGGCACGCAGTTCGCCGACCTCGCGGCGGAGGCGCTGCGCGGCGGCAACGGCGACGTCGCCGATTCCGTGTACGGCATGGGCCTCCTCTTCGCCTTCGACCGGCAGGCCGCCGCGCCCGACATCCGCGCCGCGCTCGAGCGGCACGACGTGGTGCTGCTCGACCGGTACGCCGCCTCCTCGGCCGCCTACAGCGCGGCCCGTCTGCACGAGGGCGCCGACGGTGCCGTGGCCGGGTGGGTGCGCGAGACCGAGTTCGGCCGGTTCGGCCTGCCCGTCCCGGACCTGCAGGTGTACCTGGACGTGGGCGTGGCGCTCGCCGCGGAACGGGCGCAGCGCCGCGAGGCGGGCGACGCCTCCCGCGCGCGGGACGCCTACGAGACGGACGCGGGCCTGCAGGCGCGGACCGGGGCGGTCTACACCGGCCTCGCCGAGTCCGCGTGGGTCTCGCCGTGGCGGATCCACGGCGCGGACGACGCCCCGGAAACACTGGCCGACGCGATCGCATCGCTTTCCTGAAGATCAGCCCTGTAATTCACGCAAGTCCCACCCGCACCGGTACTACGGCGAAGTACCGTGCGACACGAAACTGACTCGTCAGTAACCGGAAGGGGCGACCGTGCGGATCGTCGGGGCCGGTGCCGCCGTGGGCGCCGCAGCGCTGCTGCTGGGCGTCGCCGGCGCGGACGGGGCATCGCTGCACGCCCCGACCCCGGCGCGCACCACCGGGCCCGAACTCGTCGCCCAGGCCGCGGTCGGCATCACGGACCTGCGCCCGCCCGCACCGTCGGACGCGCCGCCCGCACCCGCGCCGCGGCACGTCCCGATCCCCCCGCGTCCCGAGGCGGTCAAGGTCGCGCCCGGCCCGCTCGGCATCCCCGGCGCCGCGTACGCGGCCTACCGGGCCGCGGCCGACCGGATGGCCCTCGAGGCGCCGGGGTGCGGCATCGAGTGGAGCCTCGTCGCGGCGATCGGCCGGATCGAGTCGGGGCACGCGGACGGCGGCAACGTCGACGCCACCGGCCTGACCCTCACCCCCATCGAGGGGCCGGCGCTCGACGGCACGCTGGCCGGCAACGCCGTGATCCGCGACGGTGCCGGGTACGCCCGCGCGCTCGGCCCCATGCAGTTCCTCTCGACCACCTGGGCCCTGTTCGGCGGCGACAACTCCGGCGACGGCAAGGCCGATGTCAACAACGTCCGCGACGCCGCCTACGGCGCCGCGCGTTACCTGTGCTCCAGCGCGTCCGGGCTGCAGTCCGAGGCGCAGCAGCGGACCGCGGTGTTCGCCTACAACCAGTCGAACTCCTATGTCGACAACGTCGTGGCCTGGGCGAAGGCGTACCGGGACCGCGCGATCCCGGTGGGCGGCATCCCCGATATGACCGCGCCCGTCGCCCCGCCGAAGGAGCTGCCCAAGCCGCTTCCGCCCGGCCAGGTGGTGATCGTCGGGTGCGGCGCCCCCGACGGTGCCGCGCGCCCCTCGGGATCGGCCCGCCCCTCCGCCGCCCCCTCGGCCAAGCCCGCGCCGTCGGCATCCGTCGCCCCCTCCCCCTCGCGCGCTGCGAAGCCCTCGGGCCCGGCGGCACCGTCGTCCGCGGCACTCGGGCCCGACGGTAAGCCGCTCCCCACCGTGAGCGACTGCCCGACCGCGGTGCCGAGTGCGCCCGGCGCACCGTCGTCGGGCCCGGCCCTGCCCCCGACTCCCGCCCCGATCGGCCCCGGCGGGGCGCTCGCGATCGCGCCGAGCGCACCGTCGACCAGCGCATCGAGCCCCGCACCGGCGCCGTCCTCGGTCCGCCCCGCGCCGGCCTCGCGCCCCGCCCCCTCGAGCGCGCCCGCACCCTCGGCCCCGCAGGTCGCACCGTCGTCCTCGCCCGCGGTACCCCGTCCGCCGCGCTGAGGCGGATTTCCGCGGCCCGGGCCTGCGGATACGATGGAGGACGTTATGAGTGCGGTTACCGAAGAGAAGATCCGGTCGGCCCTGGCCACCGTGAACGACCCCGAGATCGGCAAGCCGATCACCGATCTGGGGATGGTGAAATCGGTCGCGGTGCAGTCCGACTCGTCGGTGGACGTCGAGGTGTACCTGACCACCTCGGCGTGTCCCATGCGCACGCAGATCGTGGACCGGGTGCGGACCGCGGTCGCGGACGTTCCCGGCACCGGCGAGGTGCGCGTCGAGCTGGACGTGATGAACGACGAGCAGCGTGCCGAGCTGCGCAAGACGGTGCGCGGCGACAAGGCCGAGCCCGTCATCCCGTTCGCCCAGCCCGGCTCGCTGACCCGCGTGTACGCGGTCGCGTCGGGCAAGGGCGGCGTGGGCAAGAGCTCGGTGACAGTGAACCTCGCGGCGTCACTGGCGGCGCGCGGCCTGTCCGTGGGCGTTCTCGACGCCGACATCTACGGCCACTCCGTTCCCCGCATGATGGGCACCGACGCGCGACCCACCCAGGTCGATTCGATGATCATGCCGCCGCAAGCGCACGGCGTGAAGGTCATCTCGGTGGCCATGTTCACCACCGGAAACACGCCCGTCGTCTGGCGCGGACCGATGCTGCACCGCGCGCTGCAGCAGTTCCTCGCCGACGTGTTCTGGGGCGATCTCGACGTGCTGCTGCTGGACCTGCCGCCCGGCACCGGCGACGTGGCGATCTCCATCGCGCAGCTCATCCCCGGCGCCGAGATCCTCGTGGTCACCACCCCGCAGACAGCGGCCGCCGAGGTCGCCGAGCGAGCCGGCGCCATCGCGCTGCAGACCCGCCAGCGCGTGGCCGGGGTCATCGAGAACATGTCCGGCCTGACGCTGCCCGACGGCACCGTCCTCGACGTCTTCGGCTCCGGCGGCGGCGAGCAGGTCGCGGCCCGCCTGACCCGCGCGGTGGGTGCCGATGTTCCGCTGCTCGGCCAGATCCCGCTGGATCCGCAGCTGCGCGAGGCCGGCGACGCCGGAACGCCCGTGGTGCTCTCCGCGCCCGACTCCCCCACCGGCGCGGCGCTGCGCAGCATCGCCGACAAGCTGGCCGTCCGCAAGCGCGGCCTGGCCGGCATGTCCCTGGGGATCGACACCACCCGCCACCTGTAGCCCGACGGTCCGCTCGCCCAGAGGTTTCGGCAGCGCGCTGCCGAAGTTCGCGAGCGCTGCCGTCGATCTGCAGCGTTGAGCAGTCTCGTCCGCGCGCTGCCGAAACCGCGGGCGCGTCGGCGCTCATGCACTGGCCTCGATCAGTCCGCCGCGGGCCAGCGCCGGCAGAAGTAGCCGACGAAGACCGTCTGCCGTGTTCAGCGCGCGCCAGCGCCATCTGACCACCTCGATCCCCGCCGCGGCGAAGAGCTCGTGGCGGCGCTTCTCCTCGGCGAGCGCGGCGTTGATCTCCTCGGGTTCGTCTCCGTACTTGGCGCGGCCGTCGAACTCGCCCGTCACAGTGCCCCAATCGAAGTCCGCGTAGAAGAGCTCCTCCTCGATGACGTGCGGAGTCTGCAGGCGCGGCATCGGGAGGCCGGCGGTCAGCATCTGCACCCGCGACAGCGACTCTCCCGCCGACTCACTGCATTCGACCGACAACTCGAGGGCTCGACGAGCCGTAGCACCGCCCCGGCATCGAGCCAGTGATTCCAGGCACTCCTGTAGCTCTGCGAGGGGAATCGGCCCCGGATCATCCGGCTGCGGAAACCTCGGCACCAGCCGGACCGCATCGAACGCACAGACGCCGCGCTCCAGCCCGCCGGACATCGCGATGTCCACCGCGGTCCGACATCGGGAGGTGACGCGCACCCCGTCGACGATCGTGATCTGGTCGGCGGGCAGCGGACGCGCGTGCACGTACTGCTTGCGCCGCTTCCACCCGCCGCTCGTGCGGTCGATCGTGAAGTGGACGTAGTGCCGGTCCGGACGCAGGAACGGGATGCCGTGCAGGACGGCCGCGCTCTCGTGACTGACTACCGCCTCGCAGGTCAGGGCAGCCGCGAGAACCCGATCGCGATCGCGCTCCCACTGCGGGGCTCCGTCGTCGCGTACGCCGTAGACACCATGCGCCAGCCGTTCGACCCCCTCCTCGGCGGCGCGGGCTATCCGGGCGTCGCTCCACCCCATCGCCCTGAGCTGCCGCCGTGTCCACATCTCCCCCATGCGGCCAGTGAACCCCATCGCCGACCTCCGGCTGCGCTCCATCGGGCCACTTTCCACAGGTTCGGGGTTATCCACAGGCGTCGCGCGCCCGCTCTCCGCGCATGCTCGCGCCGCTGCCGAAAGTGCTACCGCCGCTGCCGAATTCCTCCCACGCTGCCGACTACTGGCCGCGATGACGAACTTCGGCAGCACGCTGCCGAAACCGTCCCGGCGAGGCTACGTGGCGTCGGGGTCGAACGGGGGGCGCTCCTCCGGGGTCAGCGGCGTGTGCATCCGCGGCATGGTGGGGACCGGGCCGGCGGGCACTTCGAGCGGAGCCGAGGAAGCCGCGACGGATTCACCGCCGGCACCCTCGACCATCTTGCGCAGGTTGAGCGAGTCCGCGGTGGAACGCACCTGGTCGGTGATCTCGCGGACCACCGAGTCGTCGCCGTTGAGGAGGTGCTTGGTGACGATGGCGGTGGGCGTCATTCCGCGCAGGTTCTGGATCTGCTGGAGGGGCTCGCGGATCGCGTCGAAATCGCCGCCCATCTCGTCCTTGAGCTGCTGCGTGGCGCCGGTGGCGTAGTCGCGCACCTGCCGCAGGGTCGTGAAGAACCAGTTGACCGCCCCGGGAAGCCGCTCCGGCCCCAGGATCACCAGACCCACGACGACCAGCATGAGGATCTCTCCCATGCCGAGATTCGAGAACACCCCGCCATGCTACGGGAGGCTGAGCACCGCGCGCACGGCGCGGCCGCGTCAGCTCAGCGGTTCGGGGGTGACCTTGATCGGGACCCGGCGACCGTCCCGGGCCACCGTCACCGTCGTCTCCTTGCCCACACCGACGGCGCGGATCGCGACGATGAGGTCCGCGGACTCGGCGACCTCCGTGTCACCGACCTTGGTGATGACATCGCCCTCGCGGATGCCCGCCTTGTCGGCGGCGCCGCCCTTCTTGACGTTCTCCACGCGGACGCCGGTCGCGGTGTCGTTGCTGACCTCGCGGCCGTTGACGCCGAGGTCGGCGTGCACCACCTTGTCGCCGCGGATGATCGCCTCGGCGATCGGGAACGCCACATTGGAGGCGATGGCGAAGTTGAGGCCGATCGACCCGCCGCCGGGCGCGAGCCCGAGGGTGTTGACGCCGATCACGCGGCCCTTGAGGTCGAGGAGCGGGCCGCCGGAGTTGCCCGGGTTGATCGAGGCGTCGGTCTGCACGGAGTCGAAGGCCGCGGGCGGGTTGGGCCCGTCCGCGGGCCCCTGGACCGGACGGTGCGTCGCGGACACGACACCGGAGGTGACGGTGCGCCGCAGCCCCAGCGGGGAGCCGATCGCCACGACCTGCTGGCCGGGCAGCAACTGGCCGGAGTCGCCGCGGGAGATCTGCTGCAGGCCGTTGACGGCGACCTTGATCACCGCGACGTCGGTGTTCGGGTCGGTGCCCACGAGCTGCGCGGGGGTGCGGGTGCCGTTCCAGAACACGACCTCGATCTTGGCGTCCTTGTTCGTGGCCGCCGTCTCGATGACGTGATTGTTGGTCATGATGTAGCCGCGCTCGGCGTTGATCACCGAGCCGGAGCCGGTCTCGCCGGTGGTCCGGGTGCGCACCTCGATGGTGACGACGCTGGGGCCCACCTTCGAGACCATCTCGGCGATGGCGCCCTGATCGGTGACCTTCGTGTCGTCGACGGGGAGCGTGACCCGCGAATCGGTCAGCTTCTGGATCGTGGTGCCCGTGATCCGGCCGATCGCACCGCCCAGCAGGCCGATGACCAGGGCGATCACACCCAGCACGACGAGCGCGCGGACGGACACGCGACGGCCGAAGAGCACGTCGCGCACACCCAGCTGCTCCGGGTCGGGTTGCGGGACCGCCCGCGGCGGGGCCTTGACGCCGGGTTCGCCCAGCGCGGCGAGCGACTCGGTGTCGCGCCACGGGTCGGCGGGTTCGGGCTCGGGCTCCGCGTCGAGCGGGCCTGCGTAGGGGTCGCGCTGCAGGGCTTCCGTGCTGCCGACGGGGCGGGAGAACGCTTCGGTGAGCACGGGATCGGGGGCCGTGGCCTGCGGCTGCGGGCGGCCGTCGACCGCGCGGCGCACCGCGTCGGGCGCGAAGGCCCCGTCGACCCCGTCGGGCCGGCCGAAGACCACCTGCTCGCCTTCCGAGACCGAGGGACGATGCGTGGGGCGCGGCTCCAGCCGGGGACGCTGGGCGTCGGAATCGGACGTCACGAGTCGAATCTACCGAGCGTTCCGCCGGCGGCCGCGCTTGTTGCGCGCGTCGCGTCGCGACGACTCGGGCTGGAAGGTGGGGAAGCCCTCGAACGGGGCAGCGTGGCACTCGGTGGGGATCTGGGCGAGCTGGCCCAGGAGCCGGTGCGGGACGGTGATCTCGCCGGACTCGCGGAGCGCGGTGCGGACCTGCCGCTGCGCGTCCACCTCCGAGGCGCAGACGGCGCATTCCGCGATGTGGGTGCCTGCCCGCAGGTGCGCGTTCATGCGGAGCTCGCCGTCGACATAGGCGACGACGGCCTCGTACGCCAGGTGCTCCGTCGACGAGAACTCACCGGGGCGGCGGGCGAACGCGCGCTTGAAACTGCCACTGAGGTGCTCCACGCCGCTCCCCTCCTCTACTCCGGTCAACGGGCCGTCCGGGCCTACCGCCACAGTACCTGCACCACGAGTTCAACGGATCGAGTCACGTTCTCAGTTCCCGACGGTGCCGCGCCGACGTTCAGTACGCGAGCGCCGCGCTGCTGGTCAGGCCTTGGTTGGCCAGTGCCTCGCGGATGGACTTGCGGCCGCGGTGGATGCGCGAGCGCACCGTGCCGAGCTTCACGCCGAGCGTGGTCGCGACCTCCTCGTAGCTCAGGCCCTCGATGTCGGCCAGGACGACGGCGGCGCGGAACTCCGGCGCCAGCGCGTCCAGCGCGGTCTGCAGCTGCGGGCCGAGGTTGGCGTCCGCATAGATCTGCCCGGGGTCCGGGTCGGACGACGGTACGCGCTCGTAGTCCTCCGGCAGCGCCTCCATCCGGATGCGGTTGCGGCGACGGACCATGTCGAGGAAGAGGTTGGTGGTGATGCGGTGCAGCCAGCCCTCGAAAGTGCCGGGCTCGTAGTTCTGCAGGCTGCGGAACACGCGGATGAAGGTCTCCTGCGTGAGATCCTCCGCATCCTGCGCGTTGCCGGAGAGGCGATAGGCGAGGCGGTACACGCGGTCCGCGTGTTCGCGGACGAGCTCGTCCCAGGACGGCATGTCGGAGCGATCACCGGACGCATCGAACGCGGCGGTGCCTGCGGGCTGCGCAGGACGCTCGTCGTCGAACGTGGCGTACGCAGCCGGTGGCTGCGACTCCTGCCGGGGTCCGGCCTTGCGGGCCAGGGCCATGCGCTCCTCCTCGTGCCGCCGCCGAACTGCGGGGCTATTCACCTGACAGAACTCCCGAGGCGACCGTTTTGTTCCCACGATCGACAATCTCGCGGCGGGAGCTCTTCACTGACCGATACCTTTCCCTGCCGCCTTGTGGGGGTGCTGATCCCTCCCTGAGTGTTGGCTGTGCATGCATGGCCTTAGCTAACGATCGCGTCACGGTCCGGTTACCGGTTCGCGACCGGCTAGGCTTCTGGACGTGTCCAGTGCTTCGTTCTCCGCCGCTTCCGCCCTCGTCACCTACGCCGAGAACGCCATCGTCGAGGACGACGCGATGGCGTCGGCCCGCGAACGCGCCGCGGACCTCGGCGTCGACGCGGTGTCGCCGTCCATCGGCGCGCTGCTGTCGGTGTTCGCTGCGGCCGGCGGTGCCAGGTCCGTCGTGGAGGTCGGGACCGGCGCCGGGATCAGCGGCCTCTGGCTGCTCTCCGGCATGCGGCCCGACTCGGTGCTCACCACGATCGATGCGGAGCAGGAGTTCCAGGCGGCCGCGAAGATCGGCTTCCAGCAGGCCGGTGTGGCCGCGAACCGCACCCGCCTCATCAACGGCCACGCCCTGGACGTGCTCCCCCGGCTCGCGGACGCCGCGTACGACCTCATCTTCATCGACGGCGACCCGGTCGATCACCCGCGCTATGTCATCGACGCCGTGCGCCTGCTCCGCCCGGGCGGCGTGGTCGTCGTCAACCTGGGCGACGCGGGCTACCGCGTCCCCGATCCCGACGCCCACGACGACGAGGCCGTCGCCGCCCGCGAGGCCACCCGCATCATCGCCGCCGACGATAACCTGCTGCCCGTCATCCTGCCGCTGGGCGGCGGCCTCGTCGCCGCCGCGAAGGCCTTCGTCCCGGACGAGTAGCCGCGTCGCGTCCGTGATGCCCGACGGTTCGCCGTACTCGCTCGTGTCCTGAGCGTGCGACAGCCGCGCTAGTTTGGCCGCATACTCTGCGCTAGTTTGGCCGCAACATCGCGTCGCGTCCCAGCGTTACCGCTGCACCGCCTTCGCGACGCTGATGCACCGGGTGATCCAGTCCCGCTCCTCGGCGTCGAGGCCGCGCCGCATCCGCTGGGCGTCCTCCACCGCCCAGTGGGCGTTGAGGACCATCCGCACGATCACCCAGTCCCGGGCGCGATCCTCGTCCAGCCCGGCCGCCTCGACCACGGTGTAGAACCGCCGCTGGATGGATTCGCGCAGGTAGCCGGACATCTCGTCCCACCGGTTCCACAGCAACGGCGCCACCTCGTAGTGCGGGTCGCCGGACATCGGCTGCGGATCGATCACGAGCCACGGCTCACGCTCGGCGGCGAGCACGTTCTCGTAGTGCAGGTCGCCGTGGATGATCCGCCCCACGGACTCCGGGTCTTCGACGAACTCCCGTCCCCGGGCCAGGGTCAGGTCGATCAGCCGGGGCGGCACGGGCACGTCCCGACGGTCCGCCTCCAGCGCGTCCAGCCAGCGGGTCAGGTACGCGGTGAGCGGCCGCAGCCGCCCCGGGGCGGGGATGTGCAGCCGCGGGTAGAAACCGGCCACGGTCTCACACGCCTGCAGGTCCCACTCCTCCGTGAGATCACGATCGTCGAGCTTCTCGAGCAGCAGCGCGCGCCGCGCGGGGTCGGCGCGGAACATGCGCACGGCACCGTCGCCGCCCCACGCCTGCAGGGCGAGGTGCTCGTGCTCGACCTCCTCGGCACCGTCGAAGGCGATCTTGAGGACGGCCTCCCCGTCCTGGCTCCGGACGGGGATCACGAGTGAGGTGAAGCCGTACATCGGTGTGCCCGCAGGGGTGAGCCGCCAGTCCGCGAGCACCTCGTCCGCGAGGCGCGGCAGGCGATCGAGCCACGCCGCCCAGTCGGGCCCGAGCCGTCGCTGCGCATCCAGCCCGACGGGGATCTCCACGCCCGCCAGGCTACGGGAGCCGGGCCCCGAACCACCGCCGCGCCGATTCCGGCGCCCACAGCAGGATCGGCACCGCGATCACCGCGACGATGCCGGGCAGCCACGACACGATCAACAGCAGCGCCATCACGGTCGCCATGATCTGCGTACTGCGACGGTTCCCGCGCAGCAGCGCGATGCCGTAGGCCAGCGCGACCGCGCACACCGCGAGCGTCACGACCTGGAAGACCATCCACGGCGTCATCGTGCCCCAGTAGGTCGTGTCGAAGTCGCTCGCGACGCTGTCGTCGATGTCGCGGGCGAAACCGCTGTACACCTGACCGAGCCACGCGATGGCGACGATCATCCAGGCCGTGACCAGCGCGCACAACGACGCGGTAGTGATCAGCACGACCCCCGCCGCCGTGACCACGCCCGGTCGCCCGATCGGCATCGGGCGGGGTGGGTAGGGCATGTAGGGCACGGGCACGTAGAGCGGCGCGGGCGCCACGACCGGTCGTGGCGCCGGCAGCGGCGGACGTTGGGCAGGCGGCCCCGGGATCGGCGTGCGGTTCGGTGGAGGAGCTGGCCTGGGCGCGGCCCCAACCGGCCGGGAGCCCGACGGTGCCGGTCGCCGGCTCGGCGGGTTCGCCTGGGCGCGAGGCGGAAGCGCGGGTGGTCGCACGGGGAGCACCGGGGGCGCGACGATCCGCTCCGTCGCGGGGGCCGACGGCTCGCGACGCGGGAGCCGCATCGCCTGCGGATGCCGCGGCGCCGTCTCGGTGAGCGCCACCGCCTCCGCGGGCACATACGCGCCGACCGCCGGATCGAACCGCATCGTCATCGGCTCGTCGGGCCCATCGGTCGGCTTCTCCACCGGACCAGCTTCGCCGAACTCGCCGAACCGGACAATCGTCCGATCAGACGACAGTTGCGCTAGGACACGCGCACCTTCGACCGCCCGCAACGTCTGCCGGACTACCGCTCCGCGACCTCGTCGGCGTCCGCATCCGCACCCAGCCCCACCGGCCGCATCAACGTCGGATACTTCGGCGGCAGGCCGTCGCCGGTGGAGATGCCGCGCACGCGGCGGGAGATCCACGGGTAGGCGAACTCTCGGCGCCAGCGCTTCTTGATCTCGCGGTCCTCCGCCGCCGAGATCACCGGCTCCGGCCCGAGGTCCGGCACCGAGAGCGTGTGCGGCACCCCCAGCACGTCCAGCACCTCGATCGCCATCCGCAGGTGCCCCGGCGAGGACATGTGGATGCGGTCGAACTCCCACATCCGCAGGTCGCGGTACTCCTTCATCCGCCAGTAGTCGAGCAGGAGAAGTCCACGCTCGGAGGCGATCTCGCGCACCAGCTCGTTGTAGACGGCGAACCGCCCGCGAAGCGCGCCGAAGATCCCGCTGCCGTGCGTATCGGCGGCGGTCCACACCACCACGGTGGCGCCCGACGCCGCCAGCCGCGCGAGCATTGCATCGTAGGCGGAGACCACCGCGTCCACGTCGACCGACGGCCGGATCAAATCGTTCGCGCCCGCGTACACGGTCACCAGATCGGGCGCCAGTTCCAGGCACGGATCCAGCTGCTCGGCGACGATCTGGTCCATCTTCTTGCCGCGGATCGCTAGGTTCGCGTAGCCGAAATCCGATGAGCGCGAGGCCAGTACCTCGGCCACGCGGTCGGACCAGCCCCGATACTCGTGCGTGCCCGTGGGGTCCGGGTCGCCCACGCCCTCGGTGAAGGAGTCCCCGATCGCCACGTACCGCAGGAAGTCAGCCACCTTCGAGCCCCTATACGTCCGTCGAGAACCGCACGCCGCCGTCGGGCAGCTCGACCCCCGGCCACACCCGCGCGCCGTGCAGCAGCTCGCACCGGGCGCCGACGGAGGCACCGTCGCCGATCACGGCCTCGCGGATCCGCGCCCGCGGCCCGATGTGCGCACCGAACCCGATGATCGACCGTTCGACGATCGCGCCGGCCTCGATCCGCACGCCGTCGAAGACCACGGCACCGTCGAGCCTTGCGCCCGCACCGATCTCCGCCCCACGCCCGACGACGGACCCGCCGATCACCAGCGCGCCCGGCGCCACGGAGGCACCGGGGTGGATGAGGCATTCGCCACGGACGCCGTCCAGGGCGGCCGACGGTGCGATGCCCCGCACGAGGTCCGAGCTACCGGCGACGAAGTCCTCGGGCGTGCCCATGTCGCGCCAGTAGCCGTAGTCGACGTGGCCGTAGAGCTTGCGATCGCTGTTGAGCAGCGCGGGGAACACCTCGCGCTCCACGGAGACCGGCCGCCCGGCGGGGATCTCCTCGATCACCGAACGCTTGAAGACGTAGCAGCCGGCGTTGATCTGGTCGGTCGGCGGATCCTGGGTCTTCTCCAGGAACGCGGTGACCCGACCGGAGGCGTCGGTCGGCACGCAGCCGAACGCGCGGGGGTCGGCGACGCGCACGAGGTGCATGGTGACGTCGGCGTCCTTCTCGCGATGCGTGTTCACGACGGCGCGGATATCGCTGCCGCCCAACACGTCACCGTTGAACACCAGCACGTTCTCCGCCTTGAGGGCGGGCAGCACGTTGCGGATGCCGCCGCCGGTGCCCAGCGGCTCCGTCTCGACGACGTACGAGAGCTCCAGTCCCAGTTCGGATCCGTCGCCGAAGTACTCCTCGAAGACCTCCGCCTTGAACGAGGTCCCCAGCACCACGCGGCGGATACCGGCGTCACGGATCCGCGAGAGCAGGTGGGTCAGGAAGGGCTTGCCCGCCGTGGGCAGCATCGGCTTGGGCGCCGACAGGGTGAGCGGCCGTAGACGAGTGCCCTTGCCGCCCACCAGGATCACGGCCTCGACATCACTGAGGTCCACCCCGGCGTCCTGTTGCACCGAACTCATCATTCCCCTTTTCGTCTCCGCGTCGCCGCGAGAACACTGATCCGCGAGCGCGCGGCCAGCCCCACCTTCATCGCCGCGCGCAGGGGCGCGGCCGCCGGACCGGGATGACGGTCGGCGAAGAACCGGTACGCCGAGGCGTGGTGCGCGGGCAGCATGAGCTCCGGCACCTTCCCCGCGGCGTGCCCCTTGGCGTGCACGATCTCCGCGCTCGGGACGTAGACATTGCGCCACCCGGCCCGCGCGAGGCGATCACCGAAGTCCACGTCCTCCATGTACATGAAGTAGCGGTCGTCGAAGCCGCCGATCGCGGCGAAGGCCTCGGGACGCACCAGCAGGCAGGAGCCGCTGAGCCAGCCCGCCTCCCGCTCCGAGAGGTCCGCCTCGGACTGCTGGTACGCGCGGGTCCACGGGTTCGACTTCCACACCGCGCCGAGCAGCGCGTGCCCGATCCCGTACCGCATGCTCGGGACGGCCCGGGCCGACGGGTAGACGGTGCGGTCGGGGTCGCGGATCAACGGACCGAGCGCGCCCGCCTCGGGGTGCCGCGCCGCGGCCGCGATCAGCTCGTCGATCGACCCGGGACCGAACACGACGTCCGGATTGCTGATCAGGAGGAAGTCCGGGAACGGCGCGGTGCCGGCCGCCGCGTCGGCGCGCAGCCGGGCCACCGCAAAGTTGATGGCCCCGCCGTACCCCAGGTTCGCGCCGGTGCGCAGCAGTTCCGCCTCGGCGTGCGCGGCGTCGGCGGCCTCGGGCGCACCGTCGACCGACCCGTTGTCGGCCATGAGCACACGCGGCGCGGCACCGGAGAAGGCGCCGTCGATGCTGGTCAGGAAGTTCTCGAGGTGCTCACCCGGGGAATAGGTGACGGTGACCACCCCGAGCGTCACAGGGGGTGGGGCGATCTCGTCGGAGGTTCCGGGCACGCGCACAGGCTACCGGTCGGTTGCGGGGACGGTGCCCATTGGCCGGGCCCCGGCGCCGCCCAGCGCCCGGTCCAGCGCGTCCTCCCAGTCCGGGAGGGGAGCCAGTCCCCAGGCCGTCCACGCGGCGGGCGAGAGCACGGAGTACGCCGGGCGGGGCGCGGGGCGCGGGAACTCCGCGGACGTGCAGGGCGTGACCCGGGCGGGGTCCGCGCCGACCCGCTCGAACACGCCTCGGGCCAGGTCGAACCAGGTCGCCGCGCCGCCACCCGCCGCGTGCAGCACGCCCCCGGTCCGGCCGGGCCCGGCGGCGAGCAGGTCGGCGAGATCCAGCAGGCCGACGGCGAGGTCGGGGGCGTAGGTGGGCGAGCCCGTCTGGTCGTCGACGACCTTCGGGTCCACGCCACCGTCGGCCAGCCGCCCCATGGTCCCGACGAAGTCCGGGGCCCAGACGGTCCCGCCGTCCGGGCCGGGGATCCGTCCGGTGTACACCCACGCGGTCCGGACCACGACGGTGCGCGGGTCCGCCGCGCGGGCCGCCTCCTCCCCGGCGAGCTTGGTGCGCCCGTACACGCTCGACGGTGCCGTCGGGTCGCCCGGCTCCCAGGCCCGGGGCGGCACGGGTGCGGGCCCGAAGACGTAGTCGGTGGAGACGTGGACGAGCCGGGCGCCGGCGACGGCGCACCGTCGGGCCAACCGACCGGGCGCGAGCGCGTTGAGCGCCCCGGCGGCGTCGGGCTCGGACTCCGCGGCGTCGACGGCCGTGTGCGCCGCGCAGTTGATGACGACGTCGCCGGGCGCGAGATCGAGCCCCGCGACCGACTGTGGCGAGGTCACATCGAGGGCGTCGCGGCCGAGCGCGCGCACCGCGACCCCACGCTCCGCGGCTACCCCGACCAGCGCCGATCCCAACTGGCCGGTTGCGCCGGTGATCACCAGATTCACACTGCGAACGGTACGTGACGGCCGCGCATGGACACGATCCCAGGTCCAGTCGGTACCGTTATGGGGATGTGATCAAGCGGAGCCGAAGCAACCGGCCCGATCCCGGCGACAAGGAGTGGTGGGTGTCCGACAGCCCGAGTCCGCGCGGCGCGCGCCATTCCCGCGGCGCCGACGCGCAGCGTCGGAGCGTCCGCGCGGAGAACGAGGGCGGCACCGACGGTGCGCAGAGCCCGCGGCAGGTGCCCCGCGCCGCCGACCTGTCCGCCGACACCCGCGAGCGTCTCCAGCGCAGTGGCAAGGCCCTGATCGCACTGATCACGGCGATCGTGCTGGTGGTCACCGGCGTGGCCTGGTTCTGGTGGTCCCGGTTCGCGGGCGATATCGAACGCGGCCCGTCGCTCAGCGCCAAACCCGACGGCGCGACCGACATTCTGCTGGTCGGCACCGACTCGCGCACCGACGCGAAGGGCAATCCGCTCTCCAAGCAGGAGCTGGCGCGGCTGAACGCGGGCGTCGACGACGGCACCCTCAACACCGACACGATCATCCTCATCCGCATCCCCAACGACGGGAAGTCGGCCACCGCGATCTCGATCCCCCGCGATGCCTATGTCGCAATCCCCGATCAGGGCAAGGGCAAGATCAACTCGGCCTTCGCGGGCGCCGCGAACGTGACGCGGGACAAGGCGATCGCGAACGGCGACGACGAGAAGACGGCCGTGCAGAAGGGCAACGAGGAGGGGCGCAAGGCGCTGATCGAGACCGTCGCTGACCTGACCGGCGTCTCGGTCGATCGGTACGCGGAGATCGGCCTGGTCGGCTTCTCCCGCCTCACCGACGCCGTGGGCGGCGTCGAGGTGTGCCTGAAGCGACCCGTCAACGACTCCTTCTCCGGCGCCCGGTTCCGGGCCGGCAAGCAGACCCTCAAGGGCCCGCAGGCACTGAGTTTCGTGCGCCAGCGGCACGGTCTGCCGCGCGGCGACCTGGACCGCGTCACCCGACAGCAGGTGTTCATGGCCTCGCTGGCCAGCAAGATCCTCTCCACCGGCACGCTCACCAGCCCCAGCAAGCTCAGCCAGCTCCAGAACGCGCTGACCACCTCCGTCACGCTGGATCAGGACTGGGACGTCATGGGCTTCGCGAAGGAGCTAGCAAACCTCTCGGCGGGCAACATCAAGTTCGCGACGGTCCCCGTCGTCCGCGACGACGGCTGGAGCGACGACGGGCAGCAGTCCGTGGTCGTCGTCGACCCGAAGCAGGTCCAGGCCTACGTGAGCGGCCTCCTCGGGGGCAGCGCGCCGAAGGCCAAGCCGACCACGACCACCACCTCGAGCGCGCCCGCCGTCCCGTCGGTGAACCGCTCGTCGTACACCGTGGACGTGGTCAACGGCGGCTCCACCACGGGCCTCGCGAGCGGCGTATCGAGCTTCCTCGGCAACAAGGGCTTCGCGGAGGGCAAGACCGGCAACGCCTCGACCGCCGAGGCGGGCCTGAGCTCGCGCAGCGCGGTGCTCGCGAGCTCGTCGAACGACCAGGGCGCGAAGGCCGTCGCCGCTCTGCTCGGGGGACTGCCCGTGGTCGCGAGCACCTCGGTGTCGTCGGGCCACGTCAAGGTCCTGCTCCAGGACGGGTACTCGGGTCCGGGCTCGTCGGGGAACTCGGGCTCCTCCGGGTCGGACGCCGCCACGACCACGTCGCTCGCGCCGGGCATGACCGAGGCGCTCGACCCCAGCGAGGCGGCGCGCATCAGCTCGCTGCTCAACCGGCCCGGCTTCACCGCCCAGCAGAACGGAGGCGTCCCGTGCGTGGACTGACGGTCACTGACCGCCTGCTCGTCCCGATCGTCCAGGCCGACGGTGCCGCGCCCCGGTTCACCTGGTACGACGATGCCTCCGGCGCGCGGATGGGCCTCTCGGCGGTGACGCTCGGGAACTGGGCGGCCAAGTGCGGCAACCTGCTCCGCGACCAGTACGGCCTGGGCCCGGGCGATGCCGTCGGCGTGCTGCTGCCGGCGCACTGGCAGACGGCGGGAATCCTGTTCGGCGCGTGGTGGGCCGGGTGCGAGGTCCGCTTCGGCGAGTCCGGCTCGGTCACCTTCTGCGCGCCGGACCGGATCGGTGAGGCCGACGGTGACGAGATCCTCGCCGTGGGCCTCGATGCCTTCGGCATGGCGGTGCCCGACCTGCCGCCCGGCATCGACGACTACACCACCGAGGTGCGCGTGCACCCGGACGCGTTCACCCCCGGCGACGCGGGCACCGCACTCGCCGGCGACTCCCCCGAGATCGTCGTGGCGCGGGCGACGGCCCTGTCCGCCTCCGCCGGCTACGCCGCGGGCGACCGCGTGCTCTCGACGCGGGCGTGGCGCACCGTCGACGACCTGTATGACGGCCTGCTGGCCCCGTTCGCCGCCCCGGCCGCCGTGATCCACGTGTCGAACCCCGACGCCGGCAAGCTCATGGACAAGTTCGCCACGGAGAAGGCCACCGCCCGGGTCGCGTGATGCCCCGGGGCGGTGGCCTCCGTGTTCGTGTTGTCGTGGCGGTCGCCCGCCCCGTGATCAGCGCAGCAGCTGGCGGCTCATGACCACGCGCTGGACCTGGTTGGTGCCCTCGTAGATCTGGGTGATCTTGGCGTCGCGCATCATCCGCTCGACCGGGAAGTCGCGGGTGTAGCCGGCGCCGCCGAGCAGCTGGACCGCGTCGGTGGTGACGTCCATCGCCACGTCGGAGGCGAAGCACTTCGACGCGGAGCTGATGAAGCCCAGGTTCTTCTCGCCGCGCTCGGCGCGGGCGGCGGCGGTGTAGACCATCAGGCGGGCGGCCTCGAGGCGCATCGCCATATCGGCGACCATGAACTGCACGCCCTGGAACTCGGAGATGGACTTGCCGAACTGCTTGCGGTCCTTGATGTAGTCGATCGCCACATCGAGCGCGCCCTGCGCGATGCCGACGGCCTGCGCGCCGATGGTCGGGCGGGTGTGGTCGAGGGTCTGCAGCGCGGTCTTGAAGCCGGTGCCCTCGTCGCCGATCATGCGCATCGCGGGGATGCGGCACTCCTCGAAGGCCAGCTCGGCGGTCGGGCTGCCCTTGATGCCCAGCTTGTGCTCGTAGCCGGTGACGGAGAAGCCCGGATCGTCCTTGTGCACGATGAACGAGCTGATGCCGTTGGCGCCCTTCTCGGGGTCGGTCACGGCCATGACGGTGTACCAGGTGGACTTGCCGCCGTTGGTGATCCAGCACTTGGAGCCGTTGAGGATCCACTCGTCGCCCTCGCGGCGGGCGCGGGTGCGCATCGACGCCGCGTCGGAGCCGGCCTCGCGCTCGGACAGCGCGTAGGAGGCCATGGCCTCGCCCTCGGCGAGCGACGGCAGCACGTGCTGCTTGAGCTCCTCGGAGCCGTTGAGGATCAGGCCCATGGTGCCGAGCTTGTTCACCGCGGGGATCAGCGAGGAGCTGCCGCAGACGCGGGCCACCTCCTCGATGACGATGCAGGTCGCGACCGAGTCCGCGCCCTGGCCGCCGTACTCCTCGGGCACGTGGATGGCGTTGAAACCGCTCGCGACCAGCGCGTCGAGCGCCTCCTGCGGGAACCGCTCCTTCTCGTCGACATCCTTGGCGTGCGGCGCGATATCGCGCTCCGCGAGCGCCCGGATGGCGGCGCGCAGTTCCTCGTGCTCCTCGGGGAGCTGGAACAGGTCGAAGTCGGGGTTGCCAGCCATAAGGGCCTCCATCAGCGTCTACGTGTTTGGGTCCGGGCTGATTCTATCCATGCCCGGTCGCGGGTCAGTTAGTCGCACGTAACCAAATTTCGACGGTCCGGTTGTTCCGGGGAACAACCACATGGATGGCTACCGGGGCAGGCGGGTGAAGACGCGGTGCACCACGCCGGCGGCGGGGCTCACCGTCGACTCGATCGCGAACCGCTCCTGCACGCCCTCGAGGCCGTCCCACAGCCGCTCGCCGCGGCCCAGCACGATCGGCACCTCGACGAGGTGCAGGTGGTCAACCAGGTCGGCGGCGAGGAATTCGCGCACCGTCGAGACGCCACCGCCGATGCGGATGTCCTTCTCGCCCGCGATCTCCCGGGCCGCGGCCAATGCCTCGGCGGGCGAGCCGTCGAGGAACCGGAACTCCACCCCGTCCCCCGTGGTGAACGCGGGCCGGGGGCGGCTCGTGAGCACGATGACCGGCGTGGTGAACGGCGTCTGCTCGCCCCACCAGCCGCGCCAGGACTCGTCGGCGAGGACCTCGAGCGTGGGCGCGAACTTGCCGCGGCCCATGATCTCCACGCCGATACCCTCGTCCCAGGCCTCGGAGAAGGCATCGTCGACGCCCCGGGCCGCGCCGGCCAGTCCGTGGATCGCAGCGCCCCGCCTGGTCCCGAAGAACCACGACATCAGCGATCCGCCGGCGTGCCCGAAGGGTGCGTCCACCGACTGGTCGGCGCCGGTGCCGAAGCCGTCCAGCGAGATCGCGAAGTTGTGCACCCGCACCTGTCCGCCCATGCGGACCAGGCTAGCCCTCCAGCAGCTTGCGCCGCAGCGCCTCGTCCTTGGCCAGCACCATCTGCTCCAGCTCCGCCTGGAAGGCGGCCATGCGCGAGCGCAGCGCGGGATCGGCGGCGCCCAGGATCCGGACCGCGAGCAGTCCCGCGTTGCGGGCGCCGCCCACGGACACCGTCGCGACCGGGATCCCGGCGGGCATCTGCACGATCGAGAGCAGCGAGTCCATACCGTCGAGGTGCTTGAGCGGCACCGGCACGCCGATCACCGGCAGCGGCGTCGCGGAGGCCACCATGCCCGGCAGGTGCGCGGCGCCGCCGGCGCCGGCGATGATCACCTCGATGCCGCGATCCGCGGCGCCCTTCGCGTAGTCCAGCATCCGCTGCGGGGTGCGGTGCGCGGAGACGACGCCGACCTCGAACCGGATCCCGAACTCGGCGAGCGCCTCGGCGGCGGCCTCCATCGTCGGCCAGTCCGAGTCGCTGCCCATGATGAGTCCGACGCGCGGTCCCGTGTTCTCAGCCATGCACACTCCATCCATCGGTCCACTCCGCGGTCGCCATCCAGTGCGCCGCGCGTTCCGCCCGCTCCCGCAGCTCGGCCGCGTACTCGGGGTCGTTCCGGTCACCGTCGAGCCCGCCGACCAGGTTCACGTGCCCGATCTTGCGGTCGGGCCGGCCCTCCTTGCCGTACATGTGCACGTGCGCCTCCGGCATCCGGGCCATGAGGTGGTGCAACCGCTCGTCGACGCTCATCTCGGGCTCCGACGACGCCCCGAGCACGTTCGCCATGACGGTCAGCGGCGCGGTCGCGGCGGTGTCGCCCAGCGGGTAGTCGAGCACCGCGCGCACGTGCTGCTCGAACTGGCTGGTCACGCACCCGTTCATGGACCAGTGCCCCGAGTTGTGCGGGCGCATCGCGAGCTCGTTGACGAGCATCTCGCCCGACGGGGTCTGGAACAGCTCCACGGCCATCACGCCCACGACGCCCAGTTCGTTCGCCAGGCTCAGCGCGAGCGACTCGGCGAACGACGCGTCCTCGTCGGACAGGCCCGGCGCGGGCGCGAGCACGACGGCGCACTGCCCGTTCCGCTGCACCGTCTCGACGACCGGCCACGCCGCGCCCTGCCCGTACTGCGACCGCGCGACCATCGCAGACAACTCCCGCGCCAGCTCGACCCGCTGCTCCGCGAGCACCTGCACGCCCGCGGCGAGCTGCTCCCGCGCGACGGCCACGGCCTCGTCGAGCGTGTCGGGCAGCCACACGCCGCGGCCGTCGTAGCCGCCGCGCACGGCCTTGAGGACCACGGCACCGTCGAACCGGGCCCAGAAGTCGCGGACATCGCCGGGCGAGGTGATCTCGGCGAAGCCCGGTACGGGCGCGCCGAGCTCGGCCAGACGGTGCCGCATCGCCAGCTTGTCCTGCGCGTAGAGCAGCGCCTGCGGCGGCGGGTTGACGGTGACGCCCTCCGCCTGCAGCTGCAGCAGGTGCTCGGTGGGCACGCCCTCGTGGTCGAAGGTCAGCGCGTGGGCGCCGGTCGCGACCCGGCGCAGGTCCTCGATGCGATCGTGGTCGCCGAGCACGACGTCGGCGCACACCTGGGGCGCGGGCTCATCGGGGGCGGCGGCCAGGACGCGCAGGGACTGGCCCAGCGCGATCGCGGCCTGATGGGTCATGCGGGCCAGCTGACCTCCGCCGACCATGGCCACGACGGGCCGCGACCGGCGCGGTTGAACATCACTCACCCGTCCATAATCGCAGGTCCACGCGGCCGTGGAGGTGCCCGGCACGCCGCACCGCCCCCGTGCCGACCACGTCACACTCCACGCGGTACTATTCACGGTTCCGTTAGAGTGGCGCACGTGGCTTTCATCGAGGCGATTCTGGATCGCACCCCGGCACCGCTCCGCGGGCTCGTCATGCAGCACCACGAGCTGATCAAGTTCGCCATCGTGGGCAGCACGACGGCGGTGTTCGACCTCGCCATCTTCTACGGCCTGGTGCTCACGGTGATGAGCGAGAAGCCCACCGTCGCGAAGGTGTTCTCCGGCGTCTGCGCCGTGATCCTCTCCTACATCCTCAACCGCGAGTGGAGCTTCAAGCACCGCGGCGGCCGGGAGAAGCACCACGAGGCACTGCTGTTCTTCGCCATCTCGGGCATCGGCGTACTCATCATGGCCGCGCCCATCTTCATCGCGAACAACTTCTTCCACCTGCGTGATGTCGACTCGAAGACCACGTTGATCATCGTCGACTTCGTGCTCAACTACATCGTCGGCAACCTGCTGCAGATGGCGTTCCGGTTCTGGGCGCTGCGCCGCTGGGCCTTCCCGGAGGACATGCGCGAGGCCCCCGCGCAGGAGTCGATCCCCTCCACCGGCGATTCGGCACCCCGCCGCTGAGCGCTCGCAACCGCAGCGTGCGGAGCCGCATCCTCCGCTCGACCATCGCGGTCGTGGCCGTCACCGGCCTCTTCCTCGGCCTACCGCTGATGTTCTACACCTGGCGCTGGCTCGACGACGCCGCCCGCACCGACCTGCAGCACCGCCTGACCCGGGCATCGTCGGAGATCCTGGGCCAGGACCAGCGCACCGGCGACAGCGGCGAGCCCCCCGTCGCCGCGCTGCGGCTGCTGGTCCCGTCCGGCGGGCGCCTCGTGCTCACCTACACCGACGGCGACGGCGTGCCCCGCGAGCTCACCGTGGGCGCCGACGCGCCGCTCGAGAGGCCCATGGTCGAGGGCACCTCGCTGGGCGAGGCCGGCGTGCTGCGCCTGGAGCAGGACTACTCCACCGTGCGCAGCGAGCAGTACCGCGCCCTGACGATCGAGCTCATCGTGATGGCGCTGTCCGTGACCGCGGGCGTCGTGGTCGCCGCTGTCACCGCCAGCCGCGTCGCCGACCCGGTGCAGGACGTCGCGGACCGCGCCCAGCGCCTCGCCGACGGCGACTTCCGACCCGACCCGAACCGGCACGGCATCGAGGAACTCGACCGCGTCCTCGACGTCCTCGACGCGGCCACCGTCGAGATCGCGGACCGGCTGCAGCGCGAGCGGCAGATCGTGGGCGATGTCTCACACCAGCTGCGCAGCCGCCTCACCGCCATCCACATCCGCCTCGACGAGCTCACGCTGCACGCCGACCCCGAGGTCGTCAGCGAGGCCCGCGCCGCCCTCGACCAGGTCGACCGGCTGACCTCGTCGGTCAGCGACATGGTGCAGATGGCCCGGACCGAGCGCACGCCGCAGGGCACGGTCGACATCCGCGCCGAGCTCACGCCGCTGCTGGCGGACCTCGCGCCGTCCTTCGAGAAGGCGGGCCGGCGGCTCACCGTCGTGTCCGGGCGCGAGGCTCCCCTGCCCGCCCGCGCCACCGCGACCCGCGTCCGCGAGGCCACCGCGGTGCTCGTCGACAACGCGCTGGTCCACGGTCACGGGGAGGTCCGGGTCACGCTCGGCGCCGTCGGCGCGCACACGGTGCTCGTCACCGTCTCCGACGAGGGCTCGGGCATCTCCGACGGTGACGCCCAGCGCATCTTCCGGCGCGGCTACTCCGTCGGGAACGGGACCGGGGTCGGCCTCGCGCTCGCCCGGGCCTCCATCGAGGGCGACGGTGGCCGTCTCCAGCTGCAGAGCCGCAGGCCCACCACCTTCGCGATCTTCCTCCCCGCCGCGTCCCCGGACGACCGGCCCGAGCCGCCCGTCACCCGGGAGCCGGAGCCCCGCTGACCGGCCCGACGGTGCCGCCGCTCACGCCGCGCGACGGGCGCGGTCCATCACGTACTCCGCGAACGCGGTGATCACGAGCGACGGATTCGCGCCACCGGCGTTGCCGGGGTTGAGGGCACCGTCGACCACGCGGATCGCGGGGTGGCCGCGGAGGCGACCCGCGTCGTCGGTCGCCAGCCCCAGCGGGACGCCGCCGAGCGGGTGGGCGGTGACGGAGAAGGGCAGGCCGTTCATGCTCGTTCCGAGCGCCGGGACGGGGCCGGGCACGGGGATCCCCGGCAGTGGATCGAGGGCGATCCCGCCGTTGGCGTCCGTGACCCGGCGCAGCACGCGCGCATTGGCCGCACCGGCGTCGCGGGTGATGGCCTCCGGCGCGACGAGCAGCGCCGCCCGGCCGCCGACGGTCGTCCACGAGGTCCGGTTCTCCCAATCGACGGTCTCGGTGAAGTAGCCGATCACGGGCAGCGGCAGCGGGAGTCCCGCGGTCTCCACGCGGACCGGGAGGTGGTGCGGGTCGTCGTCGACGAACGCGGAGGTGACGATCGGCGCGGCTTGGATCTCGGGCGGGCGGGCCACGAACCGCGCGCTGAGCTGATTGCCGTTGTCGCCCACGCTCGTCCCGACGTGCTCGTTCATCCGGGTCAGGCCGCCGGCGATGCGAGAGTTGAGGAGCAGCTCCGTGGTGCCCCACGAGCCCGCGCCCAGATACAGCTCGTCGCAGGTGTAGGTGCGTCGCCGGACCACCGTGCCGGACGCGGCGAGCTCGTCGACGTGCACCGCGACCCGGTCCCGCTCCTGGGTCAGGCCGGTCACCCGCTGCAATGTCCGTAGCCGGATCCTCCCGCTGGCCAACGCGGCACCCAGGTACGTACTGCTCAGCTCGCGTTTGCTTCCGTTGCTGTTGCCGAACACGATCTCGCCCGCGGTCATCGACGGCCGCACCTCGCCGCGCAGCTCGCGCCGCACGACGCCCCAGTCCACCGTCGAGAGGAGCGACGCGCAGGGCCAGCCCGCCCGGGCCATGGACTCCTCGAACTCGACCATGCCGGCGAACGGGCGGCTGCGGCGCACGTCGTCGGGGATCGCGGCGGCGCGCAGCCGCCGGACCGCACGCGGCACGTACTCGCCGATCAGTTCCGGGTACCGGGGCCCGTGCCGGAAGACCTTGTCGTAGTACCTCGGGTGGGGCGGCACCGTCGCACCGTGGTAGACCACCGAGCCGCCGCCCACCGCCGCGCCGCGCGCCACGCCGACGGTTCCCGCGGGCTCGACGTCGAGGACGCCGGTCCGCCCGAGGGCCGGTGCCCACAGCGCGTTCGGGTTCGCCACGTCGACACCGCTCGCGTACACGGCCGCGTGATCGTCGTGCCGGTAGGCGCGGCCGCGCTCGAGGACGAGCGTGTCCACGCCGGCCGCTCCGAGGTGCGCCGCGGCGACCGAACCGCCGAACCCGGTACCGATCACGATCGCCGGGAAGTGGGTCCGCTCCGGCACGGCGGCCGCGCGCACGGGGAGCGCGGCCGCGGTCACGAGGGCCGCGGCACCGGCGAGGGCCGCGCGACGGGTCAGCGGGGGACGATTCGGGGGCTGCACCCCGCGATCGTATGTTGCGATTGCAACATACGTGAACTATTCGGCGTCGAACCGGAAACCGACGCCGCGGACCGTGACGATCCGGCGTTGCGGCCCGGTGTCGTCGCCGATCTTCCGGCGCAGCCAGGAGATGTGCATGTCGAGGGTCTTCGATCCGCGCAGGTCGGAGTCGCCCCACACGTCGGCGAGGATCTCCTCGCGGGAGAGCAGCCGCCCCGCGTGCTCCATCAGGAAGCGCAGCAGCTCGAACTCCTTGTTCGCCAGGGCGATGTCAGCGCCCTCGACGGTGACCCGCCGCGCGGTCGCGTCGAGCCGGATCCCGCCCGCCTCCACGACCTCGAGGACGTCCTGCGCGGGCGCGCTGCGCCGCAGCAGCGCGCGAGTGCGTGCCATGAGCTCGAACATGCGGAAGGGCTTGCCCACGTAGTCATCGGCGCCGGCGTCGAGACCGACGACGAAGTCCATCTCGTCGGTGCGTGCGGTGAGCATGAGCACCGCGATCTCCGGCCGGGCGGCGCGCACCTCGCGGCAGACCTCGAGCCCGTCGAGCTCGGGCAGGCCCAGGTCGAGGATCAGCAGGGCGTAGTCCTCGTCGAGCGCGCGCTGCAGCGCGACGGTGCCGGTGGCGGCGACGGTCACCTCGTACCCCTCGCGCGAGAGCGCGCGGGCCAGCGGCGACGCGATCGCCTCGTCGTCCTCGGCCAGGAGCACCCGCGTGGTCATGACCGCCGAGAGTACTCCGCCGAGCCGTCGTCGCGGCCGCGGTAGTCGTCCGCGTCGTCGAGCGCGTCCACGATGAGCGCGTGCGTGCCGGCGATGCGGGGCACGTCGGGGAAGTCGAGCGGGTCCTCGCCCGCGGACTCGACGGTGAGCACCCCG
This sequence comes from Tsukamurella spumae, assembly GCF_012396015.1. Lineage (GTDB taxonomy): Bacteria > Actinomycetota > Actinomycetes > Mycobacteriales > Mycobacteriaceae > Tsukamurella > Tsukamurella spumae. The sequence continues at coordinate 31,101 of NZ_JAAXOQ010000008.1, read as the reverse complement.
CAGCGCAGCATCCGGTCGACGAGCCGCTGGTGGTACTGGACCGAGTTGATCCGGCGCAGCGGAATGTCGATGCCGCGGCGGCGCACGATGCCGGAGCGGAACATGATCCGCAGGTCGGTGACCACGAGGTGGGTCGCGCGCCAGGACGCCCACGGACGCATCGTCCACCACCCGACGACGCCGAGCCAGGCCACGACGACCGCCAGGAGCAGCCAGTCCGGCCAGGCACCGTCGAGGTGGGCCCGGCCGATCAGGCCCAGCGCCACGCCGGCCGCGGCGCACGCCGCGAACAGGACCAGGACCGGCACGATCAACCGCTTGGCGTGGGGGCGCACGTGCAGCAGGACCCGCTCGTCGTCGATGAGCGCCTTCTCGGGGAACGCCATCGTCACGCCGGCCGCAGGTGCGTCACGTCGCCGGCGGACAGCACGTGCCGGGCGCCGGCGTCGTCGGCCACCACGATGCGGCCCTCGGGGTCCACGTCGACCGCGGTGCCGAGCAGGACCTCGTCGGCCGGGAGCTCCACCCGGACACGCTGCCCGACGGTGACGCACGCGTCCAGGTACGCGGCGCGGGCGGCGGCGGGGTCGTCGGCCCACGCCGCCAGCCCCGCGTCGAGATGCCGCAGGTAGGCGACGGCGAGCGCGGTCCGGTCGGGATCCTCGGCGCCGGCCAGCCGGAGCGAGGTGGCCGTCGGGACCGGCACGTCCGCGGCGGCCAGCTCGGTGTTCAGGCCGGTCCCGATCACGGCGACCAGCCGGCCGTCCGGCGCGGTGGCCAGCTCGGACAGGATGCCGGCCGTCTTGCCGCCGCGCTTGCCCTCCTCGGCCTCGAGCAGGACGTCGTTGGGCCACTTCAGCCCCGCGGTCAGCCCCGTCACCTCGCGCACGGCGCGCACGGCGGCGACGCCGGTGACCAGCGACAGCCAGCCGGCGCGGGGCGCCGCGGCGGCGGGCACCGCCACCGTCACCGAGATGGACAGCTGCGTGCCGGAGGGCGCCGACCAGAGGCGCTGGTGCCGGCCCCGGCCGGCGGTCTGGACGTCGGCGATGAGCACACGACCGGCCTCGTCACCCGCGCGGACACCGTCGGCGAGATCGGCGTTCGTCGAACCGGTGGTGGGCACCACCGACACCGCGTGCCACCGCGTGCCGCGCACCGCCTCGGCGATGACCGAGCGGTCGGGGAGCTCTCCCGGCTCGTGCGCGCGCTCGTTCATCCGTGTCCTCCATCCGTCCCACCCCGACGGGCAGTGCGCTTATTCATCGACTCTATTGGTTACAGTCAGTTCCATGACGAGTGCCTCCACCACCGACGGCGCGGCCGACGCCCAGGGCGGCGAGCCCAGCATCCACACCACGGCCGGCAAGCTGGCCGCCTTCCGCAAGAAGGACGCCGAGGCGATGGCCCCCATGGGCCAGGGCGCCATCGACAAGGTGCACGAGAAGGGCCGGCTCACGGCGCGCGAGCGGGTGCTGGCACTGCTGGACGAGGGCTCCTTCGTCGAGCTCGACAAGCTGGCCCAGCACCGCTCGACCAACTTCGGGATGGCGGCGCGCCGCCCCGTCGGCGACGGCGTGGTGGCCGGCTACGGCACCATCGACGGCCGTGAGGTCTGCGTCTTCAGCCAGGACTCGACGGTCTTCGGCGGCTCCCTCGGCGAGGTCTACGGCGAGAAGATCGTCAAGGTCATGGACCTGGCCACCAAGACGGGCCGCCCGCTGATCGGCATCATCGACGGTGCCGGTGCCCGCATCCAGGAGGGCGTCGTCTCGCTCGCCCTGTACTCGCAGATCTTCTTCCGCAACACGCAGGCCTCGGGCGTCATCCCGCAGATCTCCGTCGTCATGGGCGCTGCGGCCGGCGGCCACGTCTACTCCCCCGCGCTGACGGACTTCGTGGTGATGGTCGACCACGAGAGCCAGATGTTCATCACCGGCCCGGACGTCATCAAGTCCGTGACCGGCGAGGAGGTCACCAAGGAGGAGCTGGGCGGCGCCCAGACCCACATGACCAAGTCCGGCACCGCGCACTACGTCGCGTCGGGCGAGCAGGACGCGCTGGACTACGTCCGCGAGCTGCTCACCTACCTGCCCTCGAACAACCGCGCCGAGGCCCCGCGCTTCGTCCCGACCGACCCGCTGACCGGCTCGATCGAGGACTCGATCAACGACGAGGACCGGGAGCTGGACGCCCTGATCCCGGACTCGCCGAACCAGCCGTACGACATGCACGAGGTCATCCGTCGCCTGCTCGACGACGACGAGTTCCTCGAGATCCAGCCGCAGCGCGCGATGAACATCATCGTCGGCTTCGGCCGGATCGACGGCCGCAGCGTCGGCATCGTCGCGAACCAGCCCACCCAGCTGGCCGGCTGCCTCGACATCGACGCCTCGGAGAAGGCCGCCCGCTTCGTGCGCTTCTGCGACGCCTTCAACATCCCGATCGTCACCCTGGTGGACGTGCCCGGCTTCCTGCCCGGCACCGAGCAGGAGTACGACGGCATCATCCGTCGCGGCGCGAAGCTGCTCTACGCCTACGGCGAGGCCACCGTCCCGAAGATCACCGTCGTCACGCGCAAGGCCTACGGCGGCGCGTACTGCGTGATGGGCAGCAAGGACATGGGCGCCGACATCAACCTGGCGTGGCCCACCGCCCAGTTCGCCGTCATGGGCGCCGGCGGCGCCGTCGGCTTCGTCTACCGCAAGGAACTGGCCGAGGCGGCGGACAAGGGCGAGGACGTCGACGCCCTGCGCCTCAAGCTCCAGGAGGAGTACGAGGACACGCTGGTCAACCCGTACGTGGCGGCCGAGCGCGGCTACGTCGACGCGGTGATCCCGCCCTCGCACACCCGCGGCCAGATCGTGACGGCCCTGAACATGCTCGAGCGCAAGGTGGTCGCCACCCTGCCCCGCAAGCATGGGAACATCCCGCTGTGAGCGCGGCCGACAAGCCTGTGGAACCGATCGCGGCGGACGTCGAGAAGCTCAGCGCCGCCATCCGATTCGAGAAGGGCAACCCCTCGGCCGCGGACGTGGCCGCCGTCGTCGCGGTGCTCGCCGTGGCCACGAGCTCGGCCCCGCAGACCGGCCCGGGCGGCCCGAAGTCGCTGTGGGGCGACTCGCGCGATCGCATGCGGCCGCAGTACTTCAACGGCCCCAACGCCTTCACCAGCCAGACGCCCGTGTTCTGGACGAAGGGCTCTTGACCCCTCGCGTTCGTCTCGTCCTCGCGTCGGCCTCCCCGGCCCGGCTGTCGGTGCTGCGCGGGGCCGGGGTGTCGCCGCAGGTGATCGTCTCGCAGGTCGACGAGGACGCGGTCCAGGCTGCGCTGCCCGCCGGGAGCATGCACGAGGACACCGTGCTCGCCCTGGCCCGCGCCAAGGCGCGGGACGTGGTCGCACGGCTCGCCGAGGATCCGGTCCCCGGCCGCGCCGTGGTGATCGGCTGCGATTCCATGCTCTCCATCGACGGCGAGCTCGTCGGCAAGCCCCACACCCCGGACGTCGCCGCGGCACGCTGGCGCGCGATGCGGGGCCGCACCGGCCGCCTCCTCACTGGGCACTGCGCGGTCCTCCTGTCCGACGGTGCCGTCGCCGCCGAAGCCGCCGGCACCGGGTCCACGACGCTGCGGTTCGGCGCACCGTCGGACGCGGAGATCGAGGCGTACGTCGCTACGGGCGAACCCCTGCAGGTGGCCGGCGCGTTCACGCTCGACGGCCTCGGCGGCTGGTTCGTCGAGGGCATCGACGGTGACCCCAGCTCCGTCATCGGCATCTCCCTCCCGCTGACCCGCGGGCTGCTGGGTGAGCTGGGCGTCAGCGTCACCGACCTCTGGTAGCCCGTCACCCGGTGACGTAGTCCCGGTTTCGGGGTGGAGACGGAGGTCCCGAGGCTGGTCGGGACGGCGACCTCCGTGCCCGCCCGCTAGTCTGATCACGTGGCTATCGAGAACGATCCCAGCGCCGAACTGCAGGACTACGCACACCCCGAGCGGCTCGTCACGGCGGACTGGCTGAGCGGGCACCTGGGGGTCCCCGGCCTCAAGGTGATCGAGTCCGACGAGGACGTGCTCCTCTACGACATCGGGCACATCCCGACGGCGCAGAAGGTCGACTGGCACCTGCACCTCAACGACCCGGTGACGCGCGACTACATCGACGGCGAGCAGTTCGCGGAACTGATGCGCAGCAAGGGCATCAACCGCGACGACACCGTGGTGATCTACGGCGACAAGTCCAACTGGTGGGCCGCGTACGCCCTGTGGGTGTTCACGCTGTTCGGCCATCCCGATGTCCGCCTGCTCGACGGCGGCCGGGACCTGTGGATCAGCGATGCGCGTGACGTGTCGCTGGAGCAGCCCGAGTACCCGCGCAGCGACTACCCCGTCGTGGAGCGCGACGATTCGGTGATCCGCGCGTTCGCCGACGAGGTCCGCGCCGACCTCGGCCGCCGCGCCCTCGTGGACGTGCGCTCCCCGCAGGAGTACACCGGGGAGCGCACCCACATGCCCGACTACCCGGAGGAGGGCGCCCTGCGCGGCGGCCACATCCCCTCCGCGGTGTCGATCCCGTGGGCGAAGGCGGCCCGGCAGGACGGGCGGTTCCTCCCCCACGCCGACCTCCTCGAGGTCTACGGCGGCCTCGACCCGAAGGCGCCCGTGACGGCGTACTGCCGGATCGGCGAGCGCTCGAGCCACACCTGGTTCGTGCTCACGCACCTCCTCGGGTTCGACGACGTCCGTAACTACGACGGTTCCTGGACCGAGTGGGGCAACACGGTGCGGGCGCCCATCGTCCGCGGCGAGGAGCCGGGCGCGGCCCCGACCGCCGGCTCATGAGCGGGCTCCCGCAGCCCCTGGCGGAGATCGTCGACGACTTCGCGGGCGTCGGCGAGCAGGACCGGCTCGAGCTGCTCCTCGAGTTCTCGCGCGAGCTGCCGGAGCTCCCGGAGCACCTGACGGCCGCGGCGATGGAGCCGGTGCCGGAGTGCCAGTCACCGCTGTTCCTCGACGTCGACGCGTCCGACCGCGAGGCGGTCCGGCTCTACTTCAGCGCGCCGCCCGAGGCGCCGACCACGCGCGGCTTCGCGTCGATCCTCGCGCAGGGCCTCGACGGCCAGTCCGCCGCGGCGATCGCCGCGGTCCCCGACGACTTCCACCACGCGCTCGGGCTCGATTCCGTGGTCAGTCCCTTGCGTCTGCGCGGCATGTCGGCGATGCTGGCGCGCATCAAACGACGCCTCGCCGCCTAGCCCTGCCGGAAGCCCGATGCAATTCACCGAACTGGACGCATACCCGCTGCGCCCGGGGGAACTGCGCAACTGGACCCCCACGACGGGACCCGCGGCACGCTGGCGCGACGACCCGCGCGGCACCTCGCACGTCCACGAGGCGCATCTGCGCGGCGCTGAGGCGATCCTGCGGCGCCGGCACATCGACGGGGGCCGCGAGTCCTGGCTCGGGGTCGGTATCGAGTTCGACGAGCCGCTGTCCATCCCGGGACTGCGCACCGCGCTGCGGGCGTGGATCGACCGGCACGAGGTGTTGCGCACCCACGTCTTCCTCCAGGACGACCGGCCGCGGCGCCGGAGCGCACAGACGGCCACCGTCGACCTGAAGGTCAAGACGATCGGCACCTACCGGTCCACCGGGCCCCTCCTCGAACAGCTGCTGGGCGAGTTCGACCGGTCCACGGCGCCGCTGACCTGGCCCGCGTACATGTTCTCGACGGTGTCGCGGGAGGACTCGTTCACCCTGTTCTTCGCGGCGGACCACTCGCTGCTCGACGGCTACTCACTGATCCTGAGCCCCTACGAGATGCGCGAGCTCTACCACGAGGCGATCGGCGAGCACGACGCGCGACTCCTGCCGACCGGCAGCTACGTGAACTACTCGGACACCGACCGTCAGGTCGCGGACCGGGCGGGCGCCGGGCATCCGGCGGCACAGATGTGGAACGAATACCTCAGCGAGACCGGGTTCCGGCCCGATCCCTTCCCGATGCCTCTGCTGCCGACCAGCGCGAAGGTCCTCGCCGACGAGACCCGCGCGGCGCTCAGCCGCGACCCCGACGGGGTGCCCCGGCTGCCGCAGGGTGCGCTGAACTTCCACCTGCTCGACGACGAGCGGGCCAACAACTTCGCCCGTGTGTGCTCCGAGTCCGGCGCATCGCTGGTCACCGGCGTGCTCGCGGGCATGGCCAAGATCAACACCGACCTCGGCTTCGGGCCGGTGTTCCGGTGCGCCGTCACCCGCCACACCCGCGACGCCGAGCAGTGGATCGCCGCGCTCGGCTGGTTCGTCGGCATCGCCCCGTTCCGGCTGGACACCACCGGCGCACGCGCCTTCGGCGAGCTGGCGCAGCGCGCGCAACGGGAGTGGAAGCGGTCCAAGGCGGGCAGCACCCTGCCCTACCTGCGCATCTCCGAGATCCTCGCGGACCTGTCCGACCGCTCGCAGGTTCCGCTGCTGCAACGACCGGCGGCTCCGCCGCCGCGCTTCGTCGTCTCCTTCATGGACACGCGCTCCGCGCCGGGAGCCGATATCAACGACGCCGGCGGCGCCGCGGCGCTGCGTTCGCGCGACTACTCCATCGAGGACGTCTACCTCTGGATGCTGCGCACACCGTCCGGACTGCACGTGGCCGCACGGTTCCCGGGCTTCGAAACAGCGCGCCGGAGTGTGACTCTGTACCTCGGCGCGCTACGTTCAATGGTGACCGAAATAGGCGACGCAGGAGTTACTCGCGGGTAACCGACCGATGGGGGACTGTCGGCTGTGTCACGATGCCGGAGGCATAGACTCCTCACGAGTTCGAGCCCCCGGCGCAACAGCAAGGCGGCACGCGACGAAGCGGCAACGCACAGAACGAGGAGACTTGAGTGGCAGCCCACGCTGACAAGAAGATCGAGAAGGTGCTCATCGCCAACCGCGGTGAGATCGCCGTCCGGGTCATTCGCGCCGCCCGCGACGCCGGACTGACCAGCGTCGCCGTCTATGCGGAGCCCGACGCCGAGGCGAAGTTCGTGCGCCTGGCCGACGAGGCCTTCGCCCTGGGCGGGCAGACCTCGGCCGAGTCCTACCTGGTCTTCGACAAGATCCTCGACGCCGCACGCAAGTCCGGCGCCGACGCGATCCACCCCGGCTACGGCTTCCTCTCGGAGAACGCCGACTTCGCGCAGGCCGTCATCGACGCGGGCCTGACCTGGATCGGCCCGTCCCCCTCGTCGATCCGCGACCTCGGTGACAAGGTCACCGCGCGCCACATCGCCGAGCGCGCCGACGCCCCGATGGCGCCCGGCACGAAGGATCCGGTCAAGGACGCCGACGAGGTCGTCGCGTTCGCCAAGGAGTACGGCGTGCCCGTCGCCATCAAGGCGGCGTTCGGCGGCGGCGGCCGCGGCATGAAGGTCGCCTACACGATCGACGAGATCCCCGAGCTCTTCGAGTCGGCCACCCGCGAGGCGGTCTCCGCCTTCGGCCGCGGCGAGTGCTTCGTCGAGCGCTACCTGGACAAGGCCCGCCACGTCGAGGCCCAGGTCATCGCCGACCAGCACGGCAATGTCATCGTCGCCGGTACCCGCGACTGCTCGCTGCAGCGCCGGTTCCAGAAGCTCGTCGAGGAGGCCCCCGCGCCCTTCCTCACCGAGGAGCAGCGCACCGCCATCCACGAGTCGGCCAAGCGCATCTGCCGCGAGGCGGGCTACTACGGCGCCGGCACCGTCGAGTTCCTCGTCGCGGCCGACGGCCTGGTGAGCTTCCTCGAGGTGAACACCCGGCTGCAGGTCGAGCACCCCGTCACTGAGGAGACCGCGGGCATCGATCTGGTGCGCCAGCAGTTCCGCATCGCCGAGGGCAAGGAACTGGAGATCACGGAGGATCCCACTCCGCGCGGCCACTCCTTCGAGTTCCGCATCAACGGTGAGGACGCGGGCCGCGGCTTCCTGCCCGCCCCGGGCCCGATCAGCGTCTACCGCGAGCCCACCGGCCCCGGCGTGCGCGTGGACTCCGGCGTGGACCAGGGCGATGTCATCGGCGGCCAGTTCGACTCGATGCTGGCCAAGCTCATCGTGACCGGCGAGAACCGCCAACAGGCGCTGGAGCGTTCGCGGCGCGCGCTGGCCGAGTTCCAGGTGGAGGGCCTGGCCACGGTCATCCCGTTCCACCGCCACATCGTCTCCAACCCCGCCTTCGTCGGGGACGAGAACGGCTTCGAGGTCTACACCAAGTGGATCGAGACCGATTGGGAGAACCCGATCGAGCCCTACACCGACGGCCAGGCGATCGAGGAGGACGATTCCCTCCCCCGCCAGAACGTGGTCGTCGTCGTGGACGGTCGCCGCGTCGAGGTCTCCCTGCCGGGCGAGCTGTCGCTCGGCGGCGGAGCGGGTGGCGCCGGAGGCGCCGGCGTCATCCGCCGCAAGCCCAAGCCCCGCACGCGCGAGCGCGGCGCCGGCGTGGCCGCGACGGGCGACTCGGTCACCGCACCCATGCAGGGCACCGTCGTGAAGGTCGCCGTCGAGGACGGTCAGAAGGTCAGCGCGGGCGATCTGGTCGTGGTCCTCGAGGCCATGAAGATGGAGAACCCCGTCGCCGCGCACAAGGACGGCGTCATCACCGGCCTGGCCGTCGAGCCGGGCACCGCCGTCACGCAGGGCACCGTCCTGCTCGAGATCAAGTCCGACGAGGACTGATCGCTTGGATCCCGTCGGCCTGAACGTCGGGGCGTGGTACCTCACGGAACTGCGCCCCGACGCCTGGCTGGCCGACGAGGCCTACGCCTGGGCCGTCCGCGTCAACACCACGGGCGATTCGATCGGCGAGGTCGTCCTGCACCCGTCCGGCGCGGTCACCGTCGACGGTCCGGACAGCGAGGGCCTGCGCACGGCGCGCGCCGCGGTCGAGCGGTTCAGCGCGTCGCTGTAGCCAAATCCCCGTGCACGGGCGCCCGGCGGGCGATGATCATCGCATGGCGAGAAAGCCGGAGCCCCCGAAGGCCCCACCCAGCATCAGCGAATCGGTCAACGACCTCGTCGACTCCGTGCGCTCCGCCGCTGGGCGCGCGATGGACAACACCGGCCGCACCGTGACCAGCGTCGGCAAGCTCAGCACCATTCCGCCCGACACCATCGAGCTCATCGCCGAGCTGCCGAAGGTGATGCTCGCGATGGCGGACATGATCGAGCGGGCCAACAACGTGATCGACCGCGTCGAGCGGCTCACCGCCGTCGCGGATCCCGCGCTCAACACCCTCGATGCCGTGCTCCCCCCGCTCGTCGAGGTCACCGGCAAGCTCAGCGAGGTCCAACGCGGGGTGAACAAGCTCCCCGGCGTCAGTCATCTCCGCAAGGCCACCGGCCGGGCCGATTGAGGCGCGCCCACTCCCCGCGGAGGGTGCACGCGCTCGCCCCCGCGAGCCGTCGTACCGCTACCCGAACGGGTTGAAGGTCCGCACGCCCGTGCCGTCGAAGTCCTGCACGTTGCGGGTGACCAACGTGAGGTCATGCGCGAGTGCCGTCGCCGCGATCAGCGCGTCGACGACCGGCAGCGTGCGGCCCGCGGACAACTCCGCCCACCGAGCGGCCGCGGCGACGTCGAGGTCGATGATCTGATCGCCGTACGCGCTCTCGACATCCCTGATCCACTCCGCGACGACCGCCGCCTGCCGGGGATCCTTCCGGGCCAGCATGCGCTCGCCGCGGCGCAGCTCACCGATGGTGAGCACACTGAGGTACCCGGCGTCACCGATGCCGGCGAGCCAGTGCGCCACCGCCGCGTTCGGGCGCCGCTTCATCCCCTCGGACACGATGTTCGTGTCCAGCAGGTAGGCCACCATCACTCGAAGAGCCCGTCCGTGCGATCCGGGTCGACGGTGCGTTCGGGAATCTCGAAATCGTCCACATTCGGCGCGGACAGCAGGAACTCTGCGAAGGTGGGCTTGCGTGCCGCCGCGTGTGTGGCGCGGAACTCCTCGATGTCCACGACCACCGCGATCGGATCCCCGTGCCGGGTGATCACCTGAGGCTCCCCCTCGCCGACCGCGCGCAGCAGCTCACTGAGCCGTTGCTTGGCCTCCTGCACCTGCCACTCCCGCATGAGCACAGAATATCCGATTCTGTCCAGACAGTCCGGACTGAATTTCGGCACGCCCTCCGCGGGCGGTGGCCGACGAGACCTTCGCCGAGCGACAGACCCTCTCACTAGCCGGACCGCGGTCCGGTACGCTACGGTGGAAGTCACCGCCCAGACCGGGCGGACACTCGTCGAAAGGGCGCACATGAAGATCGGCATCATTCTCGGATCCATCCGCGACGGCCGCAAGGCCGAGCAGGTCGGCCAGTGGGTCGCCGCCGCGGCGGGGGCGCGCGAGGGCGTCGAGGTCACCGTGCTCGATCTCAAGGATTTCGACATCCCGCTGCTGACCTCGGCCACGGTGCCCGGCGCCGCCAACCGCCAGTACGACAGCGCGGCCGTGACGGCCTGGGGCGAGGCGATCGACGCGCAGGACGGCTTCATCTTCGTCACCCCGGAGTACAACCACTCCGTCCCCGGCGCCTTCAAGAACGCCTTCGACTCGATCGGCCCGGAGTGGGCCGGCAAGACCGTCGGCTTCGTGGCCTACGGCGCCGACGGCGGCGTCCGCGCCGTGGAGCACTGGCGCCAGATCACCGCCAACTTCTCGATGGTCGACGCTCGCGCGCAGATCAGCCTGAGCCTGTTCACCGACTTCGAGGCGAACGGGGACTTCGCGCCGATCGACCGTCGCCCCGCAGAGCTCTCGGCCCTGCTCGACGAGCTCACCGCGGCCACCGAGCGCCACCTGGTCGCCGCCCGCTGACCCGAGATCACCACGATCCCCGTCCCGGGGTCCGGGACGGGGATCGTCGCGTTCGAGGGGGCGAGAGGTCAGGGCCAGCTGATGACGCCGCGTTGGAAGGTCTGCGAGTAGGTGCCGGTCGTGGAGCGGACCTCCGGCCCCGTCGGGTAGCCGTAGGTGCCGGACTCGCGCTTGGCGGAGCTCCACTTCACCAGGATCTCGCCCCACACCGGCCAGGCGCCGCTCGCGGGCGACCAGTAGATGACGCCGCCCTGGAAGGCGTTCATCGCGCCGGTGACGGCGTTGAACGGTCCGCGCGCCTGCAGCTCGTCGGTGATCGGGTAGCCGAGCGGCCCGTTCTCCCAGCGGTTCTCGCCCCATTTGGCGCGGATCGCACCGCCGATCTCGTGCGCATTGCCGCCGTCCGCCGCGGGATGCCAGTAGAAGGACGCCTGGTTCTTGAAGGTCTGGAACTTGCCGCCGCGTCCCGCGTTGGTCTCGGGAATCAGCGGGACGCCCCAGGTCGGGGTGCCGCCGGTGGCGAAGTAGGAGACCTCGATCTGCCCCTTCACCAGGAAGCCCCCCACCTGCTGATCGGCCCGCGCGAGGGCGGTCACGCCGCCGCTGATGCCGACCGCGATGGCCACCGCGGCGACGATGCCCCGGAGCCAGGCTCGACGATGATCGTTCGAGAACATGTGCGTGGCCATACCTGCTCCTTCGGCTCTTATCTCCCGTTCATCATGAACCACACCAGTAACACAGGCAACGACTGCAACAGGGCGTGTCGGTGCGCTGCGTCATGATGAACGCATGCCGGACGTCCTCCGGGCGTTCACGCCCGCCACCGCCGAGTGGTTCGCCGAGTCCTTCGCCGCCCCCACCGCGGCGCAGGCCGGCGCGTGGCGGTCCATCGCGCAGGGCCGCAACACCCTCGTCGTCGCGCCCACGGGCTCCGGCAAGACGCTCTCCGCCTTCCTCTGGGCCCTCGATCGCCTCGCCGCCCGGGCACCGTCGGATCAGCCCGACGATGCCGCAGCCGCCCGGCCCGGCACGTCCGTGCTCTACATCTCCCCGCTCAAGGCCCTCGCCGTCGACGTGGAGCGCAACCTGCGCGCCCCGCTGGCCGGCATCGCCCGGGTCCGCGAGCGGCGCGGCGAACCGGCGCCCGCGGTCACCGTCGGCGTGCGGTCCGGGGACACGCCCGCCCAGCAGCGGCGGCAACTCGTCCGCACGCCCCCGGACATCCTCATCACCACGCCCGAGTCGCTGTACCTCATGCTCACCTCGCAGGCCCGCGAGTCGCTCGCGCGCGTGCACACCGTGATCGTCGACGAGGTGCACGCGGTCGCGGGCACCAAGCGCGGCACCCATCTCGCGCTGTCGCTGGAGCGGCTGGACGCACTGCTCGAGCGCCCCGCGCAGCGGATCGGGTTGTCCGCCACCGTCGAGCCCGCACAGGAGGTGGCGGCCTTCCTCGGCGGGCCCCGCCCGGCCACGGTCGTGCGGCCGCCCTCGGACAAGCGGTTCGAGCTCAGCGTCACCGTGCCGGTACCGGACATGACGGAGCTGGACGTGATCGGGGACGATCAAGACGAGCCGGTGCAGCAGGGATCCCTGTGGCCGCACGTGGAATCCGCGATCGTCGAGCTCATCGAGCGGCATCGCTCCACCATCGTCTTCGCCAACTCGCGGCGGCTGGCGGAGCGGCTCACCGCCCGGATCAACGAACTCGCCGCGGGCGTGCACGCGGGGCCGCCCAATCCGGCGGTCGCCGGCGGCGCGCCGGCACAGCTGCTCGCCAGCGGGCAGACCCACGGCGCGGAGGCGGTGCTCGCGCGGGCGCACCACGGCTCGGTCAGCAAGGAGCAGCGGGCGATCATCGAGGACGATCTGAAGTCGGGCCGGCTGCGCTGCGTGGTGGCCACCTCCAGCCTCGAACTCGGGATCGACATGGGCGCAGTCGATCTGGTGATCCAGGTCGAGTCGCCGCCGTCGGTGGCCGCCGGGCTGCAGCGCGTGGGCCGCGCCGGGCACCAGGTGGGCGAACCCAGCCGCGGCGTGTTCTTCCCCAAGCACCGCACCGACCTGCTGCACAGCACCGTCACCGTCCAGCGGATGCGGGAGGGCGCCATCGAGAAGCTCGTCGTGCCGCGCAACCCGCTCGACGTGCTGGCGCAGCAGACCATCGCCGCCGCGGCGATGGACGTCCTCGACGTGCACGACTGGCTGGCCCTGGTCCGGCGCGCGCATCCCTATGCGGCGCTGCCGGACTCGGCGTACGAGGCGGTGCTCGACCTGATCTCGGGACGGTACCCGGCCGAGGACTTCGGCGAGCTCCGGCCGCGCGTGGTGTGGGACCGGGACGCGGGCACGCTCACCGGCCGCCCCGGCGCGGGCCGGCTCGCCGTCACCTCCGGCGGCGCCATCCCGGATCGCGGCCTGTTCGGTGTGTTCATGGTGGGCGAGAAGGCCTCCCGCGTGGGCGAGCTCGATGAGGAGATGGTCTACGAGTCCCGCGTGGGCGATGTCTTCGCGCTCGGCGCCACCAGCTGGAAGATCGAGGAGATCACCCACGACCGCGTCCTGGTCTCGCCCGCCTTCGGCCGGCCCGGGCGGCTGCCCTTCTGGATCGGCGACACCGTGGGCCGGCCCGCGGAACTGGGCCGCGCCATCGGGCGGTTCACCCGCGAGTTCGGCGCGCTGGGCCCCGACGAGCAGCGCGCCCGGGCGCAGGAGGTGGGCCTGGGCGACTGGGCGACCGACAACCTCATCGCCCTGCTCGACGAGCAGCAGCGGGCCACCGGCGTGCTCCCCACCGACCGCACGCTGGTGGTCGAGCGGTTCCGCGACGAGCTGGGCGACTGGCGGGTCGCGCTGCACTCCCCGCTCGGGATGAAGGTGCACGCGCCGTGGGCGCTCGCGATCGGCGCGCGACTGAACGCCGCGCTGGGCCTGTCCGGCGCCGTCACCGCGACGGACGACGGCATCATCGTCCGGCTGCCCGACACCGACGACTCCCCGCCGGGTGCCGAGCTGTTCCGCTTCGAACCGGACGAGATCGACGACCTGGTCACCGAGGCCGTGGGCTCGAGCGCCCTGTTCGCGTCGCGGTTCCGCGAATGCGCCGCGCGGGCGCTGCTGCTGCCCCGCCGCGACCCCGGCAAGCGCGCCCCGCTCTGGCAGCAGCGGCAGCGGGCGAGCCAGCTCCTCGAGGTCGCGCGCGGGTTCCCGCAGTTCCCCATCGTCCTGGAAGCCGTCCGCGAGTGCCTGCAGGACGTCTACGACGTGCCGGAGCTCATCGCCGTCCACCGGACGCTCGCCGCGCGCACCGTCCGGCTCGCGGAGGTCGAGACCGCGGCACCGTCGCCCTTCGCGGCCTCGCTGCTGTTCAGCTACGTCGGCGCGTTCATGTACGAGGGCGACGCCCCGCTGGCCGAACGCCGCGCGGCCGTGCTCAGCCTCGACCCCGCCGTGCTGTCCCAGCTGCTCGGTCGGGTCGAGCTCACCGAGCTGCTCGACGCCGACATCCTGCAGGAGATCGCCGCGCAGCTGCAGCGCACCGCGCCCGGCTACCGCGCGCGCACCGTCGAGCAGGTGGCCGACCTCATCCGCGAGCTGGGTCCGCTCAGCCGCCCGGAGATCGCCGAGCGGTCCGACGGTGCGCCCGGCGCGGTCGACGAGCTCCTCACCGCCGGAAGGGTGTTCGAGTACGGCGAGGGGTGGATCGCCGCCGTCGAGGACGCGGCGCGGTTGCGCGACGGGCTCGGCGTGCCACTGCAGCCGGGCATCGCGTCGGCGTTCACCGCCGAGGTACCGGACCCGATCGGCGACCTCGTGTCGCGCTACGCCCGGCGGCACGGCCCGTTCACGGCCGGCGAGGTCGCTCGCCGCTACGGGCTGGGCGTCGCGGTCGTGCAGCGCGCGCTGACGGAGCTGGTCGGGGCGCGCCGGGTCATCGAGGGCCGGTTCGTCCCCGAGTCCGACGGTGCCGCCGACACCGACGGCGTCCCCCAGTTCTGCGATGCCGATGTACTGCGCCGCATCCGCCGGCGCAGCCTCGCCCGCCTGCGGCAGGACGTGGAGCCGGTGCCGGAGCTGGCGTACGCCGAGTTCCTCGCCGGCTGGCACCACCTGAAGACGCCGCTGCGCGGCATCGACGGCGTCGCAACGGTGATCGACCAGCTCGCGGGTGTGCCGATCCCCGCCTCCGCATGGGAGTCCCTGGTCCTGCCGCAGCGGGTCGCCGATTACTCCCCCGCGATGCTCGACGAGCTCACCGCGGCGGGCGAGGTGGTGTGGACGGGGCACGGCGCGATCGGCGCACAGGACGGCTGGATCGCCCTGCATCCCGCGGATCTGGCGCCGCTCACCCTGCCCCCGCCCGACGCCCTCGAGACCACTGCGGCGCACGAGGCGATCGAGGACGCCGTGCGCGGCGGCGGCGCCTACTTCTACCGCCAGCTCACCGGCGCGACGCCCGAGGCGCTGTGGGACCTGGTCTGGACGGGCCGCCTCACGGGCGACACCTTCGCCCCGGTCCGCGCCCGGCTCGCCGGCGGCCGCCGGTCCACCGCGCATCGCACGCCGCGCCGCGCGCCGCGCGCCCGGTTCCGCGTGGCGGTCGACCAGGCGCCGCCCATGGTCGCCGGGCGGTGGTCGCTGCCGCCCGCCCCGGCGGAGGCGAGCGCCACCGAGCAGTCGGCGGCCATCGCCGAGCAACTCCTCGAGCGGTACGGCGTGGTGACCCGCGGCGCGGTGATGGCCGAGCACGTCGAGGGCGGCTTCGCCCGCGTGTACCGCACCCTCGCGGCCTTCGAGGAGTCCGGTAAGGCGCGGCGCGGCTACTTCATCGAGCGCCTCGGGGCGGCGCAGTTCGCGCGGGGCGGCACCGTCGACGCGCTGCGCGACGCGGCGTCCGCCCTCGAGCGGGCCCAGCAGCGGGGCGAGAGCTCCGCGCTGGTGCTGGCCGCCACCGATCCCGCGAACCCCTACGGCGCGGCGCTCCCCTGGCCCGAGCGCGGCGACGAGGGTGCCCGCCCGGGCCGCAAGGCCGGTGCCGTCGTGGTCCTCGTCGACGGTGCCCTGGCCCTGTTCGTCGAGCGCGGCGGCCGCACGCTGCTCACCTTCACCGACGTGCCGGAGGCCGCGTTCACGGCGCTCGCGGTGGCGGCACCGGGACTCGGCGGCCTCACCGTCGAGAAGGTCGACGGTGCGCCCGCCCTCACCTCCCCCCTCGCCGGGGCGCTGGCCGCCGCGGGGTTCGCCCGCACCCCGAAGGGCCTTCGCATTCGCTGAGCCCCCACCGATCCGTCGCCTCCCCACCGCAACGCCAGCGCTCCCCCCGATTCGTTCCCACCCCACCGATTCACCCGGCGTTCCGGTGGGGTGGGAACGGATCGGGGGGATGAGGACTGTGGAGGAACGCACCTTCCGCATCGTCGGATGCGGGTGGACCTGTGGACAACCGTGTCTCCGCGGGCATTCGCGGCGGCGGGAGCTGGTTCACTGCGGAGATGGGGACGATCCTGACGCGGGGGCATCTGGAGTCGACGGGGTGGAGCAGTGGCGACATCAGCCGCGCCGTGGCCGCCGGCGCACTCGAACGGCTGGCGAGCGGCATGTACACCGAGCCGGACGACAGCAAGCAAGCCCTGGGTGCGGTACCTGCTGCGCGTGCGGGCGGCCAGCGTGAACCGCATCCACGTGGTCAGCCACGAGAGCGCCGCGGCGCTCCACGACATCCCCTTCATCAATCCGCAGCGCACCCATGTCCACTTCACCACCGGCCGCGACCACGGTGGCGGCGTCCGGGGCGGCAAGGCCGGCAAGGTGCACCTGCACCCTCGTCCGATCCTCCCCGGGGAGACCACAACGGTGGACGGCATCCCCGTCACCTCGCGCGCCCGCACGGCCGTCGATGTCGCGATGAGCGACGATCTGATCCGCGGCGTCTGCGCGTTCGACGCGGTCCGTCTGGTCCGTCGCTACCCGGAACCCGACGATCCGGCGCCCGTGCCCCTCGCGGAACTGCAGGGCTGCCTCGATCGCCTCCGCGGCCGTCGAGGCACGGTCAACGCCCAACGTGCACTGGACCTTTCGGTGGAACACAGCGAGTCGCCCGGTGAGTCGTGGTCGCGGGTCGACATGCTGAACTGGAAGCTGCCCCGTCCCCCGCTCCAGACCGAACACCGGATCGGCGGTCGGTCGTACTTCGCCGACTTCGACTGGGGGACACTGATCGGCGAGTTCGACGGCGAGAGCAAGTACGGGGAGACCGCGGCGGAGCGAGCCGTCGCGCTGTCGGAGGAGAAGGAGCGCGCGGCCGAGTTCACGGACTCCGGGATCGAGGTGGTCCGATGGAAGTGGCGGCACCTCACGCGCACCGGCGCACTGCACGCGCTCCTCCTACCGGCCATGGCCCGCCACGGCCTCGTCGTCCCGCCGCTCACGTGATCACCGCCCCACCCCGTTCGTCGCCTCCCCACCACAACGCCAGCGCTCCCCCCGATTCGTTCCCTCCCCACCGATTCACCCGGCGGTCCGGTGGGGAGGGAACGGATCGGGGGGGAGACGGTGCGTGGGCCGTGACGCCGTCCGCGATGATTGACCGATGAGCACGCAGCAGCCCGTGGACCGGTACGCGCAGTTCCTCGGCATCGAGGTGACGGGGCACGGCGGCGGTCGGGCGGTGTCGACCACGACCGTCACCGAGGACCACCTCAACCCGCACGACACGACGCACGGAGCGTTCATCTTCGCGCTGGTCGGCACGGCCGTCGCGGCGGCGGCCAACGACGACGAGCACACCGGCGTAGCCAGCGCGATCCACATCGACTACCTGCGGCCGACCCGCCTCGGCGATGCTCTGCGCGCGGAGGCGACCGTGGGCGAGCGCCTGCCGAAGGAGGACCTGTTCGTCATCCGCGTCACCGACGCCGGCGATCAGGTGGTCGCCCGCGCCACCGCCCGGTTCACCCGCCGCATCCGCGCCCGGTAGCGCGGAGCATCCGGCAGCACGGCGCGCCCGCGGGCACCGACCTCGCCGTTCCGCCACCCCGCCCGCCGCAAAGGCGGAGCATGAGCAGGTATGACGAACAACGTGTATCGAGTGATCGAAGTGGTCGGCACCTCCACCGAGGGGTACGACGCCGCCGTCGCCAACGCGGTGCGTCGCGCCGCGGAGACGATGCGGAACCTGGAGTGGTTCGAGGTGGTCTCCACCCGCGGCCACATCGAGGACGGTGCCGTCGCACACACCCAGGTGACGCTGAAGATCGGCTTCCGGATGGACGACTGAGCGCCGGTCCCGCACGCCGCCGGACGTCAGCGGGCGAGGAACTCCGCCCGCGCGACCAGTCCGTCGGCGTTCCCCTCGAAGCCCCGGCGCAGGTTCCCGCCGAGGATCGCTCCTACGACGGGTGACAGCGGACCGTCGAGCTGGAAGTGCGAGGTGTAGCGCGATCGCCCGTCACCGAGGTCGACGATGCTCTGCTCGCGAATGCTCCGCAGCAGCCCGGCGGGCGCCGGCTTCATGGCGTACGCGAAGCCGCGCCCCTCGTCGACCGAGACGATGAACTCCTTCTGGGTCATCACCTTCGGTGGGCGGAGCGCCACCCGCATGACGATCGCGCCGCCGGGCCGAAGATCGCAGGTCGCCTCGACCGCGAACGGGTTCCACGACGGGTACGAGTCGAAGTCGGTGAGCGCTTGCCAGACGAGCGCGGGCGGTGCCGCGATCTCGCGCGTGTGGTCGATGACGAAGGCCATGCCCCGAATCTAGAACATGTTCCACTCAATGCGAGCCGGATCACACACTAACGACTTGGCGGAATATCTTCGCAGACGTTACAGTTGCACCCTGCAAGTTATTGCTTAGAGCTTAGAAGGAAGGTCCGATGTCCGAGACCACGGTGGAAACACCGCCCCAGTCCGCAGCCCCCATGACCCACCGAGAGATCCTCGAGGTCATGGCGGGCCTGCTCGCCGCCCTGTTCACGGCCCTCCTGAGCACCACAGTCGTGTCCACGGCGCTCCCCCGGATCATCGCCGACCTGGGCGCGTCCACCACGGCGTTCTCCTGGGTCATCACGACGGCCCTGCTGGCGAACGCCGCGTCGACCCCGATCTGGGGCAAGCTGGCCGACCTGTTCAACAAGAAGGTCCTGGTCCAAGCCGCGATCATCATCTTCGTGATCGGCTCGGTACTGGCCGGCGCCACCCCGAACGTCGAGATCCTGCTGGTGGCCCGCGTCATTCAGGGCATCGGCATGGGCGGCCTCACGGCCCTCGTGGTCGCGATCATCGGCAGCATCATCCCGCCGCGCGAGCGCGGCCGCTACTCCGGCTACATGGGCGCCGTCATGGGTGTGTCGATGGCCGGCGGACCGATCCTGGGCGGCGTCATCACCGACCACATCGGCTGGCGCTGGTGCTTCTACGTCAGCGTCCCGCTGGCGCTCGCCGCACTGGTCCTCATCCAGCGGACCCTGCACCTGACGTCCGAGCGCAAGGACGAGGTCACCATCGACTGGCTCGGTGCCACACTGCTGACCGCGGGCGTATCCGTCCTGCTCATCTGGGTCTCCTTCGCCGGTAAGAACTACGGCTGGGTCTCGACCTCCTCGGCCGTCTACCTGGCCGTCGGCATCGTGCTGCTCATCGCGACGGTGCTCGTGGAGCTGCGCGCCAAGGACCCGATCATCCCGTTGCAGATCATCGCCGAGCGCACCACCGCGCTCGCGATCATCGCCTCGATCACCGTCGGTGTCGGCATGTTCGGCGCGATGTCCTTCCTGGGCCTGTACTTCCAGAACTCGCGCGGCTACAGCCCGACGATGGCCGGCGTCCTCACCATCCCGATGGTCGCGGGCATGCTCCTGTCGTCCATCGCGTCCGGCCAGCTGATCACGCGCACCGGCAACTGGAAGCGCTTCGTCGTGGGCGGCGCGATCGTCCTCGTCGCAGGTTTCGCCCTGCTCAGCACGATCGATCACCTGACCCCGATCTGGCAGGTGCAGCTCTACATCGCGATCATGGGCCTGGGCGTCGGTGCCCTGATGCAGAACCTGGTGCTCGCGGTGCAGAACACCGTCAGCGTGCACAACATCGGCGCGGCCTCGAGCTCCGTCGCCTTCTTCCGCACCTTCGGCGGCGCGATCGGCGTGTCGGCCCTCGGCGCGGTGCTCACCGCACGCGTCACGGACCTGGTCAAGGAGGGGGTCGTCACGAACGGCATCCGCGACCCGCACAGCCCGCTCATCCGGGCGATCACCAATGCGGCGTTCGGCGACGCCACCAGCCGGATCTTCCTGGTCGCGACCGCCTGCTCGATCGTCACACTGATCGCCGTCGCGTTCCTGCCGAACAAGCCGCTTCGCACGACGATCGACATGGCCCCCGACGCCGCGATCGACACCGCCGACCAGGACGCCGAGCAGGCCGCCGGGCCCGCGATCACGGCTTCGACGACCTCGACTCAGGCCGAGGATCGCACGCCGGTGGAGGTCGCGAAGCCCAACTAGGGTGTTACTGAAGTTTCCCCTGTGACGAGGGAGGCGGCATAATCGCACACATGATGCGTATGACCGCCTCCCTCGTCCTTCCTCTGCTCGCGGGTGCCGCCGTCCTCACGGCCGGGTGCGCCGCATCCGCGGGCGCCGATCCCGCCAACCCGTCCGGCTCCGTGAAGCCGAGTGCGGCGGCGCCGTCGAAGCCCTCGATCGTGGGCTCGCAGTGGCGCCTGAAGTCCGACCCCCAGGCCTGGTTCCGGGTCCAGGGCTCCAACATCTCGGGCAACGACTCGTGCAACTCGCTCACCGGCAGCGCGGCATCGCTGGCCAGCGCGGACCGCTTCGACTTCGGCAACGGCGTCGCCTCCACCATGATGTACTGCCCCGATCCGAAGGGCACCCAGACCGCCATCAGCGAGGCCCTCAAGGGCGTGCGGATCTGGTCGCGCAACGGCGCCGAGCTCGTGCTGACCGATCCGGACAACAACCGGTCGTGGACCTTCGTGCTCACCCCCGCGGGCTCGCCGTCCGCATCGGCGACACCGTCCACCTCCGCGGCGACCTCCGCGCCCGCCACCTCCGCAGCACCCTCCGCGTCCGCCACCTCCGCAGCGCCCGCCACCACCGCCGCCCAGGCCCGGTAGTCAGTCCACCTCGCCCGCGGCCCACACGGCCGCGGCGATCTCGACGCGGTTGCGCGCTCCCAGTCGTCGCGTGACCGCGCCGAGGTGGGTCTTGACCGTGCCGAGGCTGATCACCAGTTCATCGGCGATCTCCGCGTTGGTCCGGCCGCGCGCGACGCACCGTGCCACCTCCCGCTCCCGCGCGGTCAGCTCGCCGAGCGCCGCCACCGCGTCGGCGGAGCCCCGCCCCATGCCCCGGCTGCGGCGCAGCAGGTCGACGGTGAGCTCGGGGCTGATCAGGGCGTCCCCCGACGCGGCCGCCCGCACCGCGGCGAGCAGCAGGTCGGGGCCCGCGTCCTTGAGCAGGAACCCCGACGCACCTGCGGCCAGCGCCGCATCCACGTAGTCGGGTTCGCCGAAGGTCGTGACCATCACCGCCCGGGTACCCGCCGCGGTCACCCGCCGGCACACCTCGATCCCGTCGACGCGCGGCATCCGGATGTCCAGGAGCGCGACATCGGGCCGGGTCTCGGCGATCACTGCGACGGCCTCGGCACCGTCGGCCGCCTGGCCCACCACCTCCACATCGGACGCGGCGCCGAGGATCATGGCGAACCCGATCCGCACCATCTCCTGGTCGTCGGCGAGCACCACCCGGATCGTCATTCACACCTGCCTCACCGGCAGCCGCGCAGCGAGCCGCCATCCGTTCTCCTCCGGCCCGGCGGTCACCGTGCCGCCGACCGTCGCCGACCTCTCCATCAGCCCGATCAGCCCCGTTCCGCCGCCGGGCCCGGGCCCGGGCGGCCCGCCCGCGGAGGGTCCGTCGTCCACGACGTCCACCAGCAGCTCACCGTCGGCCCGCTCGACGGTGACCCGTACCACCGAGCCCGCGGCGTGCCGGCGCGCGTTGGTGATGCCCTCGGACACGACGCGGTGCGCGACGAGCCGCACCAGATCCGAGACGTCCTCGCCGTCCGCCTCCGCCGCCACGTGCACGAGGACGGAGGTGGAGGCGAGCGGCTCCAGGGTCGCGCGCAGCCCCGCCGCGCCGGAGGCCGACGGTGCCCGCGGCGGCGCGACGACGTCCGGGTCGCGCAGCGTGCCGACCATGGCCCGGATGTCGGCCAGGGCCCGCGCACCGCTGCGTTCGATGCGGGCGAGCACGCCGCTCCCGTCGTCGCCGGCGGCGATCCCCGCCTGCGCGAGCACCACGATCCCGGTCACCTCGTGGGCGATGACATCGTGCAGTTCACGCGCCATGGCTCTGCGCTCGTTCACCGAGGCGTCCGCCCGCGCCGTCACCAACCGCCGCTCCGCGACGCGATGCCGATGCCCGAAACCGATCGAGGTGGCGGTCGCGCCCGCCGCGAGCAGCGCCACGACCCACAACGTCGGATCCTGCCGGGCGGTCGGCGCGATGGACAGCACCGCGAGCACCGCCGCGGCGGCGACCAGGGCACCGTCGACCACGGACTCCGCCCGCGCGGCGGCGACGCCGGCCACGAGGACGAACAGCCAGCTCGCGCCCGCGGGCCAGATCGGGTACTCGAGGGCCGTGGCGGCGGTCACCGCCGTCAGGAGGGCGAGCCCGATGCCGGACCACGCCGCGCCGATCGGCCATCGACGGACCACGGCGGCCAGCACGATCAGTGCGCCGACCGAGGTCAGGATCTCGACCACCAGGCTCCACGCCGCGCGGTGACCCGCGAGGCCCCGCGCCGATTCGGCCGTCAACAGGACCCCGATCGCCCAGGGGATCAGGGCCAGCGCCGCGAAACCGATCGCGCCGGAACGCTTCATGTCACGAATCTATCCGAGCGGGGTCGACGGTCCGCCGTGCCGCAGCCGGGTCCGACGGCCCGGGGTCGCGCCGGAACGGGGGCCGCGTTCGCCAGGTGGCCGCGCGCACCACCCACTCGAGCGGACCGTACCGGAAGTGCGCGAGCCACAGCCGCGAGGCCGCGGACTGCACCAGGATCAGGACGACCGCGTAGCAGCTGGTCGGTCCGATCGTGGACTCGGCCGCGAGCCCCAGGACGGGCGCGGCGACCACGGTCACGAGCGACGCCCCGACGTAGTTGGTCAGCGACATCCTGCCCAGCGGCTCGAACACCGCCGCGAGCACCCGCCGGACGGGCCTCAGCTGCCACAGCAGCGCGAGCACCGCGATGTACCCCACCGCCATGCACAGACCCGCACGAGCACCGTCGACGCTGAACCTCGGGTCGCCGCCACCGGCCTGCAGGTACCGCCACAGGAGCGGTGCGGCGACCGCGACGGACAGCGCGAGCAGCACGCCGGCGAACCGTCGGGACCCCTCCAGCAGGGCCGGCACGCCCAGCCCCGCGGCACCCGCGCCCACGAGCATCAGGCCGGGCAGCGTCTCGACGCCCCCGGAGCCGAGCCCGAACGCGAGGCCGGTGAGCGCGGTGCCGAGGAGCAGGTTGATCCACGCCGGCAGCCAGACCACGAGCGGGATCACCAGCAGGCCGCCGATCGCGTAGGACCGGAGGATGTCGCCGGAGTAGAGCAGCATGTGCACCGCGCCGATGGCCCCGAGCGCGAGCATCCGCAGCGCCAGCGCCGACCATCCGGCCGTGCCGCGGCGCCGCGCGCCGCCGGCGATGAGGTACAGGGACACCCCGAACATCAGGGTGAAGATCGGCACGAACCGGCTCTGCACGGCGAGGTCGAGGACCGCGCGCCCGGCCGGCTCGCCGTGCGGCGTCGCGATGTCGAGCACGTTCACCAGCAGGATGCCGAGCAGCGCGAAGCCGCGGAGTACGTCGAGGAAGCGATAGCGGGTCATACGGGCCACGATGCCCGACGGTGCCGCCCCCCGGATCAGCCGAAAGGACGCACCTGCGCGCGCGGGATCGGCCGTTCGGCCTACCGTGCGCGCCGGGGCCCGCCGGGCACCGTCAGCGCCCCACGGCCTTCGTCGTGCTGCCCGGGACGGGGACGGGCTCGAGGATCTCGCCCCGCGCCTCGGGCGCCGCCGCACGCAGGGCGTCGGCGGTCTCGTCGTCGGGCATGTTCTGCGACTCGATCTCCGCGGCCACGCGCGCGCCGTAGTTCTCCAGCTCGCGGGCGACGTCTGCGCCGGACCAGCCGAGGATCGGTGCGATGAGCTCGGCGACCTCGGCGGCCGCCTCGAGTCCGCGGTCGGCGTACTCGATGGAGATGCGGGTGCGGCGGGCCAGGACGTCCTCGAGGTGCAGCGCGCCCTCGGCCTTCGCGGCGTACACGGCCTCGACGCGCAGGTACTGCGGGGCACCGGCCAGCGGCTCGAGCAGGCCCCGGTCCGCGTCGGCCAGCGCCAGGACGTCGCCGATGAGCGAGCCGTACCGGTTCAGCAGGTGCGTGACGCGGTGCGGATGCACGTCGTGCTCGCGCGCGATCGACGTCGTCTGGTTGGTGAGCGCGTAGTAGCCGTCCGCGCCGACGAGCGGCACCTTCTCCGTGCAGGAGGCGGGCACCTTGTGCGGCAGGTAGGCCTCCGCGGCGTCGACGGCGTCCGACGCCATCACCCGGTAGGTGGTGTACTTGCCGCCCGCGATCGTCACGAGGCCCGGCGCGATCGCGGCGACGGCGTGCTCGCGGGAGAGCTTGCTGGTCTCGTCCGACTCGCCGGCCAGCAGCGGGCGCAGGCCCGCGTAGACGCCGGTGATGTCGTCGCGGGTCAGCTCGGTGATGAGCACCTTGTTGACGTGGTCGAGGATGTAGTCGATGTCCGTCGCGGTGGCGGCGGGGTGCGCGAGATCGAGGTTCCAGTCGGTGTCGGTCGTGCCGATGATCCAGTGGATGCCCCACGGGATGACGAACAGGACGCTCTTCTCGGTGCGCAGGATCAGGGCGACGTCGCTGACGATGCGGTCGCGCGGCACGAGGATGTGCACGCCCTTGCTGGCCCGGACCCGGAAGCGCCCCTTCTGATGGGACAGGGCCTGCAGCTCGTCGGTCCATACGCCGGTCGCGTTGATGACCACGGTGGAACGAATGTCGGTGACGGCGCCGGTCTCACTGTCGCGGACCACCACGCCGGAGACCCGGTCGGCCTCGCGAAGGAAGTCCACGACCTGCGTCGATGTCCGTACGACGGCGCCGTAGTGGGCGGCCGTGCGGGCGACGGTCATGGTGTGCCGGGCGTCGTCGACGACGGTGTCGAAGTAGCGGATGCCGCCGATGAGCGCGTCCCGCTTCAGGCCCGGGGCCAGGCGCAGGGCGCCGGCCCGGGTGAGGTGCTTCTGCGCGGGCACGGACTTGGCGCCGCCCATGGTGTCGTAGAGGAACATGCCGGCGGCCATGTAGGGCCGCTCGATCACGCGCTTGGTGAGCGGTGCGAGGAAGGGCAGCGGCTTGACCAGGTGCGGCGCGAGCGTCGAGAGCGACAGCTCGCGCTCGTGCAGGGCCTCGCGGACCAGCCCGAACTCCAGCTGCTCGAGGTACCGCAGGCCGCCGTGGAACATCTTCGAGCTGCGCGAGCTGGTGCCGGACGCGAAGTCACGGGCCTCGACGAGCGCCACCTTGAGCCCGCGGGTGGCCGCGTCCAGCGCCGACCCGACACCGACGACGCCGCCGCCGATCACGACGACATCGAACTCCTCGGACCCGAGCCGGTCCCAGGCCTGTGCCCGGTACTCCGGCGACAGCAGCGGCGCGGTGGTCGAGACCCCCGTGGGCGTGGCCGCGGCAGTGGCGGTTTCAGGGTTGGCAGCGTTCATCAGTGATCCCCATGTCAGTATTCGGGCGTGGCAGTTACATCTCGCGACCCGCAGTTCGTCGCCGCTATCGATCAGGGCACCAGTTCGACTCGGTGCATCATCTTCGACCGGCGCGGGACCATCGTGGCCTCCGAACAACGGGAACACGACCAGATCTTCCCACGCGGCGGGTGGGTGGAGCACGACGCCACGCAGATATGGGTGAACACGCGCCTGGTGTGCTCGCAGGCGCTGGCGACCGCCGACCTCACCGCGGCCGACATCGCGGCCGTCGGGATCACCAATCAGCGCGAGACGGTGGTCGTGTGGGACCGGGCCACGGGCGAGCCGATCCACAACGCCATCGTCTGGCAGGACACCCGCACCGAGGAGCTGTGCGAGGAGCTCGCGTCCGTGGGCCTCGAGGAGCCGGACCGGGACCGGTTCAAGCGGTCCTGCGGCCTCCCGCTGTCCACGTACTTCTCGGGGCCGAAGATCGCCTGGATCCTCGACAACGTCGACGGTGCCCGCGAGCGCGCCGAGCGCGGCGAGCTGTGCGCGGGGACGATCGACTCGTGGCTGGTGTGGAACCTGACCACGGACGACGACTTCGGCGACGCCTCGGCCGACGGCGCGCGCCCCCTGCACATCACCGACATCACGAACGCCTCGCGGACGATGCTGATGAGCCTCGCCGATAGCGCCTGGGACCCCGCGACGTGCGCGGCCATGGGCGTTCCCGTGTCGATGCTGCCCGAGATCCGGTCCAGCTCCGAGGTGTACGGCACGGTCCGCGAGCGCGGCGTCTTCGGGGGCGTGCCGATCGCCGGCATCCTCGGCGATCAGCAGGCCGCCATGTTCGGCCAGGCCGCGCTCGATCCGGGGACGGCCAAGAACACCTACGGCACGGGGAACTTCCTGCTGGTCAACACGGGCGAGCGGCCGGTCTTCAGCGAGCACGGGCTGTTGACCACCGTCTGTTACCGATTGGGCGACGGTGCGCCGGTGTACGCCCTGGAGGGCTCGGTCGCGGTGAGCGGCTCGCTGGTGCAGTGGCTGCGCGACAACCTCGGCATCATCTCGGCGGCGCCCGAGGTGGAGGAGCTCGCGACCGCCGTCCCGGACAACGGCGGCGTGTACGTGGTGCCGGCCTTCTCGGGCCTGTTCGCACCGCGCTGGCGGCCCGACGCCCGCGGCGTGATCGTGGGCCTGACGCGGTTCTCCGACAAGCGGCACATCGCGCGGGCGGCGTTGGAGGCCACGGCCTACCAGTCCCGCGAGGTGATCGACGCCATGAACGCGGACAGCGGCATCCCGCTCACCGAGCTGCGGGTGGACGGCGGCATGGTGGTCAACGACACGCTCATGCAGTTCCAGGCGGACGTGCTGAACGTGCCCGTGATCCGGCCGCGGATCATCGAGACCACGGCCCTCGGCGCCGCGTACGCCGCCGGCTACGCGACCGGTGTCTGGACGCTCGACGAGATCCGCACCAACTGGGCCGAGGACCGGCGCTGGCTGCCGACGATGCCCGCCGAACAGCGCGAGCATCTCTTCAGCGAGTGGAACCGCGCGGTGGACCGCACGTTGAACTGGGCTTGACCCGTACCTTCTCAATTACTGAGATAATCCTCTCGACACGTGGGATTCGCGCTGACAGACTCCTCGCATGTCCGAAGAACGAGGCTCCCAGTCCGTCCGTGCCGTCCGCGGTTCGGCGATCCGCGACCTGCTCGCCGTCACCGAACGGCCCGACGTCCTCTCGCTCGCCGGCGGGCTGCCCGCACCCGAGCTCCTGCCCACCGCGCGGGTAGCTCGTGCCACGCAGGCGGCGCTCGCGTCCCCGGCCGCCCTGCAGTACGGAGTGACCACGGGCGCGCCGTCGCTGCGCGAGATCGTCCACACCCGCGAGTCCGCGAAGCTCGGACGCGATGCCGGCACCGTCATCATCACGCACGGTTCCCAGCAGGCGCTCTCGCTCCTCGCGCAGGCGCTGCTCGATCCCGGCGACACGGTGATCGTCGAGGATCCGGGTTACATCGGAGCGCTGCAGGCCTTCGACACCACCCGCGCCCGGGTGGTCGGCGTGCCGCTGGACTCCGGTGGAATGCGCATCGACGAGCTACGGCCGCTGCTGCAGCGCGAGCAGGTCCGGATCGTCCACACGGTCTCCAACTTCCACAACCCCGGCGGTGCCACCATGACGGTGGAACGGCGACGCGAACTCGCTGAGCTCGCAGACGAATTCGGATTCTGGATCATCGAGGACGACCCGTACGGAGAGCTGCGGTTCGCCGGCCCGACGGTGCCGCCCGTCGCCGCGTTCTCCGACCGGGTGATCCGTCTGTCCAGCGCGTCCAAGATCGTGGCCCCCGGGCTGAGGGTGGGCTGGATGCACGGCGACCCGGCCGTGCTCGCGCTCGTCGAGCGGCTCAAACAGGGCGCCGATCTGTGCGGTTCGAGCCTCACGCAGGCGGTGGCCGCGGAGCTGCTCGCCGACTCCGCGTGGATCGACGACCACATCCAGACGATCCGCGCCGTGTACGGCGAGCGCGCCCTCGCCCTCCACACGGCGCTCACCGACGCCTTCGGCGACCGGCTGCACCTCACCGCGCCCGAGGGCGGCATGTTCCTGTGGGGTGAATTCGCCGACGGCACAGTCACATCGGCACGGCTGCGCGATGCCGTTGCCGCGGGCGTGGCCTACGTCCCCGGCTCCGCGTTCGCCGTGCACCGCGACCTCGGCCACGCGCTTCGGCTGTGTTTCACCACCTCCGGGCCCGACGAGCTCCGGGAGGCGGTCCGACGGCTGGCGACGGTGCTGTGACCAGCACGGCCACTGGGGATCTCCCAGTGGCCGTGCGGGGTCACCCGTCGTACCGCGGGAAGGCGGTGTCGCCGGCGTACCGCGCCGCGTCCCCCAACTCCTCCTCGATACGCAGCAACTGGTTGTACTTAGCCACCCGCTCACTACGCGCCGGAGCACCGGTCTTGATCTGACCCGACCCGACCGCGACCGCAAGATCAGCGATCGTCGTATCCTCCGTCTCACCCGAACGATGACTCATCATCGACTTGTAACCATTGTTATGCGCCAACGCCACCGCATCCAAGGTCTCCGTCAACGTACCGATCTGATTGACCTTCACCAGCAACGCATTCGCAGCACCACGAGCAATACCGTCCTCAAGACGCTCCGGATTGGTCACGAACAGATCATCACCGACCAACTGCACCTTCTCACCGATCGCATCAGTCAGATCAACCCACCCCTCCCAATCGTCCTCCGAGAGCGGATCCTCGATCGAGACCAGCGGGAACTCACCGACCAGACCACGGTAGAACTCACCCATCTCCGCAGCCGTCAGCGTCCTACCCTCGAACCTGTACCCCTCCGGTCCGTAGAACTCGGTAGCCGCGACATCCAACGCCAACGCCACATCCGACCCCAACGTCAGGCCGGTGGTGGCGATCGCCTCCGAGATCAGCTCCAACGCCTCCCGCGTGCCGGCGACGGACGGCGCGAAACCACCCTCGTCGCCGAGGCCGGTGTTCAGGCCCTTCTTCTTGAGCACCGACTTCAAGGCGTGATACACCTCCGCACCCCACCGCAGCGACTCCTTGAAGGTCTCCGCCCCGATCGGCGCGACCATGAACTCCTGCACATCCACACCACTATCGGCATGCGCACCACCGTTGAGGATGTTCATCATCGGCACCGGCAGGATGTGCGCGTTCGGCCCACCCAGGTAACGGAACAACGGCAACGCCGCCGACTCCGCCGCGGCCTTCGCCGCCGCCAGCGACACACCCAGCAGCGCGTTCGCACCCAGGCGGCTCTTATCCGGGGTGCCATCCAGATCCAGCAGCGTCTGATCGATGATCCGCTGCTCATCCGCCGGGATACCGATCACCTCCGGCGCGATCACCTCCAGCACACCCTCAACGGCCTTCGTCACGCCCTTACCCAGGTAACGATCACCACCGTCACGCAACTCCACAGCCTCATGCTCACCGGTCGACGCACCCGACGGCACCGCCGCCCGAGCGAAACTACCGTCGGCCAACACCACCTCCACCTCCACCGTGGGATTGCCACGGGAATCGAGGATCTCGCGGGCGCCCACCTGGATGATGTCGGAGACACCGCGCTGGGTCGAGGTCATCGGAGCGACTTCCCGACGAGGCCCGCGACATCGACGAGGCGGTTGCTGTAGCCCCACTCGTTGTCGTACCAGGACACGACCTTGGCCTGGTCGTCGATGACCTTGGTCAGGCCGGCGTCGAACAGCGAGCTGTGCGGGTCGGTGACGATGTCGGAGGAGACGATCGGGGCGTCGTAGTACTTGAGGATGCCCTCGAGGTCGCCCACGGCTGCTGCCTTCATGGCCGCGTTGATCTCCTCGACGGTGGCCTTCTTCTCCAGCTGCACAGTCAGATCCGTCACCGAGCCGGTGGGGATCGGCACGCGCAGCGCGTAGCCGTCGAGCTTGCCCGCGAGCTCGGGCAGCACGAGCCCGATGGCCTTCGCGGCGCCGGTGGAGGTGGGAACCACGTTGATGGCGGCGGCACGGGCACGGCG
This sequence comes from Tsukamurella spumae, assembly GCF_012396015.1. GTDB lineage: Bacteria > Actinomycetota > Actinomycetes > Mycobacteriales > Mycobacteriaceae > Tsukamurella > Tsukamurella spumae. Next base: position 862 of record NZ_JAAXOQ010000008.1, on the reverse strand, counting down.
CGGATCCTTGTGCGGGCCGTCCTGCAGGTTCTGGTCCTGGGTGTAGGCGTGGACCGTGGTCATCAGGCCCTTGACGATGCCGAACTCGTCGTTGACGACCTTCGCCAGGGGGCCGAGGCAGTTGGTCGTGCACGAGGCGTTGGAGATGACGTCCTGGCTGCCGTCGTACTGGTCGTCGTTGACACCCATGACCACGGTGAGATCGGCACCGTCGGCCGGCGCCGAGACGATCACCTTCTTGGCGCCGGAATCCAGGTGCCCCTGGGCCTTGTCCCGGGCGGTGAAGATGCCGGTCGACTCGATGACGACATCGACACCGAGATCACCCCACGGCAGCGCCGCCGGACCCTCGCGCACCTCCAGGGCCTTGATGACCTGATCGCCGACGCGGATGGTGTCGCCATCGGCGACCACGTCCTCATCGAGGCGTCCCAGGATGGAATCGAACTTGAGCAGGTGGGCGAGCATCGCGTTGTCGGTGAGGTCGTTGACCGCCACGATCTCGATGTCGGTGGTGCCCAGTGCCTTCTGCGCGGCGACCGCGCGGAAGAAGTTGCGGCCGATCCGGCCGAATCCGTTCACGCCTACACGAATCGTCATGACTTGTTCCTTTCGAGAGTGCCCGTTGCGCGGCGAAATCCGCTGCGACGGGCGGGATAAGATTGTGATGCAGCCTTTTCCGGCTACTTGGTACTGATCGACTTGCCGGCGGAGTGGAGGTCGTTGCACGCCTCCACGACCCGCTCGGCCATCGACGCCTCGGCCTTCTTCAGGTACGAGCGGGGGTCGTAGGTCTTCTTGTTCCCGACCTCACCATCGACCTTGAGCACACCGTCGTAATTGGCGAACATGTGCCCCGCCA
>NZ_JAAXOQ010000079.1 GCF_012396015.1 Tsukamurella spumae | reverse complement strand
AACCATCACGCCCGCAACGAAACCCACCGCACCGCGATCGCACCCACCCGACGACCACTACAATAACCCCGCACCCAGGTGGGGAATTTCGATGCGCATCACTGGGGACTTTCGATGAGCCTAGTCACCAGTGTGAGGTTTCGCTACTGTGGCCGTAGCGAGGCTCGTCGCAGCTTTCCAACTTCGTTGCGCGGAAGCGCATCGACGAAGGTAACGACACGCGGCGATGCATACTTGCCCACATGTTGTGCGACAAGGTCTTTGAGTTGGCGGGTTAGTTCGTCGACGTCTATTCCGGGTTGTGGAGCCACTACGACGGCTCGCACCACATCACCGCGAGCATGATCGGCGTAGGCGACCGCGGCAGCTTCTGTGATTGCGGGGTGCTTGAGAATCGCATCCTCCACCTCGACCGGACTCACGTTATGTCCAGAGGTGATGATCATGTCGTCCGCTCGTCCCTCGATCATCCATCGCCCCTCGCCGTCGATGCGGGCTCGGTCTTCGGTGACAAAGACCTCACCGTGCCAACTTTGCTGCCACTGCGCAGGGGCATTTTCGTAACCTGCGGACATCTGATGCCGCGGTCGACGAACGGCGATGAGCCCGGGCTCATCTGCAAGCGATGGCGAACCGTCTGGGCCGACTAGAAAGGGATCGAAGCCCGGAATCGGGTGGGTGAGCATTCCCGGTCGTGCTGTCGGGCCGGGCCCGAAAGCGTCCCCTAGAACCATGCCGACCTCCGAGAGACCGTATCCGTTGCGGACTATCGGCGCGCCGGTCGATTCCCAGGAACTGGCCACAGTAGCGGTGAGCGGTTCACCTGCGGCGGCGACTGTGCGCAGCGTCTGAGGCACCCCGATCTCCGAAAACACCGGAGCCAGCCGACGGATCGCCGATGGTGCCGTCGCGAGCACACTCGCCTTGGTCTCGACAGCGACCCGGTGCCATGCTTGGGGATTGAAGGGTCCTGAGTAAACCCCGGTGTTTCATGGGGATCTGCGGATCGCTGGGCGCAAATAGACCGAAGTGCTCCCTGAACAGGGGAAACTGGGACTTGTCTAGAGCTACAGTTCCTCAAGCAGAAAGCACTCGGTAGGTGAA
>NZ_JAAXOQ010000078.1 GCF_012396015.1 Tsukamurella spumae | reverse complement strand
CTAGTGGCGCGTGTCGTTAATCATTGAACGGTTCGACGCCTGCGAGAATCGGGGTATGGCGAATCATCCTGCTCCGGCGTTGACGCTGCGCGACGGCGACCGGGAGGTACTGGAGTCGTGGACCCGGTCCGCTTCGGTGCGGGCGTCCGCGGCCAAGCGGGCGAGGATCGTTCTGCTCGCCGCCGATGGGGAATCCAATCAGCGGATCGCCGAGCTGGTCGATGCGAGCCGGACGACGGTGATCGCCTGGCGGGATCGGTATCTCGAACGTGGCCTCGACGGCCTGGCCGATCGGGATCGGCCAGGCCGTCCGCGGGAGCTCGATCAGGATGCGATCATCGTCGCAACGCTCACGCCGCCGCCGAAAAGCCTTGGTGTGACGCATTGGTCGACCAGGCTGCTCGCCGCCCGGATCAAGGTGTCGCCGGCCGCGGTAGCGCGGGCGTGGCGGGCGTACGGGATCAAGCCGTTCAAGGCCGAGTCGTTCCGGTTCTCCACCGACCCCGAGCTGGTCGGGAAGGTCACCGACATCTGCGGGCTGTACCTTCACCCGCCCCAGAACGCGATCGTCCTGTGCGTGGACGAGAAGTCGCAGATCCAAGCCCTGGACCGGACGGTGCCGATCCTGCCGATGCAGCCCGGGAAGGTCGAACGCCGCTCCCACGACTACTACCGGCACGGCACCACCACCTTGTTCGCCGCCCTCGACATCGCGACCGGGAAGGTCACCGCCGCCCTCAAACCCAAGCACCGCCACCAGGAGTTCCTGGCGTTCCTGCGCCAGATCGAGCGCGTCTACCGCGACGTGCTCGACGCCGACGGCAACCCCGTCGTGCTGCACCTAGTGATGGACAACTACGCAGCTCACAAGCACAAAGAGGTGAAAGCCTGGCTCGCACGCCACCCTCGGATGATCGTGCACTTCACCCCGACCCACGCCTCCTGGATGAACCTCGTCGAAGCCTGGTTCGGCATCGTCGAACGACAAGCGATCCGCCGCGGCGTGTTCACCTCCGTCAAAGACCTCAACACCAAGATCCGAGCGTTCATCGACGGCTGGAACCCCAGAGCCCACCCGTTCGTCTGGACCAAGACCGCCGAACAGATCCTCGAGAAGGCGAACCGTCCAACAACTTCAAACCCGCGCCACTAG
>NZ_JAAXOQ010000077.1 GCF_012396015.1 Tsukamurella spumae | reverse complement strand
GGGACTGGTGCACGGTTAGGTGACATCTGATCTGGCTTGCCCCGGGAGGGCGGCCTGGAAGGATGACTACTGTGCCTAAGCCTTATCCGAAAGAGTTCCGTGATGATGTGGTCCGGGTTGCCCGGGATCGTGAGAGCGGTGTGACGCTCGCGCAGATCGCGAAGGACTTCGGGATCCATGAGATGACGTTGCAGAAGTGGATGCGACGCGCCGACATCGATGACGGCAACAAGCCTGGGATGACGTCGGGGCAGTCGGCGGAGTTGCGGGAGGCCAACAAGCGAATCCGGTTGTTGGAGCAGGAGAATGAGGTCCTGCGCCGGGCCGCGGCGTATCTGTCGCAGGCGAACCTGCCGGGAAAAGGTTCTACCCGCTCGTGAAGGAGCTCGCCGCCGACGGAATCCCCGTCGCGGTGACGTGCCGGGTACTCAAGCTCGCCAGACAGCCCTACTACCGGTGGCTCAAGGAGGCGGTCACCACCGCCGATCGGGTCGCGGCCGCGCGGGCGAACGCCCTGTTCGATGCGCACTGCGAGGACCCGGAGTTCGGGTACCGGTTCCTCGCCGACGAAGCCGAACACGCTGGTCAGGCGATGAGCGCGAGGACGGCGTGGCGGATCTGCTGCGCCAACGGCTGGTGGTCGAGCTTCGGTAAGAAACGTGGGAAGAACGGTAAGAAGCCGGGGCCGCCGGTGCACGATGACCTGGTTGAACGCGACTTCACCGCCGACTCCCCGAACCAATTGTGGTTGACCGATATCACCGAGCACTGGACCGACGAAGGCAAGCTCTACCTCTGCGCGATCAAGGATGCCTGCTCGGGGCGGATCGTCGGCTACAGCATCGATGACCGCATGCAATCCCGTCTCGCCGTTGCTGCGCTCAACCATGCGGTCGCCCGCCGAGACGGCGATGTTGCTGGTTGTATTGTCCACTCGGACAGGGGTTCTCAGTTCCGGTCGCGGAAGTTCGTGTCCGCACTCAATCGGCACGGCCTGGTCGGATCGATGGGCCGCGTCGGCGCCGCCGGCGACAATGCAGCGATGGAATCGTTCTTCGCGCTGCTGCAACGCAACGTCCTCGACCGGCAGCGGTGGGCCACCCGCGAGCAGCTGCGGATCGCGATCGTCACCTGGATCGAACGGACCTACCACCGCCGACGCCGTCAGGTCCGCCTCGGCCGGTTGACGCCCGTCGAATACGAGACGATCATCAACACAGCCGCCTCAGCGGCATGACACCGACACTGTCACCCGATCGTGCAGCAGTCCC
>NZ_JAAXOQ010000076.1 GCF_012396015.1 Tsukamurella spumae | reverse complement strand
CTTGGGTCCAAGGGGTCAGCGCAACATCTGAGGTAGATGAGGTGTTGTCTGATGGGAAGACCGAAGAGCCCGGCGGAGCGGGAGCGTCCGTTCTGGGATCAGATCCGCAGCGGTAAGACGGTCACGGACGCGGCTGCCGCTGCGGGGGTGTCGGAGAGACTGGCAAGCCGGTTCTTCAACGATCGTGGAGGGATGAAGCCCGCGATCCGGACCGGTGAGCGTTTGTACCGGAGGCTTGATTTTGCCGATCGAGAGGAGATTGCCCTGCTCAGGGCTGGTGGGCTGACGGTGCGTCAGATCGCTGAGCGGTTGGGGCGCTCGCCGAGCACGATCAGCCGTGAGCTGCGCCGTGCTGGAACGTTCATCCACGGTCGGACGGTCAACGGCCAGCGATACGAGTACGAGCGGGAGCGGCGGTATCGGGCGAGTACTGCGCAGGCCGCAGCGGATGCCGCAGCTCGCAGGCCGGTGTCGGGGAAACTGGCCTCGAACCCTCGCCTGCAGCAGGTGGTGCAACAGTGGCTCGAAGACGACTTCAGTCCGGAGCAGATCTCGAACCGGTTGCGGGTGGAGTTCCCCGACGATCTGGAGATGCGTGTGTCGGATGAGACGATCTACAAGGCCCTCTACGTTCAGGGACGCGGTGAGTTGCGCCGCGAGTTGACTACGCATCTGCGCACGGGAAGGAAGCTGCGTAAGCCTCAGCGCAGCAACACTGTTCGGAACCGGATACCGAACATGGTCAACATCAGCGAACGTCCGAAAGACGTGGAGGACCGGGCGATCCCCGGCGACTGGGAGGGCGATCTGATCCTCGGATCGACCACCTCAGCGTCGGCGATCGGCACCCTCGTCGAACGGGCGACCGGGTTCGTCATGCTGCTGCACCTGCCCGGCGATCACACCGCGGAGACCGTCGCCGCGGCCTTGATCGACAAGATCGGAGAACTACCCGAACAGCTTCAATGTTCTCTGACCTGGGATCAAGGATCCGAGATGGCCAGGCACGAGTTGGTCACTGCCGCGACCGGGATTGACATCTACTTCTGCGATCCACACTCACCGTGGCAGCGGGCCAGCAACGAGAACACCAATGGTCTTCTCCGCCAGTACTTCCCGAAAGGCACCGACCTCTCACGGTGGGGTCCGGGCTACCTCGACCTCGTCGCCGCCCAGCTAAACCGCCGGCCCCGCAAGCGCCTCGACTGGCAGACACCAGCCGAGGCACTCGACCAACTACTATCCGAACAAGCAGCATAGAGCCGTGTTGCGCTAGCCTCTTGGATCCGCC
>NZ_JAAXOQ010000075.1 GCF_012396015.1 Tsukamurella spumae | reverse complement strand
TCTGGGCTAACGCTGTTAAGACATCCCTGGACGTTGTGTGTCAAGCCGCCACGGCCTGTTGGTGGTGCGACCAGGCGACGGTCTGGTCGTATTGGGTGCCGCTGGCGAGGCAGCCGTGGAGGATTCCGACGAGCCGGTTGGCGAGCTGGCGCAGTGCCGCATTGTGCTTGACTCCGCGGGCCCGCTGTTGGTCGTAGTAGGCCTTCGCGTGCGGGTCGTGCATCAGCGCGCAGGATGCCTGGAGCTGGAGAGCGTCGACGAGGCGATCGTTGTGGATGAACCTGGCGGCGACGATCCGTGATTTCCCGGATTGGCGGGTGATGGGGCTGGTCGCGGCGTAGTTCTTCCGCGCCTTTGCGCTGCGGTAACGCCCGGGGGCGTCCCCGAATTCGGCGAGCACCCGGGCGCCGAGGATCTCACCGAGGCCGGGCTGGCTGGCGATGATGTCAGCGGCCGGGTGCCGGCCAAAATGTGTCTTCACCTCCCCCTCGAGGCGGTCGGCTTCGGTGATGATCACGCTCAACACCGCGATCGATGATCGAACCGATGCCGCATACGCGGACGCCACCATGGCCGGTTGACCGAGATGCTCATCGCGCAGGATCTGTTGGATGCGATCCGCTTTCGCGTCTTTGCTGCGGTAGCCTTTGAGCATCGGCAGGATATGGCGGGCGGTGAGTTTCGCGGCCTGCTCGGGAGTGGGTGCCTTCGAGAGCATCGACAGGATCGGGCGGCTGGTCAACGGCAGGTCCAGCTCCGAGCAGATCAGCAGGATCGCGGGGAAGTACTCACGCAGCGCGGCCCGCAACCGCGACATGTGTCGGGTCCGTTCCCAGATCATGCTCTGATGCGCACGGGCAACGACCTTGACCGCCGCGGCGATATCACTGTCACCGCCGGCTTCGCGTAGCTGCAGACGGCGCGTGCGGACCATGTCCGCGAGCGCGTGCGCGTCACCCTTGTCGCTTTTGGCGCCCGAGCTGGAGAGGATCTCCCGATGGCGGTGGGCTTGCTTCGGATCGACCCCGAACACGCGGTAGCCGGCCGCGATCAGCGCATTCACCCAAGGACCGCGGTCGATTTCGATGCAGACCAGCACGTCCTCAGGCTGACCGTCGTCGGGCAGGAAGGTGCCGACGAGTTCGCCGAATCCAGTGATACCCGCCATCCCCTCGGGGAGACGAGCACGTCGCAACACCCGCCCCTCTTCGTCCTGAAGCTCCACATCGTGGTGATCTTCGGCCCAGTCATCTCCGATGAACAACATCTTCAGCACCTCCTCCTCTTCGTCACCCCCGGGGATCGAGGGTTCTGGTGAC
>NZ_JAAXOQ010000074.1 GCF_012396015.1 Tsukamurella spumae | reverse complement strand
TGAACCACCCCGGGTTTCCCGGAGGATCTCTCAGTTGGCTACCTGGACCAGCTGGTCAGGCAGGGTAGGCACCGTTTCGGTGGCCTGGTGTCGATCGTAGTAGATCCGCTCGGCGTGCACCGGGCTCAGGTCGTTGCAGTACCCGTTCGGGCGTTCGTGGTTGTACCAGTGCACCCATTCGGCGGTCGCCGCCTGCAGGTCGGCCAGGCCGGCCCACGGGGCTTCGCGGTAGACGAGCTCGGTCTTGTAGCTCGAGTTCACCGACTCGGCGAGCGCGTTGTCGTAGCTGTCGCCGATACTGCCGATCGACGGCCGCACACCGATGTCGGCCAACGACTGACTGTAGGTGATCGCGGTGTACTGCGACCCCGCATCACTGTGATGAATGAGCTGATCGAAAGTAACTGCACCCCAACGTTTCCTGTCACTGATAGCCTGGTCTACCGCAGCTTGCACCAGCGACTCGGTCATCGCGGTCGAGCATTTCCAGCCCACGATCCGGCGGGCGAACACATCGGTGACGAACGCCGTGTACACCCACCCTGACGCGGTCCTGCAGTACGTGAAATCGCACACCCACAGCCGGTCCGGAGCCGGCGCCCAGAACCGGCGCTGCACCAGGTCCGGAGCCCGGTCATGGGACGGGTTGCGGCGGGTGGTCCGCGGCGCGGTGCCCTTGATCTCGCCGTGCCAGCCCATCAGCCGCATCAGCCGCTCGATGGTGCACCGGGCGACGGTGAACCCACGCGAGTTGAACACCACCCACAGTTTCCGCGCCCCGAGCACCCCGGTGAACCGTTCCTTCGTCCTCGCATCATGAATCATGTTGATCACCAACGCATCCCGGTAGTCACGGGCAGAAGACCCGCGGGAGATCCAGTCGTAGTACGTCGACGGGGCGAACGGGCAGCCGTACTCAGTGAGCACGGCGCACATCGACTCGACACCCCACAGCAGGCCATCAGCTCCCACCCGGTCACCCAGGTGGGAGCTGATGAAGTCGACGATCAGCGGTGTGGCCGGTCGAGCTCGGCCGCGAAGAAACCCGCCGCGGCCTTCAAGATCCCGTTCGCCCGCTTCAGCTCCGCCACTTCACGTTTGAGTGCACGAACCTGCTCCGACTCGGCCGTGGACACCCCCGGCTTCGCGCCCCGGTCCACCTCCGCCTGCCGCACCCACTTACGCAGCGTCTCCGGTGTCGTGATGTTCAGCAACTGCGCGACATGCACGATCGCCGCGTACTCCGACGGATGCTCATCACGCGCATCCTCGACCATCTCCAACGCCCGAGCCTTCAGCTCCGGCGTGTACTTCGACGTTCCCATCGTTGGATCCTCTCTCAAGCAAACACAGAGAGTCTCCGGACACACCGGGGCGGATCA
>NZ_JAAXOQ010000073.1 GCF_012396015.1 Tsukamurella spumae | reverse complement strand
GAGCTTGTCAAGTTTTCTGTGTAAGTCCGTCGTTCCTGAATTCTGTTAGCCATGCTTAGAGGTGCTGGTTGATGCGTTCCGGGTAGGCCACCGACAACTGCGCGATGGCCTGCTTCCAGTTGGTGACGACCTGTCCTTCAACGAGCCGGCCGGGGGCCTTCCGTTTGCCTTTCTGGCCGCGTTCCTTCGCCCGGGCCAAGGCCCGCTTGTCCTCGATGTCGCAGATCGCCAGCCAGAGCAGCTTGATCACTGCCATGTCGTTGGGGAACTGCCCGCGGTTCTTGATGATCTTGCGGAGCTGGTAGTTCAGCGATTCGATGCTGTTGGTCGTGTAGATCACCCTGCGAACCTCGGGTGGGAACTCCAGGAACGGGATGAACTGCTGCCATGCCCGTTCGAAAGTCGCTGTCACCGACGGGTTCCGCTTCCCCAACTCGGATCCGGAGAAGGCGTCCAGCGCTGCTTTGGCGGCGCCGGCGTCGGCGGCCTGATACACCTCCTTGAGCGCCGTAGCGACCGCTTTGCGGTCCTTGTAGGCCACGAACCGCAGGGCAGCGCGGATCAGGTGCACCACGCACGTCTGGACCGTTGTCTGCGGCCAGGTCGCGGCGATCGCCTCGGGGAACCCGGTCAGGCCGTCGCAGCACACGATCAGCACGTCCTTGACTCCGCGGTTAGCCAGGTTCGCGCACACGGTCGACCAGAACGCGGCGCCTTCGGTCTGCTGCACCCAGATCCCCAGCACGTGCTTGATGCCGGCCATGTCCACCCCGACGGCAATGTGCGCGGCCTTATTGCGGGTGTGCCCGCCGTCCTTGACTTTCACCACCAGGGCGTCGAGGTAGATCACCGGATACAGCGCCTCCAACGGGCGGGTCTGCCACGCCATCACCGCTTCGCTGATCTCGTCGACGATCTTGCTGATCGTCTCGTGCGAGACCTCGGTCCCGAACACCGAGTGGAGGTGGAACTGGATGTCCCGCAATGTCATCCCGCCCGCGTAGAGGGAGATGATCATGTCGTCGAGGCCCCCTAGGCGGCGGGTTCCCTTCGGCACCAGCTGCGGTGTGAATGACCCGTCCCGGTCCCGCGGGATCGCCAACTCCACCGGCCCGGCCTCGGTGAGCACCGTCTTCGGCGAGGTGCCGTTACGGGAATTGCTGATCTCCCGCGCCTCGGGGGCGCCCTTCTCGTAGCCGAGATGATCGGTCAGCTCCGCCTGCAAGCCCCGCTCCAGTGCGAGCTTCAACAATCCGGTCAGCAGCCCACCTTCGCCGGTCAGCTGCAACTCGCCGCCGTCGATCTGCTCCAGCAGCCCATCGACCGCACCCGAGGCCTTCAACGCGGCCGCCACATCCGCGGTCGACTCCGCCGACCGCAACCGATCCGCCAGCCCATCCGCGGTCGCCGCAGCAGCCTCAGGCAACTCCTGCTCCACCGTCTCTACC
>NZ_JAAXOQ010000072.1 GCF_012396015.1 Tsukamurella spumae | reverse complement strand
GGCTCTTCGAAGTTGAGCGGGCAAACTTGCTTAGCAGTGGAATTGCTGGATGCTGGCCCGCTGGGCGCGGGTGCAGTGGAATCGTATCCTGCGGCGTGAGTTTTCGGTGTTGCGGAAGCCGCAGGCGACGCGTTTGACCTGCTTGACCAGGCGGTTCATACCTTCGGTGCGTGCGTTGGTGATGCCGGTGTCGATGAACGCCAAGATGGCCGGCCACCACGCCTCGATCGTCGTTGCGAGGCGGGTGAGTTCGGGCAGCTCGGCGTCGGCGCACCAGGTGTAGAACTGGTAGAGCCGGGCCTGGATTTCGTGATGGTCGGCGCCGTCGCGTGCACTGGCGAGCAGGTGCCGCAGTTGCTCCTTCGCGATGTAGGCGGTGAGGATCTGATCGGTCCGGTCGTGGTCGATCAGCGCATTCCACATCCGAGTGAAAGACTTCTCCGACAACCTTTCCCGACCGGTGAGCAGTCGGCGTCGGTTCGCCCACTCTGGATCGTTCTTGCGGCCCCGACGGCCATGCCTGTCGAAGGTGACCCGCCGCCGCACCGCGGTGACCGCGTCATTGGCGAGCTTGACCAGGTGGAAGTGATCGACCACGACCTGCGCGTTCGGCAGCACTGCAGTGGCCGCTGCCGCGTAGGCCGCAGCCGGGTCGATCGCTACGTGGGTGATCGACTCCCGGAACGCCGCGCTCTGCCCGGCCAGCCAGCCGGTCACCGCGACGGTGGTGCGGCCCTCGACCTGCCCCAACAGGCCCTGGTCGCCGCTGATGTCAATGAATCCGGTGTCCCACGGATCAACCCGCACCCACCGTCGGCCAGTCGCGTCACGGACCCAGCGGGGCTTGCCACGGCGGGTCTCATCGATGCCGAGCACTCGCACCGGTGCCGGCGCGGCCAGCACCTGCTCAGCGTGCTCAACGAACGCGGCATGCGCGGTCGGCCACGTCACGCCCGCTGCAGCGGCGACCTCGGCCACGGACCGGGCGTTCTCCCCGATGTCCCGCCCGATCGCCGTGCGCAGCCGACTGGTCGTCCGCCGCCGCGCAGGCACCTGGCCGACATGCTCGGTGAACGTGACCTGATCGCAGGCATCGTTGCGGCATCGATAGCGAGTCTTCCTCCACCGCAACCGGATTGCATCATCCCCGTATCGCAGATCACGAGGATGAGTGACCGCGTGATCCTTCACCGCCGTCGACGCGACGCCACACGACGGGCACATCGCAGCGTCGGGATCGCAGGTGATCAACTCCACCACCCGAGTCCGATCAGACGACACCGAAACGTTCGTGACCTGCAGCCCTTCCAGGCCCAACAACAACGACGTAGGCTCGCTCATGCCCCTGGTACTCCTCACCGAAATCGGAATGCTTCGCAACATCCAGATTTCCGGAGACCAGGGGCTCCTCACGTCAACGACACGCTGAACCTCTGACCAGGCACTGCCCGCTCAAGCTTGAAGAGCC
>NZ_JAAXOQ010000071.1 GCF_012396015.1 Tsukamurella spumae | reverse complement strand
ATGACACTTCCTGAGTCAACCTCAGGCCGCGGATTGCATGATTCTGGCGGCTCCGTGGAGGGTGGGGTCGTAGGGCGTGCGGGTCTGCCAGCAGCGGTAGATCACTCGGGTCCAGGCGCGGGCGAGGACACGGACGGCGTGTGGGTGGTCGTGACCGCGGGCGCGTGCTCGGGCGTAGACGTCGGCGGCCCAGTCGCTGCTGTGCCGGCTGTTGTCGGCGAAGGTGGTCATCGCTACCCGGAAGCGTTTGTTGCAGGCCCAGCGGAAGTGAACGGCTCGGTGTTTGCCGGAGGCGTTGGTCACCGGGCTCAGACCGGCGAGGGCGGCGACGGCGTCGGGGCTGTCGTAGGCTTGGCGGGCATCGCCCCATTCGGCGAGCATCTGGGCGGCGTTGATCTGACCCGACCTTGGCAGCGACGTGAAGATCGCGCCGTCCGGGTGAACCTGCATCTGCCGCGCGATGTCACCCCGGAGGGACTTCTCGGCGGTGTTGACCGCCTGCAGGATGCCGACCAAAGCCACCACACTCTCTCGCAGGGTTTCGCTGATGATGGGGTCGGTGGTTCCTGGCGGAGCGCTGCGCAGCCGGGCGAGAACCTCCTGGGCGGGGCGTTTGCCGGAGTAGCCGTTGCGGGCCAGGAACCCCTCGATGCGCTTGACTCCGACCCGGGCGGCGCTGTTCGGAGTCGGGTAGGCAAGCAGGAACGCCAACGCGATCGGCGACGACAGATCAGCGAAAACTGTTGCAGCACCAGGCCAGCACGTGTCGAGCAGAGCCCGCAACTGGTTGCCCACGCGCACCCGCAGGCTCACCACATCGTCGCGGGTGCGCACTGCGATCCGGAGCGCTTTCGTCTGCGGCGAATACGGCGCGACGGGCGCCAGGCGGTGCAGGCGCAGCCGCAGGTACTCGGCGATCACCCGCGCATCGGCTGCGTCGGACTTGGCGCCCGAGAGCACCTCGCCTTCACGCCAGGTCTTGATCGCGTTCGGCGAGACCGGGATCACCGGATGGCCGGCCTCGAGCAGCAGATCGACCAACCGGCCGTTGGGGCGTTCGATCGCGATCGGCGCATCACCCGGGTCGGGCGTGTACTTGGCCAGCCGCCGCACCAGCGCAGCGATGCCGTCGGCGGTGTGCTCGATGGTGAACGCGGCCAGCTGGCGGCCGGACTGGTCGAGCACGCAGACCGCATGATCGTGGCTGGCCCAGTCGATACCGACGAACACCGCCGGTGGAGGTTGATCTTCGAACATGGTGGCTTCTCCTGTGGTTGGCAGCGACAACCTGACAGCGAGGCCGACCACCGGACGGTCACTAACTGGCGCTCTACGGCGCATCTTCCTGAGGCCGGTTCACGACCCCGACGAGACCGAGGGCGGCGGTGTCATACAAGCCCTCGAAGGGCGACCGATAACGGCCGTCACCTCGATCCCCGTCAGGTTCCTCACACGAACACCCCGAAGGGGTCCGTAGAAAGCATGGTGCCCTAGTGACCG
>NZ_JAAXOQ010000070.1 GCF_012396015.1 Tsukamurella spumae | reverse complement strand
AGCATGCTCACCATGACTGAAATTCAGGCGCGCAACATCCATACCCTCCTCAACGAGAGCAAGCACCTTCTCATCAGTTCCGACAGCAGGGCCCAGAGTGCAAACGATCTTGGTTCGACGAGTCACACGACGAAGGTATGCACCGGCCATGGGCGTGACAACCGTCACGCCCATATGGGCATCACGCGCGATCCGCGGATTCGGCGGGCGCGACGCGGAGCAGCGAGATCGCGGTCTCCCGATCGGTGACCAGTGAGGTCACGACCCTGCTCATCAGGCTGGCACGTATGGCCTCCACCTTCTGGTGGCCTCCGGCGATGGCGACGACCTCGTCTACCGCGGCCAACTCGCGGTAGGAGATCGCCAGCGTGCGACCGCTGTAGTTGGTGCGCACCGGGCGCCCGGCGGCATCGAACTGGATGGCGCACAGCTCCGCGGCCACGTTGAGCGAATCCAGTTCCGCCCGACCTTGATCCGACAACATCGCGTACACCTGAGAGCCCGTCAGGTCCAGGCTTCCGACCGCCACCACGGCCACCGTGATCCGCTTCCACAGGTCCATCGCCGCGGCGACCCCGGGCTGGCGCGCGAGAGCCGCCTTCATCCGCTGGTCGGACATGATCAGTGGCGCGTAGATCGGGTACTGCGGCCCGCGAGAGACCGAGGTCAACTGCCGCACGAGGTCCACGGAGCTGGCCTGGACGTCGCCGACCACGCCCGACATCTGGACGATGGTGCACGGCGGTAGGTCGCGGACGTGCTGCGCCATCGCGTCGAGCGTGCGCCCCCACCCGACGCCGAGCACGTCCGCCTCGGTCACGACCTCGCTGAGCAGGTCGGCGGCGACCCGACCGAGTCCGTGTCGCAGGCCGTCGAAGTCGGTGAACGAGCCGGTCGCGACCAGTGCGCGTCGCAGACCGTACGCCTGACGCAGCCGCTCGGAGAGGTCCGCGTCGACCGTGGCATCGGTATTGATCTCGATGCGGACCAGGCCGGACTCGATGCACGCGTCGAGGATCCTGGCCACCTTGTACCGGGACAGCCCGTACTCCGCGCCGATCTCCATCTTCGACTTCCCGTCGAAGTAGAACCGCCGCGCGATCGCTGCGGCCCGGACCACCTCGGCCGGCCCCATGGACCCCATCAGTGCCTCCTCACAGCGCGGGGACGGCCGCCCCGACCCCCTCAGCGTAGATCCACAATGCCCGACTCCGCGCCCATATGGGCGCGATCATTGTCGAAACGTTCCGATCCCCGTGTGATGGGTAGGTACGACGAGGCCCCGACGGCCCCGTTCCGGCGGTGAAGGGAAGATCAAGTGCGTATCGGGGTGTTGACCGGTGGTGGTGACTGTCCGGGGTTGAACGCGGTGATTCGGGCGGTGGTGCGTACCTGTGATGCGCGGTACGGGTCGGCGGTGGTCGGTTTCCAGGACGGGTGGCGTGGCCTGCTCGAGGACCGTCGGGTCCAGTTGTCCAACGACGACCGCAACGACCGCCTCCTCACGAAGGGCGGCACGATGCTCGGGACCGCCCGCACCCATCCGGATGTGCTGCGGGCGGGGTTGGACCGGATCCGGCAGACCCTCGACGACAACGGCATCGACGTGCTGATCCCGATCGGCGGGGAGG
>NZ_JAAXOQ010000007.1 GCF_012396015.1 Tsukamurella spumae | reverse complement strand
CGTTCGCTGGACTTCTCCGATCGATACGCCGGTGACTTCACCCTCAGTGAGCAGATCTCGCAACGGGATCGCGACGGCGTGCGGAAGACCTTCTCCGGCTTGATGAAGCTGATCCACCCCGGCGGCGGTACCGGTACCGGTGCTCCCGCGGGTGGTTTCCGCGGTCGTCCCGGTGGCGGCGGCGGTCGTGGCCGTCCCGGCGGCACCGCGGGTGCCTTCGGTCGTCCCGGTGGCGCCCCGCGTCGTGGCCGTAAGTCGAAGCGGGCGAAACGCGCCGAGTACGAAAGCATGCAGGCGCCGATCGCCGGTGGCGTCCGGTTGCCACGCGGCGCCGGTGAGACGATCCGTCTCGCCCGCGGCGCGTCGCTGAGCGACTTCGCCGAGAAGATCGACGCGAACCCGGCATCGCTGGTCCAGGCCCTGTTCAACCTGGGCGAGATGGTCACCGCCACCCAGTCGGTGAACGAGGAGACTCTCGTGCTGCTGGGCGAGGAGATGAACTACGTCGTCCAGGTCGTCAGCCCCGAGGACGAGGACCGCGAGCTGCTCGACAGCTTCGACCTCACCTACGGCGAGGACGAGGGCGGCGAGGACGATCTCGAGCAGCGTCCGCCGGTGGTCACCGTCATGGGCCACGTCGATCACGGTAAGACCCGACTGCTCGACACGATCCGCAAGGCCAATGTCCGCGAGGGCGAGGCCGGCGGCATCACGCAGCACATCGGCGCCTACCAGGTGCTCACCGAGCTCGAGGGCAACGAGCGCCTGATCACGTTCATCGACACCCCGGGTCACGAGGCGTTCACCGCCATGCGTGCCCGCGGTGCCAAGGCCACCGACCTCGCGATCCTCGTGGTCGCGGCCGACGACGGCGTCATGCCGCAGACGGTGGAGGCCATCAACCACGCGCAGGCGGCCGACGTGCCGATCGTCGTGGCGGTGAACAAGATCGACAAGGAGGGCGCGCAGCCGGAGAAGATCCGCGGCCAGCTCACCGAGTACGGCCTGGTTCCCGAGGAGTACGGCGGCGACACGATGTTCGTCGACATCTCCGCGAAGCAGGGCACGAACGTCGACACGCTGCTCGAAGCGGTGCTACTGACGGCCGACGCCTCGCTGGACCTGCGGGCGAACCCCGACATGGACGCGCAGGGCGTGGCCATCGAGGCGCACCTCGACCGCGGCCGCGGTCCCGTGGCCACCGTGCTCATCCAGCGCGGCACCCTGCGGGTCGGCGACTCGATCGTGGCCGGCGACGCGTACGGTCGCGTCCGCCGCATGGTCGACGAGAACGGCGATGACATCACCGAGGCGTTCCCGTCGCGTCCGGTGCAGGTCATCGGCTTCACGTCGGTGCCCGGCGCGGGCGACAACCTGCTCGTCGTCGACGAGGACCGCATCGCCCGGCAGATCGCCGACCGGCGCGCGGCGCGCAAGCGCAACGCCCTGGCGGCTCGGTCGCGCAAGCGTGTCTCGCTGGAGGACCTGGACGCCGCGCTCAAGGAGACGAGCCAGCTCAACCTCATCCTCAAGGGCGACAACTCGGGCACCGTCGAGGCGCTCGAGGAGGCCCTGCTGGGCATCGAGATCGACGACGAGGTGCAGCTGCGGGTCATCGACCGCGGTGTCGGTGGCGTCACCGAGACCAACGTCAACCTGGCGTCGGCGTCGAACGCGATCATCATCGCCTTCAACGTGCGGGCCGAGGGCAAGGCCACCGAGCTCGCCAACCGCGAGGGCGTGGAGATCCGGTACTACTCGGTGATCTACCAGGCGATCGACGAGGTCGAGGCCGCGCTCAAGGGCATGCTCAAGCCGGTCTACGAGGAGAAGGAGCTCGGCCAGGCCGAGATCCGCGCGATCTTCAAGTCGTCCAAGGTGGGCAACATCGCGGGTTGCATGGTCCAGTCCGGCATCATGCGCCGCAACGCCAAGGCGCGGCTGCTGCGCGACTCCACCGTCGTGGCCGAGAACCTCACCGTCACCTCGCTCAAGCGGGAGAAGGACGACGCGACCGAGGTGCGCGAGGGCTACGAATGCGGTCTCACGCTCTCGTACTCCGACATCAAGGTCGGCGACGTGATCGAGACCTACGAGCTGGTCGAGAGGGCCCGCGATTAGTCACGGGGTCACCGTCCGGGCGTCGAAGCGCCCGGACGGTGACTCCTCGAGCCCCTGGGCCGGGTGGCCCGCACGATGTTCATAGGAGCTCTGGAATTCGATCTCCTGCTGGGTGATGTCCATTCGCTCAAGCAGAAGCGATCCGTCATCAGGCCCGTCCTCGCCGAGCTGCGGAGGTTCTCCGTCAGCGCCGCCGAGGTGGGCGAACACGACCTGCACCGCCGGTCGATGCTCGGCGTCGGCGTGGTCGGACCCGACCACGAGCACGTCGTCGAGATCCTCGATCGCTGCGAGCGCACCGTCGCCGCACATCCTGAGACCCAACTGCTCTCGGTGCGCCGGAGACTGTTCGGCCCGGAGGATTAACGGGGCTCGGCGGGCTATGCTCGCAGTTCACCGATCGATGACGGAGCCGCTGCGCCGTCGTCGATCGTCAGATGTTTTCAAGGGAGGGAGTGGTCATGGCTGACCCGGCACGGGCCGCTCGGCTCGCCAAGCGGATCGGGACGATCGTCGCGACGGCGATCGAGCACGACATCAAGGATCCGCGGCTGGACCACGTGACCGTCACCGATACTCGGGTGACGAACGACCTGCACGACGCGACGGTGTTCTACACCGTGATGGGCCCGACGCTCGACGTCGAGCCGGACTACGAGGCCGCCGCGGCGGGCCTGGAGAAGGCCCGCGGCCAGCTCCGCAGCAAGGTCGGCGCGGGCACGGGCGTGCGATTCACGCCCACTCTCCGGTTCGAGCTCGACGGGGTGCCCGCCGCGGTCGCGAACATGGAGGCGCTGCTGGCGAAGGCCCGCGAGCAGGACGAGCGGGTGGCCGCCGTGGCGGCCACCGCGAAGCCGGCGGGCGACGCCGATCCGTACAAGCACGACGAGGACCCGGACGGCGAGCCGGACGAGGACCCGCGGTGAGCGGAGCCCTCGCGGCCGTCGCGGCGGCGCTCGACGGGGCGCCCCGCGTCGCGGTGTACTGCCACGTGCGGCCCGACGCCGACACGCTGGGCTCCGGCCTGGCGCTGGCGCGGGTGCTCCGTGCCCGCGGCGCCGAGGTCTCGGTGAGCCACCCCGGCCCGGACCTGCCGTCCGGCATCGGCGGCTTGGCCGGCGCCGACGGCTTCTCGGCCCCGATCGACGCCGGGGTCGCGGTCGCCGTCGACTGCGCCAGCGCGGAGCGGCTCGCCGGGCTGGAGGACTCGTTCCGGGCGCACCCGGTGCGGGTCGTGATCGACCACCACGCCACGAACGGCGGGTTCGGCACCGTCGACCTGATCGATGCGACGGCCAACAGCACCACGGAACTGGTGCTGGCGGTGATCGACGCGCTCGGTGCCGAGGTCGACGCGGGGACCGCGGACTGCCTGTACGCCGGCCTGGTCACCGACACCGGCTCGTTCCGCTGGGCCTCGCCCGCGGGACACCGGATGGCCGCCCGGCTGCTCGACGCGGGCGCCCGCGGCCGCGGCCTCTCGAGGGACCTGCTCGACAGTCATCCCCGTGCCTGGTTCCCGATGGTCGCGGCGGTGCTCGGCTCCGCGACGGCCGTGCCGGAGGCCTTCGGCGGCCGCGGCGCGGTCTACGCCGTGTGCCGGGCCGTCGACCGCGGCCCGCTCGGCTGGGACGCCGCCGAATCCCTCATCGACCTGCTCCGCACGGCCGACGACTGCGAGGTCGCCGCGCTGTTCAAGGAGGCCGACAACGGCGAGTGGTCCGCGTCGCTGCGGGCGCGCACCGATGTCGATGTCTCGGCCCTGGCCCGCGCCTTCGGCGGCGGCGGGCACCGGCTGGCGGCGGGCTACTCGGCCACCGGCACCGCCCAGGACGTGGTGTCCGCCTTCCTCGCCCGGGCATGACCGAGGCGGTCGGCGCCGTCCCGTCCGGCCTCGGCCGGCGGATCGTCGGGCAGGCATTGCCCGCGCTGGGCGTGCTCGCCGCGGAACCGCTGTACCTGCTGTGGGACACGGCGATCATCGGGCGACTGGGTGCGCTCCCGCTGGCGGGCCTCGCCGTGGGCGGGCTCATCCTGGCGACGGTGTCGACGCAGCTGACCTTCCTCTCGTACGGCACGACCTCGCGGTCGGCGCGCCGGTACGGAGCGGGGGATCCCGACGGTGCCGTCACCGAGGGGGTGCAGGCCACGTGGCTCGCGCTCGGGGGCGGCGGTGTCCTGCTGGCTCTGGTGCAGATCTTCGCGGCGCCGGTGACGCGGGCGCTCGCGGGTCGCGACGAGATCGCCGTCGCCGCCGAGTCGTGGCTGCGGGTGGCGGCGTTCGGCATCCCGCTCATCCTGGTCACGATGGCGGGCAACGGCTGGTTGCGCGGCGTGCAGCGGCCGCGGGCCCCGCTGGTGTTCGTGCTGGCGGGCCTGGGCTTGTCGACGGTGCTGTGCCCCGTGCTGGTGCACGGCTGGCTCGGTGCACCCGCCCTCGGCCTGGTCGGCTCGGCGTGGGCGAACCTCGCCGGGCAGGTCGTCAGTGGCCTGCTCTTCCTGGGCGCGGTGATCCGCGCCGCGCCGGCGGGCGGACTCCGGCTCCGGCCCGCCCTGGTGCGGGCGCAGCTCGTGCTGGGCCGCGACCTGATCGTGCGCAGCCTGTCCTTCCAGATCTGCTTCATCTCCGCCGGGGCGGTGGCGGCCCGCGCGGGTGCGCCGTTCGTGGGCGCGCATCAGATCGCCATGCAGCTGTGGAACTTCGTGGCCCTCGTCCTCGATTCGCTCGCGATCGCCGCGCAGACCTTGGTGGGTGCCGCGCTGGGCGCCGGGGACACGTCCGCCGCGCGGTCCCTGGGGCGCCGGGTCACGGCGTGGTCCACGGCCTTCGCGATCGGGATCGCCGCGCTCCTCGCGGCGCTGGCCGGCACCCTGCCGCACGCCTTCACCTCCGATGCGCAGGTCCTCGACGCGCTGACGGTGCCGTGGTGGTTCCTCGTCGGCATGGTGCCGGTCGCCGGGGTCGTCTTCGCCCTCGACGGCGTGCTGCTCGGCGCCTCGGACGCGGCCTACCTGCGCACGGCGACGATGGTGTCGGCGCTGGTCGGGTTCCTCCCGCTGATCTGGCTCGCCTACGCCTTCGGCTGGGGGCTCACGGGCATCTGGTCGGGTCTGGCGGTGTTCATGGCGCTGCGCTGTGCCGCCGTGGTGTCCCGGTTCCTGGGCCACCGGTGGGAGCGGGTGGGTACCGCACCCGGTTGATCGGGCGGATCGGGTGCCGGCCCCGCGATCCGGCTTGCAATGCGGCCGTGAATACGGTCCTATGTTGCATATGGCATTCACTGTGATTGCGCGCACGCCCGCGTTCCGCCGGATCCTGGCCGGTACGGCCGTCGTCGCCGGGCTCGGAGCGATGGTGGCGTGTGCACCGTCCGATTCGGGTTCGGTGCCGTCGTTCACCGTGAACCCGAGCGCGGGCTCGGGCCCGTCGTCGGCGCATTCCTCCGCGCCGTCCGCGAGCGGCTCGTCCTCGGCCGCCGCGACCACGACGACCGCGCCGGGCCAGGCCACCACGCCCGAGCAGCCCTATGTCGCCCCGTACACGCCCGACACCACCGCGGCGTACCCGACGACCACGACGACCTACCCGACGGGGACGCAGCAGCAGACGACGCAGCCCTACCCGACGACCGTCGTGATCCCGCCGGGCATCGACGTGCCGCCGGGCGTGCCGCGCACCATCACCATCCCGCCGAACCTGCCCTTCCCGCGCTGACCCGGGCCCCGGCACGGCCGGGCCCGGGGGCGCCGGTCAGCGCGCCGCGCGCGGCGCGCCCTGACCCGGATCGATCCGAACCGGTCCGTCCTTGCCGGGCGTCACGTCGAAGTCGAAGATCGACGTCGGGATGTACACGGTGGCACAGGAGTTCGGGATGTCGACGACGCCCGAGAGGCGGCCCTCGATCGGCGCGGCGCCGAGCAACAGGTAGGCCTGTTCCGGGCTGTAGCCGAACTTGGTGAGGTAGTCGATCGCGTGCAGGCAGGCCCGCTGGTAGGCGAGGTGGCTGTCCAGGTAGCGCTGCTCGTCGTCCAGGGTCACCGAGGTGCCCGAGAAGGCGAGGAACTGCTCGTACCGCGGGCCCACGTCGCCGCCGGGCAGGAAGATCGCGTTCTCGCTGACGCCGTAGGTCTCCATGCCGCCGGAGATGATGTCGACGTGCAGGTCGATGAAGCCGCCCATCTCGATGGCGCCGCAGAAGGTGATCTCGCCGTCGCCCTGGCTGAAATGCAGGTCGCCCACGGACAGGTTCGCCCCGTCCACGAACACCGGGTAGAACACGCGGGTGCCGCGGGTGAGGTTCTTGATGTCCTGGTTGCCGCCGTTCTCGCGCGGCGGTGCGGTGCGCGCGGCATCCGCCGCGGCGGCGGTGAAGGCGTCGCCGGTCAGGCTGCCGAGGATCGCGTCGTTCGGCTCGGGCGGCAGCGCGAGCGGCGGGACGCGGTCGGGATCGGTGGCGATGAGCGCGGCCTCGCGGGCGTTCCAGCGGGCCAACAGGTCCTTCGACGGTGCCGTGCCCATGAGCCCGGGATGGATGATGCCGGTGAAGCTCACGTGCGGGACGTGCCGTGAGGTGGCGGTGTGGCCGGTGAAGTCCCAGATGGCCTTGTAGGCGTCGGGGAACTGGTCGGTGAGGAAGCCGCCGCCGTTCTCCTTGGCGAAGATGCCCGTGTAGCCCCAGCCCTGGCCGGCCAGGGGGCCGGTGTCCTCCTGGGGGATCGGGCCCACGTCGACGATGTCGACGATGAGCAGGTCGCCCGGCTTCGCGCCCTCCACCGCGATCGGCCCGGACAGGGTGTGCACCGTGGTCAGCGGTGCGTTCAGGATGTCCTCGGCCGAATCGTCGTTGTGGATCGCACCGTCGAACCACTCCCGGCAGTGCACCCGGAAGGTGTCGCCCGGCTTGACGGTGACGGCCGGCGGGATGGCGTAGTGCCACCGGTTGTGGCCGATCTTCTCCTGATCGGTGAACTTCCTACTGGAATCGAGCGGAAAGACGACATCGGGCATGGAACTGGCCTTTCTTCTGCGGTGGACGATCGGGAGGATTCAGGGGCGGGGGAGTGCCGCGTGCCGGGGGTTCGACGGTGCGCCGCCCCCGCCGCCGCGCGCCCGCCCGGTCGGGGCGGAGACGACGGCCGGGTTCTCGGCGGTGGCCCTGGTGGCGTCCAGCAGCTTCATCGCGGCGGACGCGCCGCTGCCCAACCGGGGCGCGGTGATCCCGCGACGCGCCGGGGACCCGCAGCGGCACTCCGTCGACTCCGGGACCTCGCGCATGCTGAAGACGGCGTCGAAGGGTCCGCAACTGCTGCAGCGGAATTCATAGGTGGGCATGACTGGACCGTATTCCTTTCGTCCGGTTCCCGGGCGGAAACTACCGTATCGGTATCGCTTTTGATGGGTACCGTGTGCGCGTGCCCCCGAAGTCGACTGCGCCGCGCGCGCAGACCCGCAAGGCCCGGGTCGCCCGCCGCCGCGCGCGGCGCGTGGCCGCCGCCGACAACGACCTCACCGCCGCCGAGTGGACCGAGCTGGTGGACCTGTGGGGCGTGTGCGCGTACTGCGGCGGGCCCGGCCCGTTCCAGAAGGACTGCGTCCTGCCGATCTCGCGGGGCGGCCGGTACACGCAGACCAACGTGGTGCCCGCGTGCCGCTCGTGCAACGCCAGCAAGTGCAACTCCGAGGTCACGGGGTGGATGCGCCGCAAGAAGCTCGATGAGCGGGCCTTCCTGCAGGGGCACGCCGAGATCCTGCTGCACCTGCGGGAGCGGACCGCGGACGACGGCGCGCCGGCCCCTGAGGGCGGCGCACCGTCGGATCCGGTGGGGTGAGGGACGCGCCTACCGCACCGGCGGGTCCGCGGGCAGGAGGTGCGCGCCGGACTTGTCCGTCGACAGAGCCAGCGAGCTGATGTACCGCTTCTCGCCCTCGGGGCCGGGCACCGCGGAGGCGAGCATGTCGGGCCGCTCGAACTCGACGCCGGTCACGCAGCACAGGAGCTTCTCGCCCGACGGGTTGCCGTACTCGTCGAACATCGGCAGGTCGATGCCGTCGTCGGAGCGGCGCAGGTAGTACTTGCCCCGGGTGGCGACCGCGAGGACCGGCGGTAGCACGAGGGCGAGGACCAGGGCCACCAGCGGCGAGTAGGGCTGCAGGCCCGAGCCGAGGAGCCCGAAGAACGCGGCGATGGACAGGCCGGCCGCCACGATCACCGAGACGAAGCCGACGGGGTTGATGTCGTAGAGCATGCCGCGGCGGAACTCGGGGACCTTCGGCGAGATCTTGAGCAGGTACTTGTTGATCGCGATGTCGCTGGCCACGGCCACGATCCACGCGATGCCGCAGTTGGCGTAGAAGTTCAGCAGGTTGTTGAGGAAGCTGAACATGTCGGCCTCCATCAGCACGATCGCGATGACGACGTTGAACACCAGGAACACCAGGCGGCCCGGGTAGGTCTTGGTGACGCGGGTGAAGCTGTTGGTCCACGCGAGCGAGCCCGAGTAGGCGTTGGTGACGTTGATCTTGATCTGGCTGATCACCACGAGGATCACGGCGAGCGTGAGCGCGAGCCAGTGCGGCAGGAAGTCCTGGTAGATCTCCACGAACTGGTGCACCGGCTGGTTGGCGATGCCGGCGTTGTCGATCGTGATGCCGATCAGGTAGACGGCCAGGAAGAGGCCGACGATCTGCTTGACGGCGCCGAAGAAGACCCAGCCGGGGCCGGCCGTGATCACGGCGGTCCACCAGCGGCGCGAGTTCTCCGGCGTCTTGGGCGGCATGAAGCGCAGGTAGTCGATCTGCTCGGCGATCTGGGCGATGAGCGAGAGGCACACGCCCGCGGCCAGCATGGTGCCGGCGAAGCTGACGCCCTTGTGCAGGGGCTCACCGGTCGCGGTGTCGATGCCGCCGAAGGCGAAGAAGTCGCCGATCGCGTCGGGGTGCTTGAACAGCAGATATCCGAAGGGCAGCACCATCATCACCAGCCACAGCGGGGTCGTCCACACCTGCAGCTTGGCGAGCGTGTTCATGCCGTAGATCACCAGCGGGATGATCAGTACCGACGAGAGCAGGTATCCGAGCCACAGGTCGATGCCGAGGCCGAGCTTGAGGCCCTGCGCCATGATCGATCCCTCGAGGGCGAAGAAGATGAACGTGAAGGACGCGAAGATCACGTTCGTCAGCACCGAGCCGTAGTAGCCGAAGCCGCTGCCCCGGGTGATGAGGTCGAGGTCGATGTTGTACCGCGCGGCGTAGTAGGCGAGCGGGTAGCCGGTCAGCACGATGACCAGCGCGAAGAAGCCGATGCCCCAGAGCGCGTTTCCGGTGCCGTTCGCGATGCCGATGTTCGCGCCGATCGCGAAATCGGCGAGGTAGGCGATGCCGCCGAGGGCGGACGTCGCGACCACCGCGGGGCCCCACTTGCGGTAGCTGCGCGGCGCGAACCGCAGGGTGTAGTCCTCGAGCGTCTCGCGGGAGGCGCTGTCGCGGGGAGAGGTCGACGGTGCGCTCGTCGCCTCCGGGGGTTGCAATGCGGTCACGGGAGATTCCTTCCGGCCCGGCCGTGCGGCGCGGGGTTGGATGGAATCGTGCTGCGGGCGCGTTGGCGGGCGGTGTCCGCGCCGTAACGGGGCGGTTACGGGGCCGGGCGCGCTGTGACGGCCGTGTTGCCCGGCACCGTCGGCGCGGCGGCGTCCGCCTTGCGCCGCACCGAGTCTCGGATCTGGTCGATGTTCTCGCGCAGCATGTCGGAGACCAACTCGTCGGTCCGCTCGTCGGCGAGCACCTGCAGCACCATCCGGAACGAGGTGTCCACGATCAGCTGGATGATCTCGTCGTGGAAGGGGACGTACTTGACCGCCTTGGTCTGCGGATCGTTCTTGACCATCTCCAGGATCATCCCGCTCATCTCGGGGCGGTTCTCCTCCAGGGCCAGGGCGATGTTCTTGGTGTAGTGGCCGGACTTGAGGACCTCCGCCACCTCGTCGAGCACGGCGACGGTGATCGGCCGTTTCACGGCGTCGACCACGGCGTCCGTCGCACGTCCCACGATGACCGCGGTGATCCGGTCGCCGTAGGCGCGGTCGATCGCGGCGGCGAGCCGCGCGAGCACCAGCACCAGGCGGAGGAACTTGAAGCTGGACGGCAGCGCCATCGTGACCACGAACGCGGGCACCATGCCGAGCAGCTCGTACCAGTTGAGCAGCAGGAACCTGCGCGACCAATGGGTGGCGCGCCAGCGGGCCAGGAACTCCAGGATGAAGATCAGGCAGATCCCGGCGTCGATGCACAGCACGGTGATGTAGAGCTCGCGCGGCAGGTGCACGAAGGTCATCACCGTGATCAGGACGAGCGAGACGATCGCCAGGGCGATCATGGCCCAGTCCATCCAGTCGACGGGGCGACGGCGGCCGGTGGCCGCGGGGGCAGTGAGCTCAGTCATCGCCCTTGAGACTACTGAGCCGCGCCGGACGCACCCCGGATTCGGCCCTTCGGGGGCGGTGCGATCGCGGCCGCCCGGTAGCGTGGAGGGGTGGTGAACCTCTGGGCGATCAGTGACCTGCACGTCGGGCACCGGGGGAACGAGGGCGTCGTCGACAAGGTGCGGCCCACGTCCCCGGACGACTGGCTGATCCTGGCCGGCGATGTCTGCGAGCGCACGGACCAGCTCGACGAGGTGCTCAGCGCGCTCGTGCCGCAGTTCTCGACGGTGATCTGGGTCCCGGGCAACCACGAGCTGTACACCACCTCCAAGGACCCGATGCAGGTCTTCGGCGAGGCCCGCTACGACCACCTGGTGGAGATCTGCCGGCATCACGGCGTGCTCACCCCGGAGGACCCGTACCCGGTGTTCGAGGACCCGGACGACCCCGACACGGCGCCGGTCACGATCGTTCCCATGTTCCTGCTCTACGACTACAGCTTCCGCGACGAGGGCATGACCACGCTGCAGGCGCTGGCCCGCGCGAAGGAGAAGAGCGTCGTCGCCACCGACGAGTTCCTGCTCTCGCCCGAGCCCTACGCGACCCGCGACGCGTGGTGCCGGGCGCGCCTGGAGTACACGCGCCGCCGACTCGCCGCGCTGCCGGCCGGCACCCGGACGGTGCTCGTGAACCACTGGCCGCTGCGCCGCGAGCCCACCGAGGTGCTCTTCTACCCGGACTTCGCGCTGTGGTGCGGCACCGTCGAGACCCGCGACTGGCACGTGCGCTACAACGCCGAGGCCGCCGTGTACGGGCACCTGCACATTCCGCGCACCACCTGGTACGACGGCGTCCGGTTCGAGGAGGTGTCGGTGGGCTACCCGCGGGAGTGGCAGGAGCGGGGCCTGCCCGAGCCGCTGCTGCGGCGGATCCTCCCGGCGCCGGACTACACGGAGGAGTCGCTGGGGCACTACGGCGTCCACTTCGCGGTGGACCCGAAGTACCGGGACGATCCGGAGCGGTTCGCGGCGGAACGTGCTGCCGCGCAGGAGCGCCTGAGCGACCGGCGCGTCGCCGCGCGGGAACGCATCGCCGAGCGTCGTGCCGCTCGGGAGAAGGAGTCGGAGAAGTGATCCTGCAGTCCATGCTCCCGCGCGGACTGGTCGCGCGCGAGGCGCGCGGCGATGTCGACGCGCAGCTGCACCCGCGCGAGGCGGCGCAGATCGCGCGGGCCGTGCCCAAGCGACAGGCGGAGTACGCGACGGTGCGCCAGCTCGCGCGGGAGGCGCTGGGGGAGTTGGGCATCGACGATGCCGTGCTCGTCAAGGGCGAGAGCGGCGGGGTGGACTGGCCGCGCAACGTGGTGGGCGCGCTCACGCACTGCGACGGTTACCGCGGCGCGGTCGTGGGCTACCGGATGGGGGTGCGCACCGTCGGGATCGACGCCGAGCCGCACCTGCCCCTGCCGGACAAGGTCCTGCCCACCGTCTCGGTGGCGTCCGAGCGGGAGGTGCTCGCCTCCCGCGAGGAGGACGGGCTGCATTGGGACCGACTCCTGTTCTGCGCCAAGGAGGCGACGTACAAGGCGTGGAACCCGATCACGGGCCGGTGGCTCGGTTTCGAGGACGCGGAGATCGGCTTCGACCTCACCTCCCGCACGGACGATTCCGCCGAGGGCACCTTCCGATCGCGCATCCTCATCGACGGGAGGGCCACCGATGGCGGCCCGCCGGTCGCGTCCTTCGCCGGCCGGTGGCGGATCACCGGCGGCCTCATCGTGACCTCGATCGCGGAGGTGTGAGATGACCACTCCCCACAGGGGTTTCCTGGAGCCCGACGGGGCCGGGCTCGTCATCGTCGACAAGCCCGCCGGCCTGACCAGTCACGATGTCGTCGCGCGGTGCCGCCGCGCGATGGGCACCCGCAAGGTCGGCCACGCCGGCACGCTCGACCCGATGGCCACCGGCGTGCTGGTCATCGGGATCGAGCGCGCCACCAAGCTGCTCGGTCACCTCGCCCTGACGACGAAGGCCTATTCGGCCACCGTCCGGCTCGGCGCCGCCACGACGACCGACGACGCCGAGGGCGAGATCACCGGCGGCGCCTCCGCCGCAGGGCTTTCCGACGATGCCGTCCGCGCCGCCATGCTCCCCCTGACGGGGGCGATCGAGCAGGTCCCGTCGACGGTGAGCGCCATCAAGGTCGACGGTAAGCGCGCCCACCAGTTGGTCCGCGAGGGCGCCGAGGTCGCGCTCAAGGCGCGCCCGGTCACCGTCGACGAGTTCGCGGCGCACGCCTTCCGGCGCGAGGGCGAGTACCTCGACCTCGACGTGACCGTCGAGTGCTCGTCGGGCACGTACGTGCGCGCGCTGGCCCGGGACCTCGGCGCGGCGCTCGGCGTGGGCGGGCACCTGACGGCCCTGCGTCGCACGCGGGTCGGGCCCTACGGACTCGACCATGCGATCACGCTCGACGAGCTCTTCGAGAGTCCGCGCCTGTCGTACGGCATCGACGAGGCGATCGCGGCGGGTTTCACCACCCGCGAGGTGACCGCGGAACAGGCCGTCGACCTCTCGCTCGGCCGCTGGCTGGATCCGGTGGGGATCCCCGGCGTCTACGCCGCGGCCGCCCCGGACGGGCGCGTCTTCGCGCTCCTACGGGAGAACGGCAACCGCGCGAGCTCGGTCTTCGTGGTGCGGCCGTCGGCCTGAGCGGCGCTCACCACGCCAGGAGGCGGGTCCAGCTCTCGCGGGGCGTGGACTCGTCGCCGAGCGTCGGCAGGGCCGTGCCCTCGGACACGAAGCCCAGCGCGGTCAGATCGGCGACGGCGCCCGCGTGGCGGTCGGCCAGCGCGATCGTGAGCCGCCGGGTCTGCTGAGCGTCCGCGGCGGCCCGGCACGCGGCGACGACGGCTGCGGTCGCGGCGTCGGGGTCCGCATCGCGGTGCAGGCGCTCGATGATCTCGGTCGTCGAGCTGCCGCCGTCGACGTGCACGCCGATGGACCCGATGGGCCGGCCGGCGACGGTCACGGTGTCGACGGCGGTGTCCGCCGTCGGGGTGGCGCGCGCGGCACGCACCCGGGCGCGCACCCGGCGGACCCCGAGCCGGGCCAGCCCGAGGGCCGCGCCGGTGGACGGGCGGGCCGCGGGCCGCGGCGGCAGCGGTTCGGCGCCGATCGAGGCGATGACCGCGGCCAGTTCCGCCCGCGCCTCCTCGGTGTTGTGGCGGACGTGGATCGAGTGGTCGGCCGGCCGGCCCTCGTACTCGCGCAGTCCGCGGAGCGTCTGCTGGTAGGTGAAGCCGACCGACTCGGCGAGGGCGATCGGCGGCCGATTGTGCACGGCCATCGGCCCGACGGCGAAGGGCAGGTCGGGATGGGCGGTGAAGGCGTCGAGGAGACAGGCGGCGGTGAAGAACATGGCCACCTTCAACGATCGCGGCAGGCCCGCGATCCACGTGGAGGCCTCGGCGTGGCCGGTGCGCGGATCCCGGCCCGCCCACACCTGGTAGCCGACCACTCGTTCCTCCGCGCCGTCCTCGACCGTGAGCACGCGCGCGATCCGCACGTCGGGGTCGTGGGTCGCCGCCCACCAGGTCTCGGCCCAGGCGGCGAGGGAGTGCTCCGCGTCCCAATCGGTGTCGGGGCTGCCGAACGCGGGCCGCAGCCGGCTCTCGTGCTCGAGGTTGGTGCGGCGCCACGATTCGGCGTCGGCGAGCCGTGGTGCGCGCAGCTGCACGACGTGCTCCCCGATGCGGTAGCGGCCGGCGTTCGACGGTGTGGTCACCGATCCGATGCTACTGCAAAAGATCTCCGACGTAGCGCGCCGACGGTCGGATGATCTTGCCCTGGCGGACCTGCTCGAGGACGTTCGCCGACCAGCCGACGACGCGGGCCACGCCGAAAGTGGGCGTGAACATCGACGGGGGCAGTCCCACCTCGCTCATCAGCACGCCCGCGTAGTACTCGACGTTCGCGTACAGCCGCCGGCCCGGTTTGAGCTCGTTGATCGCCGCCTCGATCTCTGATTCCACCGCGAGCGCCTGCCGGACCAGCGGCGAGTCGTACCGCCGCGCAACACCCTTGAGCAGCTCCGACCGCGGGTCGTGGGTGCGGTACACCGCGTGCCCGAAGCCCATGATCTTCTCGTCGCGGGAGATCTTGCCGCGCACCCACTCCCGGGTGTTCGCCGGGTCGCCGATCTCCGCGAGGGCGGCCAGCGCCCGACTGGGCGCGCCGCCGTGCAGCGGCCCGAGGAAGGCGCCCAGGGCTCCGAGCAGGCACGAGGCCATGTCGGACCCGGTGGAGGCGATCACCCGGCCCGCGAAGGTCGAGGCGTTGAAGCCGTGGTCGATGGTCGCGACCAGATAGATCTGCAGCGCCGCGGCGTCGTCGGGATCGGTGTCGCCCGTGGCCATTCGGAGGTAGTCGGCGGCGTGACCGGCGTCCGGGTCGGCCTCGATGGGCGCCTCGCCCCGGGCCAGACGGTGCGCCGTCGCCAGGATGGTCGGGGTCACCGCCGCGGACCGCAGCGCCGCCGCGGTCCGCTCCTCCTCGGACAGGTCCATCAGCGGACGGTCGCCGACGCCCAGCGCGGCGAGCGCCACGCGCAGCGCGTGCATCGGCTCGGTCCCGGGCCGGACCGTCGCCCGCAGCAGGTCGACGGTCCGCCCGTCGAGGGCGCGGAGCGCGCCCACCCGCGCACGGAAGGCCGCGGCATCGTCGGCCCCGGGGAGCGAACCGAACAGCACGAGGTGCCAGGCGTCCTCGAAGCTCACGGTGGCGGCCAGGCGCGCGGCGTCGTGGCCGCGGTAGTGGTAGTAGCCCTCCTCACCTCGGACATCGCCGAGTTCGGTATCGGTCACGATGACGTTCTTGAGCCCCTCCGGGGCGACGAGCGGTGTGGTCATGACCCGAGTGTGAGCGATGTTGATCAATGTCCGCAATGTTGATTGAATCAAGTCGTGGACAGATGGATCACGACCTCCGAGGCGGCGGAACGGCTCGGCGTCAAACGCGGGACGCTCTACTCGTACGTCAGTCGGGGAGTGCTGCATTCGCGGCGCATGCCGGGGCGTGCCGAGTCGCTGTTCGACCGCACCCAGGTGGACTCCTTGGCGGCCGCCAAACACGACGGCCGGCGCGAGGCCGACCGTCTCCTCCGGTTCCGGGCGGTCACCACCCGCGTCTCGGTGCTCCGCGGCGACTCGCTGTTCGTGCGCGGCCGGTCGATCGCGGACCTGTGCGCCGAGATGGACTTCGCCGCCGCGGCGCGCTTCGCCCTCGAGGTCGACGGTGCCGTGCCCCCGCCCCGGGTCGACCTCGCCCCGGCGCGCGGCGTGGCGCTCGAGCGCCGGATCCCGCTCGCGATGGCGCTGCTCGCGGCGCAGGATCCGCTGCGCGCGGACCGATCCCACATCGGGGAGCGAGCGCTGGGGCTACTCCCGGTCCTCGCCGAGCTGGTGCCCGAGGTGCGGCTCGAGCACCCGTGGGTGCAGGCCCAGGCGACGTGCCTCATCGACAACGGGCTCGCCGCGTCGACCACCGCCGCGCGCGTCGCGGCGTCGGCGCGGGCCGGGCTTTACGACGCGCTGCTCGCCGGGTACGGCGCCCTCACCGGGCCGCTGCACGGCGGTGCTCCCGCGGCCGCGTACGAGCTGCTGGGCCGCGTGCTCGACGGGGTCGGTCTCGATCGCGCGATCGCCGACGCGTCCTCGGGCGGGTACCTCGCGGGCTTCGGGCACATCGTGTACACGGGCGAGGATCCGCGGGCCTCCGTCGTGCTGGGCCTCCTGCGCGCCGACCGTCCGGATGCGCCTGCGCTGCAAGCGGTGTCGGCGCTCGCCGACCGGGTCGGGCGGGCGGTGAACATCGACCTCGCCGGCGCCGCGGTCGCGCACGAGCTGGGGTTACCCGCCCGCGCGACGGAGGTGCTGTTCCAGTACGGGCGCACCGTCGGGATGGCGGCGCACATCGCCGAGGAGTACGAGGAGGCGCCGTTGCGCTGGCGCGGCGCGAACAGCGCAGCGGTGCGATGAGGGCCCTGGTCGACGGGATCCGGGCCCGTCAGCTCCTGACCCAGATCGCCTGCGCGGCCACGTCACCCAGGTCGAGCGGCGCACCGTCGTCGACGGTGACGGCGACGGTCCCGAGGAACCGGCGCAGCTCCACGACCTCGATCCGGGCGTCGGGTGCGATGCCGACCTCCTGGAAGTAGCGCAGCATCTCGGGGTCGGAGTCGGAGATCCGGGCGACGGTGCCGGACTGTCCGGCCTCGAGCTCGGAGAGCAGGCACGCGTCCGGAGCGGGGACGGTGCCGTCGGGCTGGGGGATCGGATCGCCGTGCGGATCGCGGTCGGGGAAGCCGAGCCGCTCGTCGAGGCGGGCCAGGAAGCGTTCGGAGACCGCGTGCTCGAGGACCTCCGCCTCGTCGTGCACCTCGTCCCAGCCGTAGCCGAGCTCGGAGACGAGGAAGGTCTCCAGGAGCCGGTGGCGGCGCACCATCGCGGTGGCGGCGGCGCGCCCGTCGTCGGTGAGCGTGACCGCGCCGTACTTCTCGTGGTCGACCAGGCCCTGGTCGGCGAGCTTGCGGATGGCCTCGGAGGCGGTGGACGCGGAGACGCCGAGCGCATCGGCGAGCGACTTCGTGGTGACCTTCACATCGGACCACTCCTGCGCGGTCCAGATCTGCTTGAGGTAGTCCTGCGTGACCGCGGACAGCTCGCTCACGGGGCGCGGCGAATCGGGCAGGGGAGGCTTACTCACGCACCCACCATAGGCCGTCCGATAGGGTGAGTGCGTGCTTCGCTGGCGAGGGCTCGATGACGTTCCCGCGGACTGGGGACGCTGTGTGGTGACGATCGGCGTGTTCGACGGTGTACACCGTGGACACGCCCAATTGATCGCACGCGCGACCGCGGAGGCCCATGAACGCGGGCTCCCCGCAGTCCTGATGACCTTCGATCCGCATCCCGCCGAGGTGGTGCGCCCCGGTTCGCATCCTCCGCAGCTCACGACGCTGACCCGGCGCGCCGAGCTGGCCGAGGAACTGGGCATCGACGTCTTCTGCGTGATGCCCTTCACCGCGACCGTGATGGCCCAGCCGGCCGAGGATTTCGTGCACTCCGTGCTGGTGGAGCGGCTGCACGCCGCCGCCGTCGTCGTGGGCGACAACTTCACCTTCGGCTACCGCGCCCTCGGCAATGTCGAGATGCTCGCGCAGCTCGGCCAGAAGTTCGGCTTCTCCGTGGACTCGGTGCCGCTGCTCACCGAGCACGCGGTCACGTACTCGTCGACCTACATCCGCTCGTGCGTGGACGCGGGCGATGTGAGCGCGGCCGCGGAGGCGCTCGGCCGGCCCCACCGGGTCGAGGGCGTCGTCGTGCGCGGCGACGGCCGCGGTCGTGAGCTGGGCTTCCCGACGGCGAACGTCGCGCCGCCGATGTTCGCCGCGATCCCCGCCGACGGCGTGTACGCCGCGTGGTTCACCGTCCTCGGTCCCGGTCCGGTCGTCGGGCAGGTGACGCCGGGGGAGCGGTACCCGGCCGCGGTCTCGGTGGGCAGCAACCCCACCTTCTCGGGCCGCACGCGCACCGTCGAGGCCTTCGTGCTCGACACCTCCGCCGATCTGTACGGCCAGCACGTGGCCGTGGACTTCGTCGACCGGGTGCGCGGGATGGAGCGGTTCGACTCGATCGAGGACCTGCTCAAGGCCATGGACGGCGACGTCGACAAGACCCGCGCGATTCTGGGAATCGCCTGACTCCTGGTAATGTGGCCTCTCGTGCCTGCTGCGGTTCGCGGCGGCGGCACGGATTCATGACCTCGCGATACTGAGAAGGAGCCTATCCATGTCGCTCACCACCGAGCAGAAGAAGTCCATCCTCGCCGAGTACGGCCTCCACGAGACCGACACGGGTTCGCCCGAGGCGCAGGTCGCGATGCTCACCAAGCGCATCACCGACCTCACCGAGCACCTCAAGCAGCACAAGCACGATCACCACAGCCGCCGCGGCCTGCTGCTGCTGGTCGGCCGCCGGCGTCGTCTGCTGAAGTACGTCGCCTCGGTCGACATCAACCGCTACCGTTCGCTCATCGAGCGCCTCGGCCTGCGTCGCTAAGAGCTTTCGCCAGCGGCCCGCTCCCGGACTTCCGGGGGCGGGCCGCTCGCGTTCGTCGGGGTTCGACGGTGCGCCGCCCGCCGGCGGGACTCGCGGGTGCGGGGTGTGTCGCCTCCGCGAGCGATGCGTGCGGCGCATACCCCTCTGAACTGCGACGATGATGCGGGGTTATGCGCCCCGCGTATACCCCGTCATCGTTCGAATGTCTCACGATATCGGGCGGGTCGCACGACGAGGTCTCCGAGGAGCTCAGCGGTCCTGGGGTTTGACGAAGGGGAAGGCGAGGGTGGCGCGGATGTTCACGCCGGCGAGCAGCATGATGATCCGATCCACGCCGATGCCGAGGCCGCCGGTGGGCGGCATGGCGTAGGACAGCGCGTCGAGGAAGGACTCGTCGAGCTCCATCGCCTCCGGGTCGCCCGCGGCCGCGGCCATGGACTGCTTCGTCAGCCGCTCGCGCTGATCGATCGGGTCGGTCAGCTCGGTGTACGCGGTCCCCAGCTCGGCGCCGAAGCCGACCAGGTCCCACTGCTCCGTCAGCCGCGGATCCGACCGGTGCCGCCGCGCCAGCGGTGAGACCTCGACCGGGAAATCGCAGTAGAACGTGGGGAACTCGGTCTGCTTCTCGACCAGCGCCTCGTACAGCTCCATCACCAGCTTGCCCGCCGTCGCACCGCGGGGAATGGCGACGTGCCACCGCTCGCACACCGCGGCGACCTCCTCGAGCGTCGACTCCGAGGTCAGCTCCACCCCCGCCGCCTTCGAGACCGCGGAGTGCACGGTGACCACCGGCCACTCGGCGGTGAGGTCGATCTCCCGGGTCCCCCCGGCACCGTCGGGCCGCACGGCCACCGGTCGACCGTTCACGGCGACCGCGGCGGACAGGATCACCTCGCGCGTGAGGGTCCGCATGGTGGTGTAGTCGCCGTAGGCCTCGTACGCCTCGAGCGCGGTGAACTCGGGGTTGTGCGTGGCGTCGGCGCCCTCGTTGCGGAAGTTCCGGTTGATCTCGAAGACGCGCCCCATGCCGCCCACGGCCAGCCGCTTGAGGTACAGCTCGGGTGCGATCCGCAGGTAGAGGTCCATGTCGTAGGCGTTGATGTGCGTGGTGAAGGGCCGCGCGGCGGCGCCGCCGTGCACCGACTGCAGCATCGGTGTCTCGACCTCGGTGTACCCGCGGCCCACGAAGGCCTCGCGCATCGCGGCGACGGCCCGGGAGCGCCGGTACAGGAGGTCGACGGCACCGTCGTCGGTGATGAGCTCGAGGACGCGGTTGCGGGCCCGCGTCTCGTCGCCCAGGCGCACCCAGCGCTTGGGAACGGGGGACAGGCACTTGCCGGCCATCGCCCAGGACGCGAGGAGCGCCGAGGGCTCGCCCGTGCGCGAGCGCACCAGCTCGCCGGTGACCGACACCAGGTCGCCCATGTCGATCGACGTGCGCCACAGGGCCCGGGCGTCGTCGGGGGTGCGCGAGCGTTCCGCGATGACCTGCAGCGTCGCGCCGTCCTCGTGCAGATCGACGAAGGTGACGCCGCCGTAATCGCGCATCGCGCGCACCCGGCCGGTCACGGAGACGACGGTGCCCGACGCACCGTCGGGCGGGAGGACGGAGCACTGCTCCCGGGCGGAGGCCAGGGTGCAGGTGCGCGGCACCGACGGGGGATAGCCGGGCATGCCCGCGGCCTCGAGGGCCTCGAGCTTGCGGCGGCGGACGCGCTGCTGCTCCGACAGGCGCACGGGCGGCGCCTTGCGGCGCAGCAGCCGTTCCTCGTCGGCCAGGAGGCGGTCGACGAACTCGGGGTCGCGGGGCGTCTGTTCGGGGATCGACGGTCCCGCCAAGAACTTCGGCCCGATCTGCGGTAGGAAGCCCTCGGCCGTGCCGACCGCGATGCCGGCTCGCACCGCGGTGAGCACGGGGTCGTAGCAGAGGATCCGGGGCACCCACTCCGGGCGGTACTTGTCGTTGGACCGGTAGAGCGTCTCGAGCTGGTAGAACTTCGACGCGAAGCTGAGCACGGAGTCGACGAGCCGGGTGATCGGGCCGGCGCCGACGCGGTCGGCCTCGGAGAACACCGAACGGAAGACCGCGAAGTTCAACGAGATCCGGCGGATGCCGACCTCGCCGCACTGCTCGATGAGCTTGGCGACCATGAACTCGTTGAGGCCGTTCTCGGCGTCGCGGTCGCGGCGCATGAGGTCGAGCGAGAGTCCGCGGGTGCCCCAGGGCACGAAGCTGAGCAGGCCGCGGACCACCCCCTCCGCGTCGTGCGCCGAGACGAGCACGCAGCGGCCGTCCACGGGATCGCCGATGCGGTTGAGCGCCATGGAGAAGCCGCGCTCGGTCTCCTCGCCGCGCCACTTCTCGGCGAGCTCGGCGAGGCGCTTGAGCTCCTCGGCGGTGAGATCGCCGTGGCGCCGTACCTGCAGCGTGTATCCGGCCCCGCTCACGCGCGTGACCGCCTGCCGGACCGCGCGCATGTCGCGGCCCTTGAGTGTGAACCGGTCGACGTGGATGATCGCCTCGTCGCCGATCGTCAGCGTGCGCAGGCCCGCCGCCTCGTAGACCTGCGCGCCGTCGGCGCTCGCGGCCAGCACGGCGGGGTACAGGCTGTGCCGGCGACAGTCCGCGATCCACGCGTCGACCGCCCCGGGCCAGGAGTCTCGCTGGCCGATGGGATCGGCGCTGGCCATCGACACCGGGCCGACGGCGCGGCAGGTCACCACCGCCTTGCGGTCGGGCGCGGCGATCACCGCCTTGTCGCGGCGGGTGGCGAAGTAGCCGAGCGAGTCGTCCTCGCCGTACTCGAGCAGCAGGCGCCGGACCTCGAGCTCCTCCGGCTCGGTCATCAGCTCGTCGCCGCGACCGGCCCGCCAGAACGCCATGAGGGCCAGGATCAGCACCGACGCCGACATCACGCCGGCGAGCGAGTAGATCCACAGCGGGCCGGAGTGGCCGCTGAGCGCCACGTCGATCTGGCGCGGCACCGCGACGCCGAAGGTCGAGCGCAGCGACCACAGCAGGATCTCGACGGTGCCGTGCAGCCGCGAGGCGCCTCGCCCCGGGAAGGTCGACGCGAGGCCCACCACGATCACGTACACGGCGACGAAGCCGCCGATGAGGACCCCGATCGCCGCGCGGCGCGAGCCGTGGGCGAGCCGGGCCGGGAACCGCGGGCGGGCGGCGATGACGAGCCCCAGCACCACGAGGCTGATCGCCGCCGCCAACGCCGCGCCGGCCATCGAGTAGCGGATGGAGACGTACGCCTCCATGAACGCCGGGAGGTGGCGCACGTCGTCGGGGTCGACCTGGTCGGTAGCGATGATCACCAGCGTGGAGGCGTTGACCAGCACCTGCAGCGACATCAGGATCACGGTGACGGTGTGTGCGGCGCGCAGCCGGCGGCGCAGCGCGCCGCTGAGCACCGTCAACGCCGCGACCAGCAGCAGGCTGGGATGCGAGGGGATGCCGAGGATGCCGAGCGCGTCGGAGACCAGCGGCAGCACGCGATCGCCGCGGATCACGGCCATGAGCAGCGACACGAACGCCGCCACCAGCATCATCCGTGCGATCCACACGGCGGTGTACCCCTGCGTCCGCTCCCGAGCGGTCTGCGACATCCCGTCCCCCTCCGCCTGAGTACGGCGTGTGCGAATGACCTGGAAAAGACTCCCGATGATAGCCTTGATGGCGGTCCGTCCGACGTCGGCGCCGGTAGATCCGGTGGCCGACATCTGCGGTGCGCCTTCTCGGTGTCACTCCCCGCGGGGTGGTCCTCGGTAGTGGTCGCCGGAACGTTGATCTGCGTGAGGCAGAGACGAGTCCGGCGGCTTCGATCGATGACCGCGCCAGAGCGCCCGCCGCCAACGTCGAACGACGGGGCCACGCGCAGTATGCGCGCCGCCCGGTGAGGACGAGCCGCACGACAGAGAAGGTCACTTCACACTTCATGACTGATAACAACCAGGTCGAGTTCGACGACGACATCACCGAAGCCGTCGCCGTCATAGACAACGGTTCCTTCGGCACGCGCACCATCCGGTTCGAGACCGGCCGGTTCGCGCAGCAGGCCGCGGGCTCCGTCGCCGCGTACCTCGACGACGAGACCATGCTGCTGTCGGCCACGTCGCACAGCAAGCACCCCAAGGAGCACTTCGACTTCTTCCCGCTGACGGTGGACGTCGAGGAGCGCATGTACGCCGCGGGCCGCATCCCCGGCTCGTTCTTCCGCCGCGAGGGCCGCCCGTCGACCGACGCGATCCTCACCTGCCGCCTGATCGACCGGCCGCTGCGCCCGTCGTTCGTCGACGGCCTCCGCAACGAGATCCAGGTCGTCGTGACCGTCCTCTCGCTCGATCCCAAGGACCTGTACGACGTGGTCGCGATCAACGCCGCCTCGGCGTCGACGCAGATCGCCGGTCTGCCCTTCTCCGGCCCCGTCGGCGGCGTGCGCGTCGCCCTGATCGACGGCCAGTGGGTCGCCTTCCCGACCGTCGAGCAGCTCGAGCGCGCCGTCTTCGACATGGTCGTCGCCGGCCGCATCGTCTCGGGCTCCGGCAAGGACGCCGATGTCGCGATCATGATGGTCGAGGCCGAGGCCACCGAGAACGTCATCGAGCTCATCGCGGGCGGCGCCACCGCGCCCACCGAGGCCGTCGTGGCCGAGGGCCTCGAGGCCGCCAAGCCCTTCATCGCCGTCCTCTGCGAGGCGCAGAAGCAGCTGGCCGCGGGCGCGGCGAAGCCGACCGGCGAGTTCCCGCTGTTCCCGGCCTACCAGGACGATGTCTTCGCCGCCGTCGAGGCCGCGGGTGCCGCGAAGCTGGGCGACGCGCTGTCGATCGCCGGCAAGCAGGAGCGCGACAACGCGACCGATGTCGTCAAGGCCGAGGTGCTCGAGGCCGTGGGCCCGCAGTTCGAGGGCCGCGAGGGCGAGATCGGCGCGGCGTTCCGCTCGCTGACCAAGAAGCTCGTGCGCCAGCGCATCCTCACCGACCACTTCCGCATCGACGGCCGTGGCATCACCGACATCCGCTCGCTCAGCGCCGAGATCGCCGTGATCCCGCGCGCCCACGGCAGCGCGCTGTTCGAGCGCGGGGAGACCCAGATCCTGGGCGTCACCACGCTGGACATGGTGAAGATGGCGCAGCAGATCGACTCGC
Organism: Tsukamurella spumae; assembly: GCF_012396015.1. GTDB lineage: Bacteria > Actinomycetota > Actinomycetes > Mycobacteriales > Mycobacteriaceae > Tsukamurella > Tsukamurella spumae. The sequence continues at coordinate 154,376 of NZ_JAAXOQ010000007.1, read as the reverse complement.
TCGGACCCGAGAAGTCGAAGCGCTACATGCACCACTACAACTTCCCGCCGTACTCGACCGGTGAGACCGGCCGCGTCGGCTCGCCGAAGCGCCGCGAGATCGGCCACGGTGCGCTCGCCGAGCGTGCCCTCGTGCCGGTGCTGCCCTCGGTGGAGGAGTTCCCCTACGCCATCCGTCAGGTCTCGGAGGCGCTGAGCTCGAACGGCTCCACGTCCATGGGCTCGGTGTGCGCCTCGACGATGTCGCTGCTCAACGCCGGTGTCCCGCTCAAGGCCCCCGTCGCGGGCATCGCCATGGGCCTCGTCTCCGACGAGATCGACGGCCAGGCCCGCTACGTGGCCCTGACCGACATCCTCGGTGCCGAGGACGCCTTCGGCGACATGGACTTCAAGGTCGCCGGCACGTCCGACTTCGTCACCGCCCTGCAGCTGGACACCAAGCTCGACGGCATCCCGTCGCAGGTCCTGGCCGGCGCGCTGGGCCAGGCGAAGGACGCCCGCACCACGATCCTCGAGGTCATGGCCGAGGCGATCGACGCTCCCGACGAGATGAGCCCGTACGCCCCGCGGATCACCACCATCAAGGTGCCCGTGGACAAGATCGGCGAGGTCATCGGACCCAAGGGCAAGACGATCAACTCGATCACCGAGGAGACCGGCGCCAACATCTCGATCGAGGATGACGGCACGGTGTTCGTCGGTGCCGCCGACGGCCCGTCGGCGCAGGCGGCGATCGATCGCATCAATGCGATCGCGAACCCGCAGCTGCCCAAGGTGGGCGAGCGCTTCCTGGGCACCGTGGTCAAGACCACGGCGTTCGGCGCCTTCGTCTCGCTGGTTCCCGGCCGCGACGGCCTGGTGCACATCAGCAAGCTGGGCAACGGCAAGCGCGTGAACAAGGTCGAGGACGTGGTCAACGTCGGCAGCAAGCTGCAGGTCGAGATCGCCGACATCGACGAGCGCGGCAAGATCAGCCTGATCCCCGTCGTCGAGGAGAAGGCGGACGAGTCCGCCGCCGCTCCCGCGGGCGAGGAGTAGGAACTGAGCAGCCTGACATCCCGGGCTGCACGGACGGGGGCATCCGGATCGGGTGCCCCCGTTCGTCGTAGCGTGCTGCCGGGCGGCCTGCGGGTCGTCACGGAGACGGTGCCCGGTTCCCGGTCCGCGGCGGTCGGCCTGTGGGTCGCCGTCGGCTCGCGCGACGAGCACCCCGCCTCGGCGGGTTCCGCGCACTTCCTCGAGCACCTGCTGTTCAAGGCGACGCCCCACCGCGACGCGGCCTCCCTGGCCGCCGAGGTGGATGCCGTGGGCGGCGAGATCAACGCCTTCACGTCGAAGGAGCACACGTGCTACTACGCGCACGTGCTCGACGTCGATCTGGAGCTCGCCGTCGACGTGGTGACGGACGTGGTGCTCAGCGGCCTGTGCCGCCCCGAGGACGTCGATGTCGAGCGGGAGGTGGTGCTCGAAGAGCTCGCCATGCGCGACGACGATCCGGAGGACCTGGTCAACGAGGCGGCCACCGGGGCCCTGCTCGGCGATCATCCGCTCGCGCGACCGGTCCTGGGCACGGAGGAGTCCGTCTCCGCCATGACGGCGGCGCGCCTGCGGGGCTTCCATCGCCGGCGGTACACCCCGGAGCGGATGGTGCTCGCGGTCGCCGGGAACGTCACGCACGCGCAGGTGGTCAAGCTGGCGCGCAAGGCCTTCGCCGGCAGGCTCGACGGTGCCGCCGAGTCGGCTCCGATCCGGACCGGGATCCGGCGCGCCCCGGGCGCGCCGGCGCTTCAGGTCGTGAACCGCGACGGCGAGCAGTCGCACCTCGTCGCCGGCACCCGGGCGTACGGGCGGTTCCACCCGGACCGCTGGGCGCTGTCGGTGCTCAACACCGCGATCGGCGGCGGCCTGAGTTCGCGCCTGTTCCAGGAGATCCGGGAGCAGCGCGGCCTGGCGTACACCGTGTACTCGGCGGTCGACACCTACGCCGATACGGGACTGTTCTCCGTCTACGCGGGGTGCTCCCCGGAGCGGCTGGGCGAGGTAGCGACGGTCGCCCGGAAGGTGCTCGAGGACGTCCGGGATGACGGCCTCACCGGCGAGGAGCTGACGCGGGCCAAGGGCTCGCTCCGGGGCGGGTTGGTGCTCGGTCTCGAGGATGCGCAGTCCCGCATGCACCGGATCGGGCGGAGCGAGGTCAACTACCAGAACCAGCGGACGATCACGCGCACGCTCGCCGCGATCGACAAGGTCTCCGGGGCGGACGTGGACCGGGTCGCGCGGGATCTGCTGTCGCAGCCCTTCGGTGGTGCGGTCCTCGGCCCGCACCGTGGAAAACGCGGTGTCCCGGCCTCGGTGCGGAACTGGTTGGGCTGAGTCGGACGCGGTTTTGTCTCGTTTTGATATCGTTATAGAGTTTGCGAAGTCAAAACCTATCCGTCACGACCCAGAGGACCGCTCATGAACTCGTTCGCCCGTCGCGCGATCGCCGCCGCCGCCGTTGCCGGCGCCGCGATCACCTTCGTCCCGGCGGCGGCCAACGCCTCCGGTTCCGTGGTGTTCCGTGGCACCGTCACCGGCGGCACGTCCATCCGGACCGATGCCCCGAACGCCACGGCCACCTGGGTCGGCGACTACGACGACGCCGGCAACCTGGTGATCCGCACCAACTGCGTGATCGCGCGCCATGAGCTCGGGGTGATCGGTATCCCGCCGTCGCCGCTGCCCAAGGAGCGGTGCGAGTCGATCAAGGGCATCGACCTGTCCGACCGCCTCCTGGTGTGGGAGAACGCCACCACCGGCGCGCACGGCACCGCCCGCTCGGAGTACGACGGCACGTTCATCGTCAAGCCCGGCAAGGGCAGCGTCAACGTCGCCATCACCGGCATCGTCGGCACCGCGGTCGCGACCTACGTGGCCTGACGGCAACACGAGAGCGGCGGCCCACCGGATTCCCGGTGGGCCGCCGCTCTGCGTCTGCGGGTGCGGTACGGCTACTTCTTGTCCGCGTTCGGTGCGTCGTCGAGCGACCAGCTCGGGGCGAGGTCACCACCCGTGTGCTCGACGACCGCGGGCTTGACCGCGAACCAGCCGGCGACGAGGACGACGACGAAGACCGGGATACCGATCACGACCACGATGAAGTTGGTCTTGTCCCAGAACTCGGGCGCGCCCTTCCAGCCCGAGTACGCCATGCCGACGATGACGAGCAGCAGGAAGGCGAGTCCGACGTAGCTCATGAAGGGGGCGAGCGGGGCGCGGAACGGGCTCGTGCTGACGACGCCCGCATCGGAGAGGCGCCGGTAGCGGATGTGGCACAGGAAGATCAGCGACCACACGCCGACCACCGCGATGGCCGAGGCCTCCAGGGCGATGTCGAAGGCCTTGCCGGGCACGAGCACGTTGAGCACGGCGCCGAGGACGTAGAAGATCGACGTGACGAGGATGCCGTTCGCGGGGACGCCCGACTTGCTCATCTGCATGAACATCTTCGGTGCCTCGCGGCTGGCGGACAGGCTGCGCAGCATGCGGCCGGTGGTGTAGAGGCCGGCGTTGAGCGAACTCATGGCGGCCACGATCAGGACGGCGTTGATCAGGTTCGCCATCCACCCGATGCCCATCTTCTCGAAGACGGTCACGAACGGTGAGGTGTGGCCGGCCGCGTCGAACTCGGACGTCGGGAGCATGCACACCAGCAGGAAGATCGAGCCGCAGTAGAACACGCCGATACGCAGAATGACGGAGTTGACGGCCTTGGGGACCTCGCGCTGGGGGTTCTGCATCTCGCCCGCGGCGATGCCGACCATCTCGATGGCGGCGTAGGCGAAGACGACGCCGGACATCACGACGATCGGTGCGATCCAGCCGAAGGTGTCGCTGTGCGGCCAGAATCCGCCCGGGTTCTTCCACAGGTTGGAGATGCCGGCGCGGTGACCCTCGTCGCCGATCTTGATCTGGCCGACCACCATGACGATGCCGACGACGAGGAAGATCACGATGGCGGCGACCTTGAGCACCGAGGCCCAGAACTCGAACTCGCCGAAGGCGCGCGCCGAGAGCAGGTTGATCACCAGGACCACGGCGAGCGCGATGATCACGGACACGCCCTGCGGCAGGTCCCACCACTTGCGCACGTACAGCGCGACCGCGGAGAGCTCGGCGACGCCGGTGAGCGCCCAGAACACCCAGTACAGCCATCCGGCGGCGAACGCGGCGGCCTCGCCGAAGAATTCGCGGGCGTAGGAGACGAAGGCGCCCGAGCTCTGGCGGTAGAGCACCAGTTCGCCCAGGGCGCGCATGAGGAAGAAGGCGATGACGCCGACGAAGGCGTAGCTGAACAGCAGGGCGGGGCCGGTGCTGTGCAGGCGGCTGGCCGATCCGAGGAACAGGCCCGTGCCGATGGCGCCACCGATGGCGATCATCTGCACGTGTCGGCGTCCGAGGGTCTGCTTGTAGCCCTCCTGCTCGGCCGCGAACTTACTGGCGGGTTGAGTCATGGGTGAATCGTTCTCCTCAACGTGCTGGGGCGCGTGTGGGTTGTGCGCTGGATGGGAATGTAGACCTCGCAACGCTTCCGTGGACGTGTTACTGAGAGATGACTTGCGGATGTCGATCGGCGTGGACGTGTAAACATAGGTCCATGACCGACTTCTCGGACCTGGGGGAGCTGTTCACATTCCTGTCCGGCCACCCGCCCTTCGACGGCCTGCCCGACGATGTCCGTGCCCGTCTGGCTGCGGAATCGTCGGTCCGGGAGTTCGGCGAGGGCACCACGATCCTCGACGGTCTCTCCGCTTCTCCCGACCATGCCTTCGTCGTCCTGGCCGGCCGGGTCGGCGTCTGGAACTTCCCGGCCAAGGTCGTGACGGAACCCGGTGACGTCGACGAGGTGGTCGGTCCGGGTGGCGTGTTCGGGTACGTGGTGATCCTCGTGGGCGCGAAGGGCGGCCCCCGCGCGGTGGCGCTGACCGACGTGACGCTGCTGCGCCTTCCGGCGTGGGCCGTGGCCGACATGTTCTCCACTCCCGCGGGCGCCGCCTTCCTCGCGACGGAACTGGCGCGACCCGTCGCGCCGCTCGCGGCCGACGAGGTCCGCGAGCGCACCGCGGGGCAGATCGTGCGGCGCGCGCCGATCACGTGTCCGCCCACGGTCACGATCCAGGAGGCCGCCACCACGATGACGGAGGCGCGGGCCGGATACATCGTGGTGGAGAACGCCGCGCGCGAGCCCCTGGGCATCGTCACCGATCACGACCTGCGGGCCCGGGTGATCTCGATGGGGCGGCCGGTGACCGATCCGGTGTCGGCCGTGATGACCGCCCCGCTGGCGGCGGTGCCGGAGGCCGCGCTGTCGTCCGACGTGCTCATCGAGATGCTCGACCGCAAGCTGCACTACATGGCCGTGCTGGACGAGCAGGCGGCGGTGATGGGCGTGGTGCAGGACGTCGATTTCCTCACCGTCCCCACCACGTCCACCTTCGCGCTCCAGCGCCGGATCGAGCGCGCGGCCGCCTCCGAGCTGCCGGAGATCGGCGCGACGATCCGCTCGATCTTCCCCGTGCTGTGGGGGCAGCAGGCGCCGGTGCGGCACATCTCGGGCGTCGCGGCCGTCGCGATCGAGGGCATGGTGCGCCGGTGCATCGAACTCGAACTGCCGGTTCATCCGGAGCTGCACGAGGGCGACTTCACGTGGCTGTCGCTGGGCAGCGTGTCGCGTCGCGAGGTGGTGCCCAGTTCGGACGTCGACAGCGCGATCATCCTCAAGGACATGCCCGGTGCCTCGGCGGAGGAGATCGAGGTCCGACGGTCCGCCGCCCTCGCCCTTGCGGCCGCGGTCCATGCGCGCCTGGAGGAGTGCGGCATACCGTCGGACACCAACGGCGCGACGGCCGCCAAGCCGCGGTTCTGCCGGACCGAGTCCGAGTGGCTCTACGCGGCGAGCGAGTGGATCGACGCCCCGTTGTCGAACAACGCGATGATGATGGCCTCGCTGCTCGTCGACGGCCGCCCCGTGTGGGGCGACCTGACGCTGCAACCGGTGGCCGGTGTGTACCAGCATCTGTCGGAACATCCTCGGGCCTTCATCCTGATGCTGCGGGAGGCGCTCACGGCGAAGGCGCGGCTGCGCTCGGTGCGCGATGTCATCTCGCTGCGGGGCGGCACCTTCGACATCAAGGCGCACGCGCTGGTCCCGGTGGTCAACATCGCCCGGTGGGCGGCGCTGAGCCGGGGGTCGACGAAGCTGCAGACCCGCAACCGGCTCGCCGCCGGCGCGGATTCGCCCGTCCTGCCGGATGATTCGGCCGAGGTGCTGAGGGAGGCCTTCTCCGTCCTGGAGCGGATCCGGATGGAGCACCAGGTCGGGCAGATGGCGGCGGAGCGCCCCCCGAGCGATGTCGTCTCCATCCGGCGACTGTCGTCGCTGGACCGCGGCCTCCTCGAGCAGTGCGTGCGCGAGGTGGCCGCGGTGCAGCGGCGGATGGCCAACCTCGCCCAGTACCTCGACGCGGGCGAGTGGTGACGATCAGGCCAGGACGGAACCCGGCGCCTTCGACGGGATGTCCAGGGCGGCACCGACGCTGGCGTTGAGCAGCACGCCGTCGTGCGTGGACAGGCCGGCGGCGAGCGCGGGATCGGCGGCGCACGCGCCCTGCCAGCCCTGGTCGGCGATGCGCAGGACGTACGGCAGGGTCGCGCCGGTGAGCGCGAAGGTCGACGTGCGCGGCACGGCGCCGGGCATGTTCGCGACGCAGTAGAAGACGGTCTCGCCCACGGTGAAGGTCGGATCGTCGTGCGTGGTGGGGTGCGAGTCGGCGAAGCAGCCGCCCTGGTCGATGGCGATGTCGACGAGCACGGCGCCGGGGCGCATGCGGTGCACGAGCTCGGTCGAGACGAGCTTCGGTGCGGCGGCGCCGGGGATGAGGACGGCGCCGATCACCAGGTCGGACTCGACGATCGCCTCCTCGAGGGCGAGGGAGGTCGAGTAGCTGGTGTGCACGCGTCCGCCGAACTGCGCGTTGACGGCACGCATCTTGCGGACGTCGAGGTCGAAGACGGTGACGTCCGCCCCCATGCCCGCAGCGATCTGTGCGGCGTTGATGCCGGACACGCCGCCGCCGATCACCGTGACCTTCGCGGGCGAGGTTCCCGGGACGCCGCCCATGAGCACGCCGCGGCCGCCCTTGGAACGCATGAGGTGGTAGCTGCCGACCTGCGGGGCGAGGCGGCCCGCGACCTCGGACATCGGGGCGAGGAGGGGGAGCGAGCCGTCCTCGAGCTGGACCGTCTCGTAGGCGATCGAGGTGGTCTTCGACGCGAGGAGGGCGTCGGTGCACGGCCGCGAGGCGGCGAGGTGGAGGTAGGTGAAGATCGTCTGGTCGGCGCGCATGCGGCCGTACTCGGCCTCGATCGGCTCCTTCACCTTGAGCAGGAGATCGGCCTCGGCCCACACCTCGTCGGCGGTGGGGACGATGCGGGCGCCGGCGGCGACGAAGTCGTCGTTACTGATCGCGGAACCGACACCGGCGCCGTCCTCGATGAGGACGTCGTGGCCGCGGCGGGCGAGCTCGGCGACGCCGCCGGGCGTCATCGCGACGCGGTACTCGTTGTTCTTGATCTCGGTGGGGATTCCGACGCGCATCGTGTGCTCCTGTTCGGCGGTGGCTTGTGTCACATAGTGTGAAGAAACAGCGGAAGTCGATCAAGTCATCGGAAGAAGATTCTGTAGATTGACGATATGAATGTCGGAGATTCTGCAAAGTCGGCGTATCGGCCCGCGCCGACGAACGATCATCGCCCGTTGCTCGACGACGCCGACCGGCGCATCCTCCTGGTGCTGCAGCGCGACGGCCGCGTCTCGAACGCCGCGCTCGCGGAGGAGGTGGGGCTCGCACCGTCCACCGTGCACACCCGCGTGCGGCGCCTGACGGACGCCGGCGTGATCCGCGGGTTCTTCGCCGATGTCGATCCCGCGGCGGTCGGGCGGCCCCTGCGCGCGATGATCGCGGTCACGCTGCGTTCCACCGCGCGGCACCGGATCCGCCAGTTCGTGGAGTCGGTGATCGACCTGCCGCCCGTGATCGACGCGTACTTCCTGGCCGGTGGGGACGACTACCTGCTGCACATCGCCGCGATCGACACCGAGGACCTGCGGCACCTCGTCGAGTACCTCAGCGCGCGCGAGGAGGTCGCGGGCACCAACACCTCGCTCGTGTTCGAGCACGTGCGCGGCTCGGCGCCGCTGTAGTCGGGTCCCAGGCCGCCGGGGCGGTGCAACCCGCTGCAACGATGGTGGTGCAGGCGGACCGGGCCGACTGTGGGACAGGTCATACTCGTCCCACTCGGAGGATCCCATGCGCGCTGCCCGCTACTACGACCGCGAAGACGTTCGGATCGAAGACGTCCCGGAGCCCGAACTCGAGCCCGGCACCGTCGCGATCGATGTCGCCTGGTGCGGCATCTGCGGCACCGACCTGCACGAATACGTCGACGGCCCCATCTTCGTGCCGCCGCACGGCCACCCGAACCCCGTGAGCGGCGAGGCCGCGCCGCTGACCATCGGACATGAGATGTCCGGCGTCGTCGCCGCCGTGGGGGCGGGCGTCGACGACCTGGCCGTGGGCGATCACGTCGTGGTCGAGCCGTACATCATCGCCGACGATGTCGACACCGGGCCGGAGAGCCTGGACTACCACCTCTCGCCGAACATGAACTTCATCGGTCTCGGTGGCCGCGGCGGCGGGCTCGCGGAGAAGATCGTGGTGCAGCGCCGATGGGTGCATCGGATCTCCAAGGACGTGCCGCTCGATCAGGCTGCTCTCGTCGAGCCGCTCGCCGTCGGCTACCACGCGTTGCAGCGTTCCGGCGCGGGCGCGGGCGCCTTCGCGCTCATCACCGGCGCGGGCCCCATCGGCCTGCTGACCGCGGCGGTGTGCAAGGCGAAGGGCCTCACCGTGGCGATCAGCGAGCCCAGCTCCCTGCGGCGCGAGCGGGCCGCCGAGACGGGCGTGGCGGACCACGTCTTCGATCCGACCACGACGGATGTCATCGAATCGGTCCGTGCGCTGACCGGCGGCCGCGGCGCCGACGTCGGCTTCGAGTGCACCTCGGTGCAGCCCGCGCTGGACACCCTGTTCGACGCGCTGCGCCCGCAGGCCGTGCTGGTCGTCGTCTCGATCTGGGGGCACCCGGGCACCGTCGACATGCAGAAGCTCGTGCTCAAGGAGATCGACATGCGCGGCACCATCGCGTACGTCAACAACCACGCCGACACCATCGCGCTGGTCGAGAGCGGCACCGTCGACCTCGCCCCGTTCATCACGGGCAAGATCGGCCTGGACGACCTGGTCACCGTCGGCTACGACACGCTGCTGCACCACAACGAGACCGCGGTGAAGGTCCTCGTCTCGCCGTCCGGCGCGGGGCTGCCCACCGGAGTCTGACGGTGCGCCCCGGCCTACGCTGACCCCGTGAGCGAGAGCAGGATCATCCGGGCCGCGGATCGGACGCACTGGGAGGGCGAGGGGCTGTACACGCGGCAGTCCATGCCCTTCACCGGGAACTTCGACCTGGGTGCGAACGCGCACGGACAGCTGCTGGTGCACAACGACGACCTCATCGATCCCGGATCGGGCGTCGATCGGCACTTCCATCGCGACGCCGAGATCGTGACCTGGGTGATCGCGGGCGAGGTGCACCACGACGACTCGTCGGGGTCGACCGGCGTGGTGCGCGCGGGTCAGGTGCAGGCCATGAGCGCCGGCACCGGGGTGAACCACCGGGAGCAGAACCCGCGCGCCACGCGCACGCTCGCGCGGGTGATCCAGATGTGGCTCCCGCCCGACGAGCTCGGCGGCGAGCCCGAGTACCGCACCGCAGACGTGCCCCTCGACGGCCGCGGTGCGGTACTCGTGGCCTCGGGGGTCCCCGGTGATGAACCGGCGGTGGCGATCCGCAACGACGCGGCGGCCCTCTACGCCGCCCGCCTCGGCGCGGGCGAAGCCGTCACCCTCCCGGCGGCGCCCTACGGTCACCTGTTCGTCGTCACCGGCGCGATCGTCGCCGGCGCTCCCGGCTCCGACGGTGACTCGCTCGCCGAGGGCGACGCGCTGCGCACCGTCGGGCACGGGGAACTGCAGGTGCGCTCCGTGCAGGACGGCACCGAGATCCTGTACTGGGCGATGCGGGTGCAGGCGGCCTCTGCGCTGCGGCCGCCCGTATAGGAAGATTCTCGGGTGGAGCACACCGAGACGACAGCTGAACACCGCCGCCTCGCGGAGAGTCCGGGCCCCGACGGGGCCTGGCGCCTGTGGGGCCCGTACCTCTCGGGCCGGCAGTGGGGCACCGTCCGCGAGGACTACAGCGGCAACGGAGACGCGTGGGGGAGCTTCGGGTTCGAGCAGGCGCACCGTCGGGCCTACCGCTGGGGCGAGGACGGTCTCGGCGGCATCTGCGACCGGTACGGATTCCTCAATCTCTCGGTGGCGCTGTGGAATCACAACGACCCGATCCTCAAGGAGCGCCTGTTCGGTCTGACCAACGAGCAGGGCAACCACGGCGAGGACGTCAAGGAGTACTGGTGGCCCGTCGACGGCACCCCGACCCACAGCTGGATGCACTGGATGTACCGGTACCCGCAGGCGGAGTACCCCTACCAGCGGCTGCGTGAGGCGAACGCCGCCCGCGACCGTACCGAGCGCGAGTTCGAGCTCGCCGACACCGGCGTGCTCGCCGACAACCGGTTCTTCGACGTGCACGTGCGCTACGCCAAGGCCGCGCCCGACGATGTCTGCGTGGAGATCGAGGCGGTGAACAACGGGCCCTCGCCGGCGCCGCTGGATCTGCTGCCGCAGGTGTGGCTCCGGAACACGTGGGCCTGGGGCCACGACGGCCGCCGCGGCGCGATCACCCGGCTCGACGGTCCCGAGCTCGGCGCGGGCGGCATGCAGTCCGTGCGGGTGGACCACGCGTGGCTCGGCGAGTACCACCTGTCCGCGGAGGGATCCCCGGAGGTGCTGTTCTGCGACAACGAGACCGATGCGGTCGCGCTCTTCGGCAACGCCGAGAACGCCTCGCCCTACCCGAAGGACGGGATCGGCCGGCGCGTCGTGAACGGCGACGAGGCGGCGGTCAATCCGCAGGGGCGCGGCACGAAGGCCGCGTTCTGGTACCGGTTCGCGTCGGTGCCGGCTGGGGAGAGCGTCACCGTCCGGCTCCGGCTCTCGCGCCCCGCCCCGTCGCTCGACACCTTCGGCCCGGGCTTCGACGCGGTGTTCCGCGACCGGCGCGAGGAGGCGGATGAGTTCTACGGCACCGTCATTCACGAGGACGTGCCGGACGAGGACCGGACCGTGGCGCGGCGCGCCTACGCGGGCATGCTGTGGAACAAGCAGCTCTACCGCTACGACGTGGAGTCCTGGCTCGAGGGCGATCCCGCCGTGGACCCCGCGCCGCGCGAGCGTGCGGATCCGGGCCGGCGCAACACCACCTGGAAGCACTTCTCCCTGGCCGACGTGATCTCCATGCCCGACGAGTGGGAGTACCCCTGGTTCGCCGCCTGGGACCTCGCCTTCCACTGCATTCCGCTCGCGCGCGTGGACCCGGAGTTCGCCAAGGAGCAGCTCGTGCTCATGTGCCGGGAGTGGGCGATGCATCCGAACGGGCAGCTCCCCGCCTACGAGTGGGAGTTCAGTGATGTCAACCCGCCGGTGCACGCGTGGGCGGCGTGGCACGTGTACCGCATCGACGGCTGGCGCGACCAGGACTTCCTCATCCGCGTCTTCACCAAGCTCCTGCTCAACTTCTCGTGGTGGGTCAATCGCAAGGGCTCCGACGATGCCGGGGTGTTCGAGGGCGGCTTCCTCGGGATGGACAACATCGGCTTCTTCAACCGCTCGGCGCCGCTGCCGCCGGGCTATCGGCTCGAGCAGTCCGACGCCACCAGTTGGATGGCCTTCTACTGCCAGCAGATGTTCAAGATCGCCATCGAGCTGAGCCGGCACGACCCGGTGTGGCAGGACTGCGCGACCAAGTTCCTCGAGCACTTCCTCCAGATCTCCAAGGCCACCTACAACTTCGGCTCGCACAGCCTGTCGCTGTGGGACGAGCAGGACGGCTTCTTCTACGACGTCCTGGTGCGGCCCGACGGCAGCGCACAGCCGATGCGCGTGCGATCGATGGTGGGGCTACTGCCCCTGCTCGGTGCCACCGACGTGCCCGCCTGGGTCGCCGACAAGTGCCCCGACGTGACCGCCCGGCTGAACTGGTTGCGCTCGCGCCGCCCCGAGCTGGTCGAGCCCGTGCTCTCCGGCAGCGACGCCGACGGCGGGGGCCGTATGCTGCTCTCCCTGGTCGGTCCCGAGCGCCTGCGCCGCGTCCTGGAGCGGATGTTCGACCCCTCGGAGTTCCTGGCGCCCTACGGCATCCGTTCGCTGTCGAAGGCCGAGCAGCAGGTGACGGAGGACGTCGAGGGCAACACCGTCTCGATCCAGTACGAGCCCGGAGAGTCCACGACGGGCATGTTCGGCGGCAACTCCAATTGGCGTGGCCCCGTGTGGTTCCCGGTGAACGTGCTGCTCGCCGACAAGCTCCGCACCTACGGCCGGCACTTCGGCGACGACTTCACCATCGCCATCCCCACGGGCTCGGACAACCTGTGCACGCTGGAGGAGGCCGCGGACGTCATCGACGAGGGCCTCGTCGGGCTGTTCCGCCCGGTCTCCCGGCCCGACGGTGGCGGCACGCGCCGCCCGGCCGACGCCGCGCGGATCGAGGGCAGCGACAACCCGCTGTGGGCGCAGCACCCGACCTTCTACGAGTACTTCGACGGTGACACCGGCGAGGGCTTGGGCGCGACCCACCAGACCGGGTGGACCGGCCTCGTCGCGCACCTGCACAACCCGCGCCTGCCGCTGGAGCCGCCGGCGTAGGTCGGCGGTACCCGGTGCCGTTGTGGTCGGGGCCACGCGCGGATTCGCGAGCGTGAACCGGCGATCTCTGATCGTCAGCGATAGACCGCGCGGGTGAACCAGGAATCGCCGCTGATCAGCAGTCTCCGCGCCGCCGTGGCGGTGCGTCAGAGCCAGCCGCGGCGCTTGAACGCGGCGTACAGGCCGCCCGCGAGGGCGAGCATCATCAGCAGGCTCAACCAGAAGCCCCACTCCTTGCCGAACCCCGGGTACGGGACGTTCTGGCCGAAGTAGCCGGTGATCGCCGTGGGCACGGCGATGATCGCCGCCCAGCTGGTGAGCTTCTTCATCACCACGTTGAGCTGATTGTCGACGAGCGCGAGGTTGGTCGAGCGCACCGATTCCACTGCGTCGCGCAAGCCCTCGGTCCAGTCCGCGGCGCGCATCGTGTGGTCGTAGACGTCCTCGGCGTAGGGGAGCAGGTCGTGCTTCTCCATCGCCGCGGAGACGCGGCGCAGCAGCGAGCCCACCACATCGCGCATCGGGAGCACGATGCGGCGCAGCTCGCCGACGCTCTTGTGCAGCTCGAACGTGACCTGCGAGATGCGGTCGCTGGCGCGGTTGTCGAAGAGGATCGACTCCACGTCGTCGAGCTTCTCGTCGACCGCGGTGATGCGCGCGGTGTAGCCGTCGACCACCGCGTCGAGCAGCATGAGTTCCAGGGCGTGCGGGCCGAAGCGCAGCAGGTCGGCGTTCTCCTCGATGGCGTCGGCGACGCCGTCGACGTCGAAGCCGAGGCCCAGCCGGACGGTGAGCACGCCGTGCGCGAACAGGAACATCGAGATGCGGCTCGTCGAGCCGTCCTCCGTGATCGCGTAGGCCGTGACGAACAGGATCTCGCCGTAGCGCAGTGACTTCGGGCGCTCGTGTTCGGTGAGCGCGTCCTCCACGGCCAGTTTGTCCAGGCGCAGCGCCGAGGCGAGCGGCGCGAACTGCGCCTCCGTCGGATCCAGCACGTCCACCCAGGTCAGGCCGGAATCCCGCGCCAGCGCGTCCGCGGCGGTGCCGACCTCTGCGTGATCGGAGCGATCGAAGCAGGGCTCGTCGGTGGCGCCCTCGTTCCACGTGCGGATGGTCACGTCCATGCGGGCAACCCTAGGACCCGGCCACCGGCGGGCGCTCGACGCGTTCCGCGAGGGCCGCGGGCGCCTGCACGCAGTAGGAGTCGGTGAGGAGTTCGGCGACCTCGTCCCAGTCGGTGGACTCGTCGACGAGGATCCCGACGGTGCTCTCGCCCCAGTTCACCCGGAAGTACGGATCCCCGAGGTTCTCGAACGCCGGGACCTCGCCCGGTTCCGCGCGGAAGATCAGCCGGAACAGCTGGTCCTCCCCGCCGAAGACGTGGGCCACCGTCGAACCGCGGACGCGCCAGCGCGTGCCCACCCAGGCGCGGTCGGCGACGCACTCGGGGAAGGCCTCGAGGATGCCGGCGAGGCGGTCGATCCACGCGTCGGGAACGTCTGGTCGGGCGGTCACTGTGCCAGGGTATCGTCGGGCCCATGCTGAACGTGGGTGTGTTGGGGTCCGGTGGCAAGGTCGGGCGCGCGATGGTCGATGCAGTGGAGGCGGCCGACGATCTGTCGCTGAGCGCGGCGGTGGACGCCGGTGACATGCTCACCGGCCTCCTGGACTCGAACACGCAGGTCGTGATCGACTTCACCCACCCCGACGTGGTGATGGACAACCTGAAGTTCCTCATCGACAACGGGATCCACGCCGTGGTCGGCACCACCGGATTCACGGACGACCGCCTCGACACCGTGCGCGAGTGGCTCGCCGAGAAGCCCGAGGTGGGCGTGCTGATCGCCCCGAACTTCGCCATCGGCGCCGTGCTGTGCATGCGCTTCGCCGCGCAGGCCGCGAAGTACTTCGACTCCGTCGAGATCATCGAGCTGCACCATCCGCACAAGGCGGATGCCCCGTCGGGTACCGCCAGCCGCACCGCCGAGCTGATCGCCGAGGCGCGCGAGCAGGCGGGTCGCGGCAAGATGCCCGACGCCACCTCCGCCGAGTTCGACCGCGCGCGCGGCGCCCGGGTCGACGGTGTCCGGGTGCACTCCGTGCGTGTCGCCGGCCTCGTCGCCCACCAGGAGGTCCTGCTGGGCACCCAGGGCGAGACGCTGACCATCCGGCACGACTCGCTCGACCGCAGCTCGTTCGTCCCCGGCGTGCTGCTGGGCGTGCGCGGCATCTCGTCACGGCCCGGCCTCACGGTGGGCATCGAGCCGTTCATGGATCTGTGAGTGGCATGACGCAGCGCGAGCGCGGCAACCTGGGGCAGCTCCTGGTCATCGGGTTCCTGGCCGTCGCGATGCTCCTGTACATCGGGCTGATCGGCGTGTGGGCCTCGATGATCGCCGGCCGCGGCGGGGCGGCGAACATCGGCCTCGCGGTCGGGATGGTGCTCGTCGGCGTGATGGGCCTGTGGATCCTGTGGTCGGTGCTGCGCAACGGCTACGCGCACCAGCGACTGGCCGCGGCGGCGAAGGCTTTGGGGCGCGACCTGGACGTCTCGGACCTGCCGAAAATGCCCTCCGGCCGGGTCCAACGGGACGCCGCGGACGCGCTGTTCGCCGAGGTCAAGGCGGAGTACGAGGCCGATCCCGATTCCTGGGTGAACACCTACCGGCTGGCCCGCGCCTACGACTACGCCGGTGACCGGTCCCGGGCGCGGGACTGGATGACCAAGGCCGTCTCGCTGGAGAAGAAGTCCCGCTGATGCCGGTGCTCCTCGTGATCCACCACACGCCGTCTCCGCACTGCCAGGAGATGTTCGAGGCGGTGATCGCCGGGGCCACCGATCCCGAGATCGAGGGCGTGGAGGTGGTGCGCCGGGCGGCGCTATCCGTGACCGCGTCGGACGTGCTCGCGGCGGACGGGTTCGCACTCGGCACGCCCGCGAACCTCGGGTACATCTCGGGCGCGCTCAAGCACTTCAATGTCAAATACCCCTGTAATAGGGAGTCTGCCCATGTCAGCGCCTGATCCCGCCGCCCCACGCCGTCTCTTGATCGTGCACCACACGCCTTCGCCCCACTGCCAGGAGATGTTCGAGGCCGTGCTGGCGGGGGCGACCGATCCTGACATCGAGGGTGTGGAAGTCGTGCGGCGTGCCGCGCTCACGCTGTCGCCCGCCGACGCGCTGGAGGCCGACGGCTACGTGCTCGGCACCCCGGCGAACCTCGGGTACCTCAGCGGCGCGCTCAAGCACGGGCTCGACAACATCTACTACCCGTGCCTCGACTCCACGCGGGGGCGGCCGTGGGGCTTCTACGTCCACGGCAACGAGGGCACCGAGGGGGCCGAGCGGGCGGCCGATTCGATCACCGGCGGCCTCGGCTGGGAGAAGGTCACGCCCAACGTCGTCGTGTCCGGCAAGCCCTCGAAGGCCGATCTGGAGGCGTGCTGGAACCTCGGCGCGACGGTCGCTGCGCAGCTCATGGAGGGGTGATGCAGGGCGCGAGCGACGAGGGTATGAGCTGGAAGGCGAACTGGGCGGTGGAGCGGGAACAGCGGCTCGCCCACCTCGCGGCGTTGCCCGGCAGGGCGCACTTCGAGATGTTCGACTCGCTGAACCGCGTCTCGCGGCTGTTCTCGGCCAACGGCAACGAACTGGCGAACCACATCGGCCAGTTCGTCGGCAACCCCATGCACGTCAACGACCTGCCGGATGAGTTCGAGCACGAGGCAGTGCGGTACTTCCATAACTACATCGCCTCGGTCGCCACGCTGCGGGACGTTCAGCGATCCACCCACCGCCGCATCTGGCCGGAGCGGCTGCCGGAGGGGGAGAGGCGCGATAACGACGACCGTCGAACCGTGTGGGAGCGGGACGTGTACGAGTCGAAGGTGACCGAGCTGTTCGGTGACGACGACATCAAGTTCCTGTTCGATCTGCGGAACTTCACCGTCCACTACTCCGTCCCGGTCATGTCGATGGGAACCAAGATGCAGTGGTCAGGTGGCGGCCCCACGGTCTGGACCAACAGAGTCGAGTTGAAGCGTTCCGAGCTGGACAAGTACACGAGGTGGGGCGGCCCCGCCAAGCGGTTCCTGCGTACCCAGGACGACGACGTGGAGTTCCTGCCGCTGCTGGAGAAGTATGGCCAGCGGGCGGCCGTGTTCCACGATTGGTTCTGGCGGCAGGTTGAGGACGCTGTACGGATCGAACTGGGCGAGTACATCAGTAAGCGGAACGAGTTCGCCAGTTGGGAATACGAGGAGAACCCTCGTCCCGACTGGGACGAGAACGGCAATCCAGTGCCGGGCTCATACCGTCGCAAACGCTGCGAGGCGCATCGGCTCAGGGCCGAGCTCGGTACGACCGGGTGGGGCGGATTCACAGTCGATCCCGACGGTGTCGCGGTGGCAGGGGAGACCGACTGGCCCCCGTTGCCGTCGGTGAATAGGTACTAGCCGGAAGCGATCCAGTTGCGCCGTAGCTCAAGCGGCGTGAGGTCGTTCTAGCCCGACATGATGTTGCCGCCTGCGCCGCCGAGGGCTCCGATGGCGACCTGGTAGAGGGCGCCCTTGAGGGACATTCCGAGTTGCCGAGCTTTGCTCCGCTCCTCCTCCGGTTGGGCCTCGTCTGCCGCCACAGCCTCGATCGCAGCGATCAGCCGATCGAGCTGGGCCTCGGGCGTTGGCCATTGCCCGACTACGCGGAGGGCGTTCCCGGTCGGTGCCCCGACGATTACGTCTCCGCTGGCCACGTACATCACATCATCGAAGAACGGTTCGAGAGCGAGTGCTCGCAACGCTCGCTGCACGTCCTTCTCCTCGAACCCGGTTAGCTGTGCAAGCTCGTTCGCCATTGGGGAATGGCCGTGTTCGTCGTAGAACTCGACTGCTGCGCGAAGTACGGGAAGGTCTCGGGTGTTCCAGGTGTCAGCCATGCCCAGAGGGTATGGCCCACCACCGACACGCGATCTAGTCGCCGGTCTCGGGCTCGGCGTCGCGCAGGTCGCCGTACACCGTCCGGAACATCTCTCGGTGCGCGTAAGGGATGACCTTCCAGTGGAGATCCTGCGCGCTGTCCTCGGTCGCGGTGCCGAGGTCCTGCTTTCTGGTGTGGTCCTCGATCAAGGCCATCTCGGCGAGCTGTGCGACACGCTCCAGCTCGGCAGTCACGGGCTCCTTCTCGATGTCCAGCGGCGATGCGAATCCACCACCGTTGCGCTGCCTGTTCGCGACGTAGAACCCGGCTTGCTTGGCCTCGTCTACTTCCTTGGGGACGCGCGGCACGGGGCGCTCCTCGCCGGGTGCCCACCCGCTGTAGTCGCCCCAGAACGGCCCCAGGTTGAGCGCGTTCCGTTCCGCGTGCTCGATCTTGTCGCGGTGGGAGTTCGACACCGAAAGGTGCTTGCCGCCCTCCTCGGCGGGGGCGAGCTCCACGGTGTCCGCTTCGCCCTCCCAGGCCGTTAGGGATGCCCAGTACACGGCATCGGCGCGGGCCAACTCCTCCAGGGCGAGCACGAGCAGGGACTGTGCGCGGCCCGCCGAACCTGCGGCGAGCAGAGTCGCCGCGTCCTCGATGAGACCGACGGCGTTCGCCATCAGGGCGTGCCAGAACTCGCGAGCGCGCGCGGCGGACAACCTGAGCGTCATTCCGCCGACTCTGCCACCTCGCGGGGCGTGTCGTTAGCCCTTGTCGCGCAGCAACTCGAGCGGGTCGAGCTGGAGGGTGTCGGCGATCTTCTCGACGGAGCGCAAGGTGAGGTTCCGCTCGCCGCGCTCCAGCCCGCCCATGTAGGTCCGGTGGACGCCCAGCACGTCTGCGAAGGCTTCTTGGCTCAGCTCCCGCTCCGCGCGGTACGCACGCAAGTTACGCCCAAGCGCGCGCTGTAGTTCGCCTTCCATAGCGTCATCGACTCTGCCGACCTGCTACTTGTAGGTCTACAGACTGATAAGTAGCATCTCCGTCATGATCAAGAAGTCGGTTTTGTCCGCAGTCCTTGCCGTCGGCATCGCTGCCACAGTTGCCCCTGCTGCCAATGCGTTCACGCCAGCCGAGTCTGCATACCTCGGTGAGGTCAAGATGTTCGCCGGTCCGCTCCCCGCTGGTGCCAACGACGCCGCCCTCGTCCGTGTGGGCCACCAGGTGTGCACTGACATGCGTGGGGGCGCAACTGCGTGGGAGGCCGCATCGAAGTTCCAGGGCGGCAATCGGTTCCTGGTGACGATGGTCAGTTCGGCATCCGCGCGACTGTGTCCTGATCAGAAGGGCAAGACTGTGACTGAGGCACGACTGTCGTACTCGTTGTGGCAGGCGGCGGGCGGGCGGTAGAGCCCGCCTCGACACCAACCCACCAGACCAGCAGAGGACACCCATGAACACCAAGAACATCACCATCGCAGTGCTCACGGCGGGGATGGCCGCCGCGCTGACCGGTTGTGGCGACGGCACCGCCTCGGACACCGGGGCCACGTCAACCGCCCCGGTCCCGGCCGCTGCGTCAGAAGGTGCGCCGAACAAGAACGCTCGGGGCGCGATTGAGGCTGAATGGGGCCAACCGGTCGAGGTCAAGGATGCGAGCGGCAAGCGCATCGTCAAGATCACCCCGCTCAAGCTGGATGCGACTGGGTGCGACAGCATTTCAGCTTCCAAGCTCGCTGGCTCCGAAGGCCCCACAGACGTGATCGTCAACGCGGTCCGGTTCGTCGCGAAGGTCGAGACCGGCGACTACAAGAGTTCGCAGTGGCTCTGGCAGTCGAACATCGACCTGATTGCGAACAACGGCCAAGTGGTGACGAATCTTGACCTCTCCCAGGATCCTGCGCTCTCCGACATCGAATGCCACGGCGCAATGAATCCCCAGCTCATCGGGGTCCCGACGAACTCCAGCAAGGTGGGCGGACCGAACATCTACTTGCCAATCGGGAAGACGAACGGTGGACCGAAGGCAATCGGATACGCGGTGATGGCTGACGGCGTGCCGGAGGGGACGTACCGCGTCGAATGGACTCGTCCCGCTGACGGCTGGCAGCTCATCAAATAGGTACAAGTGAGCCCCGGGTGGGAGCGGACGGGCCTGTCATAGCTTCCACGCCGAGTCGCGAGAGATGACCTCGAAGGTGCCGGGCACCGACCCCGCGCGGATGGCGGCGAGGGCGTGCGCGCGTGCCTCAGGATCACGCTCGGCGTCGGGCAGCCCGAGGGCGGTGTCCACGTCGGGCTGGCCGATGGTGCCCTCGGTGTAGAGCTTCTTCGCGAGCCCATCAATCGACTGCCAGCAGGTCGAAATGATGCGCGGCACGTCGCTGGGCCGAGGGGCGCCAGCAGCGACGAGGGCGGCGTGGTCGCGAGTGTTCGCGAGCACGACGCGGCGCACGTGGGCCGGTGTCGGGGGGCCACCGTGGGCCGCGTAGGCCTCGGCGAAGCTGCCCCCATAGAAGTACGCCGCCTCCGCGTGCGGAGGGAGATTGGTGACATAGCACCGGCCGCCATCACTCGAAGGGTCGTCGTCAGGGAGCAGGTACGCCTTGGTCACGGTGCCACCGAGGACCGTGGCCACCACGGCGTGACCCGCCTCGTGATGAGCTAGGGCGCGCCGTCCAGGGTCGATCCTCGCCACCGTGGGTGCGGGTACCCCGCCGCTGTACTTTCGCGCCGTGGGGACGGTGCGCGCCGTGGTGCGAGGTGCAGCCCTGGTGCTCGACCCCGCCGCCGCGCTGGCGCGCAGGGACGCGCTACGGGGAGATGCGGCGCGGTAGGCGCGGCCAGTGGTGAATTGCATGATCTTCTCTCCTCATCGGGGCGATTGCGACACGTGACGTGCGATGCGGTGGCGGGTCGCTGTAGACGGGGAAGGGGTTGCGGGCGCGGGGGTCGGCGGTCGGTCCGAAACCAGCACCGCCCAGGTAGTGAGACCACCCCCGCGCCCGCTCTCGTCGGGCGCGCGCGAGCCGACCGGGTTTCCACGGGCCAGGCCGGTCGCGCGCTGCTCACGACAAGTCTGTGTGCGCCGTCCTACCCGACGGTGACCGCGCCGATGGCGTGCTCGTAGCCGATGAGCACGCTGCGTTCCGCGATGGCGGCGGCGATGTTGTCGCGCTGCACCTCCAGCGTCTTGAACTCGGCCGCCGCAGTGCGCCACCCCGCAGTGGGCGAGGTGGCCACGATGGTGTCGCCGAGCACCAGCGGGTAGCCCCCGCCGAACACCCAGGTGTGGCCCAGCGGGGTGACCAGCTTGGACCCGTTGCGGATGAGCAGGTTCTGCGATGCCGCATAGGCGGCCCAGCGCGGCGAGGCGTGCAGGTAGCCGAGGGTGTTGGTCGCGCCGAGAAGTTCCTCCAGCTTGCCGACAGCCTCCACGATGTTCGGGGCCGTGGTCGGCGTCCCCGCGTCGATCAGTGCCCGGCCCGCGAACTCGCGCTCGACCAGAAGTTCCTCGTGAAGCCGGAGGTTCTGGAGCACGCGCAGCTCGATCTCAGCCTGCGACTGCGCGGTCGGGTCGCACTCGTCGTAGGACCACACCACCACGGGGTCGTGGGGGTCGGGCTGCTCGGGCCGGTCGCCGTCCTTGAGTGCGTCGCCGGGGTCGCCACACCACGGAACATCCCACAGTCCGACGGCATCCCCGCCGCCGTAGTTGTGCTGGCGGAACCGGACACCAGACGCGAGCCAACGCGGTACGTCGGCGCTGGCGTCCGAAACCCACGTGGTCCCCGCGTAGAGGCCCGTGCTCGTCGGGTTGACCAGGGGCGCTTCGTACTCGACCGGGTTCAGGGTCTCGTTGGGGGCGGTCATCGGATACCTTCTCTCATTGAAAACTATTGGTGTACAACGTTATTCATGTCACGCGGTGAGGTCGTTGTGGGCGATTCCGAGGCGGTCGAGTTCGGCGATCACCCCGCTCATATCGCGACCTCGCGCGGCCTGGGACTGCTCGGGGTTCGGGCGGCTGGCGCGCCACCGGCGGGCGGCGGTGATCTTCCGTTCCAGTGACAGCACCGACCTATCGACCCCGCGCAGTGCGTCGATCACGGCATCGCTCTCGGCGGGCACCCGCGTGCGGTCCTGTGCGGCAGCGCCGAGGATGCGCGCGAGTGGTGCGGCCAGGGGTGCGACGAACTCGGTCAGCGCCCCCGCCCATGATCCGCCGCGCAGCTCGTCGTCGGTGATGGCGGGGACAGGGCGGCGAACCAGCTCGCGGACGGCGCTCCGAGCCGCGCCTCGGTCACCGACGGCGGCGGCACGGCTGCGGTGGTCGGCCACCATGTCGCCCACCTCGCGGGCGAGGGCGTCCACGGCGGCGGAGATGTTCTCCACCGCCTCGCGGGCCGCTCCGCTGGCGGGGTTCGGCTCGGCGGCGAGCGCGACGGCCACCGGTCCCACAACGGCGGCCACCTCGGTGCTCAGGTCGAACTCGCCGTCGAGCACGTGGAGCTGGTGGGTGCGGCGTCGTTGCCGCTGCTCGGTCTGTGTGAGCTTGGTGGGTGCGACCTTGAGCGGCATGGGTCGGCGGCGGCTGCCTCTGGTGATCTTCTTCATGGTGGTCCTCGTCTCTCGGGTCGGGGTGGGTCGTTACGCGACCAAGTACGCGCGGACGCGGGGCTGGTCCAGCGGCTTGACCAGCGGGTCTCCAACGATCACGGTCCTCGTGCCGACGTGGACGACCGAGAGGTGGCTGGCCCCGTGCAACCACGAGAGGGCCATGTCGAAGGCCGAGAACGCGCCGGGCTGTGCGGAAGCGGTCAACTCCTTCGAGAGCGTGCGGGCGAGGCAGGCGCGCTCGATGACGGACCCCGGCGCGGCGTCGAGGGCAGCGAGGACGGCGGCCTTCGCCTCGGTGACGAGGGCAGGGTCGGGATCGTTCAGGAACATCGAGGTGTCGATGTCGCTGGTGGTGTGGTTCGTGGTGCTGGTCATGGTGTTCTCCGAGTCTCCGAGGCCCAGAAAACGGAAGTGCTGGAACAGGTCGCGCAGTTGTGAACGCCACTGGCGGCCAGACACAAGGACGGCGGTCATGCTCGCCGCCTCGTGGGTTCTACCGCGATCATGAGAGCGTCGATGTCGGCCGTGCGGACGCGCAGATGCCCGGTGCCCCCACCCAACCGATAGCCGCAAAGGCGACCAGTTCGGATGTACTGCCGCACAGTCCATTCGCTCACGCGCGCACGTTCGGCGGCCTCGGCCGTCGTCAGCCAGACCGGTGGCGATTCTTGTGGGGAATCTTGGGCGTTCACGGGGCCATCGTTGCACGCGAGGGCGCGTTCACACTACTGGTAACAGTCGGTATTTTACTGTGGCGCAACGTGATTGCCTGCAACCGTCGGCCTTGTCGGTTCCCCGTTAAACGGGGCGCGAGGGCGCGGGTGTGGTGCCCCGCGCCCGAACCTGTGCCTACACGGCCTAGCTCTCCTTGAGTAAGCGGTACATCGTTGCCCGGCCGACGCCGAACGTCTTCGCGATCTCGGGCACCGGCTCGCCGCTCGCCTGCATGCGGGCCGCCATCGCGACCTGCTGCGGGGTCAGGGCCGGGGGACGACCGATGGGCAGGTTGCGGGCCTTACGCGCCGCCTTCGCAGCCGCCCGGCGTTCGCGCTGTATCTCCAGCTCCAGCTCAGCCAGCGAGGCCATGACGCCCATGACCATCCGGCCGGTCGCCGTGGAGCTGTCCACGCCCTCACGGAGCGCCTTGATCACCACCCCGCGCTGGTCGAGGTCGCGAATCGTGGTCATCACCTCGGCCACGCTGCGGCCGAGACGGTCGATGCCGATGACGACGATGGTGTCGCCCTCGCGCGCGTAGTCCAGCAGCGCGGACAGACCGGGCCGCTGCTCCTTAGTTGACGTACCGGTGAGCTTGTCGGTGTACACCCGGTCGGTCGGCACCCCCGCGTCTCGCAGGGCGTCGAGCTGCTGATCGAGCGACTGGTGGCCGGTGCTGACGCGGGCATATCCCAGCACCACGCCGGAGGTGGTGCCAGTGGTGGAGAGCGAGTCGGTGGTCATGGCCGAATACTATCCCGAAAGTCTCCCGCACGCCATTTCGATACAAGACAACTTTCGGGACTGGTGAGCTGGTGAGATGCTCGCGGTCCAGGTCGTGCGCTCGGGCATCCCAAAACTAAAGTTCTGAGACAGGGTGACAGGCGGCCATCATGGCGCGGTGGTGCCCAGGGTAACGCTCTACGACCTCAGCGCCCGCGCTGGTCGGTCAAATGCTCCGAGCTGCTGACGATCTCGATGGTGCCGCTGCCACGCGGTCGCCCCAGGGTGCCCATGAACCCCGCCCCGCGCCCATCGACGTAAGAATGCCCCTCGGGCATCCGGTACCGCGTCACCGACGGTGTGATCTGACCTACGACCTCGGGGCTGGGCTCGACTGCCTCGACCAGCTCGGCCTCGATCACCTCGACGCCGCCGTCGAAGGCGGCCGAGTCGCCGTCTGGCGCGTCGGTGCCGGTCAGGGGTCCGTGGGTAGCCCCCGCATCGGGATCGTCCAGCAGCGGCGCGCTGAGCGCCCGTGCGGGCGCGTAGGTGGTCGGTGTGCCGATATTGCTCCACTGAATCTTGTCGAGCAGTTCGATTTGCCCTCGCAGGTCGAGGGTTTCGAGATGGCGTCGGGCCACCTCGGCGTGCATCCGGCGAAGCCACCCGGGCCGGTCGGCACCGGTCGAGCCGAACAGTGCCGTCAGCTCTGTCGAGAGGTCGGTCTCGATCTGTTCGGGTGTCTGGGTACCCTCCGCGACGGCGATGTTCGACTCCAACCCCGCCGCAACCGTGTCCAATACCTGCTGCTCCAGGTCGCGTTCGGCTATCAATCGCGCGAGCCGGACGGCCTGCTGCATGACTGTCTTTCGCTGTTCGGTCGTCGTGCTCATTCGACGGTCCCTTCGATGACGTTGCTGAGTTCGTCCTGCAACCGGTCGAGCACGTCGCTCGTCGTGACCGCGACGAGGTGTTGGTGACGTTCGGGACTGTGCAATCCGTAGAGCCTCAAGGTGTCGACATCCTGCGTGGTCAGCGTCCGGTGCAAGCTCGCCCACCCCGCCAGGTCGCCCGACGCGGCCGCCCGCGCGAGCAGAGTTTCACCGTTGTGGGTTCGCCGCGCCCGCAGCGCCAAGATGTTGGTCAGGGTTTCCTCGGCGTCGGGAACCGGGTTTCGCGCCCGGTGTCGCTCAACTGCGCGTTGAACTGCGCCGTGAGATTTGTAGTCGAGCTTGCGTGCGATCTCGTTCCAGCTCAGGCCGCAGGCGCGCAGGACGTGTGCCTTCTCCGCGCGTTCACGGGAAAGTCGGGTCGGCATAACGGGAGCCATGCCGCAAGCTTGCCTCATGCACGTGTACATTTCCACATCGCCGACTCTGGTAGGCGTTGTGTTGCACGGGATTCCGCCACGCACGCTGACCCCGCCTCCACCACTGACCCCGCCATGCCAACTCGGGTCAGTGCCGCGTGCCACGGCGCGGATTACGGACTCCGAGCGGGGTAGATCACGACCACCTCCTGGCCGCCGTCGCTGTTCTTCGTCACCACCCACCGATGGGGGCTCTGTGACCGGTGCGGCACGTGTGCGGCAAGCGCGGTGTCCTATAGACACCGGACGCACTTGCTGCACTCACTTCCGATACTTGCCGCACTCGTGACGCACTTTCCCGAGAAACAGGTCTCTACCTGGTGGTTTAGTGCGGCAAGGTGATTTTTGCCGCACTCTGACGCACTGCCGCGTTGAATCCGGGAAGGAGCGATGCGAAAAGGGTGTTGGCGCAGGTAGAGCGGCATTTCCTGGGGAGCGCGCCAGTGCGGCAGCGATGCTTGCCGCACTGCGCCTCTGAGGGGGTGGCGCGGCAGGCGTGTTTGACACACTCTGACGCACGGCCGCAGCAGGACGTAGACCGTCTCCACAGGCTCGAACTCCTGGAGGTTCCGCCGGTGTGGACGGCGGCCGAGCGTGGGGTAGTACAACACCGACTCTGGTAGGGAATGTATGTCCCGCAACGGTATTCGGCGCGCCGGTGCTTGAACGAGAGCGGATGGGTCCTGTACGGTATTCAGTAGGTCGCCGGCTCCGCCCGGCATAGGGGTCCGCACCACGCGCCCCGGTTCCCGACCTCTTCACGCCACCGCTTCCGCCCACGTAGCAGCCCCGCGCCCGCTTCGAGGAACTCGTTTCCAGCGAGAGCGATTCATCGTGAGTTCTACTGCCCCCACCGAAGCGGCGAAGTCCGCGCTACCCGTCTACGAGACGATGGCCGAGGTCACCGCTCGCACCAAGCTCAGCCGCGACTTCTTCATGAACCGCGTGGCCGACGGCTCCCTGCGCGCATTCCGCGCCGGTCCCAGCTCCCGCGCGCCGATCCGGTTCCGGCCGGAGGACATCGACGGCCTCATGCGCCGGTACGACCCCGAGACCGTGCCCGAGGCGTTCACCGGGCCGCGACAGTGAGCGCGCCCGTGGCGGGGTCCACCCCGCTCCCTGCCAGCGACCGGGCCGGTTCCGCAGTGCGAGCGGGGGAGACCGGCTCGCGGGAGTGGCTGGCGGCCACCATGTCGGCGTTCACCGACGACGAGCTGCGCCGGGCCGGAGAACTGTTCCGCAGCCTCACGCGCCGGGCTGGCGCGGTGGGCGGCTGAGGCATCGGCCCCGGCCCACGCTCGCCCATCACGTGCCGCGCACCGTAGATCGCCCGTATGGCGTCGGTCGTGCGGAGCCGGAACACCTACCCCGACATGCAACAAGGCCCCGTTCTCGGGGAACGGGGCCTTGCTTCGGAGTTTCCAGCATCCGCGACCACTCGCCTCCACGACGAAGGAATGATCGTGTCTCAGAATACCAGCTCCACCACGGCCGATGGAGCCAGCGAGCCCGCCGAGTTTGTTCCCGGTGCGTTCGTGCGCGACCAGTACGACTCCGAGCTGGGGCTGTTCGACAACCGTGCGGCCGAGGCTCTCGGCGCGCTGGCCGCCGTGCGGGTCGCGGACCTGCGGCGTGCCGGGATGGACTTCCCGGCTCCGCCTACCAACGGTGAGGTGGTCGCGTGGTGTCGCGGACGTGGGCGCGTGTGGAATCCGCCGCAGCGGGCGGGGGCCGACCTGCACACCGTCCGCGCCGCGCTCGGCGGAGTGCACCCCGCTTACCGAGTCGCGCTGGTCGATCTGGTCGAGCACGAGCGGCACGGCGAGGCGTGGGAGGCAGTGGCCCGGGAACTCAACACCGTTGCGCGAGGGGCCAGGCGGGGCAGCGAGCGCCCGACCACGCTGACCCCCGGCCAGTTGATCGAGGCGGGCCTGACCGCCGACCAGATCAGGACCTTGCCACGGGCCACGAAGGCGGCGACGGCTCGCTCGGTCGAGCTGGTGGAGACCTGGGACGCCGAGGCCCGGCTCGTGGCCAGCGAGCGGGGGAGCGAGGCCAAGGCTGCCCGCGCGGCGTGCTCGCTGGCCATCCCCGAGCCGATCAACCTTGCCGAGTACGTCCGTCAGACACCCCGCCAGATCGTTCACGATCTGCTGCCGTACGGACTGGGGCTCGGTCTGTTCGCCGAGAAGAAGGCGGGCAAGTCCACCGCCGTCATGGAGCTGGTCCGCGCGCTGATCAGCGGCGACAAGTTCCTCGGCCAGTTCGACACCGAGCTGCCCGAGGACGCTCGCGTGGTGCTTCTGGACACCGAGATGGGCGTGGACCTGCTGCACGAGGAGTACGTCACGAACGGGGTGCTCGCGCCGGATGAGGCTGCGAGATTCGACGTGTTCGACCTGCTCGGTACTCCTGCGCTGGCCGACGTGCGTACCGAGGCTGTGCGGGCGCGCTGGCGCGAGCGGATCACGCCGGGGTCGTTCATCATCATCGACTGCTTGTACAAGGTGCTCGGTGCGCTCAGCATCGGGGAGAACGACGATGCAGTGGGCCGGGTCATCACGGGCTTCGAGCAGCTCGTCACCGACTGCGGCGCGGTCGGCTGGGTTCTCGTGCATCACCTGGGCAAAGACCCGACCAAGGGTGCTCGCGGCCACGGCTCCATCGAGGGTTCAATGGCGGTGCTGTCCTACCTGCGGCTGACCGGTTCGCTGACGGACCCGCGTGAGTTCTGGGCCTTCGGGCGCGGCGGGGTGAGCATCGAGCCTCTACTGCTGTCGTACGACGATCACCAACTCCGCGTGGACGAGTCCAGGTTGGTGCGAAAGGCCCGCGCCCGCGATGACAAGCAGCGCGACATCGACCTCAAGGTGCAGAAGCTCGTGCGCGAGAACCCCGGCATGTCGGTCAGGTTCTTCCAGGAACTGGAGAAGGACCAGCGTGGCGGCATCGGCAGCAAGGCGATTCGTGACTCCATCGCGCGGCAGCTACAGGCCACCCCGCCGACCATCAAGAACCTGGGAACCGAGCACAAGAGCGAGCTGCACCCTGCCGATCCGTACAACGCCTGATCTCCTCGCCGCCAGCGCGGACGGCGAGGAGGTTCACCCCGCGCCTGGGTGGCCCGCTTCGCCGACAACACACGGCCCCCTCGCCACGAACTGGGAGAGGGGGCCGTTCGGTGCGGTGCGTGCGAGCTGGCCGCCGCGCTCACCGACGCTGGGGCTCGATGGTGATTCCGGCGCGCTTGTCGTGCCACCGGCCGCGCCCGATCCGCTCGATGCGGATATGCAGGGTCGCCTTGATGAACTCGCGCTGGTCCGCCAGCGGCATACCGCGCCACTCTGCAACGGGGTCGGCGGCGGTGGCGAGGCTGCGCACGGCCGGGTCCGTGAACACCGGAGCTGCCGCCGCCTCGGCCTCCGCGATCAACGCCTCCAGCCGGGTCGCCGCACGCGCTCCGGTGGACGCGGGCATCCGCCCCTCGATGATCTCGGTCTCCACCGCGTCGAGCCTCGCGCGTAGCTCGGCCAGCCGGGCAGGGGCGGTGGTGTCGGCCTCGGGCGTCTCGGCCAGTGCGGCCAGGACGGCGGGGGAGGTCAGAATCTGTTCGACCACCTCGTGCACGGCCTCGTCCACCAGGTCCAGACGCCGGGCGGCGTGACGGCCGGGCCTGCACGTGTAGACCTCGTAGCGGCTGCCGTCCTTCTTGGTGCCGCCTCGGCCCCGCCACACCTTCTCGCCGCAGACCCCGCACTCAGCGATGCCGGACACCAGGTACTTGACCGGCACCCCGCGCGGGCCGCTCTGCCGGGCGGCGAACAGCGCCACCAGGTCGTTGTGCTGGTCCTCAGTGAGGATCGGCTCCCACGTGCCCCGGCCGTGGATCATGCGCGGCCCCCGCACGCCGTCCTTGACCTCGGTGTGCACGCGGAACCCCGCCAGCGTGGGGTTGATGAGCAGGCGGCGCAGCTTGGCCGCGTCCCAGCGCAACGAGTTGTCCTGCTCCGCGATCCATCGGACGACCGAGGCGAACGACTGGCCCGCGAGAACGCGCCGGGCCGCCTCCGCGATGAGCGGGGCCTGGCCGGGGTGCGGCTCGCGTCGTACGGGCTTGCCGGTCTCGGGGTCACGGATGATGCGGTACCCGTACGGCACGCGACCGTGCGGCTTGCCGTCAGCCAGGTTGGCGCGGTGTGCGCGGAGGATGCGGGTGCGGGTCTGTTCGGCCTCCTTCTCGGCCAGCAAGGCGTCCAGACCGGTGGAGAAGCGGTCGTCGCCGTCGCTGAGGTCGTAGAGGCGTCCGGAGTACGACCACCGCACTCCGCGACGGGCGCACAGATCGCGCAGTTCCACGTACCGCTTGAGGTCGCGTTGCGCGCGGCTCGCCTCCCACATCACGAGCACGTCGCCGGGCTGGAGCAGCGCCTGGAGCCGGGCGTACTCGGGCCGGTCCTTGGTGGCGTACCGGCTGGCGGATACGTCGTTGTCCACGAGCACGTCCGCGACCGGCCAGGCGTGCCGCTCGCACTCGGTCCGGCACTCGGAGACCTGCTCCTCGACCGAGCGCCCACCGGCGCGATCCGACGAGACGCGGGCGTAGATGACCGCCCGACCAGGGGCGGAGGCTGAGGTGCTCATAGTAGGGGAGTTTACGCCGAAATAACACGCCTTCGACACGGTCTACTACCCGTGCCTCGATGCCACCCGCGGCCGGCCCTTCGGGCTGTACCTGCATGCGAACGAGGGTGGCGAGGGTGCCGTGCGCGCCGTCGACTCCATCACCGCCGGACTCGGTTGGGAGAAGGCGACGCCGCACGTGGTGGTGTCGGGTAAGCCGGCGAAGACCGATCTCGAGGCGTGCTGGAATCTCGGTGCCACCGTCGCTGCACAGCTCATGCCGGTGTGACAACCGCTGGCTCGTACATTCGATGTGGGAATCGACATCGAAAACTTGTCGGTGGGTCCGGGTAGCGTCCTGGTATGGACGAAAAGCTTGCGGTAGAGGATGACCCGCCTCCTGATGGGGCGGTGGGTGTGGATGTGGTGGACCGGTTACGTTCGAGTGAACTCCGACGCTGCCGATTGGCGGTCGAGCAGTACGCACTCGCGGCGGACCTGCTCCGGCAACGGGTCTGCGAACGCGCCGCGGCGGGGGTGCCGCAGGACCGGTGGCAGCAGGGCGTCGCCGCCGAGGTCGCGCTCGCCCTGCACATCTCCCCGAACACCGCCGCCCGGTTCCTCGCCCGCGCGGTGCAGTTGG
Source organism: Tsukamurella spumae (assembly GCF_012396015.1). Taxonomy (GTDB): domain Bacteria; phylum Actinomycetota; class Actinomycetes; order Mycobacteriales; family Mycobacteriaceae; genus Tsukamurella; species Tsukamurella spumae. The sequence continues at coordinate 123,847 of NZ_JAAXOQ010000007.1, read as the reverse complement.
AGAAGTACATGCCGCACACCCGCGCCCGCCTCTACGACGGTGACCTGTCCCCGGAGGCGATCCCCACCCTCCTGGCCGGGCTATCGCATTTGGACCTCGCCCGCCGCCAGCAGGCCGACACGGAGCTGTGCGCCGACCCCGCTGTGTTGGCCGGGCTCGGGCTCAAGCAGTTGGCGGGGAAGGTGCAGCAGGTCGCCTACCGGCTCGATGCGCAGGCCACCGTGGACCGGAATGCGGCGGCGGAGAAGGACCGGTCGGTGACCCTCCGGCCCCTGCCGGAGGGCATGGCCCGGCTGTCGCTGCTGCTGCCGATGGCGCAGGCCGTCGGCGCCTACGCCGTGCTGCGCACCCACGCCGACACCCACGTCGGGCACGATCAGGAACTGCGGACCCGCCCGCAGCTCATGGCCGACACCGCGTTCACGCGTCTGACCGGCCGCGACACCGCCGACGGGCAACCCGTCACCGTCCACCTCACCGTCCCCGCCACGGTGCTCCTCGGTGACCGGCCCGGCACCGCCCACCTCGACGGCGGCGGCCCCCTGCCCGCGGAGATCGCCCGCAACCTCATCGGCAAAGCCACCGCCACCGGCGTCGCCTGGGTCAAACGACTCTTCGTCACGCCCGAGACGGGGGCCGTGGTCGCGATGGACTCCCGCCAACGCCTCTTCCCCGACGGACTGGCGGAGGTCATCCGGATACGGGACAGGTACTGCCGCACCCCCTACTGCGACGCGCCGATCGCGCACACCGACCACATCACCCCACACGCCGCCGGCGGCCCCACCAGCTACAGCAACGGGCAGGGCCTGTGCGCAGCATGCAACTACGCCAAAGAAGCCCCCGGCTGGCGCAGCGCAACCGTTGACGACCCGTCCGGGAGGCACACCGTCGAAACCCGAACCCCCACAGGGCATGTCCACCGATCCACCGCACCGAATCAAGCGGCGTAGTCGCGGGCGCGGATGCTGTGCGCAGGTCGCGACCAGTCCGCCGACGCGCCGGTGAGATCTCGGCCGTGAACGGACTTGTCGGTGGTCGCCTCTAGACTGAGGTTGTGATCGCGACGCCCTATGAAGACCTGCTCCGCGACGTGATGGAGAACGGCACGCACCGCCCGGACCGCACCGGCACCGGGACGCGCAGCGTGTTCGGTCGCCAGCTCCGGTACGACCTGTCCCAGGGCTTCCCGCTCATCACCACCAAGCGGGTGCACATGAAGTCCATCGCGTACGAGCTGTTGTGGTTCCTGCGCGGGGATTCGAACGTCAGGTGGCTCCAGGACAACGGCGTCACGATCTGGGACGAGTGGGCTGATGCGGATGGTGAGCTCGGCCCCGTCTACGGCGTGCAGTGGCGCAGCTGGCCCACCCCGGACGGCCGCCACATCGACCAGATCAGCACCGCGATCGAGACGCTCCGCACCAACCCGTCCAGCCGGCGCAACATCGTCTCGGCGTGGAACGTCGCGGAGATCGAGAACATGGCGCTGCCGCCCTGCCACGCCTTCTTCCAGTTCTACGCGGCGGACGGCAAGCTCAGCTGCCAGCTCTACCAGCGCAGCGCCGATCTGTTCCTCGGCGTGCCCTTCAACATCGCCAGCTACGCGCTGCTCACCCACATGGTCGCCGCGCAGGTGGGTCTCGAGCCGGGTGACTTCGTCTGGACCGGTGGTGACTGCCACATCTACGACAACCACGTCGAGCAGGTCACCGAGCAGCTGCGCCGCGAGCCGTACCCGTACCCGCGGCTCGAGCTCGCGGAGCGGCCCAGCATCTTCGACTACGAATACGGCGACATCACGGTTCACGACTACGTGCACCACCCCGCCATCAAGGCCCCGGTGGCCGTGTAGATGATCGGCCTCATCTGGGCGCAGGCACGCGGGGGAGTGATCGGCGCGGGCGGGGGGATCCCGTGGCACATCCCGGAGGACATGCGGTTCTTCCGCGAGACCACCGCGGGCGCCACGGTCCTCATGGGGCGCCGCACGTGGGACTCGCTCCCGCCGCGGTTCCGGCCCCTCCCGGGCCGCACGAACATCGTCGTCACTCGGGACCGGTCATGGCGGGCCGACGGTGCGGTGGTCCAGCACGATCTCACGCTCCCGGACGGTGACCTGTGGGTCATCGGCGGTGGCGAGATCTACACCGCCGCACTGCCTCTCGCCGATGTTCTGGCCGTCACCGAGGTCGACGCGACGATCGAAGGGGACACGAGGGCACCGTCGGTCCCGGAGGGATTCGCGCTCGACGACGAGCCGGGGTGGAGCGAGTCATCGTCGGGACTGCGTTACCGGCACCTGACCTACCGGCGCAAGCGCTAGCCAATAGCAGCTTTCGGCTACCGGGTGGGTAGCCTTAGCGCTTATGAGTGCGACCCCGGCGACCACAGCGCCCACCACCCCGTTCGGCACGATCTCCGTGGCGATGGTGACCCCGTTCAAGGCGGACGGCACGCTCGACCTCGAAGCCGGGCAGAAGCTGGCGTCGCACCTGGCCGATCAGGGCTGCGACGGACTGATCGTCGCGGGTACCACGGGCGAGTCGCCCACCACGCAGCCGTGGGAGAAGATCCAATTCCTCAAGGCCGTCATCGAGGCCGTCGGCGACCGCGTGAAGATCACCGCGGGCGTCGGCACGTACGACACCGACGAGTCCGCCGTCTTCGCGCGCGATGCCGCCGAGGCGGGCGCGCACGGCCTGCTCGTGGTGACCCCGTACTACTCGCGGCCGCCGCAGGCCGGGCTGCTCGCGCACTTCACCACGGTGGCCGACGCGACAGACCTGCCCGTGCTGCTCTACGACATCCCGCCGCGCTCCGTCGTCGCGATCGAGACCGATACGCTGCGGAAGCTGTCCGAGCACAAGAACATCATCGGCGTGAAGGACGCGAAGGGCGACCTCGGCGCCGGCGCGCGGCTCATCGCCGAGACCGATCTCCAGTTCCTCTCGGGCGACGACCCGCTGAACCTGCCGTGGCTGTCGGTGGGTGCGCTGGGCTTCGTCTCCGTCATCGGGCACGTCGTCGCGCCGCAGCTGCGCGCGATGCGCGACGCCTACTTCGCGGGCGACAACGCCCGCGCCAAGGACATCAACGCCTCCCTCGGGCCCGTCTACGAGGCCATGGCCGGCCTCGGCGGCGTGACCTTCTCGAAGGCGGCACTGGCCCTGCAGGGCCTTGATATGGGGGTACCGCGCCTGCCGCAGGTGCCGCCCACCGGTGAACAGCGCGACCGGCTCGCAGCGCTACTGACCCAAGCGGGGGTGCTCTAAACAATGACCGACGGTGCAGCAGGTGGAGCCAGACGGGGCCGTAAGGCCACCCGGCAGGCGGGTCCGCCTGCCGAGCCCAAGCCGGTGATCGCCACCTCGGCGGCGCGCGTCGTCGTCGAGGACAAGGCCCCGGCGGCGAAGGCCCAGGCCGGCCAGGCGTCCGAGGCGACGGCGGCGAAGGCCCCCGCGCAGCAGCCGCAGAAGGCCGCGGCGAAGGGCGGTGGCGGCCGGCGCGGTGGCGGGCGGCGCGGCAACGACCGGCAGAAGGCACCGTCGGCGCCCGTGGAGCGGTTGGGCGCCCCGCCCAAGCTGCCCAAGGGCGGCATGCGGATCGTCGCGCTCGGCGGCATCAAGGAGATCGGTCGCAACATGACCGTCTTCGAATACGACGGCAAGCTCCTCATCGTGGACTGCGGCGTGCTCTTCCCCGAGGACCAGCAGCCCGGCGTCGACCTGATCCTGCCGGACTTCCGGTACATCGAGGACCGGATCAAGGACGTCCAGGCGATCGTCCTCACGCACGGCCACGAGGACCACATCGGCGCCGTGCCCTTCCTGTTGCGGCTCCGCCCCGACATCCCCGTGGTCGGCGCGAAGTTCACGTTGGCGCTGGTCAAGGCCAAGTGCGACGAGCACCGTCTGCGGCCCAAGCTCGTCGAGGTCCGCGAGGGCGAGTCCACGAGCCACGGCCCCTTCGAGTGCGAGTACTTCGCGGTCAACCACTCGATCCCCGACGCGATCGCCGTCGCGATCCACGCCGGCGGCCAGGTGGCGCTGCACACCGGCGACATCAAGCTCGACCAGCTGCCGCTCGACGGCCGCCTCACCGACCTGGCGGGTTTCTCCCGACTCGGTGACGCCGGCGTCGACCTGTTCCTCGTGGACTCGACCAACGCCGAGGTGCCCGGCTTCGTGACCCCCGAGCGGGAGATCGGCCCCGTGCTCGACAACGTGATCGGCCGCGCGAAGGGACGCGTGATCGTGGCGTCCTTCGCCTCGCACGTGCACCGCATCCAGCAGATCGCCGAGGTGGCCGTCGCCCACAACCGGCGGATCGCGTTCGTCGGCCGCTCGATGGTCCGGAACATGGCGCTGGCGCAGGAGCTCGGCTACATGCACCTGCCGGAGGGCGTCGAGGTGGACCTCGACACCGCCGCGTCGCTGCCGGACGACCGGGTCGTGCTCATCTCCACGGGTTCGCAGGGCGAGCCGCTCGCGGCGCTGTCCCGGATGGCCCGCAGCGAGCACCGCAACATCACCATCTCGCCGAACGACCTGATCGTGCTCGCCAGCTCCCTGATCCCGGGCAACGAGAACTCGGTGTTCGCCGTGGTCAACGGGCTGTCGAAGCTGGGCGCCAAGGTGATCACCCAGCAGAACGCCAAGGTCCACGTGTCCGGCCACGCCAGCGCCGGTGAGCTGCTGTACCTGTACAACGCGGTGCGCCCGCGCAACGCCATGCCGGTGCACGGCGAGTGGCGGCATCTGCGCGCCAACGCCGCGCTGGCCGAGGCCACCGGTGTGCCGAAGGATCGCATCATGCTCGCCGAGGACGGCGTCGTGGTGGACCTGGTCAACGGTGTCGCGAAGATCGTCGGGCAGGTGCCCGTCGGCCACGTGTACGTGGACGGCAACTCGGTGGGCGACGTGGGCGAGTCCACGCTGTCCGACCGGCTGGTCCTGGGCGAGGGCGGCTTCATCTCGATCAGCGTCGCCATCGACAAGGAGGGCAACGCCGTCAGCAAGCCCGAGGTGTCGGGCCGCGGCTTCTCCGACGATCCGACCGCGCTCAAGGAGGCGGAGCAGCTCGTCGAGGACGTGCTCGCCGATCTGGCCGCCGAGGGTGTCAAGGAGGCCCACCGCATCGCCCAGGGTGTTCGACGGGCCGTGGGACGCTGGGTGGACAAGGCCTACCGTCGCCGGCCGATGATCGTGCCGACCGTGATGGTCGTGGGGGAGTAGCGAACATCTTCGTCAAGCGTTTGGTGCTAGGGCTGTTTCTCGACCTTGGCGATCTGCGCGCGGAACACCTGCCAGAACGTATCGAGGTTCAACGGCTTGTCATCCGGCGACGAGGCGATCACCCCCACCGTCGCACCGCGGACATCGGCCATGCCGGTGACTCGGTGGGCGTTCACCCGAAGGAGCACCGGATCGAGTCGTACCAGGTCGGCCGGGACCGGAAGTCTCGTGGCGTTGGCGGTCTCGCCGCACGCGGAATCCTGAGCTGTGAACTCCGCTGTCGCCGCGCGGCCGAACACGCTCGCGTAGAAGTGCGTGTCCCCGCGCCACGCGTCCGCCTCCACCGCTTGCGCACCCGCCACCGCTCTCTGCAGCGCGTAGGACGCCGTCTCGCACGGTGAGGACCTATTGGGACCGGGGCCGTTCGGGGCGGGCAATGCCGCGATCGGGAAGACCATGTAATCCTTGCTCCCGGAAGGGAGCTCCGCCGCGGTGAGCACGGCGCGGGCCGGGACGACGGGCGCAGCGGACGCGGTCGCCGGGAACGTCGACGCGATCACCGCGCCGACCACGACGGTTGCGAGGGCCCGGTGAGCGGTCATCGTTGCCTCTCGATCTTGGCGATCTGGGTGCGGAACAGTCGCCAGAACGTGTCGTAGTCAGGGGGATTCGGGCTCGCGTCCACCACCACCTGGACGGTGACCCCACGGACCTCGGCCCAGCCGTTCAGCTCTTTGCCGTGCGACGCCGCGCCGGCGATCAGCCGGTATCGGGTGAACTCCGCGGGTGTGCCGATCAATACCGGGATGTCGGCGTTCGGGGTGTTGCGGCAGGCGTCCATCGTGGCGCGGATGGGCGCCACCAGGGCACGGTCGGTCAGTTCCACCGATGCATAGGTCTTGCCCTGGAACGCCATCGCCTCGGTGGATCGCGATCCCGCGGCGGCGCTCATCATGCGCACACCGGCGAGTTCGCAGCCGTCGGTGGTGAGGCCCGATGCCCTGGTCGGCGCGCGATTGACGGTGTGCGTGACCCGGTACGACGCGTCGTTGCCGACGGGGAACTCGGCCGCGGACAGGATCGCTTGGGCCGGATCGACCGGCGCCGCGGCACTCAGTGCGGGAACGGCACCGGCGATCACGAGAGCGAGCGCGCCTGCGGCGGCGGACCGTCGGGCGATCACGGCTGCCGCTCGACCTTGGCAACCTGCGCACGCAGGGTCTGCCAGAAGGTCTCGGCATCGGCGGGACCGCGGTTCTTGGTGGTCGCCGTGACGTTGACGGAGATGCCCCGTAGGTCGACCCATGCCTGCATTTCGTCGGCGTCCCTGAAGACGAACGGACGCAGGCGCGTGAGATCACCTGGGGCGGCGAGCACCGTCGAACGAGCCCTCGGGTCGACCTGGGCCTCGCACGTGGGGAAGCCCTCGGCCATCAGCGCCGCCATGGGACGGTTCACCACGGCGACCTCGACCTCAGTCGTTCCGCGGGTCACTTGGGCGTTGGTCACCTGTGCGCCACCGAGTCGCTCGAACATCGTGCGGATGAATCGCGAGCATGGGGTGTTCGCGTTGTCGGGCTCGTCGAACGGCTTCAACGTCTCGGTCTCGACCTTGTAGCCGGTCGAACCGAGCGGGAATTCGTGGGCGGCAAGAATCGTCCGGGCGGTGTTCACCGGAGCCGCCTGGGCGACGCCGGGAACGACGGCCAGAGTCGCAAGGGCGACCGTGCCGATGACGGAAAGACGTCGCGCGATCACGGCTGCCGCTCCACCTTGGCGACCTGTGCACGGACGAGCTGCCAGAACGCGGCCGGGTCGGCGGGTGTGGCGGACGTGCCGCTGACCTGGACGCCGACGGACGCGCCGCGGACCTCGACGACGGCGATCAGAGTCTGGTTGTCGCCGGTGCTGACCGTGAAGCCCTGGTGGCGGCTCAGGTCGGCCGGAAGTGGCTTCACGATCGCGCGGGTGCCATAGCGCAGCTTCGCCGAACACGTCGTGATCACACCACGCATCACGGTGGCCATCGGACGCTCGATGACACTCGTCTCGAGGTCGAGTGCACCGCGGCGGGCCTTGGCGTCGGTGCTGTGGGCACCTGCGAGGGCCTTGTCGACGCGGTGTTCCGCAGCCCCGCACGCGGTGTCGGAGATCAGCTCTCCGGCCGGCTCGCCGACCTCTGACCGGACGGAGTACCCGGTCGAACCCGCCGGGAACTCGTTGGCGGCCAGAACGGCGCGGGCCGGAACCACCGGAGCCGCCTGCGCGACCGCAGGCAGGCCGGCGAGGGCGAGGAAGGTCACCGTCGAACCGACCAGAACGTGACGGGCGCGCATCAGCGGGCCGCCTGCACCTTCTGGATCTGCGCGCGGAACACCTGCCAGAACTTGCCGGCGTTGGCGGGGGTGTCGGACATGCCGCGGACGAGGACGTTGACCGTGCGGCCGTTGACGTCGGCGGCGCCCTCGATGGTGGAGTTGGTCTTGCCCCCGTACGTGATGACCGCGGGGTTGTAGCGCGCGAGGTCACCGGGGACGGCGAGCTCGGCGACCCGGCCGGAGCAGGCCTGCGCCATCGAGCGCCACAGGCCGCCCTGCATCGGGGAGATTACGATACTGACCATGGAGGAGTAGCCGTTGCGGGCGGCGGCGCCGGCGTTCTGTGCGGAAGCGGTCGCGGCGTTGAGCCGGTTCGCAGCGTCGACGCACGGCTGCGGAGCGCCCGCCTTGATGTTGATGGCGCTACCGGTGAGTCGACCGGCGCGGTAGTCGGTGGAGCCGGCCGGGAACTGCGCCTGCGTCAGCACCAGGTCGTTGTTCGTCGGGGCCGCGGAGGCGGCGGGGGCGGCGAGTGTCGCGCCCGCAGCGACGGTGGCGAGGATCGCGGTCGCCGAGGCGACCCGCGTACGGATTGAGGTCTGCGTGGTCTTCGCAATCATGCGCGAAGTATACGACAGTGCATCTTCATTTCACTACAGAAGCGTGTGTGTGCGGCGCGGTGCCGGCCGGTCGGGGGCGATAGGGTGGCGACGTGAAACCTGCTCGCTTGCAGCGCGCTGCACTCGTCGACGCGGCCCGTGCCGCCGGTCCCGACGCCCCCACGCTCTGTGGGGAGTGGACGGTGCGTGAGCTGCTCGCCCATCTCGTCCTGCGCGAGGGGAGGCTCGACGCCACGGCGGGCATCATGATCCCGCCGCTCGCGGGCCACACCGAGCGGGTCCAGGCGAGCATCGCCGCTCGACCCTTCGATGAGCTCCTGGCCACGGTCGCAGGCGGGCCACCCCGGTTCTCGCCGTTCCGGCTCGTCGACGAGCAGGCGAACCTCGGCGAGTACTTCGTGCACGCCGAGGACATCCGCCGTGCCGCGCCCGGCTGGACGCCGCGCCCCCTCGATGTGCGCGTCCAGCACGGTCTGACCTCCGTGGTCGCGCGGATCGCGCGGTTGACGCTGCGCGGCGCGCCGCTGCGGATCAGCCTCACGACGGAGACCGGCACGGTCGCGACCGTCGGGCGCGGACCCGAGGTGGCCGTCATCGGGGCGATCGGCGAGGTGACGATGTGGGCCTTCGGGCGCGACGAGGCGCTCGTCACCTTCGAGGGCGCCGATGCCGACATCGATCTGCTCGGCTCCGTCGTCCGTTCCATGTAGCGACCCGCCGTACTCGCTGCTGTTACATGTGTGGCACTTGATACAGATGGGGTTACTGTCGATAGACTGCCCCCATGGCATCGAAGACCACCAGCCGCGCGCAGTCGGGCAATCGCGCCGCCACCTCCCGCGGTTCCGCCCGTGGCGGCAGCCGCGCGGCGAGCCCGACGCGCAGCAGGCAGGCGGCTCCGCGTACCCGTGCCAAGCAGGGCGGCGCGGGGGCGACGAAGAGCTCCGGGGTCGCGTCGGCGGCCGGTAGGGGAGTGGGGCGCGGCCTCGGTGCCGGCTGGAGACTGCTGGCCAGGGGCGTCGGTGGGGCCGTCCGCACCGGACGCGGACCCGACGATGCCGCCGCTCCCGCTGTGACCGGGGAGACGCCCCGTCCGACCCATTCGCGCGACGGATTGGCGCTGGCGCTGTTCGCCGTCGCGATCATCCTCGGCGCGGCGGTGTACTTCGACGCCGGCGGGCCCGTCGGCTCCTTCTTCTCCACCGGCGTGCGCGCCGTCGTCGGCTGGTTCGCGCTGCTCGTGCCGCCGCTCGCGATCGCGCTCGGCGTGATCATGATGCGGCGCCCCGACAATCCGTCCGCACACGTGCGGCACCGCGTCGGCGGCGCGCTCATCGTGCTGTCCTTCCTCGGCCTGCTGCACATCGGCGCGGGCGGACCGTCGACCTTCGACGGCCGGTGCGCCGCCGGAGGATACCTCGGGTACGTCGTGGGCGGCCCGCTCACCGACGGCTTCACCGCGTGGATCTCGGTCCCGCTGCTCGTGCTGGTCGCCGCGTTCGGGCTGCTGCTGGTCAGCGGGATGACGGTGCGTGAAATCGTCGACCGGCTCAAGTTCTACTTCGGCGTCGACATGCACGCGCAGTACGGCGACGAGGAGCCGTGGGACGAGGGCAGGGCGACCTCCGACGACGATCTGGACTCGCCGTTCGCGTTCGACTCCGGCGCCGGAGACACGGCGACGCGAGCACTGTCGCCGTACGGCGATCCGTACGACAACTACCCGGCCGACCCCGAGCCGCCGACGCCCGGCCGAGGCCGTCGCCGGAAGGCGTCGGAGGCGGCACCGTCGGGCGAGGAGGCACCGTCGGACCAGGTGACCGCACCGATCACCCCCGAGCCCGCGCCGTCGGAGGAGCCGACGGTGGAGGTGCCCCCGGCACCGAAGCCGCGCCGCGCCGCGGCCGCGGTCAAGGACCACACGCCCCCGCCCGTGCCGAAGACGGAGGAGTTCACTGTCGCGCGGACGATCGACAGCGAGGACTACGTCCTGCCCCCGGCGGACCTGCTCATCGAGGGCGAGCCCGCCAAGGCCGGGACCAGCGCCAACGACGCGATGATCGACGCGATCACCGGCGTCATGGAGCAGTTCAAGATCGACGCGGCCGTCACGGGCTACACCCGCGGCCCGACGGTGACCCGGTACGAGCTCGAGCTCGGTCCCGGTGTGAAGGTGGAGAAGGTCACCCAGCTGCACCGCAACATCTCCTACGCCGTCGCGACCGACAACGTGCGGCTGCTCGCGCCGATCCCCGGCAAGTCCGCCGTGGGCATCGAGGTGCCGAACACCGACCGCGAGATGGTCCGGCTGGCGGACGTGCTCGCCGCGGACAACACGCGCAAGGACACGCACCCGCTGGTCATCGGGCTCGGCAAGGACATCGAGGGCGAGATGGTCAACGCCAACCTCGCCAAGATGCCCCACCTGCTCGTGGCGGGCTCGACGGGCTCCGGCAAGTCGAGCTTCGTCAACTCCATGCTGGTCTCGCTGCTCGCCCGCGCCACGCCGGACGAGGTGCGGATGATCCTCATCGACCCGAAGATGGTCGAGCTGACGCCCTACGAGGGCATCCCGCACCTGATCACGCCCATCATCACCGACCCCAAGAAGGCCGCCGCGGCGCTGTCCTGGCTGGTCGAGGAGATGGAGCAGCGGTACAAGGACATGCAGGCCTCGCGCGTGCGGCACATCGACGACTTCAACCGGAAGGTGAAGTCCGGCGAGATCACCACGCCGCTGGGGTCGGAGCGGGTCTACCGGCCCTACCCGTACATCGTCGCCATCGTCGACGAGCTCGCCGACCTGATGATGACCGCCCCGCGCGATGTCGAGGAGGCGATCGTCCGGATCACGCAGAAGGCCCGCGCCGCTGGCATCCACCTGGTGCTCGCGACGCAGCGCCCGTCAGTCGACGTCGTGACGGGCCTGATCAAGACCAACGTGCCCTCGCGCCTGGCGTTCGCGACCTCGTCACTCACGGACTCGCGGGTCATCCTCGATCAGCCCGGCGCGGAGAAGCTCATCGGTATGGGCGACGCGCTGTTCCTGCCCATGGGCGGCAAGACCACCCGCATGCAGGGCGCGTTCATCACCGACGAGGAGATCGCGTCGATCGTCGACTTCGTGCGCACGCAGGCGGAGCCCGAGTACGCGAACGGCGTCACCGAGACCAAGGTCGAGAAGAAGGACGTCGACCCGGACATCGGCGACGATCTGGACGTCTTCCTGCAGGCCGTCGAGCTGGTCGTGTCCTCGCAGTTCGGTTCGACCTCGATGCTGCAGCGCAAGCTCCGCGTCGGGTTCGCGAAGGCCGGGCGACTCATGGATCTCATGGAGACCCGCGACATCGTCGGGCCGTCCGAGGGGTCGAAGGCGCGCGACGTACTGGTCACGCCCGACGAGCTCCCCGGGCTGCTGCTCGTCCTGCGGGGCGGCGGCGATACCTCCGAGCCGATCGAGGACGAGCTGGACTTCTGATAGTCTCGGCATCGCATGCGTGAGGGGAGTATCCCGCTCGCGGCGTGAACGTCAACACGGTGGACCGATGTCCACCCGGGCACGCCGAACCTGCTCGGGCAGGTGGGGAGAGACCTCCGGATCTGTACCGGAGGTGTATGCAATGCACGTTTCTGCGCTCGTCTGGATCATCTCGATCCTGGTCGTCCTGGGATTGTTCGTCTTCGACTTCTACAGTCACGTCCGAACGCCGCACGAGCCCTCCCTCAAGGAATCCGGCTTCTGGTCGGCGGTGTACATCGGGCTGGCCGCACTGTTCGGGCTCGGTGTGTGGGCGGTGTCCGGCGCGAGGTACGGCGGGGAGTTCTTCGCGGGGTTCGTCACCGAGAAGGCGCTCTCGGTGGACAATCTGTTCGTCTTCGTCATCATCATGGCGAAGTTCGCGGTGCCTCGGATCTACCAGCAGAAGGTCCTGCTGATCGGCATCGTGCTGGCTCTCGTCATGCGCGCCGGTTTCATCGCCGTCGGCGCCGCCGCGATCTCCGCGTACTCCTGGGTGTTCTACATCTTCGGCGCGTTCCTGCTGTACACGGCGATCAAGCTGGTTCGCGAGGCGTCGTCCGACGAGGGGCCGATCGAGGACGAGAAGGAGCGCGAGGGCCGCGTCGCCGCGCTGTTCAAGAAGATCGTCCCCACCACCGAGCAGTACGACGGCGACCGCCTCGTGACCCGCATCGATGGCAAGAAGGTCGCGACGCCGCTGCTCCTGGCCCTGGTCGTCATCGGCTTCACCGACGTCCTCTTCGCCCTCGACTCGATTCCCGCGATCTACGGCCTGACTCAGGAGCCCTACCTGGTGTTCATGGCGAACGCCTTCGCGTTGATGGGTCTGCGCCAGCTGTACTTCCTCATCGGCGGCCTGCTCGACCGGCTGGTCTACCTCTCGTACGGTCTGTCGATCGTCCTCGGGTTCATCGGCGTCAAACTGGTGCTGCACGCCCTGCACGAGAACACGCTGCCCTTCATCAACGGCGGACAGCACATCGCGGTGCCGGAGATCTCCACCGGGCTGTCGCTGTGCGTGATCCTCGGCGTTCTCGTCATCACGACCGTCGCGTCGTTGGTGAAGTCGAAGGGGGACGAGCGGAAGGCGCTGTCGGGCGGCGGTTCGGGCACCGATTCGAACTGAGTGCGGCGGGACCATCGTCTCGCGGAATTCCTGTGCACCGTTGATCAACTCTCAGTTGATCAACGGTGCACACGTGCGCAGCCGGAACGCCGCAGGACCCTGGTGCGTCCAATTGATGTGGGGGAATCCGAGCTTCGACGGCTGATCGCGGATCAGGACGGCGTCGTCACGATCGCGCAGTGCCACGAACACGGTCTCACGGCGCAGGCCGTCCATGCCCGCGTGAAGTCCGAACGCTGGTCACCCCTGGCGCGCGGCGTGTACCTGTCCGCGGAGCACCATTTCACCGACGCGGCCCGGATCCGTGCGGCCGTCGCCCTGACCGGAGGCACGGTCGACGCGGCGACCGCCCTGTTCTGGCACGGACTGGTCCCTGAGGCACCGCTTCCGACCACGGTCTCCGTGCCGAGGTCGAGGCATCGCACGCCGACCTTCCTCGCACCGCTCGAACTGCACCGACGTGACCTCCTCGACGCCGACGTCGAGGAGCTTCGCGGCCTCCGGATCACGCGCCGACCGCTGACACTGCTCGACTGCGTGGGGGTGCGGAGCGATGCCACCGCACTCCTCGACAGGGCCCTGCAGACCGGCGACGTCACCGTGCCGAGTCTGCGCGCAGCGCTCGAGCGCAATGCCGGCCGACACGGCATGGCGGAGGCCCGGCGCGTCGTGGAGGTCGTCGAGTCCGACACGGAGTCGGAGGCGGAACGCGAGTTCGCCGACCTGATGCTCGCCGAGGGGATCAGCGGTTGGGAGACCCAGTTGCCGATCGGCCGGTACCGCGCCGATTTCACCTGGCCGGAGGAGCAGCTGGTGGTGGAGGTGGACGGGTGGGCCTTCCACAAGGACGCCGTCCGGTTCCAACGCGATCACGACAAGCGCAACGACTTCGCCCGCCGCGGCCTCACCGTCCTCGCCTTCACCTGGCACGACGTCGTCAACGATCCCGTCGGGACCGTCGAGGCCGTGGTCGCAGTGCTCCGCGAGCGCCGGGGCGCGGCGTCCTGACGGTGCGGATCAGGGCATGACGCCGACGGCCACCGTCGCCTGCCGCTCGTCGTCGATCTCGATGTGCGTCTGCAGGCCCACGGCCCGCATCGCCGCGATCGTGTACGTGGCCTGCTGTCGACCGGTCTCGATGACGACGCGCCCGCCGGAGCGGAGCCATCTCGGTGCGTCCCGCACGATCCGACGGTGCAGCGCGAGACCGTCCGGGCCGCCGTCCAGCGCGCGATGGGGCTCTCTGTCGCGGGCTTCCGCCGGCATCGTCGCGATCGCGGCGGTCGGCACGTACGGCGCGTTCGCCGCGATCACGTCGACGGTGCCGCGCAGTGCGCCCGGCAGGGGCGCGTACAGATCACCGACGAGGATCGTCGCCGTCGGTGCGTTGCGCGCCGCGTACTCGGCGGCGGTGCGGTCGATGTCCACGCCGTACGCCTTGGCCGAGGCCGCGGTCGACACGACGGGGCCCACACCGCAGCACAGGTCGACGAGCATTCCGGTGCCGTCCGCCAGTTCGGAGAGTAGTTCCGTGCGTCGCCGGGGGACGAACACGCCCGGACCGATCCGGAGCCGCCGCCCGCGGAACTCGACCCAGCCGAGGAGGTGCTCGAGCGGCTCGCCGGCGCACCGTCGGCGGACGAGGGCCTCCAGCTCGTCGCCGGACGCGGCGTCGGTCAGCAGCGCCGCTTCGCGTTCGGCGAACACGCACCCCGCCGCACGCAGTTCGCCGATGATATCCACCGGGGAAGTCAATCACGGCTGTGCGCGATTCACCACACTCCGCCGACCCGGGTACGGGCTGGTTCACGCCAGTGATATCCGTCGTCCGAACAGATGAATCCACATCCGCCGCGAGGCGTACACCGCGGTCCGGGGCTATCCTGCCGTCGGCGCCGGTGACGACCGGCGGGACGGGGATTCGCCGATGTACGGACAGCCACAGGGGCCGAGCATGCCGCCCTATGTTCCCGTGGGTTCTCCGGTCGGGCCGAGACCTCCGAAGCCCGGTCCGACGGGGACAGGGGTCGCCATCGCGTCCGCGGCGGTCCCGGTGGTGTTCGTTCTCGGGATCTGGCTGATCCGCTTCCTGTGGAAGCAGTGGTACCCGGGTCAATGGGTCGCGACGTTGTCGTATGTGGCATTGGACTTGCTTCTCGTCGGCTATCTGTTCGTCGCAGGCCGCGGCACCACCGGCAAGTTGCTCGGCGGTGGTCTAGCTGTTCTTGCGATGCTCATCGATCTCGTCGTGGAGGTCGTTTTCACCGCGACGTCGGGCTGGCCGAGCTGGTTCGACTACCTGGGATACGCGAGCGGCGTCCTCACCACGGTGTTGGTGGTGGCGGCATGGGGATGCGCACGGCGCATCGGCGTGCTGTGGACGATCTCCATCCCCATCAGTGCGATCATGTGGGCCGTGTGGACCTTCGGGATCATCAAGCTCCCGATGTTCGAGTTCAGCGCGGGGGACGACTCGTTCGCGCGGCTCTACGTGTGGTCGCCGCTCCGCGTCCTGATCGTGTGGGCGATCCCGATTCTCATCGGCTGGGGCCTCGAACTGCTGACCCGGACCGCCCCGTCGGCCGCCCCGCCGGGACCGGGAGCACCCCGGACGCCTCGCCCCGTCACACCGGCACCCCCGCAGCCCCAGCAGGGCCACTGGCAGTGGCACCCGGGACCACCGCAGGCACCACAGCAGCCGCCGAGTTACCCGCCTCGGCGCGACTAGAGAGTCACGAGCATGCGGGTGTTGCCGAGGGTGTTGGGCTTGACGTACGACAGGTCGAGGAACTCGGCGACGCCCTCGTCGTAGCTGCGGCACAGCTCGTTGTAGACCTCGGCGCTCACGGGCGTCCCGTCGATCTCCTGGAAGCCGTGCCGGCCGAAGAACTCGGTCTCGAAGGTCAGGACGAACACCCGGTGCAGTTCCAGCGACCGGGCCTCGTCGAGCAACCGCGCGACCATCTTGTGGCCGATCCCGTGCCCCTTCACGGTCGGGTTCACCGCGAGGGTGCGGATCTCGCCCAGGTCCGACCACAGCACGTGCAGCGCGCCGCAGCCGACGATCTCGCCGTCCACCTCGTACACCCAGAACTCCTGCACGGACTCGTACAGGGTGACCAGGTTCTTCTCGAGCAGGATCTTGCCGGCGTACACGTCGATGAGGCGCTTGATCCCGGGGACGTCGGAGGTCCGGGCGCGGCGTAGCACGTCGTCGTGGTCGGTGGTCACGGACGAAACTGTAGCGCGCACGGCCGCGGATTCCGCGTACCGATAGGGTGATCGTTGTGAGTGCAACGGACGGCGTGCAGCATCCCGCGAGCACACCCGTTTCGAACGTCAACATCGCGAACGGGTTGACGGTGCTCCGGATCGTACTCGTGCCGGTGTTCCTGGCGGCCCTGTTCGTCGACGGCGGCCATTCGACACCGTGGCGCTGGGTCGCCTTCGCAGTGTTCGCGGTCGCGATGATCACCGACCGCGTCGACGGCCAGATCGCGCGCCGCTACGGCCTGATCACCGACTTCGGCAAGCTCATGGACCCGATCGCCGACAAGGCGCTCACCGGTGCGGCCTTCGTCGGATTGTCCGTGCTCGGTGAGCTTCCCTGGTGGATCACGCTGGTGATCCTGGCCCGGGAGTTCGGCATCACCGCCTTCCGGTTCGCCGTCATCCGCGACGGCGTGATCCCGGCGAGCCGCGGCGGGAAGCTCAAGACCCTCCTGCAGACCATCGCGATCGGCCTCTACCTCATGCCCCTGCCGGACTGGATGGACCTCCCGAGCCAGATCGCGATGGGCGCGGCGCTGCTGGTGACCGTCGGGACGGGTGTCGACTACCTCGTGGGCTGGTGGCGTGCCCGGCGCTGATGCCGCAGGCCTCGTCGCGGCGCTCGCCGAGCGCGGCGAGACCGTCGCGTCCGCCGAGTCCCTCACCGCCGGGCTCTTCGCCGCCACGATCGCCGACGTGCCCGGCGCCAGCGCGGTGCTCCGCGGCGGACTCATCGTCTACGCGACCGACCTCAAGGCGAGCCTCGCGGGCGTACCGTCGGGCGACCTGGAACGCAACGGGCCCGTCCATCCCGACACCGCGCGTGCCCTGGCCGACGGTGCGCGCTCGCGCTGCGGTGCGGATTGGGGCGTCGGGCTGACCGGCGTGGCCGGACCGGCCGAGCAGGACGGCGTGCCCGTCGGCACCGTCTACCTGGGGATATCCGGGCCGACCGGCACGACCGTCACTCCACTCGCCCTCGACGGTGACCGCGCCGCGGTCCGGCGCGGGGCGGTCGACGCGGCCGTGCGGGAGCTGACCGAGCGTGTTTCGGCGATCCGGGAACCATCCGGACCGCTCCGGCGTTGACTGAACAAGATCAAGACGGAGGTGAGCATGGCTCTACTGCTTCGCGAGGCGATCGGGGAGAACCTGCGTAAGACGCGGGTCCGCCAGAGTCGCACGCTGCGCGACGTTTCGTCGTCGGCACAGGTCAGTCTCGGCTACCTGTCGGAGGTCGAGCGCGGCCAGAAGGAGGCGTCCAGCGAGCTGCTGGCCGCCATCTGCGGCGCGCTGGCCGTCGAGGTGGCCGACGTGGTGGCACAGGCGAGTGTGTCGATGCGTCCGATCCCCACGATGGTGATCCCGGCGCCCGCACTCGCCGCGGCCTGACCTTGAGATGGGGTATCCGCGGATTCGGGGAAATCCCCGGACCCGCGGATCAGGGCGGCGCGCCCGACCCAATACCCGATAGATTGGTGAACACGAGTCCGGCGTCGCCGGGCGGCCGGACGTTGATTCGGCGATGAACGCATCGAGGCGGAGGAGAACTGACGATGGCTAACCCGTTCGTCAAGGGGTGGCGCTACCTGATGGCGCTGTTCAACGCGAAGATCGACGAGAACGCCGATCCCAAGGTTCAGATCCAGCAGGCGATCGAGGACGCACAGCGGCAGCACCAGGCTCTCTCGCAGCAGGCCGCGGCGGTCATCGGCAATCAGCGCCAGCTGGAGATGAAGCTGAACCGGCAGCTGGCGGAGGTGGAGAAGCTCTCCGCCAACACGCGCCAGGCGGTGCAGCTGGCCGACCAGGCGACCGCTGCCGGTGACGCCGCCAAGGCCACCGAGTACACCAACGCTGCGGAGGCCTTCGCCGCACAGCTGGTCACGGCGGAGCAGAGCGTCGAGGACCTCAAGGGCTTGCACGACCAGTCTCTGCAGGCCGCCGGCCAGGCCAAGCGCGCCGTCGAGCAGAACGCGATGCAGCTGCAGCAGAAGCTCGCCGAGCGCACCAAGCTGCTCAGCCAGCTCGAGCAGGCCAAGATGCAGGAGCAGGTCTCGGCATCGCTGAACCAGATGGGCCAGCTCGCCGCGCCCGGCAATACCCCCAACCTGGACGAGGTCCGCGAGAAGATCGAGCGGCGCTACGCCAACGCCCTCGGCTCTACCGAGCTCGCGCAGAACTCGGTCCAGGGCCGCATGGCCGAGGTCCAGCAGGCCACCGTGCAGATGGCCGGCCACTCGCGCCTCGAGCAGATCCGCGCGTCCATGCAGGCCAGCGGTCAGATCGCCGGCGCTCCCGCGGCCCCGCAGGCAGCGCCCGCGCCGCAGGCCCCGCAGCAGGTGCCGAACCCGGACCTGCAGAATCCCTGAACCAGCGAGGAACCATGACTGACCAGCGAGGCCGCTACCGCACCGACTTCTCGGCGGTGGCGGCCTCCGCTGGTCGGATGGCGGCCTCCGCGATCACGGCGGCGTCCGCGGCGATGGACAACGCCGCCCGCGCCGCCGACGAGGCGCGCGACAGGGCGGCCCGCCGGAAGGACCCCAAGGCCGCCCACCAACGATCGATCACGCGGGCTCGGCACACCGTGAACGGATGGGCCGCCACCACCTCCACGTCGGCGGTGGTCGCCGTGGGCGGCTTCGCCACCGCGGCCCCCGTCGTCGGCGGTACCGCTACCGCGGTCACGGCGGCCATCGCCGTCCCCGCGGCCTACGCGGTCCGGAAGCTGCGACGCCTGCGCCGCACCCCGGCCCCGCCGCGCACCTACGCGCGGCGCGCGCTTCCCGCCCGTTCCTCGGCGCTGCACCAGCCCGTGCGCGCCCTCGCCGAGTCCGAGCAGGAGTTCCTCGCGTTGATGGCCGTGCTGTCGCGGTCCGGCGCCCTGCCGCCCGACGCGCTCAGCGAGCTCGACGACGACGCGGAGGCCTCGGCCGACGCCATCGCCTCCTACGCGGAGCAGCTGGCCGATCTCGAGCGGGTCGTCGCCGGTGGCGGCGCGTCCGCCGCGTACCTGCGCGAGACCTTCGACGAGGGGCGTGCCAGCCTCGACGAGGGCGTCGACGCGTATCGGGAGATGGTCCGGTCCGCCGCGACGACGGTGGCCGCCGCGCGCCGATCGCTCGGCTCGCCCGCCCGGTTCGACGAGCTCAGCATGGCCACGCCGCGCTTGCAGGAGACCGCGGAGCGGCTGCGGGCGTGGGCCTACGGCATCGCGGCACTGCCCGCCGTGCCGTCAGGGTATTCCCCCAAATCTCCCTGAAACCCCTGTTCAGAGGGTGACTTTCGATGCCGTCGGGAGCATGGTGGAAGAAGGAAGAACTCCACGGAAATCCTCGAAAGGTGCTCGCAATGTTCTGGAAGATCCTCGGCGCCATCGTCGTCATCTGGCTCGCCCTGATGGTGGCCTCGGCGATCATCAAGTCCCTGTTCCCGCTGGCGATCATCGCGCTCGTCGTCATCGGTATCGTCACTGTGGTCAAGTGGCTGGGATCCGGGAAGAAGACCACCAGCACGTTCTGACGTGCGGCGCGCCCGGCGCCCGCCGTCGCGGGAGGAGTGCGGGTGCGCGTAGCGATCGTCGCGGGATCGGAGGCCGGGCATGCGCTGCCCGGCCTCGCGCTCGCTCTTCGCCTGATCGACGCCGGACACGTACCCGTCGTGTTCACCGGCCGGCAGTGGTCGGAGGTCGGGGTCCGGTACGGCGTCGACACGCGCGAGCTGCCGGGCCTGGCGGCACGCCCCGGCGACGACGACGAGGACGCGGGTGCGAAGATCCACGCCCGCGCCGCGTACATCGGGACGCGCGTGCTGCCGGAGATCGAGGAGTTCGACGCCGACCTCGTGGTGGCGGACATCCTCACCCCGGGCGGCGGCATGGCCGCCGAGCTGCTGGGCCTGCCGTGGCTCGAACTCAGCCCGCACCCGCTGTACCTGTCCTCGAAGGGCCTGCCGCCGATCGGATCGGGTCTCGCCCCCGCGCAGACGCCCCGCGAACACCTGCGCGACGCCGTGCTCCGCGCGTTCACCGCCCGCGACCTGCGCAACGGCCGGCGCCAGCGGGAGGCCGCCCGCGCCGGGATCGGCCTGGCTCCGCTCGACCCCGGCCCGGACGGTCGTCTCGTCGCCACCATCCCCGCCCTCGAACTGCCCCGCCCGGACTGGCCCGCGCACACGCACCTCGTCGGACCGCTCACGCTGGAGCCGACCGACGCGCTGTGCCCCGTCC
Organism: Tsukamurella spumae; assembly: GCF_012396015.1. Taxonomy (GTDB): domain Bacteria; phylum Actinomycetota; class Actinomycetes; order Mycobacteriales; family Mycobacteriaceae; genus Tsukamurella; species Tsukamurella spumae. Next base: position 103,525 of record NZ_JAAXOQ010000007.1, on the reverse strand, counting down.
CCGAGGGATCCGGTCCCGTGGTGATGGTGGCACCGTCGACCGCGGCGACGGGGGAGCAGAACCTGGCGCAGGTGGCCGTCGACGGGCTCCGGGGGGCCGGCGTGCGGGTCGCGGTCAGCGGCCTGCACCCGCCCGTCTTCGACGGTGAGCCCTGGGTCGCCAGTGGATTCGGCCGGCAGGACCGGCTCGTCGCGCAGGCCGATGCCGTCATCTGCGGCGGCGGGCACGGCATGCTGACCAAGGCGCTCACCGCCGGGCGGCCCGTCGTGGTGGTCCCCGGCGGCGGCGACCAGTGGGAGCTCGCGAACCGTGTCGTGCGGCAGGGGAGCGGCGTGCTGGTCCGGCCCGCGACCCCGGAGAAGATCCGCGACGGGGTGCGCCGCGTCCTGGACGATCCGTCGTTCGCGCGCGCCGCCCGCGCGGCCGCGAGTAGCGCGCACCGCGTGGCCGACCCAGTGGTGGTGTGCGAGACGATCGCGCATCGGTAGCCTGGTCCGGTGCGTCTCACCGACTTCCGCGAATTGCTCTACGCCGAGTTCGGCACCCTCCGCGGCGACACCCTCATGAGCGACCACCGGCTGGCCGCCTTCGGCGCCACCGGCGACCAGGCCATCGAATCGGGAGTCGACCCGAAGGACGTGTGGCGGGCGCTCTGTTCCGAATTCGATGTACCGAAGTCCCGCTGGTAACTACTTCTGCTGCGGCGTCTTCCCCGGCGACCACAGGCCGGACCGGATGACGTCCGTGCGGCCCAGCTGCGCGGCAGGAGCGTCGACGTACGGCACGTACCGCTCCAGCGCGCCCCACTCCCGGCCCCAGTCGTCGTTCAGGTAGGTCGGCACCGTCTGCGCGGTGGCGAGCAGGAGTGCCCAGCCCAACGGGCCACCGGCGTCGCCGCCCTCCCACGTCGTCGTCGCCGCGGCGGCGAGGTCGCGCTCGGGCAGGATCCGCCACTTCGGCAGCTCCGCCACGCCGCCGTTCTCCCGCCACTGCCGCTGGCAGGGGAAGCCGATGCCGGCGCCCCAGTCGACGAGGGTCGGGTCGTCGCCGAGCAACTGCTGCATCGTCTCGAGCTTCGGGGCGCGCGGCGGCGTGTAGGCCACCCAGGTGTTCTCCGACGGCGCGGTGATGTTCGCGACCACGCGGACCGCGGTGGCGCCCCGCGGGATCATCGCCGACGGTACGCGCAGGTTGCGCCACGCGGGCGCGGGGCCGATGTCGATCGGGATCACCATCCCGGCGGGCGTGATCGTGCCACTGCCCGTGCCGAATTCGAGTTGCAGATCCGTGGGGCCGAACCGGCCGGCGACACTGATCGTGAGCAGCCGGTCGATCCCGCCCGCGGGCAGGGCGTACCAGCTCGAGGTGGCCTTCGCGGAGCGCTGGACGCCGGTCTGCCGGCTGCCGACCATCGGGACCCGCGCCGGGTCCAGGCCGAAGGGCAGGGCCGCCGTCGAGCCGTTGATGCCGGGCCGCTCGAGCGTTCCGCCGCCGGTGCCGCCGGTGTTCGACGGGGTGTTGTCGGCGTCGCCGGTGCGCACCAGGTCGGCCGCGCCGCGCGAGCTCGACGAGAAGCTGCTCGCGATGCCGTTCGGCGTGAAGTTCGCGTTCTGCTCGCCGACCAGCGGTTCGCGGGCGTCCCCGAGGGGGGTGAGGACGCCGGCGGTGGCGTCGCGTTCCACGAGCACCTCGTCGGCCATGCCGCACGGGTTTCCGGCGAGCGAGCGCAGGTTCTGCTGCCCGTACGAGTACGCGGGCCGCTGGATCATGATCGACGCGGCATTGGTGGCGCCGATCATCGCCAGGACGAGAACCGCGACCAGCGTGATCGGCGTGGCGAACCCGGGCAGGCGCCCGCCGAGGTCGGGCAGGCGCGGCGTCCATCCCGTCACGTGCACCACGAGAGCGGCGAGCAGCAGGACCACCGTGATCGCGCCGAACACGGTGGCCAGCTTGATGCCGGCCACCACGGGTTCGGTACCGCCCCACGGGATGCCGAAGTTGCCGGGGTAGAACCACCCGTTGGTCGACTCGAAGGCCAGCGTCGCGCAGCCGGCCGTCGCGGCGAGGACGAGCAGACTGAATTGGGGGCGCCGGATGGCCCGCGGTCGCACGGCGACCACCGCGATCGCGGCGGCCATGGCGCCGAGCGTCGCGAACGCCCCGAAGTGATGCGTCCACTTGGTCGGGTTGAACGCCATGACCAGCAGTGAGACCCCGATCGCGGCGACCACCCGCCGCGCGGGACCGGACGCGATGCCGGGGATCCGGCGGCGCCACAGCAGCAGCGTCGCCGTGAGCGCGGCGGAGAGGAGCATGGCGAGCATGGCGAACCGTCGGGCCACGGAACCGTTGGGGTTCTGCTGGAAGAGGGCCTCGTACCGGATGATCTCGCGGTGCCACTGCTCGCTTGGGCCGACATCGCCGAGCAGTGTCGTGGACTGCAGCATCTCGATCAGGCCGTGGTCGGCGAAGATCAGGTACAGCACGGACGCGCCGGCGGCGGCCAGCGGCAGCAGCGCGCCAGCCCAGCCGTCGACCTCCACGCGCGACCGGACCGCTCGCCACAGCGGCGCGGCGGCGACCAGGAAGACCACGAACGCGAAGCTGCCGGTGGGAGCGGCGGAGAGCGTCAGGCCCGCGACGATCAGCCCCGCGCCCGCGGGCGCCAGACGGCGGGTGGCGACGGTGCGCTCCACCAGGCACCAGGTGACGACGGTGCCGAGGGCGACGATCGGCTCCGGGCGCAGGCCCGGGTTGTAGGTCAGCCAGAACAGCGTGAACACCGCGGCGGCCGCCCACAGCGCACGGGAGTAGTCCTGCGGCGCGCGGCGCTTGCTCAGCCCCAGTCGGGGCAGGACCTCCCGCGAGAGCAGGAACCAGGCCAGGATGCCGGACAGCAGCGCGGGCAGGCGCAGCCACGGGCTGGACACGCTCAGCTCCGCCATCCACGAGACCACGTAGAAGGGCATGCCGAACGGGGCGTAGGGGGCGTCGTAGTACCGGAACACCTCGGGCATGTAGCCGGAGTGCGGCGCGGCCTTGATCATCCCCAGGATGTAGCCGTCGTCGGAGGTGGGCGCCCCGATGATGTGCCAGACCAGCAGACTGCCGACCACCGCCGCGTCCGCGAGCCGCACGTGCAGCCACCGTCGGGGGATCAGGTGCGTGCCGCGGCGCCCGTCGGCGCGGTCGAGCACCGCCAGCGCGAACAGCGAGATCAGCACGCACAGCACGCCGACCAGGATCGCGATGCCCTTGAGCATCGACGGTGACGAGGTGTAGCGCGAGTCCACGGCGATGTGGATCGAGGGCCTGGCGCCCTGCAGGTCCGCGGGGAGGTCGGAGAAGACACCGACCACCTGCGGGCGCAGGTCACCGGGCACCTCGGTCCGCTTCTCGTCGATGAGGGTGACCGCGCGATCAGCGTCGATCGAGACCGAGGCCTTCTGGCAGTGCGCGAGGTCGGCCCGGGGGACGGTGCCCACGAGCGCGCCCCGAGAGCGGACCGTCAGCGCCTGGCCGTCGACCGTCACGAACAGGCCGACGGTGCGCGCGCGGTCCCCGGCGGGCGGGGGCGTCGTGGCCGCGAGCACGGTCTCCTTGTCCGACGGTGCCGCCGCCGCGACCGCGCAGGGCACGCTCAGGTCGATCTCGAGCGGCTTGTACATCGTGAGCGGCGCGGTGACCGGCGCGAGCGAGCCGGACTGCGGCCAGTCGATCGTCACGGCGGTCTGCTTGATCGGCAGGAGCGGCGTGGCGATCGCCAGCACGAGGCCGAGCAGGCCGGTCACTACGGCGGCGATCCGGGCGGTTCGGAGGTTCACGATCACTGAGCGTATCGGCCCGTGCCCCGCGATCCGGTCCGCCCACGGCGAGTCTGCGGAGACGGCTGTGAAATCTGCCGCGTCAGACGTTAGGCTGTGACTACCGACACAGCCTGCGCTGCGTTCCGCCACCCCTGGAACGAGCGCATTGAGAGAAAGCATGGTGGTTTCAGTGACCCTTGACGCCAATTCGCCGATCGACAAGCTTCCCGGCTCGGCCGGTGAGGCAGCCGAAGGTCTGCACGACGCGGACCCCCGGGGCGGGCAATCGGCCGCCGTGCAGTCCTTCTCGCTGGATGATCGGTACACACGCGAAGAGGGCACGATCTACCTCACGGGCATTCAGGCGCTCGTCCGCATGGTGCGCGACCGGGCCCGCCTGGACCGCCGGCAGAATCTGAAGACGGGCTCCTTCATCTCGGGTTACGAGGGCTCGCCGCTGGCCGGCTACGACCTGGAGATCGCGAAGCGCGGGAAGTACCTCAAGGACTTCGACACCGTGCACCGGCCCGGGCTCAACGAGGAGCTCGCCGCCACCTCCGTGATGGGCTCCCAGATCGCCGCGCAGGTCGGGCACCTCGCTCGCGGCCTCGACGGTGTCACCGGCTACTGGTATGGCAAGGCGCCGGGCCTCGACCGCGCGACCGACGCGCTGCGGCACGCCAACATGATCGGCACCCACCCCACCGGTGGCGCCGTGGCCCTCGTCGGTGACGACCCGGGCGCCAAGAGCTCGACGGTGCCCTGCGCCTCCGAGATGGCCCTGGCCGATCTCTACATGCCGATCCTGTACCCCGCCGACTCGCAGGACATCCTGGATCTGGGCGTGCACGCCGCGATCATGTCCCGCGTCTCCGGGCTGTGGACCTCGCTGAAGATCTCCGCGCACGTCGCGGACGGCTCCTCGACCGCCGACGTGCACCCCGACCGCATCCTGCCCGTCTACGGCGACCTGGGCACCAGCCCGCACGTCCCGTCCGGTCAGCTGCTCGGGGCGAAGCTCATGGAGCTCGAGCAGAACCAGCTCACGGTCCGCATGCCGCGGGCCACGGAGTACGCCCGGATCAACCGGCTCAACCGGATCACGGTGCGCTCGAGCGACGACCGGATCGGCATCGTCTGCGCCGGCAAGACCTACCTGGACGTGCGGGAGTCGCTGCGGCTCATCGGCATCGAGGACGACGATCTGAACGGCCTCGGCATCCGCATCCTCAAGATGGGCATGGTCTATCCGTTCGAGCGGCAGATCATGCACGAGTTCATCGACGGTCTCGACGAGGTCATCGTGGTCGAGGAGAAGCGCGACTTCCTCGAGACGATGATGCGCGACATCCTCTTCCGGCACCCGGGCGCCCCGAACATCGTGGGTAAGACCCACGAGGACGGTTCCACCCTGTTCTCCCGCTTCGGCGAGCTGGACGTGGACTCGGTCTCCCGCGGTCTCGCCGCGCGGCTCTCGCGGGTGCACGGCGTGGCCGCCGCGACGGACTGGCTCGATCGGAAGGCGCAGGTGCGCACCCGGATCGAGCTGCCGCTGGCCGCGCGCAGCCCGTACTTCTGCTCCGGCTGCCCGCACAACACCTCCACCAAGGTCACCGACGACACGCTCGTCGGCGCCGGCATCGGCTGCCACGCGATGGTGCTGCTGATGGACCCGCAGCAGGTGGGCGAGGTGACCGGCGTCAGCCAGATGGGCGGCGAGGGCGCGCAGTGGGTCGGCATGGCGCCCTTCGTCGACGAGAAGCACTTCGTGCAGAACATCGGCGACGGCACGTTCATGCACTCGGGCTCGCTGGCGTTGCGCCAGTCCGTGGCCTCGGGCGAGCGGATCACCTACAAGCTGCTGTTCAACGGCACCGTCGCCATGACCGGCGGTCAGGACCCGGTCGGCCAGATGTCGCTGCCGCAGATCTGCGCGTTGCTGCAGGCCGAGCGGGTCACCAAGATCATCGTCACCTCCGACAATCCCAAGCAGACCGCGGTGGGTCTGCCGAAGGGCATCGAGGTGCGCGATCGCGCCGACATGCTCGACGTGCAGCGCGAGCTGGCCGAGGTGCCGGGCGTCACGGTCCTCGTGCACGACCAGTACTGCGCCGCCGAGAAGCGGCGCAAGCGCAAGCGCGACAAGTACCCCACGCCCAACCAGCGCGTCGTGATCAACGAGCGCATCTGCGAGGGCTGCGGCGACTGCGGTCAGAAGAGCAACTGCCTGTCGGTGCACCCGGTCGAGACGGAGTTCGGCCGCAAGACGCGGATCGACCAGAGCTCCTGCAACCTCGACTTCTCGTGCCTCAAGGGCGACTGCCCGTCGTTCGTGACGGTCACCCCGGGTACGGCGGGCAAGGTCCGCAAGTCGGTGCCCGACATCGCGGCCGAGTCGATCCCGCAGCCGAAGAAGGCCCGGCGGGAGGCGGACGGCATGGCCATCCGCGTGACCGGCATCGGCGGCACGGGCGTGGTCACGGTCTCGCAGATCATGGCCACCGCCGCGGTGCTCGACGGTCACTCGGCGCGCACCGTCGACATGACCGGCATGGCGCAGAAGGGCGGAGCCGTGGTGTCGGACATCAAGGTCTCCGCCACGTACGTCGACCAGGCGGCGAAGGTCGCCTCGGGTGACTGCGACGTGTACCTGTCCTGCGACAGCCTCGTCGGTGTCGACCCGGCGAACCTCAAGGTGGCCTCACCGGAGCGCACCACCTCGATCGTCTCGACCACCGAGGTGCCCACGGGCCAGATGGTGATCGACACGTCGGTCGGGTACCCGGATTCGCGGAGCATCCACGAGGCGATCGACCGGGCGTCGCTGCGTACCGTCTACCTCGACCCGGGCGATCTGACGCTGCAGCTGTTCGGTGACGAGCAGTACGCCAACCTGTTCATGGTGGGTGCCGCCTTCCAGACGGGTGCGCTGCCGATCAGCTCCTCGTCTCTCGAGCGGGCCATCGAGCTCAACGGCGTGGCCGTGGAGAAGAACCTGCAGGCCTTCCGCCGTGGCCGCCAGTCGGTCTCGGATCCGGCCGGCGTCCGGGCCGCGATCGATGCGCTGCATCCGCTGCCCGCTCCGGTCGCGGCGAGCGCGTACGCGTCGGCGCAGGCCGCCAAGCTCGACGGTGCCTCGCCCGAGGTGCTGCGCCAGGTGGCGCTGCGCGTCGACGAGCTGGTCGCGTACCAGGACAAGGCCTACGCCGAGCGCTACGTGGACGATGTCGCCCGCGTGTTCCGCGCCGAGAAGTCCTGGGGCTCGGAGGATCTCACTGCAGCGGTCGCGCACAACCTGCACAAGCTGATGGCCTACAAGGACGAGTACGAGGTCGCCCGTCTGTCGCAGGACGCCGGCTTCGCGGCGACGGTGGCGGACGAGTTCGGCGCCGATGCGAAGAAGGCCATCCGCCTGCATCCGCCGACGCTGCGCGAGATGGGCATGAAGAACAAGCTCGCGCTGGGTGAGTGGGTGAATCCGGGCATGAAGACGCTGGCGAAGATGAAGCGCCTGCGCGGTACCAAGCTCGACCTCTTCGGCATGACCGAGATCCGGAAGCTGGAGCGCACGCTCGTCGCCGAGTACCGCGCGCTGGTGGGCCTGATGATCGCCGCCGCCGAGGGCGGCCGGGTCGCCGAGGATCAGCGTGAGCAGGTCGTCGCGCTCGCCGAGCTGCCGGACATGGTCCGCGGCTACGAGTCGGTCAAGACCGGCAACGTCGAGAAGTACCGCGCCGCGGTCCAGGCGCAGTTGGAGACGCTGGGCTGGTAAGCCCCGGTTCTACTGGTTCGACGGTGACCGTCCCTCGTTTTCGAGGGGCGGTCACCGTCGTTCCGGGCTGCGAGCAGGCGTTCGCTGCTGGAGGCGCCCGGGGCGTCGGTGGTGGATACGACCGAACCCTTATGTGGAGGGTTGCTCTTCGGGGCGCGAACGGGAGAGGCATATGTGCTGGTCGGGGTCGAGTAGGGGCGCGGTGGCGTGCGCTCGGACGTGATCCGCGGCGTGTCGCACGCGAGATGCTTGCTTCGAACGGTCGTTCGCCTATAGTCGGTGGTGTTCGACGCGAGAGCGAGCCGGCAGGGCGCGCATCCGATGCGGGTGCGAAAACTTGTCAGTGGGTCCCTCTAACGTCCGTGGCAACTGAAGAACCCAGCGCCGGCAGCGTCTTCCCCGCTCCGGCCTTCAAGGACGGAGAGTCCCATGGCACCTGTGGCACCGGATCGCGACAAGGCCCTCGAGCTGGCCCTCGCGCAGATCGACAAGAACTACGGCAAGGGCTCCGTCATGCGCCTCGGTGACGAGGTGCGCCAGCCCATCGCGGTGATCCCCACGGGCTCCATCGCGCTGGACGTGGCGCTGGGCATCGGCGGTCTCCCGCGCGGCCGCGTCATCGAGATCTACGGCCCGGAGTCCTCGGGTAAGACCACGGTGGCGCTGCATGCGGTCGCGGAGGCGCAGGCCAACGGCGGCATTGCGGCGTTCATCGACGCCGAGCACGCGCTCGATCCCGATTACGCCGCGAAGTTGGGCGTCGATACCGATGCCCTGCTGGTCTCGCAGCCGGATACGGGTGAGCAGGCGCTCGAGATCGCGGACATGCTGATCCGCTCCGGCGCGCTCGACATCATCGTCATCGACTCGGTGGCGGCCCTGGTGCCCAAGGCCGAGATCGAGGGCGAGATGGGCGATAGCCACGTCGGTCTGCAGGCTCGCCTCATGAGCCAGGCGCTCCGCAAGATGACCGGCGCGCTGAGCAACTCCGGCACCACCGCCATCTTCATCAACCAGCTGCGCGAGAAGATCGGCGTCATGTTCGGCTCGCCCGAGACCACCACGGGTGGTAAGGCGCTGAAGTTCTACTCGTCGGTGCGCCTGGACGTGCGCCGCATCGAGACCCTCAAGGATGGGACCGACGCGGTCGGTAACCGCACTCGCGTCAAGGTCGTCAAGAACAAGGTCTCGCCGCCGTTCAAGCAGGCCGAGTTCGACATCATCTACGGCCAGGGCATCAGCCGCGAGGGCTCGATCATCGACATGGGCGTCAACGAGGGCTTCATCCGCAAGTCGGGCTCCTGGTACACCTACGACGGTGACCAGCTGGGCCAGGGCAAGGAGAACGCCCGCAAGTTCCTGCTCGAGAACCCCGACGTCCGCGATGAGATCGAGAAGCGGATCAAGGAGAAGCTCGGTGTGGGTGCGGACATCACCGTCGATGCCGACGAGATCGCGCCGGCGCCCGTCGACTTCTAGGCCGCCATGTCCGACTACTCGGACGACGAGGTCGTGTCCCGGGGCCGTCGGCGAGGTCGCCGCCCCCGGGACGACGGTGACGGAGATCAGCGGCGGCAGGAGGTCGAGCAGGATCCGGCGAAGCGTGAGGCGCTCGCCCGCGACCTGATCTACCGGGCGCTCGGCATGCGGGACCATTCCCGGGCTGAGCTGCGTGCGAAGCTCGCCAAGAAGGGATTCGACGAGGAACTGACCGAGCGCATGCTCGACAAGTTCGTCGCCGCCGGTCTCATCGACGACGCGGCCTTCGCGGAGCGCTGGGTGCAGTCTCGGCACCAGTTCTCCGGCCGCGGGCGGCGCGCGTTGGCGCAGGAGCTGCGCAGCAAGGGCGTCGGAGCGGAGGAGGCGTCGGCGGCCCTCGACACCGTCAGTCGCGAGGACGAGCGGGAGCGGGCCGCGGAGCTGGTGGAGCGCAAGCTCGCCCGGGTGGAGATCCCGGAAGACCGGGCGGAGCGGGACAAGCTCACGCAGCGGCTGGTGGGGATGCTCGGCCGCCGCGGCTACCACCCGTCGCTCGCCATGTCGGTGGTGCTGGACGCCGTCCGTGAGAAGGCCGACGCGGGCCGCGGCTGAGGCCGCGTCGAACAGACCAGGGGAGTGATCCCCAGCGAAGTGAAGCCCTCGGAGAACACTCCGGGGGCTTCGCTGTCCGATCTGTGGGAACCGATCTCGGGGCTGGTGCGTCCAATTCATAGGGACGTCTGTCAGAGCGGCGCGACGGTGAGGGGATGCCATGGCCGACGGGGAACTGACCGAGATCATCGCGGCGGCACGAGAGGGGATCGCTGATCGTCCCTCGATGGTGTCCGACGGCAACCCGCAGGAAGAATTGGCCCGCGCCCTTGAGCGGCATGCTGATCGGCTGGAGATGGCGGCGTTCGGCCTTCGGGATGTGGGTGCGCTGAACAACCTCGGCCCAACCGTGGAGGGGGAGGCGGCCACATACAACATTCGCCTCGGAGCGGTGGAACACGACAGATCGCTGCGCAATACATTCCTCGCCCAGTCAACCGAAGCCCGCTCGTTGGCCGAGACCTACCGCGAGATCGGCCGCTGGATCATGCGCACTGAGGGGGCGAGCGAGGAGCAAATCAATCGGGTCATCGGACCGTCATGAGATCAGGCGCGGTCGCCTTGATGCTGGTGACAGCCTTCGTCGGGTGCGGATGCACTGTCGCGGTGCCCGGCGAGCCCGTCGCGGCCAGGAACCCTCGTACTTCGCCGGTGCCGCTGCCATTCACGCCCACCATTAAGGACCGAACGAACGACCGGACTAATGGCACGAGCTTCGAGCCATGTAGTGCGTATTCCGATGCGGAACTCCGCGCACTCGAAATCAATCCAGCCACACTCGCTGACGCCGCGAAGGTGGATTCTGCGAACTACCGCGGCTGCCACTGGCGAGCGAACGACTACACTTCCGCCCGTGGTGGGGGGCAGTACTCGCAGATCGTCGGCCACAAGATGACCCTCGACGAGTACAAGCGCTATATGAGCACTCTTCGCTGGCGAGCTGATCGTGTCGCGCACGGTCGCCGTATCGCTGTCGCAGCGGAGTTCGACAACTGTGTGGCTGCCTTCTCCTCGGAGCAAGCGATCGTCGTGACGATTGCTGCCTGGACCAAACCCTCCCCGGACCTAACGGTGGAATGCGAGCGAGCCGTCGCGTTCGCTTCGCTGGCGATCAGCAAGGCGCCGTGACGGCGGTTCGAGTTCAGCGAGCTCAGCGGGCCGCGCAGGGGGAGTTGGTCGCGGAGAGGAAGGACAGATCGCCGATCCGGGCGAGGGACTCGTCGGCGCCACCGTCTCGCTCGAGGGTGCGCACGGCCTCCTCATCGCCGACCGCGCGCCGTAACGACCGCTCCCACTCGCCGCTCTCGATCATCATCCGCAGGGCAGCGTTGACGGCGTCGCGGGCCTGCGTGTCATCGCGGCCGAGCCCGATGCCGTAGCGCTCGACCGCGAACGGAGCGCCGGCGGTCCGCAGCCGCCCGTCGATGCAGCCGTCCTTGGGTACGCTCATGTCGACGAGCCGGAAGGCGGTGGGCCGCTGCGCGGCGAAGCCGGCCAGGATCACCTCGTCGGTCGTCATCGCGTCGACGGTCTTGCGGGCCAATGCGTCCACGCACGCCGAATCGGTGTCGAACTCGACGAGCCGCACTCCGGGGAGCAGCGTCTTCACCGCCCGCGCCGACGTCGTCCCGGTGACCGAACACAGGGACCGGTCGCGGCCCAGGTCCGAGACCGTGCTGATCGCCGACTCATCGCGCCGAACCAGCAGTCCCTGCCGCGTCACGAGGTACGGGCCGGCGAAGCCGACCTCGCCGGCCCGGGCACCGTCGATCGAGTACGCGGCGACGACGGCGTCCACCTCGCCGTGCTCGATGAGCTGCTCGCGCTGCGACGACGGCGTCTCACGCCAGGTGATCCTCGGCTCGGGCTTCCCCCGCGACGCGGCCACGGTCCGGATCACGTACCGCGCGACGTCGATGTCGAAGCCGGACAGCTCACCGTCGGGACCGCGGAGCCCGAGCCCGGGCTGGTCGGCCTTCACTCCGATGACGACGGCACCGTCGTCGATCGAGGACAGCAGGTTCCGCGGCGAGGGGCCCGAACACGCGCAGAGCGCGGCTACGAGCACCGTTACCAGTGCCGCGGCCGCGCTCCTGCGGGCGCCGGATCTCGGGAGCACGGCGATCAGTCGCCGTAGTCCTGCCGCAGATCCTTGTGCTTCGGATCGGGGTGCGTGGTCTCGATGACCTCCTTGGACATCAGCCCCGGCTCGGGCATCGGGAGCGGCGCGTCCACGATCAGCTTCTTCTTGCGGCCCTCACGTAGGTTCCGCTCGATGTTCGACGCCAGCGTGGAGAGGGCGAAGTTGATGGCGATCATGATGATCGCGACCATGATCAGCGAGGGGATCACATTGCCCCACTCGTTGCCGGCCTGAATGCCGGACTTCACGACCTCGACATAGCCGATCGTGTAACCGAGCGCGCTGTCCTTGAGCGCGATCACCATTTGTGAGATCAGTGCGGGCAGCATCGCCGCGACGGCCTGCGGGAGCAGGATCAGCCGCATGGTCTGCGACTTGCGCAGTCCCAATGCCTTCGCGGCCTCGAACTGACCTGTTGGGAGCGAGTTGATCCCCGACCGGAGGATCTCCGCGATCACCGAGCCGTTGTACAGCGTCAGACCGAAGACCACGGCGAAGAACGCCATGTAGTCGGAGTTGAAGACATGGTACGTGCCGAACACGATGTACAGGAAGGTGATCAGGATCAGCACCGGGATCGCGCGGAAGAACTCGACGAGCGCTCCGGTCACCCACCTCACGGAGCGGTGGTCCGAGAGGCGACCGATGCCGAGGAATGCGCCCATGATCATGGCCAGGATGATCGAGGCGAGCGCCGCCTTGAACGTGCCCCACAGGCCAGGGAGGATGTACGTGCCCCAGTAGTTCTTGTCGACGAAGGGCTCAAGCTTCTCCCGCTCGAACTGCCCGTTGCCGGCGAGCACGGTGACGACCCACGCGAGGATGGCGACGATCACGACAACGAAGACCAGCGCGATGATGTTGTTGCGCATCCGGGCCTTGGGGCCCGGCGCGTCGTAGAGGACCGTCGAGGTCGACTTGGCACTCATCGCTTCACCGCCAGTCGCTTGGCGAAGTAGCCGAACACGGCACCCTCCAACAGAGTGATGATCATGAAGCCCACCGCGAAGATCAGGAAGATCGGGATCAGCTGGTCACTGTGCAGTTCCTGCTGCTCTTTCATCAGCAGCGCGGCCTCGCCGACGCCGATGATTGAGGCGATCGTGGTGTTCTTCGTAAGGGCGATGAGGACGCTACCCATCGGGGCGATCACGGCGCGGCCGGCCTGCGGCAGCACGATCAGTCCGAAGACCTGCATGAAGTTCAGTCCCAGCGAGCGCGCCGCCTCCGCCTGGCCGAGCGGAACGGTGTTGAAACCCGACCGCAGGGTCTCGCAGACGAAGGTCGCCGTGTATGCCACGAAGCCGACCACCGCGAGCCAGAAGTTGTTGTTGTCCGTGAAGTTCGCGTTGTCAGGCGCTAGCGCGAGGCCCATGTTCTGGTAGAGGCCGAGCGACAGGAACAAGACGATGAGCGTCAGCGGCGTGTTACGGACGATGTTGACGTACCAGGTGCCGAAGATCCGCATGGCCGGCACAGGGGATACCCGCATGCCCGCCAGGATTGTGCCCCAGATGGTCGCGCCGATTGCGGACCAGAATGTCAATTTGATCGTCACCCAGAATGCCGGCCACAACTGTGGCCCGAGATCTTCCCACATGTTCTACGCACCTACCTTCGCGCACTGCGCCTGCGGATCGGTCTTGGGCACCGTCACGCTCTTACCGTCCACGGTGATCTTGACGTTTCCGTTCGTGTCGGGCAGCAGCCACGACTGGTCGCCGGGGATCGCGATGAGGACCGACTTCGGCTTGCCGCCGTCGACGGGCCGCCCCTGATCGATCATGGTGTCCGCGTACTCGCCGAGGTTCTTTCGCAGCGCGGTGAACAGCTCGTTGCCAGGGTTCGCGTAGGCGAGCTCCGTGTACTTGCTGACCATCGCCGCAGGGACAATGCATGTGGGCAGAGCCGGGGCCGCCTCCGCGTCGTAGGTTGCGGCCGCCTGGTCGCCGAGCATCATCTGGCGCAGCGCCTTGTTCGCCTCGCGGAGCGCGTCGGAGTCGCCCTTGCGTAAGCCGATGCCGTACCGCTCGGTGGAGAACTGGTCGCCCTTCTTCTTCGCCGTCTTCGCTCCCGTGCTGCTGGTCAGGGTCACGTCCGTCGGGTAGGTCATCGGGACGATGTCGAACTCCCCGGGGTACTTGGCCTGGAAGCCGGCGAGGATCGTCGCATCGGTGGTCAGCGCGTCCAGCACGCCGCGACGCACGCCCTCGACGCACGAGGCGTAGCCGTCGTACTGCTGCAACTGGACGTTGGGTAGGGCTGCCTTGACGTTGATGGCCGAGGTGGAACCCGACACCGAGCACAGCTTGCGGCCCGAGTTCAAGTCCTCGAGGCTGCGGATCGGGTTGGACGTCTTCCTACTGACCAGCAGTGCCTGGTAGGTCGTCAGGTAGGGCCCGGCGAAGTCGACCTTCTTGGCGCGGGCCGCGCTGATCGAGTAGGTCGCGGCGATCATGTCGACCTCGCCGTTCTCGATCATCCGTTCCCGTAGTGGAGACGGGGTCTCCTTCCAGATGATCTTGGGGGCGGCCCAGCCGTTGTTCTTCGCGATCTGATTGACGACGAACTCGGAGACGGCCACGTCTGAGCCGGAGTGCGACTTGTCCGGGTTGCGGTTGGCGAGGCCGGGCTGGTCGTACTTGGTGCCGAGTACCACTTGACCGCTCTTGATGGAGGTCAGCAGGCTGCGCGGAGTAGTCGTGCCGCAGGCCGCGACGAGGGGGAGTGTGACGGCGACTGCGGCTGCGGCGGCGATCACTCCCCGCCACCGCCGGGATCGAGTGTTCTGCTTCTGTGTCATCAGTGCCCCAGGATCTTGCCGAGGAAGTCCTTCGCCCGGTCGGACTTCGGCGCGGTGAAGAAGGACTCGGGGTCGGTGTCCTCGACGATCTGGCCGTCCGCGAGGAACAGGATCCGGTCCGCGGCCTTGCGGGCGAAGCCCATCTCGTGGGTCACGCAGACCATCGTCATGCCGTCCTTGGCGAGGCCGACCATGACGTCGAGGACCTCGTTGACCATCTCGGGGTCGAGCGCCGAGGTCGGCTCGTCGAACAACATGACCTTCGGCCCCATGGCGAGAGCGCGCGCGATCGCGACGCGCTGCTGCTGCCCGCCGGACAGTTGGGCCGGGTACTTGTCCTTCTGCGCGACGATGCCCACCCGGTCGAGCAGCTCGAGTGCCCGCTTCTCCGCGTCGGCCTTGTTCATCTTGCGGACCTTGAGCGGGCCCAGCGTCACGTTGTCGAGGATCGTCTTGTGCGCGAACAGGTTGAACGACTGGAACACCATGCCGACCTCGGCACGGAGGTTCGCCAGGCCCCGTCCCTCGGAGGGCAGCAGCGCACCGTCGATCTTGATGGTGCCGGAGTCGATGGGCTCGAGCCGGTTGATGGTGCGGCACAGCGTGGACTTGCCGGAGCCGGACGGGCCCAGCATGACCACGACCTGCCCCTTCGGGACCGTGAGGTTGATGTCCTTCAGTACGTGCAGGGCGCCGAAGTGTTTGTCGACGGACTCGATATCGATCATCGGGACCGCGCCGGTGGGCCCGGTCGCTGCGGGAGTAGTCATGGGTAAGACCCTATGTTTGATCAGGTTTCGTCCGAGTAAAGTCCGCAGTATTGGTACCGGAAATCTACCTTCGGGCCGGATTTGCGGTCGCCGATATCCTGGAGAGGTGATCGAAGCAGCTCCCGCCAGCCGAACGTACGAGGTCCGCACCTACGGGTGTCAGATGAACGTGCACGACTCCGAGCGCCTCTCGGGCCTGCTCGAGGACGCCGGGTACGTGCGCGCGGACGGCGACGAGCAGGCCGATCTGGTGGTGTTCAACACCTGCGCGGTCCGCGAGAACGCCGACAACAAGCTGTACGGCAACCTCAGTCACCTGGCGCCGATCAAGAAGGAGCGCCCGGGGATGCAGATCGCCGTCGGCGGCTGCCTCGCCCAGAAGGACCGCGGCACCGTCGTCAAGAAGGCCCCGTGGGTCGACGTGGTCTTCGGTACGCACAACATCGGCTCGCTCCCGACCCTGCTCGAGCGCGCCCGGCACAACGAGAAGGCCGAGGTCGAGATCAAGGAGGCGCTGGACGCCTTCCCGTCGACGCTGCCCGCCCGCCGCGAGAGCGCGTACGCCGGATGGGTCTCCATCTCGGTCGGCTGCAACAACACCTGCACCTTCTGCATCGTGCCGAGCCTGCGCGGCAAGGAGGTCGACCGCCGTCCGGGCGACATCCTCGCCGAGGTGCAGGCCCTCGTCGACCAGGGCGTCTCCGAGGTCACGCTGCTCGGCCAGAACGTCAACGCCTACGGCGTGAACTTCGCCGACCCCGAGCTCCCGCGCGACCGCGGCGCCTTCGCCGACCTCCTGCGCGCCTGCGGCCGCATCGAGGGCCTGGAGCGCGTGCGGTTCACCAGCCCGCACCCCGCCGAGTTCACCGACGATGTCATCGACGCGATGGCCGAGACCCCCACCATCTGCCCCCAGCTGCACATGCCGCTGCAATCCGGCTCGGACCGCGTGCTCAAGGAGATGCGTCGCAGCTACCGCAGCGCCAAGTTCCTCGGCATCCTCGACCGCGTGCGCGAGAAGATCCCGCACGCCGCCATCACCACCGACATCATCGTCGGCTTCCCGGGGGAGACGGAGGAGGACTTCCAGGCCACCCTCGACGTGGTCGAGAAGGCCCGGTTCTCCAGCGCCTTCACCTTCCAGTACTCGATCCGGCCCGGCACCCCCGCCGCGGACCTGCCCGATCAGCTGCCGAAGGCCGTCGTGCAGGAGCGGTACATGCGGCTGATCGAGCTGCAGGAGCGGATCACGCTCGAGGAGAACGCCAAGCAGGTGGGGCGCACCGTCGAACTGCTCGTCGCGCTCGGTGAGGGTCGCAAGGACGCGGAGACCAAGCGCATGTCCGGGCGCGCCCGCGACGGCCGGCTCGTGCACTTCGTCGGGCGGGAGGGTGTGCGCCCCGGCGATGTCGTCGAGGTCGAGATCACCGGTGCCGCGCCGCACCACCTGATCGCCGACGCCGGCGTGCTGACCCATCGGCGCACCCGCGCGGGCGACAACGTCGAGGCGGAGATCACGCCCGTGACGGCGCCCGTCGGGGTCGGGCTCGGATTGCCGCCCGTGGGTCGCCCGGAGGTGGCCTCCGCCCCGGCCCCGTCGGGCTGTTCGACCTGCTGACCGGCGGTCCGACGGTGCGCTACGACGACCTGTAGGAGACAAGTCCGGGCGCGGGGTGGACAATGGGGTTCATGAACGCCGACAGCGAGAACCCCCGGAGCGCCGACGAGCTGGAGGGTCTGCGCACGCAGGTCGAGTCGGTCGAGCGCAAGCTGGCCGGCGAGTTCCAGGTCGGCCCGCGCATCCTGGTCGCCGCGATCGCGGTGGTCGCGGTGATCGGTTCCCTCGCGCTCCCGCACACCGGGTCCGTCACGGGTATCGAGATCATCACGGGCGACCCGCGCGTCGCGGGCAGTTCGCTGGTGATCGTGTCGAAGGTGTTCGTGTGGCTCGAGGTGGTGTTCGGCGTCTTCGCCTCCGGCGCCGCGCTGCTCACCCGCCGGTGGGTGCTCTCGGTGATCGCGGGCGCGGGCAGCGGCGTCGCCGTGGTCTTCGGCCTGCTGTCGGTCTGGTCCCGGCAGACCAACGGCCTGCACGGCGAGCCGCCGAGCGGTGCGGGCATCGGCCTCTACCTGGGCTGGCTGGCGATGATCGTGCTCGCCGTCGTGTGGATCAAGACCATCTGGGCCCGGTCGCCGTTCCAGCTCGCCGCGGAGCAGGAGCGACGGGACGCCGCGCAGGAGTGGGAGGACTTCGCACGGTCCAACCGCATCGGCAACGGTGTGCCGCGCGCGCAGCGACCCACCGACGAGTCCTGATCGCTCAGTCGTCCCCGTAGATCCGGGCACGTACGCGCCGGATCAGTTCGAGCTCGTCCTCGGCGGACGCGGCGCGCTCCGGTTCGGTGTCCGGTTCGACGGTGCGCGTGACCAGCTCGTCGAGATAGGTCTCGGGATGGTCGAGGAAGCGCTGCCAGTGTCGGACCAGCTCGAGGTCGCGCCATGAGGTCGGTATCGGCCCGGTCGGCGTCATCTCGACGATCTGCGCGCCGGGCAGTGCGGTCAGGATCGGGGAGTGCGTGGCGCAGAGGATCTGCGAGCCGCTGTCGCGCAGCTGCTCGAACAGTGCCACGAGCCGCAGGCACGAGTGGAACGACAGAGCCGACTCGGGCTCGTCGAAGACGTAGAATCCGGGCTCGGTCAGCATCGTGTCGAAGATGGTGAAGAAGCCCTCGCCGTGGCTCTGGACGTCGACATCGCTCCAGTAGCCGTACCTCCCGCCGAACCGCTCGTTCATCTCGAGGACCGTTTCGGCGCGGAGGAAGAACCCGTGCCGGCCGGTCCGCGGGCCTCGGCGCATCGCCAGTCCGCGATGCGTCAGGTCGAGGCGCAACGATTCACCGAGAGGCGTCTTCTCGGTGTCGAGGTTGCCGCCCAGGACTGCGGCCCGGCCACCACGCGCATCGAGCCCGAACTGTTCCGCGACCGCCTCGACGAGCGTCGACTTGCCCGAACCGTTCTCCCCGACGAGGAAGGTCACCGGCGCCGTCAACGCCAGCCGCGCACCGTCGATCAGGGGCTTGAGCGCGGGTACCCCCCGGACCCAGCGGGGGAGCCCGGCGCCCGACGAGCCGACGGAGATGCCATCGACGAACATCGTCGCCTCGCGGCTACCGGCTCTCGACCGCACCCTCCGCGGCATCCGCCCACTCGCGCCACTGGTCGGCCTGCTCGCGCAGCCGCACGGCGTCCTTGGTCTTGCCGGCCTTCTCGGCCTTGTCCGCCTGGTCCTCGAACTGGGCGACGCGGTCACGGAACTGTGCCGCGCGGGCCGTGGCCTCGGGGTCGGTGCGCCGCCACTGGGTGTCGTCGGCGGCCTTGATCTTCTTCTCCAGCGCGCGGATACCGGCCTCGAGCGAGCCCATCTGGTCGCGCGGGACCTTGCCGATGGCCTCCCACTTGTCCTGCAGCTCGCGCAGGGCGGACTTCTGCGCGGCGAGATTCGCCGCGGACTCGATCCGCGGGGTGTACTCGTCGAGCAGCGCCTTCTTCGCCTTGCCGTTCTCGGTGAACTCCGCGTCCCGCTCGTCGGCGGCGGCGTTGCGCGCCGCGAAGAACTCGTCCTGAATGCCCTTGAACCGTGCCCACAGGGCATCGTCGGTGTCGCGTGGTGCGCGGCCGGCGGCCTTCCACTTGGCGAGCAGGTCGCGGAACTTCGCGGAGGTCTCGCCCCACGAGGTGTCGTTCTTGAGCTTCTCGGCTTCGGCGATCAGCTCCTCCTTGCGCGCCTTCGCGCCGGCGCGATCCCGGTCGAGCTCGGCGAAGTGCGCGCCGCGCCGCTTGTTGAAGGCGTCGCGCGCCTTCGAGTAGCGCTTCCACAGCGCATCGTCGGTCTTGCGGTCGACGCCCTTGATCGTCTTCCACTCGTCGAGCAGCGCCCGCATCCGGTCGCCGGCGGTCTTCCACTGGGTGGCCTCGGCGGCGATCGTCTCGGCCTCGGCGGCGAGCGCCTCCTTGCGGGCGATGCCCTCGGCGCGGTTCTTCTCGCGATCGGCCTGCGCCGTGACGATCGCGGTGTCGGCGCCGGTCAACAGTGCGCCCACCCGGGCCGCCAGGCCGTCGAGATCGCCGACCACGGCCGCGGTCGGCAGCGTGTCCGCCACCTGCTGCGCGGCGGCGCGGATCTTCTTCGGGTCGCTCGTGCCGCTGGCGAGGCGCTCTTCGAGCACCTCGACCTCGGTGGCGAGCTCGTCGTACTTGCGGCCGTAGTGGGCGAGGCCCTCGGCGCCCTCGCCGGCCTGCCACGACCCGACGGCGCGTTCGCCCCCGGAGGTGATCACGTAGACGGTGCCGTCCTCGTCGACCCGGCCGTGCTTGGTCGGGTCGGAGGCCGGGCGGGTCCGCGGCGCGGCCTGCGTCGCCGCGGGAGCGTGCGGGCGCGCACCGCCGGGGCGGGGTCCCGGGTGCGGCTTGGGGCCGGGCCGGGCGCCCGGAACGGGCTTCGGAGCGGCGCTCTCGATCGGAGTGGTCTCGGCGATCGGGTCGTTCTCGGCCACGGGGTTCCCCTTCGTCTGCGCCGCGCGTCACGGCTGCCGTCGTCATGGACCCGCGCCGTACGCGGACCCTCCGATCCATTGAAGCACTCCGCGGGCCCGTCGGCGCGATCGATTAGCGTTCTTCTCGTGCACTCGTCTCAGCGTCACCGGCCCGTTGCCGTGATCCCCGGCGCCCCGCTGCTCGTTCCCGAGCTGGTCGGGCTGCCCGGTGACGGGGATGCGGACCGCCTCCGGGAGCGCGTCCTCGCGGCCGGGCATTGGCTCGGCGAGCGCGCACGCACCTGGCGTGTCGTCAGTGCCGAGCCGCTGACCAGCGCCGACGGTGCCGACCTGCCCGCCTCCGGGACCTTCGTCGGGTTCGGTGCCGACGTGCTCGTGACGACCGGGCCCGGCGCACCGTCGAACGACCTGCCGCCGAGCCCGGACCTGCCGCTCCCGCTGCTCATCGCCGCGTGGCTGCGGGGGAGCGCCGCGCCGTCGGCGCGGATCGTCGCCGCGGACGACCAGGCCGAGGGCCTGCTGTTCGTGCTCGACGGCCCGAACACGCTCACCGCCCGCGCGCCCGGCGGCCACCGTCCCGAGGACGCGGCGCTCTTCGACGCGCAGGTCGCGGCCGTGACGGACGGCGCACCGTCGGACGGGCTCGGCGGCGCGTGGCGCGCCCTCGCGGAGGCCGTGGGCGGCCGCGCCGACGTGCTCTACCGGGGTGCGCCCTTCGGCGTCGGCTACCTGGTCGCGACCGGCGGAGCCGAGTGAGCACCGCGAGACCGGTCGCCGTCGTCGGCCCCACGGCGACCGGCAAGTCCGATCTCGCGCTCGACCTCGCGGAGCGGCTCGACGGCGAGATCATCAACATCGATGCGATGCAGATGTACCGCGGCATGGACATCGGCACGGCGAAGTTGCCGGTCGCCGAGCGTCGCGGCATCGAACACCACCAGCTCGACGTGCTGGAGGTGACCGAGACCGCCACCGTCGCCGCCTACCAGGAGCGGGCGCGGGCGGACGTCGAGGCACTGCTCGCCGCCGGCCGGACCCCCGTGATCGTCGGCGGCTCGATGATGTACTTCCAGGCCCTCCTCGACGAGTGGAGTTTCCCGGCCACCGACCCCGCCGTGCGCGCCCGGTTCGAGGATCGGTTGGCCGAGGTCGGCGCGCTCGCCCTCCACCGTGAGCTGGCCGCGCTCGACCCCGCGGCGGGCGCCAAGATCCTCCCCACCGACGGCCGCCGGATCGTCCGGGCGCTCGAGGTCGTGACGATCACCGGCGCGCCCTTCGCCGCCTCGGCGCCGCAGATCGGTCCCGCCCGCTGGGACACGGCGATCGTCGCGCTGGACCGCGACACCGAGCTGCTCGACGCCCGCATCGACCTGCGCACCCGTCGCATGTTCGAGGGCGGCCTCGTCGACGAGGTCCGCGTCCTCGAGGCGCGGGGACTGCGCGACGGCGTGACCGCGTCCCGGGCGATCGGGTACGCGCAGGTGCTCGCCGCCCTCGACGGCGAGTACGACCTGGACCACGCCCGCGAGCTGACCTTCATCGGCACGCGGCGCTACGTCCGGCGGCAGCGGTCCTGGTTCCGGCGCGACCCGCGGGTGACCTGGCTCGACGGTGCCGCACCCGACCTGCTCGACGCGGCGCTGGCCGCGCACGCCGCAGCCGTCCGCCGCCCGTAGACTGGGCGTCATGACGGGCGCGATGACGGCTGTGGACTTCCTCAAGGGGCACGGCACGGAGAACGACTTCGTGATCCTGCCGGATCCGGGCGTCGACATCGACCTCACGCCGGAGCTGGTCGCGGCCCTGTGCGACCGCCGGGCGGGGATCGGGGCCGACGGCGTGCTGCGCGTCGCCCGCGCCGGTGATCTGCTCGACGCGGGTGTCCTCGATGCGCTGCCCGACGACGTCGCCCGCGACGACTGGTTCATGGACTACCGCAACGCCGACGGCTCCATCGCCGAGATGTGCGGCAACGGCGTTCGGGTGTTCGCGCACTTCCTCGCGGCGTCCGCGCTGGTCGCCGGTGACGAGTTCGTCGTCGGCTCGCGGTCGGGCGCCAAGCCCGTACACGTGCACCACGCGGATCCGGAGGTGGCGGAGGTGTCCGTCTCGATGGGTGTGGCGCGCGTCTTCGGAACGTCCTCGGCGGGGGTCGACGGGCGGGACCTGGCGGGGATCGCCGTCGACGTGGGCAACCCGCACATCGCGTGCGTCGTGCCCGGACTCACCGTCGAGGGCCTCGCGGCCCTCGACGTGGCGAGCCGGCCCACCTTCGATCACGGACTGTTCCCGCACGGCACCAATGTCGAGATCATCACCCCGCCCGCCGACGGCGCGATCCACATGCGGGTGCACGAGCGCGGCTCCGGGGAGACCCGGTCCTGCGGGACGGGCACCGTCGCCGCGGCGGTCGCGGCGTTGCGCGCCGACGGTGCCGAGACCGGCGAGGTGGACGTGCACGTGCCGGGCGGGGTCGTCACCGTCACCGTCGAGGCCGACGGTGCCGTGCTGCGCGGCCCCAGCCGCATCGTCGCCTCCGGTACGGCGCGCCTGTCCGCACTGTGAGCGGTTTCGCCCTGCGAAAACTCGCGTGACCCGCATCGCCCCGACGTGCGAGAATGGGTCTCATATGACACAGACAGATACCTGGGAACCGACCGACGCGCATCAGCCGACCGTCGGTGAACTCCAACTCCAGGAGCGGTCCTCGCTCCGCCGCGTCGTCGGCCTGTCCACCGAGCTCGATGACGTCACCGAGGTCGAGTACCGGCAGCTGCGCCTCGAGCAGGTCGTGCTCGTGGGCGTGTGGACCGAGGGGTCCGCGGCGGAGGCGGACTCGTCCCTGGCCGAGCTGAAGGCCCTCGCGGAGACGGCGGGCTCCGTCGTCCTCGACGGTGTGATCCAGCGCCGCGACCGTCCCGATCCGGCGACCTACATCGGCTCCGGCAAGGCGCACGAGCTGCGCGAGGTCGTTCTCGCCACGGGCGCCGACACGGTGATCTGCGACGGCGAGCTCACGCCCGCGCAGCTCAACGCGTTGGAGAAGGTGGTCAAGGTCAAGGTCATCGACCGCACGGCCCTGATCCTCGACATCTTCGCCCAGCACGCCACCTCCCGCGAGGGCAAGGCGCAGGTCAGCCTCGCGCAGATGGAGTACATGCTGCCGCGGCTGCGTGGCTGGGGCGAGGCGCTGTCCCGGCAGGCCGGCGGCCGCGCCGGCAGCAACGGCGGCGTGGGACTGCGCGGCCCCGGTGAGACGAAGATCGAGACCGATCGTCGCCGGATCCGCGAGCGGATGGCCAAGCTGCGCCGGGAGATCAAGGGCATGAAGCAGGCCCGCGACACCAAGCGCGGGCAGCGCCGCCGCTCCGGCGTGCCGTCGGTGGCCATCGCCGGGTACACCAACGCGGGCAAGTCGAGCCTGCTCAACGCGCTCACCGATGCCGGTGTGCTGGTGCAGAACGCGCTGTTCGCGACTCTCGACCCGACCACCCGGCAGAGCACGCTGGCCGACGGCCGCGACGTGGTCTTCACCGACACCGTCGGGTTCGTGCGGCACCTTCCCACGCAGCTCGTCGAGGCCTTCCGGTCCACGCTGGAGGAGGTGGTCGACGCCGATCTGCTCCTGCACGTGGTGGACGGCAGCGACCCGATGCCGCAGCGCCAGATCGACGCGGTGCGGCACGTGCTGCGCGAGGTCGCGGGCGAGCGGGAGGCGACGCTGCCGCGGGAGTTGCTCGTGGTCAACAAGATCGACGCCGCCGACCCGGTGGTGCTCGCGCAGCTGCGCGTCGCGCTGCCCGATGCGGTGTTCGTCTCCGCGCACACCCGCGAGGGCATCGACGAGCTGCTCGACGAGCTGACCGGGCTGATCACCGCGGGTGATGTCGAGGTGGCCGCGCTGCTGCCGTACGAGCGGGGAGACCTGGTCGCCCGGATCCACGCCGAGGGCACGGTGGTCAGTGCGGACCACGAGGCCGACGGTACGCGGATCGTCGCGCGGGTGCCGGGCGCGCTCGCGGGGCTGCTGGCGCGCTTCGCGCAGTAGTCGCGCACAATCGAAACCATGACTCGTCGGGCCCCGGGGCCACTGCTGTCCGTCTCCGCGCGTGCGGTGATCGCGCTGGTCGTCGGCGCGATCGCCGCGGTGATCGCGGGTGCGCTGCTCGACGGCACGTTGGGCGTCCTGGTCGGGATCGGCGCGGCCGCCGCGGTGTTCGTGGTCACGGGGTGGGCGGTGCTCTGGCCCCTCGACGCGGAGGCGACCCGGGCGACGGTGCAGCGGGAGAACTTCCGGCCGCGGATCGCCGAGATCGCCGTCGCGGTGATCGCCCTGAGCGGCCTCGCCGCCATCGTGGCGCTCCTCGTCGCGGGCAAGTCCGCCAACAAGGACGCGGGTGCGGCCGCCGCATTGCTCGCGGCGTTCGCGGTGTGGGCCGCGCTGCACCTGACCTACGCGACGCAGTACGCCGCGGAGTACTACGGCGACCCCGGTGATCGGCCCGGTGGGATCGACTGGAACGCCGACATCGCCCCCACGTACCGCGACTTCTTCTATTTCAGCTACAACCTCGGCATGACCTATCAGGTCTCCGACACGTCCGTCTCGTCGCAGACGATCCGCAGCCTGGTGCTGCGCCAGTGCCTGCTGTCCTACGTGTTCGGCACGCTGATCCTGGCCACCGCGATCAACCTGGTCGTGGGCATCGTCTCCGGCTGATCCGCCGCGTCGATGCCGGCCGGGCCGTGTCCGGCGGCACCGTCGAGCAGGAGGGCGACGAGGGCCGTCGCGGTGTCGGGCTGCGGCGGGGTGCCGATGATCATGTCCGACCACAGGAAGGACTCGGCGAGTCGCACGATCGCGTAGGCCAGGTCGGCGCGGGTGACATTGCGCGCACCGTCGGGCCGCGGGACCCCGAGGTCCGTCAGCCAGGCCGCCACCCACGCGATGAGCCGCTCCTGGACCACGCTGCCCGGCGCCTGCAGTACCCGCATCGCGAATTCCGGTTCCTCCGTGGCGAATCCGGTGAGTGGGGGATAGGTGCGTACCTCGTGCGCCAGGCGCCCGAAGGCACGGAGGAAGGCTGCGCGGTCGCGCTCGGGCTCGGTGGCTTCGACGCGCTCGATCGCCTGGGCGATGCCGAGCCAGACCGCCTCGCCGACCACCTGTTCCCGCCCTCCGAACCAGCGGTACAGCGTGGCCCGGCCGATGCCGCTGGCCTGCGCCAGCCGGCCCAGGTCCACTCGGCGGCCGTCGCGGAACCACTCGGCAGCGCGACGGATCACGGCCGACTGGTTGTCAGGACGCGCTGGGTGAGACATACTCCTATTTTGTCTCGCTAGGGCGAGGTGTGTCAACGAGGGGAATCCCGGATGGATGTGACGTTCACGGCGGCCGAGGAGGCGTTCCGCGACGAGGTGCGGGAGTTCCTGGACGCGCACCTGACCGATGATCTGCGCGCTGCGGGCGATCTCGCCACCAGCGTGTACTCCGACCACGAGGCGAGCCTTCGGTGGCAGGCGATCCTGCACGAGCGGGGATGGGCCGCGCCGGCGTGGCCGGTGGAATGGGGAGGCTGCGACTGGACGGTGGCGCAGCACTACATCTTCGCCCGTGAGTCCGTGCTCGCCGGTGCGCCCTTCCTCTCGCCGATGGGGATCCGGATGGTGGCGCACGCGATCGTGAAGTTCGGCACCGAGGAGCAGAAGCGCTTCTTCCTGCCGGGGATCCTCGACGCCTCGGTGTTCTTCTGCCAGGGCTACTCCGAGCCGGAATCGGGTTCCGACCTGGCCTCGCTCTCGATGCGTGCGGAGTCGGACGGCGACGATCTCGTTCTCACCGGCTCCAAGATCTGGACCACCCACGCCCGGGAGGCCAATTGGATGTTCGCGCTGGTGCGTACCTCCAAGCGGGAGCGCAAGCAGCAGGGCATCACCTTCCTACTGCTGGACATGACGGTGCCCGGCATCGAGATCCAGCCCCTCGTCATGGCCTCCGGCGAGGAGGTGCAGAACGTGGTCTTCTTCGACAAGGTGCGCGTGCCGAAGGCGAACGTGCTCGGGACGATCGACGACGGCTGGACCGTCGCCAAGTACCTCCTCGAGTTCGAACGCGGGGGTGGCGCGTCCGCACCGTGGCTGCAGGTCTCGCTGGACCGATTGGCGCAGCGCGCGACGACGGTGCCCGGCCGGGGCGGCCGCCCGCTCGCGGAGGACGACGACTTCCGGCTCGGCCTCGCCGAGTTGCGCGCCCGCGTCGACGTGCTCGAGATCCTCGAGCACCGCTCGCTCGCCGTGCTGTCCGAGGGCGGCAACCCGGGCCCGGCATCGTCGATGCTCAAGATCCTGGGGACCGAGCTCAGTCAGGCGGTCACCGAGTTCGTGCACAAGTGTGCGGGGCCCCGCGGCCGCGTCTACCAGCCGCACGTCACCCGGCCGGGCGGTCCGGTGGTCGAGTACCTGCCACCCGCGGGTGGGGCGCACAGCGGCGAACTCTGGCAGGCCGTGGCGCCGCTGCGCTACTTCAACGATCGTGCGGGCTCGATCTACGCGGGCTCCAACGAGATTCAACGCAACATCCTGGCGAAGGCGGCATTGGGGCTGTAGATGGACTTCACACTCACCGACGAACAGAGCATGCTGCGCGACGCCGTGCGGTCCTATCTCGCGGGCCGGTACCCGCTGGTCGAATCGCGCAGTGCCGCGCGCTCCGAGGCCGGATGGCAACCCGCGGTCTGGGAGGCCTTCGCTTCCGACCTGGGGATTCTCGCCGCGACAGTGCCCGAGTCCGTGGGCGGCCTCGGCGGCGGGCCCGAGGAGATGATGGTGATCACCGAGGAACTCGGCCGCGCCCTCGTGGTGGAGCCGTACACCGGCACCGTCGTCGTCGGGGCCGGCCTGCTGGGCCGGGCCGGCGGACCGCGGGCCGAGCAGGTGTGCGCGGCGATCGTCGCGGGTGACGCCCGGATCGCGCTCGCCCTCACCGAACCCGAGTCGGGGCGCGAGCCCTGGGACGTGCAGGCCACCGCGATCCGCGACGGCGGCGACTACGTGCTGACCGGCGCCAAGATCGTGGTCGCCGACCTCCCGCTCGCCACGCACCTGCTCGTGGTCGCCCGGACCGCGGGGGACCGGCTCGACCGGGACGGGCTCTCGCTGTTCCTGCTCGAGTTCGACCCGCAGGCGCCACCCGCCGGGATCGACGCCCGGTACTTCCGCACGATCGACGATCACCACACGGGTGACCTGGTGCTCACCGACGTCCGCGTGCCCGCCGCGGCGCTGCTCGGGACCGAGGGGCGGGCCTGGGAGCTCGTCGAACGCTCCCTGGACGACGGTGCCGCGGCCGTCTGCAGCGAGGCGGTCGGGATCATGCGCCGGGTGCTCGAGGACACCGTCGAATATACCCGCAACCGCCGCCAGTTCGGCGTACCGATCGGCTCCTTCCAGGTGTTGCAGCACCGCATGGTCGATATGGCGCTGGAGGTGGAGCAGTCCGTGGCCGCGACCTACCTGGCCGTGCTCAACCTCGATGCCGAGCCGCGGCTGCGCCGGCGCGCCGTGTCCGCGGCGAAGATCACGATCGCGCGGGCGGCGCGGTTCGTCGGCCAGAACGCGGTGCAGTTGCACGGCGGCATGGGGCTCACCGAGGAGCTCGCGATCGGGCACTGCTTCAAGCGGCTCACCGCGATCGAGACCGAGTTCGGTTCCGCCACCGACCATCTACGCCGGTACGCGGAGGCGACCCGCAGCTAGTCGGAGGACGGCGAACGCCGGCCCCCGACCCTGTGGTCGACGAGCCGGCGCCCTCGGGAACGGCGGGGTTCAGATCCGCCGCATGACCGTGACGACCTTGCCGAGGATCACCGCGTCGTTGCCGTGGATCGGGTCGAACGCCGGGTTGTGCGGCATCAGCCATACGTCGCGACCCGTGCGGCGGAAGGTCTTCACCGTGGCCTCGCCGTCGAGCATCGCGGCCACGATGTCACCGTTCTCGGCCACGGACTGCTGCCGGACGACCACCCAGTCCCCATCGCAGATCGCCGCGTCGGTCATTGACTCGCCGACCACCTTGAGCAGGAACAGCGAGCCCTCACCCACCAGCTCGCGCGGCAGCGGGAAGATCTCCTCCACCGCCTCCTCCGCGAGGATGGGGCCGCCCGCGGCGATGCGGCCCAGCACCGGCACGAACGCCGGCTCCGGCATCCTGTCCTCGTCCTCCATGACCTTCTGGATGACCTGCGCCGTACGCTCCTCGGCGCCCTGCACGTTGACCGCGCGCGGGCGGTTCGGGTCACGATGCAGGAAGCCCAGCCGCTCGAGGGTGCGCAACTGATGCGCGACCGACGAGGTGGAGGTCAGACCCACCTCGTCCCCGATCTCGCGGATGCTGGGCGGATACCCGCGATCGCGCACCGACCGCCGAATGACCTCGAGCACCTGCTTCTGCCGGCGCGTGAGGTGATCCTCCGAGACATTGCCCTGCGCATCGCGGAAGCGCTTGTCCCGATGTTGGACCTGTCGTTCCTCTGTCATGTGCCGCTCCTCACGCCCGTTCGGTTCTGCACCCCACTGTAGTCGAGCCGGTAGGTCATGACAAACATCTGTTCGAGAAATTTGCCCGCGTGTCTTCCGCTCCACTCGGCGGTGTGGTAGAAATCGAACAGAAGTTCTTTCGAACACGTGCACGCACTCCGGTGTGACGGGTGGGGCTGGATGGAAAAACTTGTCAGTCCCCTCCGATAGACCTGTAGGTGAGCGAGAAGGACCCGCTACCGACGTAGGGAGAGATCATGACCGCGATCATCGATCGGGATGTCATCACCGCAGCGCAGGAGCCCGCCTCCGAGGCGCAGGCACTGGCGCGGCACGGCTCCGCCGCCGCTGATCGACGCGGCGCCACCCGGGCGCGCGGCGTGTCGCCACGGCTCGCTCGGAGTCGTTCGCAGGAGGTCTCGGCCGAGTCGATCACCCCGTCGAACGAGGTTTCCGAGGGCGCTGTTCGAACGGTTCCCGGGGCGGTCCGGGTGACCGGCGCGCGGGGCGCGGCGCGGCGCACCGTCGAACGTCCGCGCGTGCGTTCGGTCGGCCGCCGGGCACCCCGCGGCGTCTCGCGGGTGGACGGCTGCGCGCGGCGCACCGCGGGCCCGTCCCTGGCCGTGTGCCTGCTGTTCGCGGTCGGTGCGTTCGTGGGCCTGCTGGTCCTGTTCGGCGGCGCGCAGCAGCCGGATCCCGCCCCGGTCGGCGCCGCGCAGCCCGCGCTCACGTCGATCGTCACGGTGCGGACGGGTCAGAGCCTCGAGCAGATCGCCCGCGAGATCGCGCCCGATCGTGCGCCGGCGTCGGTGATCGCGGAGATCGAGGAGATCAACGGACTCCGCGACGGCCGGGTCCACGCAGGACAGACGCTGGTCACCCCGCGGTACTGACGGCACGCAACGAGCGAAGGAGAAGCGGATGAGCACTCGAATGGCCATAGTGGATTCCCGGCAGGGTGGGCGCGTGAGGGACCTCGATAACGTGGTGCCGTTGCCGCGCCGAGTATTCTCGGTGTCGAGATCGCGGGGCACGGCCGTGGCAGGGGCCACGGTGCTGCAGTTGCCCCTCCGTGCATCCGAGCGCGCACGCGCAGGAGGTGAACCCATGCATTGCCCGTTCTGTAAGAACGAGGACACCCGAGTGGTCGACTCGCGGGTGTTCGACGACGGGCAGGGCATCCGCCGGCGCCGCTCGTGCAACGAGTGCGGGCGCCGGTTCACCACGGTCGAGAGCGCGGTCATGGCCGTGGTCAAGCGCAACGGCGTCACGGAGCCCTTCAGTCGCGAGAAGGTGATGAAGGGGGTGCGCCGGGCCTGCCAGGGGCGGGACGTCGCCGAGGACGATCTGCACAAGCTCGCCCAGCAGGTCGAGGAGGCCATCCGCGCCACCGGCGTCGCCGAGGTCCCCGCCAACGAGGTGGGCTTGGCCATTCTCGGGCCGCTGCGCGATCTCGATGAGGTCGCCTACCTGCGGTTCGCCTCCGTCTACCAGGGCTTCTCGTCCATCGAGGATTTCGAGGCCGCGATCCGCGACCTCCGCACCCGCGCCGCCGCGGACCCGACCGACGCCGCGTAGCGCAGGTCAGGTCAGGGCCGCGATCGCGGCCAGTACCTTCTTCTCGGAGATCGATCCCGCGGTGCCGAGCGACTGTGCGAACAGGCTCACGCGGAGCTCCTCGATCAACCAGTTCGCCTGGTCCAGCGCCGCATCACGCCGGTGCTGGGGCAGCGTGTCGAGCTTGGCCGTCAGCGCGCCGTACACGCGGTCGAGCGTCGCCGTTCCGCGGTCGTCCCGGTCGATCGCCGCAGGCAGCGCCGCCCATCGCGCGGCGGCGCCGGCCGTGTACCGCGGCAGGTGCCGCAGGTGCACGCCCGGCGTGGCGGCCACGAACCCGGGGAACAAGAGCCCGTCCAACTGCTCGGCGATGTCGTCCGCGGCGTCCCGGAGCGCGGGCGGTGCGGAGGCGATCGCGCCGCGCACCTCCGTCGCGGTCGCGACGGCCGCCGCGACATCGGCGAAGTACTGCTGCACCGTGGCGCCCAGGCCCGCACGCACGGACGCGGTCAAGGCCGTGAACTCCTCAGGCGTCCAGGCGAGGCCCGCACGCCCCCGGAGATCGGTGATGGCGCGCCGGCGGCAGTCGGCGACCAGGTCCATCGGCGTCGGGTACGGGCTCTGCGACAGTGCCAGCCGGTCCCGCTGCCCGACCGACTGCAGCACCGACCTGTGCGCCGCGGGAAGCACGTTCGACAGCAGCACGTCGAGGCCCGCCCCCATCAGCGCCAGCTGATCGGGCTCGTTCGCGACCACCCGGACGCCGGCTCGGTCACCGTCGGGATAGAGGGTCCCGAACCCGGTCACCCGGCTGCCACGCACCTCCGTGTCGATGGTGCGCGGCACGTCGCCGAGGGTGGCCGCGGTCCACTCCCGGGCGGGGGCGCGCTCGTAGGCGCCCGCGCGGCTCGACAGGTCCTCCTGCACCGCCGCGCCGAGCCGCCGCTTGAGCGCGTCGAGGTCCTTGCCGGAACCGAGCTCGCGGCCGTCGTCGCCGATCACCACGAAGGTCACCCGCAGGTGATCCGGCAATGCGGCGGGGGAGAAGTCCTCGGCACGGATCACCGTGCCGGACAACTGGGTCAGCTCCCGCGCGAGCCCGTCGGCCAGCGGCTCCGCGCGCGGAGTGAGCCGTGCGAGTGCGGCCGCGGCGAAGTCGGGCGCGGGCACGACCTCACGGCGAAGCTGCTTCGGCAGCGACTTGATCAGCGCCGTCGCGAGTTCTTCGCGCATCGCCGGCACCAGCCACTCGAAGCCGTCCGCGCGCACCGTCGCCAGGTCTTTGACGGGGATCCGCGCGGTCACCCCGTCGTCGGTGGCGCCCGGCTCGAACCGGTACTTCAGTGGCACCTCGACGCGGCCCTGCAGCCACGTGGTGGGGTACGCGTCCGCGGTGACCTCGGCGGCACCGTCGGCGAGCAGGTCCTCCGCGGTGAAGTCCAGCAGCGTCGGCTCCCCGCGGGAGGCCTTCTTCCACCAGGCGTCGAAGTGCCGAGCGGAGACGATGCCCTCGGGGACCCTGCGGTCGTAGAAGGCGAACAGCCCGTCCTCGTCGACGACGAGATCGCGCCGGCGGGCCTTGTCCTCGAGGTACTCGGCGTCGTCGAGCAGGGCGCGGTTGCGCGCGAAGAACGCGTGCCGGGTGCGCCATTCGCCCTGCACCAGCGCGTGGCGCAGGAACAGATCGCGGGCGACCACCGGGTCGATCCGGCCGTAGTTCACGGTGCGTTCCGCCACGAGGGGCACCCCGAACAGCGTGACCCGCTCCTTGGCGAGGACGGCCTCGCGCTTGGTGGACCAGTGCGGTTCCGAGTAGTGGTGCTTGGCGAGCGGGCCCGCAAGCTTCTCCGCCCACTCCGGCTCGATCTTCGCGACGGTCCGCGCGAACAGCCGCGAGGTCTCCACCAGCTCCCCGGCCATGACCAGTCGCGGCGGCTTCTTGTACAGGGCCGAGCCGGGGAAGACCATGAACTTCGCGCCCCGCGCGCCGAGGAACTCCCGCCCGTCGGGCTCGCGCAGGCCGATCTGGGACAGCAGCCCGGCCAGCATGGCCTGGTGGATGAGATCGGCGGACGGTGCCGGTTCCCGGCCGAGCGATTCGAGCTTCCACCCGAGGTCCCGGCAGATCTGTCGGAGCTGGCCCTGCAGGTCCTGCCATTCGCGGATCCGCACGTAGTGCAGGAACTCGCGCTGGCACTCGCGGCGGAAGGCGCTCGAGCTCAGCTCGGCGCGGCGCTCGCCGAGATGGCGCCACAGGTTCAGGTAGGACAGGAAATCGGAGGTGGGATCGGCGAAGCGGGCGTGCTGGGCGTCCGCGGCCTGACGGTGCTCGGCGGGCCGTTCCCGCACGTCCTGGATGGACAGGCCCGCGACGATGACGAGGACCTCCGGCAGTACACCGAACTCGCGGGCCGCCACCAGCATCCTGGCCATCCGCGGATCGACGGGGAGGTCGGCGAGCTGCCGGCCGACCGGGGTCAGCTTCTTGTGTCCCGGGGCGGCGTCCTCGAGGGCGCCCAGCTCCTCGAGCAGGGCCGTCCCGTCGCGGACCGCGCGCTCGTCGGGCGGCTGCACGAACGGGAAGGCGGAGACCTCCCCGAGGTCGAGCGCCGTCATCGAGAGGATGACCGAGGCGAGGTTGGTGCGCAGGATCTCGGGATCGGTGTAGACGGGGCGCGCGTCGAAGTCGTCCTCGGAGTAGAGGCGGATCGCGATGCCGTCGGAGGTGCGACCGCATCGGCCCGAGCGCTGCTGCGCCGACGCCTGCGAGATCGGCTCGATCGGCAGCCGCTGGACCTTGGTGCGCGTCGAGTAGCGCGAGATGCGTGCGGTGCCCGTGTCCACCACGTACTTGATCCCCGGCACCGTGAGCGAGGTCTCGGCGACATTGGTGGACAGCACGATCCGGCGCCCGGTGTGCGGGGCGAACACCCGGTGCTGCTCGGCGGAGGACAGGCGCGCGTAGAGCGGGAGGATCTCCGTGCCGGGCTTGACGTGCGCGGCCAGCGCCTCGGCGGCGTCGCGGATCTCGCGCTCGCCGGAGAGGAAGACCAGCACGTCGCCCGGAGCCTCGCGGGACAGCTCGTTCACGGCGTGCACGATGCCCGTGACCTGGTCGAGCGGTT
Organism: Tsukamurella spumae; assembly: GCF_012396015.1. GTDB lineage: Bacteria > Actinomycetota > Actinomycetes > Mycobacteriales > Mycobacteriaceae > Tsukamurella > Tsukamurella spumae. The sequence goes on along the minus strand of NZ_JAAXOQ010000007.1, from coordinate 70,367 downwards.
CGGTGTCATCGGTCATCTCGTCGAGCGGGCGGTACCGGACCTCCACGGGATAGGTGCGACCGCTGACCTCGATGACCGGGGCCGGCGTACCGTCGGGCCGCGCGAAGTGCGCCGCGAACCGTTCCGGCTCGATGGTCGCGGAGGTGACGATCACCTTGAGATCGGGTCGCCGGGAGAGGATCTGCCGCAGGTAGCCGAGCAGGAAGTCGATGTTGAGGCTGCGCTCGTGCGCCTCGTCGATGATGATCGTGTCGTAGTCGCGCAGCAGCCGGTCGCGAGTGAGCTCACGCAGCAGGATGCCGTCGGTCATGAGTTTGACGGAGGTCTTCGGTGAGACCTTGTCGGTGAACCGAACGGCGTACCCGACGGTGTCGCCCAGCTCGGTACCGGTCTCCTCCGCGATGCGCTCGGCGACGGAGCGGGCGGCGAGGCGCCGCGGCTGGGTGTGGCCGATCATGCCGCGCACGCCCCGACCGAGTTCGAGGCAGATCTTCGGCAGCTGAGTGGTCTTCCCCGAGCCGGTCTCGCCGGCGAGGATGATGACCTGGTTCTCGGCGATGGCCCTCGCGATCTCGTCGCGGCGAGCGCTGACCGGCAGGTTCTCCGGGTACACGATCGCGGGCACGGCGGCGGCGCGCACCGCGAACCGTTCCCGCGCGGCGTCGACATCGCGGGCCAGTCGTGGGAGGTCGGAATCCTTGGCGCGCTTGAGCCTGCCCCGCAGCCGCGTCTCGTCCCGGAGGGTGACGGCGGGTGCGGTGTCGGTACCGAGGGCGGCGTACAGGTCGCGCTTGGCCGTGCGCGTCGGGGCGGCTCCGTTCTGCGCCGTTGCGACGGTGCGCGTCTCCTGTTCACTCATTTGCTCTAGTTTATGCCTATGAGCGGACAGCGACCCACGACCTCATCGGCACTCTGGCACGGCTTCGCCGACATGGGCGCCGTACAGCGCGACGGCGCCTTCGTCTTCGCCCGCGGCGACGGCCCGTACGTCTTCGACGCCGACGGCAATCGCTACCTCGACGCGACGGCGGGGCTGTGGTTCGCCAACATCGGTCACGGCCGCGCCGAGGTGGCCGACGCGGTGCGTGATCAGTTGCTCAAGGTCGCGCACGTGACCGGCTTCGGCGACGCCGCCACGGACACGACGGTGGCGCTGGCCGACCGCCTGCAGGGCATCGCGCCCGTGCCGGACAGCAAGGTCTTCTTCACCTCCGGCGGCTCCGACTCGGTGGACTCGGCGATCAAGCTCGCCCGACGCTACTGGCAGGAGGAGGGCAGGCCCGAGAAGAAGCTCATCGTAGGACGGTCGAACGCCTATCACGGCATGCACGTCGGAGGCACCTCACTCGGCGGCATCCCGGTGAACGCCGAGGGCTACGGCGGCGTGCTGTTCGACGACACCGCCACGATCGCGTGGGACGACGCGAAGGCACTGCTCGGGCTCATCGAGCGAGTGGGTGCGGACACGATCGCGGCCTTCGTCGCAGAGCCGGTGATCGGCGCGGGTGGCCTGCTCCCGCCGCCGGAGGGCTACCTGCGGGAGGTCCGTGACATCTGCCGCGAGCACGACGTGCTGTTCATCGCCGACGAGGTGATCACGGGCTTCGGTCGCATCGGCGGCGCGTGGTTCGCATCGAGCCGGTTCGACCTGCAGCCGGACCTGATGACCACCGCGAAGGGACTCACCAGCGGTTACATTCCGATGGGTGCGCTGTTCGTCGCTCCGCACGTCGCGGAGCCCTTCTACGCCGGTGGGGTGTGGTGGCGCCACGGGTACACCTACGGCGGGCACGCGGCCGCCGCGGCCGCTTCGATGGCGGTCCTCGACATCATGGAGCGGGAGAACCTCGTGGCCGAGGCGCTGCGGCTGCAGGACACGTTGCTCCGGGAGCTCTCGGCGCTGGCCGATCATCCGAAGGTCAAGCAGGTCCGCGGCGGCGTCGGCGCGGTAGCGGGGGTGCAGTTGCACGAGCCCGCCGAGGCGATGGCGATGGTGAAGAAGCTTCGTGCCCAAGGTGTGTCGGGACGCGCGGCCGGGCTCGGCACGCTCCAGTACTCGCCCCCGTTCGTCACCACCGACGAGCAGGTCGCCGAGATCGCCGCCGCGACGCGCAGGGCGCTCGACGCCTGACGAAGCGGTGGTCCGCCGATGGCGGGTTGCAGGGGGTTGCATTGCGGTTTGTTGACGATTCAAACCCCTCGCGCGTGTGGTCCGTGACACACTTCCGCTCGTGAACGAAGAGGAAACGGCCGCGGTCTATCAGCGCGCCTACGACAGTAAGGAATTCCACGAACTCCGCCGTAGGCTGGCGTCGTTCGTGATCCCGATCTCCGTTGCCTTCCTGCTCTGGTACCTCCTGTACGTGCTGCTCGCCACCTACGCGCATGACTTCATGAGCCAGCGTCTGTTCGGCAACATCAATGTCGCGCTCGTGCTGGGCCTCGGCCAGTTCGTCAGCACGTTCGCCATCACCTGGGCGTACGTGCGGTTCGCGAACAACACGATCGATCCGATGGCGACGGATCTCCGCGAGAGTATCGAAGCGGAACTCAAGGGTGACGGCGGCGACGTCGCGCTGGGCAAGGGGGAGCCGAAGTGACCGACATCCGCGCGTTCTCGTTCGATCCCCGGACGATCCAGGTGGGCGAGCAGGTCGGCTCGACCACGCTCAACATCGTCATCTTCCTCCTGTTCATCGGCCTCACCATGGGCCTGGTGATCCGTGCCAGCCGGACCACCCAGAAGGCCACCGACTTCTACACCGGCGGCGCCACGTTCACCGGCCCGCAGAACGGCTTCGCCATCGCGGGCGACTACCTCTCGGCCGCCAGCTTCCTCGGCATCTGCGGCGCCATCGCCGTACAGGGCTACGACGGCTTCCTCTACTCGATCGGCTTCCTCGTGGCGTGGCTCGTGGCCCTGCTGCTGGTCGCCGAGCGGCTGCGCAATGTCGGCAAGTTCACCATGGCCGATGTCCTGAGCTTCCGGCTCAAGCAGCGCCCGGTCCGGATGGCCGCCGCCCTCGCGACGCTGACGGTGTCGCTGTTCTACCTGATCGCCCAGATGGCGGGCGCGGGTGGCCTCGTCGCGCTGCTGCTCAACATCAAGGGGCACACCGGCCAGGCGATCGTGGTCGCGGTGGTCGGCGTGTTGATGATCGTCTACGTCCTGGTGGGCGGCATGAAGGGCACCACCTATGTGCAGATGGTCAAGGCCGTCCTGCTCGTCGGTGGCGCACTGCTGATGACACTCATGGTGCTGGCGGCGGTGAAGGGCAACTTCTCCGATCTGCTGCAGAAGGCGATGGACGGCACGGTCACCAATGCCAAGACCGGTGCGAAGGAGGTCGTGGGCGAGAAGATCATCGAGCCGGGCCTCAAGTACGGCAAGAACGAGACCACCAAGTTGGACTTCCTCTCGCTGGCGCTCGCGCTCGTCCTGGGTACCGCCGGCCTGCCGCACGTGCTCATGCGCTTCTACACCGTCCCCACCGCGAAGGAGGCGCGCCGCTCGGTCACCTGGGCGATCGGCCTGATCGGCGCGTTCTACATCTTCACGCTGGTGCTGGGCTTCGGCGCTGCGGCCTACGTCGGCGCCGATGTCATCGCCAAGGCTCCGGGCGGGGTGAACTCGGCCGCTCCGCTGCTGGCGTTCTCGCTCGGCGGCACCATCTTGATGGCGGTCATCTCGGCGGTCGCGTTCGCGACCATCCTCGCGGTCGTCGCCGGCCTCGCGATCACGGCGTCCGCGAGCCTTGCGCACGACATCTACAACGGTGTCATCAAGCGCGGCAAGGCATCCGAGGAGGCGCAGGTGCGCGTCTCGCGCATCACGGTGGTCGTCATCGGTATCGCGTCGATCATCCTGGGCATCGGCGCGATGGGGCAGAACATCGCCTTCCTCGTGGCGCTCGCGTTCGCCGTTGCGGCATCGGCCAACCTGCCGACCATCATCTTCTCGCTGTTCTGGCGGAGGTTCAACACGACTGGGGCGGTGCTCTCGATGTACGGCGGCCTGATCTCGGCCATCGTCCTGATCATCTTCTCCCCGGCCGTCTCGGGTAAGTCCACGTCGATGTTCAAGTCGCTGGACTTCCATTGGTTCCCGCTGGAGAACCCGGGCCTGATCTCCATTCCGATCGGCTTCGGCCTCGCGATCATCGGCACGCTGATCGGCAAGCCCGACGCCGATCTGGCGGAAAAGGCGGTCGAGATGGAGGTGCGCTCGCTCACCGGTGTCGGCGTCGAGAAGGCGATCGACCACTAGATCCCACGCGTTCGACGGTGCCCGTCCCCGGCCTTCGGGGGCGGGCACCGTCGTCTGCGGGTCAGAGTGGGACGACCTCGCTGCCCGCCACCTCGTCGGCGCGCAGCGTGACGTCGAGGGCGGCGATGCGGCCGTCAGGGCTGAAGGTCACGTCGCCGAGCAGGAGGTAGCCGGGCGCGCCGGGCAGCCGCACGGTGTACCCGAGCAGGCCGTCCACCAGCGCGACCAGCGCCGTCTTCGCCTTGAACAGGAAGGCCTCGGCGATCGCGGGCGCGCCCGACAGCACCGTCGAGGGAGCGTCGTCGGCGTGCGTCCGGAACACGGCGTCCGGGTCCAACAGGTCGACGAGCGCGGTGAAGTCCCCGTCGCGCGAGGCCGCGAGGAAGGCGCGGATGGCGTCGGCGCGGGCGGCGTCGGGCCGGGGTGCGCCGGCCACCCGGCGGCGCGCTCGGCTGGCCAGCTGACGGGTTCCCGCCGGGCTCTTGCGGAGAATCGCCGCGACATCGTCGAAGGGCACGGCGAACACGTCGTGCAGGACGAAGGCGACCCGCTCGGCGGGAGCGAGGTCGTCGAGGACGGCGCCCAGGGCGGCGCCGACGGACTCCGCGAGCTCCGCCTGTGTGTCGGGGCCCGGCGCGGGATCCGCCGGCTCCACGTCGTCGAGCGGCGCCGTGTCGCGCCGGGCCCGCAGGCGGTCGAGGCAGATCCGGGAGACCACGGTGGTCAGCCATGCGGTCGGATTGTCGACGGTGCCCTCGGCGCGGTCGGTCCGGAGCCACGCCTCCTGCACGGCGTCCTCGGCGTCGGCTGCCGAGCCGAGCATCCGGGTGGCCACCGCCAGGAGCCTCGGCCGTGCGGTTTCGAAGTCGTCGGCGTCCATCTGTCACATCCTTCGTGGTCGATTCGTCAGAGGGATGACGGGGCGATCGCCCCGATTGTGACGGACCGAAGGAGAACATCATGACCGCACGGATGACGAACCCCGCGATGGCACTGCCCGGAGCGATGGACGCGCTGATGAAGCTGGGCGCCGTGGTGGCCGACACGGGGCTGTCTCCCGAGCTGCTGGAGCTGGTCAACATGCGGGCCAGCCAGCTCAACGGCTGCAGCACCTGCCTCGACGGGCACTGGCGCACGGCGCGCAAGCACGGCGCCTCGGACGACAAGCTGTTCGCCGTCGGCGCGTGGCGGCACACGCCGTACTTCTCGGACGCCGAGCGGATCGCGCTGGCGATGACCGAGGAGCTCACGGCGCTCGCGGGGGCGCCCGAGGCGGTCTCGGACGCGCTCTGGGAGGCCGCGGCCGACGAGTTCGACGCCGCCCAGCTCGCGGGTCTCGTGCTCGCGATCGGACAGATCAACCTCTGGAACCGGCTCAACCACGCGACCCGCCAGCAGGCGGGCGCCTGGCGGCCGTGACGTCAGGGCGCCGCTGCGCCGGGCGTGAAGGCAAAGGCGATGGATAGACGTAGACTGATAGGTATGTCCGATCATCCGTATCAGCCGACCCTCGCGCAGCTGCGCGCCTTCGTCGCGGTGGCGCGCTCGCGCCATTTCGGTACGGCTGCCACCTCGCTGGGCGTGAGCCAGCCCTCGCTGTCGCAGGCGCTGGCCTCGCTGGAGGCGGGTCTCGGGGTGCAGCTGGTCGAGCGCAGTACCCGCAAGGTGCTCATCACCGAGGCCGGCATGGCACTGCTGGAGCAGGCCTCCGGGATCGTCTCCTCCGCCGCGGAGTTGGTGAGCTCGGCGGCGGGGCTCACCGGGGAACTGCGCGGCACGCTGCGCATCGGCATGATCCCGACGGTGGCGCCCTACCGTCTGCCGCGCCTGCTGCCCCGGTTGCGCGCGGAGACCGACGAGTTGGCGGTCACCGTCGTCGAGGATCAGACGGCCCGGCTGCTGGACGCGCTGCGGTCCGGGCGCATCGATGTGGCCGTGGTGGCGCTCCCCGTGCACAGTGCGTCGATCGCCGAGATCCCCCTCTACGACGAGGAGTTCGTCCTCGTCGTGCCGCCCGGGCATCCGCTCGCGGGCCGCGACGATCTCACGGCCGACGACCTCTCCGGCCTCCCGCTGCTACTGCTCGACGAGGGGCACTGCCTGCGCGATCAGGCGCTCGACCTGTGCCGGCAGGCCGAGTCCGGCGTCGGCGTCATGGGCGATACCCGGGCCGCGTCGCTGGCGACGATCGTGCAGTGCGTGTCCGGCGGCCTGGGCGTCACCCTGCTGCCGGAGCCCGCGGTCACCGTCGAGCTGCGGGGAACGGATCTGGCCGTCGCACGGTTCGCCGCGCCGGCGCCGGGGCGGCGCATCGGCCTCGCCTACCGGGCCTCCAGCGCCAAGACCGAGGGCTTCACGCGGCTCGCCGAGATCGCCCGCTCGGCCGCGGAATCCGACCTGTGACCTCATACGTCTGGGCGTAGGATCGGACCATGACCGCTGCGACCCGCCCGCACCTCCTCTCGTTGGAGGAGTGGGACGCCTTGGGGGAGGACTCGACGTCGCACGCGGAGCTTCAGGAGGGGGTCCTGATCGTGTCGCCGAAGCCGGTACCCGCCCATCAACGTGCTGGGCTGCGGATCGCGGCGGCTCTGGACGCCGCCGCTACGGAGGAGTTCGACGTCTACCCGGAGGTGGATGTGGTGCTCGATGCACGCACGCCGGCCACGGTGCGCGCCCCCGACGTGGTCGTCGTCCGCGCCGGGACCTCGACCAGGATCTTCGCCACGGACGTGGTGCTCGCCGTCGAGGTGCTCTCGCCGGGCACGCGGCGCACCGACCTGGTGATGAAGCGGCACGAATACGCCGAGGCGGGTATCGCGCACTACTGGATCGTCGATCTCGACGGTGACGAGGTCCGGCTCGAGGCCCTCGCCCTGGTCGATGGGGCCTACGAATCCGCCTCGTGCACCGGTGTGTTCGGCGCGGCAGTGCCGTTCCCGGTCACCGTCGACCTCGGCGCGCTGCGCTGAGCGCTAGCCTTGGGGCATGGTGAACCGGCGCTCCGTCCTCGTGCTCATGGACTTCCAGAAGGGCATCGTCGACGGTGCCGAGCGTGCCGGGCGGAGGGCGCTCGCGGCCGCCGCGCAGGCCCTGTCCGCCGCGCGGGACCGGGGAGTCCCGGTGGTCCACGTGCGGGTCGCCTTCCGGCCCGACTATCCCGAGATCCCGCCGACCAACCGGGCGTTCGCGATGATCCGCGAGGGCGGCGACTCCATGACGGAGGTGTCGCCGCTCACGGCGATCGTCCCCGAGGTGGCGCCGCTGCCGGGGGAGCCGGTGGTGATCAAGCGACGGTTCGGCGCCTTCAGCGGTAGCGACCTCGACGTGGTGCTGCGCGGCCTGCAGGCCGATCACCTGGTGCTGGCGGGGATCTCGACCAGCGGCGTCGTGCTCTCGACGGTCCGCTACGCCGGGGATCTGGACTACGGACTGACGGTGTTGTTCGACGCCTGCGCCGACCATGACCCGGAGGTGCACCGGGTGCTCATGCGCAAGGTGTTCCCGCGGCAGGCCGAGGTGATCACCGTCGACGAGTGGGTCGAGGCCCTGGGCTGAGTCAGCGGCGGGTTCGTTTGCCGGGCTTGCCCTTCGACCCCGTCGACTTCTTCCCGGCGGCTGCGCGCGCCGCCTGCTTGGCCAGAGTCTTCTCCCGCGCGGTGCGTTTGGGGGCCGGTTCCGCCTGTCCCCGTGAGGAACCGGCCTTCCTGCCGCGGACGACCCCGATGAACTCCGCGACCGCGTCGGACTGTTCCCCGGAGGGGAAGGCCAGCACGACGGGGGAGGGCGGGGCGTCCGTGATGGGCCGGTAGGTCAGGTCCTTGCGGTGATGCAGGCGCGCCAGTGACTGCGGCGCGATCAGTACGCCCAGCCCGGCCGCGACGAGTTCGACGGCGTCCGCGGTGGTCTCGGGCCGGTGCTCGATCGGTGCGCCGGGGGCATCGTCCCAGTGCAGCGCGTCGTCGCGCGGCGCGATGGTGGGCTCACCGTCGAGGTCGGCGGTCGTCAGTTCGTCGGCCGCGGTGGCGTGGTGCTCCTGTGGAACGACGGCGACCACCTGCTCCTCGTACAGGGCGATGACGGCCAGGTCGTCGGTCTGGGCGGGCAGGCGCAGCAGCGCCACGTCGACGGTGCCCTCCCGCAGCGCGTCCGCCGCGCTCTCCGCCTCGACGGGCACGAGCTCGAGCCGGACGTCCGGGCGGCGCTCGCCCCAGATGCGGGCCCACTTGGCGGGGGTGGCGCCGGGGACGTAGCCGAGCCGCAGGACGGGCGGGAGCGAGGAGGTCACTCCTGGAGGTTACCGATAGGCTGACGGTCATGAGCAGGCAGAACGCGCAGTCCATGAAACCGGCGACCGCGGCGAAGAAGTTGGACGTGTACCTGCCCGCGACGCCGCCGGCGTTCCAGGAGTCCGCCATCACCCGTGCGGAGCTCGCTGCGCTGCAGGCGGATCCGCCGCAGTGGCTCACCGATCTGCGCAAGCACGGCCCGCACCCCAAGAACCTGGTCGCGGCCAAGCTGGGTGTCTCGATCTCCGGCCTGGCACGGGGCGGGATCGACGAGGCGCTGACCACCGAGCAGATCGACGCGATCATCGCGGAGGCCCCGGACTGGCTGGCCACGGAGCGCGCGAGCTACCAGGTGGTCCTGCGCGAGGAGCGGCGCGTGAGGTCCCTGCATCAGGAGCGCGCCCGCCGCGACTGAACCCGTGATCATCGGATCGTGACGGTCCGTACGCGAACGCGGCGAGGTATGTGTACGCTGTGAACATGATGCGCGGGGCCGCCGAGCGTCGTGAAGACACCGGAGAGAGTGAGTCGTCATGCCCGAGCGAATGTCCACCACCCGAGTCATCGCCGCGAGCCCCGATCGGGTCTTCGCCGTCCTCGCCGATCCCGCGCGTCACGTGGACATCGAGCCCACCGATTGGGTGCGCGATGCCATCGACGCCGCCCCGCTCGATCACGTCGGGCAGATGTTCTCGGTGAACATGTACATGGAGCAGGTGGGCGGCGACTACGTGATGGAGAACAAGGTCACCGAATTCGAACGCGACCGGGTCATCGGCTGGCTGCCGGGCACGCGCCGGGCGGGGGAGTGGCGGGCCGGCGGCTGGTGGTGGCGGTACGACCTCGCACCGTCGGGCGACGGCACGCAGGTCACGCTGACCTACGACTGGACCGACACCCCGCAGTCCTTCCGGGACTCCGTCGGCGCCATGCCGCCGTTCCCGCCGGAGTACCTCGACCAGTCCCTCGCGAGCCTGGACACGGCCGTTCGCGGCTGACTCAGCCCGAGACGACCTCGACGTCCACGAGCACGACATCGCCGCGCTCGTCGGAGGCCGGCAGGTCGACGACGGCGGTGATCGCCCAACCGTGGTCGCCGTCGGGATCGGCGATCGTCTGCCGCACCTTCCACGCGCGGGGCAGGGATGTGTCGAGTGAGAACAGCTGTGGCCCACGGGCGTCGGCGCCCGTCTCGATGTCGTCGTAGTCCTCGTAGTAGTCGTCGAAGGCGGCGTACCAGTCGACGCCCGGATCCATCGCGTCGAGTAGGTCGTACTCCTCCTCGGCGACGAGCTGCACGCGCCGGAACATCGCGTTGCGCACCATGACCGCGAAGGCGCGCTCGTCGGAGGTCAGCGAGGTGGACCGCCCGATCTCCGGCGCCGAGGCGTGCGCCTGCACCGGATCCGGCGAGGTCATCTCCTCCCACTCGTCCACGAGCGAGCTGTCCACGTACCGCACCAGGGCGCCCAACCAGGCGATGTAGTCCTCGAGCTCCGGCGTGCGCGCCGACTCCGGGACGGTGTGGCGCAGCGTCTTGAAGGCGTCCGAGAGGTACCGCAGCACGGCCCCCTCGGAGCGGCCGAGCTGGTACTTCGAGACCAGATCGTTGAAGGTCATCGCGCGCTCGATCATCTCGCGCACCACGGACTTCGGGGACAGCTCGAACTGCGTCACCCACGCGTGGCCCGCGGCATAGGTCGCGAACGCGGGCACGAGCACGTCCTCCAGGGGCTTCGGGTAGGTCACGTCCTCGAGCAGCGCCATCCGCTCGTCGTAGTCGATCCCGTCCGCCTTCATCTCCGCGACCGCCGCGCCGCGTGCGGCGTTCTGCTGCGCTCGCAGTACGGGCCGCGGATCGTCGAGCACCGACTCGATCACCGAGATGACATCGAGCGCGTAGTCGGGTTCCTCGGGGTCGAGCAGTTCCAGCGCGGCCAGCGCGAAGGGTGCCAGGGGCTGGTTGAGGGCGAAATCGGGCTGCAGGTCGACGGTGAGCCGTACGTGCCGGCCGAACTCGTCGGGCTCGTCGAGCTTCTCCACCACGCCGCCGGACTCGAGACCGCGGAACAGGGTGATCGCGGTGCGGATGTGCCGCAGCTGGTTCCGCCGCGACTCGTGGTTGTCCTCCAGCAGGTGCCGCATCGAGGACAAGCAGTTCTCCGGCCGGGCGATCACGTTGAGCAGCATCGAGTTGGTCACGACGAACCGGGACGTGAGCGGCTCCGGGTCCGCGGCGACCAGCTTCTCGAAGGTGGCCTTGCCCCAGGAGACGAATCCCTCCGGCGGCTTGCGGCGTTGGACGCGCTTGAGCTTCGCCGGGTCGCCGCCCGCCTTCGCCTCCCGGCGCGCGTTCTCGATCTCGTGGTCCGGCGCCGCGACCACGACGGTGCCCATCGTGTCGAAACCGGCGCGGCCCGCGCGGCCGGCGATCTGGTGGAACTCGCGGGCGCGCAGGTGTCGGGTCCGCGTGCCGTCGAACTTGGTCAGGCCCGTGAGGTAGACGGTGCGGATGGGCACGTTGATGCCGACGCCGAGCGTGTCGGTGCCGCAGATGACCTTGAGCAGGCCCTCCTGGGCGAGCTTCTCGACGAGGCGCCGGTAGCGGGGGAGCATGCCCGCGTGGTGCACGCCGATACCCGATCGGATCAGGCGGGAGAGGGTCTTGCCGAAGCCCGTGGTGAACTGGAAATCGCCGATCGCCTCGGCGATCTCCGCCTTCTGCTCCTTGGAGGTCAGCGGCAACGACATCAGCGCCTGCGCGCGTTCGGCAGCGGCCTGCTGCGTGAAGTGAACCACGTAGACGGGTGCCTGGTGGGTGGTGACCAGCTCCACGATCTGGTCCTGGACGGCAGAAGTCGAATACGAGAAGTGCAGCGGCACGGGGCGTTCCGCGCCCGCCACGAGTACGGTTTCCCGACCCGTGCGGCGGGTGAGATCCTCCTCGAAGAAGGTCGTGTCGCCGAGCGTGGCCGACATGAGCACGAACTGCGCGTGCGGCAGTTCGATCAGCGGCACCTGCCACGCCCAGCCGCGGTCGGGCTCGGAGTAGTAGTGGAACTCGTCCATGACCACCTGGGCGATGTCCGAGTCCGCGCCCTCACGCAGTGCGAGGTTCGCGACGATCTCGGCGGTGGCGCACACGATGGGCGCGTCGGCGTTCACCGCGGCGTCGCCGGTCACCATACCCACGTTCGCGGTGCCGAAGACCTCGCACAGCGCGAAGAACTTCTCGCTGACCAGGGCCTTGATCGGCGCGGTGTAGTAGGTGCGCCGGCCCTGCGCCAGCGCCGCGAACTGGGCGCCCATCGCCACCAGGGACTTCCCGGAACCGGTCGGAGTGGCGACGATGACGTTCGCGCCGGAGCACGCCGCGATCAGCGCCTCCTCCTGGGCGGGGTAGAGCTCGATTCCACGGCCGGTGGTCCAGTCGAGGAAGGCCTCGAAGACCGCATCCGCCGTCGGGTCGGCCGGGAGCAGGTCGGTGAGGTTCACTCATCTGATCCTACGGACCGTCATCGCGGCTGTTCAGCCCAGCTCCCGCGCGGGAGGGACGACGGTGACGCCGGCCGCCGCGCGCAGACCGTCGCGGAGGTGCGTCCGCGCCAGGCGCGCCGGTTCGGTCGACGCGAGGAAGTCGGTGAGCAGCTCGAGGAACCGGTCCGGTGCCTCCGTCATCGGGAAGTGCCCGACACCGTCGAACACCTCCACCCGCGCCTCGGGCAGCGCCGCGCGCAGCACCTCGGCGTGGGCCGAGGGGATGATCGAATCGTCCGCGCCCCACGCGATCAGGGTGGGCACCCGTGCCGTCAGGTAGCAGCGATCGCGCATGGTGACGACCTGACCGCGGAGGTCGACCACTGATCGCAGTGTGCGCGAGAAGGCGTGCGGCGAGGCAGTGTTCGGCATCCGGTCGAGGGCGCGACGCAACTGCACCGCGTCGGCGCGCAGCGGACCCGGTAGTGCGGCGGTCGCGAGCAGCGCGCCTGCGAGGATCTGCTTCGCGCCCGGAAGGGCCGTGAGCGCGACGACCTGCTCGGCGAACGGGAGCGACAGCAGGCGCAACAGCGGTGCGACATCGTGATCCACGCCGCCGGGCGCCACGAACGCGATCCGCTCGACCATTTCCGGGTACTGGTACGAGAATTGGCCCGCCACTCCGCCGCCGAGGGAATGGCCCACGATCGACGCGCGGTCGATGCCGAGGTAGCACAGCAGGTCCCGCATTCCGTTGGTGAACGCGGCGATCGAGTAGTCGGCGCGCGGTCGGTCGGACAGGCCGTGCCCCAACAGGTCCGGCGCGATCACGGTGTACCGGTCGGTCAATCGCTCCATCACCGGTTCCCAGACCAGGGAGTTGTCCCCGATGCCGTGCAGCAGGAGCAGGGCGGGTCCGCTGCCGCCGATCCGGTAGGCCCGGCGGTGTCCATGGATCGTGGCGAAGCACAGGTCGGGTGTGTACGGGCGCGCCCGGAACGGCAGGATCTCGGGACTCATCACGGCCTCCTCACAGCGTCTTCACTCCGCTGTGAAGTGTGCGTGGGCCGCGTTACGCGCGGTGGCGTCGCCGGTTACGCGGGGGTTTCGACCTCGACGTCGAGTTCGAGGTCGACCTCGGTGTCCAGGTCGAGGTCTCGGCGAAGCGCGATCTGCAGGTCGTCCTGCGTCAGGCGGGCGGGCTCCGTCGATTCGACGAACTCGGTGAGGACGCGCAGGAAGCGCTCCGGATCCGTACGGAACGGGAAGTGACCGGCACCGTCGAACACCTCCAGGCGGGAGGCGGGCAGCGCGGCGTGCAGCAGGTGGGCGTGGTCGACGGGGATGATCGGATCGTCGGATCCCCACACCACGAGGACGGGCACGGAGTCGGCGATGTACGTGCGGTCCAGCATCGTCACGACCTGGCCCGACGGATCCACGACGGCCCGCAGGGTGCGCGCGAACGCGCGCGGTGTGCCCGCGTGCGGCAGGCCCGTGAGGACCCGGGCGCACTCGGCGTTGTCGACGAACAGTTTCAGCGGGACCTGGCCGAGGAGTCCCAGGGCCGCGTTCGTGGCCGGTAGCACGCCCGGCAGCGCCAATGAGCGGATCGCCAGCTCCGAGAACGGCAGCGAGACCGCCCGCAGCACAGGGGAGACCGATCGGGTCACGCCGCCCGTGTTCACGAAGACGAGCCGCTCGACCATCTCGGGGAACTGGTAGGTGAACTGGCCGGCGATGCCACCGCCGAGGGAGTGGCCGACCAGCGTGGCCCGCTCGACGCCCAGGTAGAGCAGGAGATCACGCATGGCGTTGGCGAACGCGGGCAGCGAGTAGTCGGCGCGGGGACGGTCGGAGTCCCCGTGGCCGAGGAGGTCGGGCGCGATCACCGTGTAGTGCTCGGCGAGCCGCTCGAACAGCGGCTCGAAGGTCGAGGAGTTGTCGGCCATGCCGTGGATCAGCAGGAGCGCGGGCCCGCTGCCGCCCGTCCGGTACGCCCGACGGTGACCGTGGATCAGCGCCGTCCGCCGGCGCACCGCGGTCACGAATTCTCGCCGTTCTCACCATCGTCGCCGGCCTGCTCCGCGAGGAAGGCCTCGAACTCGCTCGCCAGATCGTCGCCGGTCGGGATCGCCTCGCCGTCGGCGATGAGCAGCTCGCGCGGCTGCTGGGCGGCCTCGTCGTACTGCTGCTCGAGGGTCTCCACGACCGAGGAGATCTCGGCGCTGGACGAGACCTGCGCGTCGATCTGTTCGCGCAGCTCGGCGGCCTCGACGGGGAGCTCACCGTCGGGCAGGTCGAGCCCGACCGTACTGCGCAGCGCGCCCAGAATGCCGAGCACGGCCTCGGGGTAGTCGTTCTGCGCCAGGTAGTGCGGCACCTGGACCGACAGGCCGACGGTGTCGTAGCCCTTGTCGGCCATCCGCAGCTCGAGCATCCCCGCCGCGCTGCCGGGCAGGCGCATCGCGCCGTCCCAGGACCGCAGGCCCTGGCGCAGATCCGGATTGTTGCCGTGCGCGGTGACCGGCACCGGCCGGGTGTGCGGGACCGCCATGGGGATCGCGTGCAACCCGACGACGGTGCGCACGCCGAACCGCTCGGCGAGGCCCGCGACCGCGCTGACGAAACCGTTCCAGCGCAGGTCCGGCTCGGCGCCGGCGAGCAGCAGGAAGGGCTTTCCCGCGGTGTCGCGGATCGCGTAGAGATTGAGCTCGGGCTCCTCGACGCCGGTGAAACCGTCCTCGAAGGTCATGGAGGGGCGGCGTGAGCGGTAGTCGATGAGCTCGTCGACGTCGAAGGACGCGACCAGCTCCGCGGAGAGGTTCTGCTTGAGGTGCTTGCGCAGCAGGCCCACGGCGTGCCCGGCGTCGGCGTAGCCGTCCAGCGCGTGCACCAGCACCGGCCCGTTGCCTTCGGTGTCCGACACCGTGGGGCCCGGGAACTCCAGCTCGTACATGTGGGACTGCTCGTCCATGCCACTACCTCCGTCACCGTGCTCCTCCGCGAGGAGGGGCCATCAGCTTGTCACAGAGGACAACTTCCCGGTGCTTGTCCCGATTCCCCGGAACCGCGTGTTTCTGCTCACGGCGGATTCGTCGACGCGAGGAAACGTGCCACCACCTCGGCGTCCGCGGCGGAGAGCGCGGCGGCAGCGGCCCTGATCGGGCCGAGGAAGGCTCCGAAGAATCCCTCGCCGAGCTCCCGGGCGCGGTCGGTCACGGCGAGCCGCACGCGCCGCCGGTCCGTCGGGTCCGGCGCGCGTTCGACCAGGCCCGCCGCGGCGAGCCGGTCGATCAGCGCCGTGCACGCCGCCGAGCTCAGGGCCAGCTCGCCGGCGAGGACGCCCGGCGATGCGGGCGCGCCGGCCCGCTCGAGGTCGAGCAGGGCGATCAGCGCCCGCACGTCGGTGCCGCCCAACGCGTGCCGGGCGCCGAAGGCCGAGATCTCGTCGTCCCAGCGCACTGCCGCGGCGCGGAGGGCGTGCACGAGGTGCTCGTTGTCGCTCACGGTCCGAACCTATCAGGTAGCTTTGTCATAGAGTATCTTGACGATCGAGAGGAATGATATGGACGACATCGCGACCGCGTACGACGCGGTGGTGCGGGACTGGGGAGTGCCCGTGCGGCGGGTCACCGTCGACGGTGCGCGGGCCCGCACCCGGGTGCTGACCTGCGGGCCCGACGACGCCCCGCCGCTGCTGTGCCTGCCGGGTGGCGGGGACACCGCCGCGGTCTGGTTCGCGCAGGCAGCGGAACTCGCCCGCCGATTCCGGGTGATCGCCCCGGATCTCCCCGGGGACGCCGGCGGCAGCGAGCGGCTGGGACTGCGGACACGCGATGACCTGCCGGGCTGGGTCGACGAGGTGCTCGACGGCGTCGGTGCCGGGGAAGTCCGGGTGCTCGCGCACTCGTACGGCGCGCAGATCGCCGTCGCCCACGCCGTGGCGCGTCCGGGAAGGGTCGTCGGGCTCACCCTGCTCGATCCGACCGGCGTGTTGGTCCCGCTCAAGCCCACCACGGTGCTCCGAGCGCTCCCGCTGCTCGCGGCACCGTCGGGTGGGCGACTACGGGCGTACCGGCGCTGGGAGACGCGCGGGCACTGGCCGCCGAACCCCGCGTTCGGGGAACTGGCCGAACGCGCCGCCGGCGGGCCGCGCCCGCGGCTGCTCGTGCCGAAGCGGCCGCGCCCCGTCGACCTGGACGCGCTGCGCGGGCTCCCCGGCGGGGTCACCGTCGTCGTCGCGCTGCGCAGTCGATACCACGACGGCGCGGCACTGGCGCGCACCGTCGAACGGCGGTACCCGTGGATGCGGGTCGAGACGCTGCCCGTGTCCCACCACGAACTGCCCTTCGCCTACCGGCCCTGACGCGCCGGTCCGCCTACGAGACGTGCACCGTCGGGCGGCGTTTGGCGTCGTGTTCGGCCTGCCGGAGCACCTCGTGGCAGACCGCGGCGACCTCGCCCGAGCCCTCGACGAGATACTTGCCCATGTTCAGCACGGGATTCATCTCCGACCACTGGAAGTAGGCCTCGGGCACCACGCCGGTCTCGTCCCGGATGTAGAGGAGCACGGAGGCGACCGTGTTCGCGATGCTGCCCGAACGGACCTTGAGCAGGCGGTACCCGAATTTCTCGATGCCCCGGACTTCCAGGTCCTCCTCGAAGTCCGAGGAGTCGCGCGGCCACACCTCGAGCAGGATCACCCGCGACCGACCCGGGATGTGTCCGAACTTGCGCTCGGCCCGGACCTTGTCGCGGTACTCCTTCTTGGTGTCGACGTCGGGCTCGTGGCAGACGATCCGGATCGCGTGCTGGGCGGCGGCGTCGTCGCGGATGAACTCCAGTGCCTTCTCGTCGAAGGTGATCGACGAGGCGCGGAGCTCGAACGAGCGGCGCACGCGCGAGCCGATGGAGACCACCGCGATGGCGAGGATGAACAGCGCCGCGATCCGCACGCCGTCGGGCCGCTCGATGATGTTGTCGATGGTGGTGTAGACGAAGACCGCGGAGATGAGCCCGAACGCCCACGTCGCGACGGCCTGCCGCTTGCGCCGGGCGGAGATGGTCACCGCGATCGCGGCGGAGGTCATCAGCACGAGGACGCCGGTCGCGTAGGCGCCGCCCTGGGCGTTCACATCGGCCTCGAAGATCAGGACGATGACCAGGGCGATCACCGTGAGCACCACGACCAGCGGCCGGACGGCGGAGGCCCACCGCGGCGCCATGCCGTAGCGCGGCAGATAGCGCGGGACCAGGTTGAGCAGACCGGCCATCGCGGACGCGCCCGCGAACCACAGGATGGCCACCGTCGAGATGTCGTAGACGGTGCCGAAGCCGTTTCCGAGGTACTCGTGCGCGAGCCACGCGAGGGCACGGCCGTTGGCCTTGCCGTCGGGCTCGAACTCCTTCGCCGGGATGAGGACCGTGGTCGCGAAACTGGAGGTCGCGAGCAGCACGCTCATGATGACGGCCGCCGTGGTGAGCAGGCGGCCGGTGTCCCGGATCCGCTTCGCCGGGTATTCGGGCGGGTCGTTCGGGTCGCCCTTGATCTGCGGCATCACGGCGACGCCGGTCTCGAAGCCGGACAGGCCGAGCGCGAGCTTCGGGAACACCACCAGGGCGACCGCGATCACCATGAGCGGGTTCGAGTGCTGTGCCCACAGCAGGTTCTGCCAGTCGACGATCCGCTGCGGCCGCTCGGCGACGTGCACCAGCGCGACGACGATCGTCACGACGTTGAGCGTCAGGTAGATGGTCACCAGCACGACCGCGGTGCCGATCGCCTCGCGGAACCCCTTGAGGAAGACCAGCCCGAGCAGGAGCACCAGCCCCAGCGTGATCGGGATGTTCGCGCCGTGGACGAACGAGGGAACCAGTGGGTTCTCGACGATGTGCTCGGCGGCGTCCGAGGACGAGAGCGTGATGGTGATGATGAAGTCCGTGGCCGCGAAGCCCAGGAGGACCAGCACGAACAGCTTCCCGCCCCACCAGGGCAGGAGTCGCTCGAACATCGCCAGCGAGCCGGAACCGTTGAAGCTCTCCCGCGACACCCGCTTGTAGACCGGGAGGGCGCCGAGCAGCGTCAGGGCGATCAGTACGAGCGTCGCGATCGGCGAGACGACGCCGGCCGCGATGAACGCGATGGCCGGTTGGTAGCCGAGGGTCGAGAAGTAGTCGACGCCGGTCAAGCACATGACCTTCCACCACGGCTGCGGATGCTCCGCGTCGCTCGCGTGGGGGCCGACGTGCGTTCCCGCCCGTTCGGACATGCCGCTGAGGAACCAGTCCCGGGTGCGGTCCGAGAACCGCGGTAAGCCGATCACGCGGTTCACAGTAGCCCGCGCGGATGCGGTGTGTCGGCCACCCGTCCGGTGGTGTCCGGTACGGGCGGTCCTGTGGACGAACCGCAGCGCACAGAACGTTTCATAACCACAGTGGGGAGCAACGCCGCGCGGGCGCCGGAACCCGTCGCCGGTCTCCGCGAGCATTCCCCGCATGACGAATCAACGCACGACCACGGCCATGAAGATCGACTCCGTCGGCGACCTGCTCGCCGCCATCCCCGCGTTGCTGGGGTTCTATCCGGACCGCTCGGTCGTGCTGCTCGCGCACGACGAGGTGACGGGGCGGATCGGTGCCACCGCGCGCATCGACCTGGGACTCACCAAGGCCGGCGATCTGCGCAAGGACTGTCGCCGGCACCTCGGCGAGGCGGTACGCCTGCTCCGGATCCAGGGCGCCGACCGGGTGTTCTGCGTCGTGGTCGACGACCGCCCGCTGGTCCGGGCCACCCCTGCGCTCCTGCAGGTGCTGCAGCAGTACGCCCGATCCCGCAGCCTCGCGGAGCCCGACCTCGAGATCGAGGACGTGATGTTGCTGCCCCGGGTGGCCGCGGGGGAGCGCTGGGTGTGCCGGCACGGGGAGAGCGGCGCCGTCCCGGACCCGGAGACCTCACCGGTGATGCTCGCGGCGCTGGTCGAGGGGCGCACCGTCCACCGCTCCAGGTCGGCGCTCACCGACCTGCTCGCCGAGGAGGGGGCGGGCATCGTCGCCGATCGGTGCCGGGACGCCGCCGCGTTCGAGGCGGATGACGATCCCGGGGAGTTGCTCGCGGCGCTCGTCGCGACGGCCACGGGTCAACGATCGGCGGAGCTCACCGACGCCGATGTCGCGCTGCTCGGTGGTGCGCTGCTCGACCTGCAGGTGCGCGACGCCGCAATGGCGTTGGCGCTCACCGTGATCGCCGACGAGGCGCGACTGCTGTTCGCGGAACTCGCGCGGCGGCTGCGCGGCACGCCGCGGGCGGCCGCGGCCACTCTCGTCGCGGCATCGGGCTATCTGCGCGGCGACGGTCCGCTGACGGGCATAGCGCTCGACGCCGCGCTGGCCGCGGACCCCGGCTACCGGGCCGCACGGCTCCTGGCGACGGCGTTCGGAGCCGGGCTGCACCCCTCCGAGATGTCCGAGACGGCCGAGCTGGGGGTCGCGATGGCCCGCCGGCTCGGCGTCGAGCTGCCGCCGCGGGACGCGGAGTTCCCGCTCGCGGGATGACGGTCAGGCGCGGCGGGCCGCGTGCGCGCGGTCGCCCAGGGCCTGGGTGTACGCCCACGCATCGGCGACGATGCCGCGCAGGTCGGTGTGCTCGGGACGCCAGCCCAACTCGTCGATCGCGCGCTGCGACGACGCCACGAGCACCGCCGGATCACCCGCACGCCGATCCGCCGCGACCTCGGGGATGTCCCGGCCCGTGACCTCGCGGCAGGTGTCGATCACCTGGCGCACCGAGAAGCCCTCGCCCGAACCGAGGTTGAACACGTCGTGCGCGCCCGGCCGGGCGTGCTCCAGCGCCAGCAGGTGCGCCTCGGCCAGGTCCTTGACGTGCACGTAGTCGCGGACCGCCGTGCCATCGGCGGTCGGATAGTCCGCGCCGAACACCGCGATGTCCTTGCGCTGGCCCAGTGCGGTCTGCAGCACCAGCGGGATCAGATGCGTCTCCACCTCGCGGTTCTCGCCGAAACCCCCGTAGCTGCCGGCCACGTTGAAGTACCGCAGCGATACCGCCGCCAGGCCGTACGCGGTGGCGTACGAGGTGATCGCCGCGTCGATCGCGAGCTTCGTCGCGCCATAGGTGTTGGTGGGTGCGGTACGGGCGTCCTCCGTGATCGGCACCGACTCCGGCTCGCCGTAGGTGGCCGCCGTCGACGAGAACACCAACCGGGGCACGCCGGCGGCCAGCATGGCGTCGAGCAGCGACAAGGTGGTCACCACGTTGCCCTGCCAGTACATGTGCGGATGTGACACGGACTCACCCACCAGCGATTTGGCGGCGAAGTGCAGCACACCGTCGAACTCGCCGTCGGCGAGCAGCGGGCGCGCGGCATGCGCCACCTCGCCCTCGACGAAGGTCGCGCCCGCCGGGACCGCGTCGCGGTTGCCGGTGCTCAGGTCGTCGATCACCGTGACCTCGTGGCCCCGCTCGAGCAGCACCTGCGTGCACACGCTGCCCACGTAGCCGGCGCCGCCGGTCACCAGGAGCTGCACGGCGGCCTAGACCGACTCGACGAAGACGGCGTGGGCCATCTCGTCGGGCAGCTCGAAGTCCTCGTGGCCCGCCACCGAGATGATGACCGCACCGCGCTGGACGGTGACGGAGACGCGCGCGTCCGGCACCACGCCGGCCTCACGGAAACGAGCGATGAGATCGGTGTCCGCCTGCACGTGCTCCGCGAGCCGCTTGATCACCACCGCGGTCGGGCCGCCCTGGGGCAGGTCGGTCAGGCGCGCGGGACGCACGGGCTCGCGGCCGATGGTGACGCCCAGTTCGGCCAGACCGGGGATCGGGTTGCCGTAGGGGGAGGTGGTGGGGTTGCCCAGCACGTCGAGCAGGCGGCGCTCCACGTCCTCGCTCATCACGTGCTCCCAGCGGCACGCCTCGGCGTGCACGTTCTCCCACTGCAGCCCGATGACGTCGACCAGCAGCCGCTCGGCGAGCCGGTGCTTGCGCATGACCGCGATCGCGAGCTGCCGCCCCTTCTCGCTGAGCTCGAGGTGGCGGTCGCCCGCGACGCGGACGAGCCCGTCGCGCTCCATGCGCTGCACGGTCTGCGACACCGTGGGACCACTCTGCTCGAGACGCTCCGCGATCCGCGCCCGCAGAGGAACGACGCCCTCCTCCTCGAGCTCGTAGATGGTCCGCAGGTACATCTCGGTGGTGTCCACCAGATCGTTCACGTATCCAGCTCCTTATCGTCACCGCAAGCTTAACCGAGGCGGCGTCCCGGCAGTCCGACTAAAGGTTACCTAACTTCAGCGCGTCCCAAGGCGCAACGACTAGGGTCGTCAGCCATGGCACGGTTCCCCGACTCCCAGGTGGTCTGGGACCCCTCGGTCCTCGACTACCGCTTCTCGCACTCGCACCCCATGGACCCGGTCCGGCTGCGCCTGACGATGGAGCTCGCGCGGATGCTCGGGGTGCTCGACGGGGTGGAGGTGGTGGCCCCGCGCGGGTTCGACGCCATCGAGCTCGGGCGCGCCCACACAGACGACTACCAGGCGGCCGTTCGGGTCGCCGGATCCGGCCGCTCGCGGATCGACCTCACCGGGTACGGCCTCGGCAACGACGACAACCCCGTGTTCCTGCACATGCACGAGGCGGCGGCCAGCCTCGTGGGGTCCACCCTCACGGGGGCCAAGGCGATCGCCGCCGGTACCGCGACGCGGGCCGTCAACATCGCGGGCGGCATGCACCACGCGATGCGCACGCACGCCTCCGGGTTCTGCATCTACAACGATGCGGCCGTCGCGATCTCATGGCTGCTGGACAACGGCTTCGACCGGATCGCGTACATCGACATCGACGCCCACCACGGCGACGGGGTGCAGGCGCAGTTCTGGAACGACCCGCGGGTGCTCACCGTGTCTCTGCACGAGGACCCGCAACACCTGTGGCCGAACACCGGCTACCCGACCGAACTCGGCGGCCCCGAGGCGCGCGGCACGGCGATCAACGTCCCGGTGCCCGCCTTCTGCCCCGACGGCCTGTGGCTGCGCGCCTTCCACGCGGTCGTCCCCTCGGTGGTTCGTGAGTTCCGGCCGCAGCTGATCGTCAGTCAGTGCGGCTGCGACTCCCACGCCAGTGATCCGCTCACCGATCTCTCGCTCACCATCGACGGCCAGCTCGCGGCCATCCTCGCGATGCGCGACCTGGCCGACGAGGTGTGCGACGGCCGCTGGCTCGCTGTCGGGGGCGGCGGATACCAGCTCGTGCAGGTGGTGCCCCGCACGTGGACGCACCTGATCGGGGCGGTCGTGGGCGTCGACATCGCGCCGGAGACCCCCATCCCCGACGAGTGGCGCGACCTCGCGGCGAGCCTGCCGACCGACCAGGTCGGCGCGGTCGGGCCGTTGCCCGAGACGATGGGCGAGGGTGGAGATACCTCGTTCACGCCGTGGGAGCCCTCGTCGTTCGACCCGACGGCGCCCACGATGGACGCGACCGCCGACCGCTTCATCGCCCGCGCCCGCACCGCGGTATTTCCTCTCCACGGACTCGACCCGGAGGATCCCCGTGACTGACGTGTTCCCTGCCGCACTTCGCACTCCAGGACTCGACCCGGAGGATCCCCGTGACTGACGAATCCCCCCTGCACCCGTCCGGCCCCGCGACCGATCCGTTCCCCGCGCCGGCCCAGCAGCCGCACTCCGGTCCCTACGAGTTCCCGGTGCACTGGGTGGCGGACGTCCTCGCCTCCGACGGCGGCGTCGTGCACCTGCGGCCCGTGGTTCCCGACGACGCCGACGCGATGGTGGAGTTCCACGCCGGCCTGTCCGAGCGCACGCGGTACCTGCGCTACTTCGGCCCCTATCCGGTGATGCCGCCGCGCGACGTGGCGAGGATGACCACCGTCGACCACGAGCAGCGGGTGTGCCTGCTCGCGATCCTCGGCGGGAAGATCATCGCCGTCGGTCTCTACGAGGGCCTCGCGGATTCGGGCAAGCCGACCTCCGCGGAGGTCGCGTTCGTCGTCGCGGACGAGCACCAGGGGCGGGGCCTCGGGCCGATCCTGCTCGAGCACCTCGCCGGCGCCGCCGCGGAGAACGGCTTCCACCGGTTCGAGGCGGAGGTGCTCGCCGAGAACCGGTACATGGTGGGCGTGTTCAAGGCCGCCGGCTACGAGTTGCGGCGCAGCTTCGACGGCAGCGTCGTGCACGTGGAGTTCGGAATCGATCCGACGGAGGCGCTGGTCGCCGTCCGCAACGCCCGCGAGCTCGCGTCCGAGGCGCGCAGCGTGAGCAACGCCCTGCAGCCCACCTCGATCGCCGTCATCGGCGCGTCGACGACGCCCGGCAAGGTCGGACACGCGGTGCTGCGCAACATCATCGCCGGTGACTTCGCCGGCCCCGTCTACCCCGTGCACCCGGACCGGCGCTCCGTGGCCGGGATTCGGGCCTACGAATCGGTGCGCGACATCCCCGACCAGGTCGACCTCGCCGTGGTCGCGGTGCCCGCGGACAACATGGACCAGGTGCTCGACGATTGCCTCGCCAAGGACGTCCGGACCCTGCTGGTCGTCTCGTCGGGCTTCTCGGACGCCGGAGGGCGGGGCAAGGAGTCCGAGCAGCGGCTGCTGTCGGCGGTGCGCTCGCACGGTATGCGCCTCATCGGACCGAACGCGCTCGGCGTCGTCAACACCGACGGCGAGGTCCGGCTCAACGCGACGCTGGCCCCCGTCGTCCCCGGCCGCGGCAATGTCGGGTTCTTCTGCCAGTCCGGCGCGCTGGGGATCGCGATCCTCGACACCGCCGCCACTCGCGGCGTGGGCCTGACGACCTTCGTCTCCGCCGGCAACCGCGCCGATGTCTCCGGCAACGACGTGCTGCAGTACTGGGACACCGACGACGCCACCGAGGTCGTGCTGCTCTACCTCGAGAGCTTCGGCAACCCGCGCAAGTTCGGTCGGATCGCGCGCCGCCTCGCGCGGCAGAAGCCGATCGTCGCGGTGCACCGGGGCGGCATCGACGTCGACCGGCGGCGCCGCGGATCGGAGGCGCTGTTCGAGAACTCCGGTGTGGTACAGGTCGATTCGATCCCGGAGCTGTTCGACTGCGCGACCTTCTTCAGCTATCAGCCACTGCCGGCGGGGCCGCGGGTCGCGGTCATCGGCAACTCGACGGCGCTGGGGATCCTCGCGACGCACACGGGGATCCGCAAGGGCCTCGACGTCGCGCAGCCCGTCGACCTCGGTGCCGCCGCGACGCCGGAGGAGTTCGGGGCCGCGATCGACGCCGCCCTCACCGATCCGGAGGTCGACGCGATCATCGCGGTCTTCGTGCCGCCGGTCGAGGCGCCGCCCGAGGCCCACGCCGCCGTCCTGCTCGAGGCGTCGAAGAAGCAGATCAAGCCGATCGTCTCGACCTTCCTGGCCTTCGACGGCGTCACGGAGTTGCTCGCCGCCACCGACGAACACGGGGTGCGGGTGCGCGGCTCGGTGCCCTCGTACCCCGAGCCGGAGCGGGCGGCGCGCGTCCTGGCCCACGGCTGGCGGTACGCGCAGTGGCGCGCCCGCCCCGCCTCGGACACCACCCGGCCCGAGGGCACCGATGTGGAGACGGCCCGTACCCGGGTACGGGAGTGGCTCGCGCCGTTGGAATCCGACGGTGCCTCCGCGCCGTCGGGCGGATCCGTCACGCTGAGCTTCGAGCGGAGCGCGGAACTGCTGCGGCTCTACGGGATCGACGTGGTGCCCTTCGAGGTCGCGTCGTCCTCCGAGGATGCGGTCGCCGCCGCGGAGCGCCTCGGCTACCCGGTCGCGGTCAAGGCGATGGGGGAGCGCTGGCGCCTGCGTGCCGACCTCGCCGCGGTCCGGTTGGACCTCGCCGGACCGCAGGCCGTGGCCGACGCGTTCCGGGAACTGACGGACGCCACCGGCGAGACCACGCTGCACGTGCAGCGCATGGCGCACAAGGGGATCGGCTGCGCCGTCGGGTACGAGAACGACCGGCGCATCGGCCCGCTGCTGTCCTTCGGGCTCAGCGGGGCGGTCCCGGAGCTCCTGGGGGACAGGGCGTACCGTCTGCTCCCGCTGACGGACGCGGCGGCGCAGGACCTGCTCACCGCCACCCGCTCGGCGCCTCTGCTCGACGGCTTCGCGGGCGAGGCGGGCGTCGACCGCGCCGCGCTCACCGAGGTCGTGACGCGGATCGCCGCGCTGGCGTACGAGGTCCCGGAGATCGCGTCCATCGATTGCCAGCCGATCCTCGCGACCACGGACGGGGCGTCCGTGCTGTCGACGGTGATCCGGATCGGGCACGCCGACGATGTCCTCGCCCAACAGGTGGAACCGCGCCGGCTGTAACAGCCGACGCGGTTCCTTCGGAAGGGGTGGTCCCTAGCTCGCGTACGCGCGCAGGCGGTCCGCCCGCTCGCCGTTGCGGAGCTTGCTCATGACCTCGCGCTCGATCTGGCGCACCCGCTCGCGGGAGAGGCCGAACAGCTTGCCGATCTGGTCGAGCGTGCGCGGCTGACCGTCCTCGAGGCCGTAGCGCAGGCGGATGACCTGCTGCTCCCGCTCGTCGAGCGTGGCCAGCACCGAGCGCACGTCGCTGTGCATGAGCCGTGAGATCACGGCCGACTCGGCGGAGGCGGCCTCGGCGTCCTCGATGAAGTCGCCCAGCGGCGCCTCCTCGTCGGAGCCGACGGGCATGTCGAGGCTCACCGGATCCCGCGAGTGGTCCATCAGGTCGGCGATCTTCTCGGCCGGGATGCCCGACTCGGCGGCCAGCTCGGCGTCGGTGGCCTCGCGGCCCAGCTGCTGGTGCAGCTCACGCCGGATGCGGGCCAGCTTGTTCACCTGCTCCACGAGGTGGACGGGCAGCCGGATGGTGCGCGACTGGTCGGCCATGCCGCGCGTGATGGCCTGGCGGATCCACCAGGTGGCGTAGGTCGAGAACTTGAAGCCCTTGGCGTAGTCGAACTTCTCCATCGCGCGGATGAGCCCGAGGTTGCCCTCCTGGATCAGGTCCAGCAGCGGCATGCCGCGGCCCGTGTAGCGCTTGGCCAGCGACACCACCAGGCGCAGGTTCGCCTCCAGCAGGTGCTGCCGCGCGGCCTGTCCGTCGCGGACGATGAACGCCAGGTCACGCTTCTTCGACGCGGCCATCCGCTTCTTGGTGGCCAGTAGATGCTGGGCGTAGAGCCCCGCCTCGATCCGCTTGGCCAGCTCGACCTCGTCCTCCGCGGTCAGCAGAGCGGTGCGGCCGATGCCGTTCAGGTACACCCGCACCAGATCCGCGGCGGGGCTCTGGGCATCGAGATCGGCCTCGGTCAGCGGGGGCCGCACCCGATCAGCGGGGCGGGCGGTGCTAGCGGTGTTGACGCGGTGTGCCATGTGGCTGCCTCCTGTTCGCCGGTACATGAGGTTCAACGGACGGCGGGCGCGCAGAGTTCCCGAGCCCGGATCGTCTGACCTGCGAAAACGCGGAGACGTTCTGAGAAGTTGCTTAGAGGAAGGTTACAAATCCGTGCCGGTGGAGATCCGCGAGCAGGCGGCGGGCCGGTTCGGTCAGATCGTCCGCGCCGGTCGCGGCCTCGAGCAGGATCACCAGGTCCTCGGTCGTGAGCTCCCCGCGGCATCCCGCGAGCAGCCGGGCGCCGGCGTCGTCGATCTCGTGGGTCCACCGCGGGCCGGACATCCGGGTCGCCCGCACCGCCACCTCGTCCCAGCCCTCGTCGCCGTCGCGCACCGACACCCGCTCGAGCGCGATGTCGTCGCCGAGCAGCGGTCGCGCGGCGTCCAGGTCGAGGTCGCGAAGCCGGGTCATCCGGGCGAAGTGCTCGGGCACCTCGTCGCCGAGCGGGTCGTCGAAGGGATGCGAGAGCTCCTCGCAGACCACCTCGGACGGGCCGTCGATCGACCGCAGGAACACGAACCCGAAGCCGATGCCGGTCACCGCCGCGTCGGCGAGGTGCGCGAGCCACCGATCGGACTTCGCACGGCCCTCGCCGACGCGCGGGTCGAGTCCCTCGTCCCGCAGCCACGTGCCGACGTACAGCGCGGGGTCGGCCACGTCGCGCTGGAGCACCCACGCCGCGATGCCCTCGGACGGGAGCCAGGACGCCACGCGCGCCTGCCAGGCCTCGTCGTCGCGGTGCACCCAGGAGGCGAGCAGCGCGGCGGTCCCGCCGTCCGCCAGGTGCGCCGGCGCGCCGCGCACCACCAGCTCCGAGGCGCCGTCGAGGTCGAGGCCCGAGTCGCGGTAGGTGTGGTCGACGCGGCCCTCACCCACGACGAAGGGCGGGTTCGCGAGCAGGAGGTCGAAGGTGCGCCCCGCGACCGGCGCGAACCAGTCACCGGTCAGGACCTCGACATCGACGCCGTTCAGTGCCGCCGACGCCGCGGCGAACCCCGCGGCCCGGTCGCTGACATCGGTGGCCGTCACGACGCCCGCGAACCTCGCGGCGGCACACGCGTGCACGCCGCAGCCCGTTCCCAGGTCGAGGACGCTGCCCACCGGCTGGCGGGGTGTGGCCCGCAGCAGCGACTGGGAGGCGTGGCCCACGCCGAGCACGTGCTCGCGGTGTTGCGGGTGCGGCCGCATGAGGCCGTCGAGGTCGGAGACGAACCACTGCGGCCCGTCCGGCAGGTCCAGCGGTCGCAGGCTCAGCGCCGCGCGCACGCGCGACGGATCGTCCGGATCGGGCTCGAGCAGCCCCGCCGCGACCGCCTCGTCGACGGTGACCGGGGCGAGCGCACCGTCGACCTGGGAACGGGGCACGGGCGCTGCGGCCAGGAACAACCTGATCATGACGTCGAGCGGCGCGCCGCCGGGCGCCGCGGCCTCGACGGGGCCGGGCTCGCCCCGCGACAGGCAGCCGTAGGCCTCACCCAGACGGTGGGCGACAGACGATTCCGCGAAGTCGGCGGCGGCCAGCACGGGGCCGAGCCGCCGGCACAAAGGTGCCAGGGCGGGGGAGAGACGCACCTACTCGCCGTGTCCCGGGAGCGTCGTGATCGGGTGGCCCTGCAGCGCGAGGCGATCCAGCTTGCGGCGGGTGAACCGGTCCGGCGCGCCCTTGCGCTTGCGGGGCCGGTCGTTCGCGCGGATCACCGCGATCCACGGGATCGGGATGGACCCGGCCAGCACAGCCAGCGCGACGACCCAGTTGCCGGTCGCCGTGTAGATCCAGGCGGAGATGACGAGCGCGGGAATGCGGATGGCCATGATCAGCAGGTATCGCCGCACACGGCGCCGGTACTGCTCCTCGTACGACTCCTCCGCGTCGGTGATGACGTACGTGCCGTCTTCCTCCTGATTTCCCACCCTTCGATCGTCCCACTGCGCCTGGCAGAATGAAAGTCATGAGCACGAAGACCCTGGAGAAGCCGGACGTCGATGTCGACGCCGACACCGGCAACGACGACGACACCCCCAAGTTCTTCCACTACGTGCGGAAGAACAAGATCGCGGAGTCGGCCGTGATGGGCAACTACGTGGTGGCGCTGTGCGGGGAGACCTTCCCGGTCACCAAGTCGGCGAAGCCCGGCTCGCCCGTGTGCCCCGAGTGCAAGAAGATCTACGACCGCATGAAGAAGTAGTCAGCGGGGCCCGACCCGCGGTGCGGGGCGGGGCGGCGCGGACCGCTCGGGCTCGGGCTCGGGGCGCTGCCGCCGCCGGATCGGGTCGGTGGCGCGGCGCAGCCCCTCCGCCGCGGCCTTGCCGGGGTCGGAGATGCCGACCTCCTTGATCTGCTCGACCACCCAGTCGCGCAGCTGGTCGGTGCGGATCTCCCGCGCGGGCCAGCGGGCCTGCAGCGCGGCGTTGAACTCGGCGCCCACCATCACGGCGAAGCCCAGGAAGAACGTGAACAGCAGGAACGCGATCGGGGTCGCGAGCGCGCCGTAGGAGATCCCCCGCCCCGACGCGATGAAGGACAGGTAGACCCGCAGCCCCGTCGACGCGACCAGGAAGATGAGCGCGGCGAGCGCGGCACCGGGCAGGTGGCGATACCAGGGCAGCGGGTGCGGCAGCGCCTGCCGGTAGAGCAGCGCCAGTCCGCCGACCAGCATGAGCACGACGAAGGGCAGGTACCCGAAGTCGATGAGCTGCGCGACGGCCGGATGCCACGACGTGGGGATGTACTTGACCAGGAAGGTCGGTCCCAGCGCTACCAGCGGGAGCGTGAACACCGCGATCACCAGGAACTCGACGTAGAGCACCAGGGCGAACAGTCGTTGGAACACGGGATTGCGCACCGTGTGCTGGTCGTGCGCCATGTTGATCGAGTCGACGTACGAGGACAACGCGGACGACCCGGCCCACAGCGCCAGGATGAAGCCGACCGACGCGACATCGCCGCGGCCCTGTTGGAGCACCCCGTCGACCATGGGGCGGATGATCTCGTCCACCACGTTCGGCGTGAACACCCGGAGCCCGAAGGAGATGATCCGGTCGTGGATCACGCCGATGGTGTCGGGGCCGAACCAGTTCGCGACGTAGCCGATGAGGCCCATCAGCGCCAGTAGCAGCGGCGCCAGCGACAGGGTGGTCCAGAAGGCGGCCTGGGCGCTGTGCCCGACGATCGAATCGTCCCAGGACTTGACGACGGTGCGCCACAGCACGGCGGGCATGTCCCGCACCACGGCCCACGCGCGCAGGTGCAGCGGGGCGCGCCGGGGGCGGTCCAGGTCACGCGTGTGCGGGCCCGGATCGACCGGCCCCGCATCCTTCGCGGGACTCTGCTGCCGGCCCGGAGCCGGTCCCTCTGCGTCGTCCATCGCGGTCCAGTCTTCCGCACCGGGGCCGATCACGTCGGAACCGGGATCGGCGCGTGTTGCGAGTAGACTCTTCCAGGGTTCACGATCGACCCGCCCGCGCTCGCAACACCTGCCGGGTGGGCTTCTCTTCGCGGTATAGGGGTGCGTTTCTCGATGGCGGTTTCACTTCGTGTCTGGCAGCGCCGTGCGCTCACGAAGTACCTGACCGCGAAGCCGCAGGACTTCCTCGCGGTGGCGACGCCGGGTGCCGGTAAGACGACCTTCGCGCTGCGGGTGGCCTCCGAGCTGCTCGCCGACCGCACCGTCGAACGCGTCACGGTGGTCGCGCCCACGGAGCACCTGAAGTACCAGTGGGCCGAGGCCGCCGCGCGCAGCGGTATCAACCTCGACCCGAACTTCACCAATTCGGGCGGTAGCACGTCGTCGGATTTCGACGGGGTCGTGATCACCTACGCCCAGGTCGGCATGCACCCGTACAAGCACCACGCGCGCACCACCGCCTACAAGACCCTGGTCATCCTCGATGAGATCCACCACGCGGGCGACGCCAAGAGCTGGGGCGAGGGCGTGCGCGAGGCCTTCGAGGGCGCCACTCGACGGCTCGCTCTGACCGGCACCCCGTTCCGCAGCGACGACAACCCGATCCCGTTCGTGACCTATGAGCCGGAGTTCGGCGGCGGCCAGCGGTCGAAGGCGGACCACGTGTACGGCTACTCGGACGCGCTGGCCGACGGGGTCGTGCGTCCCGTGGTCTTCCTGGCCTACTCGGGCCAGGCCAGCTGGCGCACCAGCGCCGGCGAGGAGTTCACGGCGCGGCTCGGCGAGCCGCTCAGCAAGGAGCAGACGGGGCGCGCGTGGCGAACTGCGCTCGACCCGCACGGCGACTGGATCCCCGCGGTGCTGCAGGCCGCGAACACCCGGCTCGATCAGCTCCGTCGGGCGATGCCCGACGCGGGCGGCCTCGTCATCGCCACCGATCAGTCCACCGCGCGCGACTACGCCGAACTCCTCGAGGAGATCAGCGGCGAGAAGGTCACCGTGGTGCTCTCCGACGATCCGACGGCGTCGAAGCGGATCTCGGCCTTCGCCGAGGGCACCGACAAGTGGATGGTCGCCGTGCGCATGGTGTCCGAGGGCGTCGACGTCCCGCGGCTCGCCGTCGGTGTGTATGCGACGAGCGCGTCCACGCCGCTGTTCTTCGCCCAGGCGATCGGGCGCTTCGTGCGACTGCGCGTGCCCGGCGAGACGGCGAGCGTCTTCCTGCCCTCGGTGCCCGTCCTGCTCGACCTCGCGGCGAAGCTGGAGGAGCAGCGCGACCACGTGCTCGGCAAGCCGCACCGCGAGTCCGACGGGCTCGAGGACGCGCTGCTCATCGACGCCAACAAGCAGAAGGACGAGCCGGGCGAGGAGGAGAAGGCCTTCGTCTCGCTGCATGCCGACGCCGAGCTCGACCAGCTCATCTACGACGGATCCTCGTACGGCACCGCGACTTTCGCGGGCAGCGAGGAGGAGGCCGACTACCTGGGCCTCCCGGGTCTGCTCGACGCCGAGCAGATGCGCGCGCTGCTGCAGCAGCGGCAGAAGGAACAGGTCGGCGGTCGGTCGGCGGCCGAGGAACGGCCCGCGCCGCCGCCCGAGGTCGAGGAGCGCGCCACCGCCGGCGCGCAGCTCTCGGCGCTGCGGCGCGAGCTCAATTCACTGGTCGCGATGCATCACCACCGCACGGGCAAACCGCACGGCGTGGTGCACAACGAGCTGCGCAGCAGGCTCGGTGGCCCGGTCACCGCGATGGCCTCGGCCGATCAATTGCGCGAACGCATCGCCGCGCTCCGTACCTGGAAGTGACCGGGAGACGAAGGCGCCGCGCATCCGGAAGTAGGGCGGATGCGCGGCGCCTTCGGCCGGGATCGGAGACTTACACGGTGAGGGGCTCGGTCACGACCGTCGCACCCTGGGCGTCGAGCTTGTCCCGATGCTCGGAGAAGTGATGGCCGCAGAAGAGCAACTCGAAGCCCGAGGGGAGAACCGCTCGGACCTGGGCGGCCGCCGCGCAGCGATCACAGCGATCGGACGCGGTGAGGGGAGCGAAGGCATCGCCCGCGGGGGCCTCTGAAGTGACAGTGTTCGTCATGATTCCTCCGTTCCTAGGTGAACCGTTCTTACATCTCTTTATACGTTCGAGGATACCGATTTGTTCCACCGCATCCGGGAGGCGGGCGGCATGTTCTCGGAGGGTGAACAAAACCGGTTGAGCGGGCCCTTAGGCTGGGCAACGTGATGCCGCTGATGATCCCCGCGATGTTCGTGATCGGGGCGATCAGCCAGTACGTGGGCGCATCGCTCGGCGTCGGCCTATTCGAGTCGCTCTCGCCCGTCGCGGTGGCGTGGTTGCGGGGCGCGGGAGCCGGCCTGATCCTGATCCTGGCGCTGCGGCCGCGCCGCAGGAACTGGTCCGCCGCGCGGCTGCGCGTCGCGGCCCTGTTCGGCACCGTGACGGTGCTCATGAACATGGCCTTCTACGAGGCGATCGCGCACATCGACCTCGGCACCGCCGTCGCGATCGAGTTCCTCGGGCCGATCACCGTCGCGGTCGCGGGGTCGCGGCGCACCGTCGACCTGCTCGCCGCCGCCGCGGCGCTGGTCGGGGTGGTGTGCGTGGCGGGCGTGAACATCACTGCGGTGTCCGGGTACGACGGTGCCGTCGGCGTCGGATTCGCACTGCTCGCAGCGGGCCTGTGGGCCGGGTACATCGTGATCGGCAAGCGCGTCGCCGACGCGGGCGGCGGCATCGAGGGCCTCGGCGTGGGGCTGGCGGCCGGCGCGCTGGTGCTGGCGGTGCCCGCCCTGGCCCCCGATCTGGTCGCTCGCCCCGGGGCCTTCCTGCAGTGGGAGGTGTGGATTCTCGGGCTCGGGCTCGGCCTGCTCAGCTCGGTGATCCCGTACGTGCTGGACCAGGTGGTGCTGGGCCGGGTCGGCCGTGCGCGGTTCGCGCTGCTGCTCGCTCTCCTGCCGGTCACGGCGACCGGCGTCGGCGCGGTGATGCTGGGCCAGCGCCCCGGCTGGATCGAGGCGGTCGGGATCGCGCTCATCGTGATCGCGATCGTCGTCACCTCGCGGGATACGACGAACCCCGACCCGGGTAGTTAGTACATCGCACGGTCGACCCGGCGATCGGGTTAGATGCGGATATGGACTCTGGCTCAGTACACCCGTCGGCATCCGGCTCCGTGCACCCGCCGCGCGACCGGGACCCCTTCGGCGGCCCCTCATCGGCCGGTTTCAACCGTCGGCGCTTCCTCGCCGGGTTCGGCGTCCTGGCGGGTGCCGGCGTGCTCGCGGCCTGCGGCGTCTCGGGGCCGGGCGGCGGACCGTCGACCTCCGCCGCCCCGCCGCGCCCCCTGACCGGCCCGGACCTCTCGGGCGTCGCCCCGGGCGTGCGGCCGCAGGACGACCTGTTCCGGCACGTCAACGGCGCGTGGTACGAGGGCTTCACGATCCCCGCCGACAAGGCCTCGTTCAACACCTTCACCGATCTGTCCGACCGGGCGCTCGACCAGCTCAAGGTCATCATCGAGAGCATCAAGGATCCCCGGACGCGCAGTGCCGAGGCGAAGATCCGGGACGTGTACGACTCGTTCATGGACACGGCGCGGATCGATGCGGCGGGCGCCGACCCGATCAAGCCCGATCTCGAGGCGATCGACAAGGCGGCCGACAAGGACGCGCTGCTCGACGTGACCGGCGCGCATCAGAAGCAGGGTGTGAGCGGGCTCGTCGGCTACTACGTCGACACCGACCAGAAGGATTCGTCGAAGTACGTGCTCAATCTGGTGCAGTCGGGCATCGGCCTGCCCGACGAGGCGTACTACCGGGACGCCAAGTACGCCGACGTGCGCGACAAGTACCGCGCCTACCTCGAGAAGGTCGCCTCGCTCGCGGGGCTGTCGGACCCGCCCGCCGTCGCCGCCCGGGTGCTCGCGTTCGAGACCTCCGTCGCGAAGGGCCACTGGGACCGGGTGCGCTCGCGCGATGCGACCAACACCTACAACCCGTACCCGTGGTCGGAGCTGGGCAAGCTGGCGCCCGGCTACGACTGGAACCGCTGGCAGAAGGCCGTGGGGATCAAGGCCGAGGATGCGAAGAACATCGTCGTGGCGCAGCCGAGTTTCCTGACCTCCGCGGCCAAGCTGTGGGCGGACACCGATCTGGACACTCTCAAGGACCACGCCCGGATCCAGGTGGTGCGGGCCTACGCCGCGTACCTCGCGGCGCCGATCGTGACCGCCAACTTCGAGTTCTACTCGAAGACGCTCAGCGGCGTGGAGCAGCAGCGCGATCGGTGGAAGCGCGGCGTCGCGGTCGTCGAGGGGGCACTGGGCGAGGCGCTGGGGGAGCTGTACGTCAAGAAGCACTTCCCCGCCGACGCCAAGAAGCAGGCCGAGCAGCTGGTGAACAACCTGCGCAGCGCCTACCGCGCGAGCTTCGAGGACCTCGACTGGATGACGCCCGCCACCCGGCGGGCGGCCGCGGCGAAGCTGGAGAAGATCCGCACCAAGATCGGCTACCCCGATCAGTGGCGCGACTACTCGGACCTGAAGACCGACTCGAAGTCGATCGTCGACAACGTCCGCGCGTCCGGCGAGTTCGACAACGCCTACCAGCTCGCGAAGCTCGCCAAGCCCGTGGACAAGGGCGAGTGGCTGATGACTCCGCAGACGGTCAACGCCTACTACAACCCCGGCATGAACGAGATCGTCTTCCCGGCGGCGATCCTGCAGTCGCCGTTCTTCTCCCCGGACGCGCAGTCCGCGGTCAACTACGGCGGGATCGGCGCGGTGATCGGGCACGAGATCGGCCACGCCTTCGACGACCAGGGGGCCAAGTACGACGGTGACGGCAACCTCAAGGACTGGTGGGAGCCCGCCGACCGGGCCGAGTTCGAGAAGCGGACGAAGGCGCTCATCGCCCAGTACGACGTGCTGGTGCCCGCGGGACTCCCGCCGGAGAACAAGGTCAACGGCGGCCTCACGGTGGGGGAGAACCTCGCCGATCTCGGCGGGCTGTCGATCGCCGTGGCCGCCTACCGGATCGCCGTCGCCAACCGCGACCCCGGTACCGAGGGGGCGGGGCGGGCGAGCGCCGCGCCGTCGGCGAGTACGAGTGCCGGGGCGAGCGCGGCACCGTCGGGCAGCGCGGCACCGGCGTCCGGGCCGGACCTGACGCCCCTGTTCCTGAGCTGGGGACGGATCTGGCGCAACAAGGCCCGGCAGGCCGCCGCGATCCAGTCCCTGGCGACGGATCCGCACGCGCCCAACGAGTTCCGTGCGAACCAGGTGGTCAAGAATGTCGGTTCCTTCGCCGACACCTTCGGCGTCAAGCCCGGCGACGGCGAGTGGCTGGACCCGAAGGACCGGGTCAGGGTGTGGTGACCCGGAACCGCCAGGTCCAGTTCGCGGCGCGGCGGCGGATCGACGGGATCCGGGTCACGGGGTAGAGCAGGTAGCCGAGCAGGACCGCGCGCAAGTGCCCGAGCGTGGAGTAGAGCCCGAAGAAGGGCATGCTCAGCTGCACCAGGATCGGCAGGGCCAGCATCGCCGCGACGCGCCAGCGCCACGACGTGATCAGGTAGACCATGAGCCCCGCGAGGCACAGACTGCCGTAGCTCACGCCCACGTCGATCATGCCCTGCACGTCGAGGTCGTCGGTGAGGATCCCGTGCGCGAGGAGGCGATTCGCCGACAGCACCGAGATCAGCGAGGCGGTGGCGCTGCCCGCGAAGTACACCATGGGCATGCCCGCGTGGCCCAGCCACCGCTCGGCCGGTCCGAGCACCAGCAGGGTCATCAGCGTGACGAACGGGATGTCGACCGGTTCGATCCACAGCGCGGACGTGATCAGCGACTGCAACGGGTGGGAGCCGAACTGCTCGAGGTTGGTGCTGTGCGCCTCGAGCACCTGCTCGCCGAGGCTGTGCGGCAGCCCGAGCAGCATCACGGTGTTCGACATCACGACCAGCCACATCAGGGCGGCGACGGGGCTCGCTCGGACCCATGCGCGTGCGTACCGGGCGATGCCGAGTATCCGCTCGGAGCCCGGCCCCGCACGCCGCACGTTCCAGGCCGCGGCGCCGCAGAGCGCGACCGCGACCAGGCCGATCAGCAGGTCCATCCGCTCAGTCAATCACCGCGGCGCACGGCGGTCGCTACAGCCCCATGTCCTTGGCGATGATCGACTTCATGACCTCGGAGGTGCCGCCGTAGATGCGGTTGACGCGGTTGTCGGCGTAGAGGCGGGCGATCGGGTACTCGTTCATGTAGCCGTAGCCGCCGTGCAGCTGCAGGCAGCGGTCGATGACATCGGAGGCGGCCTCGGTGCAGAACAGCTTGAGCGAGGCGGCGTCGGCGGCGGTCAGCTTGCCGGCGTCGTGCAGCTCGATGCCGCGGTCCACGCTGGACTCCATCGCGTCGAGCTTCGCCTTGCACGCCGCGAGCTCGAACTTGGTGTTCTGGAACGAGGCGACGGGCTTGCCGAAGATGTTGCGCTGCTCGGTGTACTCCTGAGCGAACGCGATCGCGGCCTTGGCCTGCGCGTACGCGCCGTTGGCGATCGACAGGCGCTCCTGCGGGAGGTTCTGGCCGAGGTAGCCGAAGCCCTTGTTCTCCTCGCCGAGCAGGTCCTCGACGGGGACCTTGACATCGGTGAAGGACAGCTCCGCCGTGTCCGAGATCTTCAGGCCGAGCTTGTCGAGCTTGCGGCCCACCTCGTAGCCGGGGAGCGTGGTGTCCACGACGAGGAGGGAGATGCCGAACCGGCGGTCCTCCGCCGTGGCGGGGGAGGTCCGTGCGCACACGATGACCCGGTCGGCGTTCACGCCGCCCGTGATGAAGGTCTTCGACCCGTTGAGCACGTAATGCGTGCCGTCGTCGGAGAGCTTGGCGGTGGTCTTCATGCCGGCCAGGTCGGAGCCGGTACCCGGCTCGGTCATGGCGATGGCGAACATGTTCGTGCCGTCGACGAAGCCGGGCAGCCAGCGCTGCTTCTGCTCGTCGGTGCCGTACTTCATCAGGTAGGGCAGGCACAGGTTGACGTGCACGCCGCTGCCGCCGAAGGACACGCCCGCGCGGGCGCACTCCTCGGCGATGATCGCCTCGTACTTGAAGGTCTCCTCGCCGGCGCCGCCGAACTCCTCGGGGACCTCGATCCCGAAGATGCCCAGTTCGCCGAGCTTGCGGTAGAAGTCCTTCGGGACGATGCCGTTCGCGTACCACTCCTCGAAGTGCGGAACGACCTCCGCCTCGATGAAGGAGCGGAGGGTGTCGCGGAAGGCCTCGTGGTCCTCGGTGTAGATGGTGCGCAGCATGGTGTTCTCCTTCGGTTCTACTGCTGGGGGTCCGGTGTGGTCGCGCCGACGGTGCGCAGGGCCAGGTCCGCGTAGAAGTCGCCGATCCGCTCCGGGGTGATCTCTCCGCCGTCGTGGTACCAGCGGCCGATGTCGATGCCGCTGGACAGGACGGCGATCGTCGCCATCCGCGGATCGGGCGTGTCGAACGAACCGTCGGCCACTCCGGCGTCGACGATCGCGCGCATGCGCCGGGTGATCTCGCGACGCAGGGCGCCGATCTCGGAGCGGTGCTCCGGGGTCAGGGCGTCGAGCTCGTAGTTCACCACGCGCACGCTGGTGTGCGCCGTCGCGTGGTGACCGGCGAACGCGCGGACGGCGCGGGCCAGCCGATCGGCGGGGGAGTCCGCGGCGTCATCGACGGCGTCGATCGCGTCGATGATCCGCTGGTGTCCGAACTTCGAGAGGTGGTGTAGCAGTTGCTCTTTCGATTTGTAGTGCACATAGACGGCGGCGGGACTCATGCCTGCGGCCGCGGCGATGTCGCGGGTGGTGGTGCCGTGGAAGCCGCGCTCGGCGAAGGCGGCCGCGGCAGCGGCCAGCAAACGGGCCCTGGTCGCGTCCGCGCGGGACGGCGCGTCGGGATCGGTCATCGTCTCCCCTTCCGGGTGCGCCAACGCACGGCGGTCTGCCTATTGTGAACGGGACCACAGCGGCGGGCGGATTGACGCTCGCGCCGCAGTGGTGCAGAGTGGATGGTACACCGCTAAGCGAGCGCTTAGTAAATTGTGGTTCGAACTCGGAGGTCTCTCATGCCCGAAGCCGTCATCGTCTCCACCGCGCGGTCGCCCATCGGTCGCGCCGCGAAGGGCTCGCTCAAGGACGTCCGTCCGGACGACCTGTCGGTCCAGATGGTGCGTGCCGCGCTGGCCAAGGTCCCCGAGCTGGACCCGCGCGACATCGACGATCTGATGTTCGGCTGCGGCCAGCCGGCCGGCGAGTCGGGCTTCAACATCGCCCGCGTCGTCGCCGTCGAGTCCGGCCTCGACCACCTGCCCGGGGTCACCGTCAACCGGTACTGCAGCTCGAGCCTGCAGACCACCCGAATGGCCTTCCACGCCATCAAGGCGGGCGAGGGTGAGGTCTTCCTCTCGGGCGGCGTCGAGACCGTCAGTCGCTACATCAAGGGCAATGCCGACGGCCTGCCGGACACCAAGAATGCCCTGTTCGCCGACGCCGAGGCGCGCACCGCGACCTTCGCCGCGGGTGGGCAGACCTGGGTCGACCCGCGCGAGAACGGCCTCCTGCCCGATGTCTACATCGCCATGGGCCAGACCGCGGAGAACGTCGCGCAGTTCAAGAACGTCAGCCGCCAGGACCAGGACGAGTGGGGCGTGCGGAGCCAGAACCGCGCCGAGGCCGCCATCGCCTCGGGCTTCTGGGCCAAGGACATCACCCCGGTCACGCTCGCCGACGGCACCGTCGTCTCCCAGGACGACGGTCCGCGCGCGGGCGTCACCTATGAGGGCATCGCCGGGCTCAAGCCCGTCTTCCGTCCGGACGGCACCGTCACGGCCGGCAACTGCTGCCCCCTCAACGACGGTGCCGCCGCCGTGGTGATCATGTCCGACACCAAGGCCAAGGCGCTCGGCCTCACGCCGCTCGCCCGCATCGTCTCGACCGGCGTCACGGGCCTCTCGCCCGAGATCATGGGGCTGGGCCCCGTCGAGGCGTCGAAGCAGGCGCTGCAGCGCGCGGGCCTGTCCATCGGCGACATCGACCTCATGGAGGTCAACGAGGCCTTCGCGGCGCAGGTGATCCCGTCGGTCCGTGACCTGGGTATCGATGCGGACAAGGTGAACGTCAACGGCGGCGCGATCGCCATCGGCCACCCGTTCGGCATGACGGGCGCGCGGATCACCAGCACTCTGATCAACTCGCTGCAGTGGCACGACAAGCAGTTCGGCCTGGAGACCATGTGCGTCGGCGGCGGCCAGGGCATGGCGATGATCATCGAGCGGCTGAGCTGACGGTTCCGTCCCGCCCGGCGATCGGAGCGGCCCGCGCCTGTGCGCGCGGGCCGCTCCGTCGTTTCCGGGGGCCTGCGACGGGTGGGTTCAGTACTGTGTGAGAAGAGTCACAGGGCTGCGTACTCCGGAGGGGTCGTCACGGCGCGGGGTGTGTCCTAAGCTACAAAATAAGCGAGCGCTTAGTCAGTTTGAACGGAAGGTGTGCAGCATGACCCGATTCGCCGGGAAGACCGCGATCGTCACGGGAGCCAGCCGGGGCATCGGCCTGGCCATCGCCCAGCGGCTGGTGGCCGACGGTGCGAAGGTCGTCATCACGGCCCGCAAGCAGGAGGCGCTCGATGCCGCGGTCGCCGAGCTCGGTGGCCCGGAGTCCGCGGTGGCCGTCGCCGGCTCGGGCGACGACACGGCGCACCAGGACGAAGCGATCGCGACCGCGATCGAGACCTTCGGCAGCGCTGACTTCTTCGTCAACAACACCGGTATCAACCCGGTGTACGGCCCGCTGATGGACCTGGACATCGACGCCGCACGCAAGATCTTCGAGGTCAACGTGCTCTCCACCCTGTCCTGGACCAAGAAGGTCCACGCCGCGTGGCAGTCCGAGCACGGCGGGGCCATCGTCAACGTGGCCTCCGTCGCCGGCCTGCGCCCGGCGCCCGGTATCGCCTTCTACGGCGTCACCAAGGCGGCGGTCATCCATCTCACCGAGGAGCTGGCCGTCGAGCTCGGCCCGAACATCCGCGTCAACGCCGTCGCGCCCGCCGTCGTGAAGACCCGCTTCGCCACCGCGCTGTACGAGGGCCGCGAGGAGCAGGTCTCCGCGGCCTACCCTCTCAAGCGGCTCGGCGTGCCGGACGACATCGGCTCGGTCGTCGCGTTCCTGCTGTCCGACGATGCCGCCTGGATGACCGGCCAGACGCTCACCGTCGACGGCGGCGTCCTGCTCACCGGCGGGGTCTAGGCCGTGCCCGCCTTCGAACCGAACGGCCGGGGCGTCGTCGTCACCGGCGCCGGGAACGGCATCGGTGCCGCGCTGGCCCGGGAGCTGGGTTCCCGCGGGGCCCGCGTCGTCGTCTCCGATCTCGATGCCGACGGTGCCGCCCGCGTCGCGGCGGAGATCACCGCTGCGGGCGGTACCGCCGTCGCGGTGCCGGGTGACGCGGCCTCGGAGGAGGGCGTGACGGCACTCGTCGAGACCGCCCGCCGCGAGCTCGGCACGATCGACGCCTGGTACGCCAACGCCGGCGTCGACCGGGGCCGTGGCCTCGCGGCGCCCGAATCCGACTGGGACATCTCGCTGCAGGTCAACGTCATGGCTCACGTGCGCGCCGCGCGGCTGCTGGTCCCGCAGTGGGTGGCCGACGGCGGTGGCCGGTTCGTCGTCACCGCCTCGGCGGCGGGACTGCTCACGATGATCGGTGCGCCCGCCTACTCGGTCTCCAAGCACGCCGCCGTCGCCTTCGCGGAGTGGTTGTCCGTGACCTACCGGCATCGCGGGGTCGTGGTCCAGGCCATCTGTCCGCAGGGCGTGCAGACCCGCATGCTCGAGCAGTCGGGCGACCTCGAGGAACTCCTGAGCCGGGACACGGCGCTCACCCCCGAGCAGGTCGCGACGCAGGCGGTGGACGCTCTCGCCGGTGACGAGTTCCTGATCCTCCCGCACCCCGAGGTGGCGGGCTACTACGCGGCCCGTGCGGGCGCCACCGACAAGTGGCTGCACGGCATGAACAAGCTCCAGCAGCGGCTGGAAGACAAGGAGAGCACACGATGAGGGCATGGCAGGTCCCCGAACTGGGCGAGCCGCTCGCGGTGCTGCGGGAGGCGGACCTCCCCACACCCGAGCCCGCCGCGGGCCAGGTCGTGGTGCGCACCCGCGCGACCGCGGCGAACTTCCCCGATGTGCTCATGTGTCGCGGCCTCTACCAGGTCAAGCCGGACCTCCCGTTCACGCCGGGCGTCGAGCTGTGCGGCGAGATCACCGCGATCGGCGAGGGTGTCGAGGGCTTCGCCGTGGGCGACCGGGTGCTCGGCGGCGCGGCGCTCCCCGCCGGCGGATTCGCCGAGTACGCCGTCCTGAACGCCGCGCAGACCTTCCCCGCACCGGCCTCGCTGGACGACGCGCAGGCCTCCTCACTGTTCATCGGCTACCAGACCGGCTGGTTCGGGCTGCACCGCCGGGCGCACCTGCAGCCCGGTGAGACGCTGCTGGTGCACGCCGCCGCCGGCGGGGTCGGCAGCGCCGCCATCCAGCTCGGTAAGGCCGCCGGCGCCAGGGTGATCGGCGTCGTCGGCGGCGAGGCGAAGGCGGAGGTGGCCCGAGCGCTCGGCGCGGACGTCGTGATCGACCGGCACACACAGGATTTCGTCGAGGTCGTCAAGGCCGAGACCGGCGGCCGCGGCGCCGACGTGATCTACGATCCGGTCGGCGGCGAGACCTACCAGCGATCGACCAAGTGCATCGCCTTCGAGGGCCGGATCCTCATCATCGGGTTCGCCGGCGGCACCATCCAGGAGGCCGCCCTCAACCACGCCCTGATCAAGAACTACTCGATCGTGGGCTTGCACTGGGGCCTGTACAACGCGTACGACCCCGCCGCCATCCAGCAGTGCCATGCCGAGTTGACCGCGCTCGCGGACCAGGGATCGGTGAATCCGCTGGTGAGTGAACGGCTCTCCTTCGACGAGGTCCCCGACGGGTTGCAGCGCCTCGCCGACGGCAGCACGGTGGGTCGCGTGGTCTACCAGGCGGACCGGTGACGGCACCGTCGGGCGCGGCGGGCCGTGACATCGATCCCGCGGCGCACCGCGAGGTGGACGCTGTGCTGTTCGACTACGGCGGCGTCCTCACCGAGCCGATGCGCCACAGCATCGAGGCGTGGATCGCGGACGAGGGCATCGAGCGGGCCGGGTTCACCGCCACGCTCAAGTCCTGGCTCGGCCGCGG
This sequence comes from Tsukamurella spumae, assembly GCF_012396015.1. GTDB lineage: Bacteria > Actinomycetota > Actinomycetes > Mycobacteriales > Mycobacteriaceae > Tsukamurella > Tsukamurella spumae. The sequence goes on along the minus strand of NZ_JAAXOQ010000007.1, from coordinate 28,244 downwards.
CGCCGCCGCCGGGAGCCCGATCCACCGGCTCGAGACCGGCGAGCTCCCCGAGGCCGCGTTCGACGCCGAGTTCGCCGCGGCGCTGCGCACGACCTCGGGGGAGCCGGTGAATCCCGACGGCGTGCTGCGCCGCATGTTCGCGCGGATCCAGGAGGATCCGGCGATGTGGGAGCTCGCGGAGGACCTGCACGCCGCGGGCGTGCCCGTCGCCATCGTCTCCAACAGCTGGGGCGGCGGGAACCTCTATCCCCGTGCGCGTCTCGCCGCACTCTTCGCGCCCGTGATCATCTCGGAGGAGGTGGGGCTGCGCAAGCCCGACCCCGCGATCTTCACGCTCGCGCTCGATCGGCTCGGTGTCCCGCCGGAGCGCGCGGCGTTCATCGACGACGCGATCCCCAATGTCGACGGCGCCGCCGCCCTCGGCATCCGCGCCGTGCACCACACCGACCCCACCACCACCCGGGCCGCGCTGACCGACCTCGTTCCCGCGCTCGCCCGCCGTACGTCCCCACAGAAGGAGTTCTCATGACCCAGCGCATCGCCATCGTGACCGGAGCCGCCCGCGGCATCGGCGCCGAGGTCGCCGCCCGCCTCGCCTCCGACGGCCACGCCGTCGCCGTGCTCGACCTCGACGAGGCCGCCTGCCAGGAGGTCGCCGACCGGATCACCGCCGCCGGCGGCCGCGCGATCGGCGTCGGCGTCGATGTCTCGGACGAGGAGAAGGTGACCAGCGCGGTCTCCCGCGTCGCCGAGGAACTGGGCCCGCCCACCATTCTGATCAACAACGCCGGCATCATCCGCGACAACCTGATCTTCAAGATGACCGTCTCCGACTGGGATTCGGTGATGGGCGTGCACCTGCGCGGTGCCTTCCTGATGTCGCGCGAGGTGCAGAAGTACCAGACCAAGGAGGGCTGGGGCCGTATCGTCAACCTGTCGTCGACCTCGGCGCTCGGCAACCGCGGGCAGGCCAACTACTCGGCGGCCAAGGCCGGCATGCAGGGCCTGACGAAGACCCTCGCCCTCGAGCTGGGCCGGTTCGGCGTCACCGCCAACGCGATCGCCCCCGGCTTCATCGCCACCGATATGACCGCCGCCACCGCAGAGCGCATGGGCATCTCCTTCGAGGACTTCAAAACCGCTGCGGCCAAGGAGATCCCCGTGCAGCGCGTCGGCCTGCCCGCGGACATCGCCCACACGGCCAGCTTCTTCGCGAGCGAGGGTGCCGGCTTCGTCTCCGGTCAGGTGGTCTACGTCGCCGGCGGACCGAAGGACTAGGGGCACAGCATCATGCGCGTACTCAAGGGACTCGAGGAGCTGCAGGCCGCCGTCGGCGAGCACCTCGGCTACAGCGACTGGGTCGAGATCGACCAGCAGCGCATCGACATGTTCGCCGAGGCGACCGGGGATCACCAGTGGATCCACGTCGACCCGGAGAAGGCGAAGGCCGGGCCGTTCGGCACGACCATCGCCCACGGCTACCTCACCCTCTCGCTGATCCCCATGCTGACGTGGCAGATCTACACCGTCGAGGGAACGAAGATGGGGGTGAACTACGGCAGCAACAAGGTTCGCTTCCCTGCGCCCGTCCCCGTGGGCTCGCGCGTGCGGGCCGGCGTCGAGCTGGTGTCCGTCACCCCGGGCGGCGGCGGACAGCAGGTGATCGCGAAGGTGACTATCGAGATCGAGGGCAGTGAGCGCCCCGCGTGCGTCGGCGAGATCGTCTCGGTGGTGGTGTTCTGATGACCGAGCGGCATCCGGGCCTCGACCTCGATGTCCTCGGCGCCTGGCTTCCGCAGCACGTGCAGGGCGCGGGCACCGACCTCGAGGCGGTCCTCATCGCGGGGGGCAAGTCCAATCTCACCTACCGAATCTCCGACGGTGCCTCCCGGTGGATCCTGCGCCGCCCGCCGGTCGGCAAGCTGCTGGCCACGGCGCACGACATGGGTCGCGAGTACCGCATGATGTCGGCGCTCGCGGGCACCGCCGTGCCGGTGCCCGTGATGTACGCCTTCTGCGACGATCCCGCGGTGCTCGGTGCGCCGTTCTACGTCATGAGCGAGATCGACGGCGTGCCCTACCGGCGCGCCTCCGAGCTCGTGGCGCTCGGCGCCGACCGCACCCGCGCGATCTCCGAGCGACTCGTGGACACCCTGATCGAGCTGCACCACGTCGATCCCGCGAGCGTCGGCCTCGCCGACTACGGCCGCCCCGAGGGCTTCCTGGGCCGTCAGGTGCAGCGCTGGCGCAAGCAGTTCGCCGCCGCGCACACCCGTGACCTGCCGAAGGTCGACGAGCTCTTCGCGGCACTGGAGAAGCGGGTCCCCGCGGACGCCGCGCCCGGGATCGTGCACGGCGACTACCGCCTCGACAACGTGCTCGTCTCACCGCAGGACGTGCCGGCGGCCGTCGTCGACTGGGAACTGGCCACCATCGGCGACTCGCTCACCGACCTGGCGCTGATGCTGGTGTACGGCCGTCTCGCGAAGATCTCCGCGGGCACCGTCAGCGATGTGACGGAGGCCCCGGGCTTCCTGAGCGAGCAGCAGATCATCGACCGGTACGCCGCCGGGTCCAACCGCGACCTCGGCGACCTCGGCTTCTACATCGCCCTCTCCTGCTTCAAGTTGGCGGGGATCGTCGAGGGCATCCACTACCGCTACGTGGGCGGCCAGACGGTGGGCGAGGGCTTCGCCGAGGCCGGCCAGGCCGTGAACCCGCTGCTCGACGCCGGTATCTCGGCACTGAAGGAGAACTGACACATGGAATTCGCGTACGACGCCACGACGACCGAGCTGATCGGTCGGGTCAACGACTTCATGGACGCCCACGTCTATCCGGCGGAGGAGACCTTCCACCGCCAGCTGGCCGAGCTGGACGACCGTTGGGCCTGGGACAGCGTCCCGGTGCTCGCGGAGCTCCGCGCCGAGGCCCGCAGCCGCGGCTTCTGGAACTTCTTCCTGCCCGGGGAGAACGGCGCGGGCCTGAGCAACCTGCAGTACGCGCCGCTCGCCGAGATCTCCGGCCGCAGCCTGCATCTCGCGCCCGCCGTGTTCAACTGCGCCGCGCCGGACACCGGGAACATGGAGGTGCTCAACGAGTTCGGCACCGCGGAGCAGAAGGAGCAGTGGCTCAAGCCGCTCCTGAACGGGGAGATCCGCTCCGCCTTCGCGATGACCGAGCCCGATGTCGCCAGCTCCGACGCCACCAACATCGGCCTGTCCATCGTCCGCGACGGGGATGACTACGTCATCAACGGCCGCAAGTGGTGGATCACGGGCGCGATGAACCCGAACTGCAAGGTCTTCATCGTCATGGGCAAGACCGCCCCCGACGCCGAGCGGCACCGTCAGCAGTCGCAGATCCTCGTGCCGCGGGACACCCCCGGCCTCGAGGTACTGCGCGGCATGGAGGTCTTCGGCTACGACGACCACAGCCACGGCGGCCACGCCGAGATGCGGTTCACCGACGTCCGCGTGCCCGCGAGCAACCTGATCGGCGAGGAGGGCGACGGCTTCGCCATCGCGCAGGCCCGCCTCGGGCCCGGCCGCATCCACCACTGCATGCGGTCGATCGGCGTCGCGGAGCGCGCGGTCGAGGCGATGTGCGACCGGGTCTCGGAGCGCACCGCCTTCGGCAAGCCGCTGTCCGAGCAAGGCGTCATCCGCGACTGGATCGCCGAGTCCCGCGTGCGGATCGAGCAGCTGCGCCTGCTCGTGCTCAAGACCGCGTGGCTGATGGACACCGTGGGCAACCGCGGCGCCCACACGGAGATCCAGGCGATCAAGATCGCCACGCCGCAGACCGTGCAGTGGATCCTGGACAAGGCGATCCAGGCGCACGGCGCGGGCGGCCTGTCGCAGGACTTCCCGCTCGCCGAGTACTACGCCGGCATCCGGACCCTGCGGTTCGCCGACGGGCCCGACGAGGTGCACAAGAACTCCCTCGCCCGCGCGGAGCTGAAGAAGCGCGCGGCGGCCCGGGCGCAGCGATGACGGCGCCGGGGCCGGACGAGCTCGCCCGGCGGGTCGACGAGTTCCTCGCGGCGCATCCGCCGGCCGAGACGGACCCGCTGGAGTTCCTGCGGGCCCGCTACGACGCCGGCCTCGCGTGGGTGGCGTACCCGGAGGGACGCGGCGGGCTGGGCCTCTCGCGGTCCCTGCAGCAGGCGGTCGACGCACGGTTCGCCGCGGCGGGCGCCCCCGACAACCGCAGTCATGTCAACGGCATCGGCCTGGGCATGGCCGCCCCCACGATCCTGTCCTTCGGCACGCCCGAGCAGATCGACCGCTTCCTGCGCCCGCTGTGGACGGGCGAGGAGATCTGGTGCCAGCTCTTCAGCGAGCCCGGCGCCGGCTCCGACCTCGCGGGCCTCGCGACCCGCGCGGTGCGCGACGGCGACGACTGGGTGGTCACGGGCCAGAAGGTCTGGACCTCGGGCGCGCACAACGCGCAGTGGGCGATCCTGGTCGCCCGTACCGATCCGGATCTGCCCAAGCACAAGGGCCTGACGTACTTCCTGTGCGACATGTCCGACCCGGGGATCGATGTGCGGCCGCTGCGGCAGATCACCGGCGAGGCCGAGTTCAACGAGGTCTTCCTCGAGGGCGTGCGCATCCCGGACGCCCACCGCCTCGGTGCGGTGGGCCAGGGCTGGCAGGTCGCCAATGCCACGCTCAACAACGAGCGGGTCGCGATCGGCGGTCGCGCCGCACAGCGCGAGGACGGCATGATCGGCGTCGTCGCCAGGACCTGGCGCGAGCGCCCGGAGCTGCGCACGCCGGACCTGCACGACGACCTGCTCCGCCTGTGGGTGGACAGCGAGGTCGCCCGGGTGACGGCGCAGCGACTGGGGCAGAAGCTTGCGTCCGGGCAACCCGGGCCGGAGGGCGCGGCGATGAAGCTGTCCTTCGCGCGGCTCAACCAGAAGCTGTCGGGACTCGAACTGGAGCTGCTCGCGGAAGACGGCCTGCGGTACGCGGATTGGACGATGGTCCGTCCGGACCGGGTCGACTTCTACGGCCGGGACGCCGGGTACCGCTATCTGCGGGCCAAGGGCAACTCGATCGAGGGCGGCACCTCGGAGATCCTCAAGAACATCGTGGCGGAGCGCGTGCTGGGGCTGCCGCCGGAGCACCGGGTCGACAAGGACCTGCCGTGGAAGGACGTGCCCAAGTGAGCTTCTCACCGCAGCTACTGAACACCGACGTCGAGGACGACCTGCGCGCGGCGGTGCGCGACCTGCTCGGGCGCCGCACGGCACCGGCGGACCTCATCGCTGCCTACGACGGAACCCCGGCCCCCGGGATCGACGGCGAGCTCGCCGAGATGGGGGTCGCGGGCCTGCTCGTCCCCGAGGACCTGGGCGGCGCCGGGGCAGGTGCGGCGGTGGCCGGGGTCGTCGCCGAGGAGCTCGGGGCGGCCTGCGCGGCAACGGACTTCCTCACCTCCGCGGGGATCGCCACCGCGACGGCGCTGGCCGCCGGCGCATCGGCCCTGCCGTCCCGGCTCGCCACCGGCGAGCGGTCGGCGGCCCTGGTGGTGCCCTTCTCCGTGAACCCGCACGGGCCGGTCCCGACGGTTCCCGTCGTCGACGGTGCGCTGTCGGGCACCGTGCGGTCCGTCGCCGGGGCGATCGGTGCCGATGTCCTCCTCGTCCCGGGCTCCGACGGTGCGCTGTACGCCGTCCCGGCGGCCGACACCCGGATCGAGCCGGTGTCCTCGCTGGACATGACGCGGCAGCTCGCCGACATCACCCTCGACGGCGCCCGGGGCGATGTCCTCACCGCCGACGGTGCCACCGCGGTCCGCGCGGGGCTCCTGACCGGGGCCGCGCTCCTGGCCGCCGAGCAGGCCGGTCTCGCGCGCTGGTGCGTGCTCACCACGGTCGTGTACCTCAAGGAGCGCAGGCAGTTCGGTCGGATCGTCGGCGGCTTCCAGGCGCTCAAGCATCGTCTCGCCGAGTTGTACGCCGATGCGGAATCCGCGGCGGCGGCGGCCCGGTCGGCCGCCGTCACGCTGGCGGAGCTGGGGCCGGAAGATCCCGAGAGCGTCATCGCGGTCGCCGTGGCCGCCGCATACTGTTCGGACCTCGCGGTCCGTGCCGCGGAGGAGGCGGTGCAGCTGCACGGCGGCATCGGGATGACCTGGGAGGCGCCGGTGCACCTGTACCTCAAGCGCGCCAAGGCCGACCAGATCGCGCTGGGGGCGGCCGGCCGGCACCGCACCGCACTCGCGGGCCTGATCGACCTGCCCGCCTGACAGAACCGCCCCGCCCATCACGAGTCACCGTCGGAAAGTAGGAACCATGGGAGCCGTACACACCGTCACCGGAGACGTCGACGCCGCCGACCTGGGCGTCACGCTCATGCACGAGCACGTCTTCGTGCTCACGCCGGACATCCAGCAGAACTACCCGGAGGACTTCGGCGACGAGGACGCCCGGGCGGACGACGCGGTCGCGCAGTTGCAGCGGGCGTACGACGCCGGCGTGCGGACCATCGTCGATCCGACGGTGGTCGGCCTCGGCCGCTACATCCCGCGGATCCAGCGGATCGCGGAGCGGACGCCGGTGCGGATCGTCGCGGCCACCGGCGTCTACACCTACCGGGACGTGCCGCGGTACTTCATGTACCGCGGGCCGGCCCTGACCGCGATGACGGGTATCGACTTCCCGGATCCCATGGCGGACATGTTCGTCCGGGACATCGAGCAGGGCATCGGCGACACGGGCGTGAAGGCGGGCATGCTCAAGTGCGCCATCGACCACCACGGCCTGACCGAGGGCGTGGAACGGGTGATGCGAGCAGTGGCGAAGGCGCACAACGCCACCGGCGTGCCGATCACCGTGCACACCCACCCCGGCTCGGAGACGGGCCTGTTGGTCAAGCGGGTGATGTGTGACGAGGAGGGCGTGGATCCGGCGCGGATCGTCCTGGGGCACAGTGGCGATTCCACGGACGTCGACCACCTCTCCGCGCTCGCCGATGCCGGCTTCACCCTGGGCTTCGACCGGTTCGGCATCAACCTGGAGACCACCTTCGAGGCGCGCAACGACACGCTCATCGAGATGGTGCGCCGCGGATACACCGACAAGATCGTGCTGTCGCAGGACGCGTCCTGCTACATCGACTGGATCGACCCGAATGTCAAGGCGGGCATGCTCCAGTGGCACTACACGCACGTCTTCGAGGACGTCTTCCCGTACGTGCTCGAGCGCGGTGTGACGCAGGCGCAGATCGACACCATGCTGGTCGACGTCCCGCGTCGCGTGCTGGCGGGGGAGTAGCGCATGTCGTTCAACCTGGCCGTGATGCTGCGCGAGTCCGCCGATGCGCGCCCGGGTGCGCCGATGCTGTACTTCGGGGATCGCGAGATCGACTACCGCGAGGTCGACGAGCAGTCGGGGCGGATCGCCGCCGCGCTGCTGGTGCGCGGCCTCGCGCCGGGCGACAAGGTGGCCGTGCAGCTGCCGAACCTGCCGGAGTTCGTGCTGGTCTACTTCGGCATCCTCAAGGCAGGCCTGACGATGGTGCCGCTGAACCCCTTGTTCACCGCGCGTGAGGTGGCCTACCACCTGGGCGACAGCGACGCGAAGCTGCTCATCGCCTCCGACTTCTCCGCCGAGGCCGCCCTCGCGGGCGCGGCGGAGGCGGGGGTGGACGACGTGGCGGTCGTGTCGCTCGGGGCGCCGACACCGTCGGGCGCCGTGCCCTTCGCCGAGCTCCTGACGGAGTCGGACACCGGGGAGATCCACCCCACGAGCTCGGACGACACCGCGGTCCTGCTGTACACCTCGGGTACGACGGGGCGGCCCAAGGGCGCCGAGCTGACCCATTTCGAGCTCTACATGAACTGCACCGTCGCGCCGCAGTTGTTCGGCATGCGCGACGACGACGTCGCCCTCGGCGCGTTGCCGCTCTTCCACGTCTTCGGGCTGTCGAGCGTCCTCAACGCCGCTGTGCGGTACGGCGGTTCGGTCGCACTGGTGCCGCGATTCGAAGCGGGTGCGGTCATCGACGTGATCGAGCGGCGCCGGGTCACGGTGCTGTCCGGCGTCCCGACCATGTACGTGGCGTTGCTCGGCGAGGACATCGCCGGCCGTGACCTGGGCAGCCTGCGCGCGGCCGTCTCCGGCGGCGCGTCGATCCCCGGTGGCGTGATCCGCGCCTTCGAGGAGAAGTTCCCGGGCCTGGTGATCCTGGAGGGCTACGGCCTCTCCGAGACCGCGTCGACCGCGACCTTCAACATCAGCGCCGAGCAGCGCAAGGTGCTCTCGATCGGCAAGCCCATCTGGGGCGTGGAGCTACGGGCCGTCGATCTCGACGGTGCGGAGCTCCCGCCCGGCGCTGACAACGTCGGTGAGATCGTGGTCCGCGGCCACAACGTGATGAAGGGTTACTACAAGCGGCCCGACGCGACGGCCGAGGCACTGCGAAACGGCTGGCTGCACACCGGCGACCTGGGCTACCGCGACGAGGACGGCTACTTCTTCATCGTCGACCGCCTCAAGGACCTGGTGATCCGCGGCGGCTACAACGTCTATCCCCGCGAGGTCGAGGAGGTGCTCTACACCCACCCCGATGTCGTCGAGGCCGCGGTCGTCGGGCGGCCCGACGACCGGCTGGGGGAGGAGGTCGTCGCGTTCGTCGTGCTCCGCCCGGGTGCGACGGCCGACGCGGAGGCGCTGACGGACTTCAGTCGCGAGCGCCTGGCGGCGTACAAGTACCCGCGCGAGGTCCATCTCCTCGCCGAGCTGCCCAAGGGTGGCACCGGCAAGATCCTCAAGCGGGAGCTGCGTACGCAGTAGGGCACGGACGGGGCGCCCCGGCGGTGACCGCCGGGGCGCCGCGTGCGTTCTCCGTCAGGCGATCACGCGCTCGACGAAGCCGATGAGCTCGGCGGTCACGTCGTCGCGGGTGTCGGGCTCGTTGTGCACCTCGTGCCGCACTCCGGGGTAGACGCGCGTCCGTACATCGGGATGGCCGGATGCGACGAGGGCGTTCGCCACGTGATACGCCCCCTCGCCGTAGTTGGTCACCGGGTCCTGGTCGCCGGCGAGGATCAACACGGGCGTCTCCGGCCGGAGGGCGGCGTAGAAGGCGTCGCCGTTCGCGGCGTCGTACAGCTCGATGAAGCCACGCAGGAACCGGGTCGACAGCGGGGCGCCGAAGTTGTTGAACGGGTCGACGGCGTGGTCGCGCACGACGTCCGCGTCCCGCGCGACCCAATCGGTCGGGCCCGCTCCCGCGCCGAACCGGGACACGAAGCCGTCGAACAGCTCTCCGACGTAGTGCGCGGGCACGGGTCCGGCCTGATCGGGCTCCGCGGCGAGCGCCGCGCGGTCGACGACACCGTCGATGCCGGCGATCTGCGCGGCGATCCCGCACAGCACCAGGCCGTCGATCCCGTCCGGCTGCGCGGTGACCAGCCCGCGGGCGATCATCGAGCCCATCGAGTGTCCGAAGGCGACGTAGGGCAGTCCGGGGTGGAGCTCGCGGACCTTCGCGCGGAGCGCGGCGGCATCGGCGACCAGGACCTGCGCCGCGTCCTCGCCCGCATCGCCCCACACGCCCGAGGCCATCGCGGTCGCCCCGTGCCCTGCGTGGTCCTCGGCGGCCACCACGAAGCCGGCGTCGAGGAGCGCCGTGATCAGGCGCAGGTACCGGCGCGAGTGCTCGCCGAGGCCGTGGACGACCTGCACGATCGCGCGCGGCTCGCGGGCCGGCGTGTAGATCCAGGCGCGGACGGTGTCGCGGCCGTTGACGGACGGGAAATCGGGTTCGAGGAGTGCCATGTGCTCTTTGTACGTGATCGAGGCCGGAGCCGGTGTCGATCTCCGTCAGAGTCCTGGAAACAGGCCCCCATCTGCGTAAGCAAACGCTCAGTTATTTCCCGGGATCGGTTGACACGAACGTCAACGTCAAGCATTCTCTGTGTCGGGGATCACACACTTCCACGAAGGGTCGTTCATGACACAGATCAGCGAGTCCGGCGCCGCCGCGCCGGTGCAGAAGAAGTCGCACGGCAAGCTGCTCACCGCCGGACTGGTGAGCAGCTCGATCGAGTGGTACGACTTCTTCGTCTACGGCACCGCTGCCGCCCTGGTGTTCGACAAGGTCTTCTTCCCGGGCCTGTCGCCGCTGATGGGGACGCTCATGGCCTTCGCCACCTTCTCGGTGGGCTTCATCGCCCGTCCGCTCGGCGGAATCCTGGCCGGGCATTTCGGTGACCGGATCGGCCGCAAGCCGATGCTCCTGTGGTGCCTGTCCGCGATGGGCGCGGCCACCTTCCTCATCGGCTGCCTGCCGACCGCCTCGGCGATCGGCTCGCTCGCGCCGATCCTGCTGGTCTCGCTGCGGTTCATCCAGGGCCTCGCATGCGGCGGTCAATGGGGCGGTGTGGTGCTGCTGCTCACCGAGTCCGCGGGCCCGAAGAAGCGTGGATTCGCCGGCACCTTCGGTCAGATGGGCGTCCCGCTCGGCCTGCTCCTGGGCAACCTGATGATGATCCTGATGAACACCGTGCTCGACGACGCCGCCTTCCTCAGCTGGGGCTGGCGCGTGCCGTTCTGGGCCAGTGCGGTGCTGGTGCCCGTCGTGATGTACATCCACAAGAAGATCGAGGACTCACCCGAGTTCCTCGCCCTGCAGCGCGAGGTCGCGGCCAAGAACGCCGGCAAGGAGACCGTCGCGGCGGCGCCGCTGTCCGAGGCGATCCGTGGGCACTGGGGCAAGATCCTGCTCGGTGCCGGCCTGCTGGCCGGAACGAACTCCGCGTTCTACGTCTCCATCGCCGGCTTCGTGAGCTACGGCAGCAAGAAGCCCTCCGCGGGCGGCCTCGGCATGAGCAGCAATTCGATCCTGGCCTGCGTGCTGGTCACCTCGCTCGTGATGCCCCTGGTGATCATGGCGGCGGGCGCCGTGTCCGACCGGGTGGGCCGCCGGCCGCTGATCCTGCTCGGTGCCGCGATGCTCATCGTGTGGGCGTTCCCGTTCTTCTGGCTCGCGGAGACCACGAACGTGGGACTGCTCCTGGTCGCGATGTTCGTCTCGAGCTTCGGCCAGGCGCTGACCTACGGCCCGCTCGCGGCGTTCATGGCCGAGCTGTTCGAGCCCCGTATCCGCTACTCCGGCGCCTCGCTCGCGTACCAGCTCGCGGCGGTCGGCGTCTCGGGCGTCGCACCGCTCATCATGACCGCCATCATCGCGGAGACGCAGTCCACCACCCTCGTGTCGGTGTACCTCGCCGCGATGGGGCTGGTCACCCTGGCCAGCGCGTACTTCCTCAAGGAGACGAACGGCAGGGCCGTGCGCGAGGACCCGGAGGCCGTCCCGGGCGTCCCGGCGTCCGCGTGACGCGCGCGCTGGCGTTGTTGAAGGTCCGGTCTCGGCCGAGCACACTCGTGAGCGTGACGATCAGCGAATCGCAGGAGCGGGCCCGCGCGAACCGCAAGGACGCCGGCGGCGCCCGCCGGGAGGAGCTCCTCCGGGCGGCGGCGGAGTGCTTCGACGACCTCGGCTACGCCGCCACCACCGTCGAGCTCATCGCGGCCCGCGCACAGACCTCGCGCCCCACGTTCTACGCCTACTTCCGGTCCAAGGACGAGATCCTGCTGGCCCTCGTGGACCGGGTGGCGGACGAGCTCGAGGCGACGCAGTCCCTCGCGGGGATCGAAACCACGGACCCGCGCGAGGTGATCGCCGCGACGATGCGGGCCTACGCCGACGGGGTGTTCGCGAACGGCGGCCTCGTCGCGCTGTTCGACGCGATGGCGCCGGTCCGCGACGACGTGGCGGTGATCTGGGAGCGGATGATCCGGCGTACGCACCGCCGCTACACCGCCTACCTGGCGGCGCTCGATCCCGGCACCGTCGACCTGTGCCTGGAGCCCGCGGCCCTGGTCCGCATCCTCAACGACATCATCCACCACGGCGCGAAGCGCGTGGCCCGCGACAGCGCGGCCGAGCGCGAGCGCTTCATCGCGGACCAGATCCGCGTGGCACAGCGATTGATCGGCATCCGAGAGGTTCCGGTCGGCTAAGGAGCATCATGTCCGACGCGATCACCGACCGGGCCGCCGCGCTCGCCGCCGCCGCCGAGGAGATCCACGCGCTGCGCCTGCGGAACTGGCCCGCGCAGGTGCCGCGCACCGTCGAATACCCCGCCGGCACACCGGCGATGGTCGAGCACCTGCGGCACTGGGCGCGGCAGCGGCCGGAGACGGTCGCGATCGCCTTCTACGGGCGGGAGTTGACCTACGCCGAGTACGACGACCTCTCCGATCGGTTCGCCGGACTGCTGGCCGAGCACGGCGTGCGGCCGGGCGACGCGGTGGGCGTGTACCTGGGGAACTGTCCGCAGTTCTCCATTGCCATGCTCGGGATCCTCAAGCTCGGCGCCGTTCACGTGCCGGTCAATCCGTTGCTCAAGGGGCGCGAACTGCAGCACGAACTGGAGGACGCCGGCGTGGGCGTGCTCCTCGCCCAGACGGACCTGCTGGACCTGGTGCGGTCCGTGCGGGCGGAGACGGCCGTGCACACCGTGATCGCGACGGCCCTGGGCGACCTCCTCTACGGCACAACGCCGTTCGCCGATGCGCCGCCGCCCTTCGACACCGCGCCGGACCCGCGAAGCGACTGGCGCCGGGTGGTGGCCGCCGCTCCCGCACCGATCCGCGAATCCGACCCGGATGCGCTCGCCGCCCTGAACTACACCGGAGGCACCACCGGCCTGCCGAAGGGGTGCGAGCACACGCAGCGGCACATGGCCTACACCGCCGCCACCGCGACGCTCGCGGGCGGCGGCCCGGTGGGGGACCCGGGCGCGGTCGGCCTGAACTTCCTGCCCGTGTTCTGGATCGCCGGAGAGGATTTCGGCATCCTCAAGCCGCTCGTCAACGGCCAGACGGTGGTCCTCCTCACTCGCTGGGACCCGGTGGCCGTCGCGGCGCTCGTCGCGCGGTACGCCGTGACCGACCTGGTGGGCACCGTCGACAACTACGTCGAGTTGATGGAACTCCCGGGATTCGACGGCGCCGGGTTCGGCACCGTCGTCAGCCCTTTCGCGGTCTCCTTCGTCCTCAAGCTGACTCCGGAGCTGCGCGCCCGCTGGCGCGCACTGACCGGTGGGACGCTCCGCGAGGCCTCCTACGGCATGACCGAGACGCACACCGCCGACACCTTCACCCTGGGCTTCCAGGACGGCGACCTGGACCTCACCGCCGACCCCGTGTTCTGCGGACTTCCCGTGCCCGGCACGGACATCCTGATCGTGGACGCCGACGGTGCGCCCGTCCCCGTCGGCGAGTCCGGCGAGATCGTCGTGCGCAGCCCGTCGATCCTCACCGCCTACCACCGCCGGCCCGAGGCCACCGCGGAGGCGATCCGCGACGGCTGGCTGCACACCGGCGATGTCGGCCGGCTCGACGAGTGGGGCGCGGTGCACTACCTCGCTCGCACCAAGGAGATGATCAAGGTGAACGGCATGTCGGTGTTCCCGTCCGAGGTCGAGGGCCTGCTCAAGGCGCACCCGTCCATCGGTACCGTCTCGGTCGTCCCACGTCCGGACGCGCGGAAGGGGCAGGTACCGCTCGCCTTCGTCGTCTCCGCGGAGCCACTCGATGTCGCCGAGCTGACCGCCTGGGCCCGCGCGAACATGGCGGGGTACAAGGTCCCCGACTTCGTCGTGGTCGACGCGCTGCCGATGACCGCGACCGGCAAGGTGCGCAAGGGCGATCTGTTCGCCAGGGCCGCGCAGATCGCGGTGGAGACGGGGGAGTCGGAGTGAAACTGCTCATCGCGAACCGCGGCGAGATCGCGCTGCGGATCATCCGCACGGCACAGGAGCTGGGCGTTCCCACCGTGGCGGTCTACGCCGCCGACGACGCCGACACCCCGCACGTCGCCGCGGCCGACGATGCCGTGGCGTTGAACGGATCCGGACCCGCGTCGTACCTCGACGCCGATGCGGTCCTCGCGGCCGCCGCGCGGACCGGGGCCGATGCGGTGCACCCGGGCTACGGATTCCTAGCCGAGAACGCCGATTTCGCTGCCGCGTGCGCCGCAGCCGGCCTGGCCTTCGTCGGCCCCGCTCCGGAGGTCCTGCGTGCCTTCGGCGATAAGGCCGCCGCCCGCGCGGCCGCCGTCGCCGTGGGCGTCCCGGTGCCCGCGGCCACCGAGGGCGGCGCCGACCTCGCGACCGTGCGGGCCTTCGCCGCCGGCCGCCCGAGCGGCGTCATGATCAAGGCCCTCGCCGGCGGCGGCGGGCGCGGCATGCGGGCAGTGCTGCCCGGGCCGCGGTTCGAGGAGGACCTCGAATCCGCCTACCGCGCCTGTGTCTCCGAGGCGGAGCTCGGGTTCGGCGACGGCCGGGTCTTCGCGGAGGAACTGCAGACCGGGGCCCGGCACATCGAGGTGCAGATCGCCGGCGACGGGGACAGCGCCCTCGCGCTCGGCGATCGGGACTGCAGCGTGCAGCGCCGCAACCAGAAGCTGATCGAGCTCGCGCCGGCGCCCGCGCTGACCGACGAGCTGCGGACCGCGCTGCACGGCCACGCCGCCCGGCTGTGCGCCGCCGCCGGCTACCGCGGCCTGGCCACCGTCGAGTTCCTGGTCCGCGAGAACACCGCGGTCTTCCTGGAGGTCAATCCTCGGATCCAGGTGGAGCACACCGTGACCGAGGAGGTCACCGGCATCGACCTGGTCGCCGTGCAACTCGCCCTCGCGGAGGGCGCCGCGCTCGCATCGCTGGACCTACCCGTCGGCATCGCCTGCCGCGACGGCGTCATCACCGGCGCACCGGCGATCGCCCGCGGCACCGCGGTGCAGGCACGCGTCAACCTCGAGGTACCGCAACCGGACGGGACCGTCCTCCCGTCCGCGGGTCGGCTCACCGCGTACACGCCCCCGACGGGGCGCGGGGTGCGGGTGGACGGCTACGGCCGGCCCGGCCTGACCACCTCCGCCCGGTACGATTCGCTGCTCGCGAAGGTGATCGTGCGCGCGGCGACCGCGGAACGCGCCTTCGCCAAGCTCGACGCGGCGCTGGGCGAGTTCGTCATCGACGGCCCCGGGACCACCATCGGACTGCTGCGTGCCGTTCTTGCGGACCCCGAATTCCGTTCGGGCCCCGTCGATACGGGGTACCTCACCCGCCGGATCGCGGAACTCGCACCCGCGGCGGAGGCGGGAGACACGCCGTCGGCCGATCTCGACGGTGACGTCCTGGTCGCGACGATGACGGGCACCGTCGTCGCGGTGGCGGAGCAGGGCGAGACCGCCGAGCCGGGCACCGCGCTGGTCGTCCTCGAGGCGATGAAGATGGAGCACGAGCAGGTGCTGACGGTGCCGGTCACCGTCGGCGAGGTGCTGGTGCGGCCCGGGCGCACGGTGACGGCGGGGACGCCGCTCCTGACCTATGCACCCGCGGGCGGCGCGCTCGACGGACACGACGGAGCGGACGAGGGCGATCTCGACCGGCGCCGCGCGGACCTCGACGAGGTGCGCGAGCGGCACCGCGTGACCCGCGACGAGGGCCGCCCGGACGCCGTGGCCAAGCGGCGCCGGATCGGTCGGCGCACCGCGCGTGAGAACATCGACGACCTCGTGGACGCGGGGAGCTTCACCGAGTACGGCGCGCTGGTCCTGCCGGCGCAGCGCGCCCGCCGGTCGGAGGAGGACCTCATCGCCACCGGCGCCGCGGACGGACTGATCGGCGGACTCGCGACGATCGACGGCACCGAGGCGATGGTGATCTCCTACGACTACACGGTGCTGGCCGGCACGCAGGGCTGGCGCAACCACGCCAAGACGGACCGCCTCATCGACGTGGCGGAGCGCCGCGGCGTCCCGATCGTGCTCTTCGCCGAGGGCGGCGGCGGTCGCCCCGGCGACACGGACATCGACATCGTGGCGGGCCTCGACGTCCCCACCTTCCGGTCGCTCGGCGCGCTGCGCGGACGGGTGCCGCTGATCGCCGTCGTCTCGGGACGGTGCTTCGCCGGCAACGCCGCGCTCGCAGGTGTCTGCGATGTGATCATCGCGACGTCCGATGCGAACATCGGCATGGGCGGCCCCGCGATGATCTCCGGCGGCGGGCTGGGGGAGTTCCCGCCCGAGGCGATCGGCCCGATCGACGTGCAGCGCCGCAACGGCGTGGTGCACGTCGTCGCGGACGACGAGGTGCAGGCGGTGCAGCAGGCGCGGAGGTACCTCGGCTATTTCGCGGGAGCCGTCGACGACTGGACCGCCCCCGATCCGCGCGGGGTTCGACATGTGGTGCCGGAGAACCGGTTGCGCGCCTACGACGTCCGTGCCGCGATCGCGGCGATCGTCGACGAGGACTCGACGCTGGAACTGCGCCGCGACTACGGGGTCGGCGTGATCACCGCGCTGGTGCGGGTGGAGGGCGTGCCCTACGCGCTCATCGCCAACAGCACCCGGCACCTGGGCGGCGCCATCGATGCCGAGGCCGCCGACAAGCTCGCGGACTTCCTGGAACTGGCGCAGGCGCACGGGCTTCCGGTGGTCTCGCTGTGTGACACCCCGGGGTTCATGGTGGGCCCGGACGCGGAGGAGCAGGCGACGGTGCGGCGCTTCTCCCGGCTGTTCGTGCTCGGCGCCCGGCTCACCGTGCCGGTCGGAGTCTTCCTCCTGCGCAAGGGCTACGGT
Source organism: Tsukamurella spumae (assembly GCF_012396015.1). Classification (GTDB taxonomy): domain Bacteria; phylum Actinomycetota; class Actinomycetes; order Mycobacteriales; family Mycobacteriaceae; genus Tsukamurella; species Tsukamurella spumae. The sequence continues at coordinate 11,574 of NZ_JAAXOQ010000007.1, read as the reverse complement.
CTCGGCGCCATGGCGATGGCGGCGGGGAGCTTCCACGCACCCCAGTTCACCGTCGCGTGGCCGACCGGCGAGATCGGCGGTATGGGCCTCGAGGGCGCGGTGCGGCTGGGCTTCAGCAAGGAACTCGCCGCGGCACCGGACGAGGCCGCTCGCGCCGAGCTCTTCGACCAGTTGCTGGCACTGGCGTACCAGCGCGGCCGGGCCCTGCACGCCGCCACCACCTTCGAACTGGACGACGTGATCGACCCCGCCGCCACTCGAGACTGGATCCGTACCCTCGCCCGGTGAGGGGGTGAGGGTACGGATCCGCCGCGGGCCGTCCCGCCGGTGATGGTGGACGGCGCGCGGTCAGCCCCGACGGCGTGCTCGCGGGAGTGACCGGTACCAGGGGGACGATGGATTTGAGTCCGACGAGGTCGTCAGTGTTGCTCGTGAACAGGGGGAGACCGTTTGCGGACGCGATCGCCGCGATCATCAGGTCCACCTTACGCGGCTTCGGGCTGCGGCCGGCCGCGACGATCAGCGTCCCAGCTCGGCGAGGGTGATGGCGCTGATCCTGGAGGAGGCCGGGAGCTCCGATTCAGCAACGCGTACGTGCCGACGAATCCGGCGAAGCGGCGCTTCACTTCAGCCGTGGAGACCTCTCGGGGCGCCCGGATCGGCCGGAGTTCGCCGACTGGTCGGCCGTTGTGCGTGATGATGAAGGCGTCGCCGGCCTCAAGTGCGTCCATGACACCGGCGCTGCCGTTCCGCAACTCCGCCTGGCTGATCGTTCTGGTCATGGTGCCGGGACAGCGATTGATGCTATGTGGCGCTATCAGTCGTTCCGGACTGCGCGGCGATCACCGCGGCCTGCACGCGCGACTGCACGCCGAGCTTCATCAGCACGCGGGAGACGTGGGTCTTCACCGTCGCCTCCCCGATGTCCAGACGACGGGCGATCTGCTGGTTGGAGAGCCCGTCGCCCAGCCCCGCCAGCACGTCGCGTTCGCGATCGGTGAGCGCGGACAGGTCCACCGGCGCGGGCTCGTCGGCGGGGCGGGGCAGCGCGCCGATCACGGCGCGGGTCACCTTCGGGTCCAGCACCGCGTCGCCGTCCGCGACCGCCCGCACGGCGCGGATCAGCTCGTCGCCACCCGCGGACTTGAGCAGGAAGCCGCTCGCCCCCGCGCGGAGGGCGCCGAGCACGTACTCGTCGAGGTCGAAGGTCGTGAGGACCAGTACGGCACAGTCGGTCTCCGCGACCACGGACGCGGTCGCGGCGAGTCCGTCCACCCGCGGCATCCGTACATCCATGACCACCACATCGGGCTTGAGCGCCCGTGCCTGCCGCAGCGCGGCGGCACCGTCGGCCGCCTCGCCGAGCACCCGCACCTCGCCCGTCGACTCCAGGAGCAGCCGCAGGCCCGCCCGGATCGCCGCATGGTCGTCCGCCAGGACGACGGTGACCGTCACCGCGCGACCTCCATCGGCACGCTCGCCCGTACGACCCAGGCCCCCTCGTGCGGGCCGGCGGTCGCGGAGCCGCCGACGGACTCGGCGCGGAAGGCGATGTTGCGCAGGCCGTCGCCGGAGCCCTCCGACCACGCGGTGGAGGGCAGGGGATTGGTCGCGGTCATGGTGAGCTCATCCCGGTCGGTGTCCACGACGATCTCCAGCGGAGCGCCCGGCGCGTGTTTGGTGGCGTTCGTGATGACCTCCCCGAGGATGCGCGTGAGCACGGCCTCGGCGGCGGTGGGCAGCGGCGTATCGGGCACGCGCAGCCGGACGGCGACATCCGCCGCGCTCGCGGTCGCGATGAGCGGTTCGAGCGAGGCGAGGGTGGTGCGGACCGCCGCGTCGTCCGGGGAGGTGAGCAGATTGATGGTCGCCCGCATCTCCTCGAGCGCGGCCAGGCTGCCGGACCGGATCGACTGCAGGACCGCGGGATTCTGCGGTGTGCGCTGCGCGGCGTCGGCCAGGATCGCGACCGCCGAGAGGTGCCCGGCGACGGTGTCGTGCAGTTCTCGGGCGAGCCGGCGACGCTCCTGCGCGATCGTGTTCGCCCGCCGTGCCTCGCTCTCCTGGCGTTCCATCGCGGCGAGCTTCCGGTACGCGCGCAGTGCTCGCGCGTAGCCGATCGGGGACCAGGTCAGGGCCACCAGGATCAACGTGGCGTACACGCCGGCCTTGACCCCTTCGAGCGCGGTGGCGGCCACCGCGGCGCCGACCGTGAGCGCCAACGACACTCCCGCGACCACTCGGACCAGTCGCTCGGAGCCGAGGGCCGTGGCGAGGTAGATGAGGTCGGACAGCGCGATCCACAGCGGCACCGACGGCCCGAACGGGAGATCCGCGAGCACCAGAGCCAGTGTGAGAGTGAACCCCACGGCGGGGCGCCGGCGGGCCAGGATCTGCAGGGCGAGAGCGGCGCACAGCAGGCCGGCCTTCACCGGCCACGGATAGACGTCCTCGTTCACGGCCCACGCGGACCAGCCGCCCGCGGCCCACAGCAGCGCGCCCACCATGGCGGCGCCCAACGCGGGGACGGCGACGAATACCCTCGACGCGTCGCGTTCGTCCCCCGTCATGCCTTCATTCCAACACACGACACCGCCGGTGGAGGTCCGCCGATCGGGGGATGCCCCGTGCTCCGTCGGGGGGACGACGACGATGCACGGACCCGGCACAGTGGTGCGCATGAGCGAGCTGACCAGTCCGGTGCTGTGGACGATCGCCGCGTGCGAGATCGGGTTCTGGATCCTCGTGCTCGGCGGGCTGACGCTGCGGTACGTGCTGCGGGCGCGCCGGGCGGGGACGGTCGCGCTGGCCCTGGTGCCGGTCCTCGACGTGGTGCTCATCGCCGCCGTCGCGATCGACCTGCACCGCGGCGGCGAGGTCGGCACCGCGCACCGGCTCGCGGGCATCTACCTCGGCTGCACCCTCATGTTCGGGCACCGCATGATCACCTGGGCCGACGAGCGGTTCGCCCACCGGTTCGCCGGCGGACCCGCGCCGCGCCGGGTCCCGAAGCTGGGACCCGAGCGGACCCGCAAGGAGTGGGCGGACTTCTACCGCTGGCTGGGCGCGGTCGCGATCGCCGTGGCGGTGTCGTCGGGGCTCGGCTACACCGTGGCGGACGAGACGCAGCGCGCGGCGCTGACGCGCGGGTTCGGGATGCTGGGCGTGGTCACGGTGATCTGGCTGCTCACCGGGCCGCTGTGGGTCATGGGACGCCGGGAGCGCAGGTCGGCCTGAGGCCGGGGCCGCCGGACGTCCCGGGCACTGAGACGCCGAACGCCCGACGGCGCACCGTCGGGCGTTCGGAAACGGAACCTAGTCCAGGTAGTCCCGGAGGACCTGCGAGCGCGACGGGTGTCGCAGCTTGCTCATCGTCTTCGACTCGATCTGCCGGATGCGCTCTCGCGTGACGCCGTAGACCTGACCGATCTCGTCTAAAGTCCGCGGCTGGCCGTCGGTCAGACCGAACCGCAGGCGCACGACGCCCGCCTCGCGCTCGGACAGCGTGTCGAGCACGGACTGGAGCTGGTCCTGCAGCAGCGTGAACGACACCGCGTCCACCGCGACGACGGCCTCGGAATCCTCGATGAAATCGCCGAGCTGGCTGTCGCCCTCGTCGCCGATCGTCTGGTCCAGGGAGATGGGCTCACGCGCGTACTGCTGGATCTCCAGCACCTTCTCCGGCGTGATGTCCATCTCCTTCGCCAGCTCCTCCGGCGTGGGCTCGCGGCCCAGGTCCTGGAGCAGCTCGCGCTGGATGCGGCCGAGCTTGTTGATGACCTCGACCATGTGCACCGGGATGCGGATGGTGCGGGCCTGATCGGCCATGGCGCGGGTGATGGCCTGACGGATCCACCACGTGGCGTAGGTCGAGAACTTGTAGCCCTTGGTGTAGTCGAACTTCTCCACCGCGCGGATCAGGCCCAGGTTGCCCTCCTGGATCAGGTCCAGGAAGGCCATGCCGCGGCCCGTGTAGCGCTTGGCGAGCGAGACCACGAGGCGGAGGTTGGCCTCGAGCAGGTGGTTCTTCGCGCGGTTGCCGTCGCGCGAGATCCAGTTCATATCGCGCCGGACGCCGATCGCGGGCTTCTCGCCGCGCTCGAGCCAGCGGCCGATCATCTGCTCGGCGAACAGGCCGGCCTCGATCCGCTTGGCGAGCTCGACCTCCTCCTCGGCGTTGAGGAGCGCGACCTTGCCGATCTGCTTGAGGTAGGCGCGCACGGAGTCCGCCGAGGCGGTGAGCTCGGCGTCCTTGCGGGCCTGGCGGAGCGCTTCCGACTCCTCCTCGTCCCAGACGAAGTCGCCGGACGCCTTGTCGGCCTCGGACGGCTCGTCCTCCTCCGAATCGGCGGGGGCGGGCTTGGTGACGGCGCTCTTGCCCTTGGTCGTGTCGGCGGACTCGCCCGCCTCGTCGGCGTCGTCGTCGATCGCGACGTCCTCGTCCGACAGCTCGGTGAGATCGGGGTCGCCGTCGAGCTCGACCTCCTCCTCGTCCTCGGGGCCGCCCTCGGCACCGGCCGCCGAAGCGTCCTTCTTGCCCGCGGCCTTCTTGGCCGTGCGCTTCACGGGACCTGCGGCCTTCTTGGCCGCCGCCTTCTTCGCGGGTGCCTTCTTGGCCGGGGCCTTCTTCGCCGCCGCCTTCTTGGCCGGGGCCTTCTTCGCGGGTGCCTTCTTGGCGGTGGTCTTCTTGGCGGGGGTCTCCGCCGAGGTGGCCGAACCGTCCACGCCGTCCGCCGACGGTGCGTTGGAGCTGGTCTGCGTCGCTGCCACGTACGCCCTTTCCTACTGTGCCTGCGTGCGCCGGAACCGCTTCCCGGGCGCGACAACAGCACCGGTCCCGTGCCTACGGGGCGTCGGTGGTGGCTGCGGCGTCCGGAGGCGAGGAGGTCCGGCGTCTGGTCCGGCGCATCGACGCCGGGACCCCATTGTAACGATTCGGTAGCTCCGCCCGCATTCACCTGCGGTCAAAGCGTCGAGAGCGTGCGGAATCACACCTGCCGCGATGCCATCGCCGCGCCGACGATGCCCGCGGTGTTCAGCAGCTCCGCGGGAATCACCGGCGTCTTCACCTCAAGCAACGGCACCCACTTGTCGGCCTTGCGACTGATGCCGCCGCCCACGATGATCAGGTCCGGCCACAGCAGCTTCTCGTATTCGCGGAACACCCGGCTGACCTGTCCGGCCCACTTCTCGTAACTCCAGCCGCGGCGATCCTTGACCGAGCTCGCGGCGCGGTGCTCGGCCTCCTTGCCCTCGACCTCGAGGTGCCCGAACTCCGTGTTCGGCACCAGGGTTCCCCGGTAGATCAGCGCGGAGCCGATCCCGGTACCCATGGTCAGCAGCAGGATCACGCCGTCGAAATCCCGGCCGGCGCCGTAGCGGTCCTCCGCGAGGCCGGCGGCGTCGGCGTCGTTGAGCACCGTGACCGTGCGGCCGAGGGTCGAGGAGAACAGCTCGTTCGCGTCGGTACCGATCCAGCCCGGGTCGATGTTCGCGGCACTGCGCACCATGCCGCTGGTGACGACCGCGGGCACCGTGATGCCCACCGGACCCTCCCATCCGAAGTGGGTGATCACCTCCCGCACCGCACCCGCACAGGCGCCCGGCGTGGACGGCTGGGGAGTGAGCACCTTGAATCGTTCGCCGACCAGCTCGCCGGTGTCCAGGTCCACGATCCCGCCCTTGATCCCGCTGCCGCCGATGTCGACGCCGAACCCCAGATTCTCCGCCATTGCCTGCTCCGCACTCCTCGATGTGTCGGACGTCCCGTCCGTCGGCCGGGGGTGGCCCGGCGCTGTCAAACTACCGTGGATTGTGGTTCTGTGGAGGACGTGCAACACAACCGGTGGGAGTTGTCCGAGATCGCCGTGACCGTCGTGCGGGAAGCCGCGCAGCGCGTAACCGCGCGACGAGCGGAGGTGTTCGGCGCCAACGCATTCGACCCGCCCGAGGATGCGCTTCCCGGGGCCGTGACGACCAAGTCGACCCCGACCGACCCGGTCACCGTCGTCGACACCGAGACCGAGCGGTTCGTCCGGGACCGCCTCGCGCAGCTCCGCCCCGACGACACCGTCCTCGGCGAGGAGTTCGGCGGCGAGGGGGCCGGACGGGCCGCCGCGCAGGACGCGGTGCGGTGGATCGTCGACCCGATCGACGGCACCGTCAACTTCCTCTACGGGGTGCCCGCCTACGCGGTCTCGCTCGGGGCGCAGATCGACGGGGTGTCCGTCGCGGGCGCCGTCGCCGACGTCGTCCACGGCACCGTCTACACCGCGGTGCTCGGGGGCGGGGCGCGGGAGATCGCCTCCGACGGCGCCGTCCGCGAACTGCGGGCCAATCCGATCACCGACCCCGCGCTCGCGCTCGTGGCGACCGGGTTCGGCTATGCCCGCGAGCGCCGGGAGAGGCAGGGCCGCGTGCTCGCGGAGCTGCTGCCGCAGGTGCGTGACGTGCGTCGGATCGGCTCCGCCGCGCTCGACCTGTGCATGGTCGCGGCCGGCCGCGCGGACGCCCACTACGAGCACGGCCTGAGCCCGTGGGACTGGGCCGCAGGGGCGCTCATCGCGCAGGAGGCCGGCGCCCGGGTCATCGTGCCGCGCCCCGACTCGTCCAGCGCCGACGGTGCGCTCACCCTCGCTGCGGCACCCGGGATCGCCGATCGGCTGATCGCGGCACTCGAGGCCGCGGGCGGGCTGGGGAACCTGTAGCCGCGGGCGTACCCGCAGCGGCGACCGTCAGCGGTCGCAGGACTGCGTGTGCACCGCCGACACCAGCGCGGGGTTCGCGCCGCCGTCCGCAGCCCCGGCCGGCGCGGCCCGGAGGATCCGCAGGATCTCCTGCGCGTCGGTGCTGGGCTCGAGATCGGTGAAGAAGGTGCCGAGCACCAGGTCGACGGTGTTGTCGCGGCGGCCGTCGTTGATCAGCTCCGCACACGGGGCGATGATCCACGCCGCCGCGGCGGCGGCCCGGCCCGAGTCGCCGAACCGCAGCTGCGCCTGGCACTCCATCTGGGTGTACAGCGGGTCGTTGCCGTAGCCGCCGGTCTTGGGGGCCTGGAAGCCGTAGTCGGCCAGCTTGTTCAGCGTGGTCTCGGCGCGCCCCGCCTGGCCCGAGGCGTTGAGGACGCGCACCGTCGACGAGGCGAGCGGCGCCGGACGCACGGAGACGAGGTCATCGGGCGCGACCACCTCGAACCGGGCGGGCGCGGCGCGCGGGGGCGTGGTACCGGCCGGAGCGGTGGTCCCGCCGGTGGCAGTGGCCGAGGCCGACGCCGCCGCGGCGGTGGGGGAAGGGCAGGACACCGGCGCGGCGACCTCCTCCTGGGACGACATGGCCCGCGCCCAGGTGGCGATGGCGATGACGGCGAGAACCGCGATCACGATGAGGATCGGCAGCATGCTGCGCCGACGGAACGGTTCACCGTTCCGGTCGAATCGCCGGCCTGCACCGGTGAGCTGGGAAACCACGGCCCCGACTGTACGGGAGCACGCCGTCGGAGCAGGGGAGGCGACGCGGACGCGGCGCGGGAATCATCCCGGCCCGCCATGCGTTAGACGGGCTGCAAGCGGTGGATTCGAGGCGCGGGGATTAACCCCGTGACATCGATCCGGGAGTGAGCTACACTCTGGGCCGCTCGCGCGGGACAGCGCGCCCGGCGGTCTCGGAAACCCCGAGACCGGGGGCACGAGCAAGGATGGGGATGACACGGTATGGCAACTGATTACGATGCGCCACGGCGGTCCGAGGCCGACGAGGTCTCGGAGGATTCGCTGGAGGAGCTCAAGGCCCGCCGCAACGAGGGCCAGTCCGGCACGGTGGACGTGGACGAGGGCGAGACCGCCGAGTCCTTCGAGCTTCCCGGCGCCGATCTCTCGGGCGAGGAACTGAGCGTCCGAGTGGTGCCCAAGCAGGCTGATGAATTCACGTGCACCAGCTGTTTCCTGGTGTACCACCGCAGCCGACTCGCTGACCCGAACGGCAGCGAGCTGATCTGCGTCGACTGCGCCTGACCAGCAGGGCCACCGCGGCGGCCTCGCCGCGCGCGGCGGCCCGGAATCGGCCCGGTCGGCCCGCGGTCAGTCCAGGGTGGTGGCGGCCGGGATGTGCGCCAGCATCTTCTCGGGGTGCCGCGTGGACACCATCCAGTACGGCGTCGGGTCCTCGGGATCGTCGAGTACCACGACGATCATGGTCTTGACCCACCCCCGGTGGTAGAGGAAGGCGGCGGGATCCAGCTGTCGGCCGAGGGCCGCGCTCTTGGCGGCCGCGGGCACGGCAGCGGCCCGCGAGACCAGCTCCAGCGGGAGGTGGGCGTTGCCCGCCCACAGCTCACCGTCGCGCACGGCGACCGAGCCGCGCCCCATCGACCACAGCAACACGGCGATCACCGCCACGACCACCACGAAGACGCCGATCATCCAGTCGCCCCAGCGCGCGGCCAAGGTCACCTCGAAGCAGAGCAGACCGGCCACGATCGCGCCTGCGAGCCACCAGTACCACGGCACCGTGAGCCTCTCGAAGTACCCGGTTCCCGGCTTCGAGGTCTTCACTGCTCGATCTTCCGACACGCCTTCAGCGTAGTCTGCATCCCATGGTGAGCCAGATACCCCTACTGCGGCTGGACGAGGGCCTCCCACTTCCCAAGCGCGCACATCCCGGCGACGCGGGCGTGGATCTGTACTCGACGATGGACGTCCGGATCGAGCCCGGTGCCCGCACTCTGGTCCCCACCGGCATCGCGATGTCCCTTCCGTACGGCACCGTCGGGCTGATCCATCCGCGCTCCGGGCTCGCCGCGAAGCACGGTCTCACGGTGGTGAACGCGCCCGGCACGATCGACGCCGGGTACCGCGGCGAGATCAAGGTGTGCCTGCTCAACACCGACCGTGAGAGCGCGGTCGACATCCAGCGGGGCGACCGGATCGCCCAGTTGCTCGTCCAGCGGGTCGAACTGCCCGACTTCATCGAGGTCACCTTCCTCGACGATTCGGTGCGCGGCGCCGGCGGCTACGGCTCGTCCGGCGGCCACGCCAGCCTCGAGCCCTCGCCGTAGGCCCGCCCGGCCCGACCCCGTCCCACCCGATCCACACACCTCAGGAGCGAGTTCCCATGGCCCTCGGCCGCCGCAAGTCCAAGCCGCGCAGCACCTCGAGCGTCGACCCGTACGCCACGATCGGCCAGCCGGAGCACCACACCGCCCCCGCGCCCGCCGGCGAGGACGAGGCGCAGGAGCTGGGCAGCGGTGCCGGCCCGTACGACCTCTCCCAGCTGAGCAGCGAGGAGGGCCTCGACGAGGGCCGGCTCGACCTGGGCTCGATCATCCTGGCGATGCCGCCGGAGGCGCAACTGCAGGTGGAGATGAGCCCGGAGGGCGTGCCCATCGGCGTGCATCTCGACACGCCCGTCGGTCGCGTGACGCCCGGCGTCTTCGCCGCTCCGAAATCGGGCGGCCAGTGGCGCGAGGTGGTCACCGAGCTCGCGGACTCGCTGCGCGAGAACGGTGCGCAGGTCACGATCGAGGACGGGCACTGGGGCCGCGAGGTCGTCGGTGTCCAGCCCGACGGCGTGCTGCGGTTCATCGGTGTCGACGGTCCGCGGTGGATGGTCCGGTTCGTCGTGACGGCGCCCCCCGAGGGCGCCGATCAGGCGGCGCAGGTGGCGCGGGCGATGCTCGCGGAGACCGTGGTCCGGCGCGGCACCGACCCGCGCCCGGCCCGCGATCACCTCGAGATCGAGCTGCCGGCGGAGCTGGTGCAGCAGCTGCAGCAGGCCATGGCGCAGCAGCAGGCCCAGCAGGAGGAGGCCGCCGCGGCGATCGCGGCGCAGGTCGCGCAGCGCGCCGCCGCCGACGGCCCCGCCGCGCTGCGTCAGGCCAACCAGGACCGGCTCACTCAGGGCTCGGCCCTGAGCAGGCTCAACAACCAGCGGTAATCGCCGCGAGACCCGCCCGGCCCAGGACCTCCGGGTCCGGGCCGAGGTCGGCCAGGTCGACGACCGTCGTCGCCGCCCCCGGTATCGCCGCCCCCCAGGCCCGCGCGACGGCGACCGGATGGATCAGGTCGCCCTCGGCACCGATGACGACGGTGCGCGCGGCCAGCCTCCCGAACTCCGCCACCGTCGGGGCGACGCAGGCGGCCGCCTCCCGGAGCGCGGGCGCGAGGAAGTCGCCGTGCGCGGCCCACGATCGGCTCAGCTCGCGCGCGAGCCACGGCGGACTGCCCGCCCGCATCCGCGCGATGGCCTCGGTCGCGCCGACCTCGTCGACGACGTCCGCGGTCACCCGCGCCGACATCGCGGCCGGTACCTCCGGGCCCGCGGCGCCCGTCCACGGCGGCAGGCTGAGCACCAGCGTGATGTCCGCGTCGGGGTTCTCCAGCGCCCAGACCGCCGCGACCGCAGAGCCCAGGGACACGCCGCAGGCCAGCAGCGGACCGTCGGACGCGGCGGCGGTGAGGGCCGCGCGATACCCGGCCACCACCGACGGCGGCGTCGCGTCCACGGCGACGGTCCGCGCGCACAGCCGGGTCAACGGGGCGAAGGCGCGGAGCACGAAGTCGGCGTCCGAGCCCGAACCGGGCAGGAGCACGGCGGTGGTCCGCTCGAGGAACTGCATGGGACGAGCATGCCAGTGCTGCCACGTAGGGTGAACGCGTGACGGACGGTGCGCACGAGGAGCCGACGGCGGAGCCCGCCGAGCCCTCGATCAAGGATCAGGTGCTCGAGCAGATGGGCGGCTGGCAGGGCATGGTGTACTCCGCCCTGCCCATCGTGGCCTTCGTGCCGGCGAACTCGTTCTGGGGACTCAAGGGCGGTGTCATCGCCGCGCTCGTCGTGGCCGCGCTGGTCGCCGTGGTCCGGCTCGTGACCCGCAGCTCGATCCAGCCCGCGATCTCGGGATTCTTCGGGGTGGCGGTCTGCGTCGTGATCGCGCTGCTGGTGGGCGGGAACGGCAAGGGCTTCTTCCTCTACGGCATCGTGATGCAGGCCGTGCTCGCGCTCGCGTGCCTGGTGTCGATCCTGGTCCGGCGGCCCCTCGTCGGGGTGCTGTGGCACCTGTTGTCCGAGCGGCAGGAAGGTCCGGGGGCCGCGGACGGCGGTGCGCCCGCGGCGCCGCAGGACTGGCGTGCGGACCGCCCGCAGTTCCGGGCGTTCACCTGGCTGACGCTCATGTGGACGGCCATGTTCGCGGTCCGCTTCGTGGTCCAGTTCTCCCTGTACGTCACCGACAACGTCGGCGGGCTCGGCGTCGCGCGGATCCTCATGGGCTGGCCGATGTTCGCGGCCGGCCTGCTCATCGTCTTCCTCGTCGCCCGGAGGTTCACGCATGCTCGCGCCGAATGACCTCCTCGACCTGACCTGTGGCGCGCCCGGGCACGGCGGCTTCGTCATCGCCAGGCACGAGGGCCGCGCCGTCTTCGTGCGCGGCGCCCTGCCGGGGGAGACGGTGCGGGCACTGTCACGTTGTTGAACGCGGCAAACTGGGAGAATGTGGCGTGCCCACCCCAACGCCGTCGTACAAAGGCCACCGCTACCCGGTCCAGATCATCAACCAGTGCGTGTGGTTGTATTTCCGGT
>NZ_JAAXOQ010000069.1 GCF_012396015.1 Tsukamurella spumae | reverse complement strand
CCCCCCTGATTCATGGGGTGTGGGAGATTCGGTTCTCTACGGATGTCGCGTCCTGATTGGCGAGTAGGCGTGCGGAAGCTCCGGCTAGCGCTGCCGGTGGGCGGGTCTCCGGGTGGTGCTGTCGTGGGCGGGCAGGTGAGGTCAGGCGGGTTTGGGGATCGCGGCGATCGTGTGGAACACCGCCTCGATGGCGACGGCCCACGGCCAGGTTTCGGGGATTTTCACGCGTCGTCGGCGGCTGCTGCGGGTCAGCAGGGCCGCGACGTGCAGGAATCGGTAGCGCATCGCTTTGGGCTCGCACAAGGCGAGAACGGCGGCCTCGCCGATGCAGGCCAGCAGCCGCGTCCACGCGATGAGGTCTGCGGCGATCATGACCGCGACGAGCCAGGCCTGGTTGACCGCGAATTCCCGCGAAGGAAGGCGGCCGAGTCCGGTGTCTTTGGCGTGTCGGATCCGGTCCTCCACGCGGGCGTGCGCCCGATGCCGCGCTTCGAGGAACTGCAGTTGACCGACGGCGGTGTTGGTCACAAATGCCTGGTAGCGCCACCCGTCGAGTTCCTCGAACATCGACAGTTGGGCGCCAGGGTGGGGTCGTTCGCGGCGGACGATGACCCGCATCCCGTCTGGCCACTTGGCGAGCATCCGTGGGGAGAGGAACCCGGTCAGCTCGGCGACCTCAGCCCCGGGCCGCAGGTCCCCGCCCTGGTTCAACGCCGGCCCCCACGTTGCCTCGGGAGCCATCGCGATCGCCCGCCGGATCGGGTTGGTGACCGCGAATCCGACCGAGTACTCCACCTGCCGACCGCGGACGCGGTTCTGGTCGGTGATCCATTCCAGCAGGGCGTGGGAGGCGCCGGCGCCGTCGGAGCGGATCAGCACATCACGCCGGTGAGCGGCGGGGACCTGCGCAATCGCCTGGCCCAGGACATCGATGTGGTCGGCAGCGGTGTTCGACCCGGCGTTGCCCGGCCGCAAGCTCGCGGCGAGGAACTCTTCTGTGTTGTCGCACCACACGCCGATCGGGTGATACCCGAACGTGCGCTTATAGGTTGGCGCGGCCTGCTCTTTTTCGCTGTGGGTGGCCACGATGGTGGCGTCCACGTCGAGCACGATCGTCGATCCCAGGTCCCGGCCCGCGCACTTCGAGGCGGGCACCCCGCCGGGCAGGTGGGACCACACGTGCCGCCGGGCACGAGCCCGCGCGACCTGGATTTTCTTGCGTTTACCGGCGGTGACCTCATCCAGGGTGCGCCACACCGTCGGGGACGAGGCGACCGGCCCCAGGACCGTGGATTGGTGGCGCAGGACGCGGATGTCGGCGATGGACTCCCCGCCACCCGTGAGCATCACCGCGACATCGGTCAACACCCTGCCACGGTCATGGATCGGGATGGATCGGCGCTGCGCCATGGCCCCCGACAGCTCGGCGGTCAGACCGACGCGATCCGCCAGAAGGCGTGGCGCGATGGTCCCGGCGTGAGAAATCACCGCGACATCATCGACACAGAACGACAGACCAGACGACCACGAAGTACGCTTCACCTACCGAGTGCTTTCTGCTTGAGGAACTGTAGCTCTAGACAAGTCCCAGTTTCCCCTGTTCAGGGAGCACTTCGGTCTATTTGCGCCCAGCGATCCGCAGATCCCCATGAAACACCGGGGTT
>NZ_JAAXOQ010000068.1 GCF_012396015.1 Tsukamurella spumae | reverse complement strand
ATCCGCCAGCCCATCCGCGGTCGCCGCAGCAGCCTCAGGCAACTCCTGCTCCACCGTCTCTACCAAGTCCGTCATGCCCTGTGATCCTTCCGTGAGGAGGGCTTACACAGACCATTTGACACGCCCTGGCCTCGGCGACGCCCGCGCAGATCCTCACTGACCCCATCGCCGCTGCCGGCGCAGCAGCGACTCACGCGCCCGCCGCGGTGCCCTTCGTCGGCTGGGTCTACGGGTTGGTGGAGTGGGCTTCGAAGCCTGGTGAACTCGCCCGCGAAGGCGCGAAAGAGACACTGACCTCGGCTCTCGACACCCTGACGCTCAAGAACCTCGAAGCCGGGCAGGCGGCCGCCAATACCGGTGAGGTGCAGGTCACCACCAGCGATGTGGATGTGCACGCCGACCACGGTGGGTACGTCACCTTCACCCTCCCCGACCTCGAAGGCGGAGAACCCAAAGCCTGGTACATCCTCGCCACCCCCGACAGCCCCGGAAACTTCACCACCCAGGTGCCTACCGCTCCTGATGAGGAATTGGTCGAACGTGCTGACGGTGCTGTGGTTTTGGTGAACACAACGACCGGGCAAACCGTGCGGACGGTGAAGACACCGTGGGCGAAAGACGCACTGGGGCGAGAGCAACCCACCTGGTATTCCATCGAGAAGATTGACGACACGACGTCGACGGTCACGCAGCACATCCAACCGAACAAGGGCGCACTCTATCCGCTGATCGCGGACGGCCCCGATAACGGCACGGGCGCGGACGGTAAGCAGATCACGGTGCAGCGTTTGCCGAATGGGCAGGAGGTCGTCCACGAGAACGGTGTTGATAGCGTCATAGGCAATCCCAATCCGGGTGAGGAGCGCGCTCTTCCACCTGCTCCGAAGGTTGCGCCGAGTCAGACATTTGAACCGCAGACCTCGACCGCTGATAACGGTAACGGGACTACCACGGTCACTACGACGGACCACTCGGGGAAGACCAGCACGAGGACCGCCCCGACGACCGAAGTGGATAACGCGCTCGGCCAACGAGCGGAGAACGAACGTCAGCGGCAGCAGGACATCAACTCGCGGCTTCGCGGTTCATGGCATCCCGCGCCCGCGCAGGATTTACCACAAGCGGAGTCACGCGACACCCCGTCGGCTAGCGCGCCCGTTGACGCGAGTTGGGGCAGTGTCACCAACCCGAACGCTGTCGCGCACGACCTCGCCAACACAGCTCTGCGTGGCAGCGTCGCCGCACCAGTGACCAGCACAAGTTCAGGTACAGGTGGCGGTATCGAGTACGGCAAACCCGACGCAGGTCAGGAAGCGATCGACGCAGCGAACCGCATCAACTCATGGGCTGTGCCCGCACGGGAGAAACTGCAACAAGAAATCGCCGCGAAGTCCGCCGAGCTGCAAGCGGTGAAGGACCGCCCCATCGACTATTCGAAGGGGACAATCAGCATGCCGTACCCGGTCAATGCTGATCCGATTCCGATCGATGCAGTGAAGAAGGCAGCGGACTCACAAACACTGGAACAGCAGCTCGCCGCACTGGTCCAGCGTTACCTGTCAATCCCCGTTGTCGATGTCACCAAAGCGATCACTCAGATCCTCCCGAACGGATCACGCAACTACACCGCCCCACTGATCGGCATCGACGGGAAAACCGCTTCCACTCCGAAGGGCGGAGTGAACCACCCCGGGTTTCCCGGAGGATCTCTCAGTTGGCTACCTGGACCAGCTGGTCAGGCAGGGTAGGCACCGTTTCGGTGGCCTGGTGTCGATCGTAGTAGATCCGCTCGGCGTGCACCGGGCTC
>NZ_JAAXOQ010000067.1 GCF_012396015.1 Tsukamurella spumae | reverse complement strand
CAGCCGGCAAGGGTCGTCCTCTTGGGGCGCCATCGCGCCACGCGGCCCTGCGCCCCCGCACCACGCCCCCAGGAGGGCAGGAGCGGGGGCGTTTCCCGTTCGCCAGTCCGCAGCCAGTCCGCAGTAGATTCAGCAACGCTCATCATTCGCCAACGTCACCAACGCTCTGACCAGGGGATATCCGGAGCAGTAAACGCGCTCAACACCCGCAAACGCCCAGGTGGCGCTATCCAAGCTAGTGTTTCTTCCGTGACTGACAACGTGAACTCCCCGGCGCAGACCATCGCGGCCGGCTACGAATTCTCGGGCCCCGCGTTGGAGCTCGGCACCGTTCTGGTGGACGGCACCGTCGACCCGTCCGCGAAGGTACGGATCCCGCTGGCGATGATGAACCGACACGGCCTCGTCGCCGGTGCCACCGGTACCGGTAAGACGAAGACGCTGCAGCTCATCGTCGAGCAGTTGTCGGCCAACGGCGTGCCCGTCGTGCTCGCCGACATCAAGGGCGACCTCGCGGGCCTGTCCAAGCCCGGTGAGGCGAACGACAGGACCACCGCGCGCGCCGCCGATACCGGTGACGATTGGAAGCCGGCCAACGTGCCGACGGAGTTCGTCTCCCTCGGCACGAAGGGCGTCGGCATCCCGATCCGCGCGACCATCTCCTCCTTCGGCCCGATCCTGCTGTCGAAGGTGCTGGGGCTCAACGCCACCCAGGAGTCGACGCTCGGCCTCATCTTCCACTGGGCCGATCAGAACCAGCTCGAGTTGCTCGACCTCAAGGACCTGCGCTCGGTCATCGCGTACCTCACCTCGGCCGAGGGCAAGGCGGACCTCGAGGGCATCGGCGGCGTCAGCAAGCAGACCGCGGGCGTGATCCTGCGTGCCCTGGTCAACCTCGAGGCAGAGGGTGGCGACACCTTCTTCGGTGAGCCCGAGATCGACATGGGCGACCTCATCCGCACCGCCGGCGGCCAGGGCGTCGTCACGCTGTTCGAGCTGGGGGATCAGGCCGCGCGTCCCACCCTGTTCTCGACCTTCCTCATGTGGGTCCTGGCCGACCTGTTCGACTACCTCCCCGAGGCCGGCGACCTCGACAAGCCCAAGCTCGTCTTCATCTTCGACGAGGCGCACCTGCTGTTCGCCGACGCCAGCAAGGCCTTCAAGGACCAGGTCGAGCAGACGGTCAAGCTGATCCGCTCGAAGGGTGTCGGCGTGTTCTTCTGCTCGCAGCTGCCCACCGACATCCCGAACCCGGTGCTCAGTCAGCTCGGTGCCCGCATCCAGCACGCGTTGCGGGCCTTCACCCCGGAGGATCAGACCGCGCTGTCCAAGACGGTCAAGACCTACCCGACCTCGCCCGCCTACAAGCTCGACGAGGCTCTTACCAGCCTCGGCATCGGCGAGGCGATCGTCACCGTGCTCTCCGACAAGGGTGCGCCCACGCCGGTCGCGTGGACCCGGTTGCGCGCCCCGCGCTCGCTGATGTCCGCGATCGGCGACGATGCCATCCGCTCGGCCGCGCAGGCCTCACCGCTGTGGGGCAAGTACTCGCAGACGGTCGACAATCTGTCGGCGTTCGAGAAGCTCGCGGCCAATGCGCAGCAGGCACAGCAGGAGAACGCGCCGGCCGAGCAGGCGCCGCCGCCCCCGCCCGCGCCCAAGAAGCAGGAGGAGGAATCCTCCTGGGTCTCGGACGTCATGGGCAACCCGGCGGTGAAGTCCTTCCTGCGCTCCGCCGCCTCCAGCGCCGGTCGCGAGCTCTCCCGCAGCATCTTCGGCACCAAGCGTCGCCGCTGAGCCGCAATTGAACACCGTTATGGGGAGCCCGACCTGCCTTGGGTCCAAGGGGTCAGCGCAACATCTGAGGTAGATGAGGTGTTGTCTGATGGGAAGACCGAAGAGCCCGGCGGAGCGGGAGCGTCCGTTCTGGGATCAGATCCGCAGCGGTAAGACG
>NZ_JAAXOQ010000066.1 GCF_012396015.1 Tsukamurella spumae | reverse complement strand
GATCCGCCAGCCCATCCGCGGTCGCCGCAGCAGCCTCAGGCAACTCCTGCTCCACCGTCTCTACCGAGTCCGTCATGCCCTGTGATCCTTCCGTGAGGAGGGCTTACACAGACCATTTGACACGCCCGGCGGCGGTGCGGTAGCCGGTGAACCCGTCCATCGCGACCACCGCAACCCGGTCCCGGAACGCCTGGTCGCGGTCTTTGAGCCAGCCCGCGAACGCGGCCTGCGAGCGGCCGGGGACCATGTCCAACAGCCGTGCCGGGCCGGTGCCATCGAGCACCGGGGTGAGGTCGACGAACACCGTCACCGACGACGGATCACCCTGGCCTCGAACGTGCTTCCAGGTGTGCTCATCGACCCCGATCACCCGCACACCGTCGAGGTGACCGCCGTCGTAGATCAGGCTGCGGCACGCCGCGAGGGCGAGCGAGTTGACCGTGTTCCACCCCACCCCGAGTGCCTTCCCGACCGCCGAGACGCTCATCTTGTCGCACACCAGACGCTGCAGGATCCACCGCGTGACCCGGTGGGTGCACGACGCCCGCCGCTGCGCGACCTGGTCGATGCCCGCGCGGAACACCTTCACCGCGCACTCCTCGCTCTCGCAGACCAGCCGCGGAACGCGCAGGTGAAGCCGGGTCGGATACCCCGCCAGAGGAAGGTCCGTCAGAGACCGCACCACCCGATCCCGCAGCCGCCCCTGGACACCGCATCCCGGGCAGAACAGATCCGGTGTGAGAACATCTGCGAACAGGTGCGTGAGCTGCGGTTCCGCAGCCGCATCAGTGATCGTCACCCCCAACTCGACGGTCCGGCAGATCGTGTCCGCGACAGCAGAAGCAACAGCAGCAGTAGGCTCAGACATGGGTCCTGTGGGTGATCGACAAGGCGTGTAGGAACCCTCATCGAAGCACCCCAGGACCCCCTACATCTTGTGGCTCGCCGCCTCAGACCTGAACCCGGTCATGCACTCTCGATCAGGAAGAGCCGGCAAAACCCTCGCACAAATCCAGAGGAACAACGCCGCAGGGCTTGAAGGAGCAAACTGGCTCGCGCGCAACCAATACCCAGGAGCAATTGTCGATAAGGCTAAGTTTGAAATCCCGGGTCTAGGTGGACGCCGAGTTGATATACTTACCCAGAACTTGACTGCGATCGAGGTGAAGACGGGTGAGACCGCCTACGCGAGTGTTAGGGATCAGGTCGCTAAGGACGCAATCCTCAACCAAGGAGCAGTGCAGGGCGTGAGAAGTGTAGAGTGGGTGTTCATGAAGAGCGTGTTCACAGGCAAGGGCGGTCCTGATCAGGCACTGATTAACGCACTCAACGCCGCCGGGATTCCATGGAAGGTGATCTAAACCATGAGCGACTCAGTGAACTGGGGAGACTACCGAGAGTTCACCGTTATATCCCCTACGCGCCCCGAAGACGACACACGCGAGGGCGCGCGAGCGCAGTATGACAACTGGCTGGCACAGAAACCCCAGCGCAAGCAGGAGTTCCGCAATCTAATGCAGCTGAACGGCATCTCAACGAGCACCGACGACGCGGCGATTCAGGCGGTCAACGACTGGTTTATCGGCAACGTTGAAGGCCATCATCCGCCCATCCCCGAGGCGCCGGGAATGCTCTCGTCCCGCTGGTACTCCGTCGTTATCGACATTGCCATCTATCTCGGTGACGTAATCATCGAGCGCTACCCGAATCTTTATTGGCACTTCTTTACCCCTGAAGACGAAAGCTACTTTGGTTATCAAAAGCCCGTGATCCATGGATTTACCAACCACGGAAAAGGACTCATGGAGAACTATGCCTTCGATCTTGCTGGAGCAAAGGCCGGGCTCGGCCACGCGGTAGTCTCTGGTGAGCCACTGTCGGAACGGGACCGTCGCGACTTTCTTCATACTCTCACTCTTGCCGAGTCGTTTCACTAGTTTGGTAGGTGGAATGACGGCTCTTCAAGCTTGAGCGGGCAGTGCCTGGTCAGAGGTTCAGCGTGTCGTTGACGTGAGGAGCCCCTGGTCTCCGGAAATCTGGATGTTGCGAAGCATTCCGATTTCGGTGAGGAGTACCAGGGGC
>NZ_JAAXOQ010000065.1 GCF_012396015.1 Tsukamurella spumae | reverse complement strand
GATCCGTTCGTCCCGTTCATCGAGTACGTGACCGCCCGCCTGCACGAGGACCCGCATCTGTGGGCGCAGACCCTGTTCGACGAGCTCGTCGAGCTCGGGTTCACTCAGTCGTACTCGTCGTTGACCCGGCAGATCCGCACCCGTGGCCTGCGACCGCTCTGCCCGCAGTGCACCACCGCGACCGGCCGGCCGAACGCGGTGATCGAACATCCACCCGGCGAAGAGACGCAGTGGGATTGGGTGGATCTGCCCGACCCGCCTTCGTCGTGGGGATGGGGCAAGACCGCGCACCTGCTGGTCGGGACCCTCGCCTGTTCGGGCCGGTGGCGCGGCTACCTCGCCCCGAACATGACCCGCCCGCAGGTCATCGCCGGCCTGGACCGGATCACTCGCCGCCTCGGTGGGGTGACACGGCGGTGGCGGTTCGACCGGATGGCGACGGTCTGCCACCCCGCCAGCGGGGAGCTGACCGCCGAATTCGCTTCTGTCGCCAAGTATTACGGCGTATCCGTTGATATCTGCCCACCCCGTAGCGGACACCGCAAAGGCGTCGTGGAACGGGAGAACCGGAGCATCGCGCAACGCTGGTGGCGGACCCTGCCGGATGAGCTGTCGCCGGAGCAGGCCCAAGCATCCCTCGATGAGCACTGCCGCCTGCGAGCTGATGTGCGGATGCGCGCGACGAAGGACGGTCGCAGCTCCGTGCTCACCGTCGCCGCGACGGAGCCGCTCACCACCGCACCGGCGGCACCGTATCCCGCGGTCCTCACCGAGCCGAGGAAGGCCTCACGGCAGGCGTTGGTGCCGTGGCGCGGCAACCAGTACTCCGTCCCACCGGAGCTGGCGATGGGCGAGGTGACCGTGACCGAACGGCTCGGCGACCACCACATCGACATCGCCACCACGAGCGGGATCGTCATCGCCCGGCACCGCCTCGCCGCCCCGGGCACCGGCGCCCAGATCCGCGACACGGTGCACGTGAGCGCCCTCAACACCGCCGCGATGGCAGCAGCAGCTGCCGGCACCGGGGCACCGCACCGCCGCAAGGAGCGGATCCCGCCCGGCGAACGCGCACAGCAGGCGGCACAAGCCCTGCGCCAGAACAACTCCCACACCCCCAGCCCACCCACGAGCAGACCCGCCGGCCAGCCGGCCAACACCGCGGCATCGGATGCCGTGATCATCGACCTGACCGCCTACGAGGCGGCCGCACAGAACAGGAACACCCTCCCATGACCACCGCCACCACCACCGGCAGCGGCACCACCACCACCGCCGGCAGCGGCAGCTCCGCGGCGTCGTTGTATCAGCAGCTGCGCGGGCATCTCGCCGCCCTCAAGCTCGATGCCGCCGCAGCGGCACTGCCCAGCGTCCTGGAGACGGCGACCGCCGAGAAGTGGACCGTGACAGCAACTTTGGAGCATCTGCTCGCGGTGGAGGTCGACGCCACCGAAGCGCGCCGCTTGGCCGGGCGGATGCGGTTCGCGTGCCTGCCCACCGGTGCGACACTCGACGACTTCGACTTCGATGCCGCACCCGGCCTCGACCAGGCGCTGATCCGGGAGCTCGGGACCTGTGCCTACCTCGAATCCGCGACCAACGTGCTGCTCGTCGGTCCGCCCGGCACCGGCAAGACGCACCTCGCGGTCGGGCTCGCGCACGCCGCGGTGCACGCCGGGTACCGCACCTATGTCACCACCGCCGCCGACCTCGCCGCCCGCTGCCACAAAGCCGCGATCGAAGGCCGGTGGTCGACGACGATGAGGTTCTTCGCCGGCCCGACACTGCTCGTCATCGACGAACTCGGCTACCTCCCACTGCCGGCCGAAGCCGCCTCCGCGTTGTTTCAGGTTGTCTCGCAACGGTATCTGAAGACATCCATCGTCATCACCACCAACCGATCAGTCTCCGAATGGGGCGAAGTCCTCGGAGACACCACCGTCGCCGCCGCCATGCTCGACCGGCTCCTGCACCGCTCCGTCGTCCTCAAACTCGACGGAGACAGCTATCGACTACGAAACCATCACGCCCGCAACGAAACCCACCGCACCGCGATCGCACCCACCCGACGACCACTACAATAACCCCGCACCCAGGTGGGGAATTTCGATGCGCATCACTGGGGACTTTCGATGAGCCTAGTCA
>NZ_JAAXOQ010000064.1 GCF_012396015.1 Tsukamurella spumae | reverse complement strand
GTGGCAGATAGGGCTTGTCGGTACCGCGGGTCCGGCGAGTTGGTACCGCTGTTCCGGCGACCCGGAACCGGCCCGCGCGTGAGGCGGGCCGGCACCGTCGGGGGTTACTCCCAGTAGCCGGTGGTCGCCCGGGCTTGGTCGTCGCGTTGGCGTCGCATGTCGACTTCGCCGAGGTTGATCTCGCGGGCGTTGTTGGCCAGCCGGTTGACGATGGAGTCCGCGGCCACCCGGTCAGGTAGGGCCTCGAGCCAGTACGCCGGTCGGGATTGTGAGGCGATCATCGTCGGCAGCCGGTGCTCCCGGTTGGCCAGCACGGCGAACAGGTCGTTCGCGGCCTCGGGGTCGATGCCCACGGTGAGGAAGTCGTCGATGATCAGCAGTTCCACGTCCGACAGGTCGTTGAGCATTTTTTGGTGGCGGATGCCGTCGCCGCGGGCGATGACCAGCCGCCGGGCGAGTTCGTCCATGCGGGCGTAGGTGACGGTGTGCCCGTTCTGGCAGGCGGCGATGCCGATCGCGCAGGCCAGGTAGGTTTTCCCGCCGCCGGTCGGTGAGAGGACCAGCAGGTTGGTGGGGTCTTGGCGCCAGTGGTGCCCGGCGTAGCGTTTCATCCGCACCGGGGTGATCCCGCGTCCTTCCTGGTAGTTGATCTCCGCGATCGAGGCCTGCGGGATCGGGAACTTCGCGGCGCGGATCAGCTTGTCGATCCGGTGGGCTTGGCGCTGGTCTAGGGCGTCGTCGACGGCGGTGAGGAAGATCTGCTCCGGGGTGAGCTCGTCATTGGCCTCATCGCTGATGAGCTCCTCGAACCGGGTCGCCACGTGCGTGATGCGTAGGTTGCGGAACTTCTGGTGATCGATCTCGGTGAACATCACACGCCCTCCCCGCTGCGGCCGCGCGCATAGTGATCGGCCGAGCGGACTTGAATCGCGCCGTCGTCTCGGGCCCCGGCCGGTGGCGGCGGTTTTCGTGTGGCCGCCGCCGGGACCACGGGCCGGGGCGCCTTGTGGTCGGAGTCGATGCTCGCCATGACGCGTTTGAGCACGCTGTAGCTACCGGCACTGTTCTGGTTGAGCAGTACCTGGCAGGCTGCCTCGAGCCGCTGGCGACTGCGCTTGCCGAGAGTTTCGAGGATGTTCTGGCAGTCCAGATAGCCCTGCGCCTCGATCACGTGACGATCAAGGATCTGGGCGATCACCTGCTCAGTGGCGGGGCCGAACCCGCGGGCACGGTCGGTGAACCACTGCCGGGACCACAGACCGTCGATACCCTGGTGCTCCTTCGGGGCGTGAGCGAGCACGGTCGAGTACTGGCCTTTGCGGCCGTGGCGCCGTGGGTGCTCGCAGACGACCTGGTCACCGTCGAAGAGCGTCACCGACTGCGCGGTCAACCGGACTCGCAGCAGTTGACCGGCGAAGGTGTACGGCACCGAGTAGTACTGCGAATCGCAGGAGACGTGATAGTTCCGTCCGACCTTGAGCTGCTTCCACTCCACCGTGGCGAACCCGTCGTCTGGCAGCACCGCCAGCAGCGGCGCCTCATCGGACTCGAATCGCTCCCACCGTGTCGTACCGTCAGCCCGGCGAATCTGGGTGTTGATCTCGGCGACGCGGTCATCAATCGCCGCGTTCAGGGCCTCGACGGTGGTCCACACCTCCTCGGCGAGGTAGCCGATCACGCGCTTGTTGACCACTTCCACTGCTGACTCCACGGCCGCTTTGTCGCGGGGTTTGCGGACCCGCGCCGGCACGATCGCGGTGCCGTAGTGGTCGGCCAGTTGCTGGTAGCGGACGTTGACAGCCCTGGCCGCCTCGCCCTTGGCCTGCCGGTGGGTGGCGGTGGTCGGGTTGTCGGGCACCACCATCTGCGGCGTCCCGCCGAAGAAGTCGAACGCTGCGACGTGAGCGTCGATCCACGACGGGGACTTCATATCCGTAAAACCGCGACAGAACACCGCACCGGAGTACGGCAGCACCGCCACGAACAAGTACAGCTTGGTGACCTCACCGGTGACCGCGTCGAGGACCTCGAGGGTGTCGCCGGCCCAGTCGACCAGCATCGTCCTGCCGGGTTCGTGATGCAGCGTGGCCACGACGTCCTTGATGCGGGCGTGGTCGGCGAACAGGGCGCAGTACTGGGAGTACCCGTACTTCTTCCCGGCCCCGACGGGGTCCGCGAGATATTTGCCCCAGGCCTGCTGGATGGTGAAGTGCCGGTTGAACTTCATCGACGCCAGCACCCGATCAAAATCGGGCTTGGTGTAGTCCTCCGAGACGCGTTTGCGCCCGTCGGGGAACATCCCGGCGATCTCGGCCGGGTTCATCGACGACGCTTGGCCGGCGGTGATGCCGTACGCGGTGATCGTCTTCTTCACCGCCGCGATCTCCCGACGCGAACACCCGACGGCGGCGACGATCTCGCTGTAGCTATGCCCGGCCAGCGCCAACGTCATGATGGCCTTGTACTCGGCCACATCAGCCTCCTCAAATAGGAAGAAGCGGCGCAGTCGCGCCGCCTCACCCCGAGCAGACCACCCCGCCCGCCCTAAGGAGTACCGAGTCGCCGGAATCGAAGTACCGGATCGCCGGACTAGGCGTACCCACTAGCCCTATCTGCCA
>NZ_JAAXOQ010000063.1 GCF_012396015.1 Tsukamurella spumae | reverse complement strand
TCCCGGGCAACCCGGACCACATCATCACGGAACTCTTTCGGATAAGGCTTAGGCACAGTAGTCATCCTTCCAGGCCGCCCTCCCGGGGCAAGCCAGATCAGATGTCACCTAACCGTGCACCAGTCCCCTCGTCAGGTCCAACGGTCCGCCGCTGATAACGCCCTCGAGCACTACAGCCGAAACCGTGATCGCAGTTCCGCTGACCTTCGTGGCAAGACCCAACACTCGCATGCCATCGATACTGCCTACGATTAAGCAATGAGCGCCACCCCTGCCGCTCGAATCATCGCCGGCAGATACCAGGTAATCCGCAGACTCGGCGCGGGCGCATTCGGTGAGGTCTTCGAAGTCAACGACCTGTTCATGAGCCAGGTCTGCGCGCTGAAGTTCTTGAGGCCCGGTTCCGTCAGTTCCGTCTGGACCGAAGCACAAGTGCTGAGGCAACTAGAAGGCGAATACATCCTGCCGGTGAGAAATGCTGACTGGGCATCTGGGGTTCCGTACATCGTTACCGATGTAGCCAACAACGGCACTCTCACCGCACGCATACCGGCCGAGATCGGCGTCGAGATCAGCACCGCGGTTGGATGGACGCGGCAAGCCTATCAAGGGGTCTCTCGGCTCCACGACCACAACCTCGTTCACCGAGACATCAAGCCCGACAACTTGTTTCTCGACGAGCGAGGTGACATCCTCGTCGGCGACCTGGGCCTAGCACAGTTCATGGACTCCCACGGTTTCGCAGATGCGGCCGGCACCCCCACAACCATGGCGCCTGAGGTGGTGTACGCATTCATGACTGGCGACCCACGCTACGAACGGTGCTACAGCGAACAGAGCGACGTCTACAGCCTCGGCGCGACCCTCTTCTGGCTGATCGCGGGGCACGAGCCTCACCGGCATATCTCCACATTTGCGGACCTGTGGAATCGCGCCACCCCAGACCTCTGGGACCACGCTCCGCACGTGCCGCAAGGCCTGCGTGATGTCGTCAACACCTCAATCGCACGCGATCCCGGCCAGCGATACGACAGCCCTGCCCAGCTTGATGCTGCGCTCGGAGGGCGCGTTCGCCCTTCGCGCAGTTGGCGGCGCATTCGCCCCCACAGCGGCCACACACAGTGCTTTGAAGGGACCAAGGGGACCTCGGTGGTGGAGGTCTGTGCCGAACCCGATCATGGCAGCACGGGGCGTCTTCGCATCGCCGCGCGACACCAACGAAGCGGGCGAGCCATTGCGCGGGTCACCCGCGTAGTCAGAAGCGGAGCGCTCTCGGCCGCGCTGCGAAGTGCTTTCCGCGCAATCAACTGAACAGGAACGCACCCAACGACATCTCAGACCCCGGTATCCATCCTGGGGGTCGATGCAGTGTGCGCCATCACTTGCTGGAGCAGACTACGGCTGCTGCCGTGACTGCTGACGTCGCGGACGCCTACCCACCGGCGTCAACCCCCGCCGTCTCTTCAGCAGATTCTCGTCTTTCGTGTTTTCGCTGACAGTCAGGCGGCTCAGTATCCTCTGCTGAGTCTCTGGCGTCCAGAACACGCGAAGCTGCCGGCGGGCCCGTGTGATTGCCGTGTAGAAGATACTGTGCGAGATACGCTCCTCATTTGCATCCGTGATAACAACCTTGACCGAGTCGTACTCAAGCCCCTGAGCCTTGTGGATAGACACCGCATACGCAACCTGGAAAGGGACGAGGGTTTCAACTACGTCGTCGTCCTCGTCACTGTTGCCTCGCTCGAACACATCGAACTGAACGATCGTGTCATCGACCTTCCGAAGATCTATCCCGTATACTTCAGCCTCGCTGACGTCACGTTTGAGGTCTACGTCGAAGGTAATTCGTCCCGGCACGCGTTCTATGGACGCTATCGTGCCTTTCGTGGTGTTCGAGATGACTCTCTTGAAACGGTTCGTTTCGTTGAACAATACGGGATCGCCGACCTTGTACGTGGACTCACCCCACGTGACCGCCTTCTCGGGATTGCTGGCCTGAAGGAAGCGGTTGACATTGTTAATGCCATACAGGCCGTCATAATTCAAGCACAGCACGATCTCATCATCGCTATGACGAGTGAACAAATCCTCGCCGAGAGCCATCGAGTAGCCATTCTTAGACAGAGACTCCTCAATGCGGTCGTCGAGGCCACGGACTCGGCTCCACAACGTAAGAAGTGCGTCGTCGTCAGTCCGATATGGTTTGGTGAGCTCGAAAGTGGAATTCTTCGGAATATACGACCGTGCGAGACTGAACCAATTTCCAAACTGGATTGCCTCAATCTGGTAGACGTCGCCAACGAGGACAAGCAGATCGAAAGATGTCTGCTGAAGGACCTTGAGAATGCTCTCGTTGTCGATAGCACTGCATTCGTCGATCACCAACACATCAACCGAGGACTCCTGTACACCACTATTATAGATGTGGCTCGCAATCGTGCTGAACTGGGTGTTCGGAGCGTCGACCCGACGCTTGAGGTTTTCGACAGCGGTGTTGGTATGCGCTAGAAATAGCTTGCTCTCGGCGGAGAAGTAGTTGGCTATGTGATTGACCATCGTTGATTTGCCTGTACCGGCAGCACCCGTGATTATGGCCACGTTAGACTCGTCGAATAGGGCGGTGAGAGCCTCTGCTTTCGCAGGGTCATTGATAATTTCTGGATTGGTATGGAGCCATTTGTTCACATCATCGGAGTGTCTCTCGACGCCTTCACCGGTTGCCTCTTGAAGCTTTTCGATAATTGCCACTGCGGCGTCTTCGTATCCAACGATGAACACGTGGCCGTTCTCGTGCTTGAGCTTTCGTGGTGCGTGCCTTGGAATGGAGGGGAGGCGGCCGTTGTGCGCTGCGATCAACTCATCGACGTCCCCGAGATCTTCGAACTCTGCTGCTGGCGTGTAAATTGTGCCGTGCTGCTCGACCAGGTTCTTAACACGCCGTGCGAGAAGCTCATGCTTTCGACCTGTTGGATCGATGCTCGCGGCGAGGTCTGCGAACCCAGGGACGTGACCGGCGGGAGATGTACAGAACGGCATCCTGTCGAACGGCGCAGATCGGGAGGTGAGGCGAAGCCCCGACAGCCATGGGTTGGGCTCCGAGTCAAGCTGCCCCTTGATAATCTGATTGCGCATGCGAAGCATCAGGTACCGCAGCACTCGGGACCCGGCACGGCCTGCCCGGACGTGCTGTCGGGCCTCGTCGAGAATTGGAAAGAGCACAGGTTTCCGACCAGAGTCGCCAGTCATGTCGGCGCGGAGACGTGCGTAGTCCGCATCACCCATGTCCATTAGGTCAAGGAGGCTCAAGCGGGTTCGAGTCAGGTATCCCATCAAATTGCGGTACTCGAGGTTCCTCGACTCGATTCGTGGTGCAGCACCGAAAATTCTGGCGAAATTTTCGAATTCGCAGGGCCGGATCGAGACTTCCCAATCGCGAATGATCAGGATCGGCATGTTTCGACCAAGGACCTCAATCGAATCGGTCGCGAGATCGAGATACGCAGCGTACCGATCGGTGATATCGACGTCGGTGAAGGCAATCGTGCGGTCGAACTTGCTCGAAGTATTGTGCGCCACGGAGAAGGTTACTTCGTAATAGATGTTTCCCTTGGCGAAGAAGGGACGCGAGCTGTGAATGTAGTAGCGATCCCGACGAGGTTCGGACGGTGTAGCGCGCGCGACTGCGATCCGCTCCGCAATCTTTTCATGATACTCCCGAAGTGACGGATCAAGATCGATGGGAAACTGTTCTAGATTGTTCAGGATCGCGATGCCAAGTTCATCGTGTACGAGTTTCCTTGTGCGGATGAGGTACTCGTAGTACTTGAGCATCAGGCGTTCGGAGGAATCTTTGTCGAGTGTGTAGTGCGATGCACTCGACTGAAGAAGATCATGAAACCTCGCCAATAGGCGGAACCTGGCTTTTGCTTTAGCATCGAGGACCGCCGCTGAGAGCTTGTTGTAATTGAATTCTGTGCTGGCGTCGCCGGCGTGCGCCCAGAGGATCAGACCTTCGACCAGGTTCCTCAACTGGGAGAGTAGGTTTTGGGCGAGTAGACCGCGGTCCCCGTTAGCATGCTGAATATTCTCGCATATGACGCTGTCGCAGTTCTTGACCTGCTCTTCGATTGACGCCATCGATCCAGATACCTCACTGCCTGCAATTTGGCGCACGAGAGTTGCACGCACGCCTAGTGGCGCGGGTTTGAAGTTGTTGGACGGTTCGCCTTCTCGAGGATCTGTTCGGCGGTCTTGGTCCAGACGAACGGGTGGGCTCTGGGGTTCCAGCCGTCGATGAACGCTCGGATCTTGGTGTT
>NZ_JAAXOQ010000062.1 GCF_012396015.1 Tsukamurella spumae | reverse complement strand
GGGTCAACGACGAGTACGACTGAGTGAACCCGAGCTCGACGAGCTCGTCGAACAGGGTCTGCGCCCACAGATGCGGGTCCTCGTGCAGGCGGGCGGTCACGTACTCGATGAACGGGACGAACGGATCTGGCTATGTCAAGTTGATCTGGCCCCGGTAGGGCGGTTTCATTCGGCCCCACCTGAGTGGGGCCCTGAGCCGCTAGAGTCCGGGGTGTGGATGGGCGGCCGCGGGTGCGCAGTGTGGTTGCGCCGACTGGTTGGGATCGCGAGTCGGTGCGTGCGTATGCCGAGTTCGTGATCGCGCGTGATGATCAGCTCGGTGATCAGGTATCGGTCCGGGTGAAGATTAAAGACGGGGAGCCACTGCCGAACCTGACGACCCGGTGGACCGTGGTTTATGTCACTCACCAGAACCGGGCCTTGCGCCGGCATCTGTCGGTAGTCAAGGACGAACGCCGCGCTTAGCCCGCGGTAGCTGCTGCTTCGGTGTGAGCCAGGCGGTAGCTGTGAGTGCCGGTTTCGATGATGGTGCCGCGGTAGGTGAGCCGGTCGACGATCGCGGCGCAGAGTCGTGGGTCGGTGAAGGTGTCTGTCCAGCCGGAGAAGGACTGGTTGGAAGCGATCGCGACGCTGTTCTTCTCTTCGCGTTCGGTGAGGACTTGGAAGAGCAGTTCGGCGCCGCGGCGATCGAGTTCCATGTAGCCGAGCTCGTCGATGATGAGCAGGTCAACGCGGCCGTAGCGGTTGATGGTCTTCGCGAGCTGCTTCTCGTCAGCGGCCTCGACCAGCTCGTTCACTAGTTTGGTGGCGAGGGTGTAGCGGACTCTAAAGCCTTGCTCGGCGGCAGCGGTTCCCAATCCGATCAGCAGATGGGATTTGCCGGTTCCGGAGTCGCCGATGAGGCAGAGCGGCAGTCCGTGGCGGATCCAGTCGCCGGTGGCGAGCTGGTGGATGGTGGCGGGTTCGATGTCGGGGTTGGCGTCGAAGTCGAAGTCCGCCAGCCACTTCTCCCGCGGGAACCCCGCGGCTTTGACGCGGCGAACAGTGGAGCGGCGGTCCCGGTCGTCGACTTCGGCGAGCAGGAGTTCGGCGAGGAACCCCTGGTAGGACAATTGCTGCTTGGCGGCGGCGGTGAGGTGCTGGTCGATCATCGACCGCACTGTCGGCAGGCGTAGGCGCCGGCAGGCCTGGTCAACGGCGGCGAGGGCGGCTTCTTCGGTGAGGCCGCCCCGGCGGCGCAACGACGGGGCCAGCGCATTCGTCTGGTTCTTATTGGCGGTTGCGGTCATAGCCGGGTGGGCCTTTCAATCGGTGGTGGGTCCAGCGACTCAATCGGTGGTGGGTCCAGCGACGCAGGTAGCGCGTCGGAGGCAGTGCGTCGCCGGTGCTGCGGGAGCAGGCGGTCGTAGGCCGTAACGCTGGGCAGCGGTCGCCGGTCGGGTGGCAGGCCGGCGATCACCGCCGCGGGGTCTGCGAGCCGTCGTTGGGTGAGGCTGACAACTCGTTGCTCGCGTCGTTCGGCATGGCGATCGAGATGACGGCCAGCGTTGGCCCCACCTGTCTGGTCGGCAGCGACCGAGGCGTGCGCGAGCAGGCGGGCTTCGGCGCGGCGAGCCTCAACGGCGACGACCTCGGCGCTCACCGCCCCGACCCGCAATGCAGCATCGATGCCGGCGATCACCGCCGCGGCGGGCAGGCTGCGGTGCAGCAGCAGGACGTCGATCAGCTCGCTGGTGCCGTCGGTGTCGCCGTTGACTCGTCGGGCGGCGGCCCAGAACGCATCATGGCTGGCGGTGAACACCCCGGCAGCGCGGGCCTGCGCCAACGCCGTTGATCCCGGCAGGGCACCGGGTTTGAACTTGAGCACCTCGAGGTAGTGGTCGAGGTCGATCTTCGCGGTGCCGCGGCCGGCGACCCGTGGATGCCGCGCGACCAGGGTCCGGCCGTCGTAGACCAGCAGCTGGGAGGCTTGTAGTGAGACGCGGACTCGGCGGCCGATCAGGTGCGCCGGCACCGAATACTTCACCATCCGAACGGTGATCATCGCCGACCGATCGACCCGTGGTGTGAGGATCAGGCCCGGGTCGAAATCCTCCACCGGCAGCGGCGCGAGCGCTGCTCGGTCGTGCTCGTAGTCCTGGCCGATGGTGCGCAGTCGTCCGTCGATCCGGCGGCCCTCGTCGCTGTCCTCCCAGGCTTTGATCTGCTCGTTGAGCTCATCGAGGGACTCGACCTGCGGCATTGGGGTCAGCCGGTTGCGGCGGAACCATCCGACCTCGCCTTCAACGCCGCCCTTCTCGTGCGCCCCGGCGATGCCGGGCTGGCAGTAGAACGGATCGAATCCGTAGTGCGAGTGAAACAACGTCCACCGCGGGTTCTCCTGTCGCCGCCGGTCTCCGCCCTGCAGGACCGCGACCACCGCCGAGGTGAGATTGTCGTAGCGGATATGCCGGGTCGGGACCCCGCCGAGCTCGCGGAACGCCTCGACGTGCCCTTCGAGGAACGCTTCCTGCCCGCCGGTCGGATAGACCCGGTGAATGGCCTTGCCCGAGTGCGAGAGCCGGTAGACGAACATGTGGCACTTGGTCTTCACCCCGCCCAGGATCACCCAGACCTCGCCGAAGTCGACCTCCGCCTCCGCGCCCGGGGCGTGGTCCTGGGCGATGAACACCTCCGTCCGGCGGCCGGCCTCCACCTCGATCTGCGCCCGCCGGACCCGCACGTAGTCCCGCACCGTCGAATACGACAACTCGACCGCATCGTGCTCGATCGCCAGGCGTTCCCGGATCCGCGTCGCGGTGTGCCGCTGCTTACGCGGAGCATCCAGATCCGACCGCAACATCTCATCAATCGCCGCCTTGAACCGGTCCAACCGCGGCGACGACCGCTCCGGCGTCTTCCGCGGCGGCGGCTCCGCCGATGACAACGCCTGCCGCACCGTCCTCCGGTGCACGCCATGCTTGCGAGCCAACGCCCGGATACTCATGCCCTCGACCCGGGCGTCCCGCCGGATCTGCGCGAACAGCTCCACCTTCGATCCCATCATTGGCCACCACCTGCTTCGGCTCGGAAACGATGTTCACGAGCAACCATCAGGTGGGGCCAGATCAAACCGTCGCAACACCACCGGCGAGTCGCAAACGGGGCCAGGTCTAGCCGTCGAGCCGGGGCCTCTTCAAGCTGTCATAGCCACGGATCAGCCTCGCGGTGGCGGACGCCGGGTTCGGTTACCCCGTTCAGATAGTTGCGGACGGTCTTGCGGTCCCGTCCGAGATGACGGGCGATCGCTGAGATCGTCCATCCCTGCTTGCGCAGGGCATGTGCTTCCACGGTCTCTCCTTGTGTGAGCATGAGATAAGCGGCCTCCCTCGAAGGCTGGTGCGTGGTCAGAGACCACCAGCATCACGGGGAGGCACGCCCATCGTTGGCGGGTGCACACAAGTGGGGAGATTCAGTTAGCAGAACTGGGGAGAATCAATGAGCGTAGTCACTGGAAGGACATCAACAATGCCCGATAACATAGTTCGCGCAATTCTGATAGCCCACGTCCAGCCCAAGGACAATCTGGAGGACGAGTTCAACCGCTGGTATGACGACATCCACATACCGCAAGTCGTTGACCGAATTGCTGGTGTGGTCTCGGGAAAACGTTACCGGTATGCCGAAGAACAACTTGTCGATGCTTCTGGCGCCCCGCCGACTAGGTATCTGACAATGTACGAGATCGAAACCCACGATCTCGCCGACACCGTCGACCGCCTCGGAGCAGCGCTTACCGACGGCACCCTAGACATGTCGGAGTCGCTCGATACCGAGAACCAGCCGCCGATCCTGCACTTCTATGGCTCGGTCAGCAGCTGACTCTGCACTACCTCCTGGAAAGAGGCCTACCTTGACCATCGACGATTTGGACCACGACCGGCGTCCTGTAGCCGAGCGATAAGTGGCCCTTCCGGATCCGGAGTGCGTAGCTGGGGTTCGCCGGTGATGCGGTGAGGCACAAAATGTAGGGGTCCTGGGGCGTGTGACGATGCAGGTTCTCACGCCACGCATCGAACACCCCAGGACCCGCTTTGAACGCTACCGCCAGCCTGCTTGCCGACACCATCTGCCGCACCGTCGAGCTCGGGGTGACGATCACCGACGCCGCCGTGGCCGACGAGCTCACGCACCTGTTCTGCGCCCCGGTCACACTCGACCCGATCTGCGCCGAGTGCGGGATGGCGGGGCGCCTGCGCGACCACGTCCAGCGGAAGGTCACGGATCTACCGATCGTCGGACATCCCACCAGACTGCACGTGCGGGTACCACGCTTTGTCTGCGACAACGATGACTGCGGCACGAGGATCTTCCAGCAACGCATGCCGGCGTTGGCCGAGCCGCGGGCCAAGACCACCCGCCGCTGCAGCCGCTGGATCCTGCAGCGTCTGGCGATCGACCGCACCAGCGTGTCCGCGGTCGCCAAGGCACTCGGGCTGGGATGGGACCTCGTCAACGACCTGGCGGTCACCGAGACTCGCGCCATGGTCTACGACCAGCCCGGACACTTCGTGGCAGATAGGGCTTGTCGGTACCGCGGGTCCGGCGAGTTGGTACCGCTGTTCCGGCGACCCGGAACCGGCCCGCGCGTGAGGCGGGCCGGCACCGTCGGGGGTTACTCCCAGTAGCCGGTGGTC
>NZ_JAAXOQ010000061.1 GCF_012396015.1 Tsukamurella spumae | reverse complement strand
GCCCCTGGTACTCCTCACCGAAATCGGAATGCTTCGCAACATCCAGATTTCCGGAGACCAGGGGCTCCTCACGTCAACGACACGCTGAACCTCTGACCAGGCACTGCCCGCTCAAGCTTGAAGAGCCTCTATTCCGATGTCAGCGCAATTCTGGACGGCCCCAACGGGCCGCCGATCCTGGAATCCCTGCTCGCCGAGCACGATGCCGAGACGGCATGGTGCGCCGGCGAGGTCCACACCGATCGCGCCGCGTGATCGCGTACCCGGACGACTACTCGAAGAAGTCCTCGTCGACCTCGACGATCTGAAGTGTCTGCTTCACCTGCACGCCGACGCCATACCGGATCATGAGCTCCGCGAGCCGAACACCGTCGATGAGGATGATCCGCGTGGGCACGATCTCGGCGTACTCGACGGCGCCCTTCGAGAAGCGGCCGGTGGTGATGAACACACCGCTGTCGGCCTTGCCACTCAGCGCTCCCACAAAGGCCTGTAGCTCAGGGCGCCCGACGGAGTTGTCCGGCGCGTACCGCTTGGCCTGCACGTACACGCGGCTCAGGCCGAGGGCATCCTGGTCGATGATGCCGTCGATGCCGCCGTCGTTCGATGCCTGCGTGACGGTCGCTTTGCCGCCGGCCCCGCCGTACCCCATGGCTACCAGCAACGCGACCACGGTGTCTTCGAAGAAGCTCGGGGTGTTGTCGTGCAGGCGGGTGCGGAGATCATCAGCGACGGTGGCGTTGATCCGCCCGATCCCGTCGGAGATCTGTTCCTCGGGGTCAAGATCGGAGACAGGCGTCGGATCGGCTTCGACGGTGCCCGCCTTGCCCTCGCGCGCCCGCAGAGCCTTCCACGTGTGCGGAGCTGTCGAATCACCCGCCAGTACGCGGAGATCCTTCTCCGTGATCCCCGCCGGGTGATTGGCGAGCAGTTGCCGCCCGACGTCAGTGATCATGTACTCCCCGCGGGAGGGCCGGGCAATCGCACCCACCCGGCTGAGATACGAGGTGGCCCAACCGATCCGGTTGCGGTACTTGAGCTGCCCCGAAGACAGCGTCTCTGTGCGCTCCTCGTCGGAGAGGTGCTCCGCTGCAATGACGAGTTCTTCGAGGTCGCGCCGCTTGATCACCGTGCCCGGCAGCAACTGCCGCAGCACCGGCGCCATGAACCCGTCCCACGTCGGCATCGCCATCAGAGTTCGCCTCGGAACGCACGCGCCTGCAAGGATTCGAGAAGCTCACCGTGAAGATCCGCTGCGGACTTGGCCGTACTCAAAACCCGCGAGATAGCATCGACATCCCGTTCATATGCGCGTTGTTCTTGGATCGCCGGAACACACACTGGAAGCGCCTTCAATTGCGTCATGTTGATGGACGCAATACCTGTAGTCTGCTTGGCAGATTTCATAAAGTACTTCTTCGAACTACGACTCGCTATCAGCGCAGACAAGTATGCGGGAGACACCGCATCACGATCACTCACGCGCACCTTAAAAATATGATTCTGATGGATGCACTCGCCGATTTCTTCTTGCCAAACGGTTCCTCGGCCCAACTTGTCCGGATCTCCCCCCTCCGTCAGAACAAGATCACCCCGCCGAAGCTTGTACTTCTCGATCTCAACCTCGGTTGCATCGATCGTCTTGATCTTTCCCAGATCAAGCCTGCCGTCCTGAACGTTGGCTACGGCAAGATAGGGAACAGGGCGGACGGCACGGTCAGTTCGGCGTCCCTTTGTGATGCCTGACGACACCGAGGCGATGTCAGACAATTGAACCAACTGGCCACTGCAAGCACCGAATCGCTCGTCAAACATCCGGGCGGATACCTGCGCCAGCTCTGCCACGACGCGCAGGCTGTCACCTCTCTGTTTGTCAGCGTGGTCGAGAATCGCGGCGATGCGGCGCTGCTCATCGAGTATCGGAACCGAGGGGACGGCCAGTCCGAGAAAATCACCGACAGACGATCGTCTGCGACGAGGTACCGAACCGAAGGCAATCGAGTCATATGCGCTGACCATTCGCGCCGACAGCAAGAGCTTCCCGACGTAGCTAGGATCAAATCCCTCTCGAACCCGAAACGTCGGATACAACGGACTTATCACTCCACAGTCGGCGAGAGTGTTCCGCGCAATCGCCCCCGCCCACAATAGATACGGATTGAAAGCGAAATCGTCTCGGCCAATCAACTTATACGAACTTGTATCCTCCGTCGCCAAGCGCTTATTAAACCTGTCCGCCTGGTACACAAAGCCATTCTTTTCAGTTAAGGTCAGGACCGGAGGATCTTGCCCCACCTCCGGCACCGCTCGAAATTCATAAATCAAGTCGCCGACCGTCCGAGTCATTTCAGCATCGCCTTCAGATCAGCAAGACCGGCCGCGATCTCACCCTCGAGCTTCTCAATCTCGGCAATGATCTCCAACGGGGACCGGTGCTCGATCTCTTCGTACTCGATCTCCTTGTAACGGCTGATCGAGAGGTCATATCCCTGCGCGACGATCTCGTCCTTGGATACGGTGAACGACTTGTCGGTGCGCGCACGCTGACGCTCGCCGCCGTTGCGCTCCGCCCACCGTGCGCGGACGTCGGGGAGGTCATTGTCATCGATCGGGCTGCGCTTGTCGTCGAGTGACAAACCATCCGCACCTACGTCGTAGAACCAGACCTCGTCGGTACCGCCGGAATCGGTCTTTGTAAACAGCAGGATCGCCGTCGAAACACCTGCGTACGGCTTGAACACGCCGGACGGGAGTTTGACGACACCGTCGAGCTTCTGGTCTTCGACGAGGATCCTGCGCAGTTCCTTGTGGGCCATGGAACTGCCGAAGAGGACACCGTCGGGCACGATGACCGCCGCGCGGCCGCCGGGCTTGAGCAGTTTGAGGAAGAGCGCGAGGAACAGGAGCTCGGTCTTCTTCGTCTTGACCGTCCGCTGCAGGTCCTTCGAGGTGGCCTCGTAGTCGAGGGAGCCGGCGAACGGTGGGTTGGCGAGGATGAGCGTGTACTTCTCGGCGTCCCCGCTCGCGCCCTCGGAGAGGGAATCACGGTAGCGGATGTCCGGCTCCTCCACACCGTGCAACAGCATGTTCATCGAGCCGATGCGCAACATGGTGCTATCGAAGTCGTAGCCGTGGAACATCGAGCGGTGGAACTGAGTCCGCTGGAAGTCGTCCGACATCGCCTCCGGATGGTTCTCCCGCACGTACTCGCTGGCCGCGACGAGGAAGCCCGCTGTGCCGCAGGCGGGGTCGCAGATCGCGTCGCCGGGCTTCGGCTCCATGAGGTCGACCATCAACTGGATGATGTGTCGCGGCGTGCGGAACTGGCCGTTGGTGCCCGACGTGGACAGCTTCGAGAGCATGTACTCGTAGAGGTCGCCGTTGGTGTCGCGGTTCTCCATCGGGATGTCGTCGAGCATGTCGACGACCTTCGACAGGAGCGCCGGCGTCGGGATGGTGAACCGGGCGTCCTTCATGTGCTCGGAGTAGGTCGAGCCGTCGGTGCCCATGCTCTGGAGGAACGGGAACACCTTCTGGCCGACGGTGGCGAACATCTCCGCTGGGGCCTCGTGCCTGAAGACGTTCCAGCGGAGCTCCTCCTGGCCGGGCTCGAAGATCGGGTTGGTGATGCCCTCGCCGAGGATCTCGTTCTCGCGCTCCTTGAGCCGCTGCAGCTCGTCGAGCCGGCGAATGAACAGCAGGTACGTGATCTGCTCGATCACCTCGAGCGGGTTGCTGATCCCTCCGGACCAGAAGGCGTCCCAGACGCGGTCGATCTTGTTCTTGAGCTCTCCGGTGATCACCCGGCCAACCCTAGCGTTGGGCCGATCGTCGTTCGCAGACATCTCGCTCTCCTCTGCCGCCCGGTACCTCCAGCGCAGCCGATCAGGATGCAGTAGGGCACTGACAGGTTTGAGGCGCCACCGCTAATCTCGACACGCGGAGTGCCCCCACCTGGTGAAATCGAAACCTGTCAGTCGCGAGCGGCATTCTGACCGGCTGGTCCGAGTGCGGCCGGCCGCGGAACCGCCGCGCATTTGAGACCGAGGAATCACGATGGACACCGACTTCACGCCACTTGAGCCGCTCTCCGGCGCACAGACCCGCTCCCTTCGCGACACCGTCGAGCGCGTGTGTCTCGCTCGTGGCCTGGCGTGCACCCCGCACGGTCGCGACGCCTACCTGATCGGCGATGCGATCTGCGGCCTGGCCAACCTTGCTTCCCGCGTCGCTCGCGTCGACGAGGACGATTGGTACGAAGAGGTGCACCAGTGGCTCGCAAATCTAGATCGTATTCGCCAGGTACGAGCCTCCGAGGTCACCGCAGAGAACATCTATCCACGCCTGACGCGGAGCGTGGATACTGCGGATCCGGACGTGAACTACCCGGTCGAAGGGCTGATCCCCGGTCTCTCGATGATCTTCGCGGCCGACTATCCGACACACGTCTCCGAACTACCGGCGGCGAGTCTATTCGCTCACCTCGGCGACACGCTCAATGTCGGACGGATGGCCGTCAACAACCTGCATCGCCTGCCCGTGCCGGCGGCGGACTTCGTCGACCTCGAGATCGACGGTTCGAACAATCCGGTCATCGCGTTCGAGTTCGACGATTTCTTCGCGCCGTCGCGGCTGCTGTACGCCGGCACGTTCGCAAAGGAGCATTTGGCACCGTCCGAGCACGGTTTTCTCGTGGCGGCTCCGACCCGCGACGTCCTTCTCTTCCTTCCGGTGGACGGCGACAACATCCTCAATCAAGTGAACGTGTTCGCAAGCACCGTCGACAACCTCTACACAGGCGGCCCCGGGGCGACCTGTGAACTCACCTACCACCTGACGCCGAACGGCGGAATTGACTTCGTCGCCTGCGTCACGAATGAGGGCGAGCTGTACTTCAGGCCCAACGACTACCTGAGCGCGAAGTTCTTCCACCTCCCCGAGGCAGGGGCGTAGGCATGCGAGTGATCGACAGCTTCCGCGGCGAACACTTCTTCCTTTCCAACTTCTACCCAGTCGGAATTCGCTTCCGCGGCAACATTTTCCCATCCGCCGAACACGCGTTCATGTCGGCCAAGACCGCGGATGAGCGGCGCATCGAAGCGATCCGAACTGCCGCAACGCCGGCCGATGCGCAGCGAATCGGGCGGTCCGTACCTCTCGTGCCGGACTGGGACCGTATTCGGTTCGACGTGATGGCGGAGGTCATCACCGCCAAGTTCGACTGATCCGCCCCGGTGTGTCCGGAGACTCTCTGTGTTTGCTTGAGAGAGGATCCAACGATGGGAACGTCGAAGTACACGCCGGAGCTGAAGGCTCGGGCGTTGGAGATGGTCGAGGATGCGCGTGATG
>NZ_JAAXOQ010000060.1 GCF_012396015.1 Tsukamurella spumae | reverse complement strand
CGGACTCCCCATCCGCCTCCGCGACATAGACGTCGTCTGCGGCCCCTGCAACCGCGCCAGAGGTGCCGCCCGCCCCGGAACCCATCGGTCCGCTGAACGTCGCTCACAAGGCCAACCAGACGGCAACACCAGGGGACAGGACCCCACCGGGGGCACACAGACACCCGTGGGCAAGGCAGAATGTGCGATATACACCCCCGGGGGGTATGCATGAGGGCTGGCCCGAAGGGTGAATTGACCGCTGGTGCGCTGGATCTGGGCGGGTATCCGGCGGGTCGTGCCGCGCGCCGGCTCCGGTTCATCGCGGACTACTTGGTGGTCCCGAAGGGTGTGGGTGCGCGGGAGCCTGTGGACCTGCGCGCGTTTCAGCGGGAGTTCATCGAGCAGGCGTACGCGCCGGGGATCCGCACGGGGTTGCTGTCGATCCCGCGGGCGAACGGCAAGTCGGCGTTGGGGGCGATGCTCGCGGTCGCGGAGTTGTTCGTCAACGACGAGTCGCCGGAGGTTCTTGTGGTCGCCAGTGACCAGCGGCAGGCGCAGATCATCGCGCGGATGGCTCGCCGGATGATCGAGTTGAACCCGGAGCTCGCGGACCGGTGCCACACGTTCGCTGATGGCCGGATCACGGTCCCGGACACGGACGGGCTGCTGCTGCCGCTGCCTGCGGACCCGGGTGCCTTGCACGGTCACGATCCGTCGCTGCTCATCGTCGACGAGCTGCACGTGGTCACCGAGGCGACGTGGGAGGCCGTCTCATCGGTGACCGGTAAGCGCCCGGAGTCGCTGACGCTCGCGATCTCCACGCCGGCCGGCTCACCGGACTCGATCATGTGGGCCCTCGTCGAGCACGGGCGGGCGGGGGACGATCCGGCGTTCGCGTTCACCGAGTACGCGGCCCCCGAGGGGTGCGCGGTCGACGACCGGGAGGCGTGGCGGATCGCGAACCCGGCCCTGTCGTGCGAGCGGCCGTTCTTGTCCGAGGACGGTCTGCTCGCTGCGATGAAGACGATCCGCGAACCGGTGTTCCGGCAGCTGCGGCTGGGCCAGTGGGTGACCGGTTCGGAGGCGTGGTTGCCGTTCGGCGCGTGGGATGCCTGCGCGGCCGGCACCCGCGTGCTGGGCCGCCGCGACAAGGTCGTGCTCGCGTTCGACGGATCCGCCTCCGGTGACTCGACCGCCCTCGTCGGCTGCACCGTCGGCCCGGACCCGCACCTGTGGGTCGAGGGCCTGTGGGAGAACCCGAACGATCGTGGTTGGCGGGTGCCGCGCGCCGACGTAGACATGGCCGTGCAGATGGCGTTCCAGAAGTACAACGTGATCGAGCTGGCCGCGGACCCGTGGGGGTGGCGCAGCGAGATCGAGGCGTGGGCGCAGCGGCACGGTGAACGCAAGGTCGTCGAGTGGAACACCGCCCACGCTCAGCGGATGGCACCGGCCACCGACCGCCTGTATCAGGCCGTCGTCACGGGGGCCGTCTCCCACGACGGGGATGCCCGCCTGGCCGCGCACGTGGCCCACTGCATCGCCAAACGGACCCCGATGGGTGACCTCGTCTCGAAGGACAAGAAGAACAGTCCCCGCAAGATCGACGCCGCCGTCGCGGCGATCGTGGCCCTCGACCGGGCCGCCCACCATTCCCAGACCACCCGGCGCGTCGTCGGGTTCAAATCGTAAGGAGCACAACATGACTGACACTTTGACCGCTCTGCTGCAGGCCGTCGACGCCCCCGCCGGGAAGTACTCGCGCCTGAACCGGTACTACGCCGGCACCAGCCCCCTGTCCTACCTCGCACCCGAAGCGCAGGCCGTCCTCGGTGACCGCCTGCGGCGCGTCTCGTCGAACATCCCCCGCGTGCTGGTGAACAGCCTCGTCGAGCGGCTGCGGATCACCGGGTTCACCGGTGCTGACGTGTGGGTGGACTGGCTGCGCAACGACCTCGACCAGCGCACCGACACCGCTCACCGTGAGGCCATGATCCTCGGAGCCGGGTACGTGATCGTGTGGGCCGACCAGGACGGCCGCCCGCAGGTGAGCATCGAGTCCGCGCAGCAGATGGCGCAGATCACCGACCCCGGGACCCGGCAGACGATCGCCGCGTTGAAGCGGTGGGAGACCGCCGCCACCACCGAGGCGACGTTGTTCCTGCCGGACCGGATCGAGCGGTACCGCGCCAACAGCACCGGGGCGACGACCGCCGGGTTCAAGCTCGTCGACGAGCTCGACAACCCGCTCGGCGTCGTGCCCGTGGTGCGGCTGCTCAACGCCGACCGGATCCTCGACCTCGAGGGCCGCTCGGAAATGGAGGACATCATCGACCTGTCCGACGCGCTGACGAAGCTGCTCACGGATCTGCTGGTGGCGTCGGAGACCAGCGCCCGCCCGCGACGGTGGGCGACCGGCGTCGAGCTGACTGAGGACGAGGACGGCAACCCCGTGAGCCCGTTCGCGGAGACCACGAAGATGCTCATCGCCGAGCAGCCCGAGGCCCAGTTCGGGCAGCTCTCCGGCACGGACCTTGCCGGGTACCGCACGGGCATCGACACGATCATGCGGCAGATCGCCGCGGTGTCCGGGCTCCCCGAACACGCCCTCGGTATCGGCGGCGACAACCCCACCTCGGCGGACGCGATCCGCGCGTCGGAGGCCGCCCTGACCGCGCGCGCCGAGACCAAGCAGGCCCTGTTCGGCCGCGACTGGGAGCAGGTCGCCCGCCTCATGGTCGCTGTCCGCGACGGTGCCGACGTCCGCAGTGTGGATGTGAGGGTGCAGTGGGCCGACGCCTCGACCCGCTCGACCGCGCAGGAAGCCGACGCCGTCACCAAGCTCTACCAGGCCGGCATCCTGCCCGCCTCGTACGCCCTCAAGCGGCTGGGCTACTCGGACGCGGAGATCGACGAGATCCACGCCGCCCGCACCCGTGACGCCGTCGCGAACGTCAACGTGGCCCAGCTGTTCGGGGGCGCGGCATGACCCCGGCGGAACTGGCCGAGCAGTTCGAGTTGCTCGTCGACCGCCTCGGCGGGCAGCTCTCCGATGCCCTTGTCGCCGCGTACGAGCACTGGCAGAGCGGCACGCTGACGACCGCCGAGTTCGAGGACGTGTTCGTGCACCTGGTGGGTACCGCGAACGCCTACGCCCGCGGCGGCGCGGACTGGCTCGGCAGCGCCTACCTGGCCGAGGGTGCGCCGGTCACCCCGAACGGATCGACCCCGGTCACCGTCGCAGCGGAGACGGCACGCCTCGCGGAGTCCGCCGCCACGGTCGCCAAGCTGCTCGACAGCGCCGACGACCTGCGGGCCCAGCTCGACCGGATCGGCCGCAACGAGCCCACCGACGCCGCGCAGCAGCAGCTGGTGCACACCTACCGCGGTCACGGTGCCGTGGGCTACCGACGCCGCCTCAACGCCGGCGCGTGCGAGCTGTGTGTGTGGCTGCAGAAGAAGCACCTTGACCCCGAAGGTATCGGCTACATCTACCCGTCCGACAAGCCCATGCACCGGCACACCGGCTGCCGCTGCACCCCCGTCCCCGCCACCCGAAAGGCAGCAGCATGACCGACGACCAGACCACCGAAGCCGTGGACACCGAGTCCACGACCACTGACGTTGAGCGTTCCCCGGAGGAACTTGCAGGGCCCCAGCAGGACCCCGCAGCTGAGAGTGAGCCGAACTCACCCGCAGCCGAGGGCGACACGTTCCCGCGCGCGTACGTGGAAGAGCTGCGGCAGGAGAACGGCAAGTACCGGCAGGACGCCCGGGACGCCGGCCAACGCGCCGACGAGCTCGCCCAGCGGCTCCATGCCGCCCTGGTGGCCGCGGACGGTCGCCTGCAGGATCCCAGCGACCTGCCGTTCGACGACGCCCAC
Source organism: Tsukamurella spumae (assembly GCF_012396015.1). Taxonomy (GTDB): domain Bacteria; phylum Actinomycetota; class Actinomycetes; order Mycobacteriales; family Mycobacteriaceae; genus Tsukamurella; species Tsukamurella spumae. Next base: position 1,727 of record NZ_JAAXOQ010000060.1, on the reverse strand, counting down.
CTCGACGATCCCGACGCTCTGGCCGCGGCCGTCGATGACCTGCTCACCCGCAAGCCCCACCTCGCGGCCCGCCGCGTGACTGGCGACGTGGGGCAGGGAGCCGGAAACAGCTCCGGCACGGTCGACCTGCTCGGACTGCTCGGCGGCCAGCGATGAACCCCGAACAGTTCGAAGCCCTCATGGACACCCTCGACCTCATCGTCGAGCGGCTCAGGGAGATCGAGACGACCATCTACATGAAGGACTAAGTACCCCCGAGGGGTATACGATGAAGGGGTCGCGTCTGGAACGCGGCCCCTTCAGTCGTCCTGGTGGCGCGGGTTTCCCGATTCCAAATCGCCCCAGGAGGCACATCATGGCCGAAACTACGGCATCCAATCCCACCCTGCTGCAGGACCAGGTCGCATCACTGCTGGTGCAGCCCCTCGAAGCCGCGTCCGTCGTGCTCAGCTCCGGCGTCCGCGTGTTCGACACCTCGAGCGAGCTGCGCGTCCCGCGCCTCGTCTCCGGCTCCACCCCGACGTTCGTCGCCGAGGGTGGCCTGATCCCCGACACCGCCGACGTGGCGTTCGACGAGATCAAGCTCATGCCGAACGAGCGGACGTCGATCAAGACCATCATCCGGTTCACCAACGAGCTGGTCCGGCAGTCCGTCATCGGCATCGACGCCGTCCTCAAGAACCGCCTCGTCAAGGACGTCTCGGACCTGCTCGACGACGCCCTACTGGCTGGTGCCGGCGCGTCCAACTCGATCAAGGGCATCATCAACCAGACCGGCGTCACCACCGGCGCTCTCGACGTGACGAACGCCGACAGCCTGCTCGACGCGATCGCAGCCCTCAACGCCCAGGAGGTCACCCCGAACCGGTGGTTCATCTCCGGCGCGGACTTCGCGGCCCTGCGCAAGCTCAAGGACGGCACCAGCTCCAAGCGGTACCTGCTCGAGCCCGACCCGACCAAGGCCGCCGGGTCGGTCTTGTTCGGCATCCCGTGCACGATCACGAACAAGCTCGCTGCCGGCAAGGCGATCCTCGCGGACACGTCCACCATCGCCGTGGCCCGCGACACCGCGCCGTCGGTAACGGTGCTCAATGAGCGGTACGCCGAGTACGACCAGGTCGGCCTCCGCGTCACCTGCCGCTACGACGTGGGTCTGCTGCACCCCGAGGCCGTCGCCGTCCTCACGAAGACCCCGTAGTGGTCACCGGCCAGCAGGTCGCGGACTTCCTCGGTCAGGGCGACAACACCCAGCTCGTCGCCCTGGCCGGGCAGTCCGTCCCCATCGTCGCCGCCATGGCCCGCGCGTACACCCGCGACCAGGGCTTCACCGGCGCCGAACCGAACGACGAGATCGCGGCCGTCATCACCACCGCGGCCGCGCGCCTCGTCACCAACCCGGGACAGCTCGCCACCGACGAGACGATGGGACCGTTCTCGCACTCCCTGCGGGGCGGCTTCACCGGCTGGACCCTCGCCGAGCTGTTCGTCCTCAACCGGTTTCGGAAGCGGGCAGCATGATCTGGCCGCACCGGATCCGCGTCACCTACGAAGCGGTGTCGACACGCTTCGCCTGAACGGGCCGGCTGGGATCACTCCCCTGCAGCCGGCAAGGGTCGTCCTCTTGGGGCGCCATCGCGCCACGCGGCCCTGCGCCCCCGCACCACGCCCCCAGGAGGGCAGGAGCGGGGGCGTTTCCCGTTCGCCAGTCCGCAGCCAGTCCGCAGTAG
>NZ_JAAXOQ010000006.1 GCF_012396015.1 Tsukamurella spumae | reverse complement strand
GTCGCCGCCCAGCTAAACCGCCGGCCCCGCAAGCGCCTCGACTGGCAGACACCAGCCGAGGCACTCGACCAACTACTATCCGAACAAGCAGCATAGAGCCGTGTTGCGCTAGCCTCTTGGATCCGCCGCAGGTCGGATTCTCCATAACGGTGTTCAATCGGGGGAGGTGGCGGGGGCCTTCGCGGTGGCGGCGCAGCTGCTCGGTGCGGGTCGGCGCCTGCTCGACGACACCGTCGGGTACGCGAAGGCGCGGTCGCAGTACGGGAAGGCGATCGGCGAGTACCAGGCGATCAAGCACCTCCTCGCCGACGTGGCGACGCGGCTCGAACTCGCGGCGCCGCTGCTGAACGGCGCGGCGGTCTCGCTGTCCGGGGCCTCCTCGCGCGGCGTCGATCTCGACCCGGTGCGCGACGTGTCCGCGGCGCGGATCGCTGCGGCCGACGCCGCGTACCTGGCCGCGCGCACCGCGCTGCAGGTGCACGGCGCGATCGGCTACACCGCCGAACACGATCTGGGTCTGTGGATCACGAAGGTACGAGCGCTGCAGTCGGCGTGGGGAACCCAGGCGGAACACCGCGCGATCGTGCTCGACGCCGTCCGGAAGGCGGCGCGATGACCGACGAGCTGAACGACCTCGCCGATGCCGTCCGCAGCGTCGTCGACCGGCGGTGGTCCGCGGCTGCGCTCCGCGCCGCGATCGACTCCCCCGAGGGCTACGACCGCGAGCTGTGGTCGGTGCTGTGCGAGCAGGTCGGCGTCGCGGCGCTCGCCGTCCCCGAAGAGCACGACGGCGTGGGCGCCGGCGTCCGCGCGCTGCAGGTGGTGGCGGAGGAGTTGGGCCGCCAGCTGATCCCGTCGCCGTTCCTGGGCTCCTCGGTGCTGGCGACCGCTTTGCTCGCGCGGACCGGCGATGCGGGGCTCCTGCCCGCCCTCGCCTCCGGCGAGCGGACGGCGGCGGCGGTGTTCGCCGGCACGTCGTTCACCGACCGTCCCCTCCGCGCCGTCGACGGAACACTCTCCGGCACCGCGCAATACGTGCTCGACGGTGACCTCGCCGACGACCTCGTCGTCGTCGCGGGAGACGAGCTGTACCTCGTCGACGGGGCGTCGGCACACCGACGGCACACTCCCTCGATGGATCCCACTCGACGGTTCGCGGAGGTCACCGTCGACGGCCTCGCCGGAAGGCTGCTGCCGGGCGACGCGGAGGCCGCCCTGGCGCACGCGCTCGACATCGCGGCCGCCGTCCTCGCCGCCGAACAGGCCGGGGCCGCCGCGCGAGCGCTCGCGCTCACCGTCGAATACGCGAGCTCCCGAGTACAGTTCGGCCGGGCCATCGGCTCCTTCCAGGCGCTCAAGCACCGGATGGCGGACATGTACGTCCTCGTGGAGTCGGCGCGGTCGGCGGTCGCCGCCGCGGGCGAGGCCCTCGACCGGGGCGATGCGGACGCTCCGCTCGCGGTCGCGACGGCGAAGACCTACTGTTCGGAGGCCTTCAGCGCCGTCGCCGCGGAGATGATCCAGTTGCACGGCGGCATCGGCATCACGTGGGAGCACGACGCGCACCTGTATTTCAAGCGCGCCCACTCGTCGTCGCAGTTGTTCGGCGATCCGGCGTATCACCTGGGACGACGCACGCTGACGCATTCCTGAAACATGTTCTTGCCGCGCCCCGCAGAGCGATGTACTTTCGTAGACGAACTACCTGCGAAAGGAATCCGATGCCGATCAGCACGCGGTCCGACGGCGACACCTGGACCATCACCACGAGCGTGGGTTTCACCGCACTCCTCGTCGCCGCAGCGCGCGCCGTGGAGACGGAGCGCCCCGACGCCCTCGCCCGGGACCCGTACGCCCGGATCTTCCTGGAGGCGGCGGGCGACCGCCGCGCCGTCGCCCTGGCCGACGCCGGGGACGGCGAGGGAAGCCCGATGGCCGCGACCCGCCACCTCGGCGTCCGCACGCGGTACTTCGACGACTTCACCCGCGACGCCGTCGCCGCCGGCGTCCGGCAGATCGTGATCCTGGCCGCCGGACTCGATTCCCGCGCCTACCGGCTCGACCTCCCGCCGGACACCGTCGTCCACGAGCTCGACCAGCCCGAGGTCCTGGCGTTCAAGGAGGAGACGCTCGCCGCGCACGGGGCGAGCCCGGCGGCCGGCCTCCGGCACGTCCCCGTCGATCTGCGCGACAATTGGCCGACCGCCCTGCGGTCCGCCGGGTACGACGAGGCCGCGCCCACGGCCTGGCTGGTCGAGGGCCTCCTCCCGTACCTCCCCGCCGCGGCTCAGGCCCTGCTCTTCGAGCGGATCGTCGCGCTGTCCGCGCCGGGTAGCCGCGTCGCCGTCGAAGGCCAGATCGGCGCGCTCGACCTCGACGGCTTCCGCGCCGTCACCGAGAAGTACTCGCAGGAGGGGAATCCCCTGGGCGACTTCGACGTGACCGCGCTGTTCGTCGCCGATGAGGGCCGCGCCGATCCCGCGGACTTCCTCGCCGCGCAGGGCTGGACCCGTCACGCGCGCGGGGAATCCGGTGGAACTGGGCCGCAGCTACGGCGTGCAGCACACCGTACCCGCCGACGCGGCGCCCCTGTCCGGCGCAATCGGCTATTTCACCGCTATACGGCCCGCCGGTTGATGCCGACGTAGCATCAACTTGCATGGAGCGCAGATCGACTTCAGTTTCACGATACGCAGTGCTGGCAGCCGCGGCGATCCCACTCGGCGTGGTGGGATGCGCGCCGCCACCCGACAGCACGCCGGTGGCGACGACCACCGCGGTCGTCGAATCGACGACGTCCGCTTCCCCAGACACGGTGCGTGAGCGGTGTCCCGACCCCTATCCGGGCACCGGCGGACCGGACTGCTTCGCCGAATCGGACGGATACCGCGCAACGAAGCGGGTGCGCGACGGCCACGCCGTCGTGACCGTGCAGCGCGCGGGAGGCGCAGTCCAGACGATCACGATTCCGATCGACGGCTTCACCGGATCGGGGGCACTGCTCCTGCGCCGCCTCTCCGCAGCTGCGACCCCTGACATCCTGGTGTCGACGACGACCTCGGGGGCGCACGGCCAGAACTCGACCTGGTCGGTGTGGCACTCCTCCGGCGGCCCGTTCACGACGATCGGCACCCTCTACGGCCGCGAATTCTGGGATGCCGGTTCGGGCCTGGTCGGGAGCTACTCCTCCGGCGGCGGATGGGCCGTGACCTTCTCCACCCGCGTAGCCGGACGGTTCCGCACCGTGGCCGAGGTCGGACGTTCCGATACCGCGGGAGTCCGCGACCCGGCGGTGCCCGAGTGCACCGTGATGTCGCGCGAGGCCGGCGCACCCGCCGACCCGTGTGCGCTGGCACTGAGCCAGGCGCGGACGCACGGGCTGACGACCTGACTACATCCAGTCGTCGCCGACGGGCCAGGTGAGGAACGAGTCGAGCGACAGGGCCCGGGGAATCGCCTGGCCCGGATCCGTCACGGTCTGGGTGTAGCGGCCGCGGTAGAACAGCAGCGGCCGACCGGCGTTGGGGGCGCTGAGCTCGAGCACGCGCCCGATCACGATGTGGTGGTCGCCGCCGTCGTGCACGCTCTCCACCGCGCAGTCGATCCAGCTGAGCGCACCGTCGAGCAGCGGAGAGCCGGTGCGCGAGGGCTTCCAGGCGACCGCGCCGAACTTGTCCGGCTGCCGCGAACCGAAGACGGAGCTGACGTCCTGCTGGCCCTCCCCGAGCACGTTCACCGCGAACCGCCCGGTGCGCTCGATGGTGCGCCACGCCCCCGAGGTCTTCATGGGACAGAACAGGACCAGCGGGGGGTCGAGGGACAACGCCGAGAACGACTGGCAGGCGAAGCCGACGGGGCCCTCCTCGTCGGCCGCGGTGATCACCGTGACGCCGGTGCAGAAGTGCCCCATGGCCGTCCGGTAGTCGAGCGGCTCGATCGTCGGCGCTGTCATCACTGCTCCTTGAAGCCGATGGTGAAGTCGTGACCCCAGAGGCTCACCGCGGTGGACTCGCGGGCGATCCAGTCATCATTGTCGACCTCCAGTCCCTCGCAGCCGAATTCGATGTCGAACCCGCCCGGCGTCTTCATGTAGAAGGACAACATCTTGTCGTTGATGTGACGACCGAGCGTCGCGGACATCTTGACCTTCTTGCGGTTCGCGCGATCGAGACACAGCCCGACGTCGTCGGAGTTCTCCACCTCGACCATGAGGTGGACGATCCCCGTCGGGTTGGGCAGCGGCAGGAAGGCGAGCGCGTGGTGGCGCGGGTTGCAGCCGTAGAAGCGCAGCCACGCGGGGTCGCCGTCGGCGGGCCGGCCCACCATCTGCGGGGGCAGGCGCATCGAGTCCCGCAGCTTGAAGCCGAGCACCCCCTGGTAGAAGGACTGCGCCGCAGCATCATCGGAGCAGGTGAGCACGACATGTCCGAGCCCCTGCTCCCCCGTGACGAACCGGTGGCCGTACGGACTGACGAAGCGGCGGCCCAGGTACTGCGCACCGTGGAAGGCCTCGAGCGTGTTGCCCGCCGGATCCCGGAACCGGATGAGTCCCTCGACACGGCGCTCGAGCTTCTCCTCCTTCGTCCCCTCCTCGAAGGCGACATCGGCGGCCGTCAACGTCTCGCGCAGTTCCTGCAGGCCGGTCGCGTCGGTGACCTCCCACCCGGATACGAGCAGGCGGTCCTTCTCCCCCGGCACGATCACCAGGCGAGCCGCGAAATCATCCATGCGCAGGTAGAGATTCTGCGCGGTGTCGCCCGCACCCGCCGGCGGGGCGCCCTCCATCATCCCGAGCACCTTGAGCCCGTACTCGCGCCAGGCCGCCATGTCGGTGGCCTCGATGCGCATGTACCCGAGGGCCTTGATCGCCATGTCCTACTACTCCTTGTCAGCCGGCCAGGAAGTCGGCCGTGAGCCGGTTGAACTCGTCGAACTTCTCGAGCTGCGCCCAATGACCGCACTGCCCGAAGACGTGCAGTTGCGCGCGCGGGATCTGCTTGAGGGCCAGCAGCGCACCGTCGAGCGGGTTGACCCGGTCCTCGCGCCCCCAGATCATGAGCACCGGCTGACGCAGCTTGTACGCGTCCCGCCAGAGCATGCCCTTCTCGTAGTCCGCTGAGGCGAACGATGCGCCCATGGCCTTGAACGCGGCGATCGCCTCGGGGTCGAGAGCGAGCTCGAAGCGCTCCTCGACGAGCTCCGGCGTGATCAGCTTCTGGTCGAAGACCATGATCCGCAGGAAGTCCTCGAGCCGCTCCTTGCTGGGCGCGGCGTAGAACTTCTGCAGGGTGCGCAGGCCCTCGGTGGGGTCCGGCGCGAAGGTGTTCACGCTGAGCCCGCCCGGCCCCATGAGCACGAGCCGCCCTGCGCGGTCCGGGAAGTCGAGCGCGAACCGCACCGAGGTGCCGCCGCCGAGCGAATTGCCCACCAGGTGAACGCGTCCGGTGACGCCGAGCGTGTCGAGCAGGCCCGCCAGCGCGGTGGCGCTGTGCACGAAGTACTGCGGGTGCTCGGTCGGCTTGTCGGACCGGCCGAAGCCCGGCTGATCGACCGCGAGCACGTGGAAGCGCTGCGCCAGCACGGGGATGTTGCGCCCGAAATTGCTCCAGGAGGACACGCCGGGGCCGCTGCCGTGCAGCAGGACGACGGTGCCGTTCGCCCGGTTCGCCTCGCCGGCCTCGTGGTAGTGCAGCGTGAGACCCGCTGCCGTGGTGGCGAACTTCCCCTCCTTGAGGACGTCCACATCGACCTCTGCCACCGCTAGACCATCCCGTCCATGACGGGCAGACCGAACTCACCGGTGCCGAACATCTTGTAGGCGCGCTCGGGATCGTTCGCGGCGTGCACGCGACCCGCGTGGGCATCGCGCCAGAACCGCTGGATCGGCGTGCCCTCGGCCAGAGCGCGACCGCCGGAGTTCTCGAACATGCGGTCCACGGCGAAGATCGCCCGCTCGGTACCGCGCACCTGATCACGACGCACCTTGAGCCGCAGGTTGAACGGGATCTTCTCGCCCGCCTTGACGAGGGCGTACTCCTCGTTGATGTTGGAGATCAGCTGGAGCCAGGCGGCATCGATCTCGCTGCCGGCCTCGGCGACGCGGACCATGGCGAACGGGTCCTCCTTCGCGGTCTCGCCGGCGTAGGCCGCGCGCACCCGCTTGCGCTGATGCTCGACGTGCGCGTCGTACGCGCCTTGCGCCATCCCGATGATCGGAGCGGTGATCGTGGAGGGGTGCACGGAGCCGAAGGGCATCTTGTAGAGCGGGCCGTCATTGACCTCCTGGCCCGGCCCCTTGCACTTGCTGACGTCCTTGAAACTGAGCGCGCGGTGCGCGGGCACGAAGACGTCCTCGACCACGATGTCGTTGCTGCCGGTGCCCCGCAGGCCGACGGTGCGCCACACGTCGTTGATCGTGTAGTCGCTGATCGGCACCAGGTAGGTCAGGAAATCGACCGGCTTGCCGTCCTCGAACGCGGGGCCACCCAGCAGCGCCCACGTGCCGTGGTCGCACCCGGAGGAGAAACTCCACTTGCCGGAGAGCCGGTAGCCGCCCTCGACGACCTCCGAGCGGCCCATCGGGGCGTAGGACGACGAGATCAGGGTGTCCTGGTCCTCGCCCCACACCTCCTGCTGCGCCCGGTCGTCGAACAGCGCGACGTTCCACGGGTGGATGCCGAGGATGGAGGAGACCCAGCCGGTCGAGCCGCAGGCGCTCGCCAGCATCTTGACCGCCGTGTAGAAATCGACGGGATCCGCCTCGAAGCCGCCGTAGCGCTTCGGCTGCAGGAGCCGGAAGAAGCCGCTCTTCTGCAGTGCCTTGATGGACTCGGCCGGGATCCGGCGGGCGTCCTCCGTCTCCTGTGCCCGGTCCCGGAGCGTGGGCAGCAACTCCGCCACCTCGGCCAGCACCGCGTCGACGCTCTGATCGCTCATCTTTCCTCGCTCTTCTACGACGTCCGGCCGGCACGGATGCCCGCCTCTGGATACGATACTAGAACACGTTCTTGTTTTCTGCGCCGAAACGTTACATCAAAGGTCTCGATCCGCCTATCTTGCTGATGTAATCGGTTCCTAGACCGTCCGAGGAGAGCCATGCCCGAAAGCCGCCGCCCCGTCGCCTCCACCGACGTGGACACGTGGGATCTGGAAGCCGATGTGGTGATCGCCGGGTACGGCATCGCCGGCGTCAGCGCAGCCATCGAGGCCGCGCGCGCCGGCGCCGAGGTCCTCGTCCTCGACCGGACGGGAGGCTGGGGCGGCGCCGCCGCGCTCTCGGGCGGATGGATCTATCTCGGCGGCGGTACCCCGCTCCAGCGCTCCCTCGGCTTCGAGGACAGCGCGGAGAACATGGAGACCTTCATGACCGCGTCTCTGGGGCCGGGCGTCGACGGCGACAAGATCCACGCCTACGCGCACGGCAGCCTCGAGCACTACCACTGGCTCACGGACTGCGGCGTGGTGTTCAAGGAGGAGTTCTGGGGCGAGCCGGGTTGGGAGGTGCCGCACGACGAGGGCCTGGGGTACTCCGGTGGCGAGAACGCGGCGCCCTTCAACGCGCTCGCGACGCCCGCACCGCGCGGTCACATCCCGCAGATGGCCGACAAGCGGACGGGCGTACGCGGCGCCGGATACATGCTGATGAAGCCGTTGGTCGAGACCGCGGAGGCGCTCGGCGTCCGGGCCGAGTACGACATCCGGGCCCGAGCCCTGGTCACGGGCCCCGACGGTGCCGTCCACGGCCTCACCGCCCGCCGCTTCGGCAAGGACGTCCACATCCGGGCCCGGCGGGGCGTCGTCCTCGCGACGGGCAGCTTCGCCTACAACGCGGACATGATCGAGACCTACGCGCCGCGCCTCATCGGGCGGCCCGCCGCCGCCATCGAGGAACACGACGGCGCCGGGATCCTCATGGCCCAGGCCGCCGGCGCCGCGCTCGCCCACATGGACGCCACCGAGGTCGCGTTCTTCGGCGACCCGCAGATGATGGCCCGCGGCGTTCTGGTCAACGGGCGGGGCCAGCGCTTCATCGCCGAGGACACCTACGGCGGCAGGATCGGCCAGGCCGTCCTGATCCAGCAGGACAACGCCGCCTACCTGATCATGGACATGGACGCACACGAGGAAGCGCTCGGGACCGAGACCTCGACCCCGTACTTCCGGCAGCCGCCGACCTGGGCGGCGGAGACCGTCGAGGAGCTCGAGTCCGACATGGGCCTGCCCGCCGGGGCGCTGACGGCCACCGTCGACACGTACAACCGGCACGCGGCGGACGGCCGCGATCCCGTCCTGCACAAGAAGGCGCAATGGTTGCGCCCGTTGACCGGCCCCGTGGCCGCGTGGGACATGCGCGGATTCACCGCGGGCTTCACCCTGGGCGGGTTGCGCACGGACGTCGACTCGCGCGTGCTGCACGTCGACGGTGCGCCGATCCCCGGCCTGTACGCCGCCGGGCGCTGCACGTCCGGCGTGTGCGCGGGCGGCTACGCGAGCGGAACCAGCCTCGGGGACGGAAGTTTCTTCGGCCGGCGCGCAGGGGTCTCGGCTGCATCCGGGTAGGTGAGGCTTTGCGACCGCGCCGATCGAATGGGGCCTCGACCACCGCATCGTCGCGATCACAGCCACCCCGTGGTGCGGTATCGCGAAAAGAAGTTCGAGCACCGAACACCCAGTGCCGCATCGTCACTCGCGCCGGGTGCCCCGGGTCGACTCGCGTGTCGCACACTGGGAAGATGTCGGCACGAATGCGACCACTCCTGCCGCGTCCCCACTCCGACGGTGAGGGGCGCGGAGCATGACGCATCGAGTGGACACGTCCGGTTCACGACGCCGCGGCGGGTTCGCCGGCCGGATTCTCGCTCTCGCCGCGGCCGCCACGCTCTGCGTCGCTGCGATCGCCGTCACGTCAGCATGATCAGCGGGCCCCCGACGCCGCCACGGTCGCTGCTCGCACAGTCCGGAACCGCCGAGGCGCCGTCGTCGGCCGCCCGATCCGCGCCCGCCTCCACGAGCCCGAGAACACCGCCGCGCGCCCCCGCCCCGCGGTCCGTGCCGGCACCGTCGACCCCCACGGGAGTGGCGCCACCGCCCACGCGTGCGACCACCGCACCGGCGCCCACCGCACGGGCGAGAACCGCCTCCCCGGTCGGGACCGCACCGCCGCGCGCGACGCGCACGACGACCGGGCCCGCGCGGTGCACACCCGGCTCGCGGTGGGTCTTCCGCCCCAGCACCGGGACCTACGAGCGGATCACGCTCCCCTGCTGAGCGATCACCACCCATCTCTAGATACTGGAACGTGTTCTAGTCTATGCTGCAGTCATAGCGTCTACCTACTGAACATCAGCGCAGGTGGGGCTAGAGAACTTGTTTCAGCAACGAGGAGAGTCGATGACGGCGGAAGCCACCGAGTACGACGTGATCGTGGTGGGCAGCGGCGCAGCGGGGATGGCCGCCGCGCTTAAGGCCGCGGACACCGGGCTCAGCGTCCTGGTCGTGGAGAAGGCGGCGCACTACGGCGGGTCGACTGCTCGCTCCGGCGGCGGCGTCTGGATCCCCGGGAACGAGGCCCTCGTCAAGGCCGGGATCAAGGACACCCCCGACGAGGCCCGCAAGTACCTGCACGCCATCATCGGCGATGTGGTCCCCGCCGAACGGATCGACACCTACATCGACCGCGGCCCCGAGGTGATCGAGATGGTGCACCGGATGAGCCCGCTCGAGCTCACCTGGGTCCCCGGCTACTCCGACTACTACCCGGAGGCGCCCGGCGGGCGCGCCCACGGCCGCTCCTGCGAGCCCAAGCCCTTCGACGGCAAGCAGCTCGGCGAGGAGCTGAAGAACCTCGAGCCCGACTACACCAAGGCCCCCATGAACCTGGTGGTCACGCAGGCCGACTTCAAGTGGCTCAACCTGATCATGCGCCACCCCAAGGGGCCGCTGCGCGCGCTCCGGGTGGCCGGTCGCTACTACGGCGCCCGGATTCGCGGCAAGCACCTGCTCGGCCGCGGACAGGCGCTCGTCGCCGCGCTGCGCGTGGGGCTGCAGCGCGCGAACGTGCCGCTCTGGCTGAACACGCCGCTCGTCTCGATCGAGCAGGACGGCGACCGCGTCACGGGGATCACCGTCGAGCGGAACGGACAGCCGCTGGCACTGACGGCGCGCCGCGGCGTCATCCTCGCGGCCGGCGGCTTCGAGTCCAACGCCGAGATGCGGTCGCAGTACCAGCGCCAGCCCATCGGCACCGAGTGGACCAACGGCGTGCCCGCCAACACCGGAGACGCGATCCGCGCCGGACAGGCGGTCGGCGGCGCTCTGGAGCTCATGGACGACGCCTGGTGGGGCCCGTCGATCCAGCTGCCGAAGATGGCCTGGTTCGCACTCTCCGAGCGGTCTCTGCCCGGCAGCCTCATGGTCAACACCTCCGGCGCGCGGTTCGTCAACGAGTCCGCTCCGTACGTCGAGGCGGTGCACGCCATGTACGGCGGCGAGTACGGCCAGGGCGAGGGACCGGGCGAGAACGTGCCCGCGTGGCTCGTCTTCGATCAGCGCTACCGCAACCGCTACCTGTTCGCGGGCCAGAGCCCGCGGCAGCCTCTGCCCAAGCGCTGGTTCGAGTCCGGCTGCATGGTGCGGGCCCGTACCCTCGCCGAGCTCGCCGAGAAGATGGACGTACCCGCCGAGGCACTGACCGCCACCGTCGAGCGGTTCAACGGATTCGCCCGCGCGGGACGTGACGAGGACTTCCATCGCGGCGAGAGCGCCTACGACCACTACTACGGCGATCCGCGCAACAAGCCGAATCCCAGTCTCGCCGAACTGACCACCGGGCCGTTCTACGCTGCTCGTATGGTTCCCGGCGATCTCGGCACCAAGGGCGGTCTGCGCACCGATGTCGCGGGCCGCGTCCAGCGCGAGGACGGCACCGTCATCAACGGCCTCTACGCCGCCGGCAACACCAGCTCGCCCGTCATGGGCCACACCTACGCCGGCCCCGGCGCCACCATCGGCCCCGCGATGGTCTTCGCGTACCTCGCGGTCGAGGACATGGCCGGTCAGGAATCGACACCCGCGGCGGCAGCCCCCGCCCGCACGGAGGAGGAGATCGCATGAGCAGCACCACCGAGCCCGCGGCCCGGATCATCGACAGCGGCAGCGCACCCACCAGGTACGCCCGCGGCTGGCACTGCATCGGCCTGCTGAAGGACTTCACCGACGGGAAGCCGCACGCCGTAGAGGCTTTCGGTACCAAGCTCGTGGTGTTCGCCGGCGAGGACGGCATCGTCAACGTGCTCGACGGGTACTGCCGGCACATGGGCGGCGACCTGACGCAGGGCACCGTCAAGGGCAACGAGATCGCCTGCCCGTTCCACGACTGGCGTTGGGGTGGCGACGGCAAGTGCAAGGCGATCCCCTACGCCAAGCGCGTCCCGCTGCGCGCCCGCACCCGTACCTGGCCCACGATGATCGAGAACGATCAGCTGTTCGTCTGGCACGACATCGAGAACTCCAAGCCCGGTGCGGAACTCACGATTCCCAAGATCGACGGTGACGTCGATGGACCGGAGTGGTCCAACTGGGTCTGGAACGAGATCGTCATCGAGAACAGCAACTGCCGCGAGATCGTCGACAACGTGGTCGACATGCCGCACTTCTTCTACATCCACTACGGCCTGCCCACGTACTTCAAGAACGTCTTCGACGGGCACATCGCCTCGCAGTACCTGGACACCAAGGGGCGCAACGATGTCAGCGACATCGGGCTCTCCGGCGGCGACGACGTGCTGCTCAAGTCCGAGGCCCACTACTTCGGGCCGTCGTACATGATCAACTACCTGCACAACGACTACAAGGGCTTCCTGATCGAGAACATCCTGATCAACTGCCACTACCCGATCGATCAGCACTCGTTCAAGCTGATGTACGGGGTGAAGGTCAAGAAGCTCCCTGGATTCGACGACGAGAAGTCCGACTACCTGGCCGGCAAGTTCGCCAAGAACGTCGGCCTGGGCTTCCTGCAGGACGTGGAGATCTGGAAGAACAAGACTCGCATCGACAATCCCCTCCTGTGCGAGGAGGACGGCCCCGTCTACCAACTGCGCCGCTGGTACGAGCAGTTCTACGTCGATGCAGCGGACGTCTCCGAGGACATGACGCAGCGCTTCGAGTTCGAGATCGACACCTCCCACGCCGTGGAGGCATGGGAGGCCGAGGTCGCCGGGAACATCGCACGGCAGCAGGCCGAGAAGGCCGCCGCCGACGCGCCCGGCGCAGGGGCCTGATCCACATGCCCCCGACCGTGACGATGTTCGGTGAACCGGTGACGGAACCGTCGACGGTGGCCGACCGCGAGGGCTTCCTCACCGACGGGTACGTCCCGCTCGCGTGCGGGACCTGCGGCGTCGCGGTGCAGGTCAAGAAGAACAGCCGCGAGCAGACGTCGATCCAGTGGCGCGGTTCCGCGCGCGACTGCACGGTGTTCGCCGCCGACGGCGCCGATTCCGCCCTGCGCCCGACGTGCCCGCGACTGATGGAATCGATCGCCCGTGCGGCGAAACTCGGCACGGTGCCCGTGCCGGAAGGCATTCAGGAGGGGACCCCGTAAGTGAGCATCCACCGCCTACTGGTCGCCAAGGTGGTCGCGGAGACGCACGACGCGCACTCCATCGAGTTCGAGGTGCCCGCCGAGCTGGCTCCGACCTTCACCTACAAACCCGGCCAGTTCCTCACACTCCGCGTCCCGAGCGAGCGGACCGGCTCCGTCGCGCGCTGCTACTCGCTGTGCAGCGCGCCGCACGACGACGGTCCGCTGCGCGTCGCCGTCAAGCGCACCGCCGACGGCTACGCCTCGAACTGGTTGTGCGACAACGCGACGCCCGGCATGGAGATCGATGTGCTGGTGCCCGCGGGCATCTTCACCCCGAAATCCGTCGACGTCGACATGCTGTTGTTCGCCGGCGGTAGCGGCATCACGCCGATCATGTCGATCCTGCGCTCGGTGCTCGAGACCGGCACCGGTTCCGTCGCGCTGGTCTACGCCAACCGCGACGCCCAGTCGGTGATCTTCTCCTCGGCGCTGGCCGAGCTCACGCGGACGTACCCGGACCGGCTCGTCGTGATGCACTGGCTCGAATCGGTGCAGGGGCTGCCCAGCGCCGCGAACCTCGCCGCATTGACGGCGCCCTACGCATCCCGCGAGGTCTTCGTGTGCGGCCCCGGGCCGTTCATGGACGCGGTCTCCGAGGCCATGACCTCGCTCGGCAAGGGCCGCCGCGAGGTGCACATCGAGAAGTTCCGCTCCCTGCCACGCAACCCCTTCGAGGTGGAGGCCGCACAGGAGGAGGCGGAGGAGCGGGCCGCGATCGCCGAGGCGGAGGACCTGCCCGTCGACGACTCGGCGGCCGCGGCCACCGGCCCCGCTCCCGCTCCCGCGGACGACGGGGGCACCGTCACCGTCGAACTGGACGGGAAGACCACCGAGCTCGCCTGGCCCGCGGACAAGAAGCTGCTCGACGTGATGCTGGCCGCGGGCCTCGATGCGCCGTACTCGTGCCGCGAGGGCGCCTGCAGCGCGTGCGCGTGCCGCATCGTCGACGGTGCGGTCGAGCTCGCGCACAACGAGGTGCTCGATCAGGAGGACCTCGACGACGGCCTCATCCTGGCGTGCCAGTCGATGCGCCGCAGCGCGGCCGTGCACATCACCTACGAATAGACCCACTGCACAAGGGAGTTCCATGCCCATCGACCCGTCGGTCGCCATCGGAGCCGACCTCGGCTCCGCCGAGTTCTCCTGGAGCACCTCGGATGTCCTGCTCTACCAGCTGGCGCTCGGCGCCGGCGCCGACCCGCTCTCGCCGCGCGAGCTGCGCTACGCGACCGAACAGAGCACCGTCGTGCTCCCCACTTTCGCGACCGTCGCACAGAGCTTCCACGCGACCGAGGCTCCCAAGGTCTCCTTCCCCGGCGTCGAGATCGATCTGGCGAAGGTGGTGCACGGCAGTCAGTCCGTGACCGCGCATCGCGCGCTGCCGACCTCCGGGACCGCGGTCGCCCGCACCCGCATCAGCGACGTGCACGACAAGGGCAAGGCGGCCGTGATCTGGCAGGAGACCGAGGTGGTCGACGACGCCGGTGAACCCCTGTGGACCGCGCGATCGTCCATCTTCGCCCGTGGGGAAGGTGGATTCGGCGGCGAACGCGGACCGTCGGAGAGGATCGAGCTGCCCGAGCGGGATGCCGATGTGACCGTCGACGTGGCGACGCTGCCGCAGCAGGCCCTGCTGTACCGGCTGTGCGGCGACCGCAACCCCCTGCACTCGGATCCCGGATTCGCGAGGGCCGCGGGCTTCGGCGCCCCGATCCTGCACGGGCTGTGCACCTACGGGATCGTCGCCAAGGCCGTGACCGATGCCGTGCTCGACGGCGACGCCTCCGCAGTCGGTTCGTGGTCGGCGAAGTTCGCCGGGATCATGCTTCCGGGCGAGACGCTGCGGGTGCGGATCTGGCACGACGGGGATCGGCACCTGGTGACCGCGGAGTCGGTGGAGCGCGCCGCCCCCGTGCTCGCGGACGCGGTGTTCACCGCGCGCTGAGCCCGCCGGCAGCCGTTGCGGACGAGGGGCAACCGCCGGACGCGCACCTTCCCTGTGGAATGTGTTGCGGTTGACGAGTCATGCGCGCGACGCATACCTAGAAATGCGCAGGTCGGGACTGTTTTCAACTGCGCGGGTATGCGTTTCTCGCATACCTCGCGGTCGTCGCGGTGTAGCCGGCCCGCGGGGTGCGACGGGCTCGGCACCGTCCCCGCAGCCATACCGGACCGCAGTCCACCGATCCGTTCGTGCTATTCATAGCGCTGCAACGCTATGACGAGGTGGAAGCGATAGCGGGGAGTTCAGGCGGGGCGGGCCGTGGCCATGGCGCGGTCGACCTCCCAGAACGCCCGCAGCGCAACGATCTTGCCCGCGTCGTCGACCTTGTAGGTGAACACACCCTCGGCGTCGATGACGTGCCCGCCGATCACGGTGCGGATGAGGCCAGTGAAGGCCACCTCGTTCCCGCAGGCGAAGCCGTCGCCGAAGAGGAACTCCAGGGACTCGGCCACGCCGATCGTCTTGTCGTAGAAGGCCGCGATCTCCTCGCGGCCGTGGTGCCCCTTGCCCTCGGGGTCGAATCCGGAGGGGCCCACCGGATCCTCGACGACCCCGTCGGCGGCGAACAGGTCCAGCCACTCCTGCTTGCGGTGGCCGCTGGCCGCCGCCTGGGAGGCGCGTCCGGCGAGGACGGCGGGATGATCGTCTTTCATGAGGCCTCCTAGAACTTGCTGATCACGGAATCGGCGTAGCGCCGCAGGTGGTCGATCTTGGGCTGGAGCGGCTCGGTGTCGGGGCCCACCTGGTACGGCAGGCGGAAGCCGACGATGACATCGGTGACGCCCTTGTCCTCCAGTCCCTTGATGCCGTCGACGGTGTAGGCGTCCAGCGAGATCACATGGATCTCGAACTCCTTCTTGTCGTGCTCGGCGCGCAGTTCGTCGATCCGGGCGAGCATCCGGTCGAGCTCCTCGCCGTCGCCACCGGCGTGCATCCACCCGTCACACAGGCGCACGGCGCGACGCAGGGCTGCATCCGCGTGACCGCCCACCAGGATCGGCAGGGGCTCCGTGGGCACGGGGGCGATCTTGATCGACGGGATGTCGAAGAACTCGCCGTGGTACTCGAAGTACTCACCTGTCGAGAGCCCCTTGATGATCTCGATGCACTCGTCCATGCGCTTACCCCGGCGCTCGAACGGGACGCCCATGATCTCGAAGTCCTCGGGCCACGGACTGATCCCGACGCCGAGTGAGAACCGATTCCCACTCATCGCCGCCAACGAGGCCGCCTGCTTGGCGACCAGCACCGGCGGGCGGATCGGCAGCTTGAGCACGAAGGGCGTGAACCGGAGGGACCTCGTGGACGCCGCGAGCGCGGAGGCCAGCACGAAGGTCTCGATGAACTCCTTGCCGTCGAGGAACTCCCGGCTCCCGTCGGGCGTGTACGGGTACGTCGAGTCCGAGACCTCGGGGTACGCGATGCTGTCGGCCACGCACATGCTGTGATAGCCGGCCTCCTCGGCCGCCTGTGCGAGCGGCACGTAGTACGACGGGTCCGTCATCGCCTCGGCGTACGTGAATCGCATGGTCACCCTTTCGTCGATCCGCTTGCGGGCGTTCGCCCCACTTGCTAAAAATAGAACACGTTTCACCGTTTGTACGCGGTATCGAGATCAGGAGTGCGCGTGGACTTCCGTCCGGACGAGAACCAGGTGGCTGTCGCCGGCCTCGCAGCCGACGTGCTCGGCCACGCCGCCGCACGCCGCACCGACGGCACAGCTCACCCCGAGGAGGCCTGGCGGGACACCTGGGCCGACCTCGCCACGGCGGATCTGCTCGGACTCCCCGCGCCCGAGGACCTCGGCGGTGCCGGCCTGGGCGCCGAGGAGGTGGCCGCCGTGCTCACCGAGGGCGGGCGGCTCGCGATCGGCGCGCCCCTGCTCGCGGGACTCGCGCTCGGCGTCCTGCCCGTCGCCGCGCACGGCACCCCCGAGCAACGCGCGACATTGCTGCCCGGTGCCCTGACCGGGGACGTGCTCGTCGTGGGCGCTCTCGGCGAGGCCGGTGACGCCGTCCCCACCGCACCGTCGACGCGCGCCGTCCGCACCGCGAGCGGGTGGGCGTTGACGGGGCGCAAGGTCGCGGTCGGCTACGCGCAACACGCCGCGCACCTGCTCGTGAGCGCGGCCACCGACGACGGCGCCGCGATCTTCCTGGTGCCCGCGTCCGCACCCGGCGTCACCGTCGCTCCGAGCCCCACCTCGACGGGGGCGCCCGAGGGCACCGTCGACCTCGCCGGCGTGGAAGTGCCCACCGAGGCGGTGCTGGGCGCCTCCACGGACGGCACCGTCGCGCAGGCCGTGCGGGAGTGCGGCCTGACGGGCGCGGCCGCCATCGCCGACGGTGCGCTCGCCGGGGCCCTGGCGCTCACCGTCGACCACCTGCGCAAGCGGGAGCAGTTCGGGCGGCCGCTGGGCGCCTTCCAGGCCGTGGCGCAGCAGATCGCGGACGTCTACATCGCCTCCCGCACGCTGCACCTCGCCGCCGCCTCCGCCGCGTGGCGCGTGGGCACCGGATCCCCCGCCGACGAGGCCAGTGCGCTCGCCGCGCACTGGCTGGCGACGGAGGCACCGTCGGCCGTGCGGACCTGCCACCACCTGCACGGCGGGATCGGGGTCGATGTCACGTACCCGCTGCACCGGTTCTACTCGACCATCAAGGACCTGACCCGGTTCGTGGGCGGCGGCCCGCAGACGGTACGCGCGCTCGCCGCGGCGGACCGCGACGACGCCACCGGCCCCGACGAGTCCGGGCGGTTCCTGGCACTGACCACCGCGCAGCGGGCGCTGCAGGCGGAGCTGCGCGACTACTTCTCCGCCCTCATGACGCCCGCGGAGCGCACCGAGATGCTCGTGCAGCGGCACGGCGAGGTGTTCCGGGACGTGGTACGGCGCATGGGCCGCGACGACCGGCTCGGCGTGGGCTGGCCGACGGAGTTCGGCGGCAAGGGTTTCGGACCGATCGAGCAGTACCTGTTCGTCAACGAGGCCTCCCGCGCCGACGTGCAGCTGCCGTCTGTGACGCTGCAGACCGTCGGGCCGACGCTGCAGGCCTTCGGGACCGAGGAGCAGAAGGCGCGATTCCTACCCAAGATCCTCTCGGGCGAGGTTCATTTCGCCATCGGCTACACCGAGCCCGAGGCGGGCACCGACCTCGCGTCGATCCGCACCACGGCCGTCCGCGACGGCGACCACTACGTGGTCAACGGCCAGAAGATCTTCACCACCGGCGGCCACGACGCCGACTACGTGTGGATCGCGGTCCGCACCGACCCGGATGCCCCCAAGCACAAGGGCATCTCGATCCTCATCCTCGACACCTCCGATCCCGGATACAGCTGGACGCCGATCATCACGGCGGACGGCGCACACCACGTGAACGCCACCTACTACAACGACGTCCGGGTGCCCGCGGACATGCTGGTCGGCGTCGAGAACGAGGGGTGGAAGCTGATCACCACCCAGCTCAATCACGAGCGGGTCATGCTCGGCCCGTCCGGCCGGATCGGCGCGCTGTACGACCGCGTGGACGCCTGGGCCCACGAGAAGGAGCTGTTGGGCGACCCCGACGTCTCCGCGGCGCTGGCGCGGGTGCGCGCGGCGGAACTCATCAACGAGCTGCTGAACTGGCAGGTCGCGGCCGCCGAGGCGGGCGGGCCCGTCGATGTCGCGGACGCCTCGGCCACCAAGGTCTTCGGCTCCGACCGGATCCAGGGCCTCACGGCGCTGCTGGAGGAGACCGTCGGGACGCACGGCGACCCGTCCGATCCCGCGACCGCGGAGCTGCTGCGCTGGCTCGATGTGCAGGCCAAGCGGCACCTGGTGCTGACCTTCGGCGGCGGCGTCAACGAGATCCAGCGCGAACTCATCGCCCTCATGGGCCTGCAGCTGCCGCGGGTGCCCCGATGAGCGGGGCGGCGGGCGTCCCCGTCACGCCCGGCTCCGACCCGACCACGGCCGCCGTCCTCGCCGCCGCGGAACGGATCCGCGCCCTCGGCGACTCCGCGCCGCGAGCGGGCCGCGACCCGGTGAACCAGCCCATGATCAACAACTGGATCGAGGCGATCGGCGACGCCAACCCGCTGTACTCGGACACCGAGTTCGCGAACAACTCGGTGTTCGGCGGGCCGGTGGCACCGCCCGCCATGGCGCAAGTGTGGTCCATGCGGGGGCTGCACGGCGAGCGCGCCGGCGACGATCCGCTGGGCCTGATGACCGAGGCCCTCGACGAGCTCGGGTTCACCTCGGTCGTCGCCACCAACTCGGATCAGACCTACCACCGGCACCTGCGGCCCGGTGAGGAGATCACCGCGTCGTCGCGCCTCGAGGACGTGGTGGGCCCCAAGAAGACCGGGCTCGGCGAGGGCTGGTTCTTCACGACCCGAACGCTGTGGCGGGTCGGCGACGAGGTGGTCGCCGAGATGGTCTTCCGGATCCTCAAGTTCCGGCCGCCGTCCGCCGACGCCGCCCCGGAGGAGGCCTCCGCACCCACCGCGGGGCCGAGCGGGCGCATCGTCGATGCCTCGGGCTACGCGGGTGGCGTTCTGCGGCCCGTGATCTCACGCGATACGGCGTTCTACTGGGAGGGCGCGAAGCTCGGCGAGCTGCGGATCCAGCGCTGGGGACAGACACTGCGGCATCCGCCGGGGCCGATGGACCCGGGCGGCGACCTCTCGCTCGTCCCCGACCACGTCGTCTCCACCGGCACCGGCACCGTCTTCAGTTTCGTGGTGCACCACCACCCCAAGGTCCCCGGCAAGCGGCTGCCCTTCGTGGTGGCACTGGTGGAGCTCGACGAGGGCGTGCGCGTGCTGGGCGAGCTGATCGACGTCGATCCCGGCAGTGTCGATATCGGCATGCCCGTGCAGGCTGTGTTTCTGCGAGTCGATGATGATCTCACCCTGCCCGCCTGGGAGGCACGATGACGTACCCCACCACCCTGCGCGCGGACGCGGTCACCGTCGGGACCGCGCTGCCGCCCATGACGATCCACGCGAGCACCACCTTCGTGGCGACCACCGCCATCGCGACTCGCGACTTCCAGGACGTGCACCACGATCGCGATGCGGCGATCGCCCGCGGCAGCAAGGACGTCTTCGTCAACATTCTCACCGACAACGGCCTGGTCCAGAAGTACGTGACCGACTGGGCGGGCCCGGAGGCCTTCGTGCGGAACATCTCCATCCGGCTCGGCGCACCCTGCTACGCCGGCGACACCCTCGCGTTCTCGGGCACGGTCACACAGGTCGACGGTGCCGCCGTCACCGTCGCCGTGACGGCGAAAGACAGCCTGGGCGACCATATCTCCGGCACCGCGACCGTGGTGCTGCCGGCATGAGCGGGCTGAGCGGCCGGGCCGCCATCGCCGGCATCGGTGCCACCGAGTTCTCCAAGGACTCCGGCCGCAGCGAGCTGCGCCTGGCGGTGGAATGCGTGCGTGCGGCGCTCGACGACGCGGGCCTGACCCCGCAGGACGTCGACGGACTGGTGACCTTCACGATGGACACGAACTCGGAGATCGCCGTGGCGCGCGAGCTGCGGATCCCTGAGCTGAAGTTCTTCAGCCGCATCAACTTCGGCGGCGGGGCCGCGGCCGCGACCGTGCAGCAGGCGGCGATGGCCGTCGCCACCGGCGTGGCCGAGGTGGTGGTGGCCTACCGGGCCTTCAACGAGCGCTCCGGTCACCGGTTCGGGCAGGTGTCCAATGCCGCTGCGCAGCAGGTGAACACCAACGGCATCGACAACGCCTTCCACTACCCCGCCGGGATCGCCACGCCCGCGGCCACCGTCGCCATGGCCGCGCGCCGCTACATGCACGACTTCGGCGCCACGAGTGAGGACTTCGGCCGCGTGGCGGTCCTGGACCGTGCCCGGGCCGCGACCAACCCGCGGGCCTGGTTCCACGGGAAGCCGATCACCCTCGACCAGCACCAGGCATCGAAGTTCGTCGCCGAGCCGCTCCACCTCCTCGATTGCTGCCAGGAGTCCGACGGCGGTGTCGCGCTGGTGATCACGAGCGCGGAGCGCGCCCGCGACCTGCAGCGCACCCCGGCCCTCATCGCCGCCGCCGCCCAGGGCAGCGGACCCGACCAGTACGTGATGACCAGCTACTACCGTGACGGGCTCACCGGCCTGCCCGAGATGGGCGTCGTGGCCGGCCAGCTGTGGGCGCAGGCGGGGATGGCACCGTCGGACATGGACCTGGCGGTCCTCTACGACCACTTCACCCCCTACGTACTCATGCAGCTCGAGGAGCTCGGCTTCTGCGGGCGGGGGGAGGCACCGTCGTACCTGGCGGCCGGCACCTGCGAGCTCGACGGGGCCCTGCCCCTCAACCCCCACGGCGGGCAGCTGGGCGAGGCGTACATCCACGGCATGAACAGCATCGCCGAGGCGGTGCGCCAGCTCCGCGGGACCGCCGCCAATCAGATCGCCGGAGCGGAGCGGGCCGTGGTGACCGCCGGGACCGGAGTTCCGACCAGCGGTTTGGTGCTGAGTAAGGTTTGAGGGATGAGTGAGCCGGATTCGGACAAGGTGGACCTGCGGAGCGAGATCCCGCGATTCAAGCCAGCGACCCCGCCGCCCGCGTTCGGCGAGTTCGTCGAAACCATGCGCCGACTACAGGACCTCGCGGTGTGCATCGATGCGCCCGCCGAGGTCTACGCGGACGCCCGGGACCGCGCAGCGGAACTGGTCGAGCTGTTGACGCCGTTCGAGGCCCGCGAGGGCAAGGGACCCGCGAACCGGTCCATGCTGCTCCCCGGGCGCGGCAGCCTGCTGATGCCGCCGTTCACGGTCGAGAAGTTCGACGAGGAGTCGGTCGTGGCCCGCGGCGTGCTGCGCCGTTACCACCTGGGCGGCGGCGGGGTGGCGCACGGCGGCGTGCTGCCGCTGATCTTCGACGACAACTTCGGCAACGTGGTGTTCGCCGCGAAGCGGCCGATCAGTCGCACTGCGTACCTGCACGTCAACTACCGCAAGGTGACCCCGCTCGATGTCCCGCTGGTGATCGAGGGCAAGGTCGATCGGGTGGACGGGCGCAAGACCTTCATCACCGCGCGGCTCACCGAGGAGGACGGGACGCTGCTGGCCGACGGCGAGGGCCTGATGGTGCAGTTGCTCCCCGGCCAGCCCTGAGGCCCGCCGGGGAGCGGATCGCGCGCCCGGGCCGCGCGCCCTACTTCTTGCCGCCCAGCGCCCCGTCGATGCTGCTCACGTCGCTGATGACCCAGTTCTGCTTGGTGTCGATCGTCAGCGCGTAGGTGGTGACGGACGGGATCCCCTGAGGCCGCTGGGTGCTCTTGGTGACGACATTGACGAAGACATTGACCACCATGATCTCGTCCTTGTCGGAGACGACGATGGCGCCGAGCGGAGTGGCGGTGGACTGCCACTGCAGCGGTACGTACACCTGCTCCAAGTCCGTGGAAGCGGTCTTGAGGGTGTTCGCCAGCTCCGGCGTCGTGTTCGCCACCAGCGCGGTGCGCCAGGGATCGAGGTTCTGGTAGTCGACCGTGGCAGCGCCGATCGCGTACTTGACCGCCACGTCCTTGGCGTGCGCGTTCCGGTCGTCGGTACGGGTGATCGACGCGAGCTGCCCACGCGCGTCGTCGCGGGCGGACGACGCCGAGAGCCACAGGAATCCGAAGGCGGTCGCGGCGACGGCGAGGACGACGACGATCGCCGCCAGGCCGAGCATGAGCGGCGTGACCACGATGCCCCGGGACTTCTTCTCCGGCTCCGCGGACGGCTCGTCCTCCGCAGCCCTCTTGGTGACCTTCGGCGTCACCGGCGCGGTCGGCGCATCGGCCTCGTCCGCCGCGTCGTCGATAGTCCCGTCCGAATCCGGTTTCGTTGCCGCCATGGTGCTACCCCTCTCCGCGGCGCCGTCCTCGAATGCCCAGGCAGGACAGCTCGGCGCTCACGGTATCGTGGGCAGAACTGTAACACGTTCCAGTTTTACTCGGAGCGATTCGCAGACGATTCCCGGAGCCTGACGTCACGCCGGCGCAACGGCCCGCACGCTACCCGGCACGGGACTGACGCGCGGCCGGATCGTCGAACACCGCCGTCGACTGCGCTGCGGCGATCCGCCAGACCCCGCCCTCCTTGGACAGCACGTAGAGCGGCGCGGACTCGAGCTGCGGCGCACCGTCGGACCCGAGGGGCCGCACCCGGACGCTCACCGCGGCCACGTCCGGGCGGATGAACAGGATGCGCTCGACCCGGTAGTGCGCCCCTCCCTGCCCGCCGGAACCACGGACGGTCCGGGCGAGGAAGCCGTCGATCGCGGCCCTGCCGTGCAGGCGGCGGCCGTGCGCGGTGGTCCAGACCGCGTCGTCGCGGAAGAGGGAACGCACTCGAGGCACGCTGCCCTCGCGTTGCGATTCGAGCACCTCGGAGACGAACTCCACGATCGCGGTGGCGTCGGCGGGAGTGCCGTCGCCGAGGATGTCGGGGAGGTCGCGGAAGCGGTCGTCAGCCATGCCTCCAGGCTCGCTTATCAACCCCGGTTCAGGTCAAGCTTCGATTCAGCGCGATTCGAGGGGATGCGCATTCACGCGCCGGCGATGCGGTCGGACGGGACCTTGACGGCGGCGACGTCAAAGTGATATCACTTAATTAAGTGATATCAGAATAAGGAGGGGTGATGACAGGCATCGTTCAACCCGAGGACACCCAGGTGACCGTCACGGAGCGCGCCGCGTGGCATGCGGGCGCCGGCGCCGCGGTGGCGGCGTTCGTCGGTTTTCTCGCGCTCGTCGCAGGCGCCGTCGGACTGGTGATCCTGTCCATCTCGGCGAAGACGCCGGCGCTGATCGTCGGCGCGGTCGTGCTGGCGATCGCCGCACTGCTGGTGGCCAGCATGGTCGTGGTCGTCGCACCCGGGCACACCCTGGTGGTGCAGCTGTTCGGCAAGTACGTGGGAACCGTGCGCACCCAGGGCCTCGGCCTCGTTCTACCGCTGACGACACGGCAGCGAGTCTCGGTGCGGGTACACAACTTCGAGACCGCCGAGCTCAAGGTGAACGACTCCACCGGCAACCCGGTGAACATCGCGTCGATCATCGTCTGGCAGGTCGCGGACACGGCACGGGCCACCTTCGCCGTGGAGGACTACGAGGAATTCATCGCCTCGCAGGCCGAGTCCGCGCTGCGGCACGTGACCACCAGCCATCCCTACGACGCCGACGAGGCGGTGGTGGACGCGACATCGCTGCGCGGATCCACCGACCAGGTGGCCGCCGAATTGGCCGAACAGGTCGCCGCGCGCGTCGAACTCGCCGGGCTCGAGATCCTCGAGACGCGCATCTCCTCGCTCGCCTACGCCCCGGAGATCGCGCAGGCCATGCTGCAGCGACAGCAGGCCTCCGCCCTGCTCGCGGCGCGCGAGAAGATCGTCGAGGGCGCCGTCGGCATCGTCGAGAACGCGCTCACCCGGCTCGAGGAGAACGGCACCGTCGAACTCGACGACGAGCGCCGGGCCGCGATGGTCTCCAACCTGCTGGTGGTGTTGTGCTCCGACAGTCGCACCACGCCGGTGGTGAACACGGGGAGCCTGTACAGCTAGTGGACGCACCGGAGGCGGGAAAGGAGCGGGGCCGCAAGGCGGTCCCGCTCCGGATCGATCCCGCGGTGTACCAGGCGCTGGCGAAATGGGCCGCGGACGATCTGCGCAGCGTCAACGCGCAGATCGAGTTCCTGCTGCGTCGCGCGCTCGACGATGCCGGACGCATGCCCACGAAGGCACGACCGATGCGCGGTCCAGGACGCCCGCCTGCAAACCCTGACCAGCGCTCATAGTCTTTGCCGCGCCGATAAGGATAGCGTAACCTTCTCTCTCGCGATCCTCGCGTGACGGAAGGAACCGAAGACCCATGAAGCTCTCCCTGGCGCGCGTGACGCTCGCCGCCTTCACGATCGGCGCGCTCACCGCGTGCGGCAGCGGCACACCGTCGGACACGGCGGCCGGCAGCAGCGCGGCCGCCGGCGGATTCCCGCGGACCGTCGAACACGCGATGGGCACGACGACCATCCCGAGCCAGCCCCAGCGCGTGGCGGCCCTGGACGCCTCCTTCACCGACGCGACGCTGATGCTGGACACGAAGGTCGTCGCGTTCACGGAGTACAACACCCTCGGCAGCACACTGCCCGACTACCTCGGCGCGTCCGCGACGAATTACGGCGCGGAGGCGGTGAGCGTCGGGAAGCTCGCGACGCCGTCGCTCGAGAAGGTCATCGCCACCAAGCCCGACTTGATCGTGAGCGCAAAGGTGCGGCACGGCAAGGAGTATCCGCAGCTCTCCGGCATCGCGCCGACGGTCTTCAGCGAGACCACCGGCCCGACGTGGAAGGACAACATCCGGCTGCTCGCGAAGGCCCTCGGCAAGGAGACGCTCGCCGAGCAGCGCCTCGCCGAGTACGAGGCGCAGGCCCGGGCGGTGGGCTCCGCCGTGAAGGCGAAGGCCGGTCCGGACACCACCATCTCCGTGGTGCGCTTCATCGACGGCCCGACCCGCCTGTACGCGAAGAAGTCCTTCTCCGGCATCGTGCTGCAGGACGCGGGCCTCGCACGACCCGCCTCGCAGAACATCGACGACTTCATGACCGAGATCAGCGCCGAGCGGATTCCGTCCGCGGACGGCACGAAGATCTTCGTGACCACCAACGGGAACAAGGGATCCGAATCCCTGAACACCTTCCGCCAGAACCCGCTGTGGGCGCCGCTGGCACCGCGGGTCGCAGAGGTCAAGGATTCCGAGTGGATGAGCGCAGTGAGCGTGCAGGGCGCGTACCGCATCCTCGCCGACATCGCGAAGGCCTTCGACGTGCCGGGGCCCGTGGTTCCGGCGTGGATCTCGGGGAAGTAGCCCGGTCGGTCGGGATCTTCGACGACCTTCCGTAGACATCCTGCGGGAGCAGATGCTGGCACGACGGCCCAGCTGAGCGGTGCATTTGGTGGTCGACGGGGCGGTCAGTACACTTGGTCCTCGGTCCAGCATCCGTGCAGGACCACGCCGCCTTAGCTCAGTCGGTAGAGCGCTTCACTCGTAATGAAAAGGTCGCGAGTTCGATTCTCGCAGGCGGCTCAATCAGGCCAGGTCAGATACACTTTCTGACCTGGCCCCTGTCGTATCCGCACCCTCTACGGAACGAATACGGGTCGAAAACTCATCGAGGGCACCTTGAGTCCGATACCACGACGGCGCGATCGCCGTAGTGACGGCGGGATAGGGGCCCGGCGGGGCTGAGGCTCGACTGTAGGAAACGTCAGTCCATCCCCCGCTTGCCCGGTGTCCAGAACGGTTTGGTGACGATGCTGCGCCGGTTCCAGCCGCGCTCGCGCACCAGGAAGGTGCGCACCATCTGGATCGTTCGAGCCTCGCCCGCGAGGTATGCAGCACCACCGTCAGCGTCAGGTAGGTCCAGGGCGGCGACCGCATCGACCAGGTCGTTGCTCGAGGCCGCGGAACGACCGTCACGCGTGACGCGCGTCAGTTCTCGCGGTAGTTCGATGTGGTCGCCGACAGCGTCCGCCTGGTGGACGCCGACGACCGGCACCTTCGGGCCGATCGCGCGCAGCAGCGAGCCGAATCCGGGCGCCGCCGTCTCCTCTCCAGCGAACAGGTGCCAGGTGGCGTCGGGCCGGATCTTCAGTCCGCTCGTATCGCGGAAGAACACCGCGTAATCGCCCGCCTTCACCGCTCTCAGCCACTGGAGACCCGGGCCGTCGGGCGATTTCCGGTCGTGGACGACGACGTCGAGCCACCCCTGCACCGGGTCGCTGTCCCAGATGCTGTAGCACCGCAGTGTCACGATCGATGACATCCGCACACGAATGTGGGCCCCGACGTTCCATTCGTAGCCGACGAGTTTCGGCCCCTCCATCCGAACGCGCGTGGAGGTCGGAGTGAGGCGCTCGATTTCGGTGACGTGGCCGCCGCTGAGCAGCATTCGCCCGAGATCGAATCGCGAACCGGTATGGGCGGTGGTCATTGATCATCCCCTTAGAAGTTAGGTTTACCTAATGCTAAGGTGTCCCGAATGCGCATAGTGGACCATCAATACCCCGAAACGGCCATTGGCGGCGGCGCCTCGCCGATCCTGAGCATCGCGCACGGGATGGTCTCGTCGGCGATGGACCTACCGGCCGCCCACTCTCATCCCGAGGCATTTGCTCATGGGGACGGCCACGGCGACGGCCATGGTGACGGCCGGCGGGCGCGATTGGCTGGTGCCTCCGGGATACGGCCTGTGGATCCCGGGCAACATCGAGCACTCGGGCGAGATACTGCGGCGGGGTGAGGGATTCGTACTCGTCTTCGCAGCCGATCGCTCCCCGGTCGACTGGCAGGAGCCGACCGGCGTGATCGTCGGTCCGCTGCTGCGTGAGCTCATCGGTCATCTGCAGCAGGCCGAGCACGACGATCCGACACGACCGGCCGCCGAGAGCCTGCTGCTCACACTGCTCCGGCCCGCACCGTCGCATGACCTTCGACTCGTCATGCCCACCGATCCGCGGATCCGGCCGATCGCCGAACACCTCGTCGCCGACCCGGCCGACGACCGCGGCGTCGAAGCATGGGCCGACGAGGTACACGTCGGCCCGCGCACCGTGTCCCGGTTGTTCGCCGCCGAGACGGGTTTGCCCTTCGGTCAGTGGCGTACCCATGCGCGCGTCCATGCAGCCATCGGCCTGCTCGCCGGCGGCGCCCCGGTCGGGACTGTCGCCCGCGCGGTCGGCTACCGCAAGACCAGCGCGTTCATCACCGCCTTCAGGCGGGTGACCGGCCACACGCCCGGCACCTACCGGGACGTGAAGCGACCGGGAGCCGCATCGATCACGTCGCGATAGCGACCCGCCGACCTCGACTAGCGGATCAGCCGCGGGATCAGGCGGACGAAGAGCACCATGACCACCAGCTCGACGAGGGTCTGCGTCACCACCACCAGCGGCGCCAGAGCGTACGCGGCGGGCAGCGCGAGGACCAGCGGCAGGATCACCAGCGAGTTCCGCGTGACACCACTGAAGACCACGCTGCGGCGGCTCGGCACATCGAGCCCGGCGAGCCGGCCCGCTGCCGCGCCCACGGGTGTCATCACCGCCGCGAACAGCACGTACACCGGGATCGTGAGCAGCAGCGACGCCAGCTGATCACGCACGCCCGCGATCTGCGAGGCCACCACGACGGCCAACGTCAGCACCATGACCGGCACCATCGACCCCGCCACGACCGACGCCACCGTCGCGCCCCATCGGGTCCGGTCCGCCGCCCACTGCGTCGCCCCCGCGAGCAGCAGCGGCACCACGATCACCCACACGAAGGCCTCCGCGAACGGCCCGTACTCGACGGTCCGCACAAGATCCCCACCGACGAACAGCCACAGGTACAGCGGCAGCAGCAGCATCTGCAGCAGCATGAGCAGCGGCGCGGACGCGAGCAGCCGGTCCTTCGCACCGCCCGCGAGGCCGCTGAACACGATCACGTAGTCGACGCACGGCGTGAGCAGCACGAACAGCACGCCCACGAGCAGCACCCGGTCGTGCGCGACGATCCGCGACAGCAGCAGCGCCACGACCGGCGCCGCCACGAAGTTCACCGCCAGCACGGTGCCGAGGAAGCGCACGTCCCGCAGCGCCTCCCCCATCCGCGCGAACGGGATGCCGAGGAAGGTGGCGTACAGCAGGAGCGCGAGCACCGGGTTGATGACGGCCTCGGCGGGGCCCGCCACCGTCGGGACGACGAGGCCGAGGACGGCTCCGAGAACCAGCCCGGCGAGGTACAACGCGACCTGGTGCTGTTCCATCCGATCGACCAGTGTCCGAATTCCCGTCACGCGCACACCCTAGTTCAACCGCCGGTCAGTAGGGTTCCCACCATGGGTGCGCCGACGGAACAGAACTGGCCCGAGCCCTCGGACCGGGTGAAGGATCTGATCCGCCGCGCCGCGGAGTTCGCGAGCAACGCCCCCGACGAATGGGTGACCGCGCTGCAGGATGCGACGCTGTCCGGCGTCATCCTCGCGCCGATCGCCGCCGATCCGACACTCGCTGAGCTGGTGCGGAACTCCGACACCGCGGTGATGCTGCACTGGGCGGCACACAACCTCGCCCACCCGGGCCGCCGGGTGCCGCCGAACATCGACTCCGCGGACGCTCTCGCCGTCGCTCGGGACCTGGTCCGACGGGGCCTCGACCTGCACGGGATCGACACCTACCGCAAGGGGCTCAACACGGCGTGGACGCTGTGGATGCAGGTCTGCTTCGAACTCACCGACGACCCCGCCGAACTGCGGGAACTGCTCGCCATCACCTGGGCGTCGATGTCGGCCTATGTCGACGACACCATCGACGCCATCACGATCCGGATGGCCGGCGAACGCGAGCAGCTCACGACCGGGACCAACGCGGACCGTCTGGCTGCGGTCTCGCTGATCCTCGAGGGCGCGCCGATCACCCGGTCGCGCGCCGAGCAACAGCTGGGCTACCGGCTCACCGGCCCGCACACCGCCGCGGTCATCTGGACCACCGGCACCGTCGGCGACCTCGACGCCGCCGCCCACGCCCTCGCTCGGCACGCCGACGTGACCCGGCCGCTCACCGTCGTCGCGAGCGCGTCGGCGCTGTGGCTCTGGCTCCCGGGCACCGTCGTCCCGAACTCCGCGGACCTGGCCCGCGAACTATCCGACCACCCCGAGGTCCGCGTCGCGATCGGTCGGCCGGGCGACGACCTCGAGGGATTCCGCCGCAGCCACCTGGACGCGGCAACGGCGCAGCGCGTGATGACCCGCTTGCGGACCCGTCGCCGAGTGGCCGGATACGACGACATCGCGCTGATCTCGCTGGTCACGAGCGACACCGGGAAGGCCGACGAGTTCGTCCGGGACACCCTGGGCGACCTCCTGACCGCCGACCAGGAGACCCGCGAGACCGTGGCCGCGTACGTCGAGGAACAGTTCAACACCTCCCGCACCGCGGAGCGGCTCTACGCCCACCGAAACACGGTGATCCGGCGCCTGGCCAGGGCGGACGAGCTGCTTCCCCGCCCGCTGGCGGACAACCCGACGGGCGTGGCCGTGGCGCTGGACGTGCTGCGCTGGCTCGGCCCCGACGGCCCGGCGTGACGATCTGCACCAACCGGCGGGACAACCCGGTGCAATCTGTGCTGGCTGCGAGGGGCCGCCGAGCGAGAGAGTGAGTCATCGGTTCTATCACGGAGCCCTCGGACCAGGAGCAACACGCATGACGAGCACCACCCCCGAACACCTCGACATCATCGTGATCGGCGCCGGCATCTCCGGCATCGGCGCCGGGCACTACATCACCACCGAGCTGCCGTCGAAGTCCTTCGCGATCCTCGAGGGCCGGTCGACCTTCGGCGGCACCTGGGACCTGTTCAAGTACCCCGGCATCCGCTCCGACTCGGATCTGCACACCTTCGGCTACGAGTTCAAGCCGTGGGAGTCGAAGGACTCGATCGCCGACGCGCACAAGATCCTCGACTACCTGCACGAGACCATGGAGGAGAACGACCTCCTCGACAAGGTCCGCTACGACCACAAGGTGGTTTCCGCCGATTGGTCGAGCGAGGACGGCCGCTGGACGCTGCAGATCGATCACGCCGGCGAGCGGCGCGTGCTGACCGCGGGCTGGATCCTCGCGGGCACCGGCTACTACGACTACGACGAGGGCTTCACCCCCGAGTTCGCCGGCCGAGACACCTTCCAGGGGCAGATCGTCCACCCGCAGTTCTGGCCGGAGGACCTGGACTACACCGGCAAGAAGGTCGTCGTGATCGGCTCCGGCGCGACCGCGGTGACCCTGGTCCCGTCGCTGCTCACGGGCGACAAGCGCGCCGCGCACGTGACGATGCTGCAGCGCACGCCGACCTACATCATGCCGGTCCCGAAGCAGGACCCGCTGACGAATCTGTTCCACCGCGCCTTCGGCCACAAGATCGGCCACGAGCTCTCACGCAAGCGCTTCATCTGGCAACAGCGCGGCGTGTACGTCTTCGCGCAGCGCTTCCCCGACCTCGCCCGCAAGATCATCCGCAACGAGAATGCCAAGCGACTGCCCGAGGGCTACCCGGTGGACGTGCACTTCAACCCGCCGTACAACCCGTGGGACCAGCGTCTGTGCGCCGTTCCCGACGGGGACCTGTTCAAGGCCATCCGCAGCGGCGACGCCGCCGTCGCGACCGACAAGATCGCCACCTTCGACGAGACCGGCATCGAGCTGGCCGGCGGCGAGCACCTCGACGCCGACATCATCGTCACCGCGACCGGCCTGAAGCTGAAGCTGCTGGGCGGGGTGACCCTGTCGGTCGACGGCCGCGATGTCGACGTTCCGAACGCCGTCATCCACCGCGGCGCGATGCTCTCGGGCGTCCCGAACGCCGCCCTCGCCATCGGCTACACGAACTCGTCGTGGACGCTCAAAGTCGGGATGCTGTGGAAGTACATCACCAAGCTGATCACGGAGATGGACTCGAAGGGCCTCGACACCGCCGTCGCGGTCGCCGACCCCGACATGCCGACCCGCCCCGCCCTCGACTTCGAGGCCGGCTACGTCCAGCGCGCGCTGAGCGAGCTGCCCCGCCAGGGCGAGGCCGACGACTGGCGCATGTCCATGAGCTACTTCGAGGACGCCAAGCGCCTGAGCAAGGAGCTCTCCTTCGGCGAGGAGTCGGGCCTGCGGCTGAGCTCCAGCAGCCGCGCCAAGGTCACCGTCTGACCTGGGACGATCCCGTTCCCGCCCGTCTACCGCTACCGTTGACTCGGTGCGGTCGACGGGCGGTCGCGTTGTAGGGGAGTGGATGGACGAGCAGCAGGTCGCGGGATATCGCGTGGTCCGCAAACTCGGCGGCGGCGGCATGGGCGAGGTGTACCTCGTCCAGCATCCGCGCCTCCCCCGGCAGGACGCCCTCAAGCTGCTGCACACGTCCGTGAGCAGCAACCCGCAGTACAAGGCGCGGTTCGAGCGCGAGGCGTATGTCCTCGCCCAGCTCAACCACCGCAACATCATCCACCTCTACGACCGCGGCGAGGTCGACGGCCGGCTCTGGATCACGATGGAGTACGTCGCCGGGCCGGACACCGCGCAGATGCTCGCCCAGCGCGGGCCGATGCCCCTGCCGCTCGCCATCGACATCGCCGACGGTGCCGGGGCGGCCCTGGACTACGCCTACCGGCAGGCCCGGATCACCCACCGCGATGTCAAGCCCGCCAACATCCTCGTGGCCTTCGACGCCGACGGTGCGCCGCAGGTCAAGCTCGCCGACTTCGGCATCGCGAAAGCCGCCGGAGAGGCCGTCGGTGTCACCTCGACCGGCATCACGGTCGGCACCATGTCCTACATGTCGCCGGAGGCCTTCGACAACAAGAACCTCGACAACCGGGCCGACCTCTACTCCCTCGGCTGCACGGTGTTCGAGCTGCTCACGGGCGCACCGCCGTTCCCTGGGGACTCCCCCGCGGCCGTCATCGCCGCGCACCTGAACCAGCCCGCACCGAAGATCACCACCCGCAACACCGCGCTGCCGAGCCATCTCGACGCCGTCTTCCGCAAGGCCCTCGCCAAGCGCCCCGAGGACCGGTACGCCACCTGCGCCGAGTTCGTCGCCGGGCTCCGCGGGGAGGTTCCGTCCGCGCCGTCCGGGACCGCACCGCAGCGGGTGCCGGCAGGTACGGCCGGGCAGCCGGTGCCCGCCCAGACCGGCGCCTACGCCGGTCCCGGCACCGCGCCGTACCCGGGACCGTCGACGGGGCAGTACGTTCCGACCGGCGAGTACCCGGGGCCGCACACCGCGGCCCAGCCCGCACCCACCCGCGCCGAGCAGCTCGCCGCCTCGGCCCGGCAGCAGGAGCCGCTCACGCCCGCACCCGCCAAGCCCCGCAAGTGGGGCCGCGCGGTCGCCGCGCTGGTGGCCGTGGTGATCGTCGCGCTGGCAGCCGGCGTGTTCTACGTGGTGGACCGCCCCGGGAGCGGGTCCGGCGGGGGCGGTTCGACGGTGACCGCCTCCTCCGTGAAGCAGGTCTACTTCCAGGGCGGCGCGGAGAAGTCGTCGAGCGCCGACAACGTGCTCACGGGCGACAAGCCCTCGTGGCGCACGGACTACTACTTCTCGGGGCCGGGCTTCGGCGGCCTCAAGCAGGGCACCGGCCTGCTCATCACGCTGGACAAGGCGGTATCGATCACGGGCGGCACCATCACCTCGCCGAGCGCGGGGTCGACGGTGGAGATCCGGATCGCCGACTCGGCGTCGCCGGGGTCGGTGGATGCGACGACCAAGGTCTGGGACGGAACCCTCGCGGACGGCGACACGACCTTCTCGGCGAGCGGCGCACCGTCGAGCAGGTACGTGCTCGTGTGGATCACCGGGCTGGTGAAGGTCGACAACGGCCAGTGGTCGACGACCCTGGCGCAGGTCAGGCTCCGCGGCAAGTAGCGGGGCGGCCGCTCAGCGGCGGTGCTCGCGCAGCGCCGAGGAGACGCCGGCGGCCATCGCGTCGAGTGCGACGACCGGCTTGACGTTGAGGTCGATCGCCTCCCGGCATTCGAGGATCGACTCGACGCACCGCAGCAGCCCCTCGGGCCGGGCGAAGCCGGCCAGGCGCCGGGTCTGCTCGGCCTCGTCGGGATGCATGAGGGTCACCTGCGCGCCCGTGCCCTGCACCAACGCGTCGCGGAACAGGGCCGCGAGGTCGATGAGCGCGCGGTCGAGCGCATCCCGGACCGCACGGGTGCCGCGGGCCTTCTGCCGCTTCTCGAGGTCCTTGAGCTGGCCCGCTGAGCCACGCATCACGCCCGCGGTGCCCCGGCCGCTGCCGCCCGCGCCGAGCGCCGTCTTCAGGTCCTCGGTCTCCCGCTCGTTGAGATCGGCGTTGATCTCCTTGGCGGCGCTCTCCGCGTCGCGCAGGAGTTGCTCGACGACGCCGTACACGCCCTCCGAGGTGGCGGCACGGGCCAGTCCGAGCGCCTGTTTGCGCTGCTTCTGCGCTTCGGGGTCCGTCGCGAGGCGCTTGGCCCGACCGACATGGCCGCCGGACACCCCGGCGGCCCACGCGGCGCGCTCGGGGTCGATGCCGTCGCGCTCGAGCACCGCGGCGATCGCGGACGCCGAGGGGGTGACGAGCGGCACGTGCCGGCAGCGGGACTTCAGGGTGACGGAGATGTCCTCGGGGTCGACGGTGGGCGCGCAGAGCAGCACGATCGTCTGCCCCGGGGGCTCCTCGACCATCTTCAACAGCGCGTTGCCGGCCTGCTCCGTCAGACGGTCGGCGTCCTCGATGAGCACGATCTGCCAGTGCCCGACGGAGGGCCGCCGCGACGCGTCGGCAACCACCTCGCGCATCTGCTTGACCGCGATGGACAGCCCGTCCGGCGCGATGGATCGCACGTCGGCATGGGTCCCGGCCAGCACCGTCGTGCAGGCGCGGCAGCGTCCGCACCCCGGCTCGGCCACGTCCTCGCACTGCAGCGCCGCCGCGAGCGCGCGCGCCGCGACGGATCGCCCGGACCCGGGCGGCCCCGTGAACAGCCACGCGTGTGTCATCGCCGACCCGGCGAGGTCCGCGACCGTACCCCCGCTCGCGACGACCTCCCGCGCGGCCGTCGCGGCGGCCCGGAGTCCGACCACCACCGCTTCCTGCCCCACCAGGCGATCGAACACTGAGCTCACCCCCACAGCTTAGCCATCCGGCTGGTCCTCCCTCGATCACACAGCGCAGGCTAAGTTGGAGCGGTGGCAGCACCGAAGAGCAGACTCAGTCGCGCACTGCGACTGGCGCGGTGGCTCGCCAAGACGCCGTGGCCGATCTTCGCGCTGGACATCCTGCGGTCGAACATCCTGGGCGCCGTCTTCGTGTTCGGTTTCCTGCGATTCGCACTGCCGGTCCAGCAGTCGGTGCAGTTGCAGCAGATCAGCGGGGTCAACCTGCTGGTGTTCATCACCTACCTGGTGCTCGCGACGGCCGTCGGCATGGTCGTGGGCCTCTGGCTCGTGGTGCCGGTGCTGCGCTGGCATCGCCGCAGCGCGCCGCACGATCCGGAGATCTCCCGTCGCGCGCTCGCGATCCCCGGCCGCATGGCGCTCCTGCAGGCCGTGCTGTGGCTCGTGGGTGGCGCGATGTTCGTCGCCATCAACTTCAACACCTCGCACGGCATCCCGATCGTCATCGCGATGACGGTGCTGCTGGGCGCGATCACCACGTGTGCGCTGAGCTACATGCAGACGGAGCGGGTGCTGCGGCCCATCACCGTCGCGGCGCTGGCCCAGGAGCCGCAGGGCACGGCGGGACTGTCCGTGACCACGCGCATCCTGCTGAGTTGGGTGCTGGGCACCGCGACCCCGATCGTGGGCATCATCATGGTCGTCGTCTCCCAGGAGACCGGCGTGATCGACCCGGACGCGAGCACCGTCGTCAATCCCGTGCTGTTGCTGTCGGTCGTGGCCCTGGCCGCGGGGCTGCTCGGCACCGTCCGCGCGGCGAAGTCGATCGGCGATCCGATCAGCGACCTGTTCCGCGCGCAACGCAGGGTACGGGGCGGGGACTTCACCGCGTCGGTGAAGATCTACGACTCCAGCGAGCTGGGCCTGCTGCAGGCGGGGTTCAACGACATGGTGCACGACCTCGCCGAGCGGCAGCGGATGCGCGACATGTTCGGCCGGTACGTGGGCGAGGACGTCGCCCGGCAGGCGCTCGAGCACGGCACGCACCTCGGCGGCGAGATCCAGGAGGTGGGCGTCCTGTTCGTCGACCTGGTGGGCTCCACGAAGCTCGCCGTCACCGAGGAACCCGCGGCGGTCGTGGACCTGCTCAACGACTTCTTCAAGGTGGTCGTGGACCTCGTCGACCTGCACGGCGGCTTCGTCAACAAGTTCCAGGGCGACGCCGCACTGGCGATCTTCGGCGCCCCGCTACCGCACCCGGATGCCGCGGGCGCCGCACTGGCGGCGTCCCGGGAGATGCGGATCCAGCTCAGCGACGTCCTCGGTGGGACGGGCTTCGGGATCGGCGTCTCCGCCGGTCAGGTGGTCGCGGGTCACATCGGCGCACGCGCCCGGTTCGAGTACACGGTGATCGGCGACCCGGTCAACGAGGCCGCCCGGATCACGGAGATCGCGAAGTCGGAGCCCTCGTCGCTGCTCGCCGCGGGCCGGGCCGTGGAGGCCGCGACGCCCGCCGAGCAGGCCCTGTGGGTGCTCGGCGAGGCCATCGAACTGCGGGGGCGCGGCCAGCTCACGCAGCTGGCGCGCCCCGTCGAGGACTGAGCGCCGCTCAGATCGCGTCGTCGGGCGTCGTCGCCTTCGCCGCGCTCGCCTTCGCCGCACCGGCCTTCTTCGCCACGGTCTTCTTCGCCGCCGTGGTCTTCTTGGCCACCGTCTTCTTCGCCGCAGTCTTCTTGGCGGCCGCCTTCTTGGCCGGGGCCTTCTTCGCCGCCGCCTTCTTGGTGGCCTTCTTCTTCACCGGACCACGAGCGCGACGGTCCGCGAGCAGCTCGGAGGCGCGCTCGTCGGTGATCGTCGCGACCTCATCCCCCTTGCGGAGGGAGGCGTTGGTCTCGCCGTCGGTGACGTACGGGCCGAACCGGCCGTCCTTGATCACCATCGCGGTCCCGGAGACGGGGTCGTTGCCCAGCTCGCGCAGCGGCGGCGCGGCGGCCGCGCCGCGACCCCGGCGCTTGGGCTCCGCGTACAGCTTGAGCGCCTCCTCGAGGGTCACCGTGAACATCTGATCCTCGGTGGCCAGTGAGCGGGAGTCGGTGCCCTTCTTCAGGTACGGCCCGTAGCGGCCGTTCTGGGCGGTGATCTCCTCCTTGGACTCGGGATCGACGCCGACGACGCGGGGCAGCGACAGCAGCCGCAGCGCATCCTCGAGCGTCACGGTCTCGATGTCCATGGTCTTGAGCAGCGAGCCGGTCCGCGGCTTCGGGCCCTCGACCTTCTTCTTCCGCGACCTCGGCTTCGCCTTGGCGGCGCCCGTCTCGTCGAGCTCCTCGGCGTCCGCGGCGACCTCTTCGGGCGCCGGCAGCAGCTCGGTGACGTACGGGCCGAACCGGCCCTCCTTGGCGACGATCTCGTGACCGGTGGCCGGGTCCACGCCCAGCGGGCGGCCGTCCTGCGGGGTCGCGAACAGCTTCTCCGCGACCTCCTCGGTGAGCTCGTCGGGCGTCATGGACGCCAGGATGTTGGCGCGCTGGACCGTCGGTTCCCCGGCACCGTCGGCCGGTGCGACGGTGCGCTCGAGGTACGGGCCGTACCGGCCCACCCGCACGTAGACGACGTTCCCGTCGGTGTCGGTGTAGAGCGGGATCGAGTTGATCTCGCGGGCGTCGATCGCGTCGAGGTTCTCGGCGACGAGGTTCTTCAGCCCGGGCGAGACGCGCTCGGTACCGTTCGACTCGACCAGGTCGGAGCCGAAGTAGAACCGGGTGAGCCAGTCGACGCGCCCCTCGCGGCCGCCCGCGATCTCGTCGAGGTCGTCCTCCATCGAGGCCGTGAAGTTGTAGTCGACGAGGCCGCCGAAGTGGCCCTCGAGCAAGCCGATCACGGCGAAGGCGACCCACTGCGGGACGAGGGCGTTGCCCTTCTTCACGACATAGCCGCGGTCCTGGATGGTCTTGATGATCGACGCGTAGGTCGACGGTCGGCCGATGCCCAGTTCCTCGAGCGTCTTCACCAGGGAGGCCTCGGTGAAGCGCGCGGGCGGGCTGGTGACGTGGTCGGCGGCGGTCAGCTCGGCGGCCGTGATGGCCTGCCCGGTGACCAGCTGCGGCAGGCGCGACTCGGCGTCGTCGGCCTCGCCTCCCGCCTGATCGTCGACGGTCTCGACATAGGCCGAGAGGAAACCGGGGAAGGTGATCGTGCGACCCGACGCGGCGAACTCGCAGTTCTCGCCCGACGCGGCGGTGCCGCCGATGCGCAGGCTCAGGGTGGTGCCCTTGACGTCGGCCATCTGCGAGGCGACGGTGCGCTGCCAGATCAGCTCGTAGAGCCGGAACTCGTCCGAGTTCAGCACGGACGCCAGCGCGCCCGGCGTCTGGAAGGTCTCTCCGGCGGGGCGGATCGCCTCGTGCGCCTCCTGTGCGTTCTTCACCTTGCGCGTGTACTGCCGCGGCGTGGGGTGCACGAACTCGGGCCCGTACAGCTGCCGCGCCTGGTCCCGGGCCGCGGTGATCGCGGTCTCGGACAGCGTGGTCGAGTCGGTACGCATGTAGGTGATGTAGCCGCCCTCGTAGAGGCGCTGCGCGATCTGCATGGTGCGGTCGGTGGTGAACCGCAGCTTTCGGCCCGCCTCCTGCTGCAGCGTCGAGGTCATGAAGGGCGCGTAGGGCTTGCGCGTGTAGGGCTTCTCCTCGACCGAGGTCACCGTCAGGCTGGCGCCCTGCAGGCTCGTCACCAGGGCGTTCGCCCGGGCACCGTCGAGCACGGTGATCCCGGCGGGCTTGCGGAGCTGCCCCGTGGCGTCGAAGTCGCGGCCCGTGGCGACGCGGTCGCCGTCGACGGTGACCAGGCGCGCGCCGAAGGTGCGCGGCGTCGCCTTGGCGCCGGCGTCGAGCTGCGCGGCGATGTCCCAGTAGCCGGCGGTGCGGAAGGCGATGCGCTCGCGCTCCCGGTCGACGATGATGCGGGTCGCGACGGACTGCACGCGACCGGCGGAGAGACCCTGGTTGACCTTGCGCCACAGCACGGGGCTGACCTCGTAGCCGTAGAGACGGTCGAGGATGCGGCGGGTCTCCTGCGCGTCGACGAGGTTCATGTCGAGCTCGCGCGGCTCCTGCGCGGCGGCGAGGATCGCCTGCTGGGTGATCTCGTGGAAGACCATCCGCTTGACGGGCACCTTCGGCTTGAGCACCTCCTGCAGGTGCCACGCGATGGCCTCGCCCTCGCGGTCACCGTCTGTCGCGAGGTAGAGCTCGTCGGCCTGCTTGAGCAGCGACTTCAGCTCGGAGACGGTGGAACGCTTGCTCGCGGAGGTGACGTAGTGGGCCTCGAAGTCGTGGTCCACGTCGACGCCGAGACGGGCCCAGGGCTTGCCCTGGTCGGCCTCGGGGAGGGGGTTGTCCCGGCTCGGGAGGTCGCGGATGTGGCCCATCGACGCCCGCACCGTGTAGTTCGGCCCCAGGAAGTCGCCGATCTTCTTGCCCTTGGCCGGGGACTCCACGATGACCAGACGCTGCAAACCGTCGCCGCCTGCTGCCTTCCCGCGTGCCGCCATGGGCCCTCCTGATCCGTTCCGGTGGCACCTGCGTCACCACCAAATACCCCTCGCGCCACCTACGACGCCGCGGTCACTCCGGTACGTATTCTGCCGCACCTTGCGCCCCACCTTATATACGGGGTCCGTCGCACGGCCCGCGGAAACGCTCACGGTCGGTCCGGTGCTACGGCTGAGGCCAGTGCGCGAGGGCGTCGGGATGCGCCGGCGGGTCGCCGATGTTCTCCCGCAGACGCAACAACCGACGGTGCCCGGAGACCCGCAGGGCGGGCCGCGTCCCGCGGGTGCCCACGAGGGTGGGGGCGACGCCCGCACGCATCAGGGCGGTCGCGAGGACGGGGGCGCTCTCGGGCGCGTGCGGGTCGAGGTGGAGCAGGTAATGCACCCCGTCGACATCGCCCGAGGCCAACGCCCAGGCGCGCAGCGCCCGCGGTCCCGGTACCCAGGTCGACGGTGCCGTCTTCACCGCACCGCGCGTCCAGGCCAGCGACATCGGCTGCAGCTCGGGCGTCGCGAGGGTCCGGACCAGCGGCGTCCCCTCTTCGGACACGCCCTGCTCGGCACGCAGCCCCGCCTCGTCGATCATCACGGCGATGGCATCGGCGCGCCACTGGTCCGGAACGACCACCGATAGGCGGGCGCTACCGCCCAGCTGCACGATCTGCCCCGACGCGGCCAGTAGACCGGCCAGGTCGCGCGGCGACGGCTCGGTCTGCTCCGCGGAGAATAGTGACAGTTGGGACACATGATGAGCCTAGAGCCCCATGATGCGGCAGAGCTCCGTCGACACGAGAACGTGACCGAAATGCACAACACCCCTCCGCTGTGACAGCGGAGGGGTGTTGCGAGAAACGCTTATCGCGTGGTGCGGGGTTTCTTAGAGGGCGCGGACGCCGGTGGCCTGCGGACCCTTGGTGCCCTGGCCGACCTCGAACTCCACGAGCTGGTTCTCCTCGAGGGTACGGAAGCCGTTGCCCTGGATCTCCGAGTAGTGGACGAACACGTCATCCGAGCCGTCGGCCGGTGCGATGAAGCCGAAGCCCTTCTCCGCGTTGAACCACTTCACAGTTCCCTGTGCCATTGAGATGTTTCCTAACTTGTCTAACTACCGGTGTAGGAACCGTTCCCCGAGTGGGGTGCGACTCCTGGCCGGTTCCGGCCGCCATACTTTCTGGAGCCGTTTGCGGAGACCGCACACAAAAACCTTCAGTACCACGCCCGCAACATCGATCCCCCGATGGTCCTCTAGGACCCCCGGCGGGAGCTGCGACCGCATACAGTCAATCACGATTTCCGGGCGAGCGACAGCGGGCGGCGGGAATTCGCCTCCCGTTAACCCTCCGTCCCACCCCTCGATCGGCCCTGCGGGCCGCCGGTAGACTGGACGGAGCCCGCCGTCACCGCCACCCACGGTCGCGGGCGCACGTTTCGAAGCGAGGGCTGACACGGTGGAGCACAACACCTTCGGGCGCGAGCTCCTGGCCAGGATCCAGGCCGGCGCGGGCCCCGGAACCGACAGCCTGACCCATGTCGCGGATATCCCGTCACAGCGCGCGGAATTCGCCGACTGGCCGTCATGGGTTCCGCCCCGCCTGCGGGACGGGCTCATCGACGAGGGCATCCAGCGCCCGTGGCGCCATCAGGCCGAGGCGGCGGAACACGCCCACGCGGGCCACCACACCGTGATCTCCACCGGCACCGCATCGGGCAAATCGCTCGCCTACCAGCTGCCGGTGCTCGCAGCGCTCGCCGACGATCCGCGCGCCACGGTGCTGTACCTCTCGCCGACGAAGGCACTCGGCACGGACCAGCACCGTGCCGCCGTGCGGCTCACCACGGAGTACGGCCCGAGCGACTCCTCCCCCGCGATGTACGACGGTGACACCTCGCAGGAGATGCGGCGCTGGGCGCGATCGGACAGCCGCTGGGTGTTCACGAACCCGGACATGGTGCACGTGGGATTGCTTCCGCGGCAT
The DNA here is from genome assembly GCF_012396015.1 of Tsukamurella spumae. GTDB lineage: Bacteria > Actinomycetota > Actinomycetes > Mycobacteriales > Mycobacteriaceae > Tsukamurella > Tsukamurella spumae. The sequence goes on along the minus strand of NZ_JAAXOQ010000006.1, from coordinate 138,400 downwards.
GCGAAGTGGGCGCGATTCCTGCGCGGCCTGCGGTACGTGGTGGTCGACGAGTGCCACCACTACCGCGGGGTGTTCGGCTCGCACACCGCGCTGGTCCTGCGCCGCCTGCTGCGGATCGCGGCGAAGTACGGTGCCGCGCCGACGGTGATCTGCGCATCCGCCACGACCTCCGATCCCGCCGGCGCGGCGTCCCGGCTGATCGGAGCGGATTGCGTTGCGGTGACCGAGGATTCGTCACCGCACGGGCCGCGCACCGTCGCGCTGTGGGAGCCCCCGCTCCTGCCCGACCTGGAGGGCGAGAACGGCGCGCCCGTGCGCCGCGCCGCGACGACCGAGGCGGCGCGCATGCTCGCCGACCTGGTGGTCGAGGGTGCGCGCACCCTCGCGTTCGTCCGGTCCCGACGGTCCGCCGAGACCGTCGCGCTCTCGGCCCGGCGGATGCTCGCGGAGGCCACCCCGGAGTTGGCCGAGCGGATCGCCGCCTACCGGGCGGGCTACCTCGCCGACGACCGGCGGGCATTGGAGCGGGGGCTGAACGACGGTGCGCTGCTGGGCGTCGCGACCACGAACGCACTCGAGCTCGGCGTGGACATCGCGGGCCTGGACGCAGTGCTCATCGCCGGCTTCCCCGGCACCGTCGCCTCCTTCTGGCAGCAGGCGGGCCGCAGCGGGCGGCGCGGGCAGGGCTCGCTGATCCTGCTCATCGCCCGCGACGACCCACTGGACACCTACCTCGTGCACCACCCGGAGTCGCTGCTCGGCAGGCCGGTCGAGGCCACCGTCACCGACCCGTGGAACCCCTACGTCCTGGGACCGCAGCTGTTGTGCGCCGCCGGCGAGATCCCGCTCACCCGAGCGGAGGTCGTCGACCTCGGTGCCGTCGACGTGGTCGGGCGACTCGTGGCCGACGGGCTGCTCCGCGAACGCCCGGCCGGCTACTTCCTCGCTGCGGGGATCGATCCCCATGCGGGCGTGAACATCCGGGGCGGCGCCGGCAGCGAGATCCTCATCGTCGAGGAGGCCTCGGGCCGGTTGCTGGGCACGGTCGACTTCACGCGGGCGCTGTCGACGGTGCACGAGGGCGCGGTGCACATGCACCAGGGCGAGTCCTACGTGGTCGACGAGCTCGACCTCGACGAGGGGCTGGCGCTGGTCCACGCGGAGGAGCCCGAGTGGACCACCTCTGCGCGCGAGGATCTGGACGTGCACGTCACCGCCGTGCACGCGACGGAGGTGCTGGGCGAGGTGGCCGCGCGGTTCGTCTCGGTGGAGGTCACCAGCCGGGTGGTGGGCTACCTGCGCACGCTGCGCAGCGGCGAGGTGCTGGACGCGGTCGAGCTGGACCTCCCGGAGACCACGCTGGCGACGCGCGCGGCACTGCTCACGTTCTCGCCGGAGGTGCTCGAGGACGCGGGCCTGGTCCCCGAGCGGTGGCCGGGGTCCCTGCACGCCGCCGAGCACGCCGCGATCGGCCTGTTGCCGCTGGTGGCGTCGTGCGACCGGTGGGACATCGGCGGCCTGTCGACCGCGCTGCACGAGGACACCGGCCTGCCGTCGATCTTCGTCTACGACGGCTACCCGGGCGGAGCGGGATTCGCCGAGCGCGGCTACGAGTCGATCGCGACGTGGCTCGTGGCGACGCGGGACGCCGTCGCGGCGTGCGAGTGCCCGTCCGGCTGCCCCTCGTGCGTGCAGTCACCCAAGTGCGGCAACGGGAACGATCCGCTCGACAAGGAGGGCGCGGTGATCGTCCTCGACCTGGTGCTCGCCGCGGTGGCCCGCGGTGAGTGAGCTGCCGGAGCCGCCCGAGTTGGACCGGTACGTGGCGTTCGCGATGTCGCTGCCCGAGGAGGCGCGCCGCCGGCTGGGACGCCTGCTCGAGCAACTCGCGACGCGTGACGAGGGCGGATGGACCATCAAGGACCAGACCGCCGACGACTTCCTGCAGCGGCACCGCGAGTACCTGCGATCCATCGTCGAGCACGACTACCCCGACGCCTTCGACGGGGAGTGAACCGCTACTTCGGCGGCAGTGACCGCACGTAGTCGACGGTGCGCCGCACCCACTCCGCGAGCTCGACGTCCGAGGCCGTCGCCTCCGCGGAGAGGTCCAGCCAACCCCGCATCTCGCGCCCGCGCATGACGGTGGCGCGCACGTGCGGGCCGATCAACCCGTCCGTGACGTCCGGGTGCAGGTGGACCATCGCTTCACCGCGGCTGTTCGCCGCGATCGCCATGTGGCCGTCGACGAGGAACGCCAGACCACCGAACATTCGTTTCTCGGTGACCCCGGGCTCACCGTCGATCGCGTCCCGGATCCTGTCCGCGAGCCCCTCGTCGTACGCCATCGTCCCAGTCTGCGCCGGTCGACGGCGCCGCGCAGCCCATTACGCGGCGGGGCTCAGCAGGTCACCCCACCCGGCTCGCTCGATCATGCCTTGTAGAACCGGTCAGTCCCCTGCCACCGGAGTACCGATCTCCGTTGCCGGGCGGTCAGTTCCGGCATGTCGACGGCCGCCCCGGAATCGGGCGCGCTCACTCGGGACCCGCACGCGCGACGGCGACGGCCTCGTCGGCGCCAAAGACCGCGAGGGAGACCGGGACGCCGACACGCACGACCACCTCGAACCCGTCCACGGAGCACGCGCGCAGCGATCCCGCGTTGGCCCGGGCCAGACGGTCCGCCGCCGCGCACGCCGCGTCGACGTCGATCGCGCTCGCCGCACCGGCGAGCGCCGCGAGGTCGGCGGCGGACTGGGCCCGGTGCCGCGCGGAGACCGCGGCGCCGACGTCCACCACCATGACGACCACGGTGATGATCGCGGCCACCATCACCGCGGCCAGCACCGTGGCCACCCCGTCGTCCCCACCTGCCCGCACGGGCACCGCCCGCCGCCGAGCGCAGGTCACGGCCCCGTCCCGGGCTCCACCGCCGCCACCGCGACGGCGGATACCGTCAGTCCCGGGAGCAGCGCCACCGGCGCCCGGACCCGCACCGTGACGGTCTCGCCGTCGCGGCTCACCGTCGAGGACGCGCCCGGCGGCCCGACCTCGGCGACCGCGCGGGACGCTCTACCGTCGTCGCCGCGGGCGGCGAGCCGAGCCGCCTCCCGCGCCGCGTCGACGCACCGCACGTGCGCGGTGACGCCGACGACCGCCCCGACGCTGAGCACCAGCACCGCGATCAGGCTCGCGACGGCGAACGCGGCCTCGACGGTGACCGCGCCCGCGTCGCCCGCTAGCCGGTGGAGGTGCCCAGCGCCCTGCCGATGATCGACGTCAGGCCGCTGATGATGTTGTCGCCGGTGACGACCCCGTAGAGCACCGCGCCGAACGCCGCGGCAGCGATAGTGCCTATCGCATACTCGACGGTCGACATGCCTTCGTCCTCCACCATCAACTCGGTCATCCTGCACCGCAATCGAATCCACATTCCATCCCCCTTCCGTCGGGCCGCTACAGCAGCCCCTCCCCGAGCACCTTGCCCGCGAGTCCCATCACCACCGGCACGATGCCGAGGCATACGAATGCCGGGAGGAAGCACAGCCCCAGCGGCCCCGCCACCGCGACACCCGCGCGCTCGCCCGCCGCCACCGCCCTGTCCTCGGCCTGCGCCCGCTCCGTGCGCGCCAGGTCCGCGAGGCCGATCGCGGGCGGCGAACCGGCCCGGGCGGACCGTCGCAGCATGCGGGTCAGCGCGACGACCTGCTGGTCCGCCGAATCGGTGCGCCAGGCGGTTTCGGCGTCGGAACCGAGGGAGAGCAGCTCCGCCGCCCGGTTCAACACTGCCGCCAGCGCCGTCGGCGCCTCGATCGCCACCGCGCGGGCCGCATCCGCCGTCGGCATGCCCGCGCGCAGGCACACCGCGAACAGGTCGTACGCCGCTGCGGCGTCGAACGGGTCCGGTTTCGGTGCGCGACGCGGGATCCGTGGCCGGCCTCGCCCCGCACCACCCGGTGCGTCCGCCGCGAGCCGCGCGCGCGCCGCCAGCGGGAGCATGAGGGCGGCGGCCGCGAGCAGGATCAGGGCCGCCGCGAGCGGCCCGTTCCCGTTCACGGTCCGCCTCCCGACGATCCCCCGCCCGCCGGGGCGCCGGCAGCTCCGTCGGCGATCGAGCGGGACCAGAGCAGCCCCGCGCAGGTCAGGCACGTCCCCACGACGAGCAGCACCCCACCGGCCCCGGTGCCCAGCAGCGTGCCCACCGGATCGGCGTCGATGAGTTGCCCCATCAGAACGCCCAGTACCGGGAGCGCCGCGAGCACCTGCGCGGTGGCGCGGGCTCCGGCGAGAGCGGAATGCGCACGACCGAGGTATCTTTCGCGGGAGCGGAGATCCTCGCGCACCGACGCGAGCAGCTCACCCATGCCGATGCCGTGCCTGGTCCCCGTCTCCCATGCGGCCGCGATGCGCGCCCAGGCCGCGCTCTCGGCGGCATGCGCCCGGAGGCCCGCCGCCACGTCGCCGCCCAGTTCCGCCCGCCCCGCCATCTCGGCGAAGACCGCGCGCACGTGTGGATCCTCCGCGTCCCGCCCCGCCGTGGCGCATGCCGCGGCCGGGTGCGCGCCGACCGACAGCTCCGCGACCATCGCGTCCACGCCCGCCAGCACCGCAGACAGCCGCGCGGCGGCTTCGTTCCGGGCGCGCGAGCACGCCCACAGTTCCCGGGCGGTGCCCGCGGCCAGCGCTGCGGCGAGGGCCTGGCCGGGTCCGATGGCGAGCGCCGCCACGGGGACGACGAGCGCCAACCGGCCCCATCGCATCACCCGCTGCCCCCGGGCCCGTTCGTGCGCCGCCCGGAGCCGGGCCGCACCCGCCGCACCGGGCCACACCACCACCGCGCAGGCGAGCAGCACGAGGACCACGGCCGTCATGACGCACCCCGCTCCGCGAGCAGCGCGGACACCCGATCCGCGGCCCCCGTGAAACCGCCGTCGCGCTCCCAGACCGGCAGTACCCGCACGTACCCGCTCGCACCGCGCTCGACCACGCCGATGCTGCGCAGCCCCCGCCGGCCCGACGGCCAGCGGTGCACCGAGAAGACCACCTGGAAGGCGGCCGCCAACTGCGCATGCAGCGCCTCCCGGCCGAGCCCGCCCAGCGCGGCGAGCGCCTCGAGCCGGGCCGGGACCTCCCGCGGGGAATTGGCGTGGACGGTGCCCGCACCTCCGTCGTGGCCGGTGTTGAGCGCCGTGAGGAGGTCGACGACCTCCGCGCCGCGGACCTCGCCGACCACGATCCGGTCCGGCCGCATCCGCAGCGCCTGTCGCACCAGGTCGCGGACCGTCACCTCGCCGACGCCCTCGACATTGGCCCCGCGCGCGAGCAGCGAGACCACGTGGGGGTGCACCGGATCGAGCTCGTGCGCGTCCTCGACGCACAGCACCCGCTCGTCCGCGTCCACCGCGCCGAGCAGCCCGTTGAGCAGCGTCGTCTTCCCGGAACCGGTGCCGCCCACGACGAGGAAGGCGAGCCGCGCGGCCACCACCCGGCGCACGAGCTCCGCCACGTCCGCCGGTACCGCGCCACCGGCGATCAGCGTGTCGAGTGTCTGGGTGGCCGGCCGCAGCACGCGCAGCGAGATGCAGGTGCCACCGTGCGCCAGCGGCGGGAGCACGGCGTGCAGCCGGATCCCGCTGCCCGCCCGGCCGCCGGGCCCCGCGGGCAGATGCCCGTCGACCCACGGCTGCGCGTCGTCGAGACGGCGACCCGCGGTCAGCGCGAGCCGGGCCGCGAGCCTGCGGACGGCATCGTCGTCCTCGAACACGACGTCCGTGAGCTCTAGGCCCGCTCCCCGGTCGACCCAGACCCGCCGTGGGCCCACGACGAGGACGTCCGCCACTGCCGGGTCGGCGAGCAGGGGCTCGAGCCGGCCGGCGCCGACGAGCTCCGTCTCGAGGTAGGCGAGACCGTCGAGCAGGTCGGTGTCGCCCAGGACGCCGCCGCACTCCGCGCGCAGCGCGGCGGCCATGACATCGGGCGTGAGCGCGGTGGCGGTGTGGGCCAGCCGCTCCCGCACCCGGGCGAGCAGATCCGAATCCGGCGCGGTCACGCCGCACCTCGCCGCACGCCGTCGAGAACCCGTCCGGCCGCGACCGCGAGGGGCGTGCCCCGGCGCAGGCGCAGCCCGGCACCGTCGAGCTGCTCGTCGAGGCGGGGCTGCGGGCGCATCGACGCCAGGAGCGGGAGCCCCACGGCCCGCTCGACATCACGTGCCGACAGCCCGCCCGGCGACGGTCCGCGGACGACCAGTCCGACCGATCGGGCCCGGCCCGCCACCCCGGCGGCGACGGCCCGGCCCGCCGCGCAGCCGCGAACGGTGGCCCCGACCACCACGACCACGACATCCGCGACCTCCAGGCACGCCGAGGTGGCCGGGTCGTCTCGGCGTGGCAGGTCGACGACGGTGACCCCGACGCTGCGTCGCCCCGCGTCGATGACCGCGAGCAGGCCCTCGACGGGGATCTCGGGGACGCCGGCCCCGCCCGCGGAGAGCACCGCCACGGCGCCGGCCCGGCCGGGGAGCGCCGCCACGAGCGCATCGGACGGGACGTGCCCACCCCGCACCGCCAGATCGCCCCAGCGCAGGCCCGGCAGATCCGCGCAGCCCAGCAGCAGGTCCAGGCCGCCGCCCCACGGATCGGCATCGACGGCCAGCGCCGTAACGCCCCGGCCCGGCGCCGCGACCGCCACCGCGGCGGCGAGCACCGAGGCGCCCGCGCCGCCGTGCCCGCCGACGACGGCCACGACTCTGGACCGCTCACCATCGTCCGGCTCGCGGGCGGCGAGGAATCGAGCGAGGTCCCGCACCTGCGCGGGAAGGACGAAGACCTGCGCGGCGCCCACGTCCACCGCGGCCGCGAGCTCCGCCATCCCGGCCTGGGACGCCACGATCGCGACACCCTCCCGACGGGGCAGCCCGCCGCCCCGGGCGGCCTCAGCCATCGCCGTGGCCGCGCCCAGGTCCAGTACCAGGCCCGCGGCCGATGCCCACCCGGCGCGCGGCCGGCCCCGGTCGATGTCCGTGACCGCGCGCGCCGCCGCCGCGGCCGCGCGCCGCACGTCGTCCGCCAGCGCACCGTCGGCCACCGCCATGCCGATCTCGATCCCTCGCATGTGCCCAGCATCGCGTCCCGGACCGGCGGGTTCCCTCGATCCCACCCCGGCCTGTGGATGAATCGCACCGTTCGAGAAACCTGTGGAGGAATCCGGGGTCCGCTCTTGCGGAGCACCGATCGATGTGGCAACGGTAGTGTGTTCCGCGTGAGCCCAACCGCGCCCGACGAGGCCCCGGTGCGCCGGGTCGCCGCCTTCTTCGACCTGGACAAGACGATCATCGCGAAATCGTCCGCGCTGGCGTTCTCGCGTCCCTTCTTCGATGAGGGGCTCCTCAACCGCCGCGCAGTGCTCAAGTCGAGCTATGCGCAGTTCCTCATGATGCTCACCGCCGCCGATCACGACCAGATGGAGCGCATGCGCGATCACCTCACGCAGATGTGCGAGGGCTGGAACGTCGAGCAGGTCTCCTCCATCGTGCGTGAGGCCCTGCACGATGTCGTCAATCCGCTGGTGTTCGCGGAGGCCTCCGAGCTGATCGCCGGGCACCACGCCCGCGGGCACGACGTGGTCATCGTCTCGGCCTCCGGCGAGGAGATGGTCGCCCCGATCGCCGACATGCTGAGTGCCGACTACGCCGTCGCCTCGAAGATGAAGGTCGAGGACGGCAAGTACGCCGGCGAGGTGGAGTTCTACTGCTACGGCGAGAACAAGGTGGTCGCCATGGAGGCGCTCGCCGCCGAGCACGGCTACGACCTCGAGCAGAGTTTCGCGTACTCCGACTCGATCACCGATGTCCCGATGCTCGCCGCCGTCGGCCACCCGACCGCGGTGAACCCCGACCGCGGCCTGCGCAAAGAGGCGTCCGAGCGCGGCTGGCCCGTCGTGTCCTTCTCCAACCCCGCCCCGCTCCGGGACCGGATCCCGACCCCGTCGCGGAACTCCGTCCTCGCGACGGCGGGCCTCGGCGTGATCACCGCAGGTGCGGGGTTCGCGACTTACCTTGCGCTGCACCGGAAGAAGCGCTGATAGCGGCTCTCGATCCACATCCTCGTGGAAATTTCGCGCACACCCCTTGCTGTGACGCCGATCACAGGGTAGAAATGAATCACGGAGCGGCGCAAAGCCAGATCCTCACCGGAAGAGAAGGTCGAGGATCCCTGAGCGTCAAGGCTCCCAGCACGGACACCAGGCACCCACGCGGAGCTCGCCACCTATGGCGGAAAGCGCTGTCAGCCTGCGTCACCGGAGAAATTTCGTGGTCAGCACAAGGTCTGCGGCTAGTGGACCTCTCTCCGGGTACGCCGAGGCCGTAATACAGCCCACCCTCACGCACGCTTGGTAACCGGGATCCGTGCTAGCGAACGGCGATTCGGACCCGTTCTCCAGGACACACCGCCAGGTGCGCACCTGGAGCTCAGGCCGGGTCGCCGTTGCGCATGTCCGGGGTACGGAGCGCTCGTCCGGTCAGCGCTCAGCGAGGGCCAACGCCTCCCCGCCGCCGGCCTCCAGCGCCTGGCAGCACAGCACCACCCACGCCACCACACCGTCGGGGTCGCCCATCCCGAACGCGTCCGCGGCATCGGCGTAGCTCGGGGCGAACTTGAGCCATGTGGTCTCGGGGATCCCCAGCGCGTGCGGGTCCAGGCCGGACGCCACGGTCACCAGGCGCGACGCCGCGCGGGCGACCACCCCGTCGGACACCTCGAAGGGCCGCAGCGACAGCAGTTCCCCGTGCACGACAGCCGCGATCACCGGTGCGGGTGCCTGCGTACCGCCCGTGACCAGCTGCGCGAGCAGCGAGAGCCGCTCGCCCGCGCCCGGTCGTGGCCGGCCGAGCCGGGAATCGTCACCGTCGACCAGATCGGCGGCGGCCAGGGTGTGCAGCCGGGCCAGCACCTGGAGCGGCGCGCGGCGCCACACCCCGACGCTCGCGTCCAGCAGGTCGCCGTCGATCGCCTGGTAGGCGCGCATCGCGCCCGCCAGGACGGGGTCGTTGATCAGCTCGTCGCGGCTCAGCGCGACCGCGGCACCGTCGAGCGCCGCCGACGCGCGGGCACCGCGCAACGACGATTCCGTGGCCGTCGCCCGCCACTGACGACGGTTCGCGGGATGACGGTGCACCTTCGCGAGCGCCTCCCGGGCAGCGGCGGCCGCCTCCGCGACGGCGGGCACGGCGACGAGCGGGCTCAGCGGGTCGGTCATGAGCCCACCCTAGCCCGGTCGCGCCGCCGCCCGGCCGCCCTGCCCGGCGCCCCGCGGATCAGCCCGCGAGCTCGATCGACCCGCCGGGGATGGCGTCGATCAGCTTGCGCGTGTAGTCCGAGGTCGGGTTGTCGTACACCCGGTCCGTCGGTCCCTGCTCCATCACCTTGCCACCGGCCATCACCAGCGTCTGGTGCGCGATCTGCTTGACCACCGCCAGATCGTGGGTGATGAACAGGTAGGTCAGGCCCAACTCCTGCTGGAGCCCTTCGAGCAGGGTCAGGATCTGGGCCTGCACCAGCACGTCGAGCGCCGAGACCGCCTCGTCGAGCACGATGACCTCGGGGTTGAGCGCCAGCGCCCGCGCGATCGCGACGCGCTGCCGCTGACCGCCGGACAACTCGTTGGGGTACCGGTGCATGGTGTCGTTCGGGAGCGCCACCATCTCGAGCAGTTCCTTCGCCCGATCCACCCGCGAGTTCTTGTCGCCGACACCGTGCACCACCAGCGGCTCGGTGATGGCGCGGTAGATCGAGTACATCGGATCCAAAGAGCCGTAGGGGTTCTGGAACACGGGCTGCACCCGCCGCCGGAACTTCTTGGCCTCCGCGCCCTGCAGGGCGCGCACGTCCGTCCCATCGAACTCGACGGTGCCGCTGGTCGGCTCGAGCAGGCCCAACACCATCTGCGCCACCGTCGACTTGCCCGAGCCGGACTCGCCGACCACCGCGGTCGTGGTGCCGCGCAGCATGGTGAAGCTGACATCGTCGACCGCGCGGAAGTCGCTGCTCTGGAAGGGCAGCGACCCACGGATCGGGAAGTCCTTCACCAGGTGCGAGGCGACGACCACCTCCTCGATCCCCTTCGTCGACGCGTCCTGGGCCTCGCCCGTGAGCGTCTCGCCGTACACCTTCTCGTCCCGCGCAACGGCCGCCGGCTCCCGGACCTCGGTGACCGACGGTGCGTCCGTCCTGCGGGCCGCGAGCGACGGTGCCGCGGCGACGAGCCGCTTGGTGTACTCGTGCTGGGGATCCTGCAGGATGTCCAGCGCCGGACCGGATTCCACGACCCGCCCCTTGTACATCACCACCAGATGGCTGGCCCGCTCGGCGGCCAGCCCCAGGTCGTGCGTGATGAGCAGCACCGCGGTCCCCAGCTCCTGCGTGAGCGACTCGAGGTGGTCGAGGATCTGTCGCTGCACCGTCACGTCCAGGGCCGACGTGGGCTCGTCGGCGATCAGCAGCTTCGGCCGGCAGGCCAGGCCGATCGCGATGAGCGCGCGCTGCTTCATGCCGCCCGAGAACTCGTGCGGGTACTGATTGACGCGCTTGTCGGGATCCTTCATGCCGGCCTCGGCCAGCAGCTCGATCGCCCGCTTCTTGGCGTCACCCTGTTCCGCGTTGTTCGCCTTGAGCGTCTCCCGGACCTGGAACCCCACCCGCCACAACGGATTGAGGTTCGTGTTCGGATCCTGCGGCACCAGGCCGATGCCGCTTCCGCGGATCTTCTGGAAGTCCTTCTCCGAGGCGTGCGAGAGGTCCTGGCCGTCGAACACGATCTGGCCGCCGGCCACCTTGCCGGTGCCCTGCAGCAAGCCCATCACGGCCGCGGCCGTCGTGGACTTGCCCGAGCCGGACTCGCCGACGATGGCCACCGTCTGGCCCGGGTAGACCGTGAGGTTGGCACCCCGCACGGCCTGTACCTGGCGGTCCTGCACCCGGAACTCGACGACCAGGTCGCGGATCTCGAGGAGGGGTTCGGGTTGAGCACTCATCAGCGGGTCCTCGCCTTCGGATCGAGAGCGTCGCGCAGGACGTCACCGAGCATCATGAACGTGAGCACGGTGAGCGCCAGGGCGCCGGCGGGGTAGAACAGGATCGGGGTGCCCTCGCGCAGCAGGTCCTGCCCGGAGGCGATGTCCTGGCCCCACGAGACCTCGGTGGCCGGGAGGCCGATGCCGAGGTACGAGAGCGTGGCCTCGGTGACGATGTAGATACCGAGGGAGATGGTCGCGATCACGATGATCGGGCCGAGGCAGTTCGGGATCACGTGCGTGAACAGCGTGCGGACCTTGGAGGCCCCCAACGACTTCGACGCGGTGATGAACTCCTCGTTCCGGATCGAGATGGCGGCCGACCGCGCGATCCGGGCGATCTGCGGCCAGCTGAAGATCGCCAACACGAAGACCACGGTGAAGACGGTGCGGTCCTTGATCATCTGCATGACCACGACCGCGGCCAGCATCAGCGGGATGCCGAAGAAGATGTCGGCGACGCGGGCGATCACGGAGTCGAGCCAGCCGCCGTAGAAGCCGGCGATGGTGCCCAACAGACCGCCGATCACCACCACCACGATCGTCGTGAGGACCCCGACGAGCACCGATGCCCGAGCGCCGTAGACCATCCGCGCGAAGATGTCCCGGCCCTGCTGATCCGTTCCCAGCAGGTGGTCACCGCCCGGCGAGAGCAGGGACTGCTGGAGATCCTTGAACTGCGGGTCCTGACCGGCGAAGTTGAACAGGCTCGGCCAGATGACGACCAGCAGGATCAGAATCAGCATGATCGACGCGATGATGAAGACGGGCTTGCGGCGAAGCTCCATCCACGCCGACTTCCAGAAGCCCGCGGGTGCCGAGTCGGTGTCGACCGCGTCGACCGCTCCCACCTTGACGTCCTCCGCGGAGGCGACGAAGCGTTCCTGTCCCGGGTAGATCTTGTTGTCAGGCATAGCGAATCCTCGGGTCGAGGGCGGCGTAGAGCAGGTCGACCACCACGTTGGAGATCAGATAGATCAGGATGAGCACGGTGACGAACGAGACGACCGTGGGTGCCTCGCCGCGGATCACCGCCTGGTAGATGGTGCCGCCCACGCCGGGCACGTTGAAGATTCCCTCCGTGACGAGGGCGCCGCCCATCAGCGCGCCGAGGTCGGCGCCCAGGAAGGTGACCACCGGGATCAGAGAGTTCCGCAGCACGTGCACCACCACGACCCGCCAGCGCGGGAGGCCCTTGGCGGTGGCGGTCCGCACGAAGTCGGCGGTCAGGTTCTCCGCCACCTGCGAGCGGGTGAGCCGCACGACATACGCGAAGGACACCAACCCGAGGACGATGCCCGGCAGCAGCAGGTGGTAGAAGTCCAGGTTGCCGCCGACGGTGACCGGGAACCACTGCAGTTTCACGCCGAAGACGTACTGCGCGATGAAGCCCAGCACGAAGATCGGCACCGCGATGATGATCAGCGACACGAACAGGATCGTGGTGTCGAAGATCTTCCCCTTCTTGAGGCCGGCCAGGACACCGAAGAAGATTCCGAGGATCGCCTCCACCGCGAGCGCGATGAGCGCCAGGTTCACGGTGACGGGGAAGGCCCGCTTCATCACGTCCCACACCGGCTGCCCCGAGAACGAGGTGCCGAAGTCGAGCGTGAGCGCGCCCTTGATGTAGTACCAGTACTGCACGAAGAAGGGCTGGTCCAAGTGGTACTGAGCGCGCAGGCCCTCGACCACGTCGGGCGGCAGCTGCCGGTCACCGCCGAGCGCGGCGATCGGGTCGGACGGCACGAGGAAGACGAGCGCGTAGATCAGCAGCGTGGCACCGAAGAAGACGATGACCAACTGCCCGAGCCGGCTCAGGAGAAATCTCAGCATCGGTCGTCACTCCTTGGTGATGTTCGGATAGTCGGGGTCACCGCTCCAGGTGAGCTCCGCGTTGACACCGTCCGCGCGGCCGCCCACCGCCAGGTAGTCCCACAACGGCACCACCGGCAGATCGCGTAGGAGGATCACCTGCGCCTCGTTCGCCAGCCGGTTCGACGCCGTCTGGTCGGGAGCCTGCTCCGCGGCGCGGACCTTCGCGTCGAACTCTGGATTGCTGTAGACCGCGTCGTTCGAGCTGCCGGTGCTGATGTACTGCGGCCCCAGGAAGTTGAGGAGCGAAGGGTAGTCCGCCTGCCAGCCGGTCCGAGCCGCAGATTTCAGCGAGCGCGCGGTTACTTCGGTGCGGATCTGCTTGAAGGTGGCGTAGGGCTTGCCCTGCGCCTGGATGCCGAGCGTGTTCGTGATCTGGCCGCACACCGCGTCCACCCAGGTCTGGTGGCCGCCATCGGTGTTGTACGCGATGCTGAAGATCCCATCCCAGGGGCGGATCGCGTTGGCTTGTGCCCACAGCTGCTTGGCCTTGTCCGGGTTGTGCTTGAGCGTGTCGTTGCCCGGGATGTTCGGATCCCAACCGGGGATCGTGCGGGCCGTGAAGTCCACCGAGGGAATACGGGTACCGAAGAAGATCTTGTCCACGATGAGGTCCCGGTCGACCGACATCGAGATGGCCTCACGACGCAGCCGTCCCTCCTCGTCGTACTTGAAGTGGTCCAGGTACTCCGGGATCGAGAAGGCCTGGGTCTGCGCGGTCGGCTTGACCATCGCGCGCGAGCCCAGCGACTTCTTGTACGAGCGCAGCGCGCTGGGCGGCAGGATCTCCATCACGTCGAGGTTGCCCGACCCGAGGTCGGCGTACGCCGCATCGAGCGTGGCGTAGAGGATGAAGGTCAAGCCGCCGTTCTTCGGCTTCGTACCCTGGTAGTCGTCGTTGCGCACCATGTCGACCTGCACGTTGTGTCGCCACTGCTTCAGTTTGTACTGGCCGTTGCCGATCGGGTTCTGGCCGAACTTGTCCTTGCCCTCGGTGAAGAAGACGTCGGGCAGCGGAACGAAGGGGGTGTGGCCGAGACTCAGCTTGAAGTCGATGTTCGGCTCCGTGAGGTCGATCGTGAAGGTGTTGTCGTCGACGACCTTCAAGCCGCGCATCTCGGTGGTCGACGTGCCCTTGTGCGAGACGTCTTCGAAACCGTCGATCGCGGCGAAGAAGTCCTGCTGCTTCTGCAGGTTCCCGACCGCAGCACCGAAGTTCCACGCCCGCACATAGTTGGAGGCCTTCACGGGCGTACCGTCGGTGAACTTCCAACCGGGCTTGAGCTTGACGACGAAATGCTTGTTGTCGGTGGTGTCCACCGACTGCGCATTCGCCAGCTGCAGCTTGCCGTCCGCGTCGTACTGATACAGACCGGTGAACAGGGAGCGGATCATGCGCCCGCCCATCTGTTCGTTGGTGTCAGTGGGCACGAGCCCGTTCTGGGGCTCGCCCGCGTACGCGCGGATGATCGCGTTCGGCCCCGTCGTGTTGACGGACCTCGCGCCCTCCATGCTGCACCCCGACACCGCCAGGGTCGCCGCGACCGCGGTAGCGAGGATCGCCCGCGCCGCCGGCCACCGCCTACTTCGTATTCCCACAACTTCCTCCGCCTGAGTTCGGCTATCTGGTGAACAGAACCTTAAAGGTGTCCACGCCGCCTGTCCCGGCAAACGTGAGCACTCCTACCGGAATGCTCTGGATTGCGGCCGCCGGGCGATGCGGGCGCCCGGCCTCGGGGACCTGCAACCCTCGTGCAACCCCTGGTCGATACGGTCGAATTTCAGCTTTCCCACCGCCCGCCACCCACGCCGTACCTAGGATTCGACTTATGACTGATTCCGCGACAGCCGCCTACCCGCCCTCCGCTGAATTCGCAGCTCAGGCCAACACGCACGGTCGGGAATTGTACGATCGTGCCGAAGCTGACCGTTTGGGCTTCTGGGCGGAGCAGGCGAACCGGCTGCACTGGGACACCCCGTTCGACGAGGTCCTGGACTGGAGCGGTGCCCCGTTCGCCAAGTGGTTCGTGGGCGGCAAGCTCAACGTGGCGTACAACTGCGTCGATCGCCACGTGGACGCGGGCAACGGCGACCGCGTCGCGATCCACTGGATCGGCGAGCCCGGCGACAGCCGCGACATCACCTACTCCGACCTCAAGGACGAGGTCAGCCGTGCGGCCAACTACCTCAGCTCGCTGGGCCTGAACGCCGGCGATCGCGTTGCGATCTACATGCCGATGGTTCCCGAGGCCATCGTGGCGATGCTGGCCTGCGCGCGTCTGGGTCTCACGCACTCCGTGGTCTTCGGCGGCTTCTCCGCCGGCGCGCTGCGCTCCCGCATCGACGACGCGCAGGCCCGCGTCGTGATCACCACCGACGGCCAGTTCCGCCGCGGCAAGCCGACGCCGCTCAAGGCCAATGTCGACGAGGCGCTGGACATGGACGTGGACGGCAAGCAGGCCGAGTCGGTCGAGAAGGTCATCGTCGTACAGCGCTGCCGCAACGACATCGATTGGCACGACCGCGACGTGTGGTGGCACGAGAGCGTGGGCGCGGCATCGTCGGACCACACGCCCGAGGCCTTCGACGCGGAGCATCCCCTGTACCTGCTGTACACCTCCGGCACCACGGGCAAGCCCAAGGGCATCGTGCACAGCTCCGGCGGCTACCTGACGCAGGCGGCGTACACGCACCACTACCTCTTCGACCTCAAGCCCGAGAAGGACGTGTTCTGGTGCACCGCCGACATCGGCTGGGTCACCGGGCACACCTACATCGTGTACGGCCCGCTCGCCAACGGCGCGACGCAGATCATCTACGAGGGCACCCCGAACTCGCCGAACGAGCACCGGCACTTCGAGATCATCGAGAAGTACGGCGTCTCGATCTACTACATCGCGCCCACGCTGGTCCGCACGTTCATGAAGTGGGGCCGCGAGGTCCCCGACGCGCACGACCTGAGCTCGATCCGCCTGCTGGGCAGCGTCGGCGAGCCGATCAACCCCGAGGCGTGGCGCTGGTACCGCGACGTGATCGGCGCGGGGAAGGCCCCGATCGTCGACACCTGGTGGCAGACGGAGACGGGCGCCGCGATGGTCGCACCGCTCCCCGGCACCACGACGCTCAAGCCCGGCTCGGCGATGGAGCCCGTGCCCGGTATCAGCGCGAACATCGTCGACGACGACGGGAACAGCCTGCCCCGCGGCGAGTCCGGCCTGCTCGTGCTCGACAAGCCCTGGCCGGCGATGCTGCGCGGCATCTGGGGCGATCCGGAGCGCTTCGTGGACACCTACTGGTCGCGCTACGCCGACCAGGGCTGGTACTTCGCGGGCGACGGTGCGCGGTACGACGAGGACGGTGCCCTCTGGGTGCTGGGCCGCGTGGACGATGTCATGAACGTCTCGGGTCACCGCATCTCGACCGCCGAGGTCGAGTCGGCCCTCGTCGGCCATCCCGCCGTCGCCGAGGCCGCGGTCGTGGGCGCCTCCGATGCGACCACGGGCCAGGCCATCGCCGCGTTCGTCATCCTGCGTCAGGGCGTCGACGCCTCCGATCCCGCGCGGCTGGTGGACGAGATGAAGGCGCAGGTGTCCAAGGACATCTCGCCGATCGCCAAGCCGCGCGAGATCAACATCGTGCCCGAGCTCCCGAAGACGCGGTCCGGCAAGATCATGCGCCGCCTGCTCCGCGACGTGGCCGAGGGCCGCGAGCTGGGCGACACGTCCACGCTCGTCGATCCGTCGGTGTTCGAGAACATCCGCAAGCAGAAGGGGTAGCCGGGGGCTGGCCCGAGACACGGGAGGGCGGTAACGTCAGGCCACTGTGACGTCGCACCACGCGACCGCGGTGTCCGGGCCTGCCGCCCTTATCCGTTCCGTCCGGCCCCTCGTTCTCCCGTACGGTCCGCGACCCCACCGTCGAGGAACCCAACATCGAGGACGTCGTCCGGCGGATCTACGAGCGCTCGCGCCCGAGCACCTGAGCCCGCAGCACGTCGACCGGGTCGCCCCCGCCGCGCGCGGGCGGCGGCCCCGCCTCCGGCACGCCGAGCGGTCCCGTCAGGTCCTTCTCCCACCGCGTCCAATCGGTGACGGCCCAGCGCTCCGCGATCGCCCACCATCCGGCCCGGCGCTCGAACCGGTCCACGTAGCGCAGGCCGAGGGTCAGGTAGGCCTGCAGCTCGGCGCCGGGCGCGGACCAGTGCGTCGCGGTGCAGTAGGTCTCGACCACCGCCACGTCCCCGGACACCTCGCACAGGTGGTTGCCCACCTGGTGGTGCGTGCCGCCGAGCGACTCCAGTTGTCCACGCACCCAGGGCACGTACTCCTCGACGGGGCCGTCGAAACCGGTGTGGTGGTCGACGGCGCCGGGGTGATAACAGGCGCGGACCGCATCGAGGTCGAGCCGGTCGATGCCCCGGCAGTAGCGCAGCACCACGTCGTGGATCTCGGTGCGGGCGAGGAGGTCGTCGACGGTCATGCCCCAGTGGACCACGCCGGCGCGACCCTGTAGGCAGTAATCCATGGGCTTCACGCGCGAGCAACTCCTCGCCTACTCGGATACGACGGTGCCCGACCTGATCGGTCCCGGCTGCAGGCTGCTGTTCTCGGGGATCAACCCCGGCCTCTGGACGGCCGCCACCGGGGCGCATTTCGCCCGGCCCGGTAACCGCTTCTACCCGGCGCTGTACACCGCGGGGATCGTCGATCACCTCATCGACGCGTCCGACGGCATGACCTTCGCGGACCGGAACGCACTGGTGGAGGCCGGGATCGGGATCACCAACGTGGCGCCGCGGGCGACGGCGAAGGCGAGCGAGCTCTCCGCCGACGAGCTCCGGGCCGGCGGCGAGGCGCTCGTCGAGCGCGTCCACGAGGTGGCCCCGACGATCCTCGCCGTCCTCGGGATCACCGCGTACCGCACGGCCTTCCACGAGCCCAAGGCCGCGCCCGGCCCGCAGGACCGGACCATCGGCGAGACACAGGTATGGGTCCTGCCCAATCCCAGCGGGCTCAACGCCCACGAGACCGTGGACACGCTGGCGGCGGCCTATCGCGCGGCCGCGGAGGCCGCCGGCGTCAGGATCCTGCCCGCTGCAGGGCGTCCGCCCGCACCTGGACCAGGGTGAGGTCGAGCAGGGGCGTCGCCACCCCCAGCGCTCGCCCGCGCGCCGCGAGGTCGCCGAGGATCTGCTCTCCCTCGTGGGGCAAGCCCGCCACGAGATCCCGGTAGAGCGAGGAGGTCATCGTCGAATCGGCGTCCACGAGCGTCGCGACGGTCCGCTCGTGGGAGGCCGCGGGAACCGGGTGGCCGGCCGCCGCGGCCACCGCCTCGGTCTCCGCGATGAGCGCCCGCACCTGCGGCTCTCCGCCGGCGCGGATCACCGGGCCCGCCGCGCTGCGGAACAGGCAGCAGTCGATGCCGCTGGCGGCGATGAACGCCCACTTGGCCCACATCGCGCCGACGATGTCACCCTCGACGGTGAGCCGGATCCCCGGCACGTCGAGGGCCCGGGCGACCGCGGGCGCACCGTCGCCGATGGTGATCGCGGACCAGTCGTTCATCTGGACCACGGCACCGTCGTCGAGGGTGGCGACGATCATGGCGAGCCCACCCAGGACGCGACTCCCGAACGCCTGCTCGAGCCGGTCCAGGTGGGCCATGCCGTTGAGGATGGGCAGGACGACGGTGCCCTCCCCCACGGCGGGCGCGACATCGGCGATCGCCGCCTCGAGCGCGGGGGCCTTGACCGTGATCACCACGAGATCGAAGACCTCCGGCGCAGCGGCGATCTCGTCCGCCGTGCGCACGCCGACGCGAAGCGTGCGCGTGCCGGACGGGTCCGTGAACCGGAGTCCCTCGCGCCGCACCAGGGCTGCGCGGGCGGGCCGGACGAGGAAGGTCACGTCCCGCCCGGCCTCGATCAGGCGCGTGCCGAACGCGCCACCGGTCGCACCCGCGCCGACGATCAGGATCCGCATGGATCAGACCTTATCGAGCTCCACGTCGCGCGTCTCACGCATGACGACGAGCGCGATCAGCGTCGTCGCGCCCGCGATCGCGAGGTAGACGCCCACCCAGGTCACGCCGTAGCTGTGCACCAGCCAGGTCGCGATGAAGGGGGCGATCGCCGCGCCGAGGATGGATGCGAGGTTGTACGAGACGCCACTGCCTGTGTACCGGACGTTGGTCGAGAACAGCTCTGGCAGCACGGCGCTCATGGGGCCGAAGGTCAGGCCCATGAGCGTCAACCCCACGATGAGCACCGCCAGCATCGAGCCCTGCGTGGTCGTCGCGGGGTCGAGGATCCACTTGAACAGCAGACCGTAGACGATGATCGCGACGGTCACGATGATCAGGACGAGGCGGCGCCCGAACCGATCCGCGAGCCACCCGGAGACCGCCACGAAGGCGGCGAAGAAGAGCACCGCGATCAGCTGCATCTTCAGGAAGTCGGTGAACGAGAAGGTCAGCTTGATACCGGACTTGTCCACGACCTTGCCCACGCCGTACGAGGCGATCCACGTGGTCACCAGATAGAACAGCGTGTACGTGGCGACCATGACGAAGGTGCCGATGATGAGCGGACGCCACGCGGTGCGGAACACCTCGCCGATGGGCGCCTTGACCTTCTTGCCCTCCTCGACGGCCTTCGCGAAGACGGGCGTCTCCGAGATCCGCAGGCGCACGTACAGACCCACCATCACCATGACCGCGGACAGCAGGAAGGGCACGCGCCATCCCCAGGTCATGAAGGCGTGGCTGGTGGTGGGGTTCTTGGAGTCGAAGTCCAGCGCCTCCATGAGGATGAGGAAGACGCCGTTGGCGAGGAAGAAGCCGAAGGGCGCGCCCAGCTGCGGCCACATCGCGGCCCACGCGCGCTTGCCCTTCTCGGCGGTCTCCGTCGCGAGCAGCGCCGCACCCGACCACTCGCCGCCGAGGCCGAGGCCCTGCGCGAAGCGCATGAGTGCGAGCAGTCCGGGAGCCCAGTACCCGGCCACGGCGTAGGTCGGCAGCAGGCCGATGAGGAAGGTCGCGATGCCCATCGTGAGCAGCGAACCCACGAGCGTCGCCTTGCGGCCGATCCGGTCGCCGAAATGGCCGAACAGGATCGAACCGAGGGGCCGCGCGGCGAAGGCCAGCCCGAAGGTCGCGAACGAGCTGAGCAGCGCCGCCGTGTCGTTGCCCTTCGGGAAGAACAGGGTGGGGAAGACCAGCACTGCTGCGGTCGCGTAGATGTAGAAGTCGAAGAACTCGATGGTGGTGCCCACCATCGAGGCGACGACGATCCGACGGCGGTTCACGGGCCGGTCGGTTTCGGTCACGGTCATGAGCGCAGAGATTACCGTTCGCGACGCGCACGAACGCGCGTGACCCGGATCACCGGGCTGTGCTGCGGTACGTTCGACGGATGACCGACGCACCGCCACGGTTCACGGCCTCACGCGCGCTGATCCGCTTCCTCCGTACCGAGACCGTCGGCGGCACAGCGCTTCTCGTCGCCGCCGCGATCGCCCTCGTCTGGGCCAACTCGCCGTGGTCCGGGGGCTACGCGCACCTGAGCGAGATCCACCTCGGCAGCGACGACTGGAGCCTCTTCGGCCAGAGCCTGCACCTGCGGCTCTCGCTCGCCGACTGGGCCAAGGACGGCCTGCTCGCGATCTTCTTCTTCGTGGCCGGGTTGGAGCTCAAGCGCGAGTTGGTGGTCGGGGAACTGTCCACTCTGCGCGGCGCGGCACTGCCCGTGCTGTGCGCGGTCGGCGGCGTCGTCGTCCCCGCGGTCATCGCCTTCACGGTCGCCCACGACGACCCGCACATCGGCACCGCGTGGGCCATCCCCATAGCCACCGACATCGCGTTCGCGCTCGGCATCCTCTCGCTCATCGGGTCCCGGCTGCCCTCGGGCGCGCGGGTGTTCCTGCTCGGCCTCGCCGTGGTGGACGACCTGATCGCGATCGTCGTCATCGCGGTGCTGTTCGCGGGAGAGCTCCGCGCGGGCTGGCTCGCCGTCGCCGCCGGCGGCTGCGCGCTGTACTGGTTCGCCCAGCACCGTCGGATCTCCACGCCCCTGCTCTACGTCCCGATCGCGATCGTCGTCTGGGTGGCCGTGCTGCAGTCGGGGGTGCACGCCACCATCGCGGGCGTCGCGCTCGGCCTGCTCACCCGGGTGCGGCCGGACCCCGGCGAGCTCTCGTCTCCGGCCGAACGGCTCGAGCACCGGATCCAGCCGGTCTCGGCGCTGATCTGCGTGCCGATCTTCG
This sequence comes from Tsukamurella spumae, assembly GCF_012396015.1. Classification (GTDB taxonomy): domain Bacteria; phylum Actinomycetota; class Actinomycetes; order Mycobacteriales; family Mycobacteriaceae; genus Tsukamurella; species Tsukamurella spumae. The sequence continues at coordinate 117,196 of NZ_JAAXOQ010000006.1, read as the reverse complement.
CGTTCTTCGCCTCGGGCGTCGCCGTGAACGGCGGGGTCTTCCGCGACCTGTTCACCGACGAGCTGGCGCTCGGCATCATGATCGGCCTGTTCGTCGGCAAGATCATCGGCATCTCGGGCGCCGCCGCGCTGGCCGTGCGGCTCCGGCTCGCCGAGCGCCCCGAGGGCCTGGCCGGCCGGGACATCCTGGCGCTCAGCGTGCTCGGCGCGATCGGCTTCACCGTGAGCCTGCTGGTCGCGGAGCTCGCGCTGCCCGCCGACGAGGCCGATCTGGCGAAGGCGGCGGTCCTGCTGACCTCCGTGGCGGCGTCTGTCATCGGGTCCCTGCTGCTGCTCAGGCGTGGGAGGCTGCACGCGCATTCGTAACCTCTGGCACGATGACTACAACTAGAGGAGGACCACAGTGAGCTTGGACAGCACACCCACGAGCGGGACCCCGCGCACACTCTCGGCGATCCCGCTCACCGATCCCAGCGTGACCGCCTCCGGCGATCCGACGATCGGCAGTCTCGTGCGCGACGCATCGGCCCAGGTCTCCTCGCTGGTCCGCGCCGAGGTCGAGCTGGCCAAGGCCGAGACCATGCGGGACGTGAAGAAGGCCGCGACCGGCTCGGCGTTCTTCGCCGTCGCCGGCGTCGTCGCGCTGTACTCGTCGTTCTTCTTCTTCTTCTTCCTCGCCTGGCTGCTCAACGTGTGGCTGCCGATGTGGGCGGCCTCGCTCATCGTGTTCGTCCTGATGCTGATCGTGGCCGGTCTCGCGGCGCTCTTCGGCTTCCTCAAGGTGCGCAAGATCCGCGGCCCGCAGAAGACGATCGCCTCGCTCAAGGAGTCGCAGTCGCTCCTCAAGGGCGATGTCGACCCGATGGCGGCCCTGAAGAGCGGCGCACCGTCGGGCGACGCCGGGCGCTGACCCGACGAGCCCGAGGCGAGGAGAAGGTGACCAGTCCCGACCCGTCGAGCGTCCGGTTCGCCGGCCCGTGGGAGCATCTCGACGTCCGCGCCAACGGGATCCGGCTGCACGCCGTCGAGTACCGGCCGGACACCGGTCCGGCCGCCGCCGACCGGCCGCTCGTGGTGTTCCTGCACGGCTTCGGCGGCTTCTGGTGGAGCTGGCGGCACCTGCTCCCCCAGCTGCACGACGCCGGCCACCGGGCCGTCGCCGTCGACTTGCGCGGCTACGGCGACAGCGACAAGCCGCCCCGCGGGTACGACGGCTGGACCCTGGCCGGGGACATCAGCGGCCTCATCCGCGCGCTCGGGCACACGTCCGCCGCGGTGGTCGGGCACGGCGAGGGCGGCCTGGGCTGCTGGGCCACGGCCACCCTGCACCCGCGGGTGGTCTCCGCGATCGCCGTGATCTCCTCGCCGCACCCGATCGCGCTCAAGCGCTCGGCACTGCGCAACAAGGACCAGCGTTCGGCGATGCTCGGCCCGATCACCTTCGCGCAGCTCCCTCGTGTCGCCGAGGACCGATTGACCAGGGACGACGGTGCCGAGATCGGCGCTCTCTACGCCGCCCGCAGCGGCTCGACCTGGCGGCGCAGCGCCGACTACGCGGAGGCGCTCACGCAGTACCGCAGCGCCATCCAGATCCCGGGCACCGCGCACAGCGCCCTCGAATACGCGCGCTGGGCGTGGCGCAGCCAGTTCCGGCCCGACGGCAGCCGCTTCCTCGGCAGCATGAATCAGCGGCTGCACATCCCGGTGCTCGCCTTCCGCGGCGAGGTCGACCCGTACGTCCTGCCGCAGCCCGTGTACTCGAGCCACGACTGGGCCGACGACTACCGGGTGCGCGCCGTCGAGAACGCGGGGCACTACGCCCACGAGGAGGCGCCCGGCATCGTCGGGCCGCAGCTGGCGGACTTCCTCGCGGACCTGCCCGGTCCCCGTCTCCTGCCCTGAGCCGGCCGCCCGTCCGACGGTGCCGCGGCCCGGCCCGGCGAGTCGGGCGTCGTCAGCGGTTGACGCAGTCGCCCGTCGAGACACCCGCGGTGGCGGTGCTACCGGCCTGCAGCGCCGGCTCGACCTGCTTGGCCGTCAGCGCGAACGCGGTGTCCGCGTCGTCGACCGCGACGCCGAAGATCACCCCCACCACGTTGCCCTGCCGGTCGAACATCGGCCCGCCGGAGTTGCCCGGGCGGACCTGCCCGCGCAGCAGGTAGACATCGCGCCGGACCTGCGCGTCGCGGTAGATGTTGCGGCCCTCGAGGGTCTGCTGGCTGCGCACGCGCGACGAGGACAGCGTCAGCGGCCCGCCGCCGGGGAATCCGAGCACGAAGCCCGGGTCGCCCGGCTTGGCTCCGTTGAACACGATCCGCAGCGGTGCGGCCGTCATGCCGGGCACGTTGAGCACCGCGACATCGGTCTGGGGGTCGAAGTAGACGACCTGGGCGCTGTACTTCTTGGTGCCGTTGACGGTGACCTGCACGCTGCGGGTGCCGGCGACGACGTGCGCGTTGGTGACCACGCGGCCGGCGGTCGAGACGAAGCCCGAGCCCTCGAGCGCGCGGCTGCACGACGGGGCCTGGCCGTCGATGCGCACCACCGAGGAGCGGACCCGCTGCACCACCGGGTCGGTGAAGTCGACGCGATCGGGGGCGTCGACGCTGACCACCGGGGTGTTGACGAATGGCCCCAGTGCCTGCGGCAGCCCGGAGTCGTCGATGATCGACGCGAACTTCTGCGGCAGCCCATCGGCCCCGACCACCTTGGCGAATCCGTTGACCTTGCCGAGCACGTACGAACCGTTCACCGACCGCGCGATCTGCGGCGCGGCGGCGGTGGTGAGCGGGATCGCGACCAGCCACGCCGCCACCAGCAGCGCGCCCACCTGCACGACCGCGCCCACGCCGGAGTCCACCGTCCGCAGGCCGCCGTGCCGGATCGAACTGCGCACCGCGCGGCCGAGGACCATGCCGGACAGCTCCCCGATGATCACCAGGCCCGCGAGCAGGCCGACGCCGAGCACGACGCGCCCCGTCGGGTTGTTCACCGAGTCGAGGACGTGCGGGGCCAGCAGAACACCCGCCGCGGCGCCCAGCACCACGCCGACGAACGCGAGCACCGAGGCCGCGGCGCCCTGCCGGTAGCCGGACAGCGCGGCGAGGAGCACGAGCCCGACGACGACCACGTCGACCCAGGTCGATCCGGTCATCGGGCGTTCTCCTGCCAGGTCGCGGCACGCGCCGCGGCGGCGCGCACCTCGTCGGTGAGGGGCCGCACGTCGCCGGTGTTCCACGGACGTTCCCAGCCCGCGGCGCCGATCAGCGCGTTCATCAGCCCGCCGGTGAAGCCCCAGACCAGCATCGGCCCGGCCGCGAACGCCGGCCCACGGTAGAAGGACTTGCGCACCATGAACCGGTGCGCGGGGTCGATGAGCTCGGCCAGCGGCACGCGCCGGACGAGCGCGGTCTCACCGGGATCGACGACGCCCACCTCGGAGGGCCGCGCGGCGTAGCCGATGACCGGAACCACCCGGAAGCCCGACACTGGCACCTCGATGGGGTCGAGCTCGGCGACGATCTCGACCGACGACGGATCCAACCCCGTCTCCTCCCAGGCCTCCCGGAGCGCGACGGCGACATCGTCGACGTCCTCCGGATCCCGCTTGCCGCCGGGAAAGGCCACCTGGCCCGAGTGCTGGCGAAGGGCGGACGCGCGCTGCGTGAGCAGCACCGTCGCGTCCTCGGGCGGGGTCGAGCCGGACGCGCCCGGGTCACCGTCGAACAGGATCAGGACGGACGCCGGACGCGGATGCTTCGTCCGTTGCAGCGCGGCGACAGCACCGCCGCGCAGCCGGAGCTCGTCGGCGACACCGCCGAGGTTGCCCAGCAGTGGATCGAGCCACTGCGGGGTGCTCACAGGCTCACCCCGAGCTCGGTGCGCACCAGGGCGGCCACGTCGTCGGCGGAGGTGAAGGGTTGGGCGTGCACACCGGCAACAGTGCCATCGGAACGCAACAGAACGGTCACGGGGTAGGCACGCGGGGCGCCGAGCAGCGCCGCGACGACCGCCTGCGGGTCCTGCACGGTGGGCAGCTTCACCTTCAGCTCGGCCAGGAGGTCCAGGCCCGCGACGGCGTTCGGGTCGGCGTGCACGCCGAGCACCGTCAGGCGGTCACCGGCGCGTGCGGCGATCTCCGCGAGGGCGGGCAGCTCGACGCGGCACGGCCCGCACCACCAGGCCCAGACGTTGATCAGCGTCGGGCGGGTGGTCGGGGCCGCGAGGTCCACGGGCGCGCCGTCGCCGAGGCAGCTCAGCGACAGGCTCCTCAACTGCGCCGCGCCGATCCCGGCGGGGCACGCCGGCTGCGCCGCCCGCTCCCGGGCCGCCGTCACCTGCCCGGGGCTCACGCTGGTCGACGGTGCCGCCCCCTGCGTCGGCGAGGCCGGGGCACCGTCGCCGCCCCGGGGCCAGATCGCGACGGCCAGCGCGACCACGACGACCGCGCAGACGACGAGAGCGCGCACGCGGGCGGGGACGCGGCTGCGCCGTTCGCCCGGAAGCAACGGGGCGGGTGAGTTCATCGACCGGCTCCCGCCTGCACCCGCCGCCGACGGGGCGGGGGCGGCGCGATCTCCAGCAGGTGGTCGCGTTCCGGGCCCTTGACCAGCTCCGCCGCCTCGACGGGGTCGATCGGGCCGGTGCCGAACGAGGGACAGTCCTTGGCCAGGACGCACACGCCGCACGCCGGCTTGCGGGCGTGGCAGACGCGACGACCGTGGAAGATCACCCGGTGACTGAGGAGTGTCCATTCCTTGCGCGGAATCAGCTCGCCCACGGCGAGCTCGATCTTCACCGGGTCCTGCTCCTCGGTCCACTCCCAGCGGTGCACCAGGCGGGAGAAATGCGTATCCACGGTGATTCCGGGGACGTCGAAGGCATTGCCCAGGACGACGTTCGCCGTCTTGCGACCGAAGCCCGGGAGCGTGACGAGCTCCTTCAGGGTGCGCGGTACCTCGCCGTCGAACCGGTCCACGAGCGCCTGCCCCAGCCCCATGATCGAGGTGGCCTTGTTGCGGTAGAAGCCGGTGGAGCGGATGTACTCCTCGAGCTCCGCCCGGTTCGCCCCCGCGTAGTCGGCGGCCGTCCGATAGCGGGCGAACAACGCCGGTGTGACTTGATTCACCCGAACATCGGTGCACTGCGCCGAGAGGATCGTGGCGACCGACAGCTCGAGCGGATCCGTGAAGTCGAGTTCGCAGTACACGTGGGGAAACGCGGCCGCCAGAGTCCGGTTCATCCGGCGGGCACGCCGCACCAGCGCGAGGTGGGACTCCGGCTTCGGGGGCATGAGAATCGATTCTAACGACGGCGACGTCGCTCATTCGTTGCCGTATCGAGACCTTGGCTGTGTTTACTGTCCGGCATGCAAGGATTGCTCGGGTTGCTGTTCCCGGTGGTGCTGATGCTGTTCGCATTGGCCATGGAGCGAATCGAGAGGCGGGTGACCGCCGAACCCGCGGTGCCACCCGTCACCGGCGACGACGAGGCACCCGATGTCGAGACGCTGGCGCGGATCGGCCTCCCCAAGGCCGTCGACAGTCTCGACCTCGACGGTGGAGCCGAGCGCCGGGCCAGCTGAGACCGCATTCCTCGACCTGACGGGCCCTCGCCCAGCCGGCCTTCGCGGACCTCGCCACGGCATCGGACGGGCCAAATGTGGAACGCAGACGTGCCGTTCATGGTGCGAGCGGGTAATGTTCACCACAGAGGTCTGTGCGATTTCCCACACCAGCGCGGAACGCTTTATAAACTCACACTCCAGGTCGCGGCGATCGCCGCCTGCGGCGGTTGGTCGATCAAGGAACGAGGTACCCCGTGGACGAGGTCCTGGCGCGGGCCGGCATTTTTCAAGGTGTCGAGCCTGGCGCGGTCGATGCGCTCACCAAGGATCTGCACGAGGTCGACTATCCCCGCGGGCATGTGATCTTCAACGAGGGCGAGCCGGGTGACCGGCTGTACATCATCCTCGCCGGCAAGGTGAAGCTCGGCCGCCGCTCGCCGGACGGTCGCGAGAACCTGCTGTCGGTGATGGGCCCGTCGGACATGTTCGGTGAGATGTCGATCTTCGACCCGGGCCCCCGCACGTCGAGCGCGACCTGCATCACCGAGGTCCGCGCGATGACGATGGACCGCGAGGCCCTGCGCGCGTGGATCCGCGACCGGCCCGAGATCGCGGAGCAGCTGCTGCGCGTACTCGCCCGCCGCCTGCGGCGCACCAACAACAACCTGGCCGATCTCATCTTCACCGACGTCCCCGGCCGCGTCGCAAAGCAGCTGCTGCAGCTCGCGCAGCGCTTCGGCACGCACGAGAACGGTGCCCTGCGCGTGACCCACGACCTCACACAGGAGGAGATCGCACAGCTCGTCGGCGCCTCCCGCGAGACGGTCAACAAGGCACTCGCCGACTTCGCCCACCGCGGCTGGCTCCGCCTCGAGGGCAAGTCCGTGGTGATCACGGACAGCGAGCGCCTGGCGCGTCGGGCTCGCTGACCGGTCTGGGGCGGGGAGTCGCTGCGCACTAGGCTTCGCGCCCTCGGCCAGCGCCTCGGGCACTGCAGAATCGTTTGCAGCGTCTCCCCGCCCCATCCCTCGTCCGGCAGGCGTCCCACCTGTTCGCTCAGCCGTGCTCGGCTAGATACCTGAGCTGGACCTTGACGGACATGCGCGCGGCCGGCCAGGCCTTCTTGTCGACGTCGCGGTAGACGTGCTTGACGATCTTCATGGGCTTGGCGTCAGCGGCGCTCAGGCCCAGCTCGTCGAGCGCGTCGCGCACCTGCTGCAAGCGGTCCTGACGGTGCGCGGCGTACGCCGCGACGACGGGCCCCGCGTCCGGCAGGTCCGGGCCGTGGCCCGGTAGCAGGACGCGACCGTCGGCCACCGTCGACAACGACTCCAGCGAGCCGAGGTAGTCGGCGAGCGTGCCGTCCGTGGCGTCGAGCACCGTGGTGCCGCGCCCGAGCAGGGTGTCGCCGGAGACGAGGGCTCCCGGCTGGTCCGTGGCACCGTCGACGTCGACCAGGAAGCTCAGCGAGTCGGCCGTGTGGCCCGGCGTGTGCAGCACCGTGATCCGCAGGCCCGCGACCTCGATCACCTCGCCGCCGACGAGCGGGGTCGCGGTGTTGATGCAGAACTTCGGCGCGAAGGCGCGGATGGGGCTGCGCGTGAGCTCCTCCCACTTCTTCAGCCCGCCCGTGTGGTCGGCGTGGCGGTGCGTCACGAGCGTCAGAGCGACGGTGCCCGCGGCCTTCGCGACCCGCCGCAGGTGCTTCTTGTCGCCCTTGGGGCCGGGGTCGACGACCACGGACTCCTCGCGCCCGGGGGCCCGCAGGAGCCAGGTGTTGGTGCCCTCGAGGGTCATCACCGACGGGTTGTCGCAGAGCAGCACCGCGGCGAAGGGAGTGACCTGCCGCAGCTTCCCCGGCGCGGGATGCTCGCGGGTCATACCTGGACCGTGAGCTCGACCTCGACGGGCGCACCCAGCGGCAGTTCCGCGACGCCGACGGCGGACCGGACGTGCACGCCCGCGTCCCCGAAGACCTCACCGAGCAGGAGGGACGCGCCGTTGACGACGGCGGGCTGACCCGAGAATCCGGGCGCGGAGGCGACGAAGCCGGTGACCTTGACCACGCGCTTGACACTGTCGATCCCGACGAGGGCGTGCACGGCGGCCAGCGCGTTGAGCGCGCATTGCCGGGCGGCGGCGACGGCGGTCTCGACGTCCACCACACCCTCCGCGTTCTCGCTGACCTTGCCCTGCGCGAGGAGAACGCCGTCGACGAGGGGCAGCTGGCCGGACGTGTGCACCAGGTCGCCCACCTGCGTGGCCGGAACGTACGCGGCGAGCGGCGGCACGACCTCGGGCAGCACGATGCCGAGCTCGGCGAGCCGGGCGGAGACGGCGCTCACGAGAGGGGCCGCTTCATGTAGGCCACGTGCTGCTCACCGGTGGGGCCGGGAAGCACGGTGACGAGCTCCCAGCCGTCGGAGCCCCAGGTGTCGAGGATCTGCTTGGTGGCATGGGTCAGCAGGGGGATGGTGGAGTACTCCCACGTGGTCTTCTCACTCATGGCCTCACCCTATCCACCACCCGGGCGGCGCGATAGGCGCGATCCCCCAACCCCGGGGATGCGCGGAGGCGGAGCCGCCGCGGGAACGTGTTCTCGGTCGCATTGCACGGGGAGGTTCAGGCTATCGGCCCGGGCGTGCACGGCGGTATCGCTATGCTCCGGTCGTGGTGGTGAGCGAGGCGGACCCGAGCGGGGTCGCGCAGGACACGGCGACGGCATGGCCCGAGGATCTGCGGGCCTCCCGGTTGCACTTCGTGTCCGGTAAGGGCGGGACCGGCAAGTCGACGGTGGCCGCAGCGCTCGCCCTCGCGCTGGCCGAGGGCGGCAAGAAGGTCCTGCTGATCGAGGTCGAGGGCCGCGCCGGCATCGCCCCCACCTTCGAGCTGGGCGAACTGCCGCCGACCGAGACGAAGATCGCGACCGCCGGCACCGGCACCGTCTTCGCGCTCCCGATGGACGTCGAGGCCACCTTCCTCGACTACCTCAAGACCAACTACGGCATGGGCCTCGCGGCTCGCGCGCTCAAGTCGATCGGTGCGATCGAGTTCGCGACGACGCTGGCGCCGGGCCTCAAGGACATCCTCATCACCGGCAAGATCATGGAGTGCACGCAGCGCCGCGACCGCGACGGCCGGTACACCTACGACGCGATCGTCGTGGACGCGCCGCCGACGGGCCGCATCGGGAAGTTCCTGGACGTCACGCGGGCGATGAAGGAGATCGCGAAGGCGGGCCCGATCGCCGGCCAGGCGGACCGGGTGGTGCGCCTGCTGCACTCCCCCGGCACCGTCGTACACCTGGTCACGCTCCTCGAGTCGCTGCCGATCCAGGAGACCGCGGAGGCCGCGCGGGAGCTGCGCGAACTCGATCTCAAGGTCGGCGCGGTCATCGTCAACCGGACGCTGCCGCAACTCCTCGACGCCGATCAGCTGCGGGCCGCCGCCGACGGCACCGTCGACGGCCCTGCGGTCCGGGCCGCGCTCGACGGTGCCGGGCTCGCCCTGTCCGACGACGACCTGGCCGGGTTGCTCACGGAGACCATCCAGTTCGCGCGGACGGTCGACGGCCAGGAGGAGGCGCGCGCGGACCTGCTGGCGATCGAGGTCGCGGGCCGGTTGGAGCTGCCCTTGCTGACCGGTGGGGTGGACCTGCGTGGCATCCGCGAACTGGCGGGCGCGCTGGAAGAGGCGGGGGTTCGATGATCGGCTTGGAACTGGGTCCCCAGCTGATGGATCCGGGCACGGGCGTGGTGGTGTGCTGCGGCTCCGGTGGGGTGGGCAAGACCACGACGGCTGCGGCGATGGCGCTGTGGGCGGCCGAACAGGGCCGGCGGGTGGTGGTCCTGACGATCGATCCCGCGCGCCGGCTCGCGCAGGCCCTCGGCGTGGCCGACCTGACGAACGAGCCGCAGGAGGTGGACGTCCCCGGCGACGGCACCCTGCACGCGATGATGCTCGACATGAAGCGGACCTTCGACGAGATGGTCACCTCGAATGCGGATCCCGCACGGGCGCAGGAGATCCTGGCCAATCCCTTCTACCAGACCGTGGCCAGTTCGTTCTCCGGGACGCAGGAGTACATGGCGATGGAGAAGCTCGGCCAGCTCACCGCCGACGAGCGCTGGGACCTCGTGGTGGTGGACACGCCGCCGTCACGCAACGCCCTCGACTTCCTGGACGCGCCGAAACGCTTCGGCTCCCTACTCGATTCGCGCCTGATGGGGCTGATCGCGGGCCCCACCCGCGGCTTCGGCCGGCTGGTCTCGGGCGGCATGGGGATCGCGCTGAAGCTGGTCTCGACCATCGTCGGCAGCCAGATGCTCTCGGACGCTTCCGGATTCGTCTCCCAGATGGACACCCTGATCGGCGGCTTCCAGGAACGCGCGGATCGCACCTATGCGATGCTCGCACAGCCCAGCACCCGGTTCGTCGTGGTCGCCTCACCCGAGGAGGACACGCTGCGCGAGGCCACGTACTTCGTGGAGCGGCTCGCGGGCGAATCGATGCCGCTCGCCGGACTCATCGTCAACCGCACGCACCCCGGGCTGGCCGCGCTCCCCGTCGAGGCCGCCCGCGCCGCGTCCGGGCGCCTGGGGCCCGACGGTGCCGCCCGCACCGCCGAGGCCGTCCTCCGCGTGCACGCATGGCGTGCGGAGATCGCGGCGCGCGAGGTGCACGTGCTCGGGGAGTTCGTCCGACGGTGCCCGACGGTCCCGGTGGTGGGCGTGCCCTCGCTGCCCTTCGAGGTGGCCAACCTGGAGGCGCTGCAGGCCGTCGCGGAGCAGATCGTCGGCCGAACTCAGTAGCCGAGCATACGAAAGGGCCCCGCACCGTCGAAGGTACGAGGCCCTGATACCTCCCGCTGGGAGGCGGGGAGTCAGCCGGCGACGACGCGCTTGCGCTCGCGCTGAGCTTCGAAGAAGGCACGCCAGCTGGTGACCTCCGGGTGCTGGCGGAGGAGGGCACGGCGCTGACGCTCCGTCATCCCGCCCCAGACGCCGAACTCGACGCGGCTGTCGAGCGCATCGGCACCGCACTCGAGCTGGACCGGGCAATGGCGGCAGATGGTCGCGACCTTGCGCTGGGCGGCGCCACGGACGAACAGCTCATCGGGATCGACGTCGCGACACTTGGCCTTGGAGACCCAAACCAGGCGATCCTCGTCGTCGACCAGAACCCGTGCACTTGTCATGTGACATCCCCTTTCGCGTGTCATGGCCCCGGCCCTCCCTCGGTCCGTCCCGGAGGTGTACGGGGGGCCGATCGAGGTGGTCACCACATCTTCTGCAATAGTGTTACCTGAATCACACGGAGGACACAAGTCGAGGACCGAGGTAGATCGGAACAGTGGTCCAAGAAAATCTGTACGCCCGTACCGACGCCCTGGTCGGCGCGTCGGGACCCCGGAATCGTGCGGGTCGGCACGTATCCTGGTGACCGTGTCGAAACCCGGAGTGATCGCGAAACTGGTCGGCTGCATCCTGCTGGCCGGTCTGCTGGTCGCCGGTGTCCTGTTCCCGTACGTCGGCGGCGTCGGCCTCATCTCGAACCGTGCGGCGGACACCGTCGACAACATCAGTTCGGAGCTGCTCGAGGGCCAGGTGCCCGAGGTGACCACGGTGGTCGACTCGACCGGAGCGCCGATGGCCTACCTCTACGACCAGCGGCGCGTGCAGGTCCCGTTCAATCAGATCTCGCAGAACATGGTGCGCTCGATCATCTCGATAGAGGACAAGCGGTTCATGGAGCACGACGGCGTGGACTACCAGGGCACCCTGCGGGCCTTCCTGAAGAACCAGTCGGCGGGCGAGGTCCAACAGGGCGCGTCGACGCTGGATCAGCAGTACATCAAGAACTACCAGCTGCTCGTCCTCGCGAAGTCGGACGCGGATCGGCGCGCGGCGGTCGAGACCACCCCGGCCCGCAAGCTCCGCGAGGTCCGGATGGCGCTCACGCTCGAGCGCACGCTCACCGAACGCGCGAAGAAGGAGCACGGGGTCGACGACGCGCAGGCGAAGGTGATCGCCAAGGAGCAGATCCTCGCGCGCTATCTGAATCTGGTGCCCTTCGGCAACGGCGCCTACGGCATCGAGGTGGCGGCGCAGACCTACTTCGGCAAGCGGGCCTCGCAGCTGAGCATCCCGGAGTCGGCGATGCTCGCGGGCATGGTCCAGTCGAGCTCGTCGCTGGACCCGTACACCAACCCCCAGGGCGTCACGATCCGCCGGAACACCGTCCTCGACACGCTCATCGCGAACTTCCCGAAGCAGGCCGAGGAGTACCGGGCGGCCAAGCAGGCGCCCCTCGGCGTCCTCCCGCGCCCGAACACGCTGCCCGGCGGCTGCATCTCGGCGGTCGCCAACCGCGGCTACTTCTGCGATTACGTGTTGCAGTACCTCGCCCAGGCCGGGATCTCCAAGGACCTGGTGATGCGCGGCGGCTACACGATCCGCACCACGCTCGACCCGCGGGTCCAGGACTCGGTGCAATCGGCGCTCACCGCCACCGCCAGCCCGACGCTCTCCAATGTCGCGCAGGTCATGAACGTGATCAAGCCCGGCGAGACCTCGCACGACATCGTCGCGATGAACTCCTCGCGGGTGTACGGCCTGGACGTGGGCAAGGGGCAGACCGTCCAGCCCGAGCCCTTCGCCCAGGTCGGCGACGGCGCCGGCTCGACCTTCAAGATCTTCACGGTGGCCGCGGCCATGGAGAAGGGCATGGGCCTGGACACCAATGTCACCGTGCCGTCCACGGTGCAGGTCAAGGGGATGGGGCACGGCGGCTACGCGGGCTGTCCGTCCGATTCCTACTGCGTGAAGAACGCGGGCTCGTACCCGTACTCCATGTCGCTGACGCAGGCCCTCGCGACCTCGCCGAACACGCCCTTCGTCAAGCTGATCGAGCAGGTGGGCGTCACCCCGGTGGTCGATATGGCGGTCAAGCTCGGCATGCGCTCGTACACCCTGCCCGGGAGCTCGGGCTTCGGCAGCGACAGCCTCGCCGACATGTTCAAGAAGCAGAACCTGGCGTCGTTCACCCTCGGTCCGACCGCGGTGAGCGCACTCGAGCTGACCAATGTCGCCGCCACGCTGTCGTCGGGCGGCATGTGGTGCCCCGCGAACCCGATCCAGTCGATCACCCAGCCCAAGCGCAACAGCGACGGCACGCAGTCCGTGGGGCCCGACGGTAAGCCGGAGACGACCCCGGTGCCCTTCAAGTCCGAGAAGTGCGAGCAGGTCATCGACAAGGGCCTGGCGAACACCCTCGCGAACGCGCTGAGCCAGGACGACCGCGGCGCGGGTACCTCCGCCGGCTCCGCCTCCCGCGCGGGGTGGACACTGCCGCTGTCGGGCAAGACCGGCACCACCGAGACCTTCCGCTCGTCGGCCTTCCTCGCGTTCACGAACCAGTACGCGGGCGCCAGTTACGTCTACAACGACGGCAACTCCCCCGGCCCCATCTGCACGAGCCCGCTGCGGCCCTGCGGCGACGGCAATGTCTACGGCGGCAACGAGCCGGCGCTGGCCTGGTACACCGCGATGAAACCGATCTCGACGATCTACGGGCCCGTCGCGCTGCCCTCCGTCGACCCGAAGTACCGGGACGGCTTCGGCCCCGGCAAGATCCCGAACGTGATCGGACTCAACGAGGCCGCGGCGCGGTCCCGGATCGAGGCCGCGGGCTTCAAGGCGACGGTCGCGTACGTGAACAACTCCGCGCCGAACGGCACCGTCGTCTCCACCTCGCCGTCCGGTTTCACGCAGCCCGGGTCGACGATCACCCTGAACCTGTCGAACGGCATCGCCCCCGCACCGGCGACCCCGTCCCTCCCCGGCGTCCAGACGGGGCCGGGCGGCACCACCATCACCATCCCGGGCTTCGGGCAGTTCACCATCCCCGGTGCGGGTGGCCAGGGCGGCGGCCCGGTGCCCGCGCCGGCGCCGACCCCGGGGAACTGACGTGCGCGGCGGACGCGCCGTCGTGGCGCTCCTCCTGGCGGGTTCGACGGTGACCGTCGTCTCCTGCTCGTCCGGGACATCGGGATCGCCGACGCACGTACATCGGCGGCGGCGTGGTAGCCGGGCTGTTCACCGACAGCACCGACGGCCTGAACAAGCTGGCCTCGCTGGTTAAGTCGAGCACTGCAGCACCCGGCGGGTTCGCCCCCTTCATCGATGACCCGGCCCGCGACATGGCGAACTGGGTCCCCTCACCCGAAGGGCTCACTGTGTATGCGGGCGTGAGCCATGCATCGGGCGACTACTACCCGATCACCGTGCCGTGGGCGCAGCTCAAAGAGGTGGTTGCGCCGGCGATGTGGCCGGTCATCACATCCTGATCGGCCACTCCGTCACGACTGGATGACAACGAGCGTCTCTATCGGCTGCCCCGTGATCTCCGCGATCAGTCCGAAACCCTTGTCGACGGCGAGCACCGTCAATCCCGCCTTCTCCGCGGTCGCGGCGATCAACAGGTCCGGTATCGAGGGGGCGCGGTGCTGCCCCTTGTCCGCGAGCAGCATCTGCACTTCCCAGGCACGGTCTTCCATTGCCGGAGTGAGGCGCTCGATGGGCATCAGCAACAACGGTGGGGTTGCGAAGGCTTCTCGGCCGAGCTCGCCGGAGCGGACGGAGAATCCGAGTTCCAGTCGTGTGATCGGCGAGAGCCGAACGAGGCCACGCTCAATCCGTCGGTTCCACGTGTCGCGATCCGCGGCGACTCCTTGCTGGAGCCGAACGTAGGCCGATTTGTCGATCAGCCATTCCGTCACCGCCATGCGGCGTCCATGACATCCGGATCTGCCAGATCGACGAAGGCGTCCGCCGACCTGGCCCAGTCCTCAGCGCTCACCGCTACGTCCGACTGCATCGGAAGTCCGTCCTCGAATCGGCGCCGAAGGTATTCGTTGCGAGACAATCCCAGGGCGGCCGCATCTTCGTCGATCCTCTCGACGGCCGCGGCGCTGAGTCCGCGAATGAGCACGTTCGGCATCGATACCACCTCCAATGCCATGATAGCGCGATATCACGTCCCAGTGCGGGGCCGAAGGTGAATTGTTCAGCCGATCTTCGGCGTCACGCGGTCGAGGATCGCGGCGGTGTCGACACCCTGTGGGAGCGTGCCGAAGACATCGCCGCGGTCGCCCGCGAGCCGGCTGCGGGTGTAGGCGTCGGCGACGGCGGGGTGGCCGAAGCGGACCAGCAGCGATCCCTGCAGGGCGGCGGCCATCTGACCGACGAGGCGACGGGCGCCGAACTGCAGCGCCTGCTGATCACCGAGGTCGAGCGCCCCGAAGGCGCCCTTGAGCTCGGCGACCGCGGCGTCGTACGCGGCGTCCGCCCCGGTGGCGGCGTCGAGCTCCTCGAAGAAGGCGGCGACGGCCTGCGGCTCCCGCGCCATGGCGCGCAAGACATCCAGGGCTGCGACATTGCCGGATCCCTCCCAGACGGACAGCAGCGGGGCCTCGCGGTACAGGCGCGGCATCCGCGAGTCCTCGATGTATCCGTTGCCGCCCAAGCACTCCAGCGCCTCCGCGGCATGGATCGGGCCGCGCTTGCAGACGTGGTACTTGGTGACCGCCAGGGCGATCCGGCGCAGCGCCGAGGCGTCCTCGTCGCCCGCGACGGAACGGTCGGTGAGGGCGGCCAGCCACAGGCCCGCGGTGGTCGCGCCCTCGGCCTCCACGGCGAGGTCGGCGAGCACGTTGCGCATGAGCGGCTGATCGATGAGCTCGGCGCCGAAGGCCTTCCGGTGCGCGGCGTGGTGCGCGGCCTGGGCGAGTCCGGCCCGCATGCCGGTCGCGGTGCCCAGCACGCAGTCGAGGCGGGTCATGTTCACCATCTCGACGATGGTGCGCACCCCGCGGCCCTCCTCCCCGACCAGCCAACCGACGGTGTCGTCGTACTCGACCTCACTGCTGGCGTTGGAGTGGTTGCCCAGCTTGTCCTTGAGGCGCTGCAGGGCGAAGGCATTGCGCGTCCCGTCGGGCAGCACGCGAGGGATGAAGAAGCACGAGACACCCGACTCGGTCTGCGCGAGCGTCAGGAACAGGTCGGACATCGGGGCCGAGCTGAACCACTTGTGGCCCGTGATCCGGTACGTCCCATCGGATTGCGGAATCGCGCGGGTGGTGTTGGCACGCACGTCCGAGCCGCCCTGCTTCTCGGTCATCGACATGCCGGCGATGAGGCCGCGCTTGCTGAGCGGGGCGCGCAGACCGAAGTCGTACTCCTTCGCGGTGAGCAACGGCTCGTACTGCGCGGCGAGCGCCGGATTCGCGCGAAGGGCCGGGACGACGGCGTAGGTCATCGAGATCGGGCAGCCGTGTCCGGCGTCGACGTGGCCCCACACGCTGAACTTCGCGGCGCGGACGAGGTGGGCGTTAGGGCTCGACTCGGCCCACGGCGCGGCGTGCAGGCCGTGCTCGACGGGACCTTCATGAGCTGGTGGTAGGCGGGGTCGTACACCACCTCGTCGACGCGGTTGCCGTACCGGTCGTGGGTCTTGAGGACGGGCGGGTGCGCCTCCGCGAGATCGCCCCACTCGAGGGCCTCGGCGGTACCGCCGAGCGCCCCGAGCGCGTGGATCTCGTCCAACTGCGCGGCGTCCACGTGCGCACGCCGCAACGCGTCGTCGATCATCGGGGTCTCGGCGGTGTTGAAGCCGAGCAGCGGCGGCACCTGATTGGTCACTTCGTGCGTGGGCATGCTGCGGTTCCTCCGGTTCGACGGTGCGCGACCCTCCCGAGCCGTTGCACTCAGTGTTGCATATCCATGACAGCCGCACCAGAAATGCAATGGATTCGTGACCCCGAGTGCGCACCGGCTCGCCTCCGTCATCGCTTCCTCCCGGACCGTCGACCCGCTGGGCGGCCGGGCACCGCGGTGTAGCGTCGACGCCGATGTCCCCCTCCCTCACCACGACGGTCTCGGCACGCTCGGCCGTGCTCAGCCTGCTGCTCGGAGCTCACCCGCCCGAGCTGGAGGGACGTGAGATCGTGGCGGCGATGCGGCTGTTCGGGATCTCGGAATCGACGACCCGCGCGGCGATGTCGCGCATGGTGACCTCGGGCGACCTGGTGCGCGAAGGCGGACGGTACGCGCTCTCCGAGCGGCTGGTGCACCGTCAGGCGCGCACGGACGCCCCCGCGACGACGGCGTGGGACGGGACCTGGGAGACGGCGATCATCACGACGAGCGGCCGGAGCGCGGGCCACCGCGCGGGCCTGCGCGTCGAGATGACCCGGCTGCGCCTCGCGGAGCTCCGCGAGGGGGTGTGGATGCGGCCGGCGAACATCGACCGTCCGTGGCCCGCTGCGGTGCGGGACGTCGCGACACGCTTCTCCGCCCGACCCGAGGACGACCCCGTCGAACTCGCGCACACGCTGTGGAACCTGCCGGAGTGGTCCCGACGCGGCCACGCTCTGCTGGCCGCGGTCGACGACGCCGGCGACGACGGGCAGGCCCGGTTCCTGACCATGGTGGCCCTGGTGCGCCATCTCTACGAGGACCCGTTGCTGCCGCCGGCGCTGTCTCCCGCGGACTGGCCGGCGGAGGCGCTCACCGCGGCCTACACGGACTTCCGCGCCTGGCTCGCGGAGATGCGGATCGGCCGGGGCTGAGCCGGCCCCGGCCGATCAGGCGAGGGTGTGCGCCACCGTGGTGATCCGCGCCTGCAGCTTGCGCAGTTGCTGCCCCTGATCGTCGAGGCGACGGGCGATGGAGTTGACCGCGTCGCACGAACCGGTCTCGTGCAGGCTGCGGGCATCGATCTGGAGGTCGTCGCCGGTGCGACCGATGGAATCGGCGATGAGTGTGAGCTGGGTGGTCAGATCGTCGAGTTCGCTGCGGACGCTGCCTGCGAGCCCCATGATGTTCCCTCTCTGCGCGGCCCCCGGACGGGGCCGTTCCATCCGCACAGTAGGTGGCTCGAGTGGCCCGTGTGACGAATTGCAGGTGACCGTTGCGTGTCCGTTACCCGACGATCCGCCTCCACCGCATCATCACTTCGATGCGGACTCCGCCGCGGCTGCTTCCGCGGTGGACTGCGGAACCCAGCCGGGCCCTCGCACGAGGTAACCGTATCGATCGCGCCAGTTCGAGGCTCCGCGCATGTCGTGGTAGATCGCGGCGTACTCGTGCGTGGCCACCTTGACCGGGTTGTACGTGTCGATGTTCTTCGTCAGGCCGTACACGACCCGCTCGCCCTCCGCTTCGAAGGTTCCGAACAGTCGATCCCAGATGATCATGATGCCGCCGTAGTTGCGGTCGAGGTACTGCGCATTGGAGCCGTGGTGAACCCGATGATGCGAGGGGGTGTTGAGTACGAATTCGATAGGACGCCAGAGCTTTCCCACACGCTCGGTGTGGATGAAGAACTGATAGATCAAGCTGATCGACTGCTGCAGCATGATCATCCACGGCGGCATGCCCAGCAGTGCCAGTGGAATCCAGTACGGCAGGTACGTGAACGGCGTCCACGTCTGCCGGAGGGCGGTGGAGAAGTTGAAGTACCGGCTCGAATGATGCACGACGTGGCTCGCCCACAGGATTCGAATGGTGTGGTGCGTGCGATGGAACCAGTAGTAGAGGAAGTCGTCAGCGAAGAACAGGATGACCCAGGTGAGCGGGTTCGTCGGCGACAACGAGAACGGTGAGATCATGAACGCCGCGGCCAGCACCACCAGCGAGACCATTTTCCATCCGATGTTGATGACGACGTTGCCGATACCCATCGTCAGGCTCGTGCGCGAGTCCCGGATGTCGTAGCCCAACTCGTGATCGTCGGGGCGGAGCCGGAAGGAGAGGTACTCCACGACCAGCAGGACGACGAAGACCGGTATCGCCGGCAGAATGATGTCAAACATGATTAGTTCGTGGTCTCCTCGATCGATTGGGTCATTTCCTGCAGTGCCGTGATGACTCCCCCGAGCATCTGAGTCGTCACCGCGCGGGCCTCATCGGCATCGCCGCGCGCGATGGCTGAAGCCAGATCAAGATGCGCTTGCCTGTCCAGCAACTCGCGGTCGAGTTCCAGAGCGCGGAAAACGGTTTCGCCGACGTCGTGCATGCCGGCGAGCAGCGTGTTGAGGGACAGGCGATAGGCGACGTTCTGCGAACCGTCGATGACCGCGGTCCAGAACCGCTCATCCGCCTCGAAGCCGCCCTGCGGGTACTGCTGCGCCAGATCGACGATGAGCGCACGACGTTCATCGTCAGCGCGTACGGCGCACAGCCGCGCCGCATCTGCTGCGACCACGAGCCTCATCTGCGTGATGTCGAGCAGGACCTTGAGAGGCGGAACCACTCCCGCTGCGGCCACGCCGCTGAGAATGTCCAGACCCGCGTTCTCCCGCCAGTCCAGGACTCGCGTCCTCCCGCCCTGGGCGATGTGAATCAGGCCGGCCTGACGCAGACGCTTGAGCGCCTCGCGCACCGCATGACGATTCACCGCGAACTTCTCGGCGAGGAGCCGCTCAGCGGGCAGCGGCTCCCCGGGTGACAGGCGCGCCGACAGTATCTCGTCGGCGAGCCGCGCGAACACCTCGTCTGAGACCGCGACGCGGGTGATGGGCTCAAGTTCCATGACCCCACGATGACACAGACAGATCAATAGATCAACTGGTTGGACCAGTTGTGACGATCTTCGTCGCCCGCTTTTGCGACAGACGGGGCGCCCGGTTCGGGGCGCTCCGCCTACCAGGCTGCGACGAATCCCGCCAGAAGAACGACGAACGCGCCGATCTCGCCGACGATCAGCGCGATCATGAACCCTCGCACCCCATGAGCGGGAGCGGCGAGCTGGTTGTCGGTGTCGCGGCGCGCCCCGTGCCAGCAGTAGCTGGCGATCGCGGCGACGAAGAAGAAGGTCAGAACAGCGGCGGCGGTCAGGTCGACCCACTGCGGCCAGGCGCTCAGCTGCACGAAGACCGCCGTCAGCAGGAGCGCGAACGAGTACAGCAGTGCGGCGCGGTGCGCGATGTCCACGTACACGTGCGCCTGATGCTCGGGCGAGGTCAGGATCCCGTGGTACTTCCACACCCCCAACGCGAGCGCCCAGAGGAAGACGAGGCCGGCGGCGAGCAGGGTGAGCCGAGTATCCAGCGGGAGGTGAATCGCGTCGATCGCCATCCGTCAGTTCTACCGTCCGGCGGCCCGGTCGAGGGCCGAGGTCGTCGTTCGGGGCGGACTGCGCTGCTGACAGCCGGGTTGCCGACGGGTGCCGTCGGGGCGCCTGGTAGACCGATAGGGGTGACCAGGCAGGACGTATCACCACAATTCACCCGTAGCGGCGGCGGCTTCGACTCGCTGGCCGCAGCGGAGGGGCGCTGGGCGCCCGGCACCCTATCGGGCCCGGCGATCACGGGTCTCCTCGCGCAGGTCCTCGACACCGAGTTCGGCGAAGGGCTGGTCGGCGCTCGCTGGCACTGCGACATGTTCCGCATGGTCCGCTCCGGGCACCTGGAGGTGCGCACCCGCCTCGTCCGCTCGGGTCGCCGGATCCGGGTGTCGGAGGCCGAGATCGTCCAGGAGGACAAGACCGTCGTCCGCGCTACCGCCACGTTCTACCACCCCGCCCCGCAGCCCGACGGTGTCGTCTGGTCCGATCCGCACGTCCCCGCGCCACCGCACGATGACGGGTTGCGTCTGGCGATGGCGAGCGGGAGCGGCGACTACATCTCCGCCGAGACTCCCGACGTGTGGGCGAACGCCGAGCGCAAACGGATCTGGACGGTCGGCTGGCGGGTGCTCGACGGCGAGGACACCACGCCCTTCGCCCGCGCCGCGATGGTCTCCGACTGCACCAACCTGGTGACCGGCATGGGCACGGGTGGCGTCGAGACCATCAACGGCGATGTCTCGATGGCGCTCGCTCGCGCCCCGATCAGTGACGAGATCGGCTTGGAGGCAGATCAATTCGTCACCGTCGCCGGTGTCAGCATCTCCTCGGCCAGCATGTTCGACCGCGGCGGGCGCTTCGGAGTGTGCACGGTCACCGGTATCGCCACCGGCTCCGCCGTCCACGGTCCGACATCGTCCTGAGCGCGCCGTACGTCGGCGCTGGCGAGCGCCCGGTCACCGTCGTCCAGATCGACCGGCCCGCAGCGCGTAAGGCTTCGTCGCTTCCAACCACCGTGCCCCTTTCGGCGGCACCGTGAGCACCACGGCCTGGCGGTCGGTTCTGGCAGAGGGCGCTACTGCTCACCCAGTCCAGCCCTCGACGCGATGCCGACTCGACTCCCGATCTCCCGTACCCCGACGCCGACGCCGACGAGCACCAGAACGAATACGACCAGAATCGGCAGCCGTGGTCCGTCGACGCCGAGGTATCCATCCCTGTGCGCGAGCGCCCACAGGATGATCAGCCCGCCGATCACGGGCGCTGCCACCGTCGCGACACCACGCCACCATCGGCGCACCAGCACTGACTGCACCACGGCGGCGGCCACCGTCACCACCAACACCCGCCCCTCTTCGTCCTGAAGCTCCACATCGTGGTGATCTTCGGCCCAGTCATCTCCGATGAACAACATCTTCAGCACCTCCTCCTCTTCGTCACCCCCGGGGATCGAGGGTTCTGGTGACCGAGCCGAGAAGGTAAGCCGCGAACTAATGGATCAGTGCTCACACCCCCGATGGACAGGAGCCGGCACGACATCCCACCAGCGATCGACCTTCCTGGCGCACCGCTGAGGGCACGGTCTTAACAAAGGGCTCCAGAACACGCCCGGTCAGGTTGAGTGCTCACCCAGCAGCGGCTACCGATACCAAGTCTGCCGAACTGATGTCGACTGACCTAGTACTTCCCATTAGTCAGGTCAGACGCATTGACCTGCCCGACCTCATCGACCTCGCCCGCGAGTACGGCTGGCGCGTGGAACGGCGTCGTCGGCACGTGCGCTTGATCCCGCCGCCGACAGCGACCTCGCGGCGGTTCATCGTTGTGCCGTTCGCGCCCAGCGACGAGTCAGCCGATCTCTCGAAGGGCCGCCACGTCGGATATCCCGAAAGGCTGCCCCAGAGTCGCCTTTCGCAACCACTCCAGGTTGGCGAACCTCTTCGCGCTACCGTCATGCTTGGACACTATGGACAGCACCTGATCCTCCGCATCACCGTTGCGAACAATCGAATAGGTCAACCCCGAGCTTTGAGGCGAGACCATGTCAGCTGCCATAACAGTTTCGTTGCGCGCCTTGGCTCGGAAGACCTCGCTTACGCTCAATCCGTCCGCCGCGAGTTGAGCAACGGCTCCATCCTCACGAACGAATCGCCTCTCCCCGCCCTCTTGCCACCAGGCATCACCCGTCGCAACAACCGAACGCCACTCATTTTGAAGATTTGCGTACTCGGCAGGGGTCGAGTTGTTGAAATAGTGGCTCTCGCCGTCGTCGGACGCTAAGGTTCCCAGCGCAATTGTCCACACTCCCGTGCCCCCGACTCCGTTGCCGTAGGTGGAGTTGGTGAGGTAAACTCTCACCTGTTGATTGAGGCAAGCCCAAGGCATTTCACGTCCACTCTGGGACGATCCGCCCGCCCAGGGCGCGCCCTGTCGAATGCCTGAGTCACTGACCGATACAACTCGCGACGCTGGGGTTGAACCGACCGATTCCATGATCGCAAGGTGGTCGGAGCCACACACCCCAGAGGCGACGAGTCGACCTTCAACTTGGGCACTCTCCACGGTACCGTTCGGCCTGAATCGCACGAGGTGCGATTCGTAGCCAGTCTGCGCGGACTTAATCCCGCCGTCGGTCCAAATCACAGCCTGCTGGCCCGATTGCCGTGCAGAAGCGCCAACCGCCGAGATACCGAACGGCCCCATCTGGCGGCGCTGCAGACCGTCTTTGGAGACAGTCAGAGAGTTTTCACGGTCGACGAACCCGAGAACGTCCCCAACCCTGACCAACTGAGATCGAAACATCCCTAAGGCGCGCAAGTGTCCGACGGGCTGCATGTCGCGATTTAAGAAAACCAGCCGTGATATGTCTGCGATCGACCCCTTCTTGAATTGGACATCGAGCGGACTCAACATCACTGCTGCCACAGCATCCGAAGGCAGGCGTTCCACAGACGGGCCTAATAAAGAGACATCGATGTCAGCTTCCCCGGGACCACACCCTTGAGCGCTGATCGCCAGAACAATCGTGGCTCCGATACCGAGCACCCGTCGTCGTAGCTGCACTGCCAGCTCCTCGCTAGTAGCTTGACACGTATGGACCAGTGGTCAGATCGCGAGGATACACACCAGGACCCCCACCGTCGTCAAGGTCACGACCTCCTGGCGCTTCGTAGTACGCAGCCCAGATCAGCTGAGAGCAGTTGAACGAATTAACCGACGGACCACCCTTCTTATTGAAGGCGAACCCTGCCGCATTATACCCCTTGCCGATCTTCGACTTGGCGTAAGACGCAGCGCCTTCGCGCGCTGCGTTGCTGAGTTTCACACTGTACTTGCGCGGATTAAGACGCATTGTCAAATCTGCGCGATAAACGTAGTGAACCCCCTTCTCGTCATTGGATTCAACAGTGTCCTCCAATGTCACAAATATGCCATTGTGCCCATGGTTGTACGCCGCTATGCCATTTCCCTTACACGAGTCGGAGAAGAAGAAGTCGCCTACATTTCTTGCCCGCCCAAGCTGCTGGTTCGGCGGCTTTCCGCACACGCCCCCTGAACCGCCAATTGATACCGTGTCGTCGCTATTGACCGCCCTGTCCGCATTGACCTTGGCTTGATTCAAAACGTCCATATAGCGCTTATCATTCGCCTTCGCGTACTGCGTAAACTCGCTACGGAGGCGATCAATTGGGACGTTGTAATTTCGCGCGGAGATGGCGCGAAGCGCAACCACCTCAGAATCACCACCCGACGGCGAGCCGTTTCCTGGGAGCTGGAACGGCGCTGTAGTCTCTGCGGGGTTTGCAGGCGTAAGGGGTGCAGATGGCGACCCAGTCGGTGCAATCGCAGACGGAGCCGACGTGGTTGGCGTTGTTTCTGTGGGCGATACGGGCGAGACAGCCACCGTGTTGGTTGGCACGGTCGGAAGAGGCGCCATAGTCGTCTGCGTCGGAGTTGTCGGCGGCTTGCACCAGCCAGCGGGGACGGGTGGAACGGGCTGGTTTGGGAAGTTCGAAGTCCAATACTGCGTCCACGCACGCTGGCAATCAGCGGCAGGATCAGCGTACGCGGGCGCAGCGAACCCCACCGCAGTCACCGCAACCGATACGCCAATCAGAGCGGAAACGAAGGTACGCGCAGTTACGTCAAGTCTCATTGGTCAGCCCCCTACAGTTTTGTCGCAGGACCGTAGGCAACCTGCTGCGTGGAGCCCAGCTCGGTGCGCATGATCACGCGGGTGAATGTGCGAACGGTCATCTGCCCCGCAGCGCCGCTGGCGGACAGGTGAACGCCGCTTAGGCTCAGGTAGGCCGACGGCGAGGTCAGGGCGATCTTCGCGATAGGCACCTCGGTGATCCCACCGTGCTCGATCTTGAACGTCGCCGTCTGCGAAGGGATGATCTTGGACTGCGCGCCGACGTTCGCGCCGACGTTGCCGCCGACCGTGCCCGTGACACCGCCGCCGACCGACCCCGACGGCTGACCACCGCTGATCCCGCCCTGGCCCTGGACAGAGGGAGTTACGGAGGCGTTCAGCCCCGTGTTCACCCCGCCGTTGACCGACAGATCAGGCGTCGTGAGAGTCACCGTCGCGCCGCCTTCCGCGCCAACCTTGGCGGGGTAACCAATCTGATAACCCGTTTCGAAGCTCGCGCCGAGCAGCTTGCCCCCAGGGGGTCCATCGATCTTCACCGTGTTGTCCCCCGCCAAGAACGCCTCGCGGCTGAACGGGGACGAGTCGAGCGGGGGCACTGCGTCCAAGCGGTTCTTGAGCAGCTTGATCGTGATCGTGAATCCATCAGGTGTGGTCTTGACCCGCGTGATGTCACCGGACGGCTTTGGGGCGGGGTCAGCACCTGCCGTCGCCGTACCGAACAGTGCCACCGCTGCCGCCAGCAGCGCCGACACCAGCACCACCGGGCACCACATCCGCGATGCGAACGAACGCCCACAAGCTAAAGAACCCCACCGATCATCAGAACGAAACCGATTCCATCCCAAGCGCTCTCGCACCCGCAACACTCCCGTTCACCAGTCCTCAACCCGATTCGATACCTTGCACAGCGAACGGTAACCAGCACTGATCACCAAGACCACACCCCAACCCCGATTGGGGAATACTCACCCAGAACTGGGGGACATGACACACGGTCAGACGCCGGACGAGCATCCCCTGAACCGCCCCGGGTAGTCCAGAGACTCCGAATGTTGGAAGGTTGGAGTCATGGCAGGGAACACATCGAGGCGGTATCCGACGGAGTTGAAGGCGCGCGCGGTGCGGATGGTCGCCGAGCGGCCTGACGGGGAGTCGGAGTGGTCGGCGATGCAGCGGATCGCGCCGTTGCTGGGGGTGACAACGGCGGAGTCGATCCGTAAGTGGGTGCGAACCGCGCAGGTCGACGCGGGCCAGCGTGAGGGGGTCACCTCGGTGGAGTCGGAGGAGATCCGCCGGCTCAAGCGGGAGAACGCCGAGCTCAAACGCGCGAACGCGATTTTGAAGGCGGCGTCGGCTTTCTTCGCGGCCGAGTTCGACCGGCCACACGGCTGATCGTGGACTTCATCCGTGCTCATGCCGACCGGCGTGACGGGGGTGGTCTGCGGTGGGGTGTCGAACCGATCTGCGCGGTGCTCACCGAGCACGGTGTGAAGATCGCCCCCTCGACGTACTACGAGCACGTTGACCGCCCCGCGACCGCTGCCGAGGTTCGGGAAGCGGTGCTCTGCAATCAGATCCGGGATGTTCATGCAGCGAACTACGCGGTGTTCGGGGCACGGAAGATGTGGATCGTGCTCAATCGGATGGGCGTGGCGGTGGCCCGCTGCACGGTCGAACGGTTGATGCGTGAGGCCGGCCTGGCCGGCGCGGTGCGCGGGAAGGTCAAACGCACCACGATCTCCGGCCACCGAGCTGATCGCTACCCGGACCTGGTCCAACGCAGTTTCTCGCCGACCCGCCCGAACCAGCTGTGGGTGGCAGACATGACCTACGTCTCGACGTGGGCGGGGTGGGCGTACGTCGCGTTCGTCACTGATGCCTACGCCCGGCGGATCATCGGCTGGGCCGTCGGCTCGACCATGACCACCGACCTGGTGCTGGCGGCGTTCGACCACGCGGTGTGGACCCGCCACCGCGACGGGCATGACCCGCGCGAGGTCATTCACCACACCGATGCGGGAGCGCAGTACACCGCGGCCCGCTTCGCCGAAGGTCTCGTCGGCGCCGGAATCACTGGTTCCATTGGTACCGCTGGCGATTCGTATGACAATGCACTCGCGGAGACGATCAACGGGCTCTACAAGACCGAACTGATCAAACCCCGCAAGCCCTGGCGGACCGTCGAGCAGGTCGAATACGGCACCACCGAATGGGTCGACTGGTTCAATCACCAGCGGCCCTACGAGTACTGCGGCGACATCCCACCCGCCGAACTCGAAGCCGCGTACTACGCTGCAAGAGCACCCCACCACCCGGTGCCGGTGCCTGTTTGAGTCAGTCTCCGGACTACCCGGGGCGGTTCACGTGCCGCCGACACCTGCGGCTTGTCCCACCGCCGTGCCGCCCCGATCTGCCCGTGCTCGTGCTCGCCCGCACGCCGAGCGATTGGCGCGGCACACGGAACCTCGCGAGCCGCCTACGCCGAGCGGGCCTGCCCGTGCCGCATCGCGGTGGTCGGTGCCCGTGACCGCGACCATCCCACTGCACCGCGCCCGCGCGGCCCTGTCCGCGCTCATCGCCAGGTGCGAGTCCGAGCCCGTCACGCTGACCCGCAACGGGGTGCCCGTGGCCGTGCTCGTGCACCCGTCTGTGATGACGAGGGCGGACGGGGCCGTGCTCGCACCGTCGGCACGGCGTACGGTCGGGCTGATCTACTGCACGCCTTGGCGGTCCTGGATGGGCCGTGAGCGAGGAGCATGGGGGCATGACGATCCACCGCCCAGCCCTGTCCCGCGCCGTGTTTCTCGGGCGGGTCGAGGAGGCGCACACGGTCGCCCGCGCAGAGGAGCTGGGCGCGTACATCAGCGTGCTCGACCTGTACCGCGAGCAGGACAGGGGGCTGCGGATACGCGGTGGTGGGGCGGTCGAGGAGTGGTTGGACGGGCTCGCTCGGGGACTAGATACGCGCAGGTGAGCGCGAGAATCAGACCAGGCAGAAGCTCTCGGACATCCAGGTATGCTTGAGCCGCGTGGCGCTCTAAACGAGCAAGACAAGAGAGGATCGCCCCCATCATGGAGGACAAACACAAACCGAATGCGGATCGAACAAAAACCCAGGCTGCTGAGCATTCGACGGGCGACGAGCACGATAATCCATCATGGGGGTTTGTTGAAGCAATGCTTTCGGGAACGATCCCTCGACGTCTCCGAGACTCGAAAATGAAGGCTACATTTTGGATAGCCGCCCCCGTACTGGCGATAGCACTCTTCGGCACTGCGGCGTTCGCAACTGCGAATACCGCGACAACAACCACCGTGCTGATCTACAGTCTCGCATTCCTTGTATATGGAAGCTATCTAGGGTTCGGTGGGCTTCTTATCTCGCGGGTCAGCCGAGAGAAGGATTAGGGAACAGACTTCGTACACACAGTGAATCGTCTGTCTGCATGCACGATACCGTCCTCTAAGCACAGCTGGACATCCGTTGACTCGGTAACTAGCGCGTCAGCTACCAGCTTTCTACCCGACGTCACTTGGGAACTGCACGGCAATTTCACAACTGCGGGTCCACTAATCACCATGCAATTCACTGCGTCCCAGTCATAATCGAGACATGCCGTGTACCCGTTCGCTTTAAACTCAAGGTCGGAGTCCGACGTGGGACACGACCTACCGACTCCAACAACGGCATTGACTCGATAAGGACTGACGTCCCCGCATGCTACCTTAGCGACAACAAACTTGCCGCCCTTGCCTGATTGATTTGGTGTCACCTTTGTACAATCTCCTTGCGCTATCGGCGCTTTCACACTTCCAGGTTCAGACGGGAACTGGTTTGGAATAGAAGCCAAGTGTGATAGGGAACGTACCGTTCCCGGCGGTTTCGAAAATAAGGGCGCATTCATTGCGGCGACGACGAACGCAAGAGACAGTGCACCCACCCAGAAATAGCTATCGAGCTTCCTCCGCCCAACGCCCGACGCAACCAAACCTGCCAGGCACAGAAAGGCGATCACTACCGTGATCCCCACTCCTGCCGCACGATGATAAGAGGCTTCTGAAGAGGTTAGCACGATGGAAATCAGCAGGAAGGCCGAGGCAGCAACGGCGCACCACAGGTAGTTGCGCCAGTTCACGACGAAGTGCGTCGAAATCACACGTAAGGCACCCCCACCGCTCCCACGGTTATTGCTGATGCACACAAGCCTACGCCCACATATCGCACCAACCACGACTAGCCAACAAGCCGATACGAACGCAAGAACATTCCACAAGGTGTCCATCGCTCAGCTCCCCCTAATGCCCTACGCGCGCGGAGTCAACTACTAGCCCCTACCATGCTCAGCTTGGCTAGAATTCTGCCACCAGAAAACGAGCGCAGCCAGGGCGATTCCCGCGAGGTACGTACACGCACTCAAGATCAAGGTCGGTACAGGAGTCGCGATTTCAAATGCTACTCGCAGCACACCCTCCAACAGCATTGAGCCGATTACCGCGACAGCAACTGCAATCGCAATGTTTCTGCGTGCTTCGATAGACGCAGGGTCATCGCCTGACCGCAGAGAGCGGATAAGCCATACGAGCATCACCAACGATAACGCTCCGAATAGCAAAAACCCGACCAGAATCCATGTCGGAAGGTCATCTGACTGCGAACTTACATCTAGTTGACCAACTGACTGGTACGCGAGCGCTGAAACAATCACATACAGTGGGAGTCCCGCGACTGCGATCCCTAGAATTCGTCTCGAATCACTCATCTTCACCTCCTAGAGCCGTACTACTTCTTCTTGCAGTTGTATAGGGTCTTTCCAGCCTGAGTGGCTGGGCCACCAGCGATTGCGCCGCCTGCGAAGCCGCCGACGAAACCGATTACCCCGCCGCCCAAAGCAGCAGGTCCGCAGCCGACGCCCGCGCCCATGACGGCACCGCCGACACATCCGACAATGGCACCTTGGACAGCGCCTCGGAGCGCACCCATAAAGCCCGACTTGACCATCTGCTTACCCAGCCCCTGTGGATAATTCTGCTTGAAACAGTCTCCTGTAGACTGAGACTCGGTTGATTGCTCACTGCTCGTCGCGCTGGTCTGCGATGTCTGCTCAGTAGTCGCAGGCGCAGAAGTCGTTCCAGTCGTCTCTTCGGAAGGTGCGTCCGTCGTCGTCGTGGAGTCGGTCGTCTCTGTGGGCGCGCTGGTCGTAGCAGAGGTTGTCTCAGGCTGCGTTGACGTGGTTTCCGCAGTTGTCGAGGTTTCAGCCGTCGTGTTCGGTGTCGAACTCTCGCCACCAGGCAGTTGGAATGCCGATGTCGTCTCCGCAGGGTTGGCAGGGGTCCGTGCTGGGGTGCCCGTCCCTTGCGCGGGCGGTGCCGTCGCAGCAGGAGGCGTACCCCCAGCAGTCTCGGTGGGCGAGACAGGCGACGGCGGGACTGTGTTCGTTGGCCCCGTGGGAAGCGGGGTCATTGTCGGCTGTGTCGGAACCTGTGTCGGCTTGCACCACCCGGCAGGAACGGGTGGAACAGGCTGGTTTGGGAAGTTTGAAGTCCAGTACTGCGTCCACGCGCGCTGGCAATCAGCAGCAGGATCAGCCCCCGCAGGAGCGCTGGCAGTGACGGACAGCATCGCTGCGACGAGCGATGCGATCACGAAGCCGATTAGTGCACGGACACTCGCAGACACTCGCATCGTATCTCCCTAAAGTCGGATCGCAGGACCGTACGCAACCTGCTGGGTCGAGCCCAGCTCGGTGCGCATGATCACGCGGGTGAAGGTGCGAACGGTCATTTGGCCCGCTGCACCGCTGGCGGACAGGTGAACGCCGCTTAGGCTCAGGTAGGCCGACGGCGAGGTCAGGGCGATCTTCGCGATAGGCACCTCGGTGATCCCACCGTGCTCGATCTTGAACGTCGCCGTCTGCGAAGGGATGATCTTGGACTGCGCGCCGACGTTCGCGCCGACGTTGCCGCCGACCGTGCCCGTGACACCGCCGCCGACCGACCCCGACGGCTGACCACCGCTGATCCCGCCCTGGCCCTGGACAGAGGGAGTTACGGAGGCGTTCAGCCCCGTGTTCACCCCGCCGTTGACCGACAGATCAGGCGTCGTGAGAGTCACCGTCGCGCCGCCTTCCGCGCCAACCTTGGCGGGGTAACCAATCTGATAACCCGTTTCGAAGCTCGCGCCGAGCAGCTTGCCCCCAGGGGGTCCATCGATCTTCACCGTGTTGTCCCCCGCCAAGAACGCCTCGCGGCTGAACGGGGACGAGTCGAGCGGGGGCACTGCGTCCAAGCGGTTCTTGAGCAGCTTGATCGTGATCGTGAATCCATCAGGTGTGGTCTTGACCCGCGTGATGTCACCGGACGGCTTTGGGGCGGGGTCAGCACCTGCCGTCGCCGTACCGAACAGTGCCACCGCTGCCGCCAGCAGCGCCGACACCAGCACCACCGGGCACCACATCCGCGATGCGAACGAACGCCCACAAGCTAAAGAACCCCACCGATCATCAGAACGAAACCGATTCCATCCCAAGCGCTCTCGCACCCGCAACACTCCCGTTCACCAGTCCTCAACCCGATTCGATACCTTGCACAGCGAACGGTAACCAGCACTGATCACCAAGACCACACCCCAACCCCGATTGGGGAATACTCACCCAGAACTGGGGGACATGACACACGGTCAGACGCCGGACGAGCATCCCCTCCCACACTGGGACACATGGGGAACTGACACCACCGCGCGTCCGCACATGCTCGGGTACGTCCGCGTATCGACGACCGCGTAGGTGCTCGATCAGCAGGAGGATCAACTCCTCGCCCACAGCTTCCCCTGCGAGCGCATGTTCGGGGATCGCCTCAGCGGGAAAGCGGGTACGGAACGCCCAGGGCTGCAAGCGATGCTGGACTACGCCCGCGCGGGCGATGTGATCTTGGTGGTGGGCATTGAGCGCTTGGGCAGGTCCGTCGCCGAGGTGTCCTCGACCATCGCCGAGCTGTCCGCGCGCGGGATCACGCTGCGCTCGCTGAGGGAAGGCATCGACACGTCCACGGCGGCGGGCCGCATGATTGCGTCCGTGCTCGCCAGCATCGCCGAGTTGGAGCTTGAGCTGGGAAGAGAGACCCGCGGTCCCTGACCACAGAGACAAGTAAGGCGCTGACCCAGGAAATCCCAGGTCAGCGCCCTGCTGTCGTCTCAACCAACGAGTCGGGGTGGCGGGATTCGAACCCACGACCTCTTCGTCCCGAACGAAGCGCGCTACCAAGCTGCGCCACACCCCGTGGTGACAACCTCGATAAGGTTACTACAGCCACCGTCGGGCGGGAAATCGGCAGGTCAGGCCTGTACCGACTCCGGGGCGATGACGGGGCCGAGCTCGAGCTCCCGGTCGCGGACGGGCGCGCCCACGAGGGTCAGCAGCGATGCCTCGGGGCGGCAGAACGTGCGGAACGGTGCCCATGGTGACGTGCCGAGGCCAGCGCTGACGTGCAGCTTCATATGCGCGCCCCAGGCGGAGGCACCCTTCACCCGCGAGCGATCCAACCCGCAGTTGGTGATCAGCGCGCCGTACACGGGCAGGCACAGCTGGCCGCCGTGGGTGTGGCCGGCGAGGGCGAGGTCGTAGCCGTCGGCGGCGAACCGATCGAGCACGCGCGGTTCCGGGGAGTGGGTGAGCGCGAGCCGTAGGTCGACGGCCTCGTCGGCGCGGCCCGCGATCGTCTCGTACCGGTCCCGCTCGATGTGCGGATCGTCGACGCCTGCGACCTGGATCGTGACTCCTCCGGCCTCGAGGCGACGGCGCTGATGCGTGGCATCGAGCCAGCCCCGCTCGGAGAACGCGGCGCGCAGGTCCTGCCAGGGCAGGGGCTCGCCGTGCTTGCGCTCGTGGTCCTTGTCGAAGTACTTGGCCGGGTTCTTCGGGGTGGGCCCGAAGTAGTCGTTGGACCCGAACACGAACAGGCCGGGGCGCGCCAACAGCGGATCGAGGGTCTGGACCACCGACGGCACGGCCCGCGGGTGCGACAGGTTGTCACCCGTGTTGACCACGAGGTCGGGCTCGAGAGCCGCCAGCTCGCGCACCCACCCCTGCTTGAGTCGCTGCGCGGGCGTCATGTGCAGGTCCGAGATGTGCAGGATCCGGAGGGTGGGCGTGCCGGGAGGCAGGATCGGCAGCGTGTGCTCGCGCAGCGTGAACGCGTTGCGCTCGAGGACCGTGGCGTAGGCGATGGACGCGATGCCCGCGCCCGCCAGGCCGGCACCGGCGCGGACAAGTGGGTGAACTGCCATTGCCCCAGGATACTCAGCTGCCGCCCCAGCGCACACCGCGTAACTTGGAGGCCATGTCAGAAGTGAAGGCCGCTATCCGCGACGATCTCAAGACCGCGATGAAGGCCAAGGACACCCTGGTCACCGGCACGCTCCGGATGCTGCTGTCCGCGATCCAGAACGAGGAGACCTCGGGCACCGCGCACGCCCTCACCGACGAGGAGTTCCTCAAGGTGGTCGCGCGTGAGGTGAAGAAGCGTGGCGAGGCGGCCGAGATCTTCGCCGCGAACGGCCGCGACGAGCTCGCCGACAAGGAGCGTGCCGAGGCCGAGGTCATGTCGCGCTACCTGCCGAAGCAGCTCGGCGACGACGAACTGAGTGCGCTCGTCGACGCCGCGGTCGCCGAGGTGACCGCCGAGCTCGGCGAGGCCCCGACGGTGCGCCAGATGGGCCAGGTCATGAAGGTCGCGAACGCGAAGGCGGCGGGCGCCGCGGACGGAAAGCGGCTGTCCACCGCCGTCAAGGCGAAGCTCGCCTAGTGGCGGGTGCACGCGACGACTCGCCCCGCTCGCGCCGCTCCCGGCGGCGGCCCGGCGCGATGTGGCTGTGGGTTCTCGTCTCGCTCGCTGCGGGCGCGGGGGCCATCGCCCTGTACCTGACCGCGATCATCCAGTGCTCGGCCCTGCTGGGCACGATGGGCTACCCGGGGAGTTTCCCGGGATCGCCGCTCGGCGTGCGCACCATCACGATCCTCGTGCTCGCGATCGCGGGGCTCGTGGTGTGCGCCGCGATGGCGTTCACGGGCCTGTTCGCCCTGTTCGGGCAACGCTGGGCGGCGGCGCTCTACGGCCTCGCCGTGTTCGCGGGGTTCCTCGCGGCCGCGGCCGCGGCGCTGCTGGGCAATGAGCGCGCCTACTCGGATCCGGTGAGCCGCTACGGTATCGACCACAACGGCGCCCCGCTCGCGGGTCTACCGATGTGGGGCGCCGTGATCGTGATGCTGCTCATGCTGTTCTCGCTGATCCTCACGCGGCCGGTGTACCGGTACGCGCAGGAGCGCAGCGGCGGGTAGCTCGGTTTCAGAGCGCGCCGAGGGCGTAGCCGCCCCACACCGCGACCACGCTCGCGACCAGCGTGCACAGTCCGTAGCCCACGCCCTCCCGATACCGCCTGTCCCGCAACAGAGTCAGCGTTTCGACGGTGGCCGTGCTGAAGGTCGTGTAGCCGCCGCACACACCGGTGCCGAGGATCGCCAGGGCCTCGCCGCCGATCCCGTTCCTCGCCGCGAGGCCCGCGAGGACCCCGAGCACGAAGGAGCCGGTCGTGTTGATCACGGCCGTGGACCACTCGACGAGCCGACGGCGCAGCGCACCGTCGACCAGGTATCGCAGGACGGCCCCGAGCCCGCCCCCGAGAGTGATCAGGAGGGTGGTCACGCCGGGATCACCTTGGGCACCGACAACGCCCCGGCGAGGGCCGCGACGAGACCGAGCAGCACCGTCGCACCGGCGTACAGCGCACCGACGGCCGGGGAGGCGCCGTGGATGTCCAGCGCGAACGCACTGTAGGTGGTCAGTCCCCCACAGAAACCCGTGCCCAACAGGAGCCTGACCCGACGGTGCCGCTCGTCGTCGGGTCGCTGCGCGAGCGCGGAGACGATGCCGCCGAGCAGGAACGTGCCGACCATGTTCACCGCGAAGGTTGCCCACGGGAACGGCGTGTGCGGCAACCAGTGCCCGACCTCGGCGCGCACGAAGGTGCCGACCGCGCCGCCCAGGAACACCAGTCCCAGGGCGGCGGGGCGGAGCAGGGTGCTCAGCGGACGATCAGACCGCGGTGGTCAGGTCGACGTCGATGTTGCCGCGCGTCGCGTTCGAGTAGGGGCAGAGCTGGTGCGCCTTGGCGACGATCGCCTCGGCGTCGGCCTGCGCGAGACCCGGGAGGGTCGCCGTGATCGCGGCGTTGATGCCGAACCCGGTCTCCGTCTTGCCGAAACCGACGGTCACCTCGACGGTGGCGTCGTCGGGGATCGTGACCTTCTCGGTGCGGCCGACGGCGCGGACGGCACCGAGGAAGCACGCGGCGTAGCCGGCGGAGAACAGCTCCTCCGGGTTGGTGCCCTCGCCGTTGCCGCCCATCTCCTTCGGGGGCCGGGTGTCGAGGTCGATGCGGCCGGTGGCCGACTTCACGTGACCGTCGCGGCCACCGCCGGTGGCGGTCGAGGAGATGGTGTAGACGACGTCCAGGCTCATATCGTGCGCTCCTTCGCATTCGTGCCGCCCGATTCCGGGCGGCGTCCCCCTCGACAGTAGTCCGCATCACGCCGCGCGTCCCCGGGGTTCGACGGTGCGCCGACCCGAGGCGGCAGGTGCCCGGAGCATGCGGTCCGGGGAAAGCGAGTACCTGGAGGAATCAGCGCGCGGCGGCGCAGTCGGGGCAGTAACCCCAGAAGGTCACCTCCGCCTCGTCGATGACGAAGCCGTGGTCCTCGTCGGCCGTCAGGCACGGGGCGGCCCCGACGGCGCAATCGATGTCGACGATCTTCGTGCAGGAGCGGCACACCAGGTGGTGATGGTTATCGGCGACCCGCGCCTCGTACCTGACCGCGGATCCGGCGGGCTCGATGCGCCTGAGCAGGCCCTTCTCCGCGCAGACCCGCAGCACGTCGTAGACGGTCTGCGTGGCGACGGTGCCGAGCCGGCCCCGCAGGAACTCCGCGACATCGTCCGCGGTGGCATGGGGATGCCCGTCGAGGAAGCCGAGCGCGGCGACGCGGGGCGCGGTGATCCGCAACCCCACGCCGCGCAGCCGATCCTCGGCGGTGTCCACCTCGCTCATGCGAAATAGAGTACGCCCGATGTCAGAACGATTCCAGGTTCAGTCGCGGGCTGTGAGCAGCCCCGTCCTCCTGCGCCACTGACGCCGCCCCAGGTGCGGCGTCCCGAGGAAGTCCTCGACCTCCCGCGCCAGCTTCTGCGGGCGGGTCACCAGGTCGACGTGGCCTCCGTCGTGCCGGTAGAGCGTCGCCCTCGGGAGGAGCAGCTCGAAGATCCGGCCGTTGATCATGGGGATGATCGGGTCGTCCTCGCCGAACACCAGGAGCGTCTTCTGGCGGATCACCGGCAGCGCGAAGATCGAGGTCCACACCGATCCGGCCATGAGCTGGTGCAGGTAGCCCATCTTCGATCCCGCGTGCATCTGCCGGGAGAAGGTCTCGCCGATGTCCGCCGAGTCCTCCCGGACCGACCCGCCGTACAGCTCGCCAGCCACCTGCGCCGCATAGGCGGGATCGCGGAAGCGCTTCGGCGTGACCATCTTCGAC
This sequence comes from Tsukamurella spumae, assembly GCF_012396015.1. GTDB lineage: Bacteria > Actinomycetota > Actinomycetes > Mycobacteriales > Mycobacteriaceae > Tsukamurella > Tsukamurella spumae. The sequence continues at coordinate 81,766 of NZ_JAAXOQ010000006.1, read as the reverse complement.
AGCACCCGCGGGTTGCCGGGCACCATGATCGCGCCCGTGCCGGTCGACACGAGGATCAGACGCCGGCAGCGCATCGGGTTCTGGAAGGCGAACTGCTGCGCCAACGCACCACCCCAGGACAGACCCAGGACGTCGACGACGCCGATGCCCAGCTCGTCCAGCACTCGCCCGACGATCCAGGCCAGGTACGGGAAACCGTAGGGCAGCAGGGAGGTCGGCGACTCACCCGTGCCGGGCGCATCGAACCGGACCACCGGGCGCTCGGGGTCGAGCGCCTCGACGAACGGGTCCAGCACCTCGAGGCTCGCACCGATTCCGTTGCACAGCACCAGCGGAACACCGGTTCCCGGCCGGTGGCGCACCCGGATCCGCTGCCCGCCCGTGGCGATCAGCAGGTCCTCGGGCAGCTCCACCTCGGAACCCTCGGCGCTCTTACTCGTGTCGGATGTGTTGTCGCTCATCGGTACAACACCACCGTATCGGCGATGCAAGCGGGACGTTCGGCACCGTCGACCTCGTAGGTCAGGCGGAAGACCGCCTCGATCGCCCCCTTCTTGTCCTGGGCGGACACCAGGCCGACGGTGGCCCGCAACCGCGAGCCGACCGGCACGGGCGACGGGAAGCGGACCTTGTCGAGCCCGTAGTTCAGCGCGGCCGAGTACTCCTCAACGACGAGGGCCTCCTGCAACAGCACCGGCGCGAGCGACAGCGTCAGGTAGCCGTGTGCGATGGTCCCCCCGAAGGGGCCCTTGGCCGCCCGCTCCGGATCCACGTGGATCCACTGATGATCGTCGGTGGCGTCGGCGAAGAGGTCGATCCGGTCCTGGTCGATGCTCACCCACTCGGTGGTGCCGAGCGTCTGCCCGACCATTCCGAGCAGCTCCTGCGGGGTCTTGACGGTGGTACTCACGCGATCACTTCTCCATCACATAGGTGCCGGGTGCGGGGGCGAGGGGCTCGAAACCGGGGGCTCCCAAGGCCGACGGTGCGCCGACCTCCGCCCCGCTGCGGGCGTCGAGCCACTGCAGGTGGTGCGGCCACCAGGAGCCGGACTGCTTCTCGGCGGTCTCGAACCACTCCTCCGGCGTCTGCTCCTGCAGGACCGGAGCGGTGCGGTAGGAGGCCTTCGGGTTACCGGGCGGGTTGACCAGAGAGGCGATGTGACCGGCCGTGGACAGCACGTAGGTGCTGTCCTTGCTGCCGAACAGCGCGGCGCTGCGCTCGGTGGCCTGCCAGGGGCAGATGTGATCGGAGATGCCGCCGAGCACGTACAGGTCGGCCTCGACCTTGGAGAGGTCCACCGGGGTGCCCAGCATCGTCGAGGCGCCGGGCGTGACCAGCTTGTTCTCCAGTCCCATGAGCACCATGTCGCGGTGCAGGGCGGCCGCCATCCGGGTCGTGTCGGCGTTCCAGAACAGCACGTCGAACGCGGCTGGCGGGCGGCCCTGGATGTAGTTGTTGACCACGTAGCGCCACACCAGGTCCGTCGGGCGGAGCCAGGCGAACATCTCCGCCATCGCGGCACCGTCGAGGTAGCCCTTGCTCGCGGAGGTGCGGATCGCGGCGTCGGCCGCCCGACGGTCCGCCAGTGCCGACGCGAAGCCCGCGTGGCTCTGGTCGAGGACGGTCACGCCGAAGGTCAGGCCGGCGATCCGGTCGCCGTGGCCCGTGGCGTACAGGTGCGACATGACCATCGCGGTGAGGATGCCGCCGGAGCAGGTGGCGAACACGTTCGCCGTGTCGACGCCCGTGATCACCTGCAGCGCATCGAGCGCCTCGATGATCGCCTTGCCGTACTCGTCGAATCCCCAGTCCCGGTGCCGCGCCGAGGGATTGCGCCACGAGATGGCGAACACCTGCTGGCCGCCCTTGACGTAGTGCTCCACGAGGCTGCGGCCGGGCGCGAGGTCCATGATGTAGAACTTGTTGATCACCGGGGGCACCAGTAGCAGCGGGACCTCGCGCACCTGCTTGGTCTGCGGGGCGTACTGGATCAGCTCGAACATCCGGGTCCGCAGCACGACGGTGCCCTTCGTCGTCGCGACGGTCTCGCCCACGTTGTAGGCCTTCGGATCGACCATCGACGGGACGCGCGGCTTGGAGGCCATGTCCTTGGCGAAGGCGGTGAGCCCGCGCACCATCGACAGGCCGCCGGTGTCGATCATCGCCTTCCAGCCGAGCGGCGAGACGAACGGGTTGTTCGTCGGCGACAGGCCCTCGATGAGGTTGTCGAGGACGAACCGCATCTTCTCGGCGTCCTTCCAATCCAGGTCGGCGTCGTCGTAGAGCCGGTCGGCCAGGTCGGCGATGGCGAGGTAGGCCTGCTCGATGCGGTTGAGCAGTGGGTTGTTGGCCCAGGCCGGATCCTTGAACCGGAAGTCGCCCTTCTTCGGCTCGCGGCCACTGCGGCCGACGGCGATCAGGCCCAGTTCCTTCGTCAGGCCCGCGATGCGCTCGGCCACGGTCACCGGCTGGCCGGCGAGCGCCTGCCCGAACCGGGCCCAGGCGGCGTTCGGCACCATGCGGGACGCGAACGATTTGGTGGAGTTGACGAGCAACAGATCCAGGGGGGCGACGATCTCGTCGGCGCCTTCTGCGGTGGTGGTCATGACGGGCGGCCTCGACTCTCTCGTTCGTGGGGTGATCAGTTGATCTCGGAGGGGACGGTGATGTCGCGCTTCTGGATCTTCCCGGTGGCGCCCTTGGGCAGGGTGTCAAGAAGCCAGACGTGGCGGGGGTACTTGTAGGCGGCCACGCGGTCCTTGACGTACTGGCGCAGCTCGTCGACGGTGGCGGCGATGCCGGGCTTGAGCGCGACGGCGGCCCCGACCTCCTCGCCCAGCTCGGTGTGGGGGACGCCGATCACGGCGACCTCGGCGACCGCGGGGTGCTCGTAGAGCACCTCCTCGATCTCGCGCGGGTAGACGTTGTAGCCGCCGCGGATGATGAGCTCCTTCTTCCGGTCGACGATGGAGAAGTAGCCGTCCGCGTCCATGATCCCGATGTCGCCGGTGGAGAACCAGCCCTCCGCGTCGATCGACGCGGCGGTGGCCTCGGGCAGATTCCAGTAGCCCTTCATCACGTTGTGGCCGGCGATCTGGACCTCGCCGCGCTCGCCCTGGGGCGCCTCGGAGCCGGAGGCGTCGACGATCCGCATCCGGATGCCCTCGATCGGGGTGCCGATGGTGCCGGCCTTGCGCTCCCTGTCGGGGTGGTTGAAGCACGCGACGGGCGAGGTCTCCGACAGGCCGTAACCCTCGAGGATCGCTGCGCCGAAGTCGCTCTCGAAGTCGGAGATGACCTGGAGCGGCAGCGCGGCACCGCCGGACGCACAGACCCGGAGTGAGGAGACGTCATCGCCGGGCTGCTTCGCCGCGATCAGCGCCGAGTACATCGTGGGCACGCCCTCGAAGATCGTGACCCGGTCGCGGGCGATCACCTCGAGCGCCTTGCGGGCGTCGAACCGCGGGACCAGGGTCAGCGTGAGCCCGAAGCGCACGGCGGCGTTGAGGCCGCAGGTGAGACCGAAGACGTGGAACAGGGGCAGGCAGCCCATCATCACGTCGCCGGGTCGCGCGTGGAACAGGGTGCGGCCGGCGATCTCGCAGTTGTTGGCCAGGCCGACGTGCGTCAGTTCGGCGCCCTTGGGCTTCCCCGTGGTCCCCGAGGTGTGCAGCACGACGGCGGTGTCGAGGTCCTCGCGCGGGACGACTCCGGGCGTCGGCTCGACATCGGCGAGCAGCTCCGCGAGCACCGCGTCGTCGACCAGGTGCGCCTCGGCACCCGCGTCCTTGGCGCCCGCGGCGGCCTCGGCGCCGAAGGTCGGGGCGACGAAAACCGCCTTGGCCGTGGTGTTCGCCAGATAGAACTCCACCTCGCGGGCCTTGAGCAGTGGGTTCATCGGGACCGCCACCGCGCCGCGGCGGAGGATGCCGTAGAAGACGATCGCGAAGGCCGGGATGTTGGGGAGCATCACGCCGACGCGATCGCCCGGCTCCACGCCGAGCGCGGCGAGGTGGGTCGCGAACTTCGCCGTCGCCTCGTCGAACGCCGCGTACGAGTACTCGAGATCGTCGCATTTGAGGGCGACCGCGTCGGGATGGGCGGCGGTCGCGGCGACGAGGTTCTCGGCGAGGTTCGTCATCGAGGGCTCCTTCGTGTGGTGGTGTCGTCTTCGTCCTTTCCAGAGTGACCTCCCACACCCCATTGGGTCGATGGTGATGGAAACAGCCTTTTGCGGCCGTCAGTGTTACCGAGCACAATCACCCGTGCTGGGAATCCCGACCGGTTTCTTCGGAGCGCGCCCGGCCAGGCGGCGTGCGGCGCCGCCTCCTCAGGCGGTCCCGTCGCGCGGCGCGTCGATCTGCAGACGCACACGCGCGTCGACCTCGAACGCCAGGCACAACTCGGCCACCTCGCGGGGCGCGTTGATCGACCGATCGGTGAGTTGCTCGATCCGTCGCAGGCGGTGGCGCACGGTGTTCGGATGCACGAACAGCTCGGCCGAGGCGTCCTTGACGTTGCCGTCGTGCGCGACCCACGCGCGGAAGGTCGCGAACAGCGGGTCCCGGTCCTCCGCCGGCAGTGCGTGGAGCTTGCGCAGTACCGCGCGGGCCAGGTCCACGGTGGTCTCGGGCGCGGCGATCGCCGCCGTGCCGAGCACGGAACCGTCGAACACCGACACCCCGGTCCCCGGCCCGACCAACTCGCGCCGCGCGAAGTTCAAGCCGTGCGGGGTGTCTCGGAGTTCGCTGAACGGCGCACTGACCCCGACGCGGGCCGTCGCGATGCGTCGCAGCAGGTCGATCACGGCGGTCCGGACGGCGACGGTGGGTGCGTGCACGACGCCGATCTGCTGGTCGGGCAGCAGCCGCCACGCGGAGTAGACATCGATCGCCCGGAGCCGGTCGACGATGCCGGGCAGGGGCTGCTTGCCCACCTCCGTGGTCGCCGCGGCCACCGCGAGGTAGGGCCCCGTCGTGGGCAGGCGCAGCAGCGTGGCGATCTCCCACAGACTCTGATCGCTCGGAATACGCCCCTGCAGAAGGTATTCGGCGAGGGCGGCACGCTCGGCGGCATCGTCGAGGGCCTGCTCTGTGGTGCGATCGCGATGGGCTCCGGCCATCGCGTCGACGAACTGGTCCTGCGCCTCCCACATGTGCTGCGCGGCGGCGAGGAGGGACTGCTTACTGAGGCCGGGTTGCTCCTCCGCGATGGCCATCACCTCCTGCCACATCCGGTGCACGCCGATGCGGTAGGCGTGCATCACGGCGGCGAGGGGCACGCCGAGCTCGGCCCGGGAACGACCGGTCGCCGCGGCGGGCGCGGTGTCGAACGACGGGGCCGTCAGCGCGTCCACCATGTACGTCAGGTTGTCCCGCACGGACTCGGCGAGGAACTCGTCGGAGACCCGGTCCGATGCCCCGTAGAAGGGGATGTCCGCGCGGATCGACGCGGCGACGGCCACCGTCACATCGCTCATCCGGGCGATCAGCGCCTCCTGGATCTGCGCGATCTCTACCTCACTCACAGCTGCCGATTGTGCTGCCTTCCGCCCTCCCGCGTATCCGATTTCGCCGCGTGTGGCGCGTCGCGGGCTCCGGAGTAGCTCGAAGCCGCCCCCGACTCGACCTAGACTCCGGCTCATGGATCTGATCCGGCACCTGCGGCACTGTCGGATCCGGTGGAGATGAGTGTGCGCGATCTGCTCCTCGGCCCTACCGCGCCGACACGGCATCCGGTACACCACGAAGATCGCGGCCGGCGGCGGCAAGGTCACGTGGGCGCCGACGCTGATCCACCCCGACGCCACCGCCGCGGGCTCGCGTCTGCGATACGCCGACGAGAAGCCGTACACCACCACGGTCGTCGACCGGAAGAATGCGCCGCTGATGACCCGGCAGACGGTCACCGTCGTGAACCTCGCCCCGGGGAAGGCCGCCTCCGCGGCCGAAAACGCTCGCCACCAGGCTCCGCACCGTCGATCCGTCGGTGACTGCCGCCGGACTCCGGAAGTCCTTGGAGGGCAAGACCTCCTCCACCGCCGTGATCTCGCTGCGGGCCGACGACGCGAGGCGGGTCGGCCCGCTCACCGGGATCGACGGGGTGACGGTCCGCGAGGAGGGCCGCCTGGTGACCGCCTCCCCGATGCTCCGCTCCCCGGTGATCACGGGGTTGGAGGAGCGTTGGCGCCGCGACGTCGATGCCGCGGCGGGATCGTCGGTCACCGTCGTCGACCGCGACGGCGCACCGGTCCGTCTGGTCGATTCCTTTCCGACGAAACAGATCCCGCCCGTCCGAACCACCCTCGACGCGGGGCTGCAACGCGCAGCGAATGCCGCCGTCGCGGGCGAGAAGCGCGCCACGATGCTCGTCGCGATCCGCCCGTCCACCGGAGGCATCCTCGCGGTCGCGCAGAACGCCGCCGCCGACGCGCAGGGCCCCGTCGCGTTGACCGGCTTGTACCCACCCGGTTCGACCTTCAAGACGGTCACCACCGCCGCGGCCCTGGACGCGAAGATCACCACCCCGGACGCGCGGCTGGCCTGTCCCGGTCGCGCGACCTTCGGCGACCGCACCATCCCCAACGAGAACGAATTCGCCCTCGGCACAATGCCTCTGCACACCGCCTTCGCCAAGTCCTGCAACACCACGATGGCCGGCCTGGGCACCGAACTCGGCGACACCGCGCTGCGCGACACCGCGAAAGGTTTCGGCCTCGGCGTGGACTTCACCGTCCCCGGCATCACCACCGTGACCGGCTCGGTACCCGCTGCGCGCACGCCGGCCGAGCGCGTCGAGGAGTCCATCGGACAGGGGCAGGTCACGGCCTCGCCCTTCGGGCTCGCCGTCGTGGAGGCCTCGCTCGCCGCCCGCAGCACGGTCCGGCCCGCGCTGTTCGACGGTGAGCCCGCCCGCGCGGACACCGAGGCCCGGCCCATCGACGCCGGCATCGCCGCGGCGCTGCGCGCCGCGATGCGGGAGACGGTGACCTCGGGGACCGCGACCGCCCTGCGCGACATCGAGGGCCTGGGCGGTAAGACGGGAACCGCCGAGTTCGGTGACAACACCCACGCGCACGGCTGGTTCGCCGGGATCGTGGGCGATCTGGCCTTCGCGACCCTGGTTGTGTCCGGCGAGAGCTCCGGGCCCGCCGTCGCGGTGAGCGGCGCCTTCCTCCGCGGGGCCGGTGACGACCTGCCGTGATCGCGGGTGCGGCCACACCCTGGATTGATAGACTGAAACGAACATTCACTGCGAAGGGGTTCCCATGCCACACCGTCGCCCGCTCGGCCGCCGCGCACTGGCCACCGGCCTCGCCTCGTTCGGACTGATCTCGATGAGCCTCGTCTCACCGATCGCGGTCGGCGCCGCGAACGCGCTCGAGCCCTGCCCGCCGGGACAGATGCCCTTCTACAACGGCAAGAACTGCATCATGCAGCTGTGCACACCGCCGTACAACCCCACCTTCCCGCCGTGCACGATGCCCCTGCCCACGCCGACCCCGACTCCCGGGATCACCGGGCCGAGCGGAATCCCCGGCCAGCCCTTCTGAACGGGCCGGTAGGCTCGGCGCGATGTTCGTCAAGGTGTGTGGGCTGCGGACGGCCGAGACCGTGGCCGCCGCGGTGGCTGCCAGCGCCGACGCGGTCGGCTTCGTCTTCGCGCCCGGCAGCGTCCGGCTGATCGACGCGGGCGCGGCCGCGCCCCTGGTCGCGGCAGTGCCCGAGGGCGTCGAGACCGTCGGAGTGTTCCGCGGTCAGCCGATCGACGAGGTGCTGCGCCTGGCCCGCGCGGCCGGCGTCGACACGATCCAGCTGCACGGCGACGAACCCGACGACCATTTCGTGCGCGCCGCCGCCGCGGGATTCGCGACCATCCGCGCGATCTCCGCCGCCCGGTACACCGCCTCCGGCCACGCCGGATCCGAGCGCCTGCTCATCGATGCGACGGTGCCCGGCTCGGGCGCCGCCTTCGACCCGGCGGACCTGCCGGTCCCCCCGGACGCCGATTGGCTGCTCGCCGGCGGCCTGCGGCCGGACAACGTGGCCGAACTCATCGCGGCGTTCGGGCCGTCCGGGGTGGATGTCTCCAGCGGCGTGGAGTCGGCTCCCGGGGTGAAGGACCCGGCCCGCATTCGCGCGTTCATCGCCGCCGCCCGGCCCTGACCTGCCGCTTCCCCCTTCGGCCGCGTCCCCTACACGGGGTAGTATTCGGCGCATGCTCCGCCCCGCCCGCCCCGAAGCCACGATCCGTGGCGCCGCGGTGGGCCTGGTCTCCTTCGCCGCGAGCCTGACGGCGCACACACTCGCCATGCGCGGCGGCCCGGCGACGATGCCGGGCCACGACATGGGTGGCGCGATGCCGATGGCGTCCGTGCACGCCGGGCACACGTCGGCGTCGATGGCGTCGATGCCCGGCCACGACATGGGTGTCGCAGGGGCGCACGCGATGCACGACATGACATCGACCGCGATGCCGGCGGCGGCACCGTCGGTCCCGATGACCGCGGTGCTCCTCCTGGCACTGGTGTGCGCCGCGCTCGCAGCACTCGCGGCACGCCCGCGTGCGACCGGCCCCGTCGGCGCAGCGGCGATGCTGCTGCTCGGCCAGGGCCTCGGCCACCTTGTACTCGGCGTCTCGATGGGGCACCTCGCGATGAGCCCGACCATGGCCGCGGCGCACCTCGCCTCGGCCGTCGCGGTGGGCGCCGTCGTCGCGGGCGCCGAGCACGCGCTGCGCTCCGCGCTCGCGTCACTCACCCCCCTGGCGACGATCCGGTGGGAGCCGCGCGGCACCGTCGTCGCCCCGGTCTGGACCTTCCGCGCCGTCCCGCTCCCCGTGCTCGCGCGGCACGGGGCGCTGCGCGCGCCGCCGCTCTGACACCACCTCCCGCTGTTCTCCGCCCGGATCGGCTCCGCCGCCCGGGCTTCCCGCGCGTACGCGCACAACTCTTGAGGTGACCCATGTCAGTGACCGAATCGGCGGCCGAAGACGCGCCCCCGACCCGAACACCCCCACCCGCCGGCCCGCAGGCGCGGCCCGGGTGGCGCGCCGCGATCCTGCGGCTGCACTTCTACGCGGGCCTGCTCGTCGGCCCGTTCCTGCTCATCGCGGCGATCAGCGGCGGGCTCTACGCCGCAGCTCCCACCGTCGAGCGATTCGTCTATGCGGACCGGATCACCGCGACAACGGACGGACCGGCACGGCCGCTATCGGAACAGGTCGCCGCGGCGCAGGCGAGCCGCCCGGACCTCCCGGTCGCGGCGGTCCGCACCGGCGACGGCCCGGGCCGCACGACCCGCGTGCTGTTCGACGACCCCGCTCTCGCGGCCGAGGGGCGCCAGCTCTCGGTGTACGTCGACCCCGCCTCCGCCCGGGTCCAGGGCGCGCTGCCGGTCTACGGCTCGACCGAGGCGCTGCCGATCCGGTTCTGGATCGACCGGCTGCACGTCGATCTGCATCTCGGCGCCGTCGGCCGCTTCTACAGCGAGCTCGCGGCGTCGTGGCTCTGGGTGGTCGCCCTGGGCGGGCTGTACCTGTGGTGGCGCCAGCGACGGGGGAACCCGAAGCGCATGCTGGCCTATCCGCGCGAGCAGAAGGGCCGAGGCGGCAGGATGAGCCGGCACGCAGCCATGGGCACATGGCTCCTGGTGGGCCTGCTGTTCTTCTCCGTGACGGGCCTGACCTGGTCGAAGTACGCGGGCGAGAACATCGGCCAGCTGCGCGCCGAGATGGGCTGGGTCAAGCCGACGCTGTCCACCTCGCTCACCCCGGGCGGCGAGCACACCGGTGGTGGCGGCGAGCACGCCGATCATCAGATGCCCACCGCGGTGCCGACCGTCTCGCCCGAGGTCGCCGCGCAGACGCGGGCCCGCAACATCGCCGTCCTGGACCGGGCCGTCACGGCGGCCGCCGAACGGGGCGTCGACGGTGCCGTCCAGGTCTCGATCCCGACGGATCCGTCCGTCGCGATCACGGTGGCGCAGACCCGGCAGCCCTGGCGCATGGGCATCGACTCGGCGGCGATCGACCCGGAGACGGGCCGGGTCGCGACCGTGCTCTCCTTCGCTTCCTGGCCGCTGCTCGCGAAGGCGACGGAGATCCTCATCAACACCCACATGGGGTGGCAGTTCGGTCTGCTCAATCAGATCGCGCTCGTCGCGTTCGCCGCGCTGCTCGTGGTCGTCATCGTGCGCGGTTACCTGATGTGGTGGCAGCGGCGCCCGAAGCGCGGCGGGCTCCCGACGCCGCCCGCACGGGGTGCGATCCGGAAGGTCGAACCGTCGCATGCGATTCCGGCGATTCTGGGCGTGGCCTTCCTCGGCTGGTTCCTGCCGGTGTTCGGCGTTTCCCTGCTCTGCTTCATCGCGCTCGATCTTGCGATAGGAGCGACTAAGAGGGGTGCGGCTAACCTAAGAAATAGGGGCTGACCTGCGCAAAGGGTCGCCTTGCCTGCATTGCGCGATAGCTGGAACGGTTCTAGAGTCGTCCACATGAAGTTGACGGATGCACTCGAAGAGAAGTTCAACGACCAGATCACGCTCGAGTTCGAGGCCTCGCTGGTCTACCGCCAGCTGGCCATCGAGATGGAGATCCGTGACCTGTCGGGCATCGCCGCGTGGCTGCGCCACCAGGCCGATGAGGAGATCGTCCACGCGAACAAGTGGATCGACCACCTGTCGGACCGCGGGAACCACCCGAAGATCGGCGCCTCGGCGGCCCCGAAGGTGGATGTGACGACCGTCCTCGACGTGTTCGAGGTCGCGCTGGAGCACGAGCGTCGCGTGTCGGACTCGATCCGCAACCTGTACCGCGCGGCGAACGACGACATCGACTCGAAGGCGCTCATCCAGTGGTTCGTCAACGAGCAGGTCGAGGAGGAGGCCACGGTCAGCGAGATCGTCGGTCGTCTCAAGCTCATCGACGGTGACGGCCCCGGCCTGCTCCGTCTCGACGAGGAACTCAAGTCGCGCCCCACGCGCACGACCGAGGCCTGATCAGACCACCTATTGCAGCCCGGGAAACGGGGCTCTCCGCTCGCGGAGGGCCCCGTTTTTCGTCCCGCGCGGCGCGCGAACCGGAACGAGGCCTCCACCCCTACGCTGATCAGATGCTCGCGCTTCACCTCCGGGCGGTGCAGCCATCGCCGCCCGGGCCCGGCACCGTCTGACCGTCACCGATCCGGAGGGCGCTCGATGATCCCACCCACTCTCGCCGACGAGACCTCCTCCGACGGTGCACCCGCCGCACCGTCGCCCTTCGACTACGCGACGGTCGTCCCGATCACCGTGCTCGCGGCAGTCGCCGCACTGTTCGGGGCGAGCCGCTACCACCTGTTCGGCGACGAGCTGTACTTCATCAGTGCCGGGCATCACCTTTCGGTGAGTTACGCCGACCAGGGCCCCATCCTGCCGCTCCTCGCGCGACTCGGCGAGGCCATGCCCGGCGACTCCCTCATCCTCTTCCGGCTGCCCTCGGTGATCGTGACGCTGATCGGTGTGGTGCTCGCCGCCCTGATCGCCCGCGAGCTCGGCGGCGGGCGGTTCGCGCAAGCGCTGTCCGCCTTCGCCTACGCCACGTCGACCTTCCTACTGCTGCAGTCCTCCCTGCTGGCGACGAATGCGATCGACACCCCGCTGTGGGTCGCGATCTCCTGGCTCGTGGTGCGCTGGGTGCGAACCCGGCGCGACTGGCTGCTGTTCGCGGCCGGCACGGTCACTGCGGTCGACATGCAGGTCAAGTGGTTGATCCCGCTGTTCTGGGTGTGTGTGATCGCCGCCTCGTCGATCTGGGGGCCGCGCGATCTGTGGCGGCGCCCGGCGCTGTGGGCGGGGCGCGGTCACCACGGTGACGATGGTGCCGGCCCTGCTCTGGCAGGCACGGCACGCATGGCCGTACCTGGAGCTGACCGGTCAGGTGGCGCAGGAGAGCCAGTACACGGGTGGCCGCCTGCTGTTCCTGCCCCTCATGCTCGTGATGGCCGGGGTACTCGGCGCCGTGCTGCTCCTCGTCGGCCTGTACGCACTGCTGCGCTCGGATAGCCTGCGCCCCTATCGATTCCTCGCTCCCGCGTTCATCCTGCTGGTCATCGTCTTCATCGTCACCAGCGGACGTCCGTACTACCCGGGAGGCATGTTCGCGGTGGTGTTCGCCGCGGGCGCCGTGGCGGTCGAACACTTCCGTCGGCGACGGATCCGTTGGGTCGCAATGCCTCTCGGTGCGATCGCCGTCGCGGTCGTGATCACGAGTCTGCCCTTCACGCCCGAGACGAAGATCCCCGAGCCGACCTCGGAGGTCGAGGCCGGCCTACGGATCTCCGTCTACGGACAGTTCGGATGGCCCGAAATGACTCTGGCCGTCGAGGAATCCATCGCCGCGCTGCCGCCGGCGGATCACCCCGCCGCGATCGTCACGAACTCCTACTGGCAGGCGGCCGCGCTCGACTACTACGGATCCCGTCTTCCACCGGTCTACAGTCCGGCCCGCGGCTACGGATTCTTCGGCCGCCCCGCCGACTCCGCGACGACGGTGCTGTGGATCGCCGACGCCGACGATCCCGCGGCGACCGACATGTGCACCTCGTCCCGCACACTGCGGAGCGTGCATCACCGGATCGGAATGCCGGGCGCCTCCACCGATGTCGACATCCGACTGTGTCATGCCCGCGCGCCCTGGTCGCAGCTGTGGCCGGACCTCCGGCGGATGTGATCGGCGCGCGGCTCAGACCAGCTGATCCAGGGCGATCTCGAACGCGGTGGCGGCCACCAGCGTCGAGCTCGCGGACCGGGCGTGGCAGCGCTCGAGCGCGGTGCCGATGGTGCGGGAGACATCACCGAAGATCGACTCGTCGGAGACCTCGACCTCACCCTCCATGAGCATCGCGAACGCGCGGGCCATGCCGCAGTTGGCGATGAAGTCGGGGATCACGGCAACCTGCTGATCGGCGTGCTCGTAGACGGGACCGTAGAAGATCTCGGGGTCGGCGAAGGGCACGTTCGCGCCGCACGCGACCATCTCGAGGCCGGCGCCGATCATCTCGTCGATCTGCTCGCGGGTGACGAGACGCGATGCGGCACAGGGCAGGAAGACCTCGGCGCCGACCGACCAGATCCGCTCTGCGGCCTCGTCGAAGGTCAGCAGGTCGTCGGCCACCAGCTGGTTGCCCTGCTTGGCCAAGTACAGGTCGGTCACCTCGTCGGCGCTGATGCCCTCGGGCCGCACGATGCCGCCGTCACGGTCCATGATCCCGACGATCCGCGCCCCGGCCTGCCCCGCGTAGTAGGCCGCCGCCGCACCGACATTGCCCCAGCCCTGCACGATCACGCGCTTGCCCTCGAGCGAGCCGCCGTACACGCGGTAGAAGTGGCGCACCGATTCCGCGACGCCCCACCCCGTGATGAGGTCGGCCACGCTGTAGCGGCGGCCGTGGTCCGGCGTGAACCGAGGGTCCTCCACGATCTTCGCGACGCCGAGCCGCAGCTGCCCCACCCGCTGCACGTGATCGCGGGCGTCGGGGGCGAAGTGGCCGTTGACGACTCCCTCCTGCGGGTGCCACAGGCCGAGGCTCTCCGTGATCGGGACGACCTCGAGCTTCTCGTCCACGTTGAGGTCGCCACCCGTACCGTAGTACGCCTTGAGCAGGGGCGTGACGGCCGTGAACCAGCGGCGCAGCACCTCGTCCTTGCGCGGATCCGTGGGATCGAAGTCGATGCCGGACTTGGCACCACCGATCGCTGGACCGGCCACGGTGAACTTGACCTCCATGGTCTTGGCGAGCGACTCGACCTCACGACGGTCCAGACCGCGTCGCATCCGGGTACCGCCGCCGGCCGCGCCACCACGCAGGGAGTTGATGACGGTCCAGCCGCGGGCGGAGGTCTCGGGGTCGTGCCATTCGAAGACCACCTCGGGTGCCTTGGCTTCGAACCGGGTGAGCAGCTGCTTCATGTCGCTCCTGTGGGGCTGCGGGATCGGGTGTGAACGAGACCACTGTGCGACCGGGTGACGGCGCCGGACAACCGATGCACGACTGACCGCGCAGAATGCCCATCCCGTGCCGGTTCCGCGATCGAGAACTGCGCAATCTGCGCAGCGACCCGCGTCGAACGTGATCAACCGCGATAGCGGGGTGCTCTCGACACCGGCCGGGCGTCGAGCGTCCGCAACAGCGGCATCGCCCGGAAGGGCACGATCTCGGACAGCACGACGATGCTGATCGACCGCGCGACCAGCGGCGATCGCCCGATCCGGAGCAGGGTCTCCTGCAGTCCCCGATGCGAGTCGGCGGCCACGCGGCAGAGCACGTCACTGCCGCCGGTGGTGGCGAAAGCCTCGAGCACGTTCGGGATCCCTGCCAGTTCATCGGCGACGGCGCTCAGCTCGCCCTGCGCCGTCTCCAGTTGCACGAAGCACTGGACGCCGAAGCCGGCGGCCGCGACATCGAGGTGCGGCTGATAGCCGGCGATGACGCCCGCATCCTCCAGCTTCTTCAGCCTGGCCTGGACTGTCGCGCGGGCCACGCCCACGCGGCGCGACGTCTCCAGCACGCCGATCTGCGGGTCGCGGTTCAGCGAGTCGAGCAGCGCGAAGTCGACATCATCCAGCGTCACCGCTTCCTGCATGACGACCTCTTTCCTAGTCGATCTGACTACATCATTCGGTGTATCACCGGCGGATCGCGACAGTTTGAGCATCCAGAGCTGTCGACATTGCCACCTAGCCGTGCGGGGCCGATCGTAGTGACGCACATTACATCCATCCCGGAAGGTGAGCAGACCATGACGCAGACCACCGCCCCGCAGTCCACCCTCGAGCAGACACTGACTGACGAGGAGAGGCTCGCAGGCCTCGGCGCCGACCAGCTGCAGCAGCTCGTCGGCCTCGTCTCCTACGACGCCACGCGCGACAGTTTCCCCGTCAACGGCTGGGACGCGATCGTCTTCGTGGTGGGCAACGCAACCCAGACCGCGCACTACTACCAGTCCGTCTGGGGCATGGAGCTCGTCGCGTACCGCGGCCCGGAGCAGGGCGCCCGCGACCACAAGTCCTACGTCCTGCGCTCCGGCTCGATCCGGTTCGTCGTCCAGGGCGCCGTCAGCCCGGACAGCCCGCTGATCGCCCACCACCGCCGTCACGGCGACGGGGTCGTCGACATCGCGCTCGAGGTCCCTGACGTGGACCGGTGCATCGCCCACGCCCGGGCCTCCGGCGCGACGGTGCTCGAGGAGCCGCACGACATGACCGACGAGCACGGCACGGTCCGGATCGGCGCGATCGCGACCTACGGGGAGACCCGGCACACGCTGGTGCAGCGCGTTGTCGACGGTGCGCGGTACCAGGGCGCGTACCTGCCCGGTTACGTTCCGGCCACCAGCACCTTCCGCAAGCGCGACGGTGCCCCCAAGCGGATCTTCCAGGCCCTGGACCACATCGTCGGTAATGTCGAGCTGGGCCGCATGGACGAGTGGGTCGGCTTCTACAACCGCGTCATGGGCTTCACCAACATGGCGGAGTTCATCGGCGACGACATCGCTACCGACTACTCGGCGCTCATGTCCAAGGTGGTGGCCAACGGCAACCACCGCGTGAAGTTCCCCCTCAACGAGCCGGCGATCGCGGCGAAGAAGTCACAGATCGACGAGTATCTCGAGTTCTACGACGGGCCGGGAGCGCAACACCTCGCCGTCGCGACCAACGACATCCTCACCTCCGTGGACGCGCTGCGCGCGGAGGGAGTGGAGTTCCTCAACACCCCCGACGCCTACTACGACGACCCCGAGCTGCGCGCCCGGATCGGCGAGGTGCGGGTGCCCGTCGAGGAACTGCAGAAGCGCGGCATCCTGGTCGACCGCGACGAGGACGGCTACCTGCTGCAGATCTTCACCAAGCCGCTGGGCGACCGGCCCACGGTGTTCTTCGAGCTCATCGAGCGGCACGGCTCGCTCGGGTTCGGCAAGGGCAACTTCAAGGCCCTGTTCGAGGCCATCGAGCGCGAGCAGGACAGCCGCGGCAACCTCTGAAGAGACACCACCACCAGGAGGGTTCCCATGGCCTACTACCGCAGCGTCGGCATGATTCCGCCCAAGCGCCACACCCAGTTCCGGCGCGAGGACGGCGAGCTCTACTACGAGGAGCTGGTCGGCGAGGAGGGCTTCTCGTCCGACTCCTCACTGCTGTACCACCGCGGCATCCCGTCGGCGATCACCGCGGCCGCGCCATGGGAGCCGGGCGACCTGAGCCTGACGCCCAATGCCCCACTGCTGCCCCGGCACCTGCGGCTGCACGACCTGTTCGACGACGCCGCGGCCTCCGCCGCGGACGCGGTGACCGGCCGGCGGCTGGTGCTGGGCAACGCCGACGTGCGAATCTCCTACGTGGCAGCGGGGACACCGTCGCCCCTGTACCGCAACGCGATCGGCGACGAATGCGTGTACATCGAGGACGGCGCAGGTACGGTCGAGACCGTCTTCGGCGCACTCGAGTTCCGCACGGGCGACTACGTGCTGATGCCTCGCGCTACGACCCATCGCTGGGTGCCGGCGGAGGGGACGACGGTGCGCGCCTACGCGATCGAGGCGTGCGGCGGGGGCGGCGGTCACATCGCCCCGCCCCAGCGGTACCTGTCGCGGTACGGGCAGCTGCTCGAGCACGCCCCGTTCTGCGAGCGGGACCTGCACGGACCGTCGGAGCCCCTACTGCGCGAGAGTACCGATGTCGAGTTGCTGGTCAAGCATCGCGGCCCCGGCGGCGCGACCGGCACCCGCTACGTCCTGCCGACGCACCCGTTCGACGTGGTCGGTTGGGACGGCTGCCTGTACCCGTACACGTTCAACGTGGAGGACTTCGAGCCGATCACGGGCCGGGTGCACCAGCCGCCGCCCGTGCACCAGGTCTTCGAGGGACACAACTTCGTGGTCTGCAACTTCGTGCCGCGCAAGGTCGACTACCACCCGCTGTCGATCCCCGTGCCGTACTACCACTCGAACGTGGACTCCGACGAGGTGATGTTCTACGTGGCGGGCGACTACGAGGCGCGCAAGGGAACGGGCATCGGCCCGGGATCGATCTCGCTGCATCCGGGCGGCCACGCTCACGGCCCACAGCCCGGCGCGATGGAGGGCAGCATCGGCATGGAGCGGTTCGACGAGCTGGCCGTCATGGTCGACACCTTCGCGCCGCTGCAGTTGGGCGAGGGCGCCCGCGCCACGGACGACAGTGTCTACTACCGCAGTTGGTCGCGATGACCCCGCTCCTGGCTGGGCTCGTCGACGACGCCGGCCTGTTCCCGGAGCCCGCCGAGGTCGCGAACGCGCTGGTCTCCGCCGCTCTCGACACAGAAGGACACCGATCGTGACCACCACCTGGGCGCCCGTGCCCGCCGGCTCCGGCTTCGGCGTCGAGAACCTGCCCTACGGGGTCTTCCGTCCGGTCGACGGCGCCGCTCGCGTGGGCGTGCGTATCGGTGACCATGTGCTCGATCTCGCGGCCGCCCTCGGAGACCCCGTGTTCGCGACGCCGTCACTGAACGGCTTCCTCGCCCGCGGCCGCACGGAGTGGAGCCGAGTGCGCGCCGAGATCGGCTCGCTGCTCACCGATCCCGCGCGCGAGACGGACGGAGCCGCGGCCCTGCATCCGCTGACGGAGGTGACGCTGCATCTCCGCTTCGCGGTCGCCGACTACGTCGACTTCTACGCCAGTGAGCACCACGCCACCAACCTGGGCCGCATGTTCCGCCCGGATTCCGCTGCGCTGCTGCCGAACTGGAAGCATTTGCCGGTCGGGTATCACGGTCGTGCGGGCACCGTCGTCCCCTCCGGGACGCCCGTCGTGCGGCCCGCGGGGCAGCGGAAGGCACCGTCCGACGACGCACCGGTGTTCGGTCCGTCCGGTCGCCTGGACATCGAGACCGAGCTGGGCTTCGTCGTGGGGGCGCCGAGCACGCTCGGAAGCAGCGTCGGCACGGGCGATTTCGCCGAGCACGTCTTCGGCGTGTGCGTGGTGAACGACTGGTCGGCGCGCGACATCCAGGCGTGGGAGTACGTGCCACTGGGCCCGTTCCTGGGCAAGAGCTTCGCAACCTCGATCTCGCCGTGGATCGTCCCGCTGGAGGCCCTGGATGCCGCTCGCGTCGCGGTCCCCACGCAGGCCCCCGTGCCGCTCCCCCACCTGCGGGAGACCGAGATGTGGGGCCTGGACATCGTTTTCGATGTCGAGCTCAACGACACGCGGATCTCCCGCCCGCCCTACGCGCAGATGTACTGGTCGCCCGCGCAGATGCTGGCGCACATGACCAGCAACGGCGCGAGCCTGCGCACCGGCGACCTGTTCGCCTCCGGCACCGTCTCCGGCCCGGAGCGCGACCAGCGCGGTTCGCTCATCGAGCTCACCTGGAACGGCACCGAACCGCTGCGTCTCGCCGACGGCTCCGAGCGCACCTTCCTGGAGGACGGCGACGTGGTCACCATCAGCGCCACAGCGTCCGGACCGAACGGCACCCGCATCGACCTCGGCGAGGTCACCGGCAGGATCGCACCCACCCCGGCCTGACGGCGGACCGTCGAAAACCCGGAAGCACCGGCCCGGGCGAGGTCTAGACCAGCAGCTCCGCGATCTGCACCGTGTTCAGCGCGGCGCCCTTGCGCAGGTTGTCGCCGCTGATGAACAGCGCGAGGCCACGCCCCTCGGGCACGCCCGGATCCTGGCGGATGCGGCCGACGAGCGAGTCGTCGGCCCCGGCGGCGGCCAACGGGGTCGGCACGTCGACGAGCTTGACTCCCGGCGCGGAAGCCAGCAGCTCCTGCGCCCGCGCGACCGACAGCGGCGAGGCGAACTCGGCGTTGATCGACAGGGAGTGGCCCGTGAGCACCGGCACGCGCACGCACGTGCCACTCACCAGCAGATCGGGAAGGCCCAGGATCTTGCGCGACTCGTTGCGCAGCTTCTGATCCTCGTCCGTCTCGCCCGAGCCGTCGTCCACGATCGCGCCGGCCAGCGGCAACACGTTGAACGCGATCGGCGCGACGTACTTGTTCGGCGCGGGGAAATCCACTGCCGAGCCGTCGTGCACGAGCTTCTCCGCCTCGGGCTCCACGGCGCGGATCTGGGAGACCAGCTCCTCCACGCCGGCCAGGCCCGAACCGGAGACGGCCTGGTACGAGGAGACGATGAGCCGCTGCAGGCCCGCCTCGTCGTGCAGCACCTTGAGCACCGGCATCGCGGCCATCGTGGTGCAGTTCGGGTTGGCGATGATGCCCTTCTTGAGGTCGCGGACCTGCTCGGGGTTCACCTCCGAGACCACGAGCGGCACGTCCGGATCCTTGCGGAAGGCGCTCGAGTTGTCGATCACGGTGACGCCCGCGGCGGCGAACCGGGGCGCCTGCACGCGGGACATCGTCGCGCCCGCGCTGAACAGCGCGATGTCGAGGCCCGTCGGGTCGGCGGTCTCGGCGTCCTCGACCACGATCTCCCGGTCGCCGAAGGGCAGCGTCTTGCCCGCGGACCGCGAGGACGCGAAGAACCGCACCTCGTCGGCCGGGAAGTTCCGGTCCAGCAGCAACTGCCGCATGACGGCGCCCACCTGGCCGGTGGCGCCGACGACTCCTACCCGTACACCCATGACTACCGCCCCGTTCCTGCGTAGACGACGGCCTCTTCGTCCGTACCGAGGTCGAAGGCATCGTGCAGCACCTTGACCGCCTCGTCGAGCTCGGTATCGCGGATGAGGACCGAGATGCGGATCTCCGAGGTGGAGATCAGCTCGATGTTGATGCCCGCCGCCGACAGCGCCTCGCAGAAGGTCGCGGTGACGCCCGGGTGGCTCTTCATACCCGCGCCGACCAGCGAGACCTTGCCGACGTGATCGTCGTAGACCACGGAGTCGAAGCCGATCTCCTGGCGCAGGGCCTCGAGCTTCTCCACACCCAGCGGGCCGAGCTCGCGCGGCAGCGTGAAGGTGATGTCGGTGCGACCCGTGTCGACCTTGGACACGTTCTGCAGCACCATGTCGATGTTGATCTCGGCGTCGGCGATGGCACGGAACACGCGCGCGGCGTAACCGGGCTTGTCCTCGAGGCCGACGACGGTGATCTTCGCCTCGCTGCGGTCGTGGGCGACTCCGGTGAGAATTGCCTCTTCCACGGGGATGTCCTCCATTGATCCGTTGACGATGGTGCCGGGCTTGGTCGAGTACGAGGAGCGCACGTGGACCGGGACGTTGTACCGACGCGCGTACTCCACGCACCGGAGCATGAGCACCTTCGCGCCGCACGCGGCCATCTCCAGCATCTCCTCGAAGGAGACCTTCTCGAGGTGGCGGGCGTTGGGCACGATGCGCGGGTCGGCGGTGTAGATGCCGTCGACATCGGTGTAGATCTCGCAGACATCGGCGTTCAACGCCGCGGCCAGGGCGACGGCCGTGGTGTCCGAGCCGCCGCGGCCGAGCGTGGTGACGTCCTTGGTGTCCTGCGAGACGCCCTGGAAGCCGGCGACGAGGACGATCTTGCCGTCGTCGATCGCGGCCTGGACGCGCCCCGGGGTGACGTCGATGATCTTCGCCGCGCCGTGCTTGCTGGTGGTGATCACACCGGCCTGCGAGCCCGTGAAGGACTGCGCCTCGGCACCGAGGGAGTGAATGGCCATCGCGACGAGCGCGTTGGAGATGCGCTCGCCCGAGGTGAGCAGCATGTCCATCTCGCGGGCGGGCGGCGCCGGGCACACCTGGTTGGCGAGATCGAGCAGCTCATCGGTGGTATCGCCCATCGCGGAGACCACGACGACGACGTCGTTGCCCGCTCGCTTGGTCTCCACGATCCGTTCGGCCACGCGCCGGATGCGCTCGGCGGAGGAGACGGAGCTGCCTCCGTACTTCTGGACGACGAGTGCCACGTGGAACCTCTCCGTTGCGGGCTTGGCAGGTGCGAGTAGATCCTACCGACCTGGGTTTCTTCCGACACGAGGGCACCGTTCCAAGTGGTGCGCAACCCACCGTTCAGCGACATCGGGGATGATCGGTGGGAACGCGAAACCTCAGGAGATCCGATGAACCCCTACGGCGGCGGCCAGAGCCCCGGTCAGTACCCCGGCGGCTCCCACCCCCAGGGCGGTGCCCCGCGGCCCGGCAGCGGACCCGCGGGCCCGCAGTACGGCGGCCAGCAGTACGGCGGCCGGCCCGCGCAGAGCGGATTCCCGGGTCAGCAGGGTCACCCGCAGGGCCCGAACCAGGGCCCGCAGGGCACCCGGCCCTTCGGCCCGCAGCAGGGCGGGTACCCGCAGGGGCCGGGTGGATACCCGGCCGGCCCGCCGCAGCCCCCGTACGCCACCCCCGGGACCGGTGGGCCCGGGAACGGCGGGCCCGGCAAGGGCGGCGGCCGCAAGGGCCTGATCATCGCGCTGACCGCGATCGTCGCCGTCCTGGCCGTCGCCGGCGTGATCGGGATCGTGGTCGCGACGCAGAACAAGGGCTCCTCGACGAACGCCTCCCCCGTCACCTTCTCCGCCGATGCCAGCACCACCGGCGCCGCACCCACCACGGGCGCGGCCCCGACGACGGGCACCGCACCCGCCACCGAATCGGACGGTTTCCTCACCACCACGCCCAGGCCGACCAGCGGCGCACCGTCGGGCGGCGTGTCCGTGCAGCTCAAGCTGTCCGCGGGCGGCAGCGGCGCGGGCGTCGTGATGGTCACCGGCATCCAGGAGGGAACGGTCCCCAAGGCCTCGACGCTGCCGTGGGACTGGCAGGGCACCGCGACGATCGGGCGCACCATGTCGCTGATCGTCACCGGAACCGGCCCCGTGACCTGCACCATCACGGTCAACGGGCAGGAATTCGCCAAGTCCGGCGACAACTACGTCAACTGCACCATCACGCGAGTCAGCACGTCGTGACCGCGGTCGGCGCGCGCGGGGGCGCCACGAACCGGACCGTCGGTACGATGCAACGCGTGCCGACCGCCCCCGACCTCGCCGAGACCGGAGCCGCGACGGCACCGTCGTCCCTGCTCGACCGCACCCGGTCGATCTGGCTGCCGATCGTGTTCTACCTCGCGATCCGCGGCATCGGGCTGGCGGTGCTCGCGCGATTCGCGCAGCTCCGCAACCAGAACCTCGCCGATCTGCTGACCGCGTGGGACGGCAAGTGGATGATCGGGCTGGCCACCTACGGCTACAACGACATGCCCTGGCGGTTCGTCGACGCGCGCGGGGAGCACACCGCCGACACGGCCTACGCCTTCTTCCCCGGTTTCCCCATGCTGGTGCGGGCCGTGGCGCAGCTGCCCGGCTTCGACGCCTACCGCGCGGCGCTCACGGTCAACACGATCCTGGGCTGCGTCGCCGCGGTGGCCGCGTACAGGCTGGGCAAGCTGTGCGTCGAGCACATGCCGGGCGTCCCCACCCACCTCGCCGAGCGGGCGGGCCTGCTCACGACCGTCCTGTTCGCGGCCGCGCCGATGTCGATCGTGCTGACCATGGCCTACACCGAGGCGCTGTACTGCGCCCTCGCCGGCTGGGCGCTGGTCGGGGTCATGGAGCGCAGGTGGATCCTCGCGGGCGTCTGCACGGCGCTGGCGGGGCTGTGCCGCCCCACCTCCGTGGTCCTCATCGGGGTGGTCGCCCTGGCGGCCCTCCTCGCGGTCCTCTCGTCCGACGGTGCCGAGCGCGTCAGGGCCGTCGTCTGCGTGCTGCTCACCCCGCTCGGGTGGCTGACCTATCTGCTGATCGTCGCGCACCACACCGGGAGCCTCACGGGGTGGTTCCGGATCCAGACGGAGGGCTGGGGCACGACCTTCGACCTGGGCGTGCAGACCTGGCAGTTCGTCAACTACAGCCTGATCAACGGCTCCGATGTCGCCGAACTGTCGGTGGTCGGGCTACTGGCCGCGTCGATCGTGCTGATCGTGCTCGCGATCCGGGCGAAGATGCCGTGGCCGATCACGCTCTACGGCGCACTCGTGGTGATCTCACTCCTCGGCTCCGGCGGCCTCATGATGTCGCGGCCCCGGCTGCTGCTGCCCGCCTTCGTGCTGCTCATCCCGATCGCGATCGCCCTTGCGCGAGCGTCCCGCCCGGCGCAGATCTGGATCTGCGTCGGCATCGTCACGGCCACCTGCTGGTACGGCGCCCACATGGTGAGCGTCTATCCACACGCCATGTGACGGGATTCGGGCACGGAAACGGCCGACAGGACGACTGCCCTGCCGGCCCCGCCGATCGGAACTCTCAGGCGCGCAGACTGAGCGGACGGATGTCCGTCCACGCCGACTCGATGTACTCGAGGCACTCGGTCCGCGAGCGGCCGCCCTCGCCGAACGCGACGGTCCAACCGCGGGGCGCCGGACGGAAGGTCGGCCACAGGGAGTGCTGGCCCTCGTCGTTCACGAGGACCTCGAACTCGCCCGACTCGTTGTCGAAGGGATTGTTCATTTCATTTCTCCTTTGTGAGGGATGAGCGGCTGGGTTGTCGGTGAGCACGCTCGCGGCGCGAGCGCGGGTCAGTGGCGCATGTAGGCACGCGCGGCGAAGGGCACGATGACCACGATCATCACGAGCGAGACGATCGCGGAGTAGGCGGTGGCGTGCTGCGCCGCCCAGTTGACGGGCTCGTTGAACACGGGCTTGGGGCTCAGCGGATTACCGAAGGCCTCACGGAGCGAACGGGCCATGGAGGTCACCGGGTTCCACGACGCGATCGTGCGCAACGGGCCCGGCAGGTCGCCCGACGCGATGAACGCCGATGAGATGAAGGCGATGGGGAACATCACGATCATGCAGAGCGCCTGCGCGGACTCGGGCGTCGAGACCGAGAGGCCGATCAGCGCGCCCAGCCAGGACATCGCGAAGCCGAACAGCAGCAGCGTCATCAGCGACAGGGCCGCGTCGACCCAGCTGCCGCGGAACCGCCAGCCGACCAGCAGACCGACCACGAGCATCACCGCCACGCTGATCACGTTGACGACGAGGTCGGAGAGCGTGCGCCCGACCATGACCGCCAGCCGCGACATCGGCAGCGAGCAGAACCTGTCGATGATGCCGTTCTTCATGTCCGAGGCGACGCCGATCGCCGTCTGGCCGGAGCTGAAGGCCACCGTCTGGACCAGGATGCCGGCGAGCAGGAACTCGCGGTAGCGGTCGCCACCCACCTCGCCCCCCAGCGCCGAACCGAACACGTAGCTGAAGAGCAGCACGAACATGATCGGCTGGACCGTCGCGCCCAGGAGCAGCTGCGGGATCCGGATCAGGGTGGTCAGGTTGCGGCGGGTCATCACCGCGCAGTCGCTGAGGAATCCGGCGACCGAGCTCTCTCGCTCCTGCGGGAAGGTGATCGCGGTCATCAGTTCGTCTCCTCGGTCTTGTTCGCGTCCTCGCCGGTGAGGGCGAAGAAGACGTCGTCCAGGGTGGCCTCGCGCAGCATCGCCGACTCGACGTGGACACCGGCCTCGCGCAGGTCGTTGAGGACCGCGACCAGCTTGAACTGGCCGTCCGCCACGCGGATGGCGCTGAGACCGGAGGCCTCGCGGATCGCGGTGCCGTCGATCGCGTGGCGGGCCAGGATCGGCCATGCGGTCACCCGATCGCGCTCGCGGATGCCGATCTGGATCAGGTCGGCCGCGGCGGCCGACTTGAGCTCGGGCACCGTGCCGGACCGGATGATCCGACCCTGGTCGATGATCGTGACCAGGTCGGCGAGCAGCTCGGCCTCGTCCAGGTACTGCGTGGTGAGCAGCACCGAGATGCCGTCCTCCTTGCTGAGCCGGGCGATCACATCCCACACGTCCTTGCGGCTGCGCGGGTCGAGACCGGTGGTCGGCTCGTCGAGGACCACGAGGCGCGGCCGCGCGATGATCGCGCCGGCCAGGTCGAGACGCCGGCGCATACCGCCGGAGTACGTGCCCGATGCGCGGTCGGCGGCGCCGGTGAGCCGGAACTGCTTGAGCAACTCCGTCGCCCGAGCCTTCGCGGCGCCCTTGTCGAAGCCGTACAGGCGGGCGAACATCTCGAGATTCTCACGGCCCGTGAGGTTCTCGTCCACGGCCGAGTACTGGCCCGAGAGGCCGATGATCGAGCGCGCCCGGCGCGGATCCGCCAGGGCGTCGACACCGTCGATGGTCACGGAGCCCTCGGAGGGCTTCATGAGCGTCGAGATGATCTTCACGGTGGTCGTCTTGCCGGCGCCGTTCGGGCCCAGCAGCGCGTGCACGCTGCCCGGCGCGATATCGAGATCCACCCCGCCCAGGGCGTACACCGTCTTCTTGCCGCGGCCGTACTTGCGGGTCAGGCCCCGCACGCTGACCAGGGGCTTGGTGTCATCGAGCGTCTTGCTCGTCGACTTCACCACGGCGGTGTAGTTGCCCGTGAGGAAGACGTTCATCGTGCGGGCGATCTCGTCGATCGCCGGCGCCGAACCGAGCTGGTTGTGCGTGGCCTCGATGTCGTGCACCTGCACGAGCCCGGTCACGTACGGCCGCCACAGCTGCGGCACCAGGCCGCCCGTGGGCTGCTCCGTGGCCC
The DNA here is from genome assembly GCF_012396015.1 of Tsukamurella spumae. Classification (GTDB taxonomy): domain Bacteria; phylum Actinomycetota; class Actinomycetes; order Mycobacteriales; family Mycobacteriaceae; genus Tsukamurella; species Tsukamurella spumae. The sequence goes on along the minus strand of NZ_JAAXOQ010000006.1, from coordinate 56,257 downwards.
GGAAGACCAGCATGTTGCCGTCGTACTCGCGCGGACGGTGCGAGTAGCCCAGCGAGGTGTTGTGCCGGTAGTTGGTCAGCAGCCGTTCCATCTGGCCGCGCGAGAGCTCCCGCGCCGGTCCGCCGGCGGAGGCCAGCAGGTCCAGGGCGTCGTCCGTGCTCAGCTCGGCGTCCTCGTCGATGTCGAGGCCGACGAACTCGCGCAGCAGTGCCGCGATCGACATCTCCTCGCGCGGTCCGCGGTAGTCGCCCAGCGGGTACGCGTCCATGAGCGCGAGGTTGACCTTCTCGCCCAGTTCCCGCAGCTCGACCGCCATCTCGTGCGCGATCAGGCCGCCGAGCGACCAGCCGAGCAGGTTGTACGGACCGTGCGGACGGCTCGCGCGGATCGACCGCACGTAGGTGCGGGCCAGTTCCTTGATCGAGTCCGCGGGCGGCATCGGGTAGGAGATCCCGGGCGCCTGCATGCCGATGATCGGGATGCTCGGGTCGAGCTCGCTGGAGAGCCCCAGGTAGTTCCACGCGAGACCGACCGCGGGGTGGATGCAGTACAGCGGGTCCACGCCCGGGGTGCCCGCGCGCAGGGGCAGGATCGGGTCGGTGATCGCGGTATCGGAATCCGCTGCCACACCGGTGATCACGGCGGTCGTGGATACCTGGGCCGGAGCGCCCGCGATCCGCGCCGCGATGCTCCCGACTCGCGCGTCCTCGAAGAACCAGCGGATGCTGGCGTCCTCGGAGTTGAAGCGCTCGCGCAGTCGGTCGACGGCGATCGCGGCCTGCAGCGAGGTGCCGCCGACGGCGAAGAAGTCGTCCTCCATGCCCACCGATGCGACACCCAGCACGTCGGAGAGGATCTCCGCGACCGCACCCTCCAGGCTGGCCGACGAGATCGCACGCTGCTTGGGCGCAGCGGGCTCGGCCAATGCCGCCAGGGGCGAGGCCGGAGCCTCGTCCGCCGACGGTGCCGGCGCGACCGGCGCACCGACCGGGGGCAGGGCCTTGAGGTCCGTCTTGCCGTGGGCCGTGACGGGAACGCTCTCGATCTCCTGGAACACGGCCGGAACCATGTGCCGCGGAAGTCGATCCGCGACGTACGCCCGGAGCCCGTCGACGGTGACGGCACCGTCGGCCACGTAGTACGCGACCAGCCGCGCCGCGGCCTGCGCCTCGAGCGAACCCTCGGGACGGTCGACGACCACGACCGCCTGCCGCACGTTCGGGTGTCCCTCGAGCGCGGTGACGATCTCGCCGGGCTCGACGCGGAAGCCGCGCACCTTGAGCTGATCGTCGCTGCGCCCGACGAACTCGAGCACCGGCTCGCCGGAGTCCGAAGCGCGCCAGCGCACCAGGTCTCCCGTGCGGTACATGCGCTTGTAGCCCTGCGCGTCGTTGTACGGGTTCGCGACGAACCGCGACGCCGTGAGGTCGGGGCGGTCCAAGTAGCCGTGCGCCACACCGGGTCCCGCGACGTACAGCTCGCCGACGGTGCCGGGTGCCACCAGGTTCAGCCGCTCGTCGCAGATCATCAGCTGCGCGTCCGTGACGGCACTGCCGATGCCCACGTTGTCGGGATCGACCGCGCCGATGGTCGCGGCGATCGTGACCTCGGTCGGGCCGTAGGCGTTGATCAGGATGCGCCCGTCCGACCAGCGGCGCGCCAGCTCGGTCTGCAGCACGTCGCCGCCGACGCTGAGCGCCTCCAGCAGCGGCAGGTCACGATCCGGGATCGTGGCCAGTGCCGCGGGCGTGATGAAGGCGTGCGTGACCTCGTTCTCGGCGAGGAAGTCACCGAGGGGCGAGCCGCCGTAGAGGGTGACCGGCGCCACCACGAGCTCGGCGCGCGACCAGGTCGCGAGCAGCAACTCCAGGATCGACGCGTCGAAGCTCGGCGACGCGAAGTGCAGGACCCGCGCGTTCGCTCCGACGGCGTGCTGGCGCACCAGCGTGTCCGCCATCGCGGCCAGACCGCGATGCGGGACCACGACGCCCTTGGGCTTGCCGGTGGAACCGGACGTGTAGATCACGTACGCCGGATCGTCCATCCCGATCTGCGCGAGCTCCGCCGACGGATGCTGTACCCGGGAGGTGCTCAGGTCCACCGTCACCCAGTCCACGAGCTCGGGCAGGTCGCCCGCCGCGTCGCGCACCGTCAGGCCCAGGGCGGGCTTGGCGTCCTCGAGGATGTACTGGATCCGCTCGGCGGGGTATTTCGGGTCGACGGGCAGATACACCGCACCGAGCCGGGCGACCGCCCAGAACGCGACGACGGACGCGGCGGAACGCGGGATCGACACCGCGACCCGGGTGCCCGTTCCCACGCCCAGGCCGGCCAGCCGGTTGGCGAGCGCGGAGATCGCCGAATCCAACTCGGAGTAGGTGTACCGCACATCGCCCGCCCGCAGCGCGGGCGCGCCGGGACGCTGGCGCACGGCGCGCGCCAGGATCTCGGCCATGGTGTGCGGCTCGATCGTGGTGGCTGCCCGCCGGAACAGTTCCTCCTCCTCCGGCAGCAGCACCGGGAGGTCGGCGACCGGAGTGTCCGGCGATGCGACGCCGGCCGTCACCAGGCGCACGAGGCGGCCGACGATCCCCTCCGCGGTGCCGGGACGGTACAGGTCCGTCCGGTACCGCAGGTTGAACCGCAGCCCCTCCTCGACCTCGCGGATCTCGAAGGTCGCGTCGAAGGTCGTGGTGGCGGCGGCCAGGGGCAACGGCTCGAGGTCGAACAGGCCGCCGCCGTCGGAGCTCAGCACGCTCAGCGGGTCGCCGAGGTTCTGATGGCTGAGCACGACCTGGAACACCGGGTGCCGGTCGCGGCTGCGCGGGGGCGCCAGCGCCTCGATGACGCGCTCGAACGGCGCAGTCGCATGCACCAGGTCGTCCAGGTCACCACTGCGGATCCGATCGACGAGGGCGTTGAAGGTCTCCGTGCCCGTCACCGAGGTCCGCAGCGCGACGGTGTTGACGAACATGCCGACGACGTCCCGCAGGCGACGGTCCGTACGGCCGATCACCGGCGTGCCGATGACCACGTCGTCCGCCTCGTTCACGCGATGCAGGAGGGCGGCCAGGGCCGCGTGCAGCACCATGAACATCGAGACGCCGCGCTTACCGGCGAAGTCCGCGAGGGCCTCGCGCTCGGCCAGCGGCAGCACGACGGCGACCTCACCGGCGTCCGTGGAACCGATGGTCGGTCGCGGTCCGTCCGCGGGGAACGAGCTCTCCTCCGGGATGCCGCGCAGGCGCTCCGCGAAGTAGTCGACCGCGCCGGCGTCCTTGTCCGCCTGGCCGCGCTGCCACACCGCGTAGTCGGCGTACTGCAGCGGGAGCTCGGCCCACTGCGGCTCCGTGCCGGTGGTGCGGGCCAGGTAGGCGGCCATCAGGTCACGGGTCAGCGGCACCACGGAGGCGCCGTCGGCCGCGATGTGGTGCACCGCGATCGCAAGGATGGACCCCTTGCCGGTGGGCGCCGTCATGACCCGCAGCGGGAGGTCGCTGTTGAGCGCGAACGGGCGCGCCACGAACTCGGCGATCGCCGACTCCTGGCCGGCGACGTTCGACGTCGCGGTACCGAACTCGGCCGAGAACTCGCGGACCATCGGCGCATCCGCCGGGAGGATCTCCTGGTAGGGGCCCTCCGCCGACGACGGGTACCGGGTACGCAGGCTCTCGTGCCGCTCGAGCAGATCGCGCAGCGCGGCGTCGAGGACGGCCTTGTCGACCGGGCGGCTCGCAAGGAAGGCGGCGCCGATGTTGTAGGTCGGGCCCGGATCGATCTTGTTCTGCAGCCACATCCGCTCCTGCGCGGACGAGAGCGGCATGCGATCACCACGCTGGACCCGGCGCAGCCCCTGGTCCTCGAGGGCGGACTCGTTGGAGATGCGGTCGGGATCGCCGGTCAGGGCGGTCGCGATCGCCGCCGGGGTACGCAGATCGAAGACGGTGCGCGCCTCGATCCCGTTGCCCAGCAGGCTCACCAGCTCGTTCGCCGAGAGCGAGTTGCCGCCGAGGTCGAAGAAGTCGTCCTCCACGCCGATCGCATCGCTGCCGAGCACCTTCCGGAAGGCCTCCACCACGCGGGTCTCACCGGGGGTGGTCGGCTTCGCGGCGGCGTTGCCGGTGCCGCCGAAGTAGGGCTCCGGGAGCGCCGCGTTGTCGAGCTTGCCGGTGTTGCCCATGGGCACCTTCGCGATGATCATCACCGCGGCGGGAACCATGAAGCCGGGCAGTCGCTTCCGGACGTGCGCGCGGACCTCGGACGGGTCCACCTCGCCCTTGACGTAGGCGACGAGGGCCGGGGCACCGTCGGGCCCCGGACGCACCTGGGTCGAGACGAACTCGACCCCGGGCATCGTGTCGATCGTGGCGTCGATCTCGCCGAGCTCGATCCGGATACCGCGGATCTTCACCTGGAAGTCGTTGCGGCCCACGAAGTCGACGATCAGCTGGCCGCCGTCGCTACGCGTCCAGCGGACCACGTCGCCGGTGCGGTACATGCGGTCGCCGGGTTCGCCGTACGGGTTCGCCACGAACCGCGACGCCGTGAGCTGCGGTCGGCGGTGGTACCCGCGGGCCAGTTGCGGGCCGGCCACGTACAGCTCGCCGGGCATGCCGACGGGGACGGGGCGGAGCTCGTCGTCGAGCACCAGCAGGCCCTGGCCGCGGACGGGCGGCCCGATCGGCACGCGGCCGTCGCCGGACAGCGCGTCGGAGATCGCGGTCATGATGGTGGTCTCGGTGGGGCCGTAGCCGTTGTGCAGGCGGCGGCCCACGCTCCACTTCTTGGCCAGGCCGGGGCCGAGCGCCTCGCCGCCGGCGAGCACGTGGGTCCACGACGGGACGGCGTCGGGGTTGACCGTCGCCAGGGTGGAGGGCGTCAGGAAGCCGTGGGTCACACCGTGATCGGCGATGATCCGCTCGAGCTCACGGCCGCCGGTGGTGCCCGGGGGAACCACGACGAGGGGTGCGCCCACGCGGATCGCGAGCAGGTGCTCGAGCACCGTCGCGTCGAACGCCGTGGAGGCGAAGGCCATCACGCGGGTGTCGGCGCCGCTCTGCAGCCGCACGTGCAGCTCCTCGGCGAAGTTGCCGAGCCCGCGGTGCGTGACCACGGTGCCCTTCGGCTGTCCGGTCGAGCCGGAGGTGTAGATGACATACGCGGCGTCGTCGAAGTTCGGCACGATCTGGGGGTCGTAGCCCTCGCCGCCGAGCTGGTCCATCGCGACCCAGTTGACGCCCTGCACACCGGTTCCCGTCGCGGTGACGCCCACGCGTGCCCGCACGTCGTTCGCGATGTAGTCGCGCCGGTCCTGGGGGTACTTCGGGTCGACCGGGGCCACGGCGGCGCCGGCCAGGGTGATGCCCCAGAAGGCGGTGATGGACTCCGCGGAGCGGGGCAGGTCCGTGAGAACCGCCTCACCCGGGCGCGATCCGGCGGCCAGAACCGCTGCGGCCACCTTGCGGGCGTCCGCGTAGAGCTCGCGGTAGGTGAGCACGCGGGCACCGTCGATCACGGCGGGCCGGTTCGAGTAGGTGCGCGCGGCCTCGCGCATGAGCTGGCCCAGCGGCGTGTGGAAGTCGGCCGCCACGCCCCGCACGGGGGTCAGCTCGGCGAGCCGCTGCGCCGACATGATCGGCAGCTCGCCGATCGTGGTCTGCGGGTCGTGGCCCACCGCGGTGAGGACCGCGACGAGCGCGTCGAGGATCGACTCGGCCTGCTCGGTCCGATAGAGCTCGGACGCGTAGCGCAGCTCGATAGTGCCATCGGCGCCGAGCGTGACCTCGAGGTCGAAGCGGGCGATCGGGACGTCGACCGGGACGACCTCGACGTCGACGCCCGCCATCGGGAAGTGCGTCGTGTCGAAGGGGCGCTGGTTGAGCATCACCTGGAAGATCGGGTGGCGGCCGGCGGCGCGCGGCGGGTCGACCAGTTCGAGCACGGACTCGAAGGGCAGGTCGGAGTGGTCGAGCGCGTCCAGGTCGCCCTGGCTCACCGCGGCGAGATGCTGCGCGAAGGTCTGGTCGTCGGTGGTGCGGGTGCGCAACGGGATCGAGTTGACGAACATGCCGACCAGTCCGTCGAGCTCCGCCTCACCGCGGCCGGCGACGGCGGTGCCGATCACCAGGTCGCCCTGGCCCGACAGCCGGGCGATCGCGGCGGCGAGCGCCGCGTGCACCACGATGAACGGCGTGGTGGTGTGCGCGCGGGCCAGGCCCGCCACACCCGCCCACACCTCGGGTGCCACGCGCGTGTCGATCGCGCTGGCCGCGGAGACCACTCCGCCCGCGCGGGGGACTGCGGCGGGCGGCACCGACTCGGCCGGCGGATCGGCCAGGACATCGGCCCAGAACCGGTCCAGCGCCTGGCGCGGGGCGCCGGTGAGGCGGTGCTTGTAGGAGCGTGCGTGCTCGGTGTAGGTCCGCGGCAGCGGCGGGAACTTCGGCGCCTTGCCCTGACTGCGCGACGCGTACGCGGTCGCGAGGTCGCCCGCCAGCGGCATCATCGACCAACCGTCGGCGGCGATGTGATGAATCACCAGCACCAGCACCTGATGCCGGTCGTCGATGCGGTACAGCCGCGCGCGGATCGGCACGTCGGCCGCCAGGTCGAAGGGCTCGCCCGCGTAATCGGTGGCGGCGGCGGTCAACTCGTCGAGATCCACGGACCGCTCGGTGAACGGCACCAGGTTCGGACCCGCCGGCAGCACCTGCACCTCGGGCTCGCCAGCCGTGGGGCCGTTGCGGTAGACGGTGCGCAGCGGGGTGTGCCGCGCGACCACATCGCCCAGTGCGACGCGCATCGCGGAGACGTCCACGTCTCCACGCAGGTGCAGAGCGACCGGGATGTGGTACGAGCCATCGGGACTGAGGCGGTTGCGAACCCACATCTGATGCTGGGCGGGGAGCAGCTCGGCCGCCTCCTCCGGGTCCGACGGTGCCGCGAACTCCGGCTCCGGGTCGACGCCGGCCGCATCGGCGATGGCCGTGGACGTCGCGAGCGCAGCGGCGGGCACCGGCGCGCCGCCGATGGCGGCCGCGAGACCCTCCACCGTCGGGTTGGCGAACACCGTCGCCACGCTGACGCGGCTTCCGGTGGCCGAGCCCAGGCGGGCCGCGATACGCGTGGCGGACAACGAGTTCCCGCCCAGATCGAACAGCGTGGTCGCGACGTTGAGGTCCTCCTTGACGACGCCGGGGATCACCTCGGCGAAGGCGTCCGCGACCAGCAGCTCGGCGTCGGTCCGCGGCCCTCGCCCGGCCACGACCGCGACCGCGGAGCGCTCGGGCTGGGGCAGCTGCTTGTGGTCGACCTTGCCGTTCACCGTCAGCGGGAACTCGTCGAGCGCAACGATGTGCGCGGGAACCATGTACGCGGGCAGCTCCGCGGCGATGCTCGCGGAGATCGCCTCGGGCTCCGCGGTTCCGGTCACATAGGTCACCAGCTCCGCGGTGGCGGTGTCGTCACCGTTGACCACCGTGATGGCCCGCTCGGTGCCGTCCACCCGCATGACGGCGGCATCGATCTCGCCCAGCTCGATGCGGAAGCCGCGGAGCTTGACCTGCGAATCGATGCGGCCGAGGAACTCCAGCGCGCCGTCGACGTCCCACCGGACGAGGTCGCCCGAGCGGTACATGCGCGCACCGTCGGCCTCGAAGGGGTTGGCCACGAAGCGTTCCGCCGTCAGTGCCGGGTTGCCGTGGTAGCCCCGGGCGATGCCCGGGCCGGAGATGTAGAGCTCGCCGGGCACACCGGCGGGCGCCGGACGCAGGTACGGGTCGAGCACGTACAGCCGCGTTCCGGGGATCGGCCCGCCGAGCCGGACCGGGGCGTCGGCGTGGAGGGCGCCGAGCGTGACGGCGATGGTGGTCTCGGTGGGGCCGTAGACGTTGACCAGGGTCCGGCCCTCGGTGGCCCACTTCTCCACGAGCGCCTGCGGGACGGTGTCGCCGCCGACGCCGAGCGAACCGAGCGCGGGCAGCTTCTCCGGATCCATCGTGGCCACCGCGGCGGGCGTGATGAAGCCGCCGTTGACGCCGCCCTGCGCGAGGACCTCCTCGAGCTCCTCGCCGCCGTAGACATCCGGCGGCACCACGACCAGGGTGGACGCACCCTCGACCGCCATGAGCAGCTCGAGCACCGAGGCGTCGAAGCCCGGCGACACGAAGTGCATGACGCGCGAGCCCTCGGCGAGGCCGTGCGAGCGCACCAGCTCCGCGGCGAGGCTCGACAGGCCGCTGTGGGTGACGCTCACGCCCTTGGGCCGACCGGTGGAGCCGGATGTGAAGATCAGGTAGGCGGGGTTCGCGAGGTCGATCACGGGCCAGTCCGCGTCGCTGCTCCCCGCGTTGGCGCCGGGCCCCCACACGCGGGCGAGGTCGGCGGGCGTCAGGGTGGCGACCGGGGCCGCCGCTGTGGCGATGTGCTCGGCGCGGTCCGCCGGCAGTTTCGGATCGATCGGGACGAACGCGGCACCGGTCTTGGTCACGGCCCAGACCGCGATGACGGACTCCAGCGAGCGCGGAATGCGCAGCGCGACACTGGCCTCGGGGGCCGCGCCGACCGTCATCAGGTAGCGGGCGAGGCGGTCGCTGTAGCGATCGAGCTCGGCATAGGTGATGGTGCGGTCACCGTCGACGACAGCGACCCGATCCGGGTGCGAGGCGGCGGCGCGGCGCAGCAGGTCGGGCATCGGAACGGCCGGCCCGGCGGCCTGCGGCGCACCGTCGGCCGCACCGGCGAACCGGGCCCACTCGGCGGCCTCGGACTCGGTCGCGACGGTGAGCGCGGAGAGCGGGGTGCCACCCGTGGCGGCCGCGAACCGGTCGAGGTACTCCATGAACCGCGCGTAGTGCGCATCGAGGTCGGCGACGGAGTAGGACGCGGGGTTGGCCTCCATGTCGATCCGCAGCGCGCCCTGCTCGGACTCGTAGACGGTGACCGCGACATCCTCAGCGGGACCGGAGGTGAGCAGGTTCAGGGTGCCGGCGGCCTCGCCCAGCGTCATCGCCGAGGAGAACATCATGATGTTGATGGTGTCGCCGAAGGTGGAGCCGACGACGCCCTCGCGGAGCGTGGGCGCCTCCATCCGGGCCGCGGGGTAGAGCTGGTGTCGCAGCCCGTTGCGCAGGTCGAGACCGGTGCCGTCGATGACATCGGAGACGGTGGCGCCGGATCCGGCCCGCACGGGGACGGGCAGCACGTTGGCGGTCATGCCCGTCGAGCCGCGCAGGGCGGCGGTGGTGCGCGCGGCGACGGGGACCGACAGCGAGATCTCCTCGCGTCCCGACACGGCGGCGACGTACGCGCCGAAGGCGGCGATCACGAGCCCGGTGCGGTTGGTGCCCAGCCGCTCGGCCGCCGCCTCCAGGCGCGCTCCCGCCTCGGAGCTGGGGACCCCGTTGCGGCGCAGGTTCAGGGGCGACGGTGCCGCGGCCATGCGGCTGAGGCCGGCGGCCTCGGGAAGCGTCGCGACGATCTCCGCCCAGTACTCGGCGTCACCGTCGGCGCGCGCGGACGCGAAGTACTTCTCCTCGGCCGTCAGGAACCCCTCGGGGCCCAGCGGCGCGGGCTTGAGCACAGGGGTCTCCGCGCCGGTGACACGGGCGGTGTAGAGCTCCGCGACGCGACGCTGCAGCGTGGAGGCGCCGTACCCGTCGATGACGACGTGGTGCGCACGGGCGTACCAGAGCCAGTGGTCCTCGGCGACTCGGATGAGCCGGTTGATGATGAGGTCGTCGACGGCGAGGTCGAGCGGGCGGGAGTACTCGGCGCGCATCCAGGCGACGGCGGCGTCGATGCGCTGGTCCTCCGGAAGGTCGGCGAGTCCCAGGTCGATTACCTGTGCCGCGCCGTCGATGGAGCGATCGAGGCGCTGCACCGGCGCACCCGACTCATCGACATCGATGCGCAGGTACGGCGACTGGAACTCGTCGCCGACCTCGCGGGTCACGGCCTGCATCGTCTCGACGTCGAACGGCCCGCGGATGTCCACGTACTGCGCAACGGTGTAAGCGACGTCCGGAGACATCTGCTGGCTGAGCCACATTCCGTACTGGGCTCCGGTCAAGGAGTGCACCACGTGCTCCACCAAGCTCTCCTCACATCGCGATCACAACGCAGAACGGTTGCAATCGCAGAATTGTAGGGAGGTCATCCTTGAAATTGCAACATCTTCAGCGCGGATTCCCGCGAGTGAAGGTCACAGCAAGTCAGCAGGTGAGACACATCACGGTTCAAGAAAGTTCACCAACCGGCATCCGTCCTGCGGATTCACAGACGGATCCGATCATCAATAGCAGCTTGGAATGCACGATCATTAATTCGAGGCCGCAATCGCGCCGAAAATATGGCGAAACGTGTTCTAGGTCACAGTTCGCCGCGGTCGCTCGTACCGCCCCCTTCAGCGCGGCTGCACCGTGCGCTATATTCATGGCGTGCAGTGGCGTGCCCTTCTCCTCGGTTGCCGCGGCGGGGTCTGATCCAGACCGGCTCCCCGTCGCGGGTTGAGCCGTGGCTTCGCGGCATCGCCGGTCGAGCCCCTTCCGGTCGCTCCGCGACCGATTCACGTCCCTGCCAGCCGCGGGGGCGCTCCGAGAAAGTAGCCTCGACACCATGAGCCCTGCAGCCGATTCCTTCACCTCCGGCGTATCGAAGATCACCGCCCCGGCCGGTCCCAGCAATCCCGGCCAGCCCGCATGGAACCCGCAGCGCGGAAGCGCCATGCCCGCCCACCGTTACCGCCCCTACGCGGACGAGGTCGAGCAGATCGCGCTCCCCGATCGTACCTGGCCGGACAAGGTCGCCACCACCGCCCCGCTGTGGTGCGCCGTCGACCTGCGCGACGGCAACCAGGCGCTCATCGACCCCATGAGCCCCGCGCGCAAGCGCCGCATGTTCGACCTGCTGGTCCGCATGGGCTACAAGGAGATCGAGGTCGGCTTCCCGTCCGCGAGCCAGACGGACTTCGACTTCGTCCGGGAGATCATCGAGGACGGGGCCATCCCGGACGACGTGACGATCCAGGTGCTGGTGCAGTGTCGCGAGGAGCTGATCATCCGGACCTTCGAGGCCTGCCAGGGCGCGAAGAACGTGATCGTGCACTTCTACAACTCGACGTCCGTGCTGCAGCGCCGAGTGGTCTTCCGCGCGGACAAGGCCGCCATCAAGAAGATCGCAGTGGACGCCGCCCACCTGGTGCGCCGCGAGGAGAAGAAGTACCCGGACACCACCTGGCGCTACGAGTACTCCCCCGAGTCGTACACCGGCACCGAGCTGTCCTTCGCCAAGGAGGTGTGCGACGCGGTCGTCGAGGTCATCGATCCGACGCCCGCGAAGCCGATCATCCTGAACCTGCCGGCCACCGTCGAGATGGCCACGCCCAATGTCTACGCCGACTCGATCGAGTGGATGAGTCGCAACCTGAACCGCCGCGACAGCATCATCCTGTCGCTGCACCCGCACAACGACCGCGGCGAGGGTGTCGCGGCCGCCGAGCTGGGCTACCTGGCGGGCGCGGACCGGATCGAGGGGTGCCTCTTCGGCAACGGTGAGCGCACCGGCAATGTCTGCCTGGTCACGCTCGGCCTGAACATGTTCAGCCGCGGCATCGACCCGCAGATCAACTTCTCCGACATCGACGAGATCCGGCGCACCGTCGAGTACTGCAACCAGCTGCCCGTGCCCGAGCGGCACCCCTACGGCGGCGACCTGGTCTACACCGCCTTCTCGGGCAGCCACCAGGACGCCATCAACAAGGGCCTGGACCAGATGAAGGTCGACGCCGACCAGGCCGACAAGGACGCCGACGACATCCTGTGGCAGGTCCCCTACCTGCCGATCGACCCCAAGGACGTGGGCCGCAGCTACGAGGCCGTCATCCGCGTCAACAGCCAGTCCGGCAAGGGCGGCGTCGCCTACATCATGAAGACCGACCACGGGTTGCAGCTGCCGCGGCGCCTGCAGGTCGAGTTCAGCCAGTCGGTGCAGAAGATCGCCGACGGCGAGGGCGGCGAGGGCGGCGAGGTCACGCCGAAGGAGATGTGGGATGTCTTCGCGGGCGAGTACATCGATCCGATCCTGCCGCTGGAGCGCATGCGCCAGAAGGTGACGGCCTCCGAGGTCGACGGTGGCGTCGACCACATCGACGTCGTGGTCAAGGTCGACGGCAAGGAGCAGGAGATCTCGGGCGAGGGCAACGGCCCGCTCGCGTCGTTCGTCGACGCGATCAGCACCGTCGGCTTCGATGTCCGGGTGCTCGACTACAGCGAGCACGCCCTGTCCGCCGGAGACGACGCCCAGGCCGCGGCCTATGTCGAGGCGATCGTGCGGGTGGGCGACGAGGATCGCACCGTCTGGGGCGTGGGCATCGCACCGTCGATCACCACCGCCTCGCTGCGCGCCGTGGTCTCCGCCGTGAACCGCGCGAACGGCAGCGTCCGATCGGCCGAGGCCGCCGTCGGCGAGGCCTCGACCCGTACCTGGGCGCCGTAGATCTCTTCGGTCACACCAGAAATCCCCGCTCGCCCCGTGTTCTCATGGGGCGAGCGGGGATTTCTGTCGCGCCGGCACCGTCAGCGGCTGCGGGTACGCACGGCGAGGGCGGCGGAAGCGACGACGGCGAGGCCGCCGAGCACCGTCGACCACCCGACGGACTCGCCCAGCAGCAGGGCGGCCCAGGCGATCCCGAACACGGGCTGGACCAGTTGCACCTGGCTGACGGTGGCCATCGGTCCGATCGCGAGGCCGCGGTACCAGGCGAAGAAGCCCAGGAACATGCTCACCACGCCGAGGTAGGCAAAGGCCCACCAGCCGGATGCCGTGCCACTCACCCCGCCTCGGGCACTGAAGGCCGTGAGCACCAGCATCACCGGCGCGGCGACCATGAGTGCCCACGAGATCGTCTGCCACGCACCGAGCTCCCGCGAGAGCAACCCACCCTCGGCGTAGCCGATCGCTGCGGCGACCACCGCACCGAACAGCAGGAGATCCGAGACGTGCAGTGTGCCGAGGCCACCGCCCTGCAGCACCGCGAAGACCACCGCACACACTGCGCCCACACCCGCCGCCACCCAGAACGCTGGCCGCGGGCGTTCTCCGACCCGCCACACGGCGGTCACCGCGGTCGCGGCGGGCAGGAGGGCGATCACGACGGCGCCGTGCGAGGCGGAGGCCGTGGTCAACGCGAAGGAGGTCAGCACTGGGAAACCGATCACCACGCCGAACGCGACGATGCCGACGCGGACCAACTGTCGGCCGCGAGGGAGCGCCTGCCGGGTGACGAACAGCGCGATCGCTGCCAGCGCTGCGGCGACGACGGCGCGTCCGGCGCCGACGAAGAGCGGCGGCAGGCCGCCGCCGGCGACCGCGACGCGCGTGAAGGGCACGGTGAAGGAGAAGGCGAGCACCCCCAGGAGTCCCCACAGCAGCCCCGATCGCACGATCGGCGACCCCGGTATCACTGGTCGGCGCTGGACAGTAGCGCTATCATGTTGATTCATGTCTGACGATAGCAGTGGGGCACGTCTGACGACAGCACTCCGATCCTGGATCGCCGCGGCTCCACCCGGCGCCAAGCTCCCCTCCACTCGGGCGCTCGTAGCCGAGCACCGTGTCAGCCCCGTCACGGTCCAGCAGGCGCTGCGCTCGCTCACCTCACTCGGTGTCGTCGAGACACGGCCGGGTGTCGGTACTTTCGTACGCACTGAGCGCGCCGCGCGGCCCGTCGACCTGGGCTGGCAGACAGCCGCCCTGGGCGCTTCGGGGCGCCGCACGCCGGCCGCCCCCACCGCCCTGCAGCCCTTCGACGGGGACGCGATCGGCCTGCACTCCGGGTACCCCGCGCGGGAGCTGCTACCGGAACGCTTGGTCCGGCCGGCCCTCGCGCGCGCGGCGCGGAGCGAGGCGCTGATGGGGCGCCCGCCCGTCGCCGGGCTCCCCGAGCTGCGATCCTGGTTCGCCGCCGAACTCGCCGCGCAGACGCCGACCGGGACCGGCCCCGCCGGCGCCCGCGACGTGGTGGTCACGCCCGGCAGCCAGGGCGCCCTGCTCACCGCCTTCCGGGCGCTGGTCGGCGCCGGACGGCCGCTGGTGATGGAGTCACCCACCTACTGGGGCGCGATCCTCGCCGCGGAACAGGCCGGGGTGGAGGTGTTTCCGGTACCGAGCGGACCGTCGGGCCCGGATCCGGACGTCGTGCGCCGCGTGCTCGCGGAGACCGGGGCGCGCGCCTTCTACGCGCAGCCGGCGTTCGCGAGTCCGACTGGGGCCGTGTGGGATCCGGACCGTGCCGGGCACATCCTCGCCGCGGTACGCGACGCCGGTGCGTTCCTCATCGAGGACGACTACGCGCGGGACTTCGGCATCGACGCCGCGCCGGTCCCCCTCGCGACGCGGGACGACTCCGGGCACGTGGTGTACATCAGATCCCTGAGCAAGAGCGTCGCGCCCGCGGTACGCGTGGCGGCGGTCATCGCGCGCGGCCCGGCACGGGACCGGATCCTCGCCGACACCCAGGCGGACGCGATGTACGTCAGCGGTGTCCTCCAGGCGGTGGCGCTGGACGTCGTCACGCAGCCCGCCTGGCGGACGCACCTGCGGCGGCTCGGGCGGCAGCTCGGCGACCGTCGAGATCTGTTGCTGCGCAGCTTGCGCGAGCACGCACCCGACGTCGGCGTGGACGCGGTACCCCGCGGCGGCCTCGCGCTGTGGGCGCGCCTGCCGGACGACGTGGACCTCGCGGCCGTCGTCGACCGCTGCCGCCGCGACGGACTCGTCGTCGGGCCCGGTGACGAATGGTTCCCCGCGGAGCCCACGGGGAACCACCTCCGTCTCGCCTACGCCGGGCCGCAGCCCGAGCGCTTCCCGGAGGCGGCGCGGATCCTCGCCGCAGCCGTCGCGGGCTCGACGCTGGGCGCCTGAGCCACCGTCACGTCGTCGGCGCGGTGTGCGCCTTCGAGGGCTTCACCGAGGCGCAGGCCGCGACCGCCTTGTCCCAGGTGTCCTGGGAGACGCCGGCCGGCGGTCCCATCCGGCGCCCGCCGCCGTGCGGCTTCGCGGACGGTGCCCCCGAGGGCTGAGTCCCCTCACTCGGCGTCGCGGTGCCGGACGGCTTCGCTCCCTTGGATGGGAACACGACGCCGTTCTGCTCGAGGCACTGCCGGTACGCGGCATTGCGCGTGCCGGCGTGCTTCGACGGTGCCGCCGCAGACCAGGCCGATACGGCGGGGCAGGGTGCTCATGAGGATTCCTTCGGTCGGTGGACTGAGGCACCCACCGTCGACCGCCGACCTGTCAGGGACCTGGGGGCCGCCCCCGACTCACCTGGGATTCGGTCATACCGACGGCGTGAACGCCTCGAACCACACGCGCTCCCGCGGCAGCCCCGCGGCCTCGAGCTGATCGGCCGTCCCCGACATGAAGGGCAGCGGTCCGCACAGGTACGCGTGCGCATCGCCCGGGATCGCCATCTCGGACAGGTCGATACGTCCGCGGGACTCCCCCTCCGCCAACGGATATCCGTCGGGGAGCTCGTCGTACCACGTGTGCAGCGCGGCACCCGGGATCCGCGCGACCAGCTCGGCGAGCTCGGCCCGGTGCGCGTGCGTGGCTCGAGTGCGGTCGGCGTGCGCGACGACGACCTGCCGCCCACCCTCCTCCTCCGCGAGGTGGTAGAGCATGCCGAGCACCGGTGTGATGCCGATGCCCGCCGACGCCAGGACCAGCGGCGTCGTCGGATCGCTGTCCAGCACGATGTCCCCGAAGGGCGGGGAGACCTGCAGCGAGGTGCCCTCGAAGGCGTACTCGTGCAGGTACGACGAGACCTCGCCGTCACGCCGGACCCCGATCCGCCACCGCCCCTCGCCGGCACCGGACAGGCTGTACTGGCGGATCTGACGGGCACCGTCGGGCAGGCGTACCGCGACCGAGATGTACTGCCCGGGAAGGAAGGCCGGAAGCGGAGCCCCGGACGGGTCCGCCAGGACGAAGGCGACGGTGCGCGGAGTCTCCTGTTGCCGCTCCGCCACGACGACGGTGCGCCACACCGTCTCCGGCGTGATGGCGGCGTCTGCGTAGAGCCCCTTCTCGATCGCGATGAGCTCGTCGGCGAGCTGCCAGTACAGCGCGGTCCAGGCGTCGGCAACCTCCGGCGTCACGGCCGCCCCGAGCACCTCGGCGATGGCCCCGAACAGGTGCTCGTACACGATCGGGTACTGATCGGGCGCGACACCCAGGGAGGCGTGCTTGTTCGCGACGCGCTCGAGCATCATCCGTGCGGAGACCTCGTCGTCCACGACCGCCGTGGCGTACATCGCGATCGACGCGGCGAGCGAGCGCTGCTGCGCGCCCACCGCCTGGTTACCGCGGTTGAACAGGTCGCGCTCCAACTCGGGATGCGCCGCGAACATGCGGAGGTAGAAGTTGGGCGTGATCTCGTCGATCGCGCCGCCGACGGCGGGCAGGGTGTCGCGGATGACGGTGCGTTGGGGTTCGGTGAGCATGGGGCATCGGTCCTCGGGCTGAAGGATGGGATCTCCTACGACACTACGTAGTAGATCCCTTCTCCGGCCAGGGATGGATGTCCCGATGACCAAGGACGTCTATCGCCGGAGGCCGTGCCGACGCGCCACGATCGACGAGACGACCTCGACCGGCACCAACCGCTTGAGCAGGAACACCAGTGGCGCATTGCTGCCCACGGCGTAGAACTCGCGGGGGTGCTCCGATTCGACGGCCTTGACGATGAGCTCCGCGACCCGAGCGGGGGTGATCCCGCCGCGCTCGTTGGCGTCGAGGGTCTCGATCATCGTGTCGAAGTCGGCGCGGTACACGGAATCGTCGGCGACGTACTTGGTGCGACGCTCGCCGATCCCGGTGGCGATCGAGCCGGGTTCGACGGTGGACACCCACACGCCGAACGGCGAAAGCTCCTGCCGTGCAGCGGAGGCGAAGCCCTTCAGGGCGGCCTTCGCCGCGACGTACGAGCTGCGGTAGGCGAGCGGGAAACTCGCCAGCATGGAGCCGACCATGACGACGCGGCCGTACCGCCGCTCGCGCATCGCGGGCAGGAGTCGCTGGGTGAGCTGGACCGCGCCGAAGACGTTGGTCTGAAAGAGCCGGTCCACCGCGTCGGCGGGCAGTTCCTCGAGCGGCCCGGACTGGCTCTCACCGGCATTGTTGACCACGACGTCGACGGCGCCCGCCGCTGCCGCGCACGCCGCGATCGACTCGCGGTCGGCCAGGTCCAGTGCCAGGTACTCGACACCTGAGATCCGCTTGTCGGCGGGGATCGTGTCCGGGTTCCTACTGGTGCCGAGCACCCGGTAGCCCTTCTGTGCGAGCAACTTCGCCGTCTCGTACCCGATGCCCGACGATGCCCCCGTCACCAGTGCCGTCCGTACGCTCACGCTCGTTCTCCCTTTCGTCCGGAAGTGGCGGCCGCGGCTGCGCGGCCCGCCGTCATCCCCGAGAATATGCACCCGCCGAGGAAGGTGCCCTCGAGAGCGTTGTAGCCGTGCACCCCGCCGCCACCGAACCCGGCGACCTCACCGGCGGCGTACAGGCCGGGGATGGGCACACCGTCGGCCCCGAGGACGCGCGCCGACAGGTCCGTCTCGAGCCCGCCGAGGGTCTTGCGGGAGAGGATGTTCAGCCGGACGGCGATGAGCGGGCCGTGCGCCGGGTCGAGGATGCGGTGCGGCTTGGCGACCCGTACCACCTTGTCGCCCAGGTAGTTCCGCGCATTGTGCATCGCCTGCAGCTGGGCGTCCTTGCTGAAGGAATTGGCGACCTCACGATCGCGCGCCTCGATCTGGCGACGCAGGTGGTCGAGGTCGACGTGCCCGCCGCGGCCGAGGCCGTTCATGCCCTCCACCAGTTCCTCGAGCGTGTCGGCGACGACGAAGTCCTCGCCGTGTTCCTTGAAGGCCTCGACGGGCCCGGGCGCGCCCTTCGACTTCACCCGGCCCAGAGCCAGTTTCAGGTCCTTCTCGGTGATATCGGGGTTCTGTTCGGAGCCCGACAGCGCGAACTCCTTCTCGATGATCGACTCGGTGAGGACGAACCACGAGTAGTCGTACCCGGTGCCGAGGATCGCCTTCATCGTCGAGTTGGTGTCGAAGCCGGGGAAGTTCGGGGCGGCGAAGCGGTTTCCGTTCGCATCGAACCACAGCGACGACGGCCCGGGGATGATGCGGATCGCGTGGTTGGGCCAGATCGGATTCCAGTTGTGAATGCCCTCCGTGTAGGCCCACACCCGATCGCGGCCCACGATACTCGCGCCCGCCTTCTCGGAGATCGCGAGCATGCGCCCGTCGACGTGCGCCGGCACGCCCGCGATCATGTGCTCCGGGTAGGGGCCGAGCCGCTCCGTCGGCCAGTACTGCCGCATGAGCTCGAAGTTGTGGCCGATGCCACCGGAGGTGACGAGCACCGTCGGGGCGCGGAACGCGAAGTCCCCGAACGCCTCTCGGCTACTCGCGATGCCGCGGTCGAGCTCCGAGGGTTCGAGGACCGCGCCGCGGACGCCGACGATCGCGCCGTCGTCGTCGCGCAGCAGCTCGTCGACCCGGTGCCGGAAGGCGAACCGCACCAGCCCCTGCGCCTCAGCGCGCTCGACGGGCTCACGGAACACCCGCACCACCTCGGGCCCCGTCCCCCAGGTGAGATGGAACCGCGGGACGGAATTGCCGTGTCCGTCGGCCGCCCCGCCGCCGCGCTCCGCCCAGCCGACCACGGGGGTGATGCCGAGCCCGAGTCCCCGCAGGTAGTCGCGCTTGCGGTGCGTCGCGAACTCGACATAGGCGCGAGCCCACTGCCTGGGCCAGTGGTCCTCGTCATCGCGGTCGAAGCCCGCCGAGCCCATCCAGTCCTGCAGCGCCAGCTCGAACGAGTCCTTGATGCCGAGGCGCCGCTGCTCCGGCGAATCGACCAGGAACAGCCCGCCGAGGCTCCAGAAGGCCTGCCCGCCCAGGTTCGCGCGGTTCTCCTGGTCGAGGATCAGTACCCGGCGCCCCACCCGCGTCAGCTCGTACGCCGCGACGAGGCCGGCGAGGCCCGCCCCCACCACGATCGCGTCGGGCACGAAGCCACCCGGTTCCGACGATGCTTCCTCGGCCATGCGCCCACCTCTCGAGGTTCATAACTGGACTGACTGTTCTACTTATCGCTAGCATGGCACGCATCACACCCCGCGTCAACGAGGAGGACGAACGATGGCCAAGGGCGAGCAGACCCGCGCCCGCACCGTGGAGCGATTCCTCGACGCGGGGCTGGACGTGTTCGCCGAGCGCGGCTATCACTCGGCGTCGATGGACGAGATCTGCCGGCGCGCGGACCTGTCCCGCGGTGCCTTCTACTCCAACTTCTCCGGCAAGGAAGCGCTGTTCCTGGCCCTCTTCGACCGGCACACCGAGCGACAGATCGGGCGCGTCGCCGCCGTGATCGACGGGGCCGAGTCGCTGGACGATGCGATCGTCGCCGCTGCCCTCGCCGCTGCCCCCGACGATCCCGAGGAGCGTCGCTGGGGGCTGCTCTCCACCGAGTTCACCATCTTCGCCGCTCGTGACGGGGCCGCAGCGGCGCGCCTGACGGAGCGCGACCGTGCGATCCGGGAGCGCTTGTCCCGGGCACTGTCCCGGTTCGTGCCCGCGGACGACGCCGCCGCACTCGCTCGCTTCGCCATCGCGCTGTACGAGGGCGCCCAGCTCACCCACCTGGTCGACGGTGACTCGGCCGCGGCCCGGGAGTTGCTCCTACGCTTTCTGCCCGCCGGGCTGCACACCGTCGCCCAGCGGTGACGGCGCACCCACCGTCCTGTCGCCCCCGGCGACGAGCCCGCACAGCAGGAGCGGGATCAGCAGGATCAGCAGGCTGATCAGTGGCAGGTTCCAGTTCCCGCGTACGCCGTGCAGCACGCCCATGAGCATCGGCCCCCACGCGGCGAGCAGGTAGCCGACCGTCTGCGACATCGCCGAGAGCGAGACCGCCTCAGCGGTGGTCGCCGCGCGCAGGTTCATCATGGTGACGGCCAGGGAGATCATCGCGCCCAGGCCGAAGCCGACGAAGACATTCGCGATCCAGGCCCCGATCCCGTTCCCGAAGGCGAGGACGCCGAGCAAACCGACCCCCTGCAGCGCCACGGCCGCCACGGCGACGATCCGCTGCTCCCGCCGCCGAGCCGCCCACTGCGGGAAGGTCAGCGCCGTCAGCACGCTGAGGATGCCGCCGATCGCGAGCATCGCGCCGGCCGTCTCGGCGGACGCCCCGCGGTCGCGGTAGATCGTGGGGATCCACCCGATCAGGGCGTAGGCCTGCAGGGACTGCAGGCCCATGAAGCCGGTGACCGCCCAGGCGACGGGACTGCGGAGCACCGTTCGGACGGCACCGGGCGCGTCCGCACCGTCGATCTCGGGGACGCTCCGGCGGAACCGGAGGTAGCGCACCGTCACCACGCCCAGCAGTACGACCGCGACCAGGGCGGGGATCGCCCAGAGCGCGAGCGCGGCCCGCCAGTTGCCGCCGAGCGCGGTCGCGCCGGGCACCGTCAGGGCGGAGGCGAACCCGGTGGAGACGCAGACCATCGCGGTGAACAGGCCCGTCATGAGACCGATCCGGTGCGGGAAGAAGATCCGCACGAGCACGGGACCGAGAACATTGCCCAGCGCGATCCCCGCGCCGGCCAGCATCGTCCCGCCGAGCAGCACGGGCCAACTCGGCAGGATCCGCAGCGCGCTCCCGACGACGATCATCGCGACGGCCACCGTCGCCACCAGCGGAGCGGTGTACCTGCGGGCCAGGCGGGGCGTCGCGGCCGAGAACAGGCCGAGGCAGAGGACGGGGCCAGTGGTCAGCAGCGCGACCTCGGCGCCGTTCAATCCGTAGGCCTCGCGGATCTCGGAGAGCACCGCCGACGAGCTGCCGAAGATCAGCCGCAGACACACCCCCATCACGATCAGTGCGAACGCGCAGGTCAGGGCGCCGACCGCCCGCAGGGCGGCAGGTGCTGCGGAAACCTCACGAACGGTCACACCTCGAATCATGGGATGTATCCGGCTCAGGGTCAATTCCGCCTCACGGCTGGACCGCGGCGACCTCCTCGTCGAGGGCGCGCAGGACCGCGGCGACAGCGGGGCGGCGCTCGGCGCCGGGCCGGATCGCGACCTCGAGGATGCGAGCGGCGAGCACGCCGACGATCTCGAGCCCGCGGACGCCCGGATGGGTCACGGCGTGCCGGGCGACGAGTGCCACGCCGAGATCCGCGGCGACCATCGCCTGGATGGTGTGGAAGTCGTTGATCCGCTGGACCACCCGCGGCTGCACGCCCGTGAGCGTGGCCAGCGAGCGCAGCACGTCGTCGACGGGGAAACCGTCGCGCACACTGATCCAGTCCAGGTCCGCCAACTGCGTCGCGTCCACCCGGCCCGCCGCCGCCAAGGGATGCCCGAGCGGCACGACCAGATCGATCGGCTCGCGCATGAGGACGCGAGAGGCGATGCGCGGGCCGCCGAGGGGTGAGGCGCGCTCGTCCCGGTGCGCGACGACGATGTCCGCGTCCGCGAGCATCGCCGGGAGTTCCGTACCCGGCAGGTCCGCGTCCGACGCCGTCACCCGCACCCCCGCCGCCCTGGTCCTCCGCAGCACGCCCGGCAGCAGCAGCTCCGCCGCGGACGGGAACAGCGTGAGCCGGACCACGCCGACCGGCGTCGAGCGGTAGCGGTCCATCTCCGCCCGCGCCCGATCGAGTTCCCCCAGTACAGATTCCGCCCGGACGACCAGCGCGAGCCCTGCGTCGGTGAGCCGCACGCGCCTGCCGTCGGGCTCGAGCAGGTCCACACCCGCCTCCCGCGCGAGCACCTTGAGCTGCTGCGACACCGCCGACGGGGTCATGTCCATCGCCCGCGCCGTCGCAGCGACCGTGCCGCGGTCGGCGAGTTCCCGCAGGATCCGTAGCCGATGAACATCCATGTAGTCACGCTACATGGTTGGTCAAGAAATATTCGATTGTACTTCCGTTCATTGGCCGGGACAGTGGAGATCATGAGCCCCCGTGACCGCCTCGTCGCCCTCGCCGTCGTCGTGCTGTGGGGACTGAACTTCTTGGCCATCCGCTACGGCCTGGACTACTTCCCGCCCCTGTTCCTGAGCGCACTGCGCTTCCTGGTGCTCGCGATCCCGGTCCTGCTGTTCGTGCGGCCGCCGAAGGGCCCGGTGAAGTGGCTGGTGCTCTACGGCCTCGGTTCGGGCACCTTCCAGTTCGGGCTACTGTTCACCGCCATGCACATCGGCATGCCGACGGGGCTGGCCTCGCTCGTGCTGCAGTCCTCGGCACCGTTCACCGTGCTGCTCGGCGCGGTGCTGTTGCACGAGAAGCTGACCGTTCGGCAGGTCGCGGGCATCGGGATCGCCGTCGTCGGGATGGCGCTGATCATCGCCGACCGCGCCGATGCCGCGGCAGGGGTCGGCGTGCTGGGCGTCGTCCTCACCCTCCTGGGCGGGCTGAGCTGGGCGTTCGGCAACATCGGACAGCGACTCGCGGCACCGTCGGAGCCCTTCCGGTTCACCCTGTGGATGTCGGTCATCCCGCCCCTGCCCATGCTGGCGCTGAGCGCCGCAGTCGAGGGGCCCAGCACGGGTTGGAAGGCCCTGGCGCACAGCCTCGACGGTGCGTCGGGTCGCCTCGCGCTCCTGGGCGTCGCCTACATCGCGATCATGAGCACCGTCGTCGGATACGGGCTGTGGGGCGCGCTGATGGCGCGCTACCCCGCCTCGACGGTGGCGCCGGCGACGCTTCTGGTCCCCGTCGTCGGTATCGCGGCGAGCGCCGTCGTGTTCGGCGAGCATCCGACCGCTCTCGCCCTGGCCGGGGCGGCGACGGTGATCGCCGGCTGCCTGCTCGGGATGCTGCGCAGACCCGCTGCCCTACCTGGTGGCGATGAGAGCGGTGGTCGAGGCGGCGAGCTCGACGTCACGATCGCCGATGACCTCGGCGAGCGCGGTGCGCAGGGCGGACCGGCGGTCGTCCGGCAGAGTTGAGTGCGACGAGTAGGTGAAGGCGAGGTCGAGCCACCGCTGCTTGGACTGCGTCTCGGTCCAGGTGTCCTCGCGCTCGGTCACGGCGAAGCCCGCGTCCTCGAACCGCTTCTGCAGCGCGGCCATCCGGACCATCAGGTCTTCCAGGGTCCCCGCGCCGGCGGCCTCGACGTTGACGTAGTCACTGCTCGCGACGCGGAGCTCCTCGTTGGGCGGCGAGGTCGGCCGGAGCTTGTTCCACAGCAGGACCACCCGGCCGCCGGGGTTGAGCAACTCGGCGAAGCGCGGAATCGCCCGGTCCGCGTCCACCCAGTGGAAGGACTGCCCGAAGGTGATGAGGTCGAACGTGCGGCCGCGGGCGTCCCACTCCTCGAAGGTCGCGACCTCGGCCGGCACGCCCGAGGCCCGCGCGAGCGCGGCCATGGCACCGTCGGGTTCCACGGCCAGCACGTCCAGGCCCCGGTCCCGCAGCTGACGAGCCAGGATCCCCGTCCCGGCGCCGACGTCGAGGGCCGAGCGGCCCGTCGCGATCGCATCGAGGGTCGCATCGCTGTAGCGGGGCCGGAGGCGGTCGTAGTCCTCCGCGAGCGCCCCGAACGACAGTGCCCGGCCCCGGTCCTCGTGCAGTTCAGCCATGCCACCACCTTGCCCTATCCTGGAGCGCATGCCCGGACTCCCCCTCCGCGCCCGCGCGGCGCTGCTCGCCGCCCGCTCCGCAGCCTGGGCGTCGCAGCGCGCCGGGCGCGGCAAGGGCTCGATGATCGGCGGCCTCGTCGCGCTCAAGATCGAGCCGAACCTCATGGCCCGGCTGGCCGACGGTAAGCGGACCGTCGTCGTGACCGGCACGAACGGCAAGTCGACCACGACGCGGATGACCGCCGCCGCGCTCGCGACCACGGGCCGCGCCGTCGCCACGCAGGCCGACGGGGCCAACATGGACGCCGGCATCGTCGCCGCGCTCACCGCGCACCAGGGCGCGCCGCTCGCCGCGCTCGAGGTCGACGAATTGCATGTGCCGCACGTCCTCGACGCGACGGCCGCGCAGGCCCTCGTGCTGCTCAACCTCTCCCGCGACCAGCTGGACCGGGTCGGCGAGATCAACGCCATCGAGCGCCGGCTGCGCGCCGGCGTCGACGCCCACCCCGAACTGACGGTCGTCGCCAACTGCGACGACGTGCTCGTCACCTCGGTCGCCTACGACGCGAAGAAGGTCGTGTGGGTCGCGGCCGGGGCGGGCTGGACCAGCGACTCCACCTCCTGCCCGCGCTCCGGCGAGCCGATCGTCCGCGACGGGGACCACTGGTACTCGACGGGGACCGACTTCTCCCGTCCGGAGCCCGATTGGTGGGTGGACGACACCTCGATCTACGGGCCCGACGGCTTCGTCGCACCGCTCACCCTGCGCCTTCCCGGCCGGGCGAATCGGGGCAACGCCGCGCAGGCCGTGGCCGCCGCTGTCGCGATGGGCGCCGACCCCCTCGCCGCCGTCGAGGCCGTGGGCACCGTCGGGGAGGTCGCCGGCCGGTACGGCGTCGTGACCGTCGGCGAGCACACCGTCCGCATGCTGCTCGCGAAGAACCCCGCCGGCTGGCAGGAGGCCATGTCGATGATCGACGGCACGGCGGAGGGCCTGGTGATCGCGGTCAACGGGCAGGTGCCCGACGGCGAGGACCTCTCCTGGCTGTGGGACGTGCAGTTCGAGCGGTTCGAGAACGGCAAGGTCGTCGCCTCCGGTGAGCGCGGCGCCGACCTCGCGGTCCGCCTGACCTACGCGGGCGCCGAGCACACCCTGGTGGCCGATCCGCTCGCGGCCATCGCCTCCTGTCCGCCCGGGCGGGTGGAGGTGCTCGCCAACTACACGGCGTTCCGCGACCTGAACACGGCACTGGAGGGGCGCAACCGATGATCGACTTCTCCGGATCCGCGGAGCGGATCACCGAGTCCACCTTGGTGATCGGCCTCGTCCTGCCCGATGTGATGGGCACCTACGGCGACGGCGGCAACGCGCTCGTACTGCGCCAACGCGCGCGGCTGCGGGGCATCGACGCCGAGGTCCTGCCCATCACCCTGTCCGATCCCGTCCCCGCGACCTGCGACATCTACACCCTCGGCGGCGCCGAGGACTACGCACAGCGGCTCGCGACGCGGCACCTGGCGCGGTATCCCGGCATGCAGGAGGCGGCCGCGAAAGGCGCTCCCGTGCTGGCGATCTGCGCCGCCATCCAGGTGCTCGGACACTGGTACGAGACCGCCGAGGGCGAACGGGTGGACGGCATCTCGCTGTTCGACCTGACCACCACGCCGCAGGAGAAGCGCTCCATCGGCGAGGTGGAGGGCACGCCGCTGATCGAGGGCCTCACGCAGCCGCTCACCGGGTTCGAGAACCACCGCGGCGGTTCCGCACTCGGCCCCGACGCCGCACCGCTGCAGCGCGTGGTCCGGGGCACGGGGAACGGTGCCGGTTCGCCGGTCGACGGTGTGGTCCAGGGCAGCGTGCTCGGCACCTACATGCACGGCCCGGCGCTGGCGCGGAACCCGGAGCTGGCCGATCACCTTCTCTCCCAGGCGATCCAGAAGCCGCTCGAGCCCTTGGAGCTACCGGACGTGGATCTGCTGCGCCGCGAGCGCCTGCGGTAGGGGCACCGTCGGCCGCCAGCACGGACGTTCAACCATCCGGAACGCGCGTTGCGTACACTTTCCGATATGAGCGGCGAGACGTCAGAGCAGCAATCGGCCGCACGGAGCTCCGCGACGGAGCTACTGATCGTGGGGGCATCGCTCGCCGGTCTCACCCTGGCGCTGGCATGTGCCGCACGGGGGATCCCCGTCCGAGTGGTGGAGCGTGCGCACGCGCGCGTGCGCGGCGGAGACGGACTGAAGATCCAGCCCGAATCGCTCGCCCGGACCGTGGGCTTCGACCTCGCCGCCGAACCCTCGCTCCCCACCTCACCCGCGATCGACGGCGCCCATGACCTCGATCTCCCCCAGCTCGTGAGCTGGTCCGCACTGTACGAGTGGCTGCGCGACCACGCGCTGCGCTCACCCGCCATCACTCTCACCGAGGGACGGAACGTGACCTCGGTGGTGGACACCGGGGTGGGCGTGCGGGTCACGTACGACGACGGTGAACAGGAGACCGTCGGCGCCGTCGTCGGCGCCGACGGCTACCGCAGCACCGTACGCGCGGCGGTGAATCCGCAGGAGCCCTTCGCCACCTACTCGGGCTACATCACGTGGCGGGGACTGGTCGACGAAAGCACACTGTCGCAACCCGTGGACTGGCCCTCGTCGGGCGGCCTGTGGATCGTCTTCAGTCGCGGATACCGCCTGATCGGCGCGGTCAATCCGGGCCCGGACGGCTCGCTGGAGCCCGGGCGCCGGTACATCAATTTCGCCTGGTTCGACGCGCACCGCGCCGATCTGCTGAGGCGGACCGGCAGCCTCACCGACGACGGCGCGGTGGTCGGCACGTTGAACCACCGGAACATCTCCGACGAGGTGCGCCGCGACCTGCTCGACCTGGTGCCCCAGGTGTGGCCCTCCCCGTGGGCCGAGGCGGTGGCCACGGGCGTCGCCGATCCCGCCGTACTCAGCGGCTCCCCCATCTCCGAGTACCTGCCGGAGCGAATGGCCCGCGGTTCGATCGCCATCATCGGCGATGCGGCACACTCGGTCTCGCCGATGACGGGCGGCGGCTACGCCAGCGCGATGGACGACGGCGCCGTCCTCGCGAGTCTCCTTCAGCAGCGTGACGGCGAGTCGCCGGCGGAGGTGTTCGCCCATTTCGAGGCGCTCCGACTGCCCCGGATCCGCGCGCTCGTCACCTGGTCGAAGCAGGCCAGCGCACAGTACTCGATGCTGGCACATCAGCAGCGGTGACCCAGGACCGCTTGCTGGGTTCTGCGGACGTGGATCCGCTGCGCCGAGAGCGTCTGCGCGGCTGACCTCCTCCACGACGACCCGTCGTAGAATACGGTGGTGATCACCGCCGTCGGCCCCGCAGCGCGCATCCTGAGTGCGTACACGGACCTCGTCGTCGAGCGCGGGATCCGTGCCGCCACACTGGCTTCCGTCGCGACTCGGGCGGAACTGTCCAAGTCCGGCACGCTCCACCACTTCTCCTCGATGGCCGCGCTGCAGGAGGGGCTGTTCACCGAGCTGCGCGCGCAGGCCGAGCGGGACGTGAACACGATGCGCGAGGCCCCGGAAGGGGCGCTCCGTTACTACCTGCGCTCCTCGCTCGACCGTCAGAGCAGGCTCGAGCGGTTGGTCGAGGCGTGCGTCCGAATCGCCCAAACAGGCAACCCCGACGCCCTCACCGTGCTGCGCGAGTGCCGGGCCGGATGGCTGAATCTGCTCGAGTCGGCGCTCGGTGACCCCACTCTCGCACGCATGGCGCTGTTCGTGGGCGACGGGCTGAACTACAACGCCCTGCTCAGCCTCGAGGAGAACGAGCAGGTCCTGACCCCCGACCACGTGGAGTCACTCACCGTCGCTTTCGAGTCGATGTACGCGCAGCGGCGCTCGTAACCCCTATCGGTTCCACCGGTGGCCGCGCTTTCGCCATTCGACAGACCGACTGGTCGGTCTGTATGTAAGCTGCCTCACATCCGGCTCGCGAATGGAACGAGGAACGAGATGGCAGATCGACCCGTGGCCGACCCCACGCCCGCACCGGGCACCGTCGCCCCCAAGGGACTCGCGCCCGGAAAGCTCGGACTCCTGGGCTCGACGGTGATCGGCGTGGCCTCCACCGCACCGCTCTTCTCCCTCGCCGCCACCCTCGGACTCGTCGTCATCGCCGTCGGCGCGCAGGCCCCCATCGCCTTCGTGCTCGCCTTCATCCCCATGCTGTTCACCGCGATCGCCTACCGCGAACTGAACAAGGACATGCCCGATTGCGGCACCGTCTTCACGTGGGCCACCAAGGCATTCGGGCCGCGCACGGGGGTGGATGGCCGGGTGGAGCATCGCCATGGCCGGCGTCCTGGTGATGGCCAACCTCGCCGAGATCTCCGCGATCTACCTTCTCGACCTGGTGGGCGACGGTTCCCTCGCGCACAATCGGACAGTCGTGACCGCGCTCGGTTGCGCGGTCATCGCGGCGATGACGTGGATCTCACTGCGCGGTGTCCAGATCGGCGAGCGCATGCAGCAGGCCCTGCTCGCCGTGCAGTACCTCGCACTGGTCGGGTTCGTGGTCGGCTGCGTGATCGGGTACAGCACCGGCACCGCACCGCACCCGACGGCACCGTCGTTGACCTGGTTCAACCCCCTCGCGGCAGACGGGACCGCGCTGGGCAAGGCGATCCTGCTGGCCCTCTTCATCTACTGGGGGTGGGACGCCTGCCTCGCGCTGACCGAGGAGACCAAGGATCCGCGCCGGACACCGGGGCGGGCGGCGACGCTGTCCACCGTGATCCTGCTGATCACGTATGTGGGAGTCACGGTGGTCGCGATCATGTATGCGGGGCTGGGCAATTCGGGTGTCGGACTGGCGAATCAGGACAATGCGGAGGACGTCTTCTCCGGTCTCGCCGGCGAGGCACTCGGCCCCATGGGCTGGTTCCTGGTGATCGCGGTCGCCGTCTCGGCGCTGTCCTCCTCGCAGACCACCATCCTGCCCACCGCCCGCGGCACCTTCGCGATGGGCATCTACCGGGCTCTTCCCGCGCGGTTCGCGACCGTCGACGACACGACGCGGACCCCCACCTTCTCGACCATCCTCGTCGGGGTCGTCTCGATCCTGTACTACGCGGGGATGAATCTGGTGTCGACCAGCATGCTCGCGGACTCGATCCTGTCGATCGGCCTCGCCATCGCGTTCTTCTACGGCATCGCCGGCTACGCGTGCATCTGGTACTTCCGGCGGAATCTCTTCGACAGCCGGCGGCACGCGCTGTACCGATTCGTCCTCCCGCTGCTGGGAGCCACGTTCATGACCTGGGCCTTCATTCGGTCGGCCATCGACATGGCCGACCCGGGATACGGATCCACCTCCCTCGCGGGCGTCGGAAGCACGTTTCTGATCGGCATCGGTTCCCTGCTGCTCGGTGTCGCACTGATGCTGCTCTGGGCCCGCTTCCCGGCGGCCCGGGACTTCTTCGAGAAGCGCTCCCTGAATCGCGACACCGAGATCCTGGTGCCGGATTAGCGCCGCCCACGCCACCGACCACTACTGCGACACAGCACGGAGAAAGACGAATCATGATCGACACCATCGTCGTAGGCGCGGGGATCGCCGGGATCACAACGGCGCGCCTGCTACAGCACGCGGGCCGGCGGGTGGTCGTGCTCGAGGCACGGGACCGCATCGGGGGCCGGATCCTGACCGACCGCACCGCGGGCTTCTGCGTGGACCGGGGAGCGTCCTGGATCCACGGGCTCACGGGGAATCCGCTGACGGACATCGTCGCCGGTCTCGGTATCGACACCCTGGAGTTCACCGTGGGCAGCTTCCAGCCCGGCGGGCGCCCGATCGCGAACTACGACGAGGAGGCGCACGTGCTGTCGCCCGAGGCGACCCGCGCGTGGACGGCGGAGGTCGCCGAAGCGGACGCACGCGTGGTCTCGACGGTGACGGCCGCCGGCCCGCAAGAGACCTACGAGCAGGTCACCGCGCGTGCGGTGGCGGACCTGGGCTGGGACGGGGCGCGCGCCTCCCGGGTGGGCGCCTTCTACCGGCACCGGACCGAGGAACAGTGCGGCGCGCACATCACCGAGGTGGCGGCCTCCGGTCTCGACGAGGACGCGATCGACGGCGACGAGGTGATCTTCCCGGGCGGATACGACGAACTGCCCCGGATCCTCGCCGAGGGCCTCGACATCCGCTTGGGTACACCGGTCACCTCGATCGAATGGTCCGCCGACGGGGTGCGCGTCGGGACGGCCGAGGGGAGCTTCCGGGCCGCACACGCCGTGGTGACCGTGTCTCTGGGCGTGCTCAAGGCCGGGGCCATCGACATTCGTCCCCCGCTTCCCGATCCGGTGGCCGGAGCGATCGACCGCCTCGGCATGGGAGTGTTCAACAAGGTCTTCCTGGAGTTCCCGCACCGGTTCTGGCCGGACGACGTGTACGCCGTTCGACAGTTGGGCGCCCCCAGCTTCCCCTGGCACACGTGGTACGACATCTCCGCGATCAGCGGCCGTCCGATGCTGCTCACCTTCGCCGGCGGGCGCTGGGGCCGCGAGATCGAGACGATGAGCGACTCCGCAGTCACGGAATCCGCGGTCGCACCGCTACGCCGCCTGTACCCCGACTCCGTCCCGGATCCCGTGAACTCGTGGGTCACCCGTTGGGGTTCGGACCAGTACGCACGCGGGTCGTACAGCTACGTCGCCACCGGCTCGACCTATGCCGACCACGATGTGATCGCTACCCCGATCGGCGGAGGGGCGTTGCACCTGGCGGGCGAGGCCACCTGGGGCGCAGAGCCGGCGACCGTGCACAGCGCGCTGCTGTCGGGTCACCGGGCGGCTGAGCGCATCCTCGACGCGCCGGTCGCGCTGAGCGCACTGATCGCGGGCGCCAGGGGCTCCGGGCGCGTCACGGCCTGATCGGTCGGTGCCGGCGCGCACGGTCGACGGCGGCCGCCGCATCCCGAGGCGATCACGCACCGTCCGGAGGACCGGCGCAACGTCACCAGAGCCCCAGGACCGCCTGTTCGGTCGCGAGGAGGCGCATCTTCGTCTCCACGCCGCCCCCGGCGGAGAAGCCCCCGGTAAGGCCGTTCGCCGCGGTCACGCGGTGACAGGGCACGACGGGCGGGTACGGGTTCTCGCCCAGCGCCCGGCCGACCGCCCGCGCAGAACCGGGAAGGCCGATCTGCGTGGCGATCTCGCCGTACGTGCGCGTGGCTCCCGGCGGAATGTGACGCGCCACGTCGTAGACGGCGCGCTGGAACTCGGTGAGCCCGCTCATGTCCAGCGGCACCCAGGCCAGGTCGTCGTCGAGGTTCGAGCCCGAGACCAGGTCGACGATCGCGGCGATCACCCGCGCCACTTCCGCCGGTGGATCGGACGGCTCCGAGCCACCGCCGAGGTAGCCGGCCGTCGCCTCCTGGGACTCCTCCGGCAGCCGGACAGCGGTGACGGCACCGTCGGCGCCCCACGCGATCCCGCACCGCCCGACGGCGGTATCGAAGAGGGCGTACCGGACCGTCACGGCGTCTGTGCCCGCCGCGCGATCTCGTCGAGGTTGGCCTCCATACCCGCCCGCCAGACACCGAGGCGGTAGTCGATGATGCGCCCCTCCTTCTCGGGCTGCGCAGCGACCACGGCGGCGAAGGGCGAGGCGCCGTCGCCGACCCGGGCCCACTGCCGGACGATCGCGCCCTGCCGGGCGGGATCGACCTCGAAACCCCATGTGGCCCAGGGGACATCGCCATCGAGTCCGACGGCCCATACCCAGCGGCGCCCGTCCTCCACCTCGACGATGACGGAGTCGGTGGCCCACTGCCCCAACTGTTCGTTGCTGTTGTACCCGCGGAACCGTGCTCCCTCGGCGACGCAGGTGGCACCGTCGAGCCATTCGACGCGCTCGAGCTCACCGCCGACCGTGGTAGGTAGCGCGATATCGGTGACCAGCGCCCACGCCCGTTCGGGCGAGCAGTTCACGGTACGGGAGACCTCGACGGTGGGGTTGTCGCGCAGACGCATGCTCGAATCCTATTCCGCGGCCCGCGCGGCCGTTTCGACCCGCGCCCGGTGGGCCGGCCGGTCGTACGCCTGCGGCAGGTTGGCGTTGTCCGCTTGCAGGCCCGCGGCACCGTCGATCAGTTCACGGACAATATCGGCCTGGCCGGCGTGCCGGTCGAGGTCGTAGAAGGTGTGCACCGCGAGCCTGTGCAGGGTGACGGCGCGCCCGCGCTCGCCCCACCACGGCACTGTGCCGGTGGTGCCGAGCGGGAGCGCCGCGAGGGTGGCCGTGGCATGGGCGCGCGACTGCGCGAACAGATCGAGGATCGCCTCGGTCGACTCGTCGGCGCGCACCCACAGGTCATCGTTCGGGTCGGCCCCGGGCGCGAGCGGATCCGGCAGGTACTGATGCTGGAAGGGCCGCGCGAAGCACCCGCCGAGATACCCGGAATCGACCATTGCGCAATGCTTGACCAGCCCGAGGAGGTTCGTGCCCGTGGGCGTCATGGGACGGCGCAGGTCGTACTCGCCGAGCCCGTCGAGCTTCCAGATCAGCGCGTTGCGCGCCTGGTCCAGGTAGTGCTGCCGGTCGGCCTTCAGCGCCTTCTCGCTCGGCGGGGCATCCATATCCCGACCCTTCCACACTGCACCGATAGGTTTCTAGGCTCCGACCGGGGACTCGACGATCGTGCAGCGCTCCCGCGTACCGTCGACCGCGAACCAGCCGCGCTCGAACTCCTGCCAGCGGGCGAGCTCCGCGCGGGCCTCCTCGCCGTCGCGCGCGACTGCGCGCTCCAGCCGCTCCTGCGCGGTGCCGCCGTCGAGCCACAGTGCCAGCGAGATCCGGTCGGCGAACGCACGGCGTGCACTGGAGACGCCCTCGATCACGATGAGCGGGGCCCACGGCAGGCGCAGCTCCTCACCCGGCGCGGGGACGCCGTCCCGCCAGACCATCGGGCGATAGCAGGCGTCGCGGCCGCGCATCAGCGGGTCGATCACCTCGGCGACGAGCTGCGGCCACCACGACACCGGGTCGTCCCAGGTCGCGTAATGATCCGTGCGCACCAGGGCGACCCGGGCACCGGCGGCCCGGAGATCGTCGACGAGCCTCTGCGCGTAGGTCGATTTGCCGGCCCCGGAGGGCCCGTCGACGGCCACGATGCCCTCGGGCGCGCCCAGCCGGGCCAGCACGTCAGCGGCGTTCACGGGTCAGCTCGGCGGCATCTCTTCGAGCACGCGGGGCGGCTCGGCGAGGGTACGACGTCCGCTCATCGCGCGGCCGAGGGTCAGCTCGTCCGCGAACTCGAGCTCGGCGCCCATGGGCAGGCCCGCAGCGGGGCGGGTCACGCTCAGTCCCGGGAAGTCCTTGAGCATCCGGACCAGGAACGCCGCGGTGGCCTCGCCCTCGGTGTTGGGATCGGTGGCGATGATCACCTCGTCCACATCGACCCCGTCGACCGCGGTTCCGAGCCGCACGAGCAGTTCCCGGATCCGCAGCTTGTCCGGTCCGACGCCCTTGATCGGGTTCAGCGCGCCGCCGAGCACGTGGTAGAGCCCGCGGTACTCGCGCGTGCGCTCCACCGCTTGGACGTCCTTGGCCTCCTCGACCACGCAGATCTTCGACGTGTCGCGCCGCGGATCGGAGCAGATCCGACAGCGCGTCTCCGCCGAGACATTGCCGCACACCTCGCAGTAGCGCACGTCGTTGCGCACCCGGACGAGGGCATTGGTGAGCCGGTCGATGTCGGTGGGCTGCACCCCCAGGAGGTGGAACGCGATGCGCTGGGCGCCGCGCGGCCCTACTCCCGGGAGCTTGGCCAGCTCGTCGATGAGCTCCTGAACGGGTCCTTCGTACACGTGCCGACCGTCAGAAGGGCAGGCCGCCGGCCAGCGGGCCCATCTTCTGCTGCGCGACCGCCGCGGTGTTGTTCTGGAGATCGGTGAGCGCACCCAGGACCAGGTCCTGCAGGGTCTCGACATCATCCGCGTCGACCACCTTGGGGTCGATGGTCACGGACGTCACCTGGCCGTCGCCGGTGCCGGCGACCTTGACGAGGCCGCCGCCGGCCTGCCCCTCGACGGTGGTCACCGCGAGTTCCTGCTGTGCCGCCATGAGCTGCTGCTGCATCGCGCCGACCTGGGCCATCAGGTCTTCCATCGAGCCTCCGGGCTGCATGCTTGTCTCCCTACGCCGGTCTCGCGACCCGCAATGTCCGATTCGTGTTACTCGTGATACCACTGTGCCGGTTGGGGCGGTACAGTGCGATCTGTGAAGAACCGCCGTTCCGCCCTCCTGGCCGCGACCATGATCCCCGCGCTGGTCCTCTCCGGCTGCACCATCGGTGACGCCGGACAGCGACGGGACGCGGCCGCTCCCTCCAGACTATCGTCCGACGCGCCGGCGCTCGTGAACAACGCGGCGCCGCTCGGCGCGGGCACGTTGACCGGGAAGAAGATCTTCGTCGATCCCGGCCACAACGGCGCCAACGACGCGTCGATCGACAAGCAGGTTCCCACCGGTCGCGGCGGGACCAAGCCCTGCCAGACCACCGGCACCACCAGCGTGAACGGCGTGCCCGAGCACACCTTCAACTACGCCGTGGCCTACAAGCTGTACCAGGTGCTCACCGCCGCCGGTGCCCAGGTGATGCTCTCCCGCACCGACGACACCTCCGTCGGACCGTGCATCGACGCCCGCGCCGCGGCCGCCAACACGTGGGGCGCCGACGCCGCCGTGAGCATCCACGCCGACGGCTCCGCTCCCGGCAACCGAGGGTTTCACGTGAATCTTTCCTCGCCGCCGCTCAACGCCGTGCAGCAGAACGCCGATCCCGTGTACGCCAAGGCGATGGTGGCCGCGCTGACCACGGGCGGGTTCACCCCGGCGACCTACATCGGATCCGGCGGTCTCTACCCCCGGTCCGACCTGGCCGGGCTCAACCTGTCGACGGTGCCGTCCGTACTCGTCGAGGCGGGCAACCTCAAGGACGCCTCCGAGGCCAAGGTCCTCGAATCGGCGGACGGCCAGCAGCGGCTCGCCGACGCGATCGCCGCCGGGATCGCCGCCTACCTGGGTTCGGGCGCGACGAGGTAGCCGGAGAGCACCCGATCACTGACGAACTCGCGCTCGGCGCCGTCGATCGGGTCGACGAAGGCCAGGCTGCGGGCCAACAGCCGCAGTGGGTCGGTGAAATCGCCATCGACCACGTCCCGCTGCTCCGGGTACAGCGGATCGCCCAGGATGGGGACGCCGAGACCGGACATGTGCAGCCGCAGCTGGTGCGTCTTCCCCGTCTCCGGGCGCAGTCGGTACCGCCCGACGGTGCCGCCCCTGCCGTCCGGGACCTCCGCCTCCAGCTCGACGTGCGACCGCGCGTTCACCGGCCCGTCGACCTCGTAGGCCCGCATGATGCCCGCCGTCTTCTCGATCCGGGACTCCACGACGACGGGGAGGTCCAGGCCCGGCCGGATGGGTGCCAGCGCCATGTACTCCTTGCGTGCGCTGCCCGTCGCGAACAGCTGCTGGTACGCGCCGCGCACCGCCGGGTCGCGGGTGAACAGCAGGACGCCGGCGGTGAGCCGGTCCAAGCGGTGCGCGGGCGAGAGCAGGGGCTCACCCAGCTCGCGGCGCAGCCGAACCAGCGCGCTCTGCACCACCCGCGCCCCGCGGGGCATGGTCGCGAGGAAGTGCGGCTTGTCCACCACGACGATCCGCTCGTCGGCGTGGAGCACCGGCATCGCGAAGGGCACGTCGACCTCGTCGGGCAGCTCGCGGTACATCCACACCGCCTGCCGGGCGGTGACCGGCGTCGACGGGGCGAGCGGCGCACCGTCGGACCCGAGGACGCATCCGTTGGCGCTCTCCCGGATCACGTACTCGGAGGTGCCCGGGAACCGGGCCTCCAGGACATCACCGAGCGTGCGCCCGGCCTCCTCCTCGGCGATCACGAGGCGCGTCGGGTCGACCCCGTCGCGCAGCGGCAGCGGCGCGACCGGGGCGCCGCGATGCCGGCGGGGGCGCCTAGCCGTTGGACTCGACCTGCACCTTGAGGTTGGTCAACAGCTCGTCGTAGATGCGGGCGAGGCCCTTGGGGGCGAAGGTCTTCTCGAAGAAGCCGCCGATGCCGCCCGCCCCCTGCCAGGTGGTGGTGACCGTGACGGTGGACTGGTCTCCGGTGCCGGTCACGCGGTAGACGGTGACCATCGAGCTGTTCGCGTCGGTCTCGGTGACGGAGTCGCCGGACACGGTGACGGTGGCCCGCACGTTCCGCGAGCGCTTCTCGGTCGCCTGCAGGACCCACTCGGCGACGGTGCCGGCGCCCTGCCCACCCTCGACCACGCGGAAGTCGCGGTAGTTCGGGGGCAGGATCTCGGCCCGCCGGGTGTAGTCGGCGATCGCGGCGAGAACGGTCTCGGGCGCCGCGGCGATGGTGGTGGACTTGGTGGCGGTTACCTGGGCCAACGTACTTCGATCCTCTTCGGTGACGGTACCGACGGCGGTACCGGCGGCATGGACGTCGGCGCGCCGACGTGTTCAACGCCAGCCTAACCAATTGGTAACGACCCGCGCGCGGCGCGCCCGAGAGGTATAGCGTCGGTAAACGTGAGCGATCGCAGTACCGCGCCGGCCCGCACCCCGACCACCGTCGCGATCGGGGGCGAATCCGCCTACCGAGAGGGGCTCGAGCGCCTGCTCGCCAGCTATCGCGCGATTCCCGCCGGCGCCCGGGTGCGCCTGGCCAAGAAGACCTCGAACCTGTTCCGGGCCCGGGCCGCGACGGACGCGCCCGGCCTGGATGTTTCGGGCCTGAGCGAGGTGATCTCGATCGACCCGCAGGCGCGCACGGCCGATGTCGGCGGGATGTGCACCTACGAGGACCTCGTGGCGGCGACGCTGCCCTTCGGGCTGGCTCCGACCGTCGTGCCGCAGCTCAAGACGATCACCCTCGGCGGCGCGGTGACCGGCATGGGCATCGAGTCGAGCTCGTTCCGCGCCGGCCTGCCGCACGAGGCGGTCCGCTCGATGGACATCCTGACGGGCGCGGGCGAGGTCGTGACCGCCGCACCGGACGGGCCGCACGCGGACCTCTACTTCGGATTCCCGAATTCATACGGCACACTGGGCTATTCGACCCGGCTCACCATCGAGCTGGAGCCGGTGGGGCGGTACGTGGAGCTGCGTCATGTTCGTTTCCACACGCTCGACGACCTGCAGGACACGATGACCCGGATCGTCGACGAGCGCGCGTACGACGGCGAACCGGTCGACTACCTCGACGGCGTGGTCTTCTCCGCCGACGAGTCCTACCTCGTCCTGGGCCGTAAGACCGACGAGGACGGGCCGGTCAGCGACTACACGGGCCGGGAGATCTACTACCGGTCGATCCAGCACGCCGACGGCGTGACCCGGGACCGGCTGACCACCCACGACTACCTGTGGCGGTGGGACACCGACTGGTTCTGGTGCTCGCGGGCCTTCGGGGCGCAGAACCCCACCGTCCGACGACTCTGGCCGAAAAACCTGCTGCGCAGCAGCTTCTACTGGAAGCTCGTGGCACTGGACCGCAAGTGGGACATCGGCGATCGGCTATCGGACCGTAAGGGCGAGCCGCACGGCGAGCGCGTGGTGCAGGACATCGAGGTGCACATCGACGAGACCACCGAGTTCCTCGAGTGGTTCCTCGCCGAGATCCCGATCGAGCCGATCTGGCTGTGCCCGTTACGGTTGCGTGAACCACTACCGCTGAGCGCCGACGCCGATCGGCCGTGGCCGCTCTACCCGCTGGAGCCCGGCGAGACCTACGTCAACGTCGGGTTCTGGTCCGCGGTCCCGAAGCAACCCGGCCAGATCGAGGGCCGGGCGAACCGCCTGATCGAGGAGAAGGTCTCGGAGCTCGGTGGACACAAGTCCCTGTACTCCGAGGCCTTCTACGAGCGCGCCGAGTTCGACGAGCTCTACGGCGGAATCCACTTGGAGAAGTACAAGTCCCAGTACGATCCGGACGATCGTCTCCTGGGCCTGTACGACAAGACAGTCAGGAGGCAGTGATTTGACGCGCGCCACGGAGCATCTCCCGAAGCTGAGTCTCGCGGAGATCATCGAGAAGGTCGCGGGCGGGAATCTCGCTGTCCGCGTGCGGGCCTACGACGGCTCTTCCGCCGGCCCGGACGATGCACAGTACGGGCTGGACCTGCTCACCCCACGCGGAACCACGTATCTCGCAACGGCCCCCGGAGACATGGGCCTCGCCCGCGCCTACATCGCCGGCGACCTCGAGCTGATCGGCGCTCCCCCGGGAGATCCGTACGAGGCGCTCAAGGCGCTCTCGGACGACCTGCAGTTCGCCAAGCCCGGGCCGAAGCTGATCGCGCAGATCGCGCGGTCCGTGGGGGCCGAGCGGATGATCCCCGTGGCACCGCCACCGCAGGAGGCGATCCCCCGCTGGCGCCGCATCGCAGAAGGACTGCGGCACAGCAAGGCCCGGGATGCGGACGCCATCCAGCACCACTACGACGTGTCCAACCGGTTCTACGAACTGGTCCTCGGCCCGTCGATGACCTACACGTGCGCCTGCTACCCGAATGCGGACGCCACGCTCGAGGAGGCGCAGGAGAACAAGTACCGCCTGGTCTTCGAGAAGCTCCGGCTGAAGCCCGGCGACCGGCTGCTCGACGTCGGCTGCGGCTGGGGCGGCATGGTGCGCTACGCCGCCCGGCGGGGTGTGCACGCCATCGGCGCGACGCTCTCCAAGGAGCAGGCGCAGTGGGCGCAGGCAGCGATCGAAGCCGAGGGCCTCGGCGAGTTCGCCGAGGTGCGCTACAGCGACTACCGCGACGTCCGGGAGGGCGATTTCGACGCGATCAGCTCCATCGGCCTCACGGAACACATCGGCGTGCACAACTACCCGTCGTACTTCACGTCGCTGCGCGACAAGCTGAAAACCGGTGGGCTGCTGCTCAATCACACGATCACCCGGCACGACAACAAGCTGTCGGGCAAGGGCGGCCAGTTCATCGACCGGTACGTCTTCCCCGACGGGGAACTCACGGGCTCCGGCAAGGTCATCGCCGCGATCCAGGACATCGGCGGCATGGAGGTTCGGCACGAGGAGAACCTGCGCGAGCACTACGCGCTGACCCTCGCGGAGTGGTGCAAGAACCTGGACGCCAACTGGGACGAGGCCGTGGCCGAGGTGGGCATCGGCACCGCCCGGGTCTGGGGCCTGTACATGGCCGGATCGCGGCTCGGCTTCGAGCGCAACGTGGTCCAGCTCCATCAGGTTCTGGCGGTGAAGCTGGACGCGAAGGGCGGAGCCGGCGACCTGCCCTTGCGCCCCTGGTGGGAGGCCTAGCCGCCCACCCCGAGCTCGGCGCTCGCCTCGATCAGATCGGGCGGGCGCCGAGCTCGTTGCGCAGCAGTTCCAGCGCGATCTCATCGGGATCGCGGCGGGGCGCTGAGGAAGCGCCCGACACCGCGTCCTCGCGGTGCGCCGCGTCCATCATCTCCTCCTCGGAGATCTCCTCGACCGGCGCCGGCTCGGGGTCCGGCTCGGGCGGGAGCGGGATGTCGTCGTGGTGCGACGGTGCGCGGTTCTCCCGCGCCGCGGGCCGGGGGTCGGGCCGCTGATCGCCCGCGCGGCTGCGGCGTTCGAAGGTGGGCGGGGCCTTGCGCTGCGGCTCTGCGGCCGGGCGCTGCTGCGGCGGCGCCGCGGACGCACCCTGCTGCGGGCGAGCACCGCCGCTGCCGTCGCCGACCTCGACGTTCCACTGGGTGCCGAAGACCTCGCGGACCGCCTCGCGGAGGTTGCCCACGTGCTGCTGATCGCTGAATCGGCCGAGCAGCGCCGGGATCGGCAGCGCGAGATGCAGGACATCACCCGACAGGCCGAGCACCTGCATGTTCGTCATCAGCGTGGCCGTGACCTTGCTGCGGCCGCTGACCGCGCGGAGCACCTTGGGCCAGGCGGTACGGACCTCGTCGATCGACGGACCCGACGGGGCCTGCGCCGCCGCGGGGGCCGACTGAGGTGCGGGGGCCGATTGAGGTGCGGGTTCGGGCTCGGGTGGTCCGACCGGTTCGGGTGCGGTCGGTTCCGCGCGCGCCGCCCCGCCCTGCTCAGGCGCAGCGACGGGCTCAGACGCAGCGACGGGCTCGGCGGTCGGCTCCGGGGCCGTCGGCTCCGGGGCACGCTCGGGCTCCGGAGCCGGCCTGTGCAACACCGGCTCGGACTCGATGACCGGCGCCGGCTCGCGCGTAACGACCTCCGGTGCCGCGTGCTCCGGCATGACCGACGCCGCACTGGCGGGTTCCGGAGTCGCCGGCTCCGGCATTGCTGGCGCCGGCGCTGCGGGCGCCGGCGCCGCGGGCTCCGGCGGAGCCGCGGGAGAGGTCTCCGCCTGCCGCTGGCTGGGCCGAACGAACCGGGAAGCACCGTCGGGCTGGGGAGCGGCAGGGGCGGCACCGTCGGACACCGGACCGGTGGGCACCGACCCGACGGCGAGCGGCGCACCGGCGGGACGGCGCTCGAGCGCCTCGATGCGCTGGAGCAGGGCGGCCTGCGAGTCGTCGGCGGCGGGGAGCAGCATGCGCGCACACATGACCTCGAGCAACAGCCGGGGCGATGTGGCGCCGCGCATCTCGGCGAGGGAGGCGTGCGTGACCTCCGCACACCGGGTGAGCGTGGCCAGGCCCAGCTTCGCGGCCTCGCCGCGCATGGTCTCGAGCACGTCCACCGGGACGTCGATGAGACCGCGATCGGCCGCATCGGGCACGGTGTGCAAGAGGATCAGGTCGCGTAGGCGCTCCAGCAGGTCGGTGGCGAACCGACGGGGATCGTGCCCGGCCTCCATCACCCGCTCGACAGCGCCGAAGAGCGCGGCACCGTCAGCGGTGGCGAGGGCGTCGATCGCGGCGTCGATGAGCGCCGTATCGGTGACGCCGAGCAGGCCGAGGGCGCGCTGATAGGTGACGCCCTCAGCACCCGCGCCGGCGAGCAACTGGTCCATGATCGACAGCGAGTCACGCGGGGAGCCGCCGCCGGCCCGGATCACCAGCGGATAGACCTGCGGCTCGACCGCGACGTGCTCGGCGCCCGTGATCCGCTCCAGCAGCGGCCGCATCACGTTCGGCGCCAGCAGCCGGAACGGGTAGTGGTGCGTCCGGGAGCGGATGGTGGTGAGCACCTTCTCCGGTTCCGTGGTGGCGAAGATGAAGATGAGGTGCTCCGGCGGCTCCTCGACGATCTTCAGCAGAGCGTTGAAGCCCTGCGGCGTGACCATGTGCGCCTCGTCGACGATGAAGACGCGGTAGCGCGATTCCGCCGGGGCGTAGAAGGCGCGATCACGGAGTTCACGCGCATCGTCGACACCGCCGTGGCTGGCCGCGTCCATCTCGGTGACGTCGAGGTTGCCGGGGCCGCCGGGGGCGAGTGCGACGCACGAGTTGCAGACCCCGCACGGCGTGCTCGTGGGGCCCTGCTCGCAGTTGAGCGAGCGCGCCAGGATGCGGGCCGACGAGGTCTTGCCGCAGCCGCGCGGTCCGGAGAACAGGTAGGCGTGGTTGATGCGGCCGGAATCGAGCGCCGTACTCAGCGGCTCGGTGACGTGCTCCTGGCCCACGACCTCGGCGAACGTCGCTGGACGGTACTTCCGATAGAGAGCCACGGTGCCAGGTTACCGGCAGGGTCCGACAGCGGCGCAGCTCGCTCCGACACCGTCCGCACTTCCCGCGGACGGCGCCGTCACGGTCGCTCGTCCGACGGCGGCGGGCTCGCGGGGAACCGGTCCGACGGGGACGGCGGATCGGCGTGGAACTGCCCGGTGTGGTGCGGCGGGACCGCGGGGAACTGCCCCGTCGAATACGGGGGCGGTGGTGCGAACTGCCCCGGTCCCGGGCCCGGCACCGGCGGCTGCGGCGGGCGGGCACCGCCGAGGCGGTCGGCGAAGGAGATCGCGAGCAGCATGCACAGCGAGACGAACAGCACCAGCACGTAGGCCGGGTGCACCTGCACCGCGACCATACCCAGCAGCATGAGCACGCCCCAGATGCAGCAACTGGCGACGCGGGCCGGAAGCGACCCGCGCGCGACGAAGACGGCGAGCCCGATGAGCGGCACGAACAGGAGCGCCACCTGGATCAGCACGGGCGCCAGCAGGAGGAACATCATCCCGCCGAAGCCGAGGTCGCTGTCGTACTCGTTCCCCGTCGACGAGTACGACGACATCCACCAGATCACGAGGCCCACCAGGGTGAGCCCGGCGATCAGCGCCTGGATCAGCGCGAGCGCGCGGTAGACGCGTGGAATCGGTACAACGTTCGGATACATGTGGGCCCTCCCCCTCGACGTTCACGTCTGCACCCCACGGTAGCGGGCGCACCGACGGCGGAGAGGCCGAAAGCCGGGAGCAGCGGCCCGGAACACCCCGTTACCGAGGTGTGCGCACCCGCGCGAGCTGACCGGCGGCGGCCTGGGCCATCGCGGATCCGAACAGCAGGCCCAACGCCAGGGCGCAGATGACGGCGCCGACGTCGACCACGGTCCGCACGCCCTGCTGCGGGTCGATGCCCACCGAGGTGACGGACAGTAGTCCCAGGCTGCCGGGCACCAGCACCCAGAACGCGGGCAGGAAGACCACGAGCCGGGGCAGCTGCGGCCGCAGATACGCCACCAGCGACGCGCCCAGGCTGCCCGCGATCGCGCCCAGGAACCCGCCCAGCACCGCTCCCGATACCGCCTGCCCTGCGAGCTGCGCTCCGAAAGCCGCCGCCACCACCAGCGCGATCGCGGGCAGCAGCCGCATGGACGCTCCCTCGTTGAGGCACACCCCGACGCAGATCACCGCGAGCCCGACCGGCGGCCCCCACGTCCCGAGCTGGTTCACCCGCACGTTCGCCAGCAACTCGGGTGCGACGCCGAGCACCGTCGTCGCGCTGAGGACGCCGAGCGAGAAGAGCAGCAACTGCACCGTGCCGAAGGTGAGCCGGGCGCTACCCGCCACCATCGCGCCGGCGGCCAGCTCCGACATGCCGGTCACCACGAGCGCGCCCGGCAGCAGGACCGCGAGCGGCGCGAGGAGGGTGCGCAGCGGACCGTCGAGCCAGCCCGCCTGCGCGGCGGCGAACACG
Source organism: Tsukamurella spumae (assembly GCF_012396015.1). GTDB lineage: Bacteria > Actinomycetota > Actinomycetes > Mycobacteriales > Mycobacteriaceae > Tsukamurella > Tsukamurella spumae. Next base: position 13,467 of record NZ_JAAXOQ010000006.1, on the reverse strand, counting down.
CCCGTGCCCACCACGAACGCCGCGATCGTCGGGAGCAGCGTCGCGGCGAGCCGTACCCGCCCGGCGAGTTTGACCAGCAGCATCACGACGACCCCGCCGATCGCTGCGGCGAGGATGTTCGGCCACCCCGGCTGCAGCAGCATCGCGATGCCGATGGCGATCGCGGGCCACGAGATGTCCTGCACCCAGCGCGGATAGTGGTGCGGCAGCGAGCGCAGGTTGCCGAGCCGGGCGAAGGCCTCGTCGACCGAGAGCGTGCGCCGGACGAGGCCCCGTCGGACGTCCGCGACGACGGCCGACTGGTCGAGCCGCAGCGGACCGTCGACGGACTCGAAGCTGGCGGCGGCCCCGGGCTCGAGCCCCAGCGTGAGCCCCGTCGGTGTGGCACCGACCTGCGCAAGCGGATAGCCGAGGGCCGTGGCGACGCCTTTGAGGTCGTACTCGACCTCGTGCACGGGCTGGCCCCCGGCGATCATCGCGGTGCCGAGGTAGGCGAGCAGCCGACGGTCCTCGGCGAGGCGATCAGGCTGCACGGTCGGCCCGATCCGTGCGCCGCAGATGCCAGGTGGCACCGATCAGCGTCGCCGCGAAGATCCACACGTAGACGCCGCCGGCGAGGGCCTTGAGCAGTGGATCGGCCATCGGCCGCAGGAAGATGCCGATGGCGTAGGTGTCGTGCACGTCGTCGACGCCCGTCGGCTGCAGATGCGGGAAGTAGGTCACCCAGATGAAGGTGGCCGCGACGAGCCCGGCGGCCAGGAGCAGCGCGAGAATGCGCTCCGTCCCCGTGTCCGCCTGCAGCGCCCGGCCGAGCAGCAGGACCAGCAGCGGCACGATCCACACCCAGTGGTGCCCCCACGAGAAGGGCGACACGGCGCATGCCGTGAGCCCGACGACGGTGATCGCCAGCAGTGTCTCGCCACGGCGGTGCGCCCACGCGGCGACGGCCAGGCCTGCGAGCGCGGCCGGCACCGCGACCGCGAGCCAGATCGCCGTCGAGGGCTTCTCGGCGTGGGTGAGGAAGGCGATGAGGCCGTTGATGGACTGGTTGCCCACCTGGTTCGGCTCACCGACCCGGTTGGCGTCGAGGAACGTGCCGGACCAGTACCGCCACGACTCGTGCGGGATCACCAGGAAGCCGACCACGACGGTGCCGACGAGCGCGCCCAGGGCGTTCCGCGCCTCCCGCCACTGCCTGGTGACCACGAGGTAGGCGAGGAAGAACGCGGGCGTGAGTTTGATGCCCGCGGCGATGCCGATGCTGAGCCCCTTGAACCGTGCACCGCTGGGCCGCCCCAGATCCCACAGCAGGAGCAGCATGAGGAAGACGTTGATCTGGCCGAACCAGATCGTCGTGCGGACGGGCTCGAGCACCGTCGCCACGAGGGTCAGGCAGACCCCGGCGAACCACAGGCGCCAGTCCCGGGCGAAGCCCAGCAAGCGGAACGCGATCATGATGCACGCCAGCAGCGCGAGCAGCACCGCCACGGTCCAGACCCAGCGCATCACGTCCGTGGACATCCAGCTCAGCGGCACGAACAGCACGCCGGCGAAGGGCGTGTAGGTGAAGGGCAGGATGTCGTTGAGCAGCGCACCGTCGTAGAGGCCCGCACCGCCGCGGGCCACGATCTGACCGCCCTTGCGATAGACCTCCGCGTCGATCTGATTGTGGAACAACCCGTACATCGGCGTGGAGAACGGGATCCGGACGAACTGCTGCCACACGGCGGCCCCCGCGGACACCGCGAAGAGCGCTAGCACCCACCACTGCCGGGGGAACCGCCGGCTGTTCTCGTCCGCCACCGGCGCGATCCTCCTGCTCTTCGCGCGCCCTATTCGGGCTGCGACATCAGCTTTTCCGCAGAAGCCAAGAGTACACAGGTCGCCACGCCGTCCATCGCGGTCTCGAGCTCATCGATCGACGGGAAGGTCGGCGCGAGTCGGATGTTGCTGTCGTGCGGGTCCTTCCCGTGCGGGAAGGTGGCGCCGGCCGCCGTCAGGGCGATGCCCGCCTCCTTCGCCAGGGCGATGGTGCGCTTCGCCGTCCCGTCGAGCACGTCGAGGCTGATGAAGTAGCCGCCCGTCGGCTCACTCCAGGAGGCGACCTTCGCCGCGCCGAGCCGGGCCTCGAGGATCTCCAGCACCCGCGCGAACTTGGGCGCGATCAGGTCGCGGTGCTTGCGCATGTGGGCGCGCACCCCCTCCGCGTCGCCGAAGAACCGCGCGTGCCGCAGCTGATTCACCTTGTCGGGCCCGATCGAGGTCAACCCCGTGTACTTGCCGTACCAGGCCAGGTTCTCGGTCGAGGCGCCGAAGAAGCTCACGCCGGCACCCGCGAAGGTGATCTTCGAGGTGCTGGCCAGGACGTACGGCCGGTTCGCGTGCCCCGCCTCGGCGGCCATGCCCAGGACGTCCGGGTCCGACGGTGCGTCGCCCACCAGGGGGTGCACGGCGTACGCGTCGTCCCAGAAGATGCGGAAGTCCGGCGCGGCGGTCGGCATCGAGACCAGCTCCCGGGTGACCTCCTCGGAGTAGACCGCGCCCGTGGGGTTGGCGTACTTCGGCACGGTCCAGATGCCCTTGATCGACGGGTCGTTCGCCACCAGATCCTTGACCACCGCCATGTCGGGGCCGTCCGGGTTCAGCGGCACCACGATCATCTCGATGCCGAACTCGGCGGTGATGGCGAAGTGCCGGTCGTAGCCCGGGGCCGGGCACAGGAACTTGACCGATTCCTCTGCGCCCCAGGGCCGCTCACCGTCGACGGTGCCGTGGATCCACGCCAGGGTGATCAGGCGGTGCATGATCTCAAGACTGGAGTTGTTCTGCGCGTAGAGGTTCGACACCGGAATACCGAGCAGCTCACCGAAGATCGCGCGCAGCTCCGGCAGGCCGGCGAGGCCGCCGTAGTTGCGGGTGTCGGTGCCGTCCGCGGCGCGGTAGTCCCCCTCACCGGGCAGCGCGAGCAGTGCGTTCGACAGGTCGAGCTGGTCGGGCGCCGGCTTGCCGCGGGTGAGGTCCAGCTTCAACCCCTGGGCCTTCAGCGTCTCGAACAGCTCCGTCAGCTTCGCGTGGACATCGGCGAGTTCGGTCTGACTCAGGGACACATAGGTGGACATCGGGTGCGCCTCCGGCGGAAATCGGGCCCGGACATAAAGGGGACTCCGCGCACCCGCCAGAGCCCGTTGACCCTTGCTGCGTTCCCGCCCTGGGGGAGTTCACAGGATGGACGCCGCGCGGAGTCCGTGGACCACTATACGGGTCCGGCCCCGTTTGGGTCGACGGGGGCCTTCGTCTACAGTGGTCCACGGAGGATTCGCCTAGTGGCCTATGGCGCTCGCCTGGAACGCGGGTTGGGTTAATAGCCCTCAGGGGTTCAAATCCCCTATCCTCCGCCACGGAACGGCCCGTGACCAGCTTTGTTGGTCGCGGGCCGTTCCCGTATCCGCGTGGCGCCGATCAGTTGTCGAGGGCTATCGCGGCGTCGGCCAACTTGGGGATCAGGGTGTTGCGGTAGCCGCGCTCCGCGGCGTTGCGGGCGAACATCTGCTGACGATCGCCCGAGTCGAAGCCCGACATCGTCATGACGACGCGGGTGCCTTTCCCCTCCGGGACCAGCAGCCAGTCCACGACCCACCGCGTGGGCCTGGCGGCGCGAAGGTCGGTGTAGCTGTGGGTGAAGCGCTCGCCGGGGACGGCGGCGCTCACCTCGCAGGACACCTCGCCGGGCGGGTGCGACGGGATCTCGAGGATGAACGTGGTGCCCTCCTGGGGCCGGAGCCCGACGGATCGCACCAGCCACTGCTCCACGATCTCGGGCTCGGTGAGGGCCCGCCACACCACGGCGGGCGTGCACGGCACGAAGCGGTCCAGCTCCACGATCGCCGGGTCGCGCTCCATCTCGAACACCGGACCAGTACAGCACGGTCCTGACCTTCACCGGAGAGCTTCGGTCCTGCCAGACTGGGACCGAACGAGGGGGAACGCGATGACCGACGACCGATTCCGCAGTGAGGACGGCGCCCGCGAGGTGCGCGAGGAGTACGCGCGTCTGCTGTCGGCGTACCTGCCGGACGTGGAGCGCACCGTCGTCGACGGGACGCACGTCCTCAGTGCCGGGCCCGACGGTGCACCCACGGTCGTGCTGCTGCACGGCTCGGGCGGCACGTCGCTGAACTGGGCGTCGGAGATCCCCCTGCTGGCACAGGCGCATCGCGTGCACGCCCTGGACCTGCCGGGCGAGCCGGGCGGCACCGTCGTGGAACGGCTCCTCCTCGAACCCGGGGCGCACGCCGCGTGGCTCGCCGGCGTGACGGATGCCCTCGGTGCGCCGCACGCGGCGGTGATCGGCGAGTCGCTCGGCGGCTGGGTGGCGCTGGACTACGCCACGGAGCACCCGTCGCGGGTGCGTTCGCTCGGCCTGCTGGCACCGGGCGGACTCGGGCCGCGCCGGACCGCGCCGCTGCTGGTCGCGGGACTGCTGAGCCTGCTCGGAGCGCCCGGCCGGCGGGCGGCGATGCGCTACTTCACCGGCTGGACGCCGTCGGACGAGCCCGGCCTCGCGCGCGACCTCGCGGCGTTCAGCGACCTCACCTTCCGGGCCTTCCGGCCGCGGACCGACGGGCTGCCCGTCTTCGCCGACGAGGCCCTGGCGAGGATCACCGCGCCGGTCAGCGCCGCGTTCGGCGAGCGCGACAAGATGCTCGACGGTCCGCGGGCCGCGGCCCACGCGCGCGCCGCATTCGGCGACGCCGCGGTGACCCTGCTGCCCGGCGCGGGCCACCTGCTCCCCGACCGCGCAGAACGGGTGCGCGCAGCCGCCGGACGGTAGTCACCGCGGGCGGAATGAATTCGCAGGCACACCTGGGCGAGCCGTGCAAAACTGAGCACAACCTGAACACGAGAGGCCGCATCGTCATGCGCGAAACCGCCCGCAAGCTCGGATTAGTCCTGGTCGCACTGTTCGGTGCGATCGCCCTCACCTTCACCTCCGCGGTCGTCTGGGCGGCCACGACGGTGCTCGTCGTCCCCGGAACAGGGACCAAGGATCCGTCGAAGGTGACGGGGTACCAGGAGAACGTCGTCGGCTACTACGTGCAGCCGACCGGCGCGTGTGGCGCGACCTCCTGCGTCGCGAAGCCCGTGCCCTACCTCGCCGAGTTCTGGCCGATTCCCCTCGCCGGCTGGGGCGGCCTGCAGGGCGCCAAGTGGGACGATTCCGTCGCCAGCGGCGTCGCGAGCCTGAACAAGGCGTACGGCACGGCGGACAAGAGCGATCCGATCGTGATCTTCGGATACTCCCAGGGCGGCGCGGTGGTCACGGCGGTGAAGAAGCAGTTCGCCGAGGACGGCGGTGTGCCCGACAACGTCTCCTTCGTACTCATCGGCAACGCGAGCCGCCCGAACGGCGGGCTCTTCACCCGGCCCTCGTTCCTGGGACACATCCCGATCCTCGACGTGACCTTCGGCCCCGGAACGCCGACGAACACCGGCACCTCGACCCGGCCGGTCAACACCACCGACGTGGGCTTCCAGTACGACGGAGTCACCGACTTCCCCAAGTACCCGGTGAACCTCCTCGCGACCGCCAACGCGCTCGCTGGATTCTGGTACGTGCACGGGAAGATGCTGGCGCCCAAGGGCTCCGACGATCCGTCGGCGACGCCGATCGGGTACACGCCGGAGGAGGTCCGCGCGGCCGTCGCGGCGGCCACCGCGAGCTGCACCGCCGGCACCTACTGCCAGGTGAGCGGCGACACCCGCTACGTGACGCTGCCGGCGAAGATCCTCCCGCTCATGCTGCCGTTGCTCGACCTCGGCGCCGCGACCGGCACGACCGCTCTCGTCCGGCCGTTCGTCGACCTCGTCTCCCCGCTGGCGCGCGTGATCATCGAGACCGGTTACGACCGCTCCGATTACGGGAAGGCGACGCCCTTCGGGCTGCTGCCCACCATCGATCCGGTGCGGCTCAGCGGTGACCTGCTCGGCGCCGCGGTCCAGGGCGTGAGCCAGGCCGCGACGGGCACGGGCGACGCATCGCGCTACCTGGCGCCGAAGCCGACCGCGACCGCGCCGGACACCGCAGCCGACTCGGCCACCGACTCGGCTGCCGTCCCGACACCCGCGCCCTCGACGGTCGATCGGTCGACTCCGCTACAGCTCGCCAGAAGCGCTGCCCCGCTGCCGAACACGACATCGCAGGCCGAGCCCTCCGCCGTCGCCGATCCCCCGACCGCCACCGACCCGACCCCGGTCACCGCACCGACCGAGACGGCTTCGCGAGCTCCCACGCCTACCGACACGGCGACGCCCGAACCGGTCGCACCGGGCGCACCGGGCGCACCGGGCGCACCGGGCGGAACGAGCAATGCCGAGCCCGAAACGGGTACGGCCACGGCCGAACCGCCGGCCGGATCGGCGTCGAGCGCGAACGCACCGTCGAATCCGTCGAGGTCCGTGTCGGAGAAGGACTCCGCCGACCAGACCGAGGTGACCCCCGCGGCGGCCTGAGCCACCACTCGCCGCAGCGGAACGCTGCGGGGTCTGCGTGCCCTGCCGCGGGCGCGCCTACCCGACGGTGACCGTGATCGTCCGCTCCACGACGGGCTCGTTCAACCGCGAGGTATCGACCTTGAGCACCTCGAGGCTGTCCTGCAGACCGTTCGCCAGGATCTTCGCCTTGAGCTGGAAGGGCGGCTTCGGGCCCGCGATCCCCGCCAGTCCGAAGTCGCTGTCGTTGGCGATGAACAGGGTCTTCCCGCCGTCGGTGGTCGCGAGGCCCTCCACCTTGTCGTGGCCGAAGAAGGTCCCGGCGGGGTTGAGCTTGTCCACCAGGCCGCTGAGGTCGAGGGCCGTCGTCTTGCGGACCGGGGTGATCCCGGCACCCTTGAGCGCCGCCTCCGCCTCGACCGTCGTGCTCACGCCCACGATCGTCTCGGGGGTCTGCTCACCGAGCGGGGTGGCACCGTCGAGGCTGATCCGGTAGACGGTCTTGTTCGCCCGGGGAGCGGGCTTGCCGTCGCGCTCGTCGACGAGGAACTCCGTGTTGGAGATCGCGGTGATCTCGGAGACCGCCTTCTTGGTGTCCTTCGGGTTGTCCAGGAGGTAGACGAACTGCTGGACGGCCTTGGTCTTGAGGTCGACGACGACGATCCGCGCGGCCGGCACCTCCTTCGCGTTGCCGTTCAGGCCCGGGACGTTGAGCGCCGACTGCATGATCCCGACCAGGCGCGTACCGTCGGGCGTCACGGTGAGGCCCTCCATGCCCTGGTTGGGCGTGCGCGACTTGAGCACCTCCGGCAGCCCCCTGCCGGGCACGAGGCGATCGAGTTCCTGGCCGTTGGCATCGAAGTGGATGAGGAAGGGCCCGTACTCGTCGGACACCCAGAAGGAACCGTCGGGCAGCGCGACGAGCCCCTCGGGGTCGATGCCGTGGTCGGTCGGCGGGATCTCCCGGCCATCGAGGTCGAGCATCTTCTCCCCGGTCGGCGCGGCCGTGTCGTTCCGGCCGTTGAGCGGCTTACCGTCGCGACCCTTGAGCGTGATCACGCTGGTCAACTTCACCACCCCGTCCGCGAGGGAGAACCGGCCGATCTGCGGCGTGAAGTCCGGCGTCACCGACACCTTCTCGTCCTTCCCGGGACCGTCGACGTTGGGGCCGCGGTCGGTGAGTCCGTAGAACTCGCCCTGCGCGCCGGGGACCGGCGTCCACGCCGAGCCGTAGCCGCTGCCGTCCACGGACACTCCGCCGACGGTGGCGAGCGGCGCGATGTCCGACGAGTACAGCGCCACCGCGGGCGAGACGACCGCCTTGAGCTGGACCGATCCGGTGAAGCCGGGCCTGGGCTTGAACACCAGGGCGCCGCCCTTGGCCGCCTCGACGGTGCCGTCGGCCGTCGGTTTGATGTCGACGACCGCGCCGCCCTGCGCGAGACGCGCCAGCTGTCCGGCGTTGATCGTGAGCGGCGAGCCGGCCCCGGTCTTGAGGTCGAGCTTGGCCGCATCCTCCCCCTTGCCGGGCGAGCAGGCGACGAGCGAGCCGCCCGCGAGGACGGCCACGAGGGCGACGACGAGATGGCGACGTGAACGCATGCCCTGTGCTTACCAGACCTCCGTGAACCGTGCGTGGACGGTGATCGCCGCAGCGGATCCGCCATGCATCAGTCGTCCGCAGCCACGATCAGGTGGAGCACTCCCGACCCGCGGTCGATGACGACGAACTCGTGGTAGCCGGTGCAGCCGACGACGCCGCCGTAGTCATGGAAGGCGTCGTCCCCGGGCGGTTGGAACTCGAGCACATCACCGCCGGCGAACAGCGAGAAGACCTCGTCCCGCAGCCTGTTTCGGGTCTCGTCGCTGGGACCCGCGTAGCCATCGCCCCACTCCTGATCCACCGCCCACGACGTCACGGTGTCCACTGCGTGCGCCGCCACGACTCGCGTGAACATGGACGGCGCGAGGCGGTCGAGCCACCAATTCGCATGGCGCGGGGCGCCGGGATAGTCCATGCGTGCCGGGTCGAACGGCGAGCAGTAGTCGTCGCGATAGGCGGGCGTCGCCATCAGGGCGGCCAACAGCTCGTCGTCGGTGGCGACACCCGTGATCACGAACGTCTTGAGGTCGACCCACATGTACGTGCCCCGGTCCATGCGAACGAGGGAGAAGTCCCGCAGGTCCAGCATGCCCGCTCCCACCTCCGACTACAGCCTGTTCCCCTGGGCGTCCCAGTGCTCGGCGACCTTCTTGCTGGGCTGCACCCTGGGCGGCTCGCCGGGCATCTTCGGGTAGTCGGGCGGGTAGTTCAGTTCGACGGGGTGCTCGTCCCACTTCTCGAGGAGGGGGGTCAGGTCATGGGCGATGTCGTCCATGCCGGCCCAGGGATTCCCCTCCGCGAGGCGCTCGGGCACGGTGAACAGGTTGAGCTCGTGGGGATCCCGCAGCTCGGCGAGCGCGTCCCAGGCGAGCGGAGTGGACACGGTGGCGCCCTGCACGGCCCGCAGCGACCACGCGGAGGCGATGGTGCGATCGCGGCTGTTCTGGTTGTAGTCCACGAAGATCCGCTCCCCGCGCTCCTCCTTCCACCATGCGGTGGTGACGCCGTCGTCACGCTTCTCCAACTCCCGACCGAAGGCGATCGCGGCGTGCCGCACGTCTACGAAGTCCCAGCGCGGGGCGATCCGCACGAACACGTGCACGCCCCGGTTGCCGGAGGTCTTGCAGTACGCGCGCAGGCCGAGATCGTCGGCCAGTTCGCGCGCCACGCCCGCGACGCGCACGGCGTCACGGAAGTCGGTGCCGGGCTGGGGATCGAGATCGATCCGCAGCTCGTCGGGATGGTCGACGTCCGCACTGCGCACCGGCCACGGGTGGAAGGTGAGGGTGCCCATCTGCGCACACCACACCGGAATGGCGGGCTCGGTGGGACACAACTCGTCGGCGGGCCGGCCGGACGGGAACGCGATGCGCACCGTCTTCGCGTACTCGGGCGCGCCGCGCATCATCCGCTTCTGGTAGAAACCGTCGGCGTCCTTGTCGTGCGGGCCCTGCGCCAACCGCCCGCCGGGGTGCACACCACCTGGCCACCGTTCCAGCGCCGTGGGGCGGTCGCCGATGGCGCCGAGCAGCGGCTCGGCCACGGCCGCGAAGTACTGCGCCACCTGGAGTTTGGACACCTCGGGGGTGAGATCGGTCGCGGGGTAGATGACCCTGTCCGGACTCGACACCCGGACGGCGCGGTCACCGTCGGGCCCGGGGACGATCACCTCGGCTGCCGGGGCCTTGGCCATCTATCTCCCCTCCTGCAGCACGTCGTCGAGGTCGTAGTTGACCGGCACGTCGAGCTGGTCGTATCCGCAGCTCGACGGTGCGCGGTCGGGGCGCCAGCGCTTGAACTTCGCGGTGTGCCGCAGGCGCATGCCCTCCATCTGGTCGTAGTCGAACTCGACGACCAGCTCGGGCCGCACCGGCACCCACTCCCCGGTCTTCTCCGCCGAGGACCACCGGTTCGGCTCGCCCTGCGCGGACTCCGCGGTGCGCATCGGCTCGAGCAACTGCAGGTACTCCTCGCGCTTGGCGGCGGTGAACGCACCGATGCCGCCGATCGAGAGCAGCTCCTCGTCCCGGTACAGCCCGAGCAGGACGGACCCCACGGCGTTCGGCTGCGACTTGTGCATGCGGTAGCCGATGACCACCGCCTCGGCGGTGCGGGCGTGCTTGACCTTGATCATCTCGCGCTTGCCAGGCAGGTAGTGTCCGTCGATCCGCTTGGAGATCACCCCGTCCAGCCCGGCGCCCTCGAACCGCTCGAACCAGTCGGCGGCCACCGCGGCGTCGGTGGTGACGCGGCTGATCTTGCAGGTTCCCGTCCCCGCGTAGGCGGAGACCAATACCTCGCGGCGCGCGCTGAAGGGCTTGCCGGTCAGGTCCACGTCCGCCATCGCGAGCGCGTCGAAGCCGATGAAGATCGCCGGCGTCTCCTCCGCGAGCTTCGTGATCCGTGACTGCGCGGGGTGGATCCGTTGCGACAGCGACTCCCAGTCGAGCCGCTTGCGGCCCTCCCGATGCACCGCCACGGCGATCTCCCCGTCGAGCACGCACCGCTCGGGGAGCTCCGCGCGGGCGGCGGCGACCACCTCGGGAAAGTAGCGACCGAGATCCTTGCCGCTGCGCGATCCGATGAAGACCTCGTCACCGTCGCGGAAGATCAGGGCGCGGAAGCCGTCCCATTTGGGCTCATGCGAGTACCCCTCGCCCGGCACCGCTTTGGCGGCCTTCGCGAGCATCGGGTCCAACGGCGGGTTCACGGGGAGGTCCACGGGTCCGATCGTAGGCGTCGGGTCCGACAATCGGACCGGACCCGCGGACGGGAACCCGTCAGCCCATGCTCTTCTGTCCGTCGATGCTCTCGCGGATGATGTCGGCGTGACCGGTGTGCTGCGCGGTCTCCGCGGCGATGTGCAGGAAGACCCGGCGCACCGTCCAGAACACGCCGGGCGGCTGCCACGGCGCCTCGGGCAGCTCGTACGCGACGTCCAGGTCGAGGGTGCGCACCAGCTCGTCCGTGACGGCGCCCGTGCGCTCGTATTCGGCCACCGCCCACTCCAGAGTCTCCCCGTCGACCAGTCGGAAGCCGTTCTGGAAAGCCTCGACCTGCCCACCCGTGGGGTTCTCCCAATCGACGTCCGCCATCACGTGCCCCTCGCCGCGGGCGAACTGCTGCCACCCCTTCTCGACCTGGGTGACGTGCTTGATCAGGCCTCCGACGGTCAGCTCACTGACGGTGCTGCGGGTGTTCGCCTGCTCGTCGGTGAGGTTCTGCGCGGTGAAACGCAGGAAATGCCTGCGCTCGGCGAGGAGGTCGACGATGTCGGTGCGCTCTGCGGAGATGTTCTGTGTCTCGGTCATGTGGACGACGCTATGAGGTATTAGTGTCAGTTTCTGTCCTTAATGGAAAACACACTGGAAGACATGGCCAACACGAGCTCCCGAACCCTGCGACTGCTGTCCCTGCTGCAGACGCACCGGTACTGGCCGGGCGGCGAACTGGCCGATCGGCTGGAGGTCTCCGTTCGCACACTGCGGCGCGACATCGAGCGGCTGCGCGAGCTCGGCTATCCCGTGAACGCCACCCGCGGTGTGGACGGTGGCTACCAACTCGCCGCCGGTGCCGCCCTGCCGCCGCTGGTCCTCGACGACGAGGAGGCCGTGGCGATCGCCGTCGGCCTGCAGACTGCGGCCCAGGCCGGGATCGCCGGCATCGCCGAGACCTCCGTGCGCGCGCTCGGCAAGGTCGCGGCGGTGATGCCGCCGCGGCTGCGCAAGCGCGTCGAGGCACTGGGCGCCGTGACCCAGCCCGCCGTCCTCACCGGTGGCCCGGCGGCCGACCCGCGCATCCTCACCGGCCTCGCGGAGGCGTGCCGCGCCGAGGAGCGGATCGAATTCGGCTACACCGCCGCCGACGGCGCGCGCACGGACCGGCTCGCCGAGCCGATGCGGCTCGTGCCACTCGGGCGCCGCTGGTACCTCGTGGCCTACGACCTGCACCGGCACGACTGGCGCAGCTTCCGGCTCGACCGGATGGGTGCACCGTCGCGAACCGGGGTCCGGTTCCGTCCGCGCGAACTGCCCGCCGAGGACGCCGCGGCCTATGTCCGCTCCTCGGTCGCGCGGACGCCGAGTCGGCGCATCGAGTTCCTCGTCGATGCCCCCGAGGAGCGCGTCCGGGCCGCGATCGGCCCGTACGCCCACATCGAGTCCGACGGTGCCGCCACCGTCGTCCGGATGGAGACCGAGTCCCTGGACTGGCCGGCCATGGCGATCGCGGTCCTCGGCGCGCCGGTCACAGTGGTCGAGCCGCCGGAGCTCGTCGAGCACGTGGCGCGCTGGGCCGAGAACCTCGGCCGGGTCCGCGGCGTTCGTAGACTGGAACGATGACAGCCGGTCGGTACGCCCCCAGTCCGTCGGGCGACCTGCACGTGGGCAACCTGCGCACGGCCCTGCTCGCGTGGCTGTTCGCCCGCTCGACGGGGCGCGAGTTCCTCCTGCGCGTCGAGGACCTCGACCGGGTGGCGGACGGCGCCGAGGCCCGCCAGCTCGCCGACCTCACCTCGATCGGGCTGGACTGGGACGGGCCCGTCGTCCGGCAGTCTGCCCGGACGGACCGGTACGCTGCGGCGCTGGAGAAGCTCGACGTCTACGAGTGTTATTGCACGCGACGGGAGATCCTGTCCGCTCCGTCGGCGCCGCACGCACCCGAGGGGGCCTACCCGGGCACGTGCCGCGATCTCACCGAGGCCGAGCGAGCGGTCCGGCGGCGGGACCGTCCGGCAGCGTTGCGCCTGCGTTCCGCAGTCGACGCGTTCACGGTGACGGACGTGCTGCACGGCGAATACACCGGCGTTGTCGATGATTTCGTGCTCCGCCGGGGCGACGGCACCTACGCCTACAACCTGGCCGTGGTGGTCGACGATGCCGCCCAGGGCGTCGACCAGGTGGTCCGCGGCGACGACCTGCTGTCCTCCGCGCCCCGCCAGGCCCACCTCACGACACTGCTCGGAGGCGTCCCCGCGACCTACGCCCACGTACCGATGGTGCTGGGCCCCACGGGCATCCGCCTGGCCAAGCGCGACGGTGCCGTCACCCTGGCCCAGCGCGGTGGGGCGGGCGTGGTGCTGCCGGAGATCGCCGCGAGCCTGGGGCTGCGCGGGAGCACGCCACACGAGATGCTGGACGATTTCGACCCCGCCCGGCTGCCCCGGGAGCCGTGGACCCTGCCGCTGTGACCGAAGACTTCGGTCACGAAACCCAAGGATCCTTGGGCCCCGTGACCGAAGCGTTGCGGCCTAGTGGCGCGTGTCGTTAATCATTGAACGGTTCGACGCCTGCGAGAATCGGGGTATGGCGAATCATCCTGCTCCGGCGTTGACGCTGCGCGACGGCGACCGGGAGGTACTGGAGTCGTGGACCCGG
>NZ_JAAXOQ010000059.1 GCF_012396015.1 Tsukamurella spumae | reverse complement strand
TCCTGTATCTAATTTTAGTCCGGCGGTGTCCTACTCTCCCACACCCTCACGAGTGCAGTACCATCGGCGCTGAAGGGCTTAGCTTCCGGGTTCGGAATGGAGCCGGGCGTTTCCCCTTCGCTATGGCCGCCGTAACACTGCGAAACAACACGTGTGCTGTCTCAGACATTGCATAGTGGACGCGAACCGAACCCTCACGGGCCGGTTTCTGTAAATGTGTTACACGCATAAAATCTGTGAGCTTCTCAGTGCTCGTTTTGGCGAATGTTATGTGTGTGGTAAGTCCTCGACCGATTAGTACCAGTCACCTGCACGCATTACTGCGCTTCCAGTTCTGGCCTATCAACCCCATAGTCTGTAGGGGGTCTTACCCACTCAAGGTGGTGAGAAACCTAATCTTGGAACAGGCTTCCCGCTTAGATGCTTTCAGCGGTTATCCCTTCCGAACGTAGCCAACCAGCCGTGCTCCTGGTGGAACAACTGGCACACCAGAGGTTCGTCCGTCCCGGTCCTCTCGTACTAGGGACAGCCTTCCTCAAGTTTCTAACGCGCGCGGCGGATAGAGACCGAACTGTCTCACGACGTTCTAAACCCAGCTCGCGTGCCGCTTTAATGGGCGAACAGCCCAACCCTTGGGACCTACTCCAGCCCCAGGATGCGACGAGCCGACATCGAGGTGCCAAACCATCCCGTCGATATGGACTCTTGGGGAAGATCAGCCTGTTATCCCCGGGGTACCTTTTATCCGTTGAGCGACACCGCTTCCACTTGCCGGTGCCGGATCACTAGTCCCGACTTTCGTCCCTGCTCGACCTGTCAGTCTCACAGTCAAGCTCCCTTGTGCACTTGCACTCAACACCTGATTGCCAACCAGGCTGAGGGAACCTTTGGGCGCCTCCGTTACATTTTGGGAGGCAACCGCCCCAGTTAAACTACCCACCAGGCACTGTCCCTGAACCAGATCATGGTCCGAGGTTGAGGTATCCAATACGATCAGAGTGGTATTTCAACAACGACTCCACGAACACTGGCGTGCCCGCTTCACAGTCTCCCACCTATCCTACACAAACCGAACCGAACACCAATACCAAGCTATAGTGAAGGTCCCGGGGTCTTTTCGTCCTGCCGCGCGTAACGAGCATCTTTACTCGTACTGCAATTTCGCCGAGTCTGTGGTTGAGACAGCAGAGAAGTCGTTACGCCATTCGTGCAGGTCGGAACTTACCCGACAAGGAATTTCGCTACCTTAGGATGGTTATAGTTACCACCGCCGTTTACTGGGGCTTAAATTCTCAGCTTCGCCTTACGGCTAACCGGTCCTCTTAACCTTCCAGCACCGGGCAGGCGTCAGTCCATATACATCGTCTTACGACTTCGCATGGACCTGTGTTTTTAGTAAACAGTCGCTTCTCTCTGGTCTCTGCGACCCCACACCGCTCACGGAGTAAATCCGGTCACAATGCGAGGTCCCCCTTCTCCCGAAGTTACGGGGGCATTTTGCCGAGTTCCTTAACCACAGTTCTCTCGATCTCCTTGGTATTCTCTACCTGACCACCTGTGTTGGTTTGGGGTACGGGCCACATCAGATCTCGCTAGAGGCTTTTCTCGGCAGCATAGGATCATGGAATTCACCGCAACGGCTACGCATCACCTCTCAGGCTCATGAGATCCGGATTTGCCTAGATCTCGCCCTACAGGCTTACACCAGTACAACCACTGACTGGCCCCACTACCTTCCTGCGTCACCCCATCGCTTGACTACTACCAGCCGAGGTCCCGTGCATCCACTCCACCGTCACCCGAAGGTGATCTGGAAGCTTCAGGACGGTTAGTACAACTGATTCATCAGGGGCGATCTGACACGGGTACGGGAATATCAACCCGTTGTCCATCGACTACGCCTGTCGGCCTCGCCTTAGGTCCCGACTCACCCTGGGAGGATTAACCTAGCCCAGGAACCCTTGGTCATCCGGAGGACACGTTTCTCACGTGTCATTCGCTACTCATGCCTGCATTCTCACTCGCACAGCCTCCACAACTAGGTCACCCTGCTGCTTCTACGGCTGCACGACGCTCCCCTACCCACCCACACCCGAAGATGTGAGTGCCGCGGCTTCGGCGGTGTACTTGAGCCCCGCTAAATTGTCGGCGCCCAGCCACTAGACCAGTGAGCTATTACGCACTCTTTCAAGGGTGGCTGCTTCTAAGCCAACCTCCTGGTTGTCTTCGCGACCGGACATCCTTTTCCACTTAGTACACGCTTAGGGGCCTTAGCCGGCGATCTGGGCTGTTTCCCTCTCGACTACGAAGCTTATCCCCCGCAGTCTCACTGCCACGTTCTCACTTACCGGCATTCGGAGTTTGGCTGACGTCAGTAACCTGTGAGGGCCCATCGGCCATCCAGTAGCTCTACCTCCGGCAAGAAACACGTGACGCTGCACCTAAATGCATTTCGGGGAGAACCAGCTATCACGGAGTTTGATTGGCCTTTCACCCCTACCCACAGCTCATCCCCTCAGTTTTCAACCTAAGTGGGTTCGGGCCTCCACAACATCTTACTGCTGCTTCACCCTGGCCATGGGTAGATCACTCCGCTTCGGGTCCAGACCCGGCGACTCAAACGCCCTATTCGGACTCGCTTTCGCTACGGCTACCCCACAACGGGTTAACCTCGCCACCGAGCACTGACTCGCAGGCTCATTCTTCAAAAGGCACGCCATCACCCCACAACGAGGGCTCTGACGGATTGTAAGCACACGGTTTCAGGTACTATTTCACTCCCCTCCCGGGGTACTTTTCACCTTTCCCTCACGGTACTTGTCCGCTATCGGTCGCAAGGTAGTATTCAGGCTTACCGGGTGGTCCCGGCAGATTCACAGCAAATTCCACGGGCTCGCTGCTACTCGGGTATCCATCACAACAGGCACCGTGTTTTCGGTTACAGGACTCTCACCCTCTCCGGCAGGCCATTCCAGGCCACTTCACCTAACACGATACTTTCTTACTGCTGTCCAGCCAGGTAGAGCTGAAAAGATGAACCCCACAACACCACACACACAACCCCTACCCGGTATCACATGTGCATGGTTTAGCCTCATCCGCTTTCGCTCGCCACTACTCACGGAATCACTATTGTTTTCTCTTCCTGAGGGTACTGAGATGTTTCACTTCCCCTCGTTCCCTCCACACCGTCTATATATTCAACGGCGGGTAACACCACATGACTGGTGCTGGGTTTCCCCATTCGGAAATCCTCGGATCACAGCTCGGTTGACAGCTCCCCGAGGCATATCGCAGCCTCCCACGTCCTTCATCGGCTCCTTGCGCCAAGGCATCCACCGTGCGCCCTTAGACACTTACAACACACAAAACACACACCAAACCCGAACAACCCGAAAAGGCCATCCGCATCCGCATGCAATCCTGTACGCCAAGCGCCAAAAAAACACAACAAAATGCTTACACAGAAACATGTAAAATTACAGAAACATAACACGGACAACCCACACAAACGTGCGAGAAGCCATGTTGATGCTCGCGTCCACTATACAATTCTCAAACAACACACACCACCACACCGCCACCAGCCCGACCCCCCGAAGGAAGCCAGTACGCCGGCGCAGACACGCAGCAGCAAACAGAGAAGACGTGTCCTCTCAGACACCCAACAGTGTGCCGACGAAACCCCCCAGACCGAACAAGCCGGCCACCAGGAGCAATAAGAATTACCGTGTCAGTGTTCCACCCAATAATATGAGCAACCGCATCAGCCACATTCGAGCCGATCAACGGTACTAATGCTCCTTAGAAAGGAGGTGATCCAGCCGCACCTTCCGGTACGGCTACCTTGTTACGACTTCGTCCCAATCGCCAATCCCACCTTCGACAGCTCCCTCCCACAAGGGGTTAGGCCACCGGCTTCGGGTGTTACCGACTTTCATGACGTGACGGGCGGTGTGTACAAGGCCCGGGAACGTATTCACCGCAGCGTTGCTGATCTGCGATTACTAGCGACTCCGACTTCATGGGGTCGAGTTGCAGACCCCAATCCGAACTGAGACGCGCTTTAAGGGATTCGCTCCACCTCACGGTATCGCAGCCCTCTGTACGCGCCATTGTAGCATGTGTGAAGCCCTGGACATAAGGGGCATGATGACTTGACGTCATCCCCACCTTCCTCCGAGTTGACCCCGGCAGTCTCTCACGAGTCCCCACCATAACGTGCTGGCAACATGAGACAAGGGTTGCGCTCGTTGCGGGACTTAACCCAACATCTCACGACACGAGCTGACGACAGCCATGCACCACCTGTATAGAAGGCACAAGGCAAACCACATCTCTGCGGCGATCCTCTATATGTCAAACCCAGGTAAGGTTCTTCGCGTTGCATCGAATTAATCCACATGCTCCGCCGCTTGTGCGGGCCCCCGTCAATTCCTTTGAGTTTTAGCCTTGCGGCCGTACTCCCCAGGCGGGGTACTTAATGCGTTAGCTACGGCACGGATCCCGTGGAAGGAAACCCACACCTAGTACCCACCGTTTACGGCGTGGACTACCAGGGTATCTAATCCTGTTCGCTACCCACGCTTTCGCTCCTCAGCGTCAGTTACTGCCCAGAGACCCGCCTTCGCCACCGGTGTTCCTCCTGATATCTGCGCATTCCACCGCTACACCAGGAATTCCAGTCTCCCCTACAGTACTCAAGTCTGCCCGTATCGCCTGCAGGCCCGAGGTTAAGCCTCGGGTTTTCACAGACGACGTGACAAACCGCCTACGAGCTCTTTACGCCCAGTAAATCCGGACAACGCTCGCACCCTACGTATTACCGCGGCTGCTGGCACGTAGTTGGCCGGTGCTTCTTCTGTAGGTACCGTCACTTGCGCTTCGTCCCTACTGAAAGAGGTTTACAACCCGAAGGCCGTCATCCCTCACGCGGCGTCGCTGCATCAGGCTTTCGCCCATTGTGCAATATTCCCCACTGCTGCCTCCCGTAGGAGTCTGGGCCGTGTCTCAGTCCCAGTGTGGCCGGTCGCCCTCTCAGGCCGGCTACCCGTCGTCGCCTTGGTAGGCCATTACCCCACCAACAAGCTGATAGGCCGCGGGCCCATCCTGTACCGCAAAAGCTTTCCACCAAACCCCATGCAGGGAAAGGTCATATCCGGTATTAGACCCAGTTTCCCAGGCTTATCCCGAAGTACAGGGCAGGTCACCCACGTGTTACTCACCCGTTCGCCACTCGTGTACCCCGAAGGGCCTTACCGTTCGACTTGCATGTGTTAAGCACGCCGCCAGCGTTCGTCCTGAGCCAGGATCAAACTCTCCATAAAAACACTAGAAACCAAAGGTTTCAGCATAATCCAGGAAATCCTGAACAAAACGAAACCACTGACAAAAATCAATGATTCCAGAAATACATCTCGCAAAGAAATAAACGAGAAAAGCCACAACACAAACAACCAAAAAATTTGATTGTCCATGCGTGCCAAAAAATTTTGGCACTGACAATTTCATCGACACACTGTTGAGTTCTCAAAGAACACGCCAAACGCGGCCGCCCACACCACACAAACCCTCAAGTCCATGCACACCGTGTGAACCGCACCTTCGCAGGCAGTCCATGCTACTCTCTCCAAACCAACCAGTCAAAAACCCTGGCCGGCCCGCTCGGAGCAACCGTTCAAGCTTAGCAGATCGGAAATCCGTGTGCAACTCGCTCTCGCGGGCCACCCTCGGAAGC
>NZ_JAAXOQ010000058.1 GCF_012396015.1 Tsukamurella spumae | reverse complement strand
TGCCGGCGGGCGCGGGCGGCACCGCCGGGGGAGCGGGCGGCACCGCCGGGTCGGCCGGGGCGGGTGCCGGGCGCGCGCCGATGCCCGTCTCGTGCACGCCGTAGTAATCCTCGACGCGCTGCCGGTTGCTGGGGCGACGCCGCGGGCCGTTCATGTCAGCCTCTTCGCGCGGATCTCGTGGCCGCTGGAGGTCAGGCAGCGGCCCGACTCCAGATCCCACTGCCAGCCGTGCAGGTTGCAGGTGAGCTTGCCGCCGTCGACCACGCCGAAGGTCGACAGGTCAGCCTTGAGGTGCGGGCAACGGCGCTGCACCTCCCAGCCGTCCAGCTCGGTCGACGCGGTGTCGTCGTGCGCCTCGGAGAACCAGCCGTCGGCGTAGGCGATCCGCTCGTCCGTGAGGCACTTGAAGAAGGTGTAGAGGAATTCGTTGTAGCCGCCGATGCGCCAGGTGGTGAACCGCGTCGACAGGAAGATCGTGTTCACCCAGTCCGGCTCCTCGTCGCGCAGCACCGTGCGGACCAGCTCCGCGGCGATGCGGAAGCCGTACCGGTACTTGCCGTCGCCCTCCTCCGGGGCCCGGACGATGCGCTGCGGGAAGTCGAGCACCACGGTCTCGACGGCACCGTCGGGCGAGGCCATCTCGAGCCCGACCGGGTAACCGATCCCATCGCTGATCAGCGGCGATGCCTGCATGATCGGCTCGAACGTGGCCTTGAGTGCGGGCAGCAGGGGCTGCCCGTCGTCCTTGGCCCAGGTGGCCTTCTCGGCGGCCAGGACCGGCGCCTGGCGCGCCGCGAAGGCGTCGAGGTACGCGGTCTTGTTCTCGAAGATGTCCATCACCTCGGCCTCGGAGACCGGGTGCGTGAGCGAAACGAGTTCCTTGCCGCGGAACTCCCCGACGGTGCCCGGGATGAACAGCAGGCCACTGTCGTTGCCGTTGCTCTTCATCTGCTCGAGGAAGGTGATCTGGTCCGGGAAGATGTTCGACGGGTCGCCGCCGATGCTCTCGCGGTCGACGCGGCCCTCGTCGTTGAGGTAGCGCAGCTCGGGGTCGAGGAAGGCGGGCGGGCCCGCGGACGGCACGACCCAGGTGCCGCCGACCTGGTCGACGTAGCTGCGGGCGCGGTCCATGCCGCGCTGGCGCTTCTGCTCGGCGAAGCGGCGCTTGGAGCCCTTCGGCATGTCGTAGACCATCGGGTACCAGATGGCGCCCGAGTACTGCAGCAGGTGCACGTCGACGCCGCCGAACTCGTCGAGCACGTCCATGTCGACGGGGCGGGCGTCGTTCATGTTGAACAGCACGGTCTCGCCGTCGGAGACGACCAGGCCCGAGTCGCCGATGGGGCCGTCCGCGGGGGCGCGCAGTGCGATGATCATCACGTCCAGATCGCCCTTGGGGCCGCTGATCGTGTGCTTCACCGAGTCCTGCGTCTCGAAGAACTTCGTGAAGCCCAGCTTCTCCAGTTCGCGCCGCAGGTCCGGCACGGGGTAGTCGGGCAGCAGGACGGTGGCGTCCTTACTGACGTTCTCGGCCAGGTTCTTCGCGTCGAAGTGGTCGCGGTGCAGGTGGGAGACGTAGAGGTAGTCGACGTCGCCGAGCGCCTTCCAGTCCAGCTGCGTGTTGTCCGGGAAGGGGAACCACGACCCGAAGTACGCGGGGTTCACCCACGGATCACACAGGATGGTGCCTGCGGCGGTGGAGATATGGAAACCCGCGTGCCCGACGCTGGTGACCTGCACGGTGAAGCCTTTCGCCTGTTTGCCTGACCAGTACAGCGTAATGGGAGCGGCGACTGCTCGGCTGCGGCACCGCGCAGACGTGGCCACGGTTACTCTTGCGGTGTGGAACCCGTCTACGGAACGATTCTCGAAGTTGCCCGCGGCATGTGGGCCTTCCAAGGCATCAAGTTCACCGAGGTGGACTTCCATAAGTTCCCCCGCACGGGCGGGGCGGTGGTCGCCATCAATCACACCGGCTACCTCGACTTCCCCTTCGCCGGGAAGCCCGCCTACGCCGCCGGTCGGCGCAAGGTGCGGTTCATGGCGAAGAAGGAGGTCTTCGACAATTCGAAGTCGGGGCCGATCATGCGCGCGCTGCGCCACATCCCGGTCGACCGCGAGGCCGGCGCCGACGCGTACGCCGCCGCCGTCGCAGCCTTGAAGTCCGGCGAGCTCGTCGGCGTCTACCCCGAGGCCACCCACAGCCGCAGCTTCGAGCTCAAGGGCTTCAAGTCCGGCGCGGCCCGGATGGCGATCGAGGCCGGCGTGCCGATCATCCCCGTCGTGGTGTGGGGAGCCCAGCAGATCTGGACCAAAGGCCTGCCCAAGCAGCTCGGGCGGAAGAAGTTCCGCATCGTCATCGGCGTGTGCGATCCGCTCGATCCCGTGGGGCCGCCCGAGGAGCTGACCGCGCGGCTCAAGGAGTCGATGCAGGCCATGCTCCTGCAGCTGCAGGACCTGTACGGCCCGCACCCGCAGGGCGAGCCCTGGGTGCCCGCGCGCCTCGGCGGCAGCGCGCCCACGCTGGAGGAGGCCGAGGCGATGGACGCCGCCGACCTCGACGAGCGCCGCCGCCTCCGGGAGGAGCGACGGGGCGACGGTGCCTGACCCCCGTCCGCTGGAGGCGCCGGGGCTCGAGACGCTCGGTCCCGCCCCGATCCTGATCGCGAGCGATGTCGACGGCACGCTCGTCGACGACCACGAGCGGCTCACCCTGCGGACGCACGTCGCCGTGAACGCGGTGCGCGACGCGGGCGGCCACTTCGTGCTGGCCACCGGTCGGCCGCCGCGGGCCGTCGACCCCATCGCCGACCAGCTCGATTTCGCGCCGCTCGCGGTGTGCGCGAACGGCGCGGTGCTCTACGACACCGGCTCGGGCCGGGTGGTCTCGGCGGCGTTGATGTCGCCGGAGCTGCTGTCGATCGTCGCCGAGCTGGTGTACCAGCACCTTCCGGGTGCCGGCTTCGCCGCCGAGCGGGTGGCGCACGGCGAGCACGATTCCGCGACGCCGCGGTTCGCCGCGTCGACGGGGTACCAGCACGCCTGGCTCGAACCCGACACCGTGACCGCCGCCGACGCCGAGGTCCTCGCACACCCCGCCGTGAAACTGCTGGTCCGGCAGCCGGGGATGACCTCGGACGAGATGCACGCCCGCATCGCCCCGCACCTGGACGGCCTCGCCGACGTCACCTACGCCACCAACAACGGGCTCATCGAGTTCCACGTCCCCGGGATCACCAAGGCCACCGGCATCCAGCTCGCGATCGAACACCTCGGGCTCACCGGCGACGTCCGCACCGCGACCTTCGGCGACATGCCCAACGATGCCGCGATGCTCCGCTGGGCCGACATGGGCGTCGCCATGGGCAACGCCCACCCGCTGGCTCGCCGCGCCGCGAACACGATGACCGCGACCAACCTCGACGACGGCGTCGCCCGGGTGCTGGAGCGCTGGTTCTAGGACGTTCGACGGTGCGCGGTCCGGCCGGGCCGACATCTTTCGAAGCGTTCTGCGACGGATCCGTCGCGATTTGTCGCAGAACGCTTCGAAAGATGTTGTCGACGGATCCGTTGTGGATGCCGGTGCGTCCAATTGGTATGGGGATTCGCACGCGATACCTGGTCTCGGTGGTGACGCCGTACGAGATCCGAACGCGGTATCAGCAGGTCGTCCACGGTGTCCGGATGCCGGCCGCGCTGCCGGTGACCTTCCGCGACCGGCTGGAAGCGGTGCGGGTCCTCTATTCCGATGCCGTGTTCTGCGGCTGGACCGCCGCCGCACTACACGGTGTGGCCTACTGCGCCGGCCGCCCGATCGAGATCTGGCTACCGCTACCTCGCCGGCGGAAGGGCGTCATCATCCGCGGCGGCTCGATGCCGGATGAGGACGTGATCGTGGTCGAGGGACTCCGGTTGACGACCGGAGCCAGGACCTTGATCGACATCGCTCGCTTCACCGAGGGCGACGACGCCGTCGTCGGCGCTGATCAGTGCCTCCGAGTGCGCGACGACGGCAGGTCGGCCACGACTGCGCAAGAGGTCATCGGCTACCTCGATTCCCACTCGCATCTGCACAGGTCGCGCAGGGTCCGGGCCGTTCTCGCTGAGTCGGACGGCGGCGCCGAATCGCCTCCCGAGACCCACACACGCCTGCTCCTGCATCGCGATGGACTGACGATGTTCCGTACACAGGTCGCGATTGACGGCGGTGCCTACCGCCTCGACCTGGGCGCCGAAGAGTTCAAGGTCGCTGTCGAGTACGACGGCCGCGATCACGCCGACCCTGATCAGCAGGCCCTCGACGCCACGCGGCGGAACACCCTGCGTCACGATCACGGCTGGGAGGTCATCGTCGTCACCAAGAAGATCCTCGCCGGCGGTACCGACGATCTCCTGCGTCAAGTGCGCTCCGCGCTCCGTGACCGGGGGAGCGAGGCCGCGTGAACATCTTTCGAAGCGTTCTGCGAAGAATCCGGCGAGATCCGTCGCAGAACGCTTCGAAAGATGTTCCCCGTCCCTGACCCGTCCCCCGCTCGATGTGACTCGTGTGACTCAAGGTGCTTACGTGACGAATGTTGCTGATGGTGTTAGTCTCGACCTCACGTTGAGCTTTGCCTGATCCGGGCACGGCTCACCTGCGTCGAGCTAAGGAGAAGCCATGCCCGTATGGATCGACGGTGGCCCTCGTCGCCGCCGCGTACGGCGTACCGTCGCCCTCGCGATGCTCCCGGCACTGGCCGTGGGCGGCGCGGCGGCACTGCTCAGCACCACGAACATCGTCGGCGACCCGCAGCTCACGGCGGGTAACGAGGTGACCTTCACCGGCCAGGGCAACGGCCACGGCCGCGGGCTCGGCCAGTGGGGCGCGTTCGGCTACGCGAAGTCCGGCTGGACGGCCGAGCAGATCGTCGCGCACTACTACGGCGGTTCCCAGCTCTCCCGCGCGGACACCAACCTGCCCGTGCGCGTGCAGCTCACCACGCAGAAGACGGCCAACGTGCTGGCCCCGGCCGGCGCGAAGATCGGCGACCAGCAGGTGGCCCCCGGCCAGGCCGTGCGCATCGAGGGCGGCAACGCCGTCATCACCACGGGCTGCGGCGGTCCCGTGATCAAGACCGTCCCGGCGGGGGACGGCACCGTCAACCCGCTCAACGCGCAGCCGGGCCGTCCGACGGCCGAGCTGCTGAAGTTCTGCGGCACCAATGCCACCTACCGCGGCGCGGTCGCCGCGAAGGACGGCAAGGTCTTCAACGTCGTCAACATCGAGGACTACGTGCGCGGCGTGGTGCCGGTCGAGAGCAAGGCGGAGTGGGCGGACCAGGGCGGCTACGAGGCCCTTCGCGCCCAGGCCATCGCCGCCCGTTCGTACGCGCTCGCCGAGGGCGCCAAGCGCGGCGACGCGTACAACGACACCCAGGACTCCCAGGTCTACGGCGGCGCCTCGAAGGAGGACCCGCGCACCGACAAGGCCGTCGCGAGCACCGCGGGCCTGGTCATGGCGAAGAACGGCTACGCCGTGTCCACCGAGTTCTCCAGTTCCACCGGCGGATTCACCGCGGGCGGCGACTTCACGCCCGTCAAGGACGACGGCGATGTCGTCTCGCCCTACCGGAACTGGACCCAGCAGGTACCCACGGCGAAGATCGCGCAGGAGTTCGGCGTCGGCGCGTTCAAGTCCATCCGCGTGACGAAGACGCAGTCCGGGCAGGCCGCCCGGGTCGAGGCCGTCGAGATCGTCGGCGCGAACAAGACCGTCACCGCGACCGGAGCGGACGTCCGCAAGAAGCTGGGCCTGCGCTCGGACTGGTTCACCATCGACGGCCAGGCCCCCGCCGCCGCGCCCGCCCCCGGTGCCCCGGGCACCGCCGGCGCGGCCCCCACGTCCGTCGCTCCCGGCGCGGGCACGGCACCGTCGGGCTCCACCCCGGCACCGGTCCCCGGGACGGTCGTGGACCGGCAGATCGTGGCGGCACCCGTCGACCCGTTCAACCCGGTCCCGACCGCGCCGAACGCCGCGCAGGCAGCGCCCGAGGCCGCCGGCACGGCGACCGCCGCGGCGTCCG
>NZ_JAAXOQ010000057.1 GCF_012396015.1 Tsukamurella spumae | reverse complement strand
GAAGAAGCGGCGCAGTCGCGCCGCCTCACCCCGAGCAGACCACCCCGCCCGCCCTAAGGAGTACCGAGTCGCCGGAATCGAAGTACCGGATCGCCGGACTAGGCGTACCCACTAGCCCTATCTGCCAACCTGGCCGACGTTGATGAGATCGGGGTTCGCGATGTTGTTGAGCTGCGCGATCTCGGTGTAGCGGTTGCCGTCGCCCAGGTACTGCTCGGCGATGGCCCACAGGGTGTCGCCCGAGGCGACGGTGTGGGTGCGCGGTGCGGGAGCCGGCGCCTCGGCGGCGACGGGCTCGGGCTCCGGAGCGGCCTGGCGGGCCGGCGCGGGCTGATCGGTGGCCGTGTTCGAGGCCCACTTGTCGGCATCGCCGGCGTAGACGACGAGGTTGCGGTCGTCCTGCAGGACGAGGCGGTCAGCGCCCGAGCCCTCAGTCTTGGTCGACCAGACGCCCTCGCCGGCGCCGTTGTAGAGAACGAAGTTGCCGTCGGTCTGGAAGTTGGCCCGCTCGACACCCTTGCCCTCGGTGCCGCTGGCCCACACCACGGTGCCGGCGCCCTCGGTCAGCACGAGGTTGCCATCGCCCTGCAGGGTCAGCGTGTAGCCGCCGTTGAGGGAGTCGAGAGTCTCCCCGAGGCCGAGCTGGTTACCTGCGCGAAGCACGTCGGTCATGTGTATCCCCTTTGAAGATGTACCGGTGTACATGCGGCGCGCGGGTGCGCGCCCGAGATAGAGGATAGCGAGCCGATCCGACATTTCGGCGAATGGGAATCAGGGAGTCGGAAAATTCGTTGGTGGGGGTATGGCGACCATTGAATTGACCTCTGACAAGTTCGACCAGACCGTGACCGGCAACGACATCGTGCTGGTCGACTTCTGGGCCTCCTGGTGCGGCCCCTGCCGCGCCTTCGCGCCCACCTTCGAGAAGGCATCGGAAGCCCATGGGGATGTGGTCTTCGCGAAGGTCGACACCGAGGCCGAGCAGAGCCTCGCCGCCGCCGCGAACATCCGCTCCATCCCCACGCTCATGGTGTTCAAGAAGGGCAACCTGGTCTACAACGAGGCCGGCGCCCTGCCGCCCGCGGCCCTCGAGGACCTGATCTCGCAGGCCCGTGCCCTGGACATCGAGCAGGCGGACTTCAGCGGCGCCGGTGCGACCGCGGAGAAGCCGGCGGAGTAACCGCCCGCGCCAGGCGCCGGCGCAGCCCCCACGGCGCCGCCACGAACGCCGCAGCCATCGCTGCGGCGTTCGTGGTCGTCGGGGAGCGGGCCGACAGGAAGGCGCGCACGTGTCGGTCCGGCAGGCCGAAGAACACGTCGAAGAAGTCACGCTGCTCGTCGGGTGACATGCCCAACAGCGCCCGGAGCCCGGCCTCCCGCAGCCGATGCGCCGCGACATCGCCCCGGCTCACCGGATTGTGCCCGGCCCGCAGCGCGGCCACCGCATCGTCGGCGAAGGTCAGCGACGCGCCCACCGAGTAGCCCGTCGCCGGGTGCAGGGTCGTGCCCCGGACTCCGGCGCCGCACCACCCGCGGCCTCGCCGCGCACCCGGCGCGAGCAGGGGGAAGTCCACCCGCTCGTGCACCGGTCCGGCAGTGACGCCGCGTGCCGCCAGCCGGGCCCGGAGCCTCGCCTCCAACGCGTCGACGGGGATCGGCGGTGCCCCCGCGAGGCAGGTCTCCTCCAGCAGGACCGCGTCGTCGGACACCCGCACGGCGTAGAGGAACGAGGCCGGCGCACCGTCGGGCACGCCGGGCGCGACCCGCCAGTCCATCCAGAGCTCCTCGTGCGCCCCGACGGGAACCAGCACCCCGACCGCAGTCTGCCGGGGCATGCCGAGCGGGCCCGACGGTGCCGGCCCCCGCGCGTCGATGACGAACGCGCCGCCGTGCCCGCTCCGGCCGGCGCGGCCCGCGCGCACGTCGACGCCGTCGAGCGGCAGCGCGTCCTGGAGGCGGTCGACGTCCAGTACCGCGTAGTCGCGCCGCAGGTCGAACCGGCTCCGCGCGACGACCTGCGGCGACGAGACCGCGGCCACCACCCCCGGAGGTAGCCAGGCGGGGAGCTCGTCGGTCCACAGGCCGAAGGTGCGCCGCCACCGCGCGTCCGGGGCGGGGTCGAAGGCGCGCACCGTCAGGCCCGCCGCGGCGGCCCGGTGCGAGACCGCCCGTCCGGCGGGGCCCAGGCCCAGCACCACGAGGTCCGGGGTCGCGCTCACAGCCGCGCCCCGAGGAGGGCGAGTTGGGTCCGGTTGGCGCAGTCCAGGCGCGTCATCAGGGAGGAGACGTAGCCCTTCACCGTCGACTCCGCCAGGAACAGCCGCGCCGGATCTCCGCGTTCGACGCCCCGGTCGCGAGCTCGCGCAGCACGTCCCGGTCGCGCGCGCCGAGCGCGTCGATCCGGGGATCGTGACGCGGCCCGTCGCCGGCGAGGCGAACCAGCCGGGCGAGCGCATCGGGCGAGAGCAGCGAGCCGCCGGACGCAGCGGTCCGCACCGCGGAGGCGAGCAGCGCCGGCTCGGCGGTCTTGACCACGAATCCCGCTGCGCCCGCGGCG
Organism: Tsukamurella spumae; assembly: GCF_012396015.1. GTDB lineage: Bacteria > Actinomycetota > Actinomycetes > Mycobacteriales > Mycobacteriaceae > Tsukamurella > Tsukamurella spumae. Next base: position 4,644 of record NZ_JAAXOQ010000057.1, on the reverse strand, counting down.
AGCCCGTCGACGAGCACGGCATCGGTGTCGAGCGTGGTGATGAGCACGATCGCGACCGGCGGATCGAGATCGCGCAGCGCACGGGTCGCGACGATGCCGTCGACGCCGGGCATCCGGACGTCGAGGAGCGCCACCTGTGGCGCGTGCGCGATCCCCGCCTCGACGGCAGCGGCACCGTCGGCCGCCGTCGCGACGACATCGAGGTCCGGCTCCGCGGACAGCACCGACCGCAGGTACTCCCGGACGATCGGGTCGTCGTCGGCCACCAGCACACGCACCGTCATCGGGTGGCCGCCGGGAACTCGGCCTGCAGGGTCCAGCCGCCGTCGGACGACCGGCCGTGCCGGAGCGTGCCCCCGACCAGCGCGGTGCGGGCGTCCAATCCGCGCAGGCCAGTCCCGCTGCCGGTCGCGGCGAGCTCGGCGTCGGCCGCCGCGGCGGGGTTGTGCACCCGGACGCCGTGCGCGGTGATCTCGACCTCGACCGGCGCCCCGGCGGCGTGTTTGCGGGCGTTCGCGAGACCCTCCTCGAGGACCCGGGCCAGGCAGTCGGCCGCGGCGCGGGGGAGCGGCGCACCGAGCGAGCCGCTCAGGTCCACGCGCTGGCCCGCGTTCCGGGCCCGGTGCACTGCGTCGGCGATCGCGCCGTCGATGTCGGCGGCCTCGGCCAGTCCGTCCGCGGCGAACGGCACCGACGGCGCGTCGTCGGCCTGCAGCCCGATCACCACGCGTCGCAGGTCGGCGAGTGCGGCCTGCGCGTCGGCCTCGATCCCGGGCTGACCGCCGGATCGGGCGGCGAGGACGATCCGGGTCAGGCGCGCGGTGGCGAGGTCGTGCAGCTGCGCGGCGAGCGCGAGGCGTTCGTCGGCGCGCGCCTGCCGATCCGCGAGCGCCCGGCGCTCCCGCCCGGCCGTCCGCAACCGGATCCCGAGGCCGACCGTCGACCCGCCCAGCACCGGGGCGAGGGAGCCCAGCGCGCCCCACGTGGAGTGGGAGGACGCGGCGACGGCCACCGCGAACACAGCGAAGGGCGCGAAGGCGATCACGGTGTCACGCCGATCCCGTGCGGTCTGCGCGGCCGCGGCGGAGACGAGCGAGGCGGCCACCGCGATCCACACCGCCGCGCCCGACTCCGCCGCCTCGGCCCACGGCCCGAGCACCAGGAAGCACCCGGCCACCGCGACGACCGGCGCCGCGAGGACGGGGCGCAGGACGGCGACCGCGGCGGTGGCCGCGAGCATCGCCGCGGCGCCCCACCACAGGTCCGCGCCCCGCAGCCCGGGGAACAGGACCGCCACGAAGGCGACCGTGCCGACCGCCGACACCGCCAGGAAGGCCGCCTGGACGGCGCGCACGCGGCGGGCGGGATCGGAGGTCATGCAGCCATCGTAGGGAGGTGCCCGACGGTGCCGATACCTCCTTTCGTCGGTCGACGCGCCGCCGAACGGCGCTACCGGCCGGGGCGGGCACCCGGCACCGTCGAGGACATGACATCCCAGGTCACCGCACTCGCCACCGACCCGCGCGCCGGAACGGGAAATGCACTCGCACCACTCGCGCGGCTCCCGCTCGCCGCAGTCGGCACCGTCGTGCTGACGGTCATGCTGCTCGGCAGCCGCAACTACGGTCACTTCTTCGACGAGGCCTACTTCGTGGTCGCCGGGCGCGATCATCCGGCCGCCGGATACTTCGACCAGCCGCCCCTGGTGCCGCTGCTCGCCGCCGGCCTCGACCGGCTCGCGCACGGGAACCTCGTGGTGCTGCGACTCCCGGCGACCTTCGCGGTCGTCGCGATCACACTGCTCACGGGACTGATCGCCCGGGAACTCGGCGGCCGGCGGTGGGCGCAGGTCCTGGCCGCCGCCGCGGTCGCGATGTCCCTGGTCAGCTCCGTCGGGCACTGGCTCGCGACCTACTCGATCGACCCGCTGTGGTGGACCGTCATCACCTACCTGCTGGTCCGCTGGGGCCGCGCCCGCGACGACCGGCTGCTGCTCGCGGCCGGCGCGGTCACCGCGCTGTCACTGCTCACCAAGTTCCTGGTCCCGGCGCTGTGGATCGCGGTCGCGATCGGCGCGCTCGCCTGTGGGCCCCGCCGCCTGCTCACCCGACCGGCGCTGTGGGGTGGCGCGGCGCTCGCGGTCGTCGCGATCCTCCCCACCCTGTGGTGGCAGGCCGGCCACGACTGGGCGTACACCCGGATGGGGGCCGTGGTCCGGGCCGAGTGGCCCGGCGGCGCGGGCTTCGCGCTGGTCGGGCTGTTCGGGGCGGGGCTGCTCATCGGCCTGCCGCTGCTGCTGGTGGGCGCCGTGGCGCTGCTCCGTTCGCCCGCTCTGCGTCCGTATCGGTTCCTCGGGGTCGCGCTGGTGCTCGTCGTGGCCGCGATCGTGATCACCCACGGCCGCTCCTACTACCTGGCCTCCGTCTACGCGCTACCGATGGCGGCCGGCGCGGTCGCGGCGCAGTCGTGGGCCGGCAGGCGCCGTCGCGGCGGGTCCACCGCGCTGCGGATCGTCGCGATCGTGGCGCTCCTCGGCTCGGCCGCGAGCTGGATCGCGGCCTCGCCGGTGTGGTCGCCCGGCGTCGCCGAGCGCATCGGCACCCCACCCCTGCGTGCGCCCGCGACGATGCTCATCGACGGTGACACCATGCTCAAGGGCCTGTCGGACACCGTCGTCGCGGCCTACCGGAGCCTGTCGCCCGCGGACCGCGACGGGCTGGTCATCGTCGCCGAGAGCTACCCCTTCGCCGCCGCCGTCGACTACTACGGCCGCGACCAGGGCCTGCCCCGCGCCTACAGCGGCCACCGCGCGTACTACTACTTCGGCCGCCCGCCGGACGATGCCCGGTCCGTGCTGTGGATCGGCGATCCGTCACCCGTGCTCGACGGGGCGTTCCGGCACCGTCGGGCGGTTCCCGTACCGGGCGAGGACGGCGACCCGGTGGTCCGGCTCTACACCGATCGGACCGCGGCGTGGCCCGACCTGTGGCAGCGGCTCCGCTCGCAGTGACGGCCACCGCGGCGGGTCAGTAGGGTGACGGGCGTGATCCTCGCGAGCATTCCGAGCCCCGCCCAGGGCGTGTGGCACCTCGGGCCCATCCCGATCCGCGCGTACGCGCTGTGCATCATCGTCGGCATCATCGTCGCCTGCTGGTGGGGTGATCGCCGGTGGGTCGCCCGCGGCGGCAAGCCCGGCCAGGTCATCGACGTGGCCGTGTGGGCCGTGCCCTTCGGCCTCGTCGGCGGCCGGCTCTACCACGTGATGACCGACTTCACGACCTACTTCGGCGAGGGCGGGCGCGGCTTCGGCGCGGTGTTCCGGATCTGGGACGGCGGCCTCGGGATCTGGGGCGCCGTCGCCCTCGGCGGCGTCGGCGCGTGGATCGGATGCCGGCAGATGGGCATCAAGCTCGGGCCCTTCGCCGACGCCATCGCGCCGGCGATCATCGTGGCCCAGGCCATCGGTCGCCTCGGCAACTGGTTCAACCAGGAGCTCTACGGCGCACCGACCACGCTCCCCTGGGGACTGAAGATCTTCGAACGGGCCAACAGCGTCGGCCAGCGCGGCCCCGACGTGCTCGACGGGCACAGCACAGGCGTCGTTCTCGCCACGGTGCAGCCCACCTTCCTCTACGAGTTGGTGTGGAACCTACTGGTCGCGGGCCTGCTGGTGATCGTCGACCGCCGCTTCCGCATCGGGCACGGCCGGCTGTTCGCACTGTACGTCGCCGGGTACTGCCTGGGCCGCTTCTTCATCGAGCTCATGCGCGACGATCACGCCACCCACATCCTCGGCGTCCGGATCAACGTGTTCACCGCGGCGCTCGTGTTCGCCGGGGCGCTCGCCTACTTCTTCCTCGCCCCGAAGGGGCGGGAGGCCAGCGTCCTCGTGGGCGGTCCGGGGACGGAGTCGGTGGGAACTGCCGCCGACCAGGAAGAACCGTCGGAGACGTCGTCGCCGGACGAGGACGGCGATGCCGCTGCGGCGGACGATGTTCGCCTGATGGATACCGGCGGGTTGCCGGGAGACTCCGCATCGCGGAATACGGAGGACTAACGTGTTCGCTGTGACTCGTCGAACCAAGATCGTTTGCACTCTGGGCCCTGCTGTCGGAACTGATGAGAAGGTGCTTGCTCTCGTTGAGGAGGGTATGGATGTTGCGCGCCTGAATTTCAGTCATGGTGAGCATGCTGATCACGGCGTGAATTACGAGCGTGTTCGTGCTGCGTCGGATAAGACGGGCCGTGCGGTGGGGATCCTGGCGGATTTGCAGGGCCCGAAGATCCGGTTGGGTCGGTTCGCTGGTGATGGTCGGACGGTGTGGGAGACGGGGGAGACGGTGCGGATCACCGTCGATGATGTGGTCGGCACGCATGATCGGGTGTCGACGACGTACAAGGAGCTCGCGCAGGATGCGCGTCCGGGTGATCGGTTGTTGGTCGATGACGGCAAGGTCGGGCTGACGGTGGTCTCGGTCGACGGTAACGATGTGGTGTGTGAGGTCACCGAGGGTGGCCCGGTGTCGAACAACAAGGGTGTGTCGCTGCCGGGGATGAATGTGTCGGTGCCTGCGCTCAGTGAGAAGGACATTGAGGATCTGGAGTTCGCGCTGGGGTTGGGTGTGGATTTCATCGCGTTGTCGT
>NZ_JAAXOQ010000056.1 GCF_012396015.1 Tsukamurella spumae | reverse complement strand
CGCCCGATCCCGCACGCGGCCGCGGGTCCCACTCCGCGGCCCCCGGCGCCGCAGCCCGTCCCGCCGCCCGCGCCGCAGCGCGAGTTCGCGCCGCAGACCGGCGGCCGGCACGCGCTCCCGGAGCCGGACGGCATGCATCACCCGGTGTCACCGCAGGCCGACCGGGTCCGCGCCCGCCGGCACCGGCTCGACGAGGACTGAGTGCCCGTCAGGCGCTGGTGACGATCGTGACCTCGGTGGGGGAGGACAGCTCGGCGTGCAGGCCCGCCTTCTCGGCCACCTTCACCACGGCCCGGGCGTCGCCGGGCTCCGCGCGGCTCACGACCAGCGCGCGGGCCAGTAGCCCCTTGTGGTGCTTGTTGAAGTGCGAGACCACGGCGCGCGAGCCGTCGGGCTTCTCGGTGACGACGGTGGCCGTCACCGCGCCGGGAACCCTCCCCAGCGCCGCGTAGCCGCCGGACCGCAGATCCACGACGAGCCCGCGGTCGGCCGCGCCGAGCGCCTCGGCCAACGCGGGCTTCCAGGCGGCGGCCAGCGTGCCCAGGCCCGGCAGCTTCGACCCGGAGGACAGCCGGTACGCGGGGATCGGGTCCTGCGCGCCCACCGCCCCGAACAACGCCGAGCCCACCGCGAGGCGGGCGTCGGCCTTCGCGCGCTGCGCCCTCGTCAGCCCGCGCACGTCCAGCGCGTCGTAGAGCACGCCCGTGTACTGCTCGATCGCGGGCCGGGTCGGTGCGGTCCGCAGCGCGCGGTTGCGCTCCACCTCGTCGGTCTGCCCGTCCGAGAGGCCCAGCGCGGCGCGGGCGGCACCGTCGTCCTGCGAGAGCGCGACGAGGGCGTCGAGGAGGCGCGCGCGGGTGGGCGTCAGCGACGGGAAGGTGAGCGCCTCGAGGTCGAGGGGCGCACCGGAACCGCCACCGGCCTTGGTTTCGGACGGGGGAAGCAGGATCAGCACACGGACACACTAAGCTGTGGCGTCGTGATCACCCGATTCTCCCAGCTGTTCCTGCGCACCCTCCGCGACGACCCGGCGGACGCCGAGGTCCCCAGCCACAAGCTGCTCGTCCGCGCCGGCTACGTGCGCCGCATCGCGCCCGGCATCTACTCGTGGCTGCCCCTGGGGCTGCGCGTGCTGCGCAATGTCGAGCAGGTCGTGCGCGAGGAGATGAACGCGATCGGCGGCCAGGAGATCCTGCTGCCGGCGCTGCTGCCGCGGGAGCCCTACGAGAGCACCAACCGGTGGACCGAGTACGGCGACGGACTCTTCCGCCTGAAGGACCGCAAGGGCGCCGACATGATGCTCGGCCCGACCCACGAGGAGATCTTCGCCCTCACCGTGAAGGGCGAGTACAACTCGTACAAGGACCTGCCGGTCATCCTGTACCAGATCCAGACGAAGTACCGCGACGAGGAGCGGCCCCGCGCCGGCATTCTCCGCGGCCGCGAGTTCGTGATGAAGGACAGCTACAGCTTCGACACCACCGACGAGGGGCTGTCGGAGGCGTACGGCAAGCACCGCGCCGCGTACCAGAAGATCTTCGCGCGCCTGAACGTCGAGCACGTCATCGTCTCCGCCACGTCGGGAGCGATGGGCGGCAGCGCGTCGGAGGAGTTCCTCGCGGTGAGCGAGGTCGGCGAGGACACCTACGTGCACTCGACCGAGTCGGACTACGCCGCGAACGTCGAGGCCGTCGTGACGCCCGCGCCGCCCGCGATCGAACTCGACGGGCTGCCCGCCGCGCAGGTCTTCGACACCCCGGACGCGCCCACCATCGACACGCTCGTGGCCTGGGCCAACGAGGGGGCCGACGGTGCCTCCGTCCTCGGTCGCGAGGTCACCGCGGGGGATACGCTCAAGAACATCCTGGTCAAGACCCGCGTGCCGGGCGGCGACTGGGAGCTCCTCGGCGTCGGCGTTCCCGGCGACCGCGAGGTGGACTTCAAGCGTCTCGAGGCCTCGCTCGAGCCCACCGAGGTGGCGCTGCTCGAGGCCGAGGACTTCGCGAAGTACCCGTTCCTGGTCAAGGGCTACATCGGCCCGAAGGCGCTGCTCGCCAACGAGGTCCGCTACCTCGTCGACCCGCGCGTCGTCGACGGCACCGCCTGGATCACCGGCGCCGATGCGCAGGGGCAGCACGTGGTGAACCTCACCGCGGGTCGCGACTTCGTCGCCGACGGCACCATCGAGGCCGCGGAGGTCCGCGACGGCGACGCCTCGCCCGACGGCAAGGGCGTGCTGAGGTCCGCGCGCGGCATCGAGATCGGCCACATCTTCCAGCTGGGCCGCAAGTACACCGATGCCTTCGAGGTGGACGTGCTGGGGGAGAACGGCAAGCCCGTGCGCCTCACCCAGGGCTCCTACGGCGTCGGCGTCTCGCGGCTCGTCGCCGTGATCGCCGAGCAGCAGCACGACGACAAGGGGCTGCGCTGGCCCAAGGGCATCGCCCCGTTCGACGTGCACGTGGTCATCGCGAACAAGGACGAGGGCGCCTGGTCGGGCGCCGAGTCGCTGGCCGCGGAGCTCGACGGTGCCGGCCTGCAGGTGCTCCTGGACGACCGCAAGGCCTCGCCCGGGATCAAGTTCAAGGACTCCGAGCTGCTCGGGGTGCCGACCGTCGTGGTGGTCGGCCGGGGCTGGGCCGACGGTGTCGTCGAACTGCGCGACCGTCTCACCGGCGAGTCCCGGGAGATCGCGATCGCCGAGGCCGCCGCGGAGATCGTCGCCGCCGCACGCTGATCCGCCTACGCAACAGGACCCCGCACCGAACGGTGCGGGGTCCTGTGTGTGAGCGGGGGTGTCAGTGCAGCAGGGTGAGCAGCGAGGACGTGGTGTCGAAGCCGCCGCTGGCGGCCACGATCACGATGATGACGATCGCGATGACGAACAGGGCGATGTAGACGCCACCGAGGATCACTCCGGACAGGGCCATGCCGTGTCCGTCCTGGCCGGTCTCCTTGACCTGCTTCATGGCGATGATGCCCATGATCAGAGCCGCGATGGCCGTGATGATGCCGAGACCGTACGCACAGCCCAGCGGGAACGAGACGATGCCGCACACCAGAGCGGCGATCGCGAGGCCGTTGGTCCCGGTGGACTGCTGGCCGTAGCCCGGCGCGGGGTAGCCGGGCAGGTTCTGGCCCGGGTACGCGGGAAACCCGGGCTGCTGCCCGAACTGCTGCTGGCCGTAGGCGTTCTGCCCGAACGGCTGCTGTCCGGGGTACACCGGCGGGGCCGCGTACGGGTCCACCGGGGCGGCGTACGGGTCCGCGCCCGGCGCGGCATAGGGGTTCGGGGCCGCGTAGGGATCGGCGGGCGCGGCGTACGGGTTCGACGGTGCCGCGTACGGGTCCGGCTGCACCGTCGGGTGCACGGTGGTCGCGGCATCGGGGTCGCCGCCGTCGCTCGACGCGGTGTCGGCGTGCTCGGTCAGGTCCGGGCCGGACGAGGCCGGTTCGACGGGACGGATCACCGTCGGATCGAAGGTCCCGTCGCCGGGCTGTTGCGGATCGCTGGACGTCATCCTGCGAGTGTAAAGGCAGCGCAATGCGGAGCGCCGCGGCTGAGCGCACCGTCAGGCGGAGCGCTACGTGCGGATCCCCGGGAAGGGCGCGGTCAGCGGTGTGACGCCGAGCGCGACGCGCCATCGCGCGCCCCGTACCGCGGCACCCCCGAGACCGGTGACGCCGAGGTGGCGCACCCCGTCGCCGTCGCCGTGGGTGAGCACGCCGCGGTGGGCCGCGGCGCTGTCGTCCTCCACGGCGGCCGCGACCTTCGCGGCGCTCACCGGGTCGGTGATGGGCTCCGGCGGGTTGTAGGCGGCCGCGGCGGCCGGTACCTCGACGCCGGCGGCGCTGAGCACCCGGGCCAGGGCGTCGCGCTGGGCGCGGTGCTCCGCCGCGTACGTGGCGATCTCGGCGCGGCGGGTGGGTGCGGCGAAGGCCTCGATCACGCCGTACAGGTACACCGCCGCGTGCTCCGACTTGAGCGCCGAGGCGACCGCCTCCTGTGCGGGGGTCATCCGAGCACCACCTCGGCGTGCACGCGCGTGGCTGCGGCGACGGAGCCGAGCAGCGCCGCCTGATAGCCGGACGCGGCGACGGCGGCGTCGCCCGCCTCCCGGGCCGAGCGGGCCAGCTGCGTGCGCAGTGACTGCCGGGTCACCGGGGCGGGCGCGGCGGCGGTCGACGACGGTGCCGCGGTCACCGACGTGGGCCGCTCCACGTAGCGGGAGAGCTCTGCCGCGAGGGCGGTCGCGTGCTGGCCGCGCTGGTCCGCGATGAGGCTCAGCTGGGGCGCGGCCGCACCGTCGAGCACGGCGAGTCCGCGGGCGAGCTCGGCGTCGGCCTGGGCTCGCGCGGCCGCCGCCTGCAGGCGCATGGCCTGCGGATCGTCGGCGCGGTCCTCCGGCGTGGTGCATCCGGCGAGAGCGGCGCCGCCCACCAGGGCGCCGCCGGCCACCAGCGCGGATGTCAGGGCGGTGCGCCGGTCGATGCCGCGGCGCGCGCGAGGGGGTTGGTCGATCACGGCCACGAGTCTATGGGGTCCGGCGTGGGACCGAAGTCGCGGCGGTCGGCCCGCGCGCCATGAGTACACTGGTCGCAGCGTTCGACACCGTGGGCGAGGTGCCCCGGGACAATTTCACAGGGAGGCGCGTATGGCATACGACGAAGCGGCGGTGAGAGCCGTCATCACGCCTCACCTGGAAGCGGCGGGCCTCGATCTCGAGCAGCTGAAGATCAACAACGCGGGCCCGAAGTCGTCGATCGCGGTGGTGGTCGACAACGACGCCGGTCCCACGCTCGACGGGCTGGCCGAGGTCGCCCGGGCGCTGTCGGCGGCCGTCGACGACGCCGATGAGGTCTTCGGCGGCCAGGCGTTCACCCTCGAGGTCACCACGCCCGGCGCGGAGCGTCCGCTGTGCGAGCCGCGCCACTGGCGTCGCGCCCGCGGCCGGCAGGCCGCGATCGAACTGCGCGACGGTACGAACCTGCTGGTCCGGGTCGGACCGCTCGCGGACGACGGGCGCACGGTCACCGTCGTCCTGCCCGGGGCGAAGGGCGCCGCCCCGACCACCCGGGAACTCGATCTCGAGGACGTGGCCGCGGCAGGCGTCCGGGTCGAGTTCCGCAAGCCCAACCCCCAAGAGATGGAGCTCTCGGGCATCACGCCCGGGCGCGTGGAGTCGGGCGCCGAGCCCGAGGATCTGACCGGCGACGACGCCGACGAGGAATGAGGACGTAGATGAACATCGACATGGCGACCCTGCGGGCCATCGAGGCGGAGAAGGACATCTCCGTCGACACCGTGATCGAGGCCATCCAGGTCGCGCTCCTCACCGCCTACAAGCACAGCGAGGGCCACGAACCGCACGCCCGGATCGACGTCGACCGGCGCACCGGCCAGGTGAAGGTGCTGGCCCAGGAGCTCGACGCCGACGGCAATGTCATCACCGAGTGGGACGACACCCCCGAGGGCTTCGGGCGGATCGCCGCGGACTCGGCGCGCCAGCTGATCATGCAGCGTCTGCGGGACGCGGAGAACGACCGCACCTTCGGCGAGTTCGCGGTCTACGAGGGCGAGGTCGTCTCGGGCGTCGTGCAGGCGGACGCGCGCGCCGCGGCCCGCGGCTTCGTCGTGGTCCGGATCGGCAGTGAGCGCGAGGGCCACGAGGGCCTGCTGCCGCCGGCGGAGCAGGTGCCGGGGGAGAGCTACGCGCACGGTGACCGGATGAAGTTCTACGTCGTCGGTGTCAGCCGCGGCCAGCGCGGTACCCAGATCACCCTCTCGCGCACGCACCCCAACCTGGTCAAGAAGCTGTTCGCGCTCGAGGTGCCGGAGATCGCCGACGGCAGCGTCGAGATCACCTCGGTCGCCCGGGAGGCCGGCCACCGGTCCAAGATCGCAGTGCGCACCTCCGTGCCGGGCCTCAACGCCAAGGGCGCGTGCATCGGACCGATGGGTCAGCGCGTGCGCAACGTGATGAGCGATCTCGAGGGCGAGAAGATCGACATCATCTCCTACGACGACGATCCCGCGGTGTTCGTCGGCAACGCGCTCTCGCCGTCGTCCGTGGTCTCGGTCACGGTGGTCGACGTCAAGGAGAAGGCCGCCCGCGTGGTGGTCCCCGATTTCAAGCTGAGCCTCGCGATCGGCAAGGAGGGGCAGAACGCCCGCCTCGCCGCGCGCCTGACCGGCTGGCGCATCGACATCCGCTCGGACGCCGAGGGCGCGCAGCCGCAGTGAGTGGCGGGTCGTCTCAGGAAACCCGCACGGGGAACACCGAGCCCGTCCGCACCTGCATCGGGTGCCGGGGCCGGGCCCCGGCGGGGGAACTGATCCGGGTCGTCGCCGTTCCCCGGGCCGACGGTGTGCTCGCGGTCGTCGTGGACGCACGGCGTCGTCTCCCGGGGCGCGGGGCATGGCTGCACGACGACCAGCGGTGCCGCGAGCTGGCGCGCAAGAGGAACGCCTTCCGGCGCGCGCTCAGGCTGTCCGGGCCGGTGGATGACACCGAAGTCGTTCGTTAGGTTAGGCTAACCATTTGTCGTGATAGGGTCCACTTCCGCTGGGTGGGTGCCGACGCTCGCCACCGGCGCGCTGCTCGATGCACTCGGGACGGTCGGCCCCGGCGCCGGCGTGGCGTGGATCGCGATGTCGGCGGCACTGCTGATCGCCGCCGTCGCGGCGCCGACGGTAGTGAGTGGCGGTCGCGGTACGCGGGACGGTACTATGACAGACGGTCGACGAGCCGCCTCCGCCTGATCCGTCGGGCGGTAGACGCGCTCGGCACTCGGCTGATCGTGGATCCGCCACCTGAGCAGGGGCGACATCGCCCCGAACGAAGGAATCGAGCTGAAGACATGAGCACCCCGTGAAGCACCAGCGATGAACGGCAATCGGAGTAACTAACCGAGGTCGGCGGGACCACATATGCCCTCGACCTCACATTTGAGGAGAAGAGTGGCAGGCAAGGCCCGCGTGCACGAGTTGGCTAAAGAGCTCGGTGTCACCAGCAAGGAAGTTCTCGCACGTCTCAGTGAGCAGGGCGAGTTCGTGAAGTCCGCGTCGTCGACGGTGGAAGCACCCGTCGCGCGACGCCTGCGCGAGGCGTACGGATCCAAGTCCGACGGTGGCGCGAAGTCCGAGAGCGGCGCGAAGCCGGGTCCGGCCCGTAAGCCGGCCGCTCCCGCGGCGAGCGCCCCCGCAACCTCGGCGCCCGCGGCCCGCGCGGCCGCTCCCGGCGCCCGGCCGGGC
>NZ_JAAXOQ010000055.1 GCF_012396015.1 Tsukamurella spumae | reverse complement strand
CAGTATCGGATACCTCGCGCCGATCGAGTTCGAGAACCTCTACTACGAATCCCTGCACGCCACCACACAGGTAGCCTGAACACCACCAACCCAAACTGTCCGGGAAACCGGGTCAAGCTCCAACCGCGTCGATGATCGCCGTGTACTGGTCGACTTTCAAGCCTGCCGCGCACCGTCCAAGGACAAGGAACTCGTCGTCATCGAAGGCTGGACCCACTACGACCTCTATGACCAGCCCGAGCCCGTCCAGCAGGCACTCGACCACCTGATCCCGTTCCGCAAGAAGTTCCTCTGACGTAAGCCTCCGCCAGACGCCGCAGCGTCAGCGGCACATCTCACTGGCGCGCTCTGCTCGCCAGCCTGACGCTGGCGGGCAGAGCGCTCGTTGGGCCCTTGCTTCGCAATCAGCTCGCTGCATTCGATCAACCTTGCCGGATTGTTGGATCTATGCGAGGGCGAGGAAGAGGCGTTCCAGCTTTTGTTGGTCGACGTTATCGGGGCCTTCGGTGGTGAGGTAGTGTTGTAGGCCGGTGGCGACGAGGGCGTAGCCGCTGCGTCCGAGGGCTTTGTTGACGGCGGCGAGCTGGGTGAGGACGTCTTCGCAGTCGTTGCCGTCTTCGAGCATTCTGATGACGGTGGCGAGGTGTCCGTGTGCGCGCTTGAGCCTGGTGAGGATCGGCTTGGCGGCTTGCTCTGGGATCTTCACTGGGCACCGCCGTCGGTGAGTGCATCGAGCATGGCGGTGAGGAGCTCCCGGGCTTCGGTAGATACAGCCTTGAGGGCAGGGGTTCCGGTGAATTCTGGCATCACGTCGGGGTTCATGATCTCAACGACGGAGCCTTCACCGTCCGCGCTGACAACGACGTTGCACGGCAGCAGTGTGGAGACCCGAGGATCGGCCTGAAGCGCTTGATGCGCGAGCTGCGGCCGGCACGCGCCGAGGATCAACTTCGGCGGCACATCCACATCAAGCTTCGCCTTGAGGGTGGCGGCGATGTCGATCTCGGTGAGGATCCCGAACCCGACGCGCGCCAACCCTTCCCGCACCTGCGCTACAGCCTGCGTATACGGCGTCGGGAGTGACCTGGTCATCGTGAATTCGTTCATGGACTCGTCTTTCTTCGATATCTGAGGGAGCTGTGCACCCAGTATTGCATAACCCCCCGGGGGGATGTTAGCTTCGATGCAACCAAGATCCCTCCAGGGGGTTAATACGAGGAGTGAAGGCAATGGCAGAGACAGTCGGAGATGCGCCGAAATCGGCGTCGGGTGCAACGAGGTCATCGTTGACCGGCGCGCTGGGGCGCCTTGGCGTCTGGGTCAGTGAGCATGGCCGGGTTGTCACGGCGGTGTGGGTGCTGTTGGTTGTGGGGCTGGGGATTTTCGCGCCGTTTGTGGAGAAGAATCTCTCCGGTGCGGGCTGGCAGGCGGACGGTTCGCAGTCGGTGCAGGTGCGGGAGCTGGCGCAGCAACATTTCGGTGGCAACGCCAGTCACGCAATCCAGGTGGTCGTTCATAGCGACACCGCGGCGTTGACAGAAGGACAGGGGCCTCAGATCCTCGCGCAGGTGACCTCTGAACTGAAGGCGGATCCGCGGATCGCCCAGGTCATCGCGCCACAACCGGGCATGACCTTGAGCGTCGACGGTAAGACGGCGATCGTCCTCGCCGGCGCCGGGGCAGATACGAACGAGATGGTCCGGGCAGCGACCGACCTCAAGGGATCACTCAGTGCGCTCTCGACGGACGCGGTGTCGGTGAATCCGACCGGCTCGTCGGTGCTCTGGTCGGACTTCAACGCGGCGAACCTGGAGGCGATGCTCACCTCGGAGATGCTGTCGTGGCCCGTGACTCTCGCAATCCTGGTGATCGCCTTCGGTACCTTGGTCGCCGCAGGCCTGCCGCTCCTGCTCACCTTGGCCGGGCTGGTTGCCTCGGCCGGGGCCCTGGTGCTGATCAACGAGATCGTGCCCGTATCGATCTGGGCGATGAACTTCGCGATGATGTTCTCCCTCGCGCTGGGCATCGACTACGCCCTGTTCCTGGTGGTGCGGTACCGCGCAGCGCGCTTCGGACACGGCGTGTCACCTCGGGAAGCGATCGCGCAGACCATGGACACCGCCGGTAAGGCCGTGTTGCTGTCCGGGGCGACCGTGCTGATCTCCTTGTCCGCGGTGATGCTCGTGCCGTCGCCGTCGTTCCGGTCGATGGCTGGCGGGATCATGCTCTCTGTCGTGTTCGTCCTCGCCGCGACGCTGACACTGCTGCCGCTGGTGCTGGTCAAGCTCGACAAGCGGATCAACGCGCTGGCGTTGCCGTGGGCTCGAGTCGGTGAGCACCGCTCACCTGCCTTCGAGCGATGGGGACAACGACTGTGGAAGCGCCCGTTCGCGTGGGGCGCCGCGGCGTTGGCGATCCTGATCGCGCTGTCGATCCCCCTCGCGGGACTGAAGACCGCGATGCCGTCGATCGCGGTGCTACCGTCCGATGCCAACGCGCGAGTCGGCTACGACCAGGTCAAGCAGGCCTTCGGCCCCGGCGCTCCTGGAACCCTGCAAATCATCACCCCGTCCTCGCTCGCCCCGCAGGCGCACCAGGCGCTGGCCGCTGATCCAGGAATCGCCGGCGCGATGCCGCCCGTCGCCGCAGCAGATAACAGCGGCCTATCACTGATCTCCGCGGTACCGAAGGTTGACCCCTCAGACTCGAGCCTGACTGCGACGGTCGACCGGCTCCGCTCCGATCTTCCCGACGGCACCCTGGTCGGCGGCGCTGCAGTGGAGAATCTCGACCTGAAGGCACAGCTCGACACCTCAACCCCGATAGTGATCGCTGTGGTCCTTCTGTTGGGCTTCGCGCTGCTGCTGGTCGCACTACGTGCGCCTTTGATCGCCCTGATCGGCACCGTGGTGAGCTTGCTGTCCACCGCGGCGGCGTTCGGTGTGGCCCGCTTGGTGTTTCAGGACGGTATCGGCGCCGGCCTGTTCGGCTTCGAATCCCAAGGCTTCCTCGATGCATGGGCGCCGGTGTTCTTCTTCGCGATGATCTTCGCGATCGCTATGGACTACACCGTGTTCCTGCTCTCGTCCGCCAAGGAGCACTGGGAACGCTCCGGTGACCCGAAAGAAGCGATGATCGGAGCCGTTGCCCACTCCGGTCGTGTCATCTTCGCCGCCGGCGGCGTCATGGTCGCCGTCTTCTTCACCTTCGCCCTGTCCGGGCCACTGCCCCCGAAGGAGATGGGCGTCATCCTCGGCGTCGCTGTTCTCCTCGACACCTTTCTCATCCGGCTGATCCTGCTCCCCGTCGCACTGCGCCTGGCAGGACGCGCAGCATGGGCCTGCCCTGCATGGCTCGCCCGGATACTGCCGAACATCAGCTTCGCCCACGAGTAACACCTACCTCTTACAGGAGCGCAACTATGACTAACAAGCCCGAAACCACAGCACTCGATCACTCCTCCGAATCAGGAGCAGCCACCCTGCGGCGACTACAACCGCAGCATCGGGACCTGCGCAAAGCGATCCCCGACGTCTACGCTGGCTTCGGCGCACTGAGTACGGCGGCGTTCGCGGACGGCGCACTCGACCGCAAGACCAAAGAACTCATCGCCTTCGCCATCGGAGTCGTCGAAGGATGCGACGGCTGCATCGCATCGCACGGCCAAGCCGCAGCCCGCGCCGGCGCAACGAACCAAGAAGCCGCCGAAGCGATCGGCGTGACCTTCCTCATGCACGGCGGCCCCGCCACCATCCACGGAGCCCGCGCCTACGACGTCTTCCGCGGATTCACCAACCCCGACAACAACTGACCCACCCAGGAGCGAAAGCCACCATGTGCCACGCCACCCGATGCCGAACCTGCGACAAAACCACCTGGGCCGGATGCGGAAGCCACATCGAAGCCGTCCGACGGACTGTCCCACCCGAAAACTGGTGCCCCGGCCACTCCGAGCCCGCTACCACGCGCCCGAAACGCCGCTGGTTCTAACCCACGCGCGCCCAACCACATC
Organism: Tsukamurella spumae; assembly: GCF_012396015.1. Classification (GTDB taxonomy): domain Bacteria; phylum Actinomycetota; class Actinomycetes; order Mycobacteriales; family Mycobacteriaceae; genus Tsukamurella; species Tsukamurella spumae. The sequence goes on along the minus strand of NZ_JAAXOQ010000055.1, from coordinate 3,649 downwards.
GACGACACGAAACGAACTCACCGCATGCGCAAACCCAACATCGACCAAGCAGTCCTGCTCCTCGCCGGAACCCTGAACCTCACCGGCGTCGCCCTCAGCGTCACCGCCTCACCTTGGTGGCTCTTACTGTCGGGGTTCGTATCACTGAACCTCATCCAATCAAGCTTCACCGGCTTCTGCCCCGCGGCAATGCTGCTCAAGCGATTCGGCCTGCGCCAAGGCAGCCCGTTTTGAGCCCGACCTAAGGTCGCCTAGAAACCTGGCACCGGGCGCATTACGAGCGAGCGTCGGCTTGCCTCAGCAAGCGCTGGCATCCGGGACTGCTGCACCGATAGGTGACAGTTGCGGTGTTGGGACTGCTGCACCGATAGGTGACAGTTGCGGTGTTATGCCGCCGAGGCGGCTGTGTTGATGATGGTCTCGTATTCGATCGGGGTCAACCGGCCGAGGCGTGCTTGCCGGCGTCGGCGGTGATAGGTCCGCTCGATCCAGGTGATGATCGCGATCCGTAGCTGCTCGCGAGTGCTCCACCGTTGCCGGTCGAGGACGTTGCGTTGCAGGAGCGCGAAGAACGATTCCATCGCTGCGTTGTCACCGGCGGCGCCGACGCGACCCATGGATCCGACCAGGCCGTGCCGGTTGAGAGCGGACACGAACTTGCGCGATCGGAACTGAGAGCCCCTGTCGGAGTGGACAATACAACCCGAGACGTCATCGTCTCGGCGGGCGACCGCATTGTTGAGCGCAGCCACCGCGAGCCGCGATTGCATGCGGGAGTCGATGCTGTAGCCGACGATCCGCCCCGAGCAAGCGTCTTTGATCGCGCAGAGGTAGAGCTTGCCCTCGTCGGTCCAGTGCTCAGTGATATCCGTCAACCACAACTCGTTCGGGGACTCAGCGGTGAAGTCCCGTTCGACCAGGTCGTCGTGCACCGGCGGACCGGGCTTCTTACCGTTGCGTGCACGTTTCTTGCCGAAGCTCGACCACCAGCCGTTAGCGCAGCAGATCCGCCACGCCGTCCTCGGGCTCATCGGTTGACCTGCAGCTTCGGCTTCATCGGCGAGGAGCCGGTACCCGAACTCTGGATCATCACGGTGCGCGTCGAACAGGGCGTTCGCCCGGTCCGCCGCGACCCGATCGGCGGTGGTGACCGCGTCCTTGAGCCAGCGGTAGTAGGGCTGTCTGGCGAGCTTGAGAACCCGGCACGTCACCGTGACGGGGATCCCGTCGGCGGCGAGCTCCTGCACGAGCGGGTACATCATTTTCCCGGCAGGTTCGCCTGCGACAGATACGCCGCGGCCCGGCGCAGGACTTCATTCTCCTGCTCCAACAACCGGATTCGCTTGTTGGCTTCCCGCAGCTCAGCGGACTGCCCGCTCGTCATGCCGGGCTTGGTGCCGTCGTCGATGTCGGCGCGGCGCAGCCACTTCGTCAAGGTCATCTCGTGGATCCCGAAGTCCTTCGCGACCTGCGCGAGTGTCACCCCAGGTTCACGGTCCCGGGCAACCCGGACCACATCGTCACGGAACTCCTGCGGATAGGGCTTAGGCACGATGGCCATCCTTCCAGGCCCACCCCTCGGGCAAGCCAGATCAGATGTCACCTATCGGTGCAGCAGTCCCTCCCTGCACTAGGGTAGCCTCACGTTCGTTGAAATGGCCGCTGACCAGCGTTTAGTCTGGCCGCTGTGACGAACAGGGACGGGATCGCCGACACCGCGACAGAACGCTCAGGACACGACGGTGAGCCGCACAGCGGCGCAGTCGGGAGCAAGCTGAATTGGCTCCGAGCCGGAGTCCTCGGAGCCAACGATGGCCTGCTCTCCACCGCGGGATTGGTGATCGGCGTCGCCGCAACCGCCGCCACCCCCGGAGCCATTCTGGTCGCCGGCGTCGCCGGACTGTCAGCAGGCGCATCAGCAATGGCCCTCGGTGAATACGTATCCGTGAGCACCCAGCGTGACACCGAGAAGGCGTGGATCGCGAAAGAGCAACGGGAACTTCTGGAGCAGCCGGAAGAGGAGTTCGACGAACTCGTCGGCCTCTACACCGCCAAGGGACTGAGCGAGGCGACCGCCCGGCAGGTCGCCACTGAACTCACTGCCGCCGACCCCTTGCGTGCTCATCTCGACATCGAGTTGGGTATCGACCAGGAAGAACTGACCAATCCCCTGGCAGCGGCGTTATCGTCAGCGGTCGCGTTCAGCCTCGGCGCGCTCATCCCCATCGCAGCCTCCCTGATCGCCTGGCACCGCATGCTCTGGATCGTGCTCGCCGTCGCAGTCGGACTCGCCGTCACCGGCTACGCCTCAGCCGCGCTCGGCGGCGCCAACCGCCGCACAGCGGTCATCAGGCTCCTCGTCGGCGGCGCAGCCGCCATGGCCATCACCTACGCGATCGGCCGACTCCTCGGAACCACAAGCCTCACCTAAACCAAGATCCGCCACCGCAGCGCGCCGCAGCCCGATAACCCGATCGTCAAATGCCTGACCACACCATCGCCGCGCCCGAATGCCCTGCAATCACCACCCCGACGATCCCACCGACGGCAACAAGAACAGACAGAACACCGAGCGCGATTGCGCCCACCCGCCCACGAAGAGCGGCCATCACCGGAACCTTCCGATGAACCCACGAACTAGAACCGGCCCACACCATCACCGCAAGAACGAACAAGGCAATAGACCACAAGAACGTGACTGTCCCCTGCGTCGAGTGATCCTCGATCTGCGCGCGCATCGAAGCCATCGCCAGCCGCTTCTCTAACCGCTCCCCCGACTCCTTCGCCAGATAGCAGCCGATCACCGCAGCAAGCGCAAGGACCGGGAGAACCAAGCCCGCGCGGTCGCAGGCCCGAGCCGACCATGCGCAGACCACCAGTAACAGAGCTGCAAGCGGCACCAACACCACAGCACCGTGAACGAACAAGGGATGCGCCGGAATCCCGGCGATATCAGTGAACACACCGAAACAATGCCACCCGATCCTGCCAATCCACTGTCAACGAAGCCGGAACTCACCAGAGCGCGTGCACGAGGCTCGAGGCGAACACCCCGTACCACGGGCGAGGACTCGGAAGCGTGGAGCCCCCTGACGAGGACCACGAGTTGCGAGCGACGGCCCACCTCCTACCCGCCCTCATTCATCGTGTCATGCACTACAGATGACTCTGTAGCGAACAATGCAGCGGCGGAGCATCACACCGATCGAGACAGTCCCTCTGAATGGGCGCCGAGGTTCGACGCGTACCTGCTGGTTTCGTGCGATGATGCTGCGCCGCCATCGTCGACAGGCTGACCTTCTGCGGGAACATCATCGAATCCGGCACCGACTCTTACCGCCTCGCCCACACCCGGAACCGTCTCGCTGGGGGAGCCGCAACGCCCGCCGAGTGACGCTCAAATTCATGAACATTCCAAGGCAGATCCTGCCCCGGATGGCGCTCAAATTCGTGAACAAGTGATGCTGACCCTCACGAACCTAGCCACCCGACCGGTAGCCGGAAGCTCTCTGTTGACGACGTTGACTAGGCTCATCGAAAGTCCCCAGTGATGCGCATCGAAATTCCCCACCTGGGTGCGGGGTTATTGTAGTGGTCGTCGGGTGGGTGCGATCGCGGTGCGGTGGGTTTCGTTGCGGGCGTGATGGTT
>NZ_JAAXOQ010000054.1 GCF_012396015.1 Tsukamurella spumae | reverse complement strand
GGAATCCTCCACGGCTGCCTCGCCAGCGGCACCCAATACGACCAGACCGTCGCCTGGTCGCACCACCAACAGGCCGTGGCGGCTTGACACACAACGTCCAGGGATGTCTTAACAGCGTTAGCCCAGACGGCGTCCTGGGGAAACGGTATGGGCTAACGCTGTTAAGTGGGAGAGGTGCCTACGCGGTGAGGGCGGCGGCGATGCGGTCGCCGACCTCGGTGGTGCGGATGGGGGCGTCGCCGCGGGCGGCGAGGTCCGCGGTCACCGCGTCCTCGATCCGCTGCGCGCCCTCCGCGTTCCCCAGATGCCGCAGCAGCATCGCCGCGGACAGGATGGCCGCGGTGGGATCCGCGACGCCCTGGCCGACGATGTCGGGGGCGCTGCCGTGCACGGGCTCGAACATGGACGGGTTGGCGCCCGTCGCGTCGATGTTGCCCGACGCGGCGAGGCCGATGCCGCCGGAGATCGCGCCGGCCTCATCGGTGAGGATGTCGCCGAACAGGTTGTCGGTGACGATGACGTCGAACCGCGACGGGTCCGTGACCAGGTAGATCGTGGCGGCATCGATGTGGCTGTAATCGACTGCCACATCGGGGAACTCGGCCGCCACCTCGTCGACGGTGCGCTGCCACAGCCCGCCGCCGTGCACGAGCACGTTGGTCTTGTGCACCAGCGTCAGCTTCTTCCGCCGGGTGCGCGCCAGCTCGAAGGCGAAGCGCACCACGCGCTCCGCGCCGAACCGGGTGTTGACCGAGGTCTCGTTGGCGACCTCCTGCGGGGTGCCCAGGCGGATCGCGCCGCCGTTGCCGGTGTACGCGCCCTCGGTGCCCTCGCGGACCACGACGAAGTCGATCTCGCCCGGGTCCTTCAGCGGCGACTCGACGCCCGGGAAGAGCTTCGACGGGCGCAGGTTCACGTGGTGGTCCAGCGCGAAGCGCATCTTCAGCAGCAGGCCGCGCTCGAGCACGCCCGGCGGGACCTTGCGCGGGTCGCCGATGGCGCCGAGCAGGATCGCATCGTGCTCGCGCAACGACGCCAGATCCTCCTCGGTGAGCAGCTCACCGTTGCGCTCGTAGCGCCGCGCGCCCAGGTCGTAGTCGGTGGTCTCGATCTCGCCGACCACCGCGCGCAGCACCTTGAGCGCCTCCGCCGTCACCTCGGGGCCGATGCCGTCCCCACCGATCACCGCGAGCTTCACGACAGGTCCACCTGTGCGATCGTGGTGGCGGCGACGGCCTCGGCGATCGCCTGCTGCACCTGCGCCGGGACGGGCTGGCTGACGCGCAGCAGCACCGTCGCACCGTCGCCCTCGGCGTCCTGGCTCAGCGCCGCTGCCTGGATGTCGATCCCGGCGTCGCCGAGCAGCGTGCCGATCTTGCCCAACGAGCCCGGCTGATCGCCGTAGGCGATGAACAGGTTCAGGCCCTCGGCGCGCAGGTCGAAGTTGCGGCCGTTGATGTTGGTGACCTTCTCCACCCGCCCCAGGCCCGACAGGGTGCCCGCGACGTTCGCGACGGTCCCGTCGCCGTACACGGCGCGCACATCCACCAGGCTGCGGTGGTTGGGGCTCTCGGAGACCTTCTCGAGCTCGACGGTGACCCCGCGCTCCTCCGCCAGGGCGGGGGCGTTGACGAAGGTGACCGCGTCCTCGATGACGGCGGAGAACAGGCCGCGCAGCGCCGAGAGTTGCAGGATCTCGACGTTCTCGCTGGCCAGCTCACCGCGGACGGTGACCCCGATCTTCTCGGGCAGCTGTCCGGGCAGACCGCCCAGCAGCACGCCCAGCTTGCGGGTGAGCTCGAGCCAGGGCGCGACCTCCTCGTCGACGGCGCCGCCCTTGACGTTCACGGCGTCGGGGACGAACTCGCCCGCCAGAGCCAGACGCACGCTCTTGGCGACGTCGGTGCCGGCGCGGTCCTGGGCCTCGCTGGTCGAGGCACCCAGGTGCGGGGTCACGACGACCTGGGGCAGCTCGAACAGCGGGCTGTCCGTGCAGGGCTCGGTCTCGAAGACGTCGAGGCCGGCGCCGAAGACCCGGCCCGAGGTGATGGCGTCCGCGAGGGCCTGCTCGTCGACGAGGCCACCGCGGGCCGCGTTGACGATGATGACGCCCTTCTTGGCCTTGGCCAGGAGCTCGCGACCGATGAGGCCCTTGGTCTCCGGGGTCTTGGGCAGGTGCACCGAGATGAAGTCGGCGCGCTCGACCAGCTCGTCGATGCTGACCAGCTCGATGCCGAGCTGCGCGGCGCGGGCCGGGCTGACATAGGGGTCGTAGGCGATGATCTTGGTCTCGAAGGCGGCGAGGCGCTGCGCCACGAGCTGGCCGATGCGGCCCATGCCCACGACGCCGACGGTCTTGCCGAGGATCTCGACGCCGTTGAACGAGCTGCGCTTCCAGGTGTGCTCGCGCAGGGTCTTGTCCGCGGCGGGGATCTGACGCGCGGTCGCGAGCATCAGCGCGACGGCGTGCTCGGCGGCGGTGTGGATGTTCGAGGTGGGCGCGTTCACCACGAGGACGCCGCGCTCGGTGGCGGCGGGCACGTCCACGTTGTCGAGGCCGACGCCGGCGCGGGCGACGATCTTGAGCTTGGTGGCGGCCGCGAGGACCTCGGCGTCGACGGTGGTCGCGGAGCGGACGAGCAGCGCGTCGGCCTCGGGGACCGCCGCGAGCAGGGCGGGGCGATCGGGGCCGTCGACCCACTTCACCTCGACGCCGTCACCGAGCGCCTCCACTGTCGACGGTGCCAGCTTGTCGGCGATCAATACCACGGGACGGCTCACTTGCGCTCCTCATTCACGGTGCCGGTTGCCCGCTCAGCTTAGTGACCTGCGCGTGCCCGCTCCCCGGCCGGGTCTCGCACGAGCAGCGCGACCTCGATGTCGAGCCGGTCGTCGCCGATCGCGCGGCCCCGCCGGGCGATCGCCCGTTGCACCCGGTACTTGACCGAGTTGGCGTGCATGTTCAGTTCCTCCGCCGCCGCCTTGAAACCGCCGCCGTGCCGCAGGTAGACGGCGAGCGTGGCCCGCAGGCGGGCGTCCGACTCGGTGTCGGCCGCCAGGTCGCCCAGGACGTCCCGGGCCCAGGCCCGGGCGGCGGCGGGATCCGCCCCGACCAGCGCAGCGACCATCACGCCCGGGTCGCCCGCGAACACCGCGGACCCCTCCCCGACGGTGCGCCGGACCGCCTCGGCCTCGCGATGCGAGCGCCGGAAACCGTCGACCCCGGTACGCACGGTCCCGACGGCGACCCGGGGCGCACCGTCGCCGAGGCCCGCGGTGACGGATCGGGCACCGTCGGGCGGGGCGGTCAGGAAGGCGTGCGCCCGGGCCGAACCCGGCTCGGCTGCGGCGAGCGGGAGCCAGCCCCAGGCCGTGCGGTGGTCCGCGGCGATGAACAGCGGCGCCTCCGCGACGCCGACGGCCTCGGCGAGCGCGCGGACGAAGGACTCCATCCGGTCCACGAGATCTCCGCCGCCGGCGGCCCCCGCCTCGTCATCGGGAAACCAGGCGATCACGGCGAGGTGGTGCCGGCGCAGGGGGTAACCGACGGCGCTCGACGCCGCGTCGATGTCGGGGGTGTCGTCGCCGGCGAGCAACTCGCGCACGCGCGCGACGCGGGCACTCGAGCGGCCCTGCATCCAGCGGTCGCGCTCGCGCTGGTAGGCGGCGATGACCGTCTCGATCACGGTGTCCGAGTAGGAGAAGGACCAGTCGGTGATCCACTCGTGGGCGGCCAGCATCTGCGCGAGCGGGAGGTCGGTGGCGCGGACCGCGGCGTGCATCTGCTGCACCATGCTGGCCTGACCCAGCCGGTACGCGCGGACCAGCGCGGTGACGGGAAGGCCCCGCTGGGCGAGCAGTCGCGGATAGGCGAGGGCCGCCAGCGGCGCCACGATCGTGCCCGGGTCGACGCCGAACACCATGCCGTGGAGGACGGTCTCGACGTTCCCGGCGACGCTCGCGGCGAGCGCCCGCTCCAGCTCCACGTCGCCGCGCAGCTCCGGGATGTCCGCGAGCATGCGGGCCGTCATCCGGTCGCCGACGATGCGCTGGTCCAGGCCGCCCAGGACCCCCGCCACCGTCCGGCCGATGGGGTCGGACCCGTAGCCCGACCGGTCCGAGGTCTGTCTCACGGAGTCAGGCTAAGCCCTCCGCGGAGCCCGCCGGGGCCGATTCTTCGTCTTCCGGAGATGAAGCTCGCCCGGATCTTGATCGCCACAGGACGGAGTGACACCGCTCACACCCGCATACCGTGATCGGCACGGACCACAAGGAGACCCAGTGACGACCTTCGCCTCGCTTCCCGACACCCGCGCCGCCGCGGACCCGCTCGCGCCGGCCCTCGCCGACGACGAACTCGACCTCGACAACGCCGCGTTCCTCGACGCCGTCACGCGGACCGCCGCCGGCCTGCGGGCGGCGGGCATCCGCCGCGGCGATGTCGTGGCGATCCGCCTCCCCAACACCGCACACCTCGTGGTGGGGCTGTTCGCCGCGTGGCGGCTCGGGGCGGCCGCCACGCCCATCAACCCGTACCTCACGCCGGCCGAGGCGGGCTTCCAGGTCCGCGACTCCGGGGCGAAGGTCCTCATCACCGCCGACGGTGCCGTGTTCGACGGTGTCCCCTCCCGCACGCCGGGCGAGTTGCTCACCCACGATCCCGAATCCGCTGCGCCCGTAGCCGTTCCCGAGGACCTCGCGCTGCTGATCTACACCTCCGGCACCACCGGCCGCCCCAAGGGCGTCATGCTGGACCACGCCAATCTCACCGTGATGAGCGAGATGTCGAGCGCCGCATTCGAGTTCAGCAGGGCGGACCACAGCCTGCTGATCCTGCCGCTGTTCCACGTCAACGCGATCGTGGTCTCGACGCTCAACCCGCTCGCGGGCGGCGGGCGGGTGACCGTCACCGGGCGGTTCGACCCGCGGACCTTCTTCGACCTCCTCGAACGCACCGGCGCCACCTACTTCTCGGCCGTGCCCACGATCTACACCATGCTCGCGGACCTCCCGCCCGAGGTCCGCCCGGACACCTCGCGGGTACGGTTCGCCGTGTGCGGCGCAGCCCCGGCGAGCCGCGAGCTCCTCGACCGCTTCGAGTCGCGGTACGGCTTCCCCCTCATCGAGGGGTACGGCCTGTCCGAGTGCACGTGCGCCGCGACCTGCAATCCGCTCGACGGGGTGCGCAAGCCCGGCACCGTCGGCGTGGCCCTTCCGGGCCAGCGGATCCGCATCGTCGACGGCGAGGGCCGCGAGGTTCCGACCGGCGAGGCGGGCGAGGTACTCCTGGCCGGCCCGAACACCATGCGGGGCTATCTGAACCGCCCCGAGGAGACCGCGAAGACGGTGGTCGACGGCTGGCTGCACACCGGCGACGTCGGTCTCCTCGACGCCGACGGCTACCTGACCCTGGTGGACCGGGCGAAGGACATGATCATCCGGGGCGGGGAGAACATCTACCCCAAGGAGATCGAGACGGTGGTGTACGGCGCAGCCGGCGTCGCCGAGGCCGCGGTGATCGGCCGGCCCGACGCGAAGTACGGCGAGGTGCCGGTGCTCTACGTCTCCCCCGCCACCGTCGACCCGGGCTCCGTGCTGGCGCACACGGCCGCCAACCTCGCCAAGTTCAAGCAGCCGGTGGCCGTGACCGCCGTCGACGCCCTGCCGAAGAACCCCGTCGGGAAGATCGACAAGCCCGCCCTGCGCCGCCTCGACGCAGCCACCGTCCTGCCCGCCTGATCCAGCTCACCGAATCCGAGGAGTCGTCATGGGATTCACCCAGCCCTACCTGCCGCCGGTCGAACCGGCCGAGTTCCTCTCCCGCCCGATCCGCGAGCGCCTGCGCTTCGGCACCCAGGACTGGGTGGACCACGGCTTCGGCACGCAGAGCATGGTCTTCCTCATCTACGTGCTCAAGCTCGTCGTGCTGTACGCCTTCGGCGGCGCCCTCGTCGCGACCGCGACCTCCGGCCTGCACGTCTGGGAGGTCGGGACCTGGTGGAACCAGCCGATCGTCTACCAGAAGCTGGTGGTGTGGACGGTGCTGCTCGAGGCGATCGGTATCGCCGGGGCCTGGGGCCCACTGACCTTCAAGATCAAGCCGATGACCGGCGGCATCCGGTTCTGGGCGCGCACCGGCACCATCCGGCTGCGCCCCTTCACCTGGGTGCCGGGCACTGCGGGCACGCGGCGCACCCCGCTGGACGTGGGGCTGTACCTCCTGTTCCTCGCGTCGCTCGTGACGGCGATCGCGCTTCCCGGGGTGGGCGTCGGCGACGCTCCGTACGACCTCGTGCGCCCGTGGTCGATGATCGCGCCGATCGCGCTCCTGGTGTTGATCGGCCTGCGGGACAAGACGATCTTCCTCGGCGCCCGCGCGGAGCAGTACCTGCCCGCGATGGCGATGTTCGCGGTCCTGCCGTTCCTGTCCTTCGCGACCATGATCGTGGGCCTCAAACTGCTCATCGTGGTGGTGTGGGTCGGCGCCGGCCTGTCGAAGATCGGCAGGCACTTCGTCAACGTGATCCCCGTGATGGTCTCGAATTCGCCGTGCATGCCGTTCACGGGACTGCGCCGCGCGCACTACCGCAACGCACCGCACGATCTACTGCCGTCGCGGCTCGCGCGATTCATGGCCGAGGGCCTGGGCACCGTCGTCGAGATCGCCGCACCGCTGATCCTGCTGTTCTCGCTCAACCGCACCCTCACCGTGGTGTGCGCCGTGTTCATGGTCTGCTACCACCTGTTCATCATCTCCACCTTCCCGCTCGCGGTGCCGCTGGAGTGGAACCTGCTGTTCGCGTACACCGCGCTGTTCCTGTTCGTCGGTTTCCCGGCGCAGGACGGCTTCTCGGTGCTCGACATGTCGCCGGCCTGGCTGATCCTGGTGATCTTCGCGGCGCTCGCCTTCTTCCCGGTGCTGGGCAACATCCGGCCCGACAAGGTCTCCTTCCTGCCCTCGCTGCGCCAGTACGCCGGCAACTGGGCCACCGGGATGTGGGCGCTGGCCCCCGGCGCGGAGGAGAAGCTCGACCGGGTGCAGCGGCCGGTGACCAACACCGTCGACCAGTTCGTCGCCTTCGGCACCCCGCGCGAATGGGCCGAGGTGCTGCTGCAGAAGGGACTCGCCTGGCGCGCGATGCACAGCAACGGCCGGGGCCTGTTCTCGACGCTGCTGAGCCACGTGCCCGATGTCGAGGAGCGGACGCTCCGAGAGGGCGAGCTGGTGTGCAACACGATGATCGGCTTCAACTTCGGTGACGGGCACCTGCACGACGCGACCCTCATCGCAGCGGTCCAGGAGCAGGTCGGGTTCGAGCCGGGCGAGCTGATCGTGGTGTGGGCGGAGTCCCAGCCGATCACGCGGATGACACAGGACTTCCAGATCATCGACGCCGCGCTGGGTGTCGTCGCCCGCGGGCACTGGAACGTGCGCGACTGCGTGACCGCGCAACCCTGGCTGCCCGACGGCCCGGTGGCGTGCGAGATCACGTGGACCTCCGACCCCGTCCGCTACCCGCTGGGGACCGGCGTGGGCGCCGCGCGATGACGACGGCCACCGTCGTCGGCTCCGGCCCCAACGGCCTCGCCGCCGCGATCACCCTGGCCCGTGCGGGGGTGGACGTGACGATCCTGGAGGCGGCCGCCACCGTCGGCGGCGGTCTCCGGTCCTACGAGGGCATCGTGCCCGGCCTGATCCACGACCACTGCGCCGCGATCCACCCCATGGCCGTGGGCTCACCCTTCCTCGCCACCATCGACCTCGACAAGCGCGGGTTGCGCTGGTCCTCCGCCGAGGTCGAATGCGTGCACCCGCTCGACGACGGCACCGCCGGCGTGCTCCGGCGCACCGTCGGCGACACGGCCGCCGGAATGGGGCCCGACGGTGCCGCCTGGCGCGCCCTGTTCGACCGGCCCGTGAAGGAGATGGACCGGATCGGGCCGTCCATGCTCGGACCGCTGCTCCGCGTACCGCGACATCCCCTGGCACTCATGGAGTTCGGTGCACCGACCGCGCTCCCCGCCTCCGTCCTCGCCCGCGCGTTCCGCACCCCGCAGGCCCGCGCACTGTGGGGCGGCGTTGCGGCGCACACCTTCCGGCCGCTGCACGAGCCGATGAGCTCGGCGATCGGCAAGGGCATGCTGACGGCGGGACACGCGTACGGCTGGCAGGTCGCCGAGGGCGGCTCCGGCGCGATCGCGAACGCCCTGGCCGCGGAACTCACCGACCTCGGCGGACGGATCGAGACCGATGCCCGCGTCACCTCGCGCAGCGACCTACCCCCCAGCGACCTCATCCTGTTCGACCTCGACCCCGCACAGGTCGCCCGCATCCTCGACGACGCCCTACCACCCCGAATCCACCGCGCCTTCACCAGATTCCGACGCGGACCCGGCGCCTTCAAAGTCGACTTCGCCGTCCAC
>NZ_JAAXOQ010000053.1 GCF_012396015.1 Tsukamurella spumae | reverse complement strand
TCCCGGGCAACCCGGACCACATCATCACGGAACTCTTTCGGATAAGGCTTAGGCACAGTAGTCATCCTTCCAGGCCGCCCTCCCGGGGCAAGCCAGATCAGATGTCACCTAACCGTGCACCAGTCCCGCATGGTACGCGGGTGACTGATGCCCGGCTAGCTCCGCCGCTCGCTGGTGTCCTGACCAGTTGTCAGCGATGAACAGCGAGTCGAAGCCGGTGTGCTCGGCCGCCTGTGCGAGCGCGATCAGGTTGGCCTTTGTCATTTCCGGGGTGCGGCGGGCCGCTTCGTCCGAGTACAGGAAGTTGGTCTTTCCTGAAGGGAAGAAGTAGCCGAGGTGGAGCTCGTCAGCATTGGTGGGGCGGTGCTTCATGGGGATTCCTTCGTTGGGCTGGCCGGACTCAACCCGCGGGGCTGAGCATGCCTTCGGGGTCGAAGGCGGCGCGGAGGCGGCGCTGGAGCGCGAGGTCCGCCGGATCGAGTTCGCGAATCAGCCAGGGGCGTTTGAGTCGCCCCACGCCGTGTTCGCCTGATGCGGTACCACCGAGGGCGAGAGCCGCGTCGGTGATGTCGACGAACGCCGCGTGAGCGGCGCCGGCGGCCTCCGCGTCGCTGGCGTCGAAAATGATCGTTGGGTGCAGGTTTCCGTCCCCCGCGTGCCCGAACACACCGATGGTCAGGCCTCGTCGGTCCGCGATATGTTCGATCGCTGCGATCAGTTCGACGATCCGCGGTACGGGCACGCAGACGTCGTCGAGCAGCCAGTCGCCGAGCCCCTCGAGTGCGGGGAGTGCCATCCGGCGGGTCTGTAGGAGCATGTCTGATTCTTGGGGGTCCGAGCTGGTCACGACATCGGTGGCTCCACTGGCCGAGAGAATCGCGGCCAACTCGTCCTGCGCCGATTGAGGCATGTTGCCTTCGTACTGGATGAGCAGCAGTGCATTCACGCCCGCGAGATCCATGCCAGTGTGGTGCTCGACCGCGCGTACCGTGGTCCCGTCGAGGATCTCCACCATGGAGAAGGGCGTACCCGAGCGGTGGACTCCGACGATGGCGCGTCCCGCGGCGACGAGAGCATCGAAGGTCGCGAGGACGGTCGTCGGTGGTGCCGGCGCCGGCACCAATCGGACCGTAGCCTCGGCGACCATGCAGAGTGACCCCTCCGATCCGACGATGAGTCCGGTCGTGTCGTAGCCGACCACACCCTTTCGCGTCGTGTGACCGGTTCGCATGATCGTGCCGTCGGCGAGTACCACGGTGAGTGCGGCAACGTAGTCGCGCGTGACGCCATACTTCACGCAGCACATTCCGCCGGCATTCGTCGCAATGTTGCCGCCAATGGTGCACATCTCAACGCTGCCCGGATCCGGCGGGTAGTGGAGCCCGACGGCTCCCGCCGCGGCCCGGAGGTCGGCGGTCACCACGCCAGCCTGCACGGTGGCGAGCCGCGCTTCGGCGTCGATGTCGACGATCGTCTTTAGGCGATGAGTGCTCACCATTACCGCCCCCGACGCGCCGTTTGCGCCCCCGCTTAGGCCGGATCCAGCGCCGCGGATCACGACCGGCACAGAGTGTCGATGCGCCGCGGTGAGACAGAGGGATGCCTCCGCGGTACTGCGCGGTGCGAGGACTACCGCGGGAACACTCCAAGACGTGAATCTTGACTGGTCGCGCGCGTAGCTGGCGGTGATATCGGGGTCGGTGATGACGAGGTCGGACGGCAGCTCGTCGACGAGTGCTCCGATTCCGATGTCGATGACGCTAGTCACCGGACTGTCCCCCGAAGATCGATGTGACCGGCGGTGTGAGAGCGAGGATGTGTCCCATCGACGTCGCCATGAGGTAGTAGCCGATCTGCAGGAGGACGCCGGCTGCGACGCTCGGACCGGCAGCGGTACTCAGTTTGGCGAGTGCCGCCCGCGCGCCGGCCCAGTCCCCGCGCGCAGCCGCTGCGGATGCGGCGAGGACGTCCCTCGTTCCGGCGCGCAGGTCCGAGTGATCCGGGTCAAGAGTCTCGATCGCGGCGATCTCGTCGGAGGTGAACCCCAACCGTAGGGCGCGTCGTTCATGCTGGAACAGTTCGGGTTCTGCGTCGGTTGCGGCGGCGATGGCCAGTGCGACCACTTCGCGGACGTCCTGGTCAACTGGGGAAGCCGAGGCGTCAGCGAATCCGACAAATGCGCGCAGGACGGCGTCATCATTGCCGAGTACGCCGAAGATCTCGCCCAGGTAGCCCAACCGTTCGTAGCGGGGGCGGAGCAGATCCTGCGATGCGAGGCTCAAGTCCTCGAAGGCCAGAGGTGAGATCGGCTTCGCGGTGGTGGGGTCACCCATGGATCGTCCAATCTGAGGTGGCGGGGGCCGGGGACTCGACGCAGAGATTGCGGAGTTCGCCGAGGCCGGAGATTGCGGTGGTGAGAGTCTGGCCGGGGTGCAGCCACGGCGCGGGTTCCTGTCCCAGCGCGATGCCGGGCGGGGTTCCGAGGAAGATCATGTCCCCTGGCTGCAGGGTGATGACGGTGCTGAGATATGAGATGACGGTCGCGGGGTCGAAGATCATGTCGGCGCCGAGGCCGTCCTGCACCCGCTCGCCGTCGACGTCGGTGGTCAGCCGCATGGCGTCCACCGGGCCTGAATCCGTGGTCAGCCAGGGCCCGATCGGCGTCATCGCCTCCCACGCCTTCCCCATTAGGGGCGGCCGGTTGCGGAACTGCCAGTCGCGAACCCCCGTGTCGTTGCCTACGCAGTATCCGGCGATATGCCGCGGGGCGTCCGCGATGGGGATGTGCCGACCTGCAGTGCCGATCACCGTGACCAGTTCCACCTCCCAGTCATTTTGGACGCTGAGGCTGTGGTGCGGCAGGGCGATGGGGTCGTGTGCGCCAACGAGACTCTCGGGGTATTTCGCGAAGATTGACGGATACGCTGGTTGCTCGCGGCCGAGCTCAGTTGCGTGCGAGCCGAAGTTGAATCCAACGAGGAAGACCTTCGCCGAGCGGAGCGTGATCGGCGGAGCGAGGTCCTCTGGAGCGAAGTCCGCCCGGGGTCCGTCCGCACGGGCGAGATCTTCCCAATTGGGGTGCTGCAACAGGGTTCCGACGTCAGGCGCGTCCAGGAGGATCGCACCACCATCCGATTCGACGCGTGCGGCGCGGGTGCGGCCGGCGACACGCAGGGTTGCTAAGCGCATGAGTGAGGACCTCGATCGGCTAAGTAGGAATGAAGCGAGCCACAATTGCCCACGAATATGTGACACGTCACACTCTACGATCCGTGTGGCGGGAAGCGCAACCCGCTGGGCGGGATATGATGAAGCCAATTCTGGGGGCGGCTAACCTCCATGAAGAACCACGGGAGGCGGTGCGGGCACGATGTCGTTGGAAACGGGCAGGGATACGTCGATGGACGGTCAGGATTCCGTCGGGAAGTCCGGGGTCCAGTCGGTGCAGCGTGCGGTCAGGCTATTGGAGGTGCTCGCTGCGGCACGGGGTCCTCAGACGATGCAGTCGCTCGCTCACGAACTCGGCTGCAGCGCCAGCACGGCGCACCGGATCGCGGTGACGCTCGCGCACGGTGACCTTCTCGAGTTCAATCCGCTGACCAAGCGGTACAGCCTGGGAGTCGGGGTGACGAAGCTGGCACAGCGCCGAGCGGAGCAAGTGGACATCGCCTCCATTGCCCAGCCCTACATGGATGATCTACGTGAGCGAGTGATGGAAACGACGTCCCTGTGGACGCGTACCGGCGACTCCAAGGTGTGTGTCGCCTGCTCCGACGGGACGTACACGATCCGGCAGTACCTGCAGATCGGCACCCGGGTCGTGATGGCCGACCTCACGGCGGGTACGCGGGTGCTGCTCGCGGATGATGAACCGGACTCGGTGACAGCCATGGTCGAGGCTTGGTATCCCGACATTGAGCACGCGGAGTTGGAAGAGTTCCTCGCCGATGTCGAGCGAACGCGCGACACCGGGCTCTCGATGCTCCCCGAGGAGGGGGCGAATCGCGTGCACCCCGACGTCTCGACAATGGCTGCGCCGATTCTCGACGGGCGTGGCGCGATCGTGGCCGCACTGGTCGTCGCGGGCCCGGTCGGCCGCCTCACTGCCGAGGCGATGTCCGCCGATGCTGAGGCGCTGCGCACTTGCGCGCGCGAGATCTCGGTTGCTCTCGGCGCGCAGTAGGCGGAGACCCGCACCGGCTTCGGCGGAATCCGGTGCGGGCCTGTCCGGTGTGGGAGCCGGTGAGTTAGGCCGATGGAACGGGAAACCGCTCAAGCGCCAGTGCGGGCTGTGCCTGCTCGAGCAGCGTTTCGATCTTGTCGAGACCCTTGGGTGTCGGTGTGATCAACGGCGGGCGAACCGCCCCCGAGGCCAGGAGGCCCTTGCGCTCAAGGACCCACTTGGCCGGCGCAGGATTCGTCTCGACGAACAGTAGGTCTGTGAGTGGATGCAACGCGTAGTGGATGTCGCGTGCACCGTCGAAATCGCCTGCTTCCCATCGCTCGTACATCGTTGCGACAGCGCGCGGTGCGAGATTTGCGGTTGCGCTGATGAAGCCACGTCCGCCCAGTGCCATGAGCGGAAGGCAGAGCAGCTCGATGCCGGACCATACGAGGAAGTCGCGGCCCGTGGCGTGTAGGACACGGGAGAAGTGCTCAAAGTCGCGCGTGGTCTCCTTGATGCCGACGATATTCTCGTGCGCGCGGTTTAGTCGCGCCACGGTCTCGGGTGCGAGGTCGACCGCTGTGCGTGACGGGACGTTGTAGATCACGATCGGCATGTCGGGGAACTCGGCGGCGACCGTTGAGTACCACTGGAACAACGCCTCCTGGGTGGGCCGCGCGTAGTACGGGGTGATGACGAGGGCTGCGTCAGCACCCGCGTCGACTGCTGCCGCCGTTAGCTCGAGCGTCTCGTCGAGCTTGGCGGAGCCGGTGCCGGCAAGGAAGGGAACGGCGTCGTCAACGACATCGGCGACGGCGCGGATGGCGGCAATCCGCTCGGCGACCGTCTGAGAGCTGGGCTCGCCTGTCGACCCGCCGATGGACACGCCGTGCGTCCCGCTGTCGAGGTGCCACCGCGTCAGCGTGGCGAGGCTCCCGAGATCCAGCCCGAGGTCGTCGGCGAACGGGGTGATCAACGGCGAGATCGATCCGGTGATCGACTCGGGTGTGCTGCGAAACCTCATGCGGTCGGTACTCCTTCGTGGTTGGCCGCAGCGACGTTCGCGACGGCGAGATCGGCAAGGCCCATACCCATGCCTTTAAAGACGGTCAATGCGGGCGACAACGGCCGAGCAGCGGCACCGGTCATGAGATCGCCGAGGGTCTGCACCGGCGAGAAGTCGTCGCCGTAGAACTCGATGAGCTCTCGCGACGCGCGACGCGCGTTCTCGAGGTTGTCCACCACCGTGATCGAGGAATCTGCAAGTAGCGCACTGTCGAATTCCGCCGCGTGCGGAAGGATGGCGCCGATCGCGTTCAGGTGCGCGCCAGGCGCAAGGATTCCGCGCGGGAAGAACGGCTCTCGAGCCCGAGTGACCACCGTGACGATGGGCGCGTCGGCGACCGCCGCCTCGAGGCTGGGCAGGGCTTCGGCGACGATGCCGAGCTCGGCGGAGATCTGCTCCGCGAAGCCGGCGCGGCTTGCCGGGGTAGGGCTCCACACCCGGACACGGCGGAGCGGACGGACGGCCGCGACGGCGGCGACCTGGCGGAGCGCCTGACGGCCGCTGCCGATGATCGCGAGCTCGTCGGCGCCGGGGTCGGCGAGGAGGTCCGTGGCCACGCCAGACACCGCGGCAGTCCGGATGACACCGAGCGTGACGGACTGCATGAGAGCGAGAATGCGGCCGTTGGTGGCGTCGAACAGGCTGAGCAGCGACTCGGCGCCGACGGGGGTGTTGACCCAGGTCTTGAATGCGACCCTGGCGGTCGCATGGTCGAAGCCGCCCAGGGCGTGAGCGGCGCTGGCGGGATCCCACGTGGTCATCGTCTTCGCGATGTTCCCGGCTAGTCCTCGAGCTTCGTGTTCGATGGCCGCGGCGACGGCGGGGATCGCGTCTCGGACGTCGACGGCGCGGTCGACGTCGTTCTCGCTGAGCCAGGGAGGTTGGTGCACGGTCGGTTCCTCGATTCAATGCGTTCCAGGATGGTCGGACGTCATCCCGCATTACGGTATGGACATTCCTTACGACGGATTGTAGCGTGATGTGACGGCGATCACCAGTGGCGGTCCGAGTGACCCGACGGGGCTCTGTCCGTCCGGCCGTCAGCCCTCACCATTCGAGTTCTGGAGAGATTCATGACTTCCAACGAAACCCAGCCCCATGTCGAGATCGACATTGACCGCTTCCGTGATGCGATGACGCGCTTTCCGAGTGGCGTCACGATCGTGACGACGACGGACGCCAGCGGTGCCCCTCGTGGCTTCACGGCGACCTCCTTCTGCTCGCTGTCCGCGGACCCGGCGTTGGTTCTCGTATGCATTGCGAAGAAGGCCGAGTGTCATGAGGCCTTTCTGGAGGCCGACCGCTGGAACATTCACGTCGCTGCGCACGGCCAGGCCGAATTGGCGATGCTGTTCGCGACGCGAGGAGCGGACAAGTTCATAGGGGGTGTGACGCTTGACGAGGCGGGTCAGCCTCTTCTCGCGGGATCGAGTGTCACGCTTCAGTGTTCGGCATTCGACAAACTACCTGGAGGCGACCATACGATTTTGATCGGCCGGGTCGATGGTGTGGATCTCGAGGATGCGGACCCGACGGTGTATCACCGTCGTGAGTTCCGTTGTCTGTCACGGGTATCCTGACGGGCGGGCCACGCAAATGACTCATACCACTGTCACGGTCGAGACCGGCGCACTCCGTGGGCACATCCGCGCCGACGGCGTGCGATCCTTCTTGGGCGTGCCTTACGCAGCGCCGCCGGTGGGCGAACTTCGCTGGCGGGCACCGCGTCCTGCGCACTCGTGGTCCGGCGTGAGAGATGCGCTCCGGTTCGGTCCCGCAGCCCCACAGGCGGCGCCCCCGTCGAACTCCCTCTATTTCGGGGGCGAGGCCGAGTTCAGCGAGGACTGCCTAACGCTGAACGTCTGGACGCCGAGAGCGGGGACCGGTCCGCGCCCCGTCCTGGTGTGGTTTCACTTCGGCGCCTACCAGTTCGGATCCGCAGCCAATCCCATGTACGACGGAGAGCGGTTGGCTCGATCAGGTTGCGTTGTGGTCACGGTCAATCATCGGCTAGGTCGTCTGGGATTCCTTGCGCACCCGGCACTCTCGGCCGAGTCCGAGTACGGGGCTTCCGGCAACTACGGACTGTTGGATCAGATCGCCGCCTTGCAGTGGGTGCAGCGCAACATCGCGGCGTTCGACGGAGACCCGGGTGACGTCACGATCGGTGGCGTTTCCGCCGGCGCCAACTCAGTGCACGTGCTCCGCGCGTCGCCCCTAGCGGTCGGCCTGTTCCATAAGGCGATCGCGCACAGCGGTCCCGGTCTCGCGCGGGACCTGGAGGGGCCTGGCCATCCTGCGGGAGTGCAAACCCTGGCGGCAGGGGAGGCCGCTGGCACCGAGATCATGGAGACGCTGGGAGCTCGAGATCCGGCGGCAATGCGGGCGCTGTCACCCCACCAGATCGACGCAGTACTACTTCCCCGGGCGCACGGATCGTGGAACTTCGACCTGGCGCCCGGTGCAGAGGTCAGTCTGCACCTGTTCGACGGAGCGTACCCCCTGATCGATGGGCATGTTCTGCTCGAATCTCCGATGCGTGCGTACCAGAGCGGCCGGATCCACGACGTACCCTTCCTGCTGGGGGATGTGGGAAACGAGGCTTCGGGACTGCCGTATCTCCCCACGCTCAGCGCCTATCGGGAGCATCTGCGTGCGACCTTCGGTGACGCCGCTGATCGCGCATGGGAGCTCTACCCGGCGTCCGACAATGGGGGAGCGCGGAGCGCCAGTTGGGACCTCGAAGCCGACCGCATCTTCAACTGGTCAACTTGGGCAGCCGCGCGCAGCCACGAGGCTGGTTGTGTGTCGCCGCTCTGGCACTTCCGCTTCTTGCGTCGGCCGCCGATCGCTCCGGCCGACGACGTGATCGAGGCCAGCTACGCGGGCGCATTCCATGGTTCCGACGTCCTGTACGCGTTCGGCGCTCTCGAGCGGGCTCGCCCTTCATGGGCCTGGGAAGACGCTGATCGGGATCTGTCGGCGGCGATGATGTCGTCTCTGGTCAACTTCGTCGCTACGGGTGACCCCAATGGCGACGGCGTTCCGGCGTGGCCGACATTCGATCGGCGCACCCCGTCGACAATGCGGTGGAACGTCGGCATCGAGGTGGGGGAGACGGGCTATGACGCCGAAAAGATGGCGCTGCTCGACGACCTCAACGGCTGGACGGCCTGATCCGAGCCTTGGTCCAGTGGGACTGGTGCACGGTTAGGTGACATCTGATCTGGCTTGCCCCGGGAGGGCGGCCTGGAAGGATGACTACTGTGCCTAAGCCTTATCCGAAAGAGTTCCGTGATGATGTGGTCCGGGTTGCCCGGGA
>NZ_JAAXOQ010000052.1 GCF_012396015.1 Tsukamurella spumae | reverse complement strand
CGCGACCGCCGCCTCGGCCGCCCGGCGACACTGCTGCAGGGTGACGCCGCCGACCCGGGCGCCCACGGCCGCCGCGGCACCCGCCGCGCAGGACAGCGAGGTCACGCCGAGGCCCACCAGGACGCACGCGAGCAGCGGGTCGGCCGCAGCCTCGCCGCACACGCCCACGGGCTTGCCCGCGGCCGTGCCGGCCCGCCCGGTGAGCTCGATCAGCCGCAGCACCGCGGGCTGCCAGGGGTCGGTGAGGGCCGCGAGCTCGGTGCTCATCCGGTCGGCCGCCATCGCGTACTGGGTGAGGTCGTTGGTGCCGATCGAGACGAAGTCGACCTCGGCCAGCACGGCATCGGCGCACAGGGCCACCGCCGGAACCTCGACCATCACCCCGGCGACCAGTCCGCGGGAGCGGCACCGCGCGGCGAAGTCCCGAGCCTCGGCGGGCGTGGCGATCATCGGTGCCATCACCCAGGGCTGCGCCTGGGCACCCACGGCGGCGGCCGCGATCGCGTCCAGCTGCCGCTCGAGGAGGCCGGGGTCGCCCTCGGCGATGCGGATCCCGCGGACGCCGAGCGCCGGGTTCTCCTCCTCGCCGTGGTCGGCGAACTTCAGCGGCTTGTCCGAGCCGGCGTCCAGCGTCCGGATCACGACCTTCTGCCCGGGGAAGGCGTCGATCACCTCGCGGTAGAGCGCAGCCTGCTCCTCGCCGGAGGGCTCGTCGGCGCGGTCCAGGAAGGCCAGCTCGGTCCGGAACAGGCCCACGCCCTCGACCTGCCGCTCGGCGGCGCCCCGCGCGGTGGCCCCGTCCTGCACGTTCGCGAGGATCGCGACGGCGGCACCGTCGGACGTGCGTCCGGGACCGCGCCACCGGGCGATCTCCGCCGCCTGCCGGGCCGACTCGGCCACGAGCGCCCGCGCCTCGTCCTCGTCGGGGGCGACGGTGACGGTGCCCGCCCCGCCGTCGAGCAGTACGGGCGTCCCGGCGTCGACGGCGCCGGCCTCCGCCAGGCCGACGATGCACGGGATGCCCAGCTGCCGGGCGATGATCGCGGTGTGGCTGGTGGGCCCGCCGAGCCGGGTGCCGATGCCCACGATCAGCGCGGGGTCGAGCGCCGCGGTGTCGGCGGGGGCGAGGTCGTCGGCCAGCAGGACCGACGGTGCGTCCGGCACCGGCACGCCGGGCTCGGGGCCGCCGAGCAACTCGGCGACGACCCGGTCCCGCACGTCCCGCAGGTCGGTGACGCGCTCGGCCATCAGGCCGCCGAGCTTGGTGAACATGTCCGCGAACTGCTCGGTGGCAGCGGCGACGGCGTTCGCGGCGGGCGTGCCCGCGGCGATCAGCTTCTCAGTGGTGCCGATCCACGCCTTGTCGGAGGCGAGGCCGGCGTTCGCGCCGAGGACCTCGGCGGCCGCGCCCTGGGCCTGTGCGGCCCGCAGGCGCAGGCGATCGGCGACGGCCTGCGCGGCGGTGGAGAACCGGACGGCTTCGGCGGCGCGGTCGTCCTCGGGCAGATCGACGGGCGGCGGCACCTCCGGCCGGGCACCGGGCCACATGACCGGGGCGTAGGCGACCCCCGGCACCACGGGGGTTCCGGTGAGGACGTGCGATGCGGTCGACTGCTGCGAACTCATGTGACCTAGATTACGAAATCCCCTTGACTTGTCAACACAAACAGGCGTAAAACCAGAAAAAGCAAAGGGAAAACCACAGAATCCCACGAACTCGGAGGGGCGATGTACGCGGAAGAACGACAGCGCGCGATCGGTGAGCTGGTCGGTGGGCGCGGCCGCGCGTCGGTGATCGAGTTGGCGGAGCGGTTCGACGTCACGCCGGAGACGGTGCGCCGCGACCTGGACGCGCTCGAGCGGCTCGGCGGCGTTCGTCGCGTGCACGGGGGCGCCGTCGCCGCGGGCGTCCTGGCCGGGGCCGAATCGGGGCTGGGGGAGCGCGAGGGCACCAATTCCGAGGCGAAGCGGTCCATCGGCGTCGCCGCCCGGCGCTTCCTGCCGCCCGCGGGCGGCTCGGTCCTGTTCGACGCGGGTACCACCACGATCGCCGCGGCCCGGGAGGTGCCGACGAACCTGCACATCACCGCGATCACCAACTCGGTACCCGTCGCCGCCGCGCTGTCCACCCGCGAAACCGTCGAGCTCCGGCTGCTCGGCGGTCGCGTGCGCGGTCTGACCCAGGCCGCCGTCGGCGCCGGCACCGTCGCCGAGATCGCGGGCCTGCGCACGGACGTCGCCATCATCGGCGCCAACGGCCTCAGCGCCGAGCGCGGGCTCTCCACGCCCGACGCCGACGAGGCGGCGGTCAAGACCGCGATGGTCCGGGCCGCCGACATCGTGGTCCTCGTCGTCGACTCGACCAAGTTCGCGCGCGAGAGCCTCATCGCCTTCGCTCCGCTCGATGCGATCGACGTCCTCGTCACCGATGCGCCGGTCCCGTCGGACCTGGCCGCGGCGCTCGTCGAGCACGGTGTGCAGGTGGAGGTCGCCCGATGATCGTCACCGTCACCGCGAATCCCAGCCTCGACCGGCTCGTGGCGCTGGGCACGCCCCTGCAGCGCGGCGCCGTGCAGCGCGCCCAGGGCGCCGCCGCCGACCCGGGGGGCAAGGGCGTCAACGTCTCCCGCGTGGTCCACGCCGCGGGTGCGGGCACCGTCGCGGTCCTGCCCGCCGATCAGGGCGACCCGCTGCTCGTCGCCCTCGCCCGGCTCGACGTCCCGGCCATCCCGGTGCCCGTCGGCCACGAGGTCCGCAACAACATCACCATCACCGAGCCCGACGGCACCACCACCAAGCTCAACGCCCCCGGACCACACCTGCGGCCGCAGACGGTGCAGGCCCTCGAGGAGGCCGTCATCGCGACGGCGGGCGGCGCCTCCTGGCTCGCGCTGTGCGGTTCGCTCCCGCCGGGCCTGCCCGACGACTGGTACGCGCGTCTCGCGGAGCGCCTCGGGGCCGGGCCCGACGGTCCGCGGATCGCCGTCGACACCTCGGGTGCGGCGCTCGCCGCGTCCGCGGTGCGCGGCGTGGCGCTGCTCAAGCCCAACGCCGAGGAGCTCGCCGAGCTCGTGGGGCGCGATCCCGCCGCGGGCGCGGAGTTCGAATCCCGCTCCGCCGCAGGCGATCCCGCTCCGGTTCTGAATGCGGCGCGGGAGCTCCACCGGGCCACCGGGGCGGCCGTCCTCGCCACCCTCGGCGGCGCGGGAGCACTGCTCGTCACCGCCGACGGTGCCTGGACCGCCACACCCCCGCCGATCACGGTGCGGAGCACCGTCGGTGCCGGCGACAGCTCCCTGGCCGGATACCTCATCGCGCACGAGCGCGGCGCCCAGCCGCCCGAGTGCCTGTCCCTCGCGGTCGCCTACGGCGCCGCGGCCGCCGCACTGCCGGGCACCCAGGCGCCCCGACCCGAGGAGCTCGCCGTCACCGACGTGCGGGTCACCGCCCTCTGATCCCCTCCCGACGATCCACACCCGTAGAACCGGAGAACACCCATGACCGAATCGATCATCGCGACCGACCTGGTCGCGCTCGACGTGTCGGCCGGCGCCGACAAGACCGAGGTGATCGGCTACCTCGCCGGGCGCATCACCGACGCCGGCCGATCCACCTCGGTGGACGGCCTCGTCGAGGCGGCCCTCGCCCGAGAGGCGCAGTCCGCCACGGGTCTTCCCGGCGGGATCGCCATTCCGCACTGCCGTTCCGCAGCGGTCACCGCGGCCAGCCTCGGCTTCGCCCGCCTCGATCCGAAGGTCGACTTCGGTGCGCCGGACGGTCCCGCGGACCTGGTCTTCCTCATCGCCGCGCCGGAATCCGGTGGCTCGCAGCACATGAAGCTGCTCAGCGCACTGGCCCGCGCGCTCGTCCGTCCCGAGTTCACCGCATCGCTGCGCGCCGCCGCGACCCCGGAGGAGGTGGTCGCCCTCGTCGAGGAGGTCATCGCCCCGAAGCCCACAACGCCCGCAACGCCCGCGGCCACCGCCGCTCCGGCCGCGGCGGCGCCGGCGACGAGCGCACCGTCGGGCAAGCCCTCCCTGGTGGCGATCACCGCCTGCCCCACGGGGATCGCGCACACCTACATGGCGGCCGACGCGCTCAAGCTGGCCGCGGAGCGCGCGGGCGTCGAGCTCACGGTCGAGACCCAGGGCTCCTCGGGTTCCACGCCGCTGTCGGCGCAGACCATCGCCGATGCGGGGGCCGTCATCTTCGCGACCGATGTGGGCGTCAAGGGCCGGGATCGGTTCGCGGGCAAGCCCGTCGTCGCGTCCGGCGTCAAGCGCGGCATCAACGAGCCCGATGTCATGATCGCCGAGGCGGTCTCCGCCGCAACGGATCCGAACGCCGCGCGGGTCGACGGTGCCGCCGCCGCGAGCACCGAGTCCGCCGCCGCGCAGGTGGGGATCGGCGGTCGGCTCAAGCAGGCGCTGCTCACCGGCGTCAGCTACATGATCCCGTTCGTCGCGGCCGGCGGCCTGCTGATCGCGCTCGGCTTCCTCCTGGCGGGCTACCAGATCGGCAAGAGCACCGTGTCCGAGGGGATGTCCGACGGTGCGTACTACGCCCTGCACAACTCGCTCTGGAACCTGCCTCCGGGCGGGCTGCTCCAGTACCTCGGCGCCGTCAGCTTCGCCATCGGTGGGGCGGCGATGGGCCTCATGGTCGCGGTGCTCGCCGGCTACATCGCCTACGCCATCGCCGATCGTCCCGGTCTCGCACCGGGATTCGTCGCGGGCGTACTCGCGGTGACGGTGAACGCCGGCTTCATCGGCGGCGTCGTCGGCGGCCTGCTCGCGGGCGTCGTCGCGCTGTGGATCGGCAAGCTGCGGCTGCCGCAGTGGGCGCGCGGACTCATGCCGGTGGTCATCATCCCGCTGTTCGCCACGCTCATCACCGGCGGCCTGATGTACATGATCCTGGCCGGCCCGCTGCGCTGGGTGAACGAGGAGATGACGAGTGCCCTCAACGGCATGAGCGGCAGCTCCAAGATCGCGCTCGGCGTGGTGCTCGGCCTGATGATGTGCTTCGACCTCGGCGGCCCGGTCAACAAGGCGGCGTACGCCTTCGGCGTGGCGGGCCTCGGCCTGGCCGGTGCCGGTCCGGCCCAGTGGGAGATGATGGCCGCCGTGATGGCGGCGGGCATGGTGCCCCCGCTGGCGCTCGCCCTGGCCTCCACCGTCCTGCGCCCGAGCCTGTTCACCGAGCCGGAGCGGGAGAACGGCAAGGCCGCCTGGTTCCTCGGCGCCTCGTTCATCTCCGAGGGCGCCATCCCGTTCGCGGCGGCGGACCCGCTGCGGGTGATCCCCTCCATGATGCTCGGCGGCGCGGTCACCGGCGGCCTGTCGATGGCGCTCGGCGCCCAGCTGCGCGCCCCGCACGGCGGCGTCTTCGTCCTGTTCGCGATGAACGGCACGTGGTGGAAGTTCCTCATCGCGCTCGCCGTCGGCGTGGTCGTCAGTGCGGTCACCGTCGTCGCCGCCAAGTCCTTCACCCGAAGCAGCGCCGCTGCCGTCGAATCCGCTGAGCCCGCGGCCGTCGCCGCGTAATACTGGACCCGAGTCCGTGGCCGACCGGCCGCGCCGAGTAGAACACCACCCCACGAGGAGAGACATGCCCAGCACCACCGTCACCGTCGGATCGGCCGTCGGCCTGCACGCCCGCCCGGCGGCCGTGATCGCCAATGCCGTCAACGAGTCGGGGCACGAGGTCACCCTCGCGGTCGCCGGCGGCGAGCCGGTGGACGCCGGCTCGGCGTTGATGATCATGACCCTGGGCGCCGAGCAGGGCGTGGAGGTCACCGTCGAATCCGCAGATCAGGGCACGGTCGACGCGATCGCGGCCCTCGTCGCCCAGGACCTCGACGCGTAGCACCTTCCGCGAGCAGGAGGGGCGGCCGGTGATCCGGCCGCCCCTCCCGTGCGTCGTGGGTCAGTTCACCGGTGCGATGCAGTAGCTCACGCGCTGCGGCGCGGCGTAGTTGAGCGCCGTGGAGCCCCGGCAGGTCAACGGGGCGCCCGCCGCCCGCTCGGTCACGCGGATCACGTTCGACGGTGCGCTGCCCAGCGCGGTCGGGCAGGTGACGGGCCGGATGTCGGTGGTCGCGGCCGCGTCGGGTCTGACCTGGTAGCAACTGCCCAGCGTGAGCCGCGGGACCACGCACAGCGTCGCGCCGGCGGATTCGACGCGGGCGTAGCTCGGCACGCTGCACGCGGTCTTCGCGGCGAGCTTCTCCGCGACGGCGAAGCTGAATCCGTCGCCGTCGCAGCCCGTGCGCACGGCGTTCCCGCCGGACACCGTCACGCAGTCCCCCACCTCGACAGCGCTGACCGGCGCGACCTCGGGGCTGGCGGGCTTGACGCCCAGCAGCAGGACCGCGACGCCCATCACGGCGACGGCGATGATGCCCGAGTAGACGACCGAACTGGCCACCTTCCAGGCCGTGGTGGGCCGCACCTCGTCGAATCGTCGGCCGATCGTCGTCGCGGCGAGGCGACGACGGAGCGCGGCGAGACGGGGCTGCGCGTGGTCGAAGAGGGGCATGGCCATAGTCTCAATCTTAACTTGAGACTCATGAGTTAACACAAGTCTCAGTTTTAACACGGCGCGTCGGCGCGGTTGGGCACGTCATCACCGCCCGCTCACTAGGCTTTCGTGCATGTCACAGGATGCGCTCGTCGTCGCCGTGGGGCCGAAGCCCGATTCCGATTTCGATGCCGCGATCACCGCGGGCGGCGGTGTTCCCGGCCCCCTCGCGCGTGCCACCGGCCTCGTCTGGACCGATTCGCGTTCGCCGCTCCCGCAGCTGCCCGCCGGGGTGCGCTGGGTGCAGCTGCCCTTCGCCGGCATCGAGGGATTCCTCAGCAGCGGCGCTCTCGCCCGCCACCCGCAGGTCGTCTTCACCTCCGCGGCCGGCGCGTACTCCGGCACCGTCGCCGAGCAGGCCCTGGGGCTGCTCCTCGCCGGGGTCCGCGGGCTCTGGCACCGGGAGGGCTCGTGGGAGCCGGCGTCGGCCGCCGCGCGCACGGGCCGCCTCGGCGGTTCGACGGTGGCCGTGGTCGGCGCGGGCGGCATCGGTCGCGACCTCATCCCCGCGCTGCGTGCGCTGGGGGTCAAGGTCGTCGCGGTCAATCGATCGGGGCGGCCCGTCGACGATGCCGTGGTCGTCCCCGCGGACCGGATCGACGAGGTGTGGCCCGCCGTCGATCACGTCGTGCTGGCGGCACCGTCGACCGCCGAGACCCGCGCCTTGGTGAACGCCGGGGTCCTGGCGCAGCTGCGGCCGCACTCCTGGGTGATCAACGTCGCGCGCGGGTCGTTGATCGATACGGACGCGCTGGTCGACGCGCTGCGCGCGGGCAGGATCGGCGGCGTCGGCCTCGACGTGACCGATCCCGAGCCGCTCCCGGACGGCCATCCGCTGTGGTCGATCCCGAACGCGATCATCACCCCGCACGTCGCGAACCCGCCGCAGCACCTGCGCCCGGCGCTGCTCGAGCGCGTCGAGGTGAACGTGCGCCGCGTCGCGAACGGTATGGAGCCGCTCGCCGTGATCGATCGCGACCGGGGCTACTGATGGACGGCGCCGCGCGCGGGGCCCCGCCGCGTTCCCCCGACGAAGTGGACCTCATCGTCCGCGGCATCGTCGGATTGGCGAAGCGGATCCGCGCCGACGCCAGGTTCGTCGGGGCCGAGGTCTCCTATGTCGACTTCACCCTGCTGTTCGTGGTGAACGAATCGCCGGGGATCCGCGCCGTCGACCTCGCGGAGGCCGTGTCGATCGACAAGTCCACCGCCAGCCGCCAGCTCGCGGGCCTGGAACGGCGGGGCCTGATCCGCCGCGACGCCGATCCGGCCAATCCCAGGTCGCGGCGACTGCATCTGACCGAACGCGCCGAGCAGGTGCTGGCCGACACCGACCGGGAGTGGCGGCGCAGGATCGCCGCGCGGACCGCCGACTGGTCGCCGGACGAATTGCGCACATTTGCGACACTCATCGACCGCTATACGAGCGTCGACCTGCCGGAGGACACCAGCCTCGACCAGGTGGTTGCTGTCGCTAAGCATCCTACTTTTGAGTAAGTTTGGGTGTGTTATGGTCAGCCCACTGTTCTGAGCATCAGGCGGGCCACGTCTACTCCGATGCCTGGTGACCCCAGGCGCTCTACGGGATCCGCCCCCGTTCACACCGCGGCGGGGGCGCATGCATGTGTGCCGTCGCCCTTGTTGCCGGAGCTCCGGGCCGCATCCGCGTGCCCCGGTAGGGACGACAGGAACGAACCAATGAACGTCGGTGAACCGACCATGTCCCCGTTCGGGGGACAGCAGTGGGAGTGCTGCGCATGATCATCGGAGCTTTGAAAGAGGCACGCCCGGGCGAGACCCGCGTCGCCGCCACCCCCGCCACCGTGGCCCAACTGATCAAGCTCGGCTACGAGGTCGTCGTGGACTCGGGCGCCGGTGCGGCGTCCTCGTTCTCCGACGAGGCCTATGTCGAGGCGGGCGCGTCGATCGGTGATGCGCGTACCGCGGACATCGTGCTGGGCGTCAACGCCCCGTCGGCCGCGCAGCTCGACGGTGTGCGCCCCGGCGCGACCGTCGCGGGCCTCCTGGCCCCCGCGCAGAACCCCGAGCTGCTCGAGGACCTGCGTCGACGTGAGCTGACCGCGCTGGCGATGGAGTCCGTGCCGCGTATCTCGCGCGCGCAGTCGATGGACGTCCTGTCGTCGATGGCGAACATCGCCGGCTACCGCGCCGTCGTCGAGGCCGCGCACGTCTTCGGCCGGTTCTTCACCGGTCAGGTCACGGCCGCGGGCAAGGTCCCGCCGGCCAAGGTGCTCGTGGTGGGTGCCGGCGTCGCCGGCCTCGCCGCGATCGGTGCCGCCGGCTCGCTCGGCGCGATCGTCCGCGCCACCGACCCGCGGCCCGAGGTGGCCGATCAGGTCGCCTCGCTGGGCGGCGAGTACCTCTCCGTGGCGAACGAGAAGGCCGAGGTCTCGGCCACCGGGTACGCCAAGGAGATGGACGACGACTACAAGGCCCGCGAGGCGCAGCTGTACGCCGAGCAGTGCAAGGACGTCGACATCATCATCACCACGGCACTGATCCCGGGGCGCCCCGCGCCGCGGATCATCACCGAGGAGATGGTCGCGTCGATGAAGCCGGGCAGCGTCATCGTCGACATGGCCGCGCAGAACGGCGGCAATGTCGCGGGCGCGGTCAAGGACGAGGCGATCGTCACGCCGAACGGCGTGACGATCATCGGGTACACGGACCTCGCGGGCCGCCTGCCCGCGCAGGCCTCGCAGCTGTACGGCACGAACCTCGTCAACCTGCTCAAGCTGGTCACGCCCGAGAAGGACGGGCAGCTCGTGCTCGACTTCGAGGATCCGGTCCAGCGGTCGATCACCGTGACCCGCGCGGGTGAGCTGCTGTTCCCGCCGCCGCCGGTGCAGGTCTCGGCCGCGCCGAAGGCGGCGCCCGCCGCCGCGGTGGAGCCGAAGCCCGTCAAGGAGCCGATGTCGGCGTCCAAGAAGGTCTCGCTCACCCTGATCGGCGTCCTGCTCTTCGGCCTGCTGATCAGCTTCTCGCCGAACCCGCTGCCGCAGCACTTCACCGTGCTCATGCTGGCGATCGTCATCGGCTACTACGTGATCGGCAATGTGGCGCATGCGCTGCACACGCCGCTGATGTCGGTGACGAACGCCATCTCCGGCGTGGTCGTGGTCGGTGCGCTGCTGCAGATCGCCAGCGACAACACGACGGTGCTCGTGCTGTCGACGATCGCGATCCTGGTCGCCTCGATCAACATCTTCGGTGGATTCGCGGTCACGCGCCGCATGCTCGCCATGTTCAGCAAGGGGGCGTGATCCATGACCATCACCGCAATCGCCACCGCGGCGTACATCGTCGCGTCGCTTCTGTTCATCCTCTCGCTGGCCGGGCTGTCCAAGCACGAGTCCTCCAAGAGCGGCCTGACCTACGGCATCACCGGCATGGGCATCGCGCTCGTCGCGACCATCGCGCTGGTGCTGAAGAAGGTCTTCGATCTCGACAGCCTCGACCTGAAGTGGTTGCCGGTCGTGCTCATGACCGGTGCCATCATCGTCGGCGCCCTGATCGGTTTCTGGCGCGCGCGCATCGTCGAGATGACGGGCATGCCCGAGCTGATCGCCCTGCTCCACTCCTTCGTCGGCCTGGCCGCCGTGCTCATCGGCTGGAACGGCGCCCTCGAGGGCTTCGACACCACCGGCGTGAACCCCGGTGACGTCCGGTCGCTGACCAACATCCACGAGGCCGAGATCGCGATCGGCATCTTCATCGGTGCGGTCACCCTGACCGGCTCGATCGTCGCCAACCGGAAGCTCTCCGGGAAGATGAAGTCGGCGCCGCTCATGCTGCCCGGCAAGAACTTCATCAACGTCGGCTCGCTGGTGCTGTTCGTGGTGCTGACCGCGGTGTACGTCGCCCGCGACACGCATCACGACACCGCCTCGCTGATCCTGCTCGGGGTCATCACCGCGCTGGCGCTGTTCCTCGGCTGGCACCTGGTGGCGTCGATCGGCGGCGGCGACATGCCCGTCGTCATCTCGATGCTCAACAGCTACTCCGGCTGGGCCGCGGCCGCGTCGGGCTTCCTGCTGAGCAACGACCTGCTGATCGTCACCGGTGCGCTCGTCGGCTCCTCGGGTGCGTACCTGAGCTACATCATGTGCAAGGCGATGAACCGGTCGTTCATCTCGGTCATCGCGGGTGGCTTCGGCATCGAGGCCGGCCCGGCGGAGGACAAGGACTACGGCGAGCACCGCGAGGTCAACGCCGAGCAGGTCGCCGAGCTCCTGACCGGCGCCAAGTCCGTCGTCATCACCCCGGGTTACGGCATGGCCGTGGCGCAGGCGCAGTACGGCGTGGCCGAGCTCACCAGTGAGCTGCGCAAGCGGGGCGTCGACGTCCGGTTCGGCATCCACCCGGTCGCCGGCCGCCTGCCCGGACACATGAACGTGCTGCTCGCCGAGGCGAAGGTCCCGTACGACATCGTGCTCGAGATGGACGAGATCAACGACGACCTCGCGGACACCGATGTGGTGCTCGTGATCGGCGCCAACGACACGGTCAACCCGGCCGCGTCCGAGGACCCGAGCAGCCCCATCGCGGGCATGCCCGTGCTCACCGTGTGGGAGGCCGAGAACGTGATCGTGTTCAAGCGGTCCATGGCCGCCGGCTACGCGGGCGTCCAGAACCCGCTGTTCTTCCGCGACAACTCGGCGATGCTCTTCGGAGATGCCAAGGACCGCGTGCAGGACATCCTCTCCGCCCTGCGCTGATCGCTGCAGTACTCGGGCCCGGCATCGTCGTGACGACGGTGCCGGGCCCTTCTGCTCTCCGCTCCCGAATTGAACACCGTTACGGAGAATCCGACCTGCGGCGGATCCAAGAGGCTAGCGCAACACGGCTCTATGCTGCTTGTTCGGATAGTAGTTGGTCGAGTGCCTCGGCTGGTGTCTGCCAGTCGAGGCGCTTGCGGGGCCGGCGGT
>NZ_JAAXOQ010000051.1 GCF_012396015.1 Tsukamurella spumae | reverse complement strand
CCACCGTCCTCGGCCACGTCCAACGCGGCGGCACCCCCACCCCCGCCGACCGGGTCCTGGCCACCCGCTACGGCGTCAACGCCGCCGACGCCGCCCACGCCGGCAAGACCGGGCAGATGGTCTCCCTGCGCGGCACCTCCATCGGCCTGGTCCCCCTCGCCGAAGCCGTCAAACAACTCAAACGCGTCCCCCGGGAACGCTACGACGACGCCGCAACCTTCTTCGGCTGACACTCGCACGAGCACTGGCCTCCCTGAAGCGAGCCTTAAGAGGCGCGTCCCAGACTCGTCGGTATGAATCCGAACCCTCCCTCGAACCCGGGCGGCTACCCGGGCCAGGATCCGTCCGATCCCCACGAGCAGACGCAGCTGCGCCCGACCTGGCAGTCGGGCGAGCACCCGCAGGGCGCACCGTCGTACCAGCAGGCACCGTCGTATCAGCAGTACCCGGCCCAGCCCGCCTACACGGCCCCTGGCCCGCAGGGCCCCGGCGCGCCGGCGTTCCCGCCGGGCCCGGGCGCCCCGAAGAAGCCGCGTCCGGGATGGCTGATCCCCGCGCTGATCGGCGGCGGCGCCGTGCTCCTGGTGATCGTGCTCATCGCCGGCATCGCCATCGTCAAGAGCGTGGGCGGCGGGGGCGGCGACGCCGGTTCGCCGGGCGCCACCGTCAAGTCCTACTTCGCCGCGCTCCAGGCGGGCGACGCGAAGAAGGCACTGAGCTACGGCAAGGAGGCGCCCGCCTCGACCGACCTGCTCACCGACGAGGTGCTGCGCAAGCAGCGCGACCTCGCGCCGATCAAGGACCTCAAGATCGTCAGCGAGTCCGGCGGCTTCATGGGCACGGTGCACCTGACCGTCACGATCGGCGAGGTGGCCTACGACGAGGAGCTGAGCCTGGAGAAGGTCGGCGACGACTGGAAGCTCGCGACCGCCGCGGTCCAGCTCAAGCCGTACTTCAGCTACGACTCGGACAAGAAGAACGTGACGATCCTCGGCAAGCCGCTGCCCGACTCGGGCGTGGTGTACGTGTTCCCCGGCGCGCTCGACCTGGGATCGTCGAACAAGAACCTGGTGGCGCAGAAGTCGAAGTACAGCTCGACCGACGACAAGGGCCAGGCGTCGGTCAAGGGGCTCTCGCGCTACAGCGTCAGCGGCAGCCTCAACATCGGTTTCGGCCTCAGCGACGCCGCCAAGACCTCGGTGCGACAGCAGATCGCGGCTCGGTACGCGGCGTGCGCGGCCT
Organism: Tsukamurella spumae; assembly: GCF_012396015.1. GTDB lineage: Bacteria > Actinomycetota > Actinomycetes > Mycobacteriales > Mycobacteriaceae > Tsukamurella > Tsukamurella spumae. Next base: position 12,784 of record NZ_JAAXOQ010000051.1, on the reverse strand, counting down.
CGAAGGACGGCTACCCGTCGGGATGCCCGCAGTCCGACTTCTCCGGCGAGAAGGGCACCTACACCTGGACCGCGCCCAACGTGGACGAGATCGACCTCAGCGGCGATGTCCGCGACGGTCAGCTCAGCATCAGCGGCTCGCAGGTGTGGAACTTCACCGCCACCGGCCGTGACGGTCGCCCGATCACCGGCTCGGACTCCGGCTACGTCTCGTCGACGGTCACGGTGACCACCGACGCGGTGGCCGTGTCCAGTCGCTGACCGGCGGAGCATTAGGCTTGAGCCATGAGTGCCGAGCTTGCCGAACTGGATCTCCCCGAGTACGCGGACGTCGTGGCCCGCTACGAGCCCGTGATGGGCATGGAGGTCCACGTCGAGCTCGGCACGGCCACCAAGATGTTCTGCGGCTGCCGCACCGAGTTCGGTGCCGAGCCCAACACCCAGGTGTGCCCCACCTGCCTGGGGATGCCGGGCGCACTGCCGGTCGTCAACGACGAGGCGGTGCGCTCGGCCATTCGCATCGGCCTGGCCCTGAACTGCTCGATCCGGCCGAGCTCGGTGTTCGCGCGGAAGAACTACTTCTACCCGGACCAGCCGAAGAACTACCAGATCAGCCAGTACGAGGACCCGATCGCGTACGACGGCTACCTCGACGTCCCGCTCGAGGACGGCACCGTCTGGCGGGTGGAGATCGAGCGCGCGCACATGGAGGAGGACACGGGCAAGTCCACGCACATCGGCTCGGCCACCGGCCGCATCCACGGCGCCTCGCACTCGCTCCTGGACTTCAACCGCGCCGGCGTCCCGCTGGTGGAGATCGTCTCGCGCCCCATCGAGGGCGCGGGGGAGCGCGCACCCGAGGTCGCCCGCGCCTATGTCACCGCGCTCCGTGACCTGCTCGCCTCGCTCGACGTCTCCGATGTCCGCATGGACCAGGGGTCGATGCGGTGCGATTCGAATGTCTCGCTCAAGCCCCTCGGGCAGGCGGAGTTCGGCACGCGCACCGAGACCAAGAACGTCAACTCGCTGCGCTCGGTCGAGGTCGCGGTGCGGTACGAGATGCGCCGCCAGGCGGCGGTGCTCGACGCGGGCGGCACCGTCGTCCTCGAGACCCGGCACTTCCAGGAGGGCGACGGCACCACCACGGCCGGCCGGCCCAAGGAGACGGCGGACGACTACCGCTACTTCCCGGACCCCGACCTGGGCCCCGTCGCCCCGGCGGCCGAGCTCGTCGAGCAGCTGCGCGGCACGATCCCGGAGCTGCCCTGGCTGCGCCGCGCCAGGATCCAGGAGGAGTGGAAGCTCTCCGACGAGGTGATGCGCGACCTGGTGAACCTGGGCGCCATCGACGCCATCATCGCGACCGTCGATGCGGGGGCCACCCCGGACGCCGCCCGCTCGTGGTGGGGGAGCTTCCTCCCGCAGCAGGCCAACACGCGCACCGTCGAGCTCGATGCGCTCGCGATCACTCCCGCCCAGGTGGCGCGCGTGATCGCGCTCGTCGACGAGGGCAAGCTCACGAGCAAGCTCGCGCAGCAGGTGATCGTCGGGGTGCTCGACGGCGAGGGCGAGCCCGACGAGGTCGTCGCCGCTCGCGGTCTCGAGGTGGTGCGCGACGACGGTGCCCTGCAGAAGGCGGTCGACGACGCGCTCGCCGCGAACCCGGACATCGTCGAGAAGGTCCGCAGCGGCAAGGTGCAGGCCGCCGGCAAGATCGTCGGCGATGTCATGAAGGCCACCCGCGGTCAGGCCGATGCCGCGCGCGTGCGCGAGCTGGTGCTCGCCGCCTGCGAGTAACCGCGGGACCGATCAGTCGTCTCCGCCGCCGGCCTCGCCGCTGGGGATCGGGAGGAGGACGACCCGATCATCGGTGGGGGCCTGCGGATTCGGCTTGTTCGTCGTCAGCCCCTGCGGGAGGTCCTTCGGGCCGATCGCGAGGCGCCCGAACACCCCGTAGCGGGTGCGGTCGACCATCTGGATCGGCTCGCCGTCGGCGGTGGCCGGGTCCTTCGGCACACGCACCATCTCCACCTTGCCCGCGCGCGACTGACTGACGAACACCGCGCCCTTGACGACGGCGCAGCCCGCCAGGCCCGGACGGTCCGGCCAGCTCCAGACCACCGAGTCCGGCGAGCCCGGATTCGTGATCACGCGCAGCCGGTCCTGGGTGAGCCCCTGATCGGCGATGAAGATCGGCCCGCCCTGGGCGAAGCCGCACACCGACTGCCGCACCCCGCCGTCGCTCGCGAGCACCCGCGGCCGGACGGGCGAGATCGTGTTCGGCGACGGCAGCAGCAGCACCTTGCCGGCGAGCGAGGCGGGGTCGCGCGCCGCATTCGCATCGCCCGCGTTGCCGGTCGCGACGATCAGGTCGCGGCCGCGGAACATGATCGAGCCGGCATTGCCCGTGGCGCCCTTGGGGATCCCGGACAGGATCACCTTGGGCTCGTCGCCCGGCGTCACGCGCACGATCCGGTTGTCGGTGGGGGTGCTCACGTAGGCGTAGAACAGCCGGTCCTCGTCGTACGACGGTGACAGCGCGATCGACAGCAGCCCGCCGTCGCCCGAGGCGTCCACGCCGATCCGCAGGATCTCGCGGTTCGGCAGGTCCGTGGTGGTGTAGGTGATCGTGCCCCCGCGCTCGGCGACGTACGCGTGCTCCAGATCGCCGGTGGTGATCAGCGAGGTCGGCTCCGTGAGGCAGGTCGCGAGGACCATCGGATCCTGGTCGATGCACGGACCCGGCGGCTTGGGGGCCGCGCTGGGCAGAGCCGGACCGGGCTTCTTCGTGGTGGTCGTGGCCTCGCCCGTCGGCGGGCCGGTGAAGGGGGCGGCCTCACTGCCGGAGAAGTCGACACAGCCCGCCAGCAGCACCGCGGCCGCAGCGAGCACGACGGTGTGTCGCGCGCGGACACGCGCGCCCCGGGACCCCTCACTCATGCCGCCACCCTACCGATTCGGTCTCCGGGCGCGGTTCGCTCCCGGCCCGCGGCGTGCGCGCCCCTTAGGGTGGGTCATGTGAGCGACAAGCACGGAATCGATAACGAGACCAGCGAGGGCGCGGCCGAGTCGTCGTACGACTACTCGGCCGCGGGCGAACTGCCGCGGTTCGGCGAGCGGCATCCGACGGGCGGATTCGTCCTGGATCCCCACGACGACTCCGATACCGGCATCGGCCCGGTGCTCCCGCGCTACCGCGACGAGCCCGCCGGAACAGCCCCGGCCGCCTCGAGCTCCGGCCCGCAGGACACCCCGCCGGCGGCACCGTCGGGCGACGACGCCCGGACGACGGCCGTGCCGGACACGAGCGATCTCGCCGCGGCGATCGCGGCCGCGAGCGCCGCCACCGCGGCGATCTCCACCAGCGGCACGTCGGACGGCCCGGTCGCCGACCAGGCCGCCGCACTGTCCAGCGAGGAGCGGGACGAGTTCGGCAAGCGCTACAACCGCCGACGGGGCCGCGAGCGCGCCGCGCAGGCCCGCGCGGAGGCGGAGGGCATCCCGCTGGAGTCCGCCGCGACCGAGGAGATCGCGCCGCCGCAGGGGCGCCGGTTCGGCAAGCCCGTCGGTGATGTCTCCGCAGAGCTCGACGAGGCCCGTCGGGCCGCGCGCCGCGGAACCACCGACCTCGGTCTGCTGGTGCTGCGGGTCGCCGTGGGTGTGATCCTCGTGGCGCACGGCGTGCAGAAGCTGTTCGGGATCTGGGGCGGGCCGGGCATCGACGGGTTCGCGCGGTACCTGCAGAACGGCAACGACCCGTCGGTCGGGTTCGAGCGGTTCACCAAGGTGCTCTCGATCGGCACCGGCGTGATCGAGCTGGGCGGCGGCGCGATGCTGGTCCTGGGCCTGCTGACGCCCATCGCGGCCGCGGGTGCCGTGGGCGTGATGCTCTCGGCGGGGCTGTTCAAGCTGACCACGGCCGGGCACGGCTTCGTCTTCTTCGCGCCGAACGGGGTCGAGTACGAGCTGATGCTCGTGCTGGCCGCGGTCTCGATCCTGCTGGCCGGTCCGGGCAGGCTGTCGCTGGACTTCGGCCGCGGGTGGGCCCGGCGCCCTCACGTGGGCTCGGTGATCTGGTTGCTCGTCGCGATCGCGGGCGCCGTCGCCGTGTGGGTGCTGCTCAACGGCGCGAACCCGCTCGTCAAGCGCTGACCGTGAAACGAAGGAACCCCGGCCGGGCGGCCGGGGTTCCTTCGTGTTCAGCGTTCGATCACGGCACCTGCCGGACCGCGCCGCGGTCGGCGGAGGTCGCCAGCGCGGCGTAGGCGCGCAGTGCGGCGCTGACGGTACGCTGCCGGTCCTTGGGCTGCCACGGGCGCTCGGAGGCCTCCATCTTGGCCCGGCGCCGCGCGAGCTCCTCGTCGTTGACGAGCACCTTCAGGGTGCGCGAGTGGACGTCGATCAGGATCTCGTCGCCGTTCTCGACGAGGCCGATGTCGCCGCCGGACGCGGCCTCGGGGGAGGCGTGGCCGATGACGAGGCCCGACGAGCCGCCGGAGAACCGACCATCGGTGACGAGGCCGCACTTCTTGCCCATGCCCGTGCCCTTCATGAAGGAGGTGGGGTGCAGCATCTCCTGCATGCCGGGCCCGCCCGCGGGGCCCTCGTAGCGGATGACGAGGACCTCGCCGGCCTGCAGCTCCTTCGACAGGATCGCGTGCACCGCGTCCTCCTGGCTCTCGACGACGCGCGCGGGACCCTGGAAGTGCCACAGGTCCTCGTCGACGCCCGCCGTCTTGAGGACGGCGCCGTCGCGCGCGATGTTCCCGTGCAGGACGCACAGCCCGCCCTCGACGGTGTAGGCGTGTTCGATGTCGCGGATACAGCCGTCGGCGGCATCGGTGTCGAGCGACTCCCACCGGTTCGACGTGGAGAAGGGCTCGGTCGTCCGGACCCCGCCGGGGGCGGCGTGGAACAGCTCGATCGCCGCCTCGGTGGCGGTGCCGCCGCGGATGTCCCAGTCGGCGAGGTGGGCCTCGAGGGAGGGCGCGTGGACCGGCCGGACGTTCCGGTTCAGCAGGCCCGCGCGGTCGAGCTCGCCGAGGATCGCGGGGATGCCGCCGGCGCGGTGCACGTGCTCCATGTAGTACTTCGGCGAGTTCGGCGCCACCTTCGCCAGGCACGGGACCTTGCGCGAGATGCGGTCGATGTCGTGCAGGTCGAAGGCGACCTCGCCCTCCTGCGCCGCGGCCAGGATGTGCAGCACGGTGTTCGTGGAACCGCCCATCGCGACATCGAGCGCCATCGCGTTCTCGAAGGCCTCGCGGGTGGCGACGGAGCGCGGCAGGACCGACTCGTCGTCGTCGCGGTAGTACCTCGTGGCGATGTCGACGATCAGCTCGCCCGCGCGGGTGAACAGGTCGCGACGCGCGGTCTGCGTCGCCAGCGTCGAGCCGTTGCCGGGCAGCGACAGGCCGAGGGCCTCGGTGAGGCAGTTCATCGAGTTGGCGGTGAACATGCCCGAACACGAGCCGCACGTCGGGCACGCCGAGCGCTCGACCTCGAGGAGTTCCTTGTCGCTGACATTGCCGTCGGCGGACGCGATCATCGCGTCGATGAGGTCGGTGCCCGGGTGCACGACGCCGTTGATGACGACCGAGGTCCCGGCCTCCATCGGGCCGCCGGAGACGAACACCGTGGGGATGTTCAGGCGCATCGCGGCGTTGAGCATGCCCGGGGTGATCTTGTCGCAGTTCGAGATGCAGACCAGCGCGTCGGCGGTGTGCGCGTTGACCATGTACTCGACCGAGTCGGCGATGATCTCGCGGCTGGGCAGCGAGTAGAGCATGCCCCCGTGCCCCATGGCGATGCCGTCGTCCACGGCGATCGTGTGGAACTCCTTCGCGACGCCACCCGCCGCGACGATCGCCTCCGCGACGATCTCGCCGACGTTCTTCAGGTGCACGTGACCGGGCACGAACTGGGTGTAGGAGTTCGCGATCGCGATGATCGGCTTGCCGAAGTCGTCGTCGGTCATTCCGGTGGCGCGCCAGAGCGCGCGAGCGCCGGCCGCCTCTCGTCCGACGGTGGTGGTGCGTGAGCGGAGCGGTGGCATGAGCTTCTCGCCTCGGATCTTCTCTATCGTGCGGGCTGGTGAGGAATGCGCTCCCCGTGAACAGGGGAAGGCCCGTTCGTCGGGATTTATTCCGCAGTGACGTCCGGGATCCGGCCGCCGGAGGCGGCCGCGACGCGGGGGAGCTGGCTGATGGTGACGGCGGGTAGTCGCACCTCGGAACCGTCGGCGCGGACCGCGTAGACCGCACCGTTGTCACCGATCCTAATCCCCGACATCTCGTCCCACGTGATGGTGGTGGCGCGCAGGACCCCGACCGACCGGACACCGTCGGGGCCGATGACGGTGCGGACCCGCAGGATCCACAGGGCCAGGAGGACGGGGATCACGAGCAGCGCCCAGCCGAGGACGGCCGCGCCGGCACCCGCCGTGCTGCCGTCGACTGCGCGGCCCACGGTCCACGGACCGACGATGGGCGCGAGGCAGACGGCGAACAGTGCCACTCCGATCAGGGCGATCGACGGGTGCTTGAACACCACCCGATCGCCCGCGGCGATCGGGACCGCGGTGTCCGCGGTGTGGTCGGTGGTCACGGTGCGCGTGGCGCCGGTGGACCCCGGCGCGGCGGTGCTCTCGCTCATAACACGCATTGTCTCACGCGGCAGCCGTTTCTCATCATGTGGGACGGTACGACTCACTGGTTTGACGCGACTGCACACGGACGCCTAGTTTCACTGGTGTGAAACACAGCTACCAGCTCCTCGTAATCGGTCGGCGCGTCGCCGCCTGAACCGGTTGCAGCCGTTTCACACCAGCATCGACGCGCTACCCTCGCTCAGCCACCGCTGACGGGGGTTTTTTGTTGCCCGGATAGCCTCGGGCGACGTACCGCACGCCGATAGTCCATGTTTGAGCAGAGCATCGCTAGAGCACGAGAAGGTCACATCGTGAGCGCACCTACAGCTCGGCCCCACCCAGGGCAGAAGCCCGGGGCCCGCAAGCCCGGCGCCGGGATCTCCGGCGCGCATCCCGCCGCCTCGAAGCAGCACCCGGCGTCCGACGTCGCGAGCAGCCACCTCGAGGGCGCCCGTACCGTAGCCCCCGAGCGGGTCACCGGTGCGCAGTCGGTCGTCCGGTCGCTCGAGGAGATCGGCGTCGACACGGTCTTCGGCATTCCCGGCGGGTGCATCCTCCCGGTGTACGACCCGCTGCTCGACTCGACGAAGGTGCGGCACGTCCTGGTCCGGCACGAGCAGGGTGCGGGCCATGCCGCCACCGGCTACGCGCAGGCGACCGGCAAGGTCGGCGTGTGCATGGCCACCTCCGGTCCGGGCGCCACGAACCTGGTGACCCCGCTCGCCGATGCCCAGATGGATTCGGTCCCGATCGTCGCGATCACCGGCCAGGTCGGTCGTCCGCTGATCGGTACCGATGCCTTCCAGGAGGCCGACATCTCGGGCATCACGATGCCCGTGACCAAGCACAACTTCCTGGTCTACGACGCCGCCGATATCCCCCGCGTGATCGCCGAGGCCTTCTACTTGGCCGAGAGCGGTCGCCCGGGTGCGGTGCTGGTGGACATCCCCAAGGACGTGCTGCAGGAGGACACCGTCTTCTCCTGGCCGCCGCAGATCGACCTGCCCGGCTACCGGCCCGTCACCAAGCCGCACGGCAAGCAGATCCGCGAGGCCGCCCGCATGATCGCGGCCGCGAAGTCGCCCGTTCTGTACGTCGGCGGCGGCGTGATCAAGGCCGAGGCGTCGGAGGAGCTGCTGGCGCTGGCCGAGCTGACCGGCATTCCCGTCGTGACCACGCTGATGGCGCGTGGCGCCTTCCCGGACAGCCACCCCCAGCACATGGGCATGCCCGGCATGCACGGCACCGTCGGCGCCGTGGCCGCGCTGCAGCGCTCGGACCTGCTGATCACCCTGGGCGCGCGGTTCGACGACCGGGTCACCGGCAAGCTCGACTCGTTCGCGCCCGACGCCCGCGTGATCCACGCCGACATCGATCCGGCCGAGATCGGCAAGAACCGGTTCGCCGACGTGCCGATCGTGGGCGACTGCAAGGAGGTCATCGTCGAGCTCATCGCCGCGATCTCCGAGGACCGCGCGACGATCCCCGCTCCGGACCTGACGGCCTGGTGGGAGTACCTCGACGGCATCCGCAAGACCTACCCGCTCGCCTACAACCCGTCGTCCGACGGTGCGCTGAGCCCCGAGTACGTGATCGAGCGCCTCGGCATCGCCGCCGGCCCGGACGCGGTCTACTGCGCGGGCGTCGGTCAGCACCAGATGTGGGCCGCGCAGTTCGTCAAGTACGAGAAGCCGCGCACCTGGCTGAACTCGGGCGGTCTCGGCACCATGGGCTACGCGGTTCCCGCGGCGCTCGGCGCCAAGATGGGCGCGCCGGAGAAGGAGGTCTGGGCGATCGACGGTGACGGCTGCTTCCAGATGACCAATCAGGAGCTGGCCACCGCCGCGATCGAGGGCGCGCCGATCAAGGTCGCCATCATCAACAACGGCAACCTGGGCATGGTCCGCCAGTGGCAGACGCTGTTCTACGAGCAGCGCTACTCGAGCACCGACCTGTCGACGCACTCCATGCGGATCCCCGACTTCGTCAAGCTCGGTGAGGCGATGGGCTGCGTGTCCTTCCGCTGCGAGCGGGCCGAGGACGTGGACGCGGTGATCGCCCAGGCGCGGGAGATCAACGACCGCCCGGTGGTCATCGACTTCATCGTCGGCGCCGACGCCCAGGTGTGGCCGATGGTTGCGGCGGGCACGAGCAACGACGAGATCATGGCGGCGCGGGACATCCGTCCGCTGTTCGACGAGGACGACGCGGCCGACGAGCCGGCGGTCATCCACGCCGCGATGGAGCGTTCGGAGGAGCAGAAGTGAGCACCACGCACACGCTGAGTGTCCTGGTCGAGGACCGGCCGGGCGTGCTGGCCCGCGTCTCGGGCCTGTTCTCGCGCCGCGGCTTCAACATCGAATCCCTGGCGGTCGGCGGCACCGAGCTCAAGGGCGTCAGCCGGATGACGATCGTCGTCACGGTCGATGAGCTGCCCCTGGAGCAGGTGACCAAGCAGCTCAACAAGCTGGTCTCGGTCCTCAAGATCGTCGAGCAGGACTCGACCTCGTCGGTGGCGCGCAAGCTGATGCTCGTCAAGGTCCGCGCCGATTCGACGACGCGCGGCCAGGTCACGGACACCGTCGACCTGTTCCGTGCCAAGATCGTGGACGTCTCGCCCGACTCGGTGACCATCGAGGCCACCGGTACCCCGGACAAGCTCGACGCGCTGCTGGCGGTCCTCGATCCCTTCGGGATCCGCGAGATCGCCCAGTCCGGCGTCATCGCGCTGGGACGCGGCCCGAAGTCGATCACCGCGACCCGCTAACTTAACTACTGCAAAATTTTCTGAAGGGACAAGGAACCACCGTGGCAATCGAACTGTTCTACGACGAGGACGCCGACCTCTCCATCATCCAGGGCAAGAAGGTCGCCGTCATCGGCTACGGCTCGCAGGGTCACGCGCACTCGCTGAGCCTCCGCGATTCGGGCGTGGACGTGCGCATCGGCCTCAAGGAGGGCTCGAAGTCGCGCGCCAAGGCCGAGGAGCAGGGCCTGACCGTGGGCACGCCGGCCGAGGTCGCCGCCTGGGCCGACGTGATCATGCTGCTCGCGCCCGACACCGCGCAGGCCGAGATCTTCAAGGCCGACATCGAGCCGAACCTCAAGGACGGCGACGCGCTGTTCTTCGGCCACGGCCTGAACATCCACTTCAAGCTGATCGAGGCCCCGGCCAATGTCACCGTCGCGATGGTCGCGCCGAAGGGCCCCGGCCACCTCGTGCGCCGCCAGTTCGTCGACGGCAAGGGCGTGCCCGCGCTCATCGCGGTGGACCAGGATCCGACCGGCAACGGCCAGGCGCTCGCCCTGAGCTACGCCGCCGCGATCGGTGGTGCCCGTGCCGGCGTCATCAAGACCACGTTCAAGGAGGAGACCGAGACGGATCTCTTCGGTGAGCAGGCCGTGCTGTGCGGCGGCACCGAGGAGCTCGTCAAGGTCGGCTTCGAGGTGCTGGTCGAGGCCGGCTACGCCCCCGAGATGGCCTACTTCGAGTGCCTGCACGAGCTCAAGCTCATCGTGGACCTCATGTACGAGGGCGGCATCGCGCGCATGAACTACTCGGTGTCCGACACCGCGGAGTTCGGCGGCTACCTCTCGGGCCCGCGCGTCATCGACGCCGACACCAAGAAGCGCATGCAGGACATCCTCGCGGACATCCAGGACGGCACCTTCGTCAAGCGCCTCGTGGCGAACGTCGAGGGCGGCAACAAGGAGCTCGAGGGTCTCCGCAAGGAGAACGCCGAGCACCCCATCGAGGTCACCGGCAAGAAGCTGCGCGACCTGATGAGCTGGGTCGATCGCCCGATCACCGAGACCGCGTAGCCTCACCCCGCATCGACGAGAGCCCTGCCGGACCGCCTGGTCCGGCAGGGCTCTTGCGTTGTCCGGGCAGCGTGGATAACCTATTGAACATGTTCAATGAACGTGTTCAATCGCGGGCGGGCGCCAAGGCCGAGACTCGAGCGCGGGTGCTCGCCGCCGCGGACCGGTCCTTCCGGGCGCGCGGATTCGCCGGAACGACGGTGCGCGGCATCGCGGAGGACGCGGGCGTCAGCGTCGGCACGGTGATGGGGGTGGGGGACAAGGATGCGCTCCTCGTCGCCATCGTCGACGAGTGGATCGCCGCGGTGCACGCCGAGCGTGCAACAGCGGAGTCGCCGTCCGCGCTGGGGCTCGACGAGGCCGTCGCGCGGCTGGTGCGCACCGTCGAGCCCTTCGTCACCTACTTCAACGCCGACGGTGACCTCTCCCGCGAGTACGCGGCGGTCCTCGCGCGCGGGCGGCACCGCTCCCGGACCTTCGGCGACCTCGGTGACGAGTTGCGGGCCGAGTTCGAGCGGATCCTGCGGGCCGCCGGGCACGCCGACCCCGGCCCCGCCGGGCGCACCCTCTACTTCGTCTACATCGGCCTGCTGTTCGCGACCTCCGGCGGCGCACTCGCCCAGGAGGCCGCGGCGGCGGGCTTCGTCGAAGCCGTCGAACAGATTCTCGGAGAAGGAGTTCCGTCGTGACCACCGCCCTGATCGACGTTCCGCGCTGGCCAGTCCTCACCGTCGTGCTGGCCGCGGTGCTCCTCGGCGACGCGCTGGTGTCGCTGCGCCCGCCCGCGTTCATCCGGGGCTGCCTCGACGGGGTCCGCCTGCCGCGGGACTGGTGGTGGATCCTCATCGTGATCAAGCTGGTGGCCGTGGTCGGCCTGCTGGCCGGCCTGCGCTACCCCGGGGTCGGTGTCGCGGCGAACGCGGGCGTCGTGGCGTATTTCGTGTGTGCCGCGGTCGCGCACGTGCGGGCACGGTTCCTCGGCTCCGCCTTCTGGGTGAACTGCCTGGGCATGCTCGTCTTCTCCGTGGTGGTCCTGATGGTCTCGTACGTCTGATCCGCGCGTGCAGAGAAAGAAACCAGCACTGCTGACTGTATTGGTGATAGGGTTCTCCGCATCGGCTATCACCGGCTGAACCTGCGACCAAGGAGTGGATCGATGCGGCTGGCTCTGACGCACATGTCTCGCACGATGGGGGATCCGTTCCCCGGACAGGCGGAGTACGAGCAGACCCTGAGCGATCTCTCCGCGGCGTCGGTCAACCGCAACTTCGATCCGTACCTCGACATCGATTGGGACGACCCGGAGCTCGCGATCGTCCCGGACGATCCGCGGTGGGTCTGCGATCCGCGGTTCGATCCGATCGGCCGGCACCCGTGGTACCAGGCGCAGCCGCTCGCGAAGCAGATCGAGATCGGGATGTGGCGGCAGGCGAACGTCGCCAAGGTGGGCCTGCAGTTCGAGTCCATGCTGATCCGCGGCATCATGCAGTACACGGCCGCGCTCCCGAACAACTCCCCGGAGTTCCGCTACGCCACGCACGAGGCGAAGGAGGAGTGTCAGCACACGCTGATGTTCCAGGAATTCGTCAACCGCGTGGGCATGGACGTTCCGGGCGGCAGTTGGTTCCTGCGCCGCATCTCGCCGGTCGTGCCGCTGTTCGCCACGATGACGCCGTTGTACTTCTACATGATGGTGCTCGGCGGCGAGGAGCCGATCGACCACCTGCAGAAGCAGTTCCTGCGCTCCGGCTCGCAGCAGCACCCCGCCATGAGCTCGATCATGCAGATCCACGTGGCGGAGGAGGCTCGGCACATCGGGTTCGCGCACCAGCTGCTCGAGCACCGGATCCCCACGCGCGGCGCCCTCCCGCGGCTCGTCCTGTCGCTGATGCTGCCGCTCACCATGCGGGTGATGGTCACCATGATCATGATGCCGCCCAAGCAGTTCTGGGAGACCTTCGACATCCCGCGGTCGGTGAAGAAGGACATCTTCTGGCGATCGGACGCATCGCAGCAGATGAAGCGCGATGTGTTCGGCGACGTCCGGATGATGGCCGAGAAGTGCGGACTCATCAACCCGCTCAGCAGGCTCATGTGGCGCGCCTGCGGCATCGACGGCCGCGTCTCCCGCTTCCGCAGCGAGCCGGCCTACGCCGCGCAGTAGAAGGGGGCCGGCCCCGCTCGTTCAGTCCCGCAGTTTCTTCAGCGCGCGGGTCGCGGCGTGGTATCCGCACATGCCGTGGGCGGCGGGTCCGGGTGGTGTTGCGGCGGAGCAGATGTACATGCCGGGGATGCCGAGGTCGTAGGGGTTGCG
>NZ_JAAXOQ010000050.1 GCF_012396015.1 Tsukamurella spumae | reverse complement strand
GTGACACGGTGCGGCGTTTGGCTCGGTTGCATACGCGTTTGCCGTTGTTGGCGTTCACGCCGTTGCCGGAGGTGCGTAGTCAGTTGGCGTTGTCGTGGGGGACGGAGACCTTCTTGGTCGATGGTGCTGACAGTACTGATGCGATGATCAAGCAGGTCGATCAGTCGTTGGAGGGGATCGGCCGGTACTCCAAGGGTGATCAGGTGGTGATCGTCGCGGGTGCGCCTCCCGGGACGGTCGGCTCGACGAACCTGATCCAGGTGCACCGGATCGGCGAGGACGACCACTAGGACCCGCCCAGTAGGCTTCTCGTCATGACGGAGACACTCACCGATTTCGACGAGTTCCTCGGCACGCTCGACCTCGCGAAGGCGGGGGAGGACCGGTTCCTCGGCTCTCACCCCGCCAAAGTCGCGTCCCGCACCTTCGGGGGCCAGATCCTCTCGCAGGCGATCGTCGCGTCGGGCAACACCGTTCCCGCGTCCCGGGATTCGTTGTTCCTGCACGCCGCGCACACGCACTTCATCAACGGAGGCGAGGTCACCGCGGACCTGGAGTTCGTCGTGCGGCGGCTGCGCGATACGCGGAACGTGGCGAACCGGCTCGTCTCGGTCGAACAGGGCGGCACCGTCCTCGCGCTGATGCAGCTGGCCTACCAGACGGACGGACGCAATCCGCTCGTCCACGGCGACCCGGCACCGCAGGTGCCGGGGCCCGAGGGCCTGCCGAACATCCAGGACACGCTCGAGGGCTACGAGGACGTCGTCACCATGTTCGTCGACGCGCCGCAGCCGATGGACATGCGTTTCACCAACGACACCGCGTGGATCGCCAAGGGCAAGGGGCTGATCCAGGAGGACAACAACGTCTGGATCCGCACCGCGGGCCCGCTGCCCGACGACCAGGTGATCCACGACGCCGCCCTGGCCTACGCATCGGACACGACGATCCTCGACTCGATCATCACGCGCCACGGCCTGTCCTGGGGGTACGACCGGATCATGGCGGTCACGCTCAACCAATCGCTGTGGTACCACCGCCGCGTCCGGTTCGACGAGCACAACCTCTACTCCACGCATTCGACGGTGGCCGACGGCGGACGCGGGATGTCGAACGGGCAATTCTTCGATGCAGAAGGCATCCTGGTAGCAAGCACCACGCAGGAGGGTGTGCTCAAGTACTTCCCGTCGAAGGGGGCGAAGTGACCAGCCAGGACACGCAGGAGCGGGAGAACACGCCGGCGATACCGTCCGTGCCGGAGGGCACGCCGGGCCGCGACTCCCGCGCCGAGCTCCCGACCCCGCTGCCGCCGGGCGCACAGCAGCCGTGGCGCCGGCACGGGCCGGGCAACCGCACGTGGGTGGTCGTCATCACCGCGCTCGCCGGGGTCGTCATGGCCGTGATCGGGGTCTTCGCGGTGGGCTTCGGCTTCGCGAGGACCGCCTTCGACCGCACCGGCGCCGTGGTGCTCTTCCCCACCGAGTACCGCCCCTCCGACACCGCGTGCTCGGGGACGGATGCCGCCGCGGAGGTCAAGAAGGGCGCCAAGGTGGTGTTCCACGCCCGCGACACGAGCTTCAACGCCACCCTCGGCGCGGGCACCCTGCGCGGCGGCCGCTGCGTCTTCCAGTTCACGCTGTCCGCGCTCGACGTCGATACGGACGTCAACTACCGGGTCACCGTCGGCGGCGTCGATGGCACGCCCGTGAGCGGCGCGGAGCTGGCGAACTCGTCCGCCCCCGTCGTCGTGTACGTGAGCTAGCTCTGACCGAGACGACGGAGCGGGCGCCCTCGCGGCACCTCGGCGCCCGCCAGATCACCGAGGCCGCGGCGCTGGCCGACGTGGCCGCCGCGTTGGTCCTCATCTCGCAGGTCTTCCCGTTGGCGATCGGCGTGTCCTTCGCCGCCTGCCTGCCCTTCGGTGTGATCGGGCTGCGGCACACCTTCCGCACGTGCGCGCTGGCCCTGCTGGTCGGCGTCACGATGGGCTTCCTGCTCGGCGGTACCGCGCCGGTGGTGCTGACGATCGAGACGGGCCTGGTGGGCATGCTGCTCGGCGCGTCCATCCGCCGGGGCTGGTCGACGGGCCGCCTCGTGCTGTACGCGCTGCCGCTGCTGGCGATCCCGTCGTCCGCGCTCGCGGTCGGCCTGCTGGTGATCTTCCCCGGCGTCCGGGAGCTCCTCTTCCGGATCACCGGTTCGACGGTGACCGGCCTGGCCCGGATCCTCGGCAATGTCCATCTCGGGGTGATCGGCCGGGCGCTGGTCGCGATCTGGGACTGGGCGCTGCGCTGGTGGCCGCTGACGGTGCCGTTGCTGCTCGTCGTCGCGGTACTCGCCGTTGTCGCTCTCGCCCGGGCCGCGTTCGGCGCCCTGCTCTCCCGCGCCGACCGGGTGCTGCCCCGTTCCACGGGGCACCTGTCGGGCGTCCCGGTGGGGGCGGGTCCGGCCGGCCCGGTGCCCGTCCGGCTCGAGGACGTGACGGTCCGCTACCGCGATCGGCTGGCGCTCGAGGTGCCCGAGCTCACCGTCGAGCCGGGGGAGTACCTGGCCGTGACCGGACGCAACGGCACCGGCAAGTCCACGCTGACCCGCGTGCTCGCGGGCGCGCCGCCGACGACGGGCGTCGTGGAGCGGCCCGGCGGGCCCGGCCTGGGTGAGCCGGGCGGCACCGCGGTGGTCTTCCAGCGGCCCGAGTCGCAGGTCCTGGGCGTGCGCGTCGGCGACGACGTGCGGTTCGGCCGCGCGCTGGCGCCCGACGCCGATGTCGACGGGGTGCTGCGCCGCGTGGGACTGTCGGGGATGGCCGACCGCGAGACCGCGACCCTCTCGGGCGGGCAGCTGCAGCGGCTCGCCGTGGCGGCGGCGCTGGCCCGCGAGCCGGCGCTGCTCATCAGCGACGAATCGACCGCGATGCTCGACGCCGAGGGGCGCGCGTCGGTGGTCGGGGTGATGCGGGACATCGCCGGCGCGGGGACCGCCGTCGTGCACGTCACGCACCACGACGCCGAGGCGGCGGGCGCGGAGCGCGAGGTGCGGCTCGGGCCGCCCCGGGCACCGTCGGGCGCGGAACCCGGGCCCGCGAGCCCGACGGTGCGCGCCCGGGACTCCGCCCGCGGCACCGTCGAGCTGCAGGGCGTGACGCTGATCCGCGACGCCGGGACGCCCTGGGACCGCCCCGTGATCAGCGACCTGGACCTCGTCGTTCCCGGCGGCACCGCGCTCGCGATCACCGGCGACAACGGGGCGGGCAAGTCGACCCTCGCGTGGATGATCGCCGGTCTGTTGCAGCCCACGTCCGGATCGATCACCGTCGACGGTGCGCCCGTCGTCAACGGGCGCGGGCGTGTCGTCATCGGGGTGCAGCACGCGCGCCTGCAGGTACTGCGCGACACCGTCGGCGAGGACGTGGCCGACGCGTCGGGCGCCGACCGGGCCGGCGTGCGGGACGCCCTCCGGCTGGTCGGGCTGGACCCGGCCGACTTCGCCGATCGCCGCGCCGACGAACTGTCCGGCGGGGAGCAGCGGCGAGTCGTGCTCGCGGGGCTACTCGCATCGAACCCGCAGGTCCTGGTCCTCGATGAGCCGCTCGCCGGCCTCGACGACGAGGCGACGACGCACATGATCGAAGCGCTGGGCGCGGCGAAGGCTGCGGGCACCACCCTGGTGATCGTCACGCACGACCTGGCGCCCCTGCGCCGCGTCACGGATCGCGTCCACGACGTCGCGGCGTCCACGGCGGCGCCGGCGCCGCACCGCAGGCGCCACGGGCGGCCGCAGTTCGGCGACGTGGTGGGCCGGCCCCTGCCCGAGGAGACGCCCGCGCACCGGGTGTGGGTGGGCACCAAGCTGGCCGTCCTCGCGGCGATGGGCGTCGTCATGGGGGTGCGCACCGACTGGTGGAACATCGGCGCCTCGGCTCTCGTGCTGCTCGGATGGTTCCTCCTCGCCGGCGCGCCGTGGCGGGCCTGGCCGCGCCTGCCCCGGCTGTTCTTCGCGTTCGGGTTCGTGAGCCTGTTCCTCACCGCCATGGGCTCCGGCGCGACCACCGGGCACCTGTTCGGGGTCGAGATCAGCCTGTCGGGCGTCGATGTCTTCTTCCGCGCTCTCGCGGCGCTGCTCGTCTCGCTGTT
The DNA here is from genome assembly GCF_012396015.1 of Tsukamurella spumae. GTDB lineage: Bacteria > Actinomycetota > Actinomycetes > Mycobacteriales > Mycobacteriaceae > Tsukamurella > Tsukamurella spumae. Next base: position 10,866 of record NZ_JAAXOQ010000050.1, on the reverse strand, counting down.
CGCGGCGCTGGTGTTCTGCTGGACCACCCCGCTCGGCGACGTCCCGGGCTTCCTGCAGACCTGCCTCGACCGGCTCGGTGGGCTCGGCCGCCGCGGCGTGGCCGCGGCGTCGGCGCTCGCGCTGGCGATCCGGCTGGGACCGCTGGCGCTGGCGGAGGTCCGCACGATGTGGGGACTCGCGCGGCAGCGGCGCCCGCTCCGGCCCAGCGGTCGGCCGCGTGGCGTGACCATCGAGACGATGCTCGAGCTGCTCCTGCTGGCCACGGTCCAATCGTGCCGCCGGGCGGGGGAACTCGCCGACGCCATCAGCTCCCGCGGCGGGCTCGGCGCGGTCGCGCAGCCCGACCGCGGGCCCACGCGGCTCGACGGTGCCGTCGTGCTCGGCACCGTCGTGGTCCTCGTCGCCGGGGTCGTGCTCGGGGGCGTGTTCCCCGGCATGGTGGACTAGCGGCATGACCGCACTCGGATCGACGACCCGTCGTGACTGGCAACCCGTCCTGACCTACTCGCTGATCGCGGTGAACGTGATCGCCTTCGCGTTCAGCGCGAAGGCATCGGGCAGCATCGAGCACAACATGTACTCCCGCGAGGTGGCCGAGCTGGCGCTGTCGGAGTACGCCACCGCGACCGATCGCTGGTGGACCGCGGTGACCTCGGGGTTCCTGCACTTCGGGCCGATCCATCTGCTGGTGAACATGTTCACGCTCTACGTCTTCGGGCGGAACATCGAGCAGGCGCTGGGCCGGGCACGGTTCGGCGCGATCTACGCCCTGTCGCTGCTCGGCGGCAGCGCGGCCGTGCTGTGGTTCGGGCTCGAGAACACGATCACCGTCGGCGCGTCCGGCGCGATCTTCGGGCTGATCGCCGCCGAGCTGATCCTGTTCCTGCGGATGAAGATGGACCCCACCTCGCTGCTCGTGCTGATAGGCGTGAACGTGGTCGCGTCCTTCACCCTGTCCGGTATCTCGTGGCTGGGCCACGCCGGTGGCTTCGTGGCCGGCGCGGCGGTCACGGCCGGCATCGTCTACGGCCCGGAGCTGCTGCCGCGCGACCGGCGTACCCGCAAGCAGGTGGAAGCCGTCGGCTGGTCGTGCGTCGGCGTGATCGCCGCGGTCCTGGTCGCGGCCATCGCGATCCGGTTCGGCACGTACCCGGACGCGCAGGTCTACACGCTGCAGTGATCAGTGCCCGCGGTTCATCTCCCGCAGGCGGGCGTTGTAGGCGGCCAGCGCGGCCTCGTCGTCGTCGACGTCCACATCCGAATCGTCACCCATGAGCGTGCCGCGGCGCGCGGAGTCGAGCCAGGTGCCCATGCCGCCGCCGCGCTTGCCGGTGGCCTCGGCGGTGATCCACTGGAAGGCGACGACCAGGAGCAGGATCATCATCAGTCCGTCGCCGCCGAACCACATGATCGCGCCGGCGGCCGCCTGGTCCTCGAGGCCCGTCGGACCCCAGCCCGCGCGTGACGCGGAGTAGCCGGGCGCCAGCTCGCTGGTGGTCATCATGAGCGTCACACCGACGAGCGTGTCCGGGCCCATGGCCAGCAGGAACGACGCGAACCGCAGCGGGTGCGAGAGCTTGGTGGGCCCGCACAGCTCGTTGCCGATCAGCGGCAGCATGAAGATCCAGCCGATGACGAAGTAGCCGGTGTACTCGAGCTGCTTGAGCCACGGGTGCTCCAGCGCGAGGTCCTGGAACCCGGTGAGGTGCGTGCTGATCAGCGCGAACGCGTACAGCGGGAGACCGACGACGGGGCTGGTGATCAGCCGGACCACCCGGTTGCCGAGCACGGCGCGCACGCGGCGGTTTCCGGTCTCCCCGGTGGCGGTGGCGAGGAGTCGGATCGGCTCGGCGAGCACGAGGAACATCGGGATCACGGTGATCAGGACCAGGTGCACGAGCATGTGCGCCCAGAACAGGTGCTTGGCCAGCTCGGCCATGACGCTGTTGACCGCGAACACGAGCAGCGCCATGGCGATGAACCACGCCAGGACGCGGGTGATCGGCCACGCCGTGCCGGCGCGCCGCGCCCGGACGACGCCGTAGACGTAGAGAATGGTCGCGACGACCATCAGGGTGGTCACGACGGGCGTGAACACCCAGGTGTGGAGCGCGTCGGGCTGCTGGGTCAGTACAGGTGAGGGATGCATCGATGCCCGTTGTACCACCCCTGGCAGACTAATCCAACCGGCGTGTAACAAACCACGGTGGACGGCCGATGTACGCCACGAACGCCCCTTAACAGCCTGCCTGGGCACCCGCCCCGGGCTAGAACTCACGGAGTAGAGATGCCGAAGGTCCCCGAGCCCACGCCTCAAGAGGTCCGCGACTTCCTCAGCCCGATCTCGCACTGGTCGCACCTGAAGGCGAACGCGGAGGAGCAGTACCGCAAGACCATCCTCGCCGCGTACGCCGCCCGTATCCCGATCGTTCACATCGCGCGGTACACCGGCACCTCGCCGCAGGCCGTCAAGAAGGTCATCGACCGGCAGAACGACAAGGCCGCCGGCGATGCGCCCGCGTTCCCGAACACGCCGCGCACCGGCTATTACCGCGGCCAGCAGCTGCCCCCGTCGCGCCCCGTCCGCGCGGTCTGACCGCCCGACGGTGACCGTGCCCAGGGCCTGACAGCCGCCTGGCGGGCGGCTCCCAGCATTCTGTCGGGAACGCCGGGGATCCTCGGTCGGGTGATGGACCATCGCGGCGGGGTATCGCTGCTCACCGGCTGGTTGCCCCTGTCCGTGTTCGCGCTCGCGGCGGTGGCCGCGGTGGTCGTACTGCTGGGGCACGGGCGGTGGCTGCGGATCGGGCTGCCCGTCTGCCTCGCGCTCGGCACGCTCGCCGCGTGGGGTGCCGACGCGGAGATGGGAGCGCAGGGCCTCGCGGGGAAGCCCGCGCCGGTCATGCTGTGGGTGTGGCTGGGCCTGACGGTCGCGACCCTGATCGCGGCGATCGTCCGGTTCCGGTCCGGACGTCCGCGGGGCCGGATCGTGTCGATGCTCGCCGTGCCGCTGCTCCTGATCGCGGCCTTGCTGGTCGTGAACCAATGGGTGGGCTACTACCGGACCGTGCAGGTCGCATGGTCGGCCCTGACCGCCGGCCCGCTGCCGAACCAGACCTCCCAGGGCGATCTGCCCGGGTTGCGCGACACCGTCCAGAAGCAGGGACGGGTGGTCCCCGTCGACATCCCGGATGACGCGAGCGGCTTCGCGCACCGCACCGAGTACGTCTACCTCCCGCCGGCGTGGTTCGCGGGGAAGACCCCGCCGGCGCTGCCCGCCGTGGAGATGATCGGCGGCGAGTTCAACACCCCCGCCGACTGGATCCGGCTCGGTTCGGCCACGCAGGTCGCCGATCAGTACGCGGCCCAGCACGGCGGACGGGCGCCGATCCTGGTGTTCGTCGATTCCGGCGGCAGCTTCAACAACGACACCGAATGCGTCGACGGTCCCCGCGGCGAGTCGGCCTCGCACCTGACGAAGGACGTGCGGCCGTACGTGATCTCGACCTTCGGGGCCGCGTCCGACGCGGCCCACTGGGGCGTCATCGGCTGGTCGATGGGCGGGACCTGCGCCGTGGACCTGACGGTGATGCACCCGGAGCTGTTCAGCGCGTTCGGCGACATCGGCGGCGACCTCCGGCCCAACGCGGGGAACCAGGCGCAGACCGTGTCCCGGCTGTTCGGCGGTGACGCGTCGAAGTGGGACGCCTACGACCCGCAGACGGTCATGGCGCAGCACGGCGCCTATCAGGGAGTGGCCGGGATCTTCGTCGATGCCGCCGGGCATCCGCAGCGCCCGGGCGGCAAGCCCCGTCGGGGCGGCGGGCAGCATCCGGTCGGGCAGGGCGGCGGCGCGGGCGGCCGCGGCTACGAGCCGGACCCGTACTCCGCCGGCGCGTCGCAGACCTTGTGCACCGCGATGACGGAGGTCGACATCGCCTGCACGGTGCAGGCGTCGAGCCATGGTCACACGTGGGAGTCCGCTACCCAGGCGCTGACCCCGGTGTTGGCGACGGTGGCGGGACACCTGACCGGCACGCCGTCACCGTCGGCACCGGCACCGGCACCGGCGGCGCACTGAGGACTAGGACTCGGGCTTCCCGCCCAGTGTGTCGATCACCAGGTGCGCGACGGTCCTCATGTCGGTGCGCCGATCCATGGCCGTGCGCTGGATCCAGCGGAAGGCCTCCGGCTCGGTCACGCGGTGCGACTGCATCAGGATGCTCTTCGCGCGGTCCACGACCTTGCGGGTCTCGAGCTGCTCGGAGAGGCTCGTGACCTCCTTCTCGAGGGCGGCGAGCTCGGCGAAGCGGCTGATGGCGATCTCGATCGCGGGCACGAGATCGGCCTTGGTGAAGGGCTTGACGAGGTAGGCCATCGCGCCGGCCTCGCGCGCCTTCTCGACGAACTCGCGCTGGCCGAAGGCGGTCAGCATGACGACGGGGGCGATCCGCTCCCGCGCGATGTCCTGCGCGGCCTCGAGTCCGTTGAGCACGGGCATCTTCACGTCCATGATCACCAGGTCGGGCCGCAGTTCACGGGCCTTGTCGAGGGCGACCTGACCGTTCTCGGCCTCACCGACCACGTCGTAGCCCTCCTCCCGGAGCATCTCGGAGAGGTCCATGCGGATGATCGCCTCGTCCTCGGCGACGAGCACGCGGTGCGGTACGGGTGCGGTGTCCTTCATCGGTGGGTACGTTACCGGTCGACGGACATCCGTCGCGACGTGCGCGGTACCGTTGCGCCATGAACGTATTGAGCCTGACTCAATTGCGGGAGCGCGCCGGCAACCTCTGGGCCCTCACGGTGGGTGACGGGATCCGTCCCGTTGCGCGCACGCCGCACGTCGTCGTCGCCGACGGTGGTCATCGCACCCTCCGACGGTTCGCCTCCGACGAGGCCCGCCACGCGGCCGCGGTCCCCGGGGCGGCGCCGGTGTTGTTGGTGCCGCCGATCGCCGCGCCCGCCACCTGCTACGACCTCGCGCCCGAGATCTCCGTCGTCGCGCACCTCGCCGCGACGGGGCGCGTCCCGTACGTCGTCGACTTCGGTGAGATGGCCTACGCCGACCGGAAACTGGGGTTCGAGAACTTCGCCCTCGACATCATTCCGCAGGCCATCGCCCGGGCTCTGGACGACTTCTGGGGCGGCGAGGTGCCCGACGGTGCCGGCGTCGACCTGTACGGCTGGAGCCTGGGCGGCACGCTGTCCTTCCTCGCCGCAGGCGCGTCGACCGCCTCGATCCGGTCGATCGTCTCGATCGCCACGCCGCTGAACTACGCCGCACAGCAGCCCTATCCGCTGGTGACCTCGGTGATGAAGCCGCTCGACGGCTTCGGTCCCGGTGCGCTGATCGCGTTGCTCGGAGGCATCCCGGCGCCGATCGTCCAGGTGGCCTACCGCGCCACGTCGTGGGATCGGGAGCTCAAGAAGCCCAAGTTCGTCCTCGAGAACCTCGGCGAGCCCGAGAAGCTGGCGCGCATGGAGGTCATCGACCGCTTCCAGCGCACCTTTCCGGGGTATCCCGGCAAGCTGGCGACGCAGCTGTGGGAGCGGCTGATCTTCCGCGGTGAGTTGGCCGCGGGGCGTGTGACGCTGGGGGAGACGGTGCTGGATCTGTCGACCATCGACGTCCCGATCCAGCTGTTCGGCTCGCACCGGGATGCGCTGTGCGCGTGGGAGACCGCTCGGCACGGCGTGGACCTGTTCACCGGCTCGCCGCGGGTGGAGTTCGCTACCGTCGAGTCGAGCCACCTCGGCCTCGTCGCCGGCCCCGACGCTGTCCGCGAGACCTGGCCCGTGATCGACGCCTTCCTCGCCTCCGTGGATGCCGAGTCCGGGGCCGTCCACCCCGCGCGGTAAGCTGGCTCGGCCGACCGTTTCCGACGGTCCGCCGGACGCCCCCGTAGCCCAATTGGCAGAGGCAACGGATTCAAAACCCGTCCAGTGTGAGTTCGAGTCTCACCGGGGGCACCATATCGCCGCAGCTCAGAGCGATATTCGCCACTACTTCACCAGACTTAGCTTCCCGTCAGTCCGCAGCTGGTCCGCAGCAGCATCAAACGAGTCGCTCACCCGGTCCAGATCGTCCGGGAACAGGTGCCCGTACCGATCCAGCGTCAGCGTCGCCGTCTTGTGGCCCAGGAGGGTCTGCAACACCTTTACGTTCGCGCCGCCGCGGATCGCCAACGACGCGCACGTGTGCCGTAGCTGGTGCGGTGTGAGCCCCTTCTCGCCGACCGTCGCCGCTGCCTTGTCGAACACCCACCGCACCTGCCCCTCGGTCAACCACGCGCCCTCGCGGCCCGGGAACACGAGGTCGTCATCCTTGCGGCCGTCGAGCTCGGTTTGGAGCAGCGGCACCAGGAACTTCGGGACCGGCACCCGCCGCGTGGCCCCGTTCTTCGGTGCCCCCTCGACCTGCCCCTGCCCGGTCACGTACGTCACGGACTTCGCGACAGTGATCCGCCGGGCATCGAGGTCGATCCGCGCGGCCGTCAGTGCGACCGCCTCGCCGAACCGGAGACCGCAGTACGTCAGCACCAGCACGAACGTCCTGTACTCGCCGCACGCGACCGCCAGACGATGCGCCTGCTCATGCGACAGGTACCGCTGCTCGACCTCGACCTTGTTCGGCAGCTCCACGTCCTCGGCCGGATTCGTCGCGATGTACCGCGCCTTCACCGCGAACCGCAGCACCGACCCGACGACCTGGTGGGTCTGGATCACGCGGGACGCCGACAGGCCGCGGCCGGCGAACCTGGTCGAGCCGTCCGTGCTCAGCCCGGAGATCCACACCTGCATGTCGTCGAACCGGATCTCGCCCAGCGGCACGTCCCGCCAGCGGGGGAGCGCAACCGTGTCCAGAATCGACCGGTAACCGGCCACCGTCTTCGGCTTCCGGCTCGCCTTCGTCGCGATCCACTTCTCAGCGACCGCACCGAACGTCTGCGCGGCCAGCTCAGGGTCGGTCCACGTCCCGGTCACCTGGTCGGAAACCTGCTGCTCTAGCCAGCGTTGCGCGTCCTTCTTGAGCCCGAACGACTTCGTGTGCTCCCGGCCATCCGCGGCGACATACCGCGCCATCCACCGCAAGCCCTTGCCGTGCCGCGTGGACTGCTGCCCGTCGGCCCGCGTCCACCGGTCCTCGACACCGGAGCGGCGGTTACGTTTCTGCATCGCGAGCAAGCCCCCAGAAGGCAGGGTCCTTCACATTAGGATCATCCCACCAGGTACCGGTCGCATCCCTCGCGAAGTACATGCCAGCATCCGACAGGTCCTCGAAATCCTCGCCACTAAGTTCGACCACCCTCTGCCGTTGATCCACCGGGAGCCTGTCGAGTGCATCACGCAACTCGCCCTCGACGTCCCACGGAGCCTGAAAGTCATCATCGGGATCGCGCGCGTCACCTGCGCGAATAGCACCTGCTAGTTCGGCACGCAGACCCCACCAAACACGGTGCGCGGTAGCAAGTTCCATCTTCGCCGACCGTACACGGGTTACGAGTGCCGAGAGCTTTGCAGCGTTCATAGCCTCGCTTGTAGCCCCGACGATGTCTTGCAACGGCACCCCGAACACGGCAGCTAGTGCATGAGCTTCGCCCAGCTGGACCTGACGCTCATTCGTCTCAACCTTCGCCACAGTCGCCTGATGCCACTTGTAGCCCATCGCGGTCATGCGCTCGGCTAGCTGCCCTTGCTTCATCTTCAGGTCCTCACGTATGGCCTTGATGTTCTCGGCGATCCGCTGCTCAGGGGTGGTCGGGGTCGCGTCGTCGTCAGCCATACTCCCAACGATATTCCGGAACCTTATTGCGGTCCAGTCGTGAATCAGTATATTCTGAATCCGCATCCACGAGGGATGCTCTAGACCAGCAAAAAGGAATACGCGATGACTCGATCTGAGCTTCAGCGCCGGGTGCGTGAGCTGCTGACCATCAAGCAGCTCGCCGAGCGCTACAACATCCCCGAGGCAACCTGGCGCTACTGGCGCGCCACCGGCCGCGGTCCCGCCGCGATCGTCCTCGGCCCCCGCAAGCTGCTGTACGACGCCGAAGTCGTCGAGCGCTGGCTCGACGCCCACGCCGAGCCGGAGGGCGCCTAATGACCACGCGGGGCAGCGCCCCGCACGCAGTACCCGGTGGAACCACGTCGCCGGATCGCTACCGGCAGCACGCCGATCACGCAGACCTCGGTCTTATCGAGGACGACCGCACACCACTATTGACCAAGAAGGCGCCCGGGTCTCTCGCCAAAGACACCCCGGACGCCAACGACCGCACCCACAACAAGGAGTCGATCAACATGCACGATACCCATCCCGCCGACGGGCTGCTTGCAGCTCTCCACGCCCTGCCGACACCGGAGCCCGAGCAAGCCGTCTGCACTTCCGGCGACTGCCAGTGCACGGACGTCATCACGTGCGAGGCCGCGCGTACTCAGGCCGGCCCCAACCAGGCACGCCCGATCGATGCAGTCCTCGACGACATGGGCATCACCAACCCCGAGCAGCGCGACGAAGTCGCTGCCCTGTTCACCCCCGCATCGCCCAGCGACTGCATCGACGGCACCGTCTACGCGGTCGCGGTGAACCACACGTGGCAGACGGTCACCGCCACGATCGCCGGGTCCGACCCGGATAGGCCCATGCACGTCCTGTTCGACGCCTCGGACCTCCGTGCCCTGGCTGACGCCCTCGCCGACCTCGAGCAGGGGGCACGGCAGTGAGCATCATCAAGTGCAGCCGGTGCCGCCGCCGCTACCGCGGTCACGGCGACTGGAACATCACCGTCAAAGCCAGCGTCATCGTCGGGCACCTGTGCCCGGATTGCCAGACCCCCGAGGAGAACGCCGAAGCCGAGATCCACGACGCCACCTTGGACTACGGCTTCGACGATGCCGGCCGCCTGGTCGGCCGCCCGAAGGTCGGAGGCGTCCAGTGACCCGCCTGGTTCATCTCCTTGACCGTGGCACTGTCGATTCCGGTAGGCCCGCGAAGGCGTACTGCGGTGAGTACCGCGCCGTCTGGCACCGGCCCGACGAGGTCGGCGCGACGGTTCCCTGTCCGCTTTGTCACCTCGCGGACGAGATCCGCACCGAGGCCCGGAAGGTGCGGGCATGACCGGGCCCGCGGACGCCGTCGCCGGATCGCTGACGGTCCTCACCGGCCACCACCACGACCGGATCAAGAAGGCCATCGAGAAGATCCTCGCCGAGGGCCGGCCGTTCGACGCCGACGAGATCCACCAGCACCTGCCCGAGGACACCCGGGCCTGGCTTGACGATCACCCGCAGGTATTGGGCGGCTACATCCAGTCCGTCGCCCAAGCCGGCCGGATCCGGCACGTCGGCTGGACCGACTCCCACCGGCGGCCCGGCCGCCCCCAGCGCGTCTGGGACTGCCCCAGGAGGTCGACCACACCGTGAGCTGGACCCGGCTGGACGACCTCTGGACCGACTCGGCCGTGCTCGCGGACCTCGACTACGAGGCCCGGTGGCACTACCTTGCGTTGATCCAGTTCTGCTCGCGCACGGACGCCTACGACGGCATCGTGCGCGCGGCAGACGCCCGCCGCTGCTCCGACGTTCCCGACCCGGCCAGGGTGCTTGCTGCCCTGGCCGCGGTCGGCCTCATCGAGCACACGCCGGACGGTCGCGTGAAGGTGCCCAGCATCGCCGACCACATCCCGCCGCCGCACATCAGGAAGAACGCCGAGCAGACCAAGATCCGCATGAGCCGCCTGCGGGCGCACAAGGCCGGGGATCACTCCAAGTGCCTCCCCGGGAACTGCCCCGAGGTACCCGTTACGGGATCTGTTACTGCCGAAGTTACGCGTAACACCGGGACGGGACAGGACAGGACAGGGCTACTTACAGAAGCACCTACTTCTGAGCGTTCACTCGCGTCAGTGCCCGACCCCGAACCTGCGGTCAGTACAGCTGACACCAGCCTCCCGGCCGAGGGCTCCATCTGCCCGCACTGTCACTGGCCGGTCTATCCGGGCTGCGAGTCGGAGCACACCGACGGCTGCCCGAAGTACATCAACCGAGGGGAGCCCCCGGCCGCATGACCACCTATCCGCCTATCCCGCTCGGCACCCGCCGCCCGCCCGTCGTCGGCACCCTGTGCCCGTACTGCCTGTGGACCGTGTACCCGGGCTGCGAGCGCGAGCACACCAAGTGCAAGACCAACACCACCACCCCGAGGAAGGGGACTCCGTGAACCCTCACGACCACTCCCGCATCGACGCCGCGCAGATCGCCGCCGTCGAAGCGCTCACCGGCAAGTCCTACATGGACTGCACCGAACGTGAGCTGTTCGCCGCCGGCATGGAACCGATCAGCGTCGCTACTCGCCGCCGCGTCGACCAGATCGTCCTCAAGCGCCTCGGCAAGCCCTGGGCCGACTGCACGATGGCCGAGCTCGACGGGCTGCTGCTCACGTACGAGGCGGAGGCCGCGTGCAGGGACGCCGTCATCGAACGCCTCGAGCGGGAGGCAGACGAGTGACCGCGCGCCCGTGCGCTGACTGCGGCGACGTCATCGACAGCGGTGTCCGCTGCCCCACCTGCCAGCCGCCCGAACCGCCCGAGCGGGCCCCCGCCGCCCGCGGGTACGACGCCGCCTGGCGCAACCTATCCCGCCGCGCCCGCCGCCTCCAACCGTTCTGCAGCGACTGCGGCGCCACCGACGACCTACAGGCCGACCACACCCCAGCCGCATGGGACCGCAAGGCCCACGGACTCCCCATCCGCCTCCGCGACATAGACGTCGTCTGCGGCCCCTGCAACCGCGCCAGAGGTGCCGCCCGCCCCGGAACCCATCGGTCCGCTGAACGTCGCTCACAAGGCCAACCAGACGGCAAC
>NZ_JAAXOQ010000005.1 GCF_012396015.1 Tsukamurella spumae | reverse complement strand
GCCCCTGGTACTCCTCACCGAAATCGGAATGCTTCGCAACATCCAGATTTCCGGAGACCAGGGGCTCCTCACGTCAACGACACGCTGAACCTCTGACCAGGCACTGCCCGCTCAAGCTTGAAGAGCCCTCATGCTGAGACTATCTCCAAGCGACTCAGCATAATATAGAACGCCCAGTTGACCCCACAGTATATTTCATCCCAAATCAAATGTCATTGCGCGGTCAAGTTTCCACGTAATAGCGATCGGACGTTCCCCTTCATGGCTCACGCGCCGGGCGCCTCCAAGAAATGTGTAGGGTTCTGATCCAAACTCACCTGTCTTTGTCCGACGTACAAAAAGGAGGACGTTGCTAGCGCCACTGACGTATCGACGCCCGGTAGGAGAATCGACAGCCGTTCGCGATTGCGACTCCCAGTGAAACTCGTCTGGGCTGACCGCGTAGTCGCGGTACATCGTGGTCGGTGAAAACGTACCCTCCGTCTTGACGAGGTTGATGAACAATGCGTCGATGTTGCGTTCAGGGATCCACTTGACGCCGGCGACGAAGGTGTTTGGTCGGTCAGCCAGCGAGGCCTGCCCGAGGCCGGCCAGGATCTCCTCGCGCGAGTACCGAGCGTGGACATGGAGGGGCAGGTCTGCCAACTCACCTTGGAGCGGGTAGGTGACGTGGCGAGATGCGTCATACGCCAGGTCTATGATCTCGATAAACTCACCCGTCGCGGCCATCTCAGTACGGAGTGCGTCCAATCCGTCGTCGTAGCTCCCGAAGACTGGTCTTCCGCCGTCTGGCCAGAGAGTGAAGAACAGCATCTTCGCGAGCAGTTGGTCCGTCTCGCTCATGTCGTCGTATTTGGCGTCACTCGCGATAATTCTCTTGTACCCGTCGACGCGGACTTCGTCGTCAACGTGGGCGAACACTTGGCTCCGTCGCAGCAACTCAGGTTCACGCGGTCCGGGCGAGAAGGCCAAGTCGACTCCCGCCTCACGACGTAGACCTGTCCAGGAGCGGTCGCCTCGGACCACCGAGGCGAGGTCGATCCCCGTCGCCGCGAGGAAGCCCGCGAGCGTGTCCTCCCCCGCGGAGCGGACCTCAGCCACAAGCTGCGGTCTGCGCAGATTGAGCTGGCGCTTCACGTTTTCTAGGACGAACGCCTGTGTCTGGCGATCGAGTTCGATCCTGCATCCCGACGGCAGGTACGGGAACTCGTTCTCGACCTCCTTCACCAGCCTGCCGCGCGGAATGCCAGTCAACGCGCGGAGGCGCTTGTCCCAACGAAACTCCTCGCGCTGATGTCCGACAAAGTCAAGCACCGTGAGTACAGCCTTGTCGGGTGTCCTGCGAAGTCCTCGACCAAGCTGCTGCAAGAAGATGGTCGCGCTCTCGGTGGGGCGAAGCATCAGGACCGTGTCAACTTCCTTGATGTCCAGGCCCTCGTTGAACACATCGACAGAGAAGATCGCGTTGACGCGACGGTCACGCAGGTCGGAGAGTGCCTGCCTCCGCGCGTCACTACCAGTCTGCCCCGACACCATCACGGACGGGATGCCCGCTTCTGTGAATTTGTCTGCCATGTACTGGGCATGCTCAATCGACACGCAGAAGCCCAGCGCACGCATCTGGGCCGGGTCAGCCAGCTTGTCCTGGATTGCCTTCAGAACCATCCGTACCCGGGCGTCGTTGCCGGTATACAGGTGCCCGAGTGCACTCTGGTCGTACTTCCCGGCCTTCCACGCGATCGCCGTCAGGTCCGTGCCGTCGGCGATACCGAAGTAGTGGAATGGGCACAGAAGCTCAGCGCCAAGCGCATCCCAGAGCCGAAGCTCAGTGGCGATGCGGCCCCCGAAGTACTCGCGCACATCGAGGCCGTCGGCGCGCTCCGGGGTCGCAGTCAGGCCGACCAGCTCCCGGGGTGCGAAGTGGTCGACCAGTCGTCGGTAGGTCGGCGCCGCTCCGTGGTGAAACTCATCGACCACGATCACTTCGAAGTGATCGGCGTCGAGTATGTCGAGGACGTCCTGTTTCAGCGATTGCACGCTCGCGAACACGTGCTCCCACCGCTCGGGCCGCTGACCGTTGACGAGAAGCTCGCCGAACGCTCCGTCAGCGAGTACCTCGCGGAATGTGCGCAGCGCCTGGACCAGGATTTCGCGAGTATGCGCCACAAACAACAGACGAGGGCGCTTGCCGCCCGCCGGGAACAGGCGGCGGTAGTCGAGGGCAGCAAGCACAGTTTTGCCGGTTCCCGTCGCTGCCACCACCAGGTTGCGGTGATGGTCGTGTACTTCGCGCTCGGCCTGCAACTCGTCCAGCATCGTCTGCTGGTACGAATATGGACGAACATCCAGACCCGAGACGTTGATCGTGACATTGCCCGAGGTGGTGAGGCCGGATGCCTCACGAAGGGCGCGATCGAGCCGCTCGCCGTCGCGATCGGGGATGTATTCCTCGAATCCTGGGTCTTCGCTCCAATAGGTCTCGAACGTCGCGCGGAACTTGTTGAGCAAGCTAGGAGTGGCGACCTTCGACAGACGCACGTTCCACTCGACGCCGTCGATCAGGGCAACATTGGAAAGGTTCGAGGAACCGATGTACGCGGTGTCGAATCCTGAGTCGCGGTGGAACATCCACGCCTTTGCGTGGAGTCGCGTACGCAGAGCGTCGTACTGCACTCGCACCTCAGCGCCGTATTTCCTCGCCAGCCGATCCAGGGTCTTGCGTTCGGTGGAACCGAGGTACGTGGTGGTAATTACTCGGAACGGCTTGCTTGCGTCTGCGAGCGCCTGCAGCTCAGTCTCGAGGAGCCTGACCCCGCTCCACTTGATGAATGCACAGAGCAAGTCGACACGATCAGCCGAGGCAATCTCTGCCTTCAACTCGTGACCGATGGAGGGCTCTCCCCTACCGCTGTTCGTCAGCAGAGCCACCTCAGAGAGCGGTGTCTCCGGCCGCGTCGACGTACGATCCACAACGCCGGGCGCAGGCAGTTGATAGAGGCGCGCAAGCTGGGCAGCCGGATCGAGAATCGGGCTATCGGGTTCGCCGGCCAGGGACAGCAGACTGTTCGCGAGCTTAATCCGCTCCGATTCGTCCTTCTCCCCCGCGATCGCTCGCTCCACGATGCTCGCCACGTGACGAGCGAGCACGTGCGGTTGGTCCGCCTTCTCGACCACTCGCGTATCACTCTGCAAGCCCGTCGCTTTGATCCGATCACGGAGTTCCGCTGTGTGCAGCGACTCGTAGATCCCCTCTTCCATGGGCGCCAGTCTGGCACCTCCCTCTGACAACAACGGGCAGAGGTGCCAGAATCGCCGTCATGCACCCCAACGCTCGGCGACTAGTCGTTGGCGCGATCATCCTGGACAACCTGGAACAGCCCACCAGGGTGTTCGCGGCCAGGCGCACAAGCCCCGCAGCGCTCGCCGGCCTTTGGGAATTCCCCGGAGGCAAGGTCGAAGACGGTGAAGCACCGGAGGCTGCGCTCGTGCGCGAGATACGTGAGGAGCTGGTTGCGACGATCTCCGTCGGTCCCGAAGTACCCCATGCCTCGGGTGCATGGCCAATCTCGGAGAAGTACGAGATGCGGCTGTACTTCGCCGCCGTCGAGACCGGCGAGCTTGCGTCCGGCAACTCCCACGACGAGACCCGTTGGATCGCCCCTCTCCAGATGCACACCCTCGCTTGGCTACCGTCGGATGCAGATGCTATCGACGCCATCCGAACAACGCTGTTGAACTGGCAGGCCTAGAGACACAGGACGACCGAGTGGCGTCGCGGATCGGATGGGCGCCGAGCCACGACATCACCAGGGTGTTCTCAGTGCCCTCGCCGCCGTGAGCGCGACAATAGCACCCTCAGCGATCAGCGCGGTGAGGTCGCCACCCTCACCGATGCGAGTCACAACCGTCCCGTTCGGCGGAACGATGCCGTCGCCGGCGCCGGTATCGAGCCAGAGCACCCGCACGCCAGCGTCGAGCAGCCTCCGCAGTTCAGCTATGACCGTGTCCTCCGGCCAGAGGTAGCCGTCGGTAATCACCGCGACCAGTCGGGGCTGCCGGGTATCGGCGACCAGCGACAGCCTCTCGTCTAGCATCCGCAGCGCCTTCGGAAGACCACCCGAACCACCCGCTGCCAGTGGAATCGGCACCGTCGCACCGCCCCCACCCTCCAAGACGGACACCTCGTCGTCCCAGATCAGACTCAGCGATCGCCCGCCGCGGTCCCGAGCGGCCCGGCTCAGCAGCCAAGTCACCACGCCGACGGATTCCATAACCGCCTCCTGCGAGTAGGAGATGTCCGCCGCAATTCCGATTGTCAACCGAGGCCGGGGCCGCACACGCCGTGTTCGCTCCCGCCACGGCGTCGCCGTCGGCATCACCCCCATCGCACGCTGCGCCGATCGCTGCACGAGCTCTCCCGTCACCAGCCGGCCGGACGGCAGGCGTGTCGGAACCTCGCGGACATCGCCACCCCGATCGGCAGCGCGGCGCAGCCGTAGGAGAAGCTGCCGTTCAGCCCGGCGCTCGTCGGATGTCGGCATCCGGTGCTCCACGAGGTGCTCCGAATACCCCGCACCGGTAGCGTTCGCCACCGTGGCGAGCTCCTCCGGCAGGGTGATCTCCCCCGCTGCTTCTTCAGCGATCTCAGCCAACTGCCGTGCAAGCGCATCGCCGTCGAGTTCGGAGGCATTCTCATCGCCCGCGTGGGGCAGATGAGCAGGTCGCCTGCCGCCCAACACCCTGGCGATCCGCTCCGCCTGCACGAACAACGCCTCGACGTCGCTGTCAGCCAACCCCACCGCAGTAAGCACCGCATCAGAAACGACGAAGAACTGCTCAGCCGTGAGCCAGTCCCGGCACACCGCGTCGATGTCGATCTCCCCGTGACTGAACACCCCGGCCGCGATCCTGCCGCCGACCAGTACCAACACCTCGGCGGCCGACACCGCATCGGTGGCGTCCGTGGCGATCAGCGCGGTGACCGCGGACCGCAGCCAGCCGCGCACATACGGACGATCGGAGATCGCAGCGCGTTCGATGCGCGGCTCCTCAAGTACCTGCGCCCATCCGTCCACCATCACGTTCTCGGACGCCCGCGCCACGCTGTGTTCTGCGTGCGCCACTTCGTGCGCCAGTACGCCCGCGAGAACCGGAAACTTCAAGAGAAGAACCGCACTTGCGAAGTCCTCAGCGTCGGGGTTCACTCCGGGAAGCACGACGGACGCGTCGAGGGTAATCTCGGCGCGTCGAGGCGAGAATGTTCCTGGTGCCGAGGCGTTCTCGCACACACGAACCACGAGGTCGTCCCGCTCACTGAACTCATCGACCACTTCCGTCAACCCCTGCGACGCGGCTGCCCAACGATCGAGCGTCATGCCCCCGTCCCCAGTCTCAGCGGAGCAACGGATATGCCGAACACGGTACGGACGACGGCGGCGACGTCCTCCCGATCGACTGCCGGACATCCATTGAGCAGCGATCCGAGGGCGATTTCATTGCCGCAGCCGGCGTCCAGCATTGCCTGGACATCGAGCAGTGTGGCCAACGGCGGCTCCCAAACTCCGAACGCACCCGATGCCCGGGCTCGTTCGTTCCTGGTCGCGAGATTGCGCGCCACCTTGACCAGCCGCGCGTTTACCCCGCGGTATTCGGCGATCCGGTAGTCGTTGCCGACCTTGACCTGCAACGGAAAACGACGAAGGAGCGCACCGTCGAGCTCGTTGACGCCCACGCCGTCCGGGTTCCAGGTGGCCACCACAAGGAAGCCTTCAACTGCACGCACGACCTCGCCGGGGCGATCGTCGATACCGATCTCACGACGCGCGTCGAGCGCTCCGAACAGGACTGCGACGGTCTCCGCGGGTGCCCGGGTGAGCTCATCGGCCACGAGCACCTTCCCCTCGCGCATCGCCGTCACGAGTGGCCCGTCACGCCAGACGAAACCTGACGGTGACTCCTCTCCCGGATCGGCGGGGATGTACTTGCCCACCAGGTCGGATACTTTCGAGTCTCCGTGGAGACCCACGACGACGCAGTCATCGACGCCGAACGCCGCCAGCGGCAGGCTCGTCTTCCCGGTACCGGGCGGCCCGACCAGTCCCACGTGACGACGGAGCTTCTCCCGCGCCATCCGCATCAGGTCAACATCCAGCATTTCGCCCACCTTGCGCGGGTAGTACTCGTCCCCATTGGGCAAAGCGATGGGATCCGCCGGTGGCAGAGGGCCAGCGGTGGCCTGCGACGCATCAGCGATGGCCTCCTTGGAGAGGCCGTGACCGAGCAGCGCTGCTTCAGCGACCTTCTTGGCGCCGCCCATCGAGGTGCGGCCGTAGACGAAATCGCGCATGACGGCCGGCAACTCGTGCTCACGTAGGCGACTGGAGTCCACCTCGAACGCGACCGGTCCGCTGTGCTTCGAGTACCCGCCGCCGAGCTTCTCCGTGATCCGCTCGAGGGTCGCGTCCACCACGGCCTGAGGTTCCGGGGCCACCGGTCCGCGCATCTTCCGTTCGGGTGCGGTGTCATCGAGCACTCGCATCGAGCCGGCGTGGACAGCTCGTCTCGGACCGTACAACGAGTACATCGATGCCTGGCCCGATGCCGGACTGCGCCAGGCAAGACCGCCTACACCTTGAAGTTCGGATCAGTCACGTCCTGCAAGAGCCACCCCAGCACTCGCACCGTCGCCATCGTCGGCCTCCCATTCCCGGCGCCCCCACGACGCCACGGAAGCGATCATGGCAGCGAGGTCTGTCAAGTTCGGCGTCCGAACCGGACAGAATCCGAGAGGCCGACGGAAGTTGTCCCGCCCAGCGCTGCTGCCTACACGGGCAGAGCGCCCAGCTCCTGCCCACGAATCCGCTGGGAGATGACCTGCGTGATGCCGTCACCGCGCATCGAGACCCCATACAGCGCGTCGGCGACCTCCATCGTCGGCTTCTGGTGGGTGATCACGATGAGCTGGGACTTGTCCCGCAGCTGCTCGAACAGCGAGATCAGGCGGCGCAGGTTGGTGTCGTCCAGCGCCGCCTCGACCTCGTCCATCACGTAGAAGGGTGAAGGCCGAGCGCGGAAGATGGCGACCAGCATCGCGACGGCGGTCAGGGACTTCTCGCCACCGGAGAGCAGGGACAGCCGCTTGACCTTCTTGCCCGGCGGCCGGGCCTCGACGTCGATACCGGTGGCGAGCATGTCGGAGGGGTCGGTCAGGATCAGCCTGCCCTCGCCGCCGGGGAACAGGGTCTCGAAGACGCCCACGAACTCGCGCTCCACGTCGAGCCACGCCTCGGTGAACACCTGCAGGATCTTGGCGTCCACCTCCTCGACCACGCTCAGCAGGTCCTCGCGGGCCGACTTCACGTCCTCGAGCTGCGTGGAGAGGAAGTTGTAGCGCTCCTCCAGCGCCGCGAACTCCTCGAGCGCCAGCGGGTTCACCCGCCCGAGCGTCGCCAGGTCCTTCTCCGCGAGCTTGAGCCGCCGCTCCTGCGCCGCCCGCTCGAACGGCATCCCCACCGGCTTCATCACGGTCTCGCCGCGCTCCCGCGCCGCCTCGTACTCCTCCAACTCCAACGGCGAAGCGGGCAACAGAACATCCGGCCCGTACTCCGCCACCAGATCGTCCGGCGCCATGCCGAAGGACGAGAGCACCTGTTCCTCGAGCTGCTCGATCCGCAACGCCGCCTGCGCCCGCGCCACCTCGTCGCGATGCACGGCATCCGTGAGCTGCGCCAACCGCGCCGCCAACGCCGTCGATTCCTGCCGAGCCACATCCAGCGCCCCGGCGCGCTCGGCACGCGATGCTTCCAGCGCATCACGATGCGCAGCAGCCCTACTCACCGCCCGCGCGAGCCGCGAGGACACCAACGCCGCTCCCTCGGCGACCGACGCCGCCACCGCAGCGGCGGACAACCGCGACGCGGCCGCCGCCTCCGCCCGCTCCCGCGCAGCCCTCTCAGCTGAAGCGGCCCGTCGAAGCCCCTCCGCCTTGCCCCGCACGCCGGCCGCGCGCTCCTCGGCGGTCCGCCGGGCGAGCCGGGCCTCCATCTCGACCGCACGCGCCGCGGCCAGCGCCACAGCCGCAGCGTCCCGCTCCTCGGTCCCCACGGACACCGAATCCTCGGGCAGCTCTTCCGCGAGCCGCAAGCGCTCCTCGTGCTCGACCAGCGCGGCCCGCGTCTCGTCGCGCGAGCCCTCGATCCGCGCGCGCTGCGTCACCAGGCGCTCGGCCTCGTCGCGCGCGCTCCGCGCGGCCTGCCCTAGCCGCGCCAGCTGCTCGTAGATCGCGCCCAACTGCGCGTCCGACTCGTGCAGGGCGGCCAGCGCCGCCTCCGTCACCTCGCGCCGCGCCGCCGACTCCTCCAGAGCACCCGCCAGCGCCGCCGACAGCGACTCCACCGACCGCCGGGTCTCCCCCAGCGTCGCCTCGGCGGAATCGATGGACTTCTGCACCTCCAGCGTCGACTGCCGCGCCGCGGAACCGCCGGTGAGCACGCCGTGGGAGATGACGTCACCGTCGGACGTGACGGCCCGCAGCTCGGGCCGCTCCGCGACCACCGCCACAGCCTCCGCGACCGACCGGACGAGCACGCATCCGGCCAGCGCCGCCGTCACCGCCCCCGCCAGCGACGACGGTGCCTCCACGCACGAAGCGGCCCAGACGGCACCGTCGGGCAAGGGACCGCCCGCGGACGGCGCGGACGCGAGTCCCTCGACGACGACCGCGGCGCGGCCCCCGTCGGCCTCGCGCAACCGCTCGACGGCCGCCACCGCCGCGCCGACGGAGCCCGCCGCGACGGCCTCCGCCACCGGGCCCAGGGCCGCGGCCACGGCCTTCTCGTACCCCGCCCGGATCGTCAGTCGCGACGCCACGCCCGCCGTCACACCGTCCACGTGCTCGACGACCCAGGCGGCACCGTCACCCCGGTCCAGGTTCATCGACAGCGCCTCGATGCGCGCGACGAGCGAGGCGACCTTCTGCTCGGCCTCCCGCTCCGAGGCGCGCAGCTCCTCCACCCGCGCGCTGGCCGCGTTGAAGGCCGCGACGCTGCGTTCGTGGTGCTCGTCGAGCGAGGCCTCGGAGGCGTCGAGCTCGGCGATCTGCCCCTGGACCTGCTCGAACTCGGACTCGGCGGCCTCGGCGCGTTCGACCGCCTCGGTGATGGCCGCCGTCAGCCGCCCGGACTCCGCCTCGACGGACTCCGCCCGGGTCCGCAGGGTCTCCACCTGGCCGGCCAGTCGCGCCAACCCTTCCCGACGGTCCGCGATGGCCGCCACCGCAGCCATGTGCGCCTTCTCGGCCTCCCGAGCGGACTCCTCCCGCTCGGTGAGCTCGTCGGTGGCACCCTCGAGGATCATGGCGGCCTCCTCGAGGGCCTCCATGAGCTCGGCCTCCTCCTCGGCCACGCGCTCGGCCTCGGCGTCCAGCTCGTCGGGGTCGCGGCCCGGGGCGTGCTGCACGGGCTCGGACAGCAGGCGGGCGCGTTCGGAGGCGATCCGCTCCGTCGACGACACGCGTTCGGCGAGCGCCGAGAGCGAGAACCAGCCCTCGCCCGCGGCCTTCACCGCCGGATCGAGCGTTGCCACGGCCTCCGAGTGCGACGCGACCAGCGCGTTCGCCTCGTCGAGCTGTGCGGCGACGAGGTTCTGCTCCTCACGGACCGCCGCCTCGTTTCCGCTCTGATCGGCGAGTTCGGCGCGCCGGCGCACCAGATCGTCGGCGGCCAGACGGAGCCGGGCGTCGCGGAGGTCGGCCTGGATGGTCTGTGCCCGACGGGCCACCTCGGCCTGTCGCCCCAGGGGCTTGAGCTGGCGGCGCAGTTCCGTCGTGAGGTCGGTGAGCCGGGCGAGGTTGGCCTGCATCGAGTCGAGCTTGCGGACCGCCTTCTCCTTGCGGCGACGGTGCTTGAGCACGCCGGCCGCCTCCTCGATGAAGGCGCGACGCTCCTCGGGCTTGGATTCGAGGATCGCGGCGAGCTGGCCCTGCCCGACGATGACGTGCATCTCGCGGCCGATGCCGGAATCCGACAGCAGTTCCTGCACGTCCATGAGCCGGCACTTGGTGCCGTTGATCTCGTACTCACCGGCGCCGTCGCGGAACATGCGCCGCGTGATGGAGACCTCGGAGTAGTCGATGGGCAGCGCACCGTCGGAATTGTCGATGGTGAGGGTCACCTCGGCACGCCCCAGGGGCGCGCGGCCGGACGTGCCGGCGAAGATGACGTCCTCCATTTTGCCGCCGCGCAGGCCCTTGGCGCCCTGCTCCCCCATCACCCAGCGCAGGGCGTCGAGGATGTTCGACTTGCCCGATCCGTTGGGCCCGACGACGCAGGTGATGCCCGGTTCGAGGCGCAGGGTCGTCGCCGAAGCGAAGGACTTGAAGCCCTTCAACGTCAGCGACTTGAGATACACAATCGTCGAGAATACCCGCCGGGTCAGTTCTCCCAGACGGAGCCGAGCCGGTGCGCCGCGACCCGCGTGAACCTGGCGGTCCCCGATTCCGCGAACAGGGCCGCCGAGCGCACCCCCTCCCCCAGGAACACCAGGGAGCTGACGCACTCCGCGCCGTCGCCGATGAACACCTCGACCGAGCCGCGGTCCACGATCACGCGCAGTCGGAGGACGTCACCGTCGGCGGGCGCCGCCCGGTAGCCCCGCTCGCCGTGCCCGGCACGGCGCCGGTCGATCGACACCCGTCGGGCCTGGTCGTCGTAGGCGACGACGACCTCGTCGCCCCGGTCGGTGCGCAGCACGATGCCGAGCCGCTCCGCGTCACCGTCGGCCAGGGCGATCGTGAGCTCGATGTCGGCGGCGTCGAGGTCCGGGAGGAGTTCCCGCTCCTCGTCGCGCCCGAGCGTCGTCTCCCCCAGGTCGACGGTGTCGCGCCGCAGCCCGGCGAACTCGACGACCGGCAGGGCTCGCACGCGAAGGTCGTCGCCGAGGGTGAGCTCGCGCGGCACGGTGAGCTGACCGCACCACCCGTCGGGTTGGGAGGCGATCGGGTGGTCGAAGCCGCCCATCCAGCCGAGGGCGATCCGCCGCCCGTCCGGCGCCTCGAAGCTCTGCGGCGCGTAGTACTCGGCACCCCAGTCCGCCGGCCGGTAGTCGGTGAGCGGGACGAAGTCCTCGCCGGGCGTCCAATCGCCCACGACGTAACCGGCGTTGCACGCGTTGCGCAGGCCGTACCCGTCGGGCTTGCGGCCCATGGGGCAGTACACGATGACCCACTTGTCGTTGAGCGGGAACATGTCCGGGCACTCCAGCATGAAGGCGTCCGGGTCGGGATCCCGGAGGACGACCCGATCGAACTCCCAGGAGGCACCGTCGGCGGAAGTGTAGAGCCACACCTCGCCCCGTCGGTCCGCCGAGCACACGCCGAACACCATGTACCAGGTGCCGTCGGTGCGCCACACCTTCGGATCGCGGAAGTGGGGCAGCTCGCGCGGGCCCGTCACCACGACTCCGCCCTTGGTGAAGGTAATCCCGTCGGAGGACCGGGCGACGCACTGGACCTGCAGGTTGCCCTCGTCCTCGTTAACGCCGTTCCGCCACCGGTGACCGGTGTAGTAGACCACCAGCTCGTTACCATCCACGACCGCGGAACCGGAGAACACCCCATCGCGGTCCTCCTCCAGGCTCGGCGCCAACGCGATCGGCTCGCGCCGCCAGGTCACCAGGTCCGCACTCGAGACATGGCCCCAGTGCATCGGTCCCCACTGGGCGCTGTACGGATGGTGCTGGAAGAACACCTGATAGCGGCCGCCGAAGTGGCACAGGCCGTTCGGATCGTTGATCCACCCCGCGGCCGCCGCGATGTGCACGCGCGGGTACCAGCGATCACGGCGACGCGCCGCGAGGTCCGCCACCGCGGCCTCCGCGCGCGCCAGCTCGTTCGTCATGCTCACGGTGATCCGCGCGACGCTGCTGCAGGGCGCAGCCGCTAGAGCACCGCCATCGCCACGATCAGACCGAGGGCGATGTGGCATGCGCCGATCACCCGAGCCTGCGGCAGGAACACCTCGGAGTACATGAGCTCCTCCATGTCCACGCCCGTGACCAGGTCGAGGACGCGCACGGAGATGATCTGCGCGACGATGCCGACGATGCCGTAGACGAGCGAGTAGATGACGCCGTCCAGCAGGTTGCCGCCGCCGGTGTAGTTGGCGTAGATCGCGACGACGATGATGAACGCCATGGAGAGCATGCCCGCCGCGGTGATGTACGTGGCGTTGGGCTTGCCGTCCTTCACCAGGTCGCGCAGCTTGCCGGGCGTGGAGAGATCGACGGCGTAGAAGCCGGCGATCATCAGCACGAGGCCCACGAGGGCGTACAGGCAGATCGCGCCGATGCCCTTGCCCAGAGTGCCCAGGTCCGCGGCGGCGAGGAGGGTCGTGTTCATGATGCGGTCATGCCTTTCGGGGTGATGCGGTGCGGGATGAAGGCGGCACCGTCGTCGGTGATGAGGCCGGAGGTCTCGCGGATGCCGATGCCGGCGGACTCGTCACCGACGACCCAGGCCCCGATCACGGGGCGGTAGCCGTCGAACTCGGGCAGCGGGTCGAACATCTGGTACACGTAGCCCTCGGCGCCGTACACGCCGCCGGTGGCCGTCTCCCGACCGCTGTCCACGATCGTGAGGTTCGCACCCTCCCGCCCGAGCTTGGGCTTCTTCACGTACTCGGTGAGGAATCCGGGGCTGTCGATGAAGGCGGGCAACAGGTTCGGATGGTCGGGGTACATCTCCCAGAGCACCGCGAGGATCGCCTTGTTGGAGAGGATCGTCTTCCACAGCGGCTCGATCCACGTGGTGGCGGGGATCGATTCGACGACCCGCTTGCCGAAGTCGTCCTCCAGGATCCACTCCCACGGGTACAGCTTGAACACCGAGTGGATCGGGGCGTCCTCGAGGTCGACGAAGGTCTTCAGGTCGTGATCCCAGCCGATGTCCTCGATGGGCAGCCCGACGGTGTCGAAGCCCGCCTCGGCGGCCGTCTCCTGCAGGTAGCCGGTGGTCACGTGGTCCTCGCCCGTCGCGTCGGCGCCGGACCAGGTGAAGTGCAGCTCCGACGGCGGGATCACGCCCCGGATCTCGCCCCAGCGCGCGACGAGCGCCTCGTGCAGCGAGTTCCACTGGTCGTAGCCGCCCTCGTCCCAGGAGCGCTTGTCCGGGGCGGTGTCCTGGAACCAGTACCACTGCACCACAGCGGCTTCCAGCAGGGAGGTGGGCGTATCGGCGTTGTACTCCAACAGTTTCGCGGGCCGCCGGCCGTCGTACCGCAGGTCGAACCGTCCGTAGACGTGCGGGTCCTGCCGCTTCCACGACTCCTCGATCGGGCCCCACGCCCACTCGGGGATGCCGAAATCGGCGTACCGCTCGGTGAGGATCACGTTCTCGACGGCCTTGAGGCACATCGAGTGCAGCACCTCCACCTGGGCCTCGAGGGCGAGTACCTCGTCCATGTCGAACTCGTAGAACACGGACTCGTCCCAGTAGTTCCGGCTGTCGCCGGCCCCGTCGCGCGCGGGGGTGCCGAACACCAGGCCCTGCGATTCGACGGTCCGCTGCCAGCCCTCGCGGGGCGTTCCCCGCATGCGCCGCATCTACGACCCGCTCGATCCGGAGCCGCCCTTGGAGCTCCCGCCCTTGTTGGACGTGCCCAGGCCGCCGCGGTCGATGTTCTTGCCGCTGGAGCCGCTGTTGCTGCCCGCGTTGGTGTTTCCGGAACCGCCCTTGTTGCTGGTGCCCTTCGAGCCGGCGGCGGGCGGCGCGGGCTTGCTCGCAGCGTTGGTCTGGCCGTTGGTACCGAAGGAGGTGGTCTTCGCCGGGTCGATCGCCGTCCCCGACGAGGTCCGGAAGGCGGTGTTGGTGGGCCGGTCGTAGCTGCCGCCGGTGATGCGCCCGTTGTTGACGCTGCCGCCGTAGTTGTACCGGTAGCTCAGGCCGTTGAGCAGGATGAACCCCGTCACCGGGTTGTACGTGCCGCGCGAGCAGTAGTCGTCGGAGACCACCTGCTGCCCGTCCACGGTGCAGTACGCCGTCTGCGTGCTGACATTGCGCGCACCGTCGTTGTCCGGGATCGCGACGTACAGCAGCGCGATCGCGCCCACCACACCCACGCCGACGCCCGCGCCCATCATCTGCTTGCGGCGCCGGCCCTTCTTCGCGGCCGCGGCGGCCGCCTCGGTGGCCTCCCGCTCCTCGTCCTCGGCGCGCTGGCGCTGCGCGCGCTGCCGCGCGCGGGCCTCGGCCACCGTCTCCGGGCGCGCCTGCGTGTTCTCGTCCTGCTCCCGCATGCGGCCCGGGCGCCGGGGAGCATCTCCGGTGGTGTCCGGCAGCTGCAGCTCCGGCGGCATGCCCGGCACGGGGAGGTGATTCGACTCCGGCCCGGGGATGAACCCCGCGGGACGGTTCTCAGGAACGGGTGGCTGCATACCTCACCTCTCCTCGAACGACGGGAGCCCGCCGCGTGCGGGCCCGAACAGTTCCACGACCAGGTCGACCCTGCCCGGAGTGTGCCCCGACCAGAGGCGCTGCAGCAGAGTGTCGCACGCCGGGCGGGCGCCCTCGACCACGACCCGCACGCGACCGTCCGCCTGGTTCGCGGCGTAGCCGAGCAGGCCGAGTTCCAGCGCCTGGGTCTTGGTCCAATAGCGGAAGCCGACGCCCTGCACGCTGCCGTGGACCCACGCCGTCATCCGCGCCTGCTCCTCGGTCACGGAGGTCACTCCGTGGTGACGTCGAGGTTGACGACGGTGCCGGCCTTGAGCGTGCGCCCCACGGTGCAGACCTGGTCGATCGCGCGGCGCGCGACCGTGACCAGACGCTCCCGCGCAGCCTCGTCGAGCTCGGACAGGTCCAACTCCAGGATCTCGTTGAGCTCCGGGTAGACCTCGTTGTCCCGATCCGCGTCGCCGGAGACGCGGACGACCGCGTCGTAGTCCTCGCCGAGCCGGCGCGCGAGCACGTGGTCCGTGGACATGCCGCTGCACGCCGCGAGCGCGATCTTCAGCAGCTCACCGGGGGTGAACACGCCCTCGACGTCCACCGAACCGACCAGCACCTGCGCACCGCGCGAACTGCGCCCCGTGTAGCGGCGCACGCCGGTGCGCTCGACCCAGAGTTCCGTGGACGGTGCCTGCGCATTCGTGTCGTCGGCCATGCGACCAATCTACGGCAGAACCGGGCATCTCCACCGCACCAGGTTCCAGCGCCCGGTGCAGATCACCGAACGCGCGTACCGTTCGCATCATGCGCGCCCGCCAGTGGATCTACGTCGTCGCCGTTCTCGCGTGCGCGGCCGCCCTGGCCTGGGCGGCCACGTCCGGACCCGACCCGTTCCCCACCCACATGGGGCTCGGCGGAGGGGTCGATGGTTGGCGCCCGCGGAAATCGGCGCTCCTCGAGCTCGCACTCGTCACCGGCGGCCTCGCCGTCCTCTTCGCCTGCCTGTCGTTCTTCGCGCCGCGACTACCGGCATCGCTGGTGAACACCCCGCGCCGCGACTACTGGCTGACGGACGCGCATCGCCCCGCGTTCTCGCGGATCATCGCGGACTTCTTCCTCCTGATCGGCAGCCTCGTGCTCTTCCTCAGCGCCGCGTTCACCGCCCTGTCCGTGATCGACGCGCACGAGAGCGCCGCCCGATCGGCTCTTCTGGTGCTGTTCCTCCTGGCGATCGCCGCGTCGGTGATCCACCTGGTCTGGACGCTGTCGCATCCCCCGCGCTCCGCCTCCGGCAGGCGCCGTCCGGCCCCGTCGTCCGGCGTCAGGGAGCCCCGGCGCCCGTAGCGCTACGCTGGGCGAATGAGTCAGGCGCCGGGCGAGGGCCCGTTCTTCCACGGAACCACCGCCGCACTCCGGCCCGGAGATCTCCTCCGCGCGGGATTCCGCTCCAACTACAACCCGGACGTGGTCATGAACCACATCTACTTCACGGCGCTGCGCGACGGGGCGGGTCTAGGTGCCGAGCTCGCCGCGGAACTCAAGGCCGACGGTGCCGTCCCGCACGTCTACGAGGTCGAGCCGACGGGCGCGTTCGAGGACGACCCGAACGTCACGGACAAGAAGTTCCCGGGCAACCCCACGCGCTCGTTCCGCAGCACCGAGCCGCTGCGGGTCGTCGCCGAGGTGAGCGACTGGACCCGGCTGACGCCCGAGGCCCTGCAGATGTGGCGCGAGACCATCGTCTCCAAGGCACCCGCCGACCGCGGCGAGATCATCAACTGAGCGCCCCGCGGCGTCCCGTCGTGGACGGGCCTACAGCCCCGCGGGCACGACCTTGCCGTTGACCGTGACCTCGACCTTGCCGGCCTGGGGATTGAAGGTGATCTTCCCGTGCTCGAAGGTGGTCTGCTTGACCGATCCGACGGTGGTCTCGTCGCTGGTCACGGCGCCGAGCGGGCCCGCGGAACCGTTCTTCCCGCCCACCGGGATCGGCTTACCCGTGGCGTCGCGCTCGACGTTCCACGCGTCGCGGATCTTGCCCCAGGTGATGTAGGCGGGAGTGCCGGCGTCCGCGTTCTTCGCGGTGATCACGCCGCCCGTGAACTGCTGGAAGACGACGCCGCTCTCCCGGGTGCCGGCGTTGTGATCACCGACGAGCACGGCCCCCAGGCCCTTCTTCTGCGCGGCCGTCGCGGCGGCGTACTTCGCGGCGATCGGCCCGGTCAGCGTCACCTCGCTGCCGTCGGTGCCCTTGGCCGTCACCGTGCCCGAGGGCTTGGCCGCCGTGGACGAACGCGCGGCCGACGGTGCGCCGGGCTTGCCGGCACCGCTCGACGGTCCCGTCGCCTTCGCGCTGGTGCTGGACGCGGCGGCCGTGGACGCACCGGTCGTCGACGCGACGTCCTTGGTGTCGGCGGTGCTGCTGCATCCCGCGGTGATGAACAGGGCGGCGGTCAGTGCCGCGGCGGCGCCGATGGCGCGTCGATCTGCGAATCTCGTGCTCATGAGGTCTTGTTCAGTCCCTACCGCGGCTCGATCGGCCGCTCGTTCGAACATTCGGCGCCCACGACTCTAGCGGCGTAGGCAATGCTCCACCGGTCGACTTCGGGATCCGTTGCGCCTGATCATGAACGACGCGCGTCGTCTTGCGCGACTACGGCTATGCCGGTCAACACATCTCGGAGTGATGCGCCGAACGCATCGGCATCGCGAGCGTGGAGCCTCGCGTAGCTGAGTACCAGCCCCGGGACCGGTTCCGCCGCACACTGACTGCTCAACGATCGCGTGCGCCAGCCCTGTTCACCGAGCGCGCTGACCACCGCCTCGTCGTCGTGCCCGGGAAGCAGCACGCACAGGTGCCGATCCATCGCGCCGGCGGCGCACGGCCGCGTGACGGCTACCCGGCACGCCAGACCTCGACCCACTGGCGATCGGCCGGGGCGAGCGAATCCCTCAGAGCCCCGTCGAAAGTGGCCAGCCGGACGCCGTTGGTGGCGGCCAGGTCGACGAGGTGTAGGTCGGTGACCTGCCGTCGCCCCATGAGCACCCTGGTGTCGATCCTCGACGTCACCAGTGAGGTCGCGTCCTCCAGGAACGCCCACCCCGGGACCGCGCGAATCGCTGCGAGCTGAGCGAGCGCCTCACTGCCCGACACCTTGCGTCCGACCACCTTCTCGGTCAGGAGCAGGCGTACCAGTCCCGACTCCGTCGTCGGACACGTCATCCACTCCCCCAGGCCGGCGAACTGCTCATGTGCCGCCACGTGATGTACATGCTGATCCCAGCTCAACGCCAGGAGAACATTGACGTCGAGCAGCATCACTCGTCGCCCTGGTCGTCGTCACGATGCGCCGCGACGAGGTCATCGGTGACCACGTGCCCTTCGACTCCGGACATCACAGGAAATCCCCCCACCGACTTCGAGGGAACCGCCGCTCCCTGAAGCCCACGGAGGGCGAGCTCCGAGATCGCCCGGCCCAGGGAGATTCCTTCCGCACGAGCTTTCGTACGAGCAGCACTCATCACGACGGGGTCGATATCCACAGTCGTTCGCACAAGAGCATCATAGCATCACCGCATCATATGACGGGGCGCTAAGGCCGCGCAGGTACACGGCAGAGCCTGAAAGGTGGTTCAGCCGTTCCGCGGCTGCGACTGGCACTTCGGGCAGAAGTGCGAGCCCCGGTTCATGAAGGACTCGCGCCGCATGATGGTGCCGCAGCGACGGCAGGGCTCACCGTCGCGCGCATAGGCGTCGAGGCTGCGCGAGAAGTAGCCCGACTGACCGTTGACGTTGACGTACAACGAGTCGAAGCTGGTGCCGCCCTGATCCAGCGCGGACCGCATGACCTCGGTGGCGTCGTCGATCAGCCGGCCGAGCGCGGGCTTGGTCAGGCTGGACGCGCGCCGCCGCCCGTGCACGCGGGATCGCCACAGCGCCTCGTCGGCGTAGATGTTGCCCACGCCGGAGATCACGGTCTGGTCCAGCAGGACCCGCTTGATCTCGGTGTCCTTGGCCTTCATCCGCCGCACCACGGCGTCCCGATCGAACTGGGGGTCCAGGGGATCCCGCGCGATGTGCGCCACCGATTCCGGGACGAGCGTGCCGGCGACCTCCACGAGCGGGTCCACCGCCCAGCCGCCGAAGGTGCGCTGATCGACGAAGCGGAGCACGGCACCGTCGGACAGCGAGGCCCGGATGCGCAGGTGCCGGTCGTCGCCCGGGCCCACCAGCATCTGCCCGCTCATACCCAGGTGCACGACGATCGCGGCGTCGGCGGGGTCGCCGCCGCGCGCGAGCGGCAGCCACAGGAACTTACCGCGACGCTCCGCGGATTCCACGTCAGAGCCGGTGATCTGGCCGATCATGTCCGCCTCGCCGGCGGCATGGCGCCGGGCGGCGCGGGGGTGCAGGACCTCGACGGAGGTGATCCCGCGACCCACCAGGTGATCGACGAGGCCGCGGCGGACGACCTCGACCTCGGGCAGCTCGGGCATCAGGCCGACTCGGGGGCCTGTTCGGCGTCGCCCGTCGGCGCATCGCCGGAAGCTTCGGAGTCGTTGTCGTCCAAGGACTTCCACGCCGCCGCAGCGGCGCGTTGCTCGGCCTCCTTCTTGGTGCGGCCCACACCCTCGCCGAGGTCGTGCTCGTCGATCACCGCGACTGCGGTGAACTCCTTGTCGTGGTCGGGACCCGTCGAACTGACCCGGTAGGCGGGCGCACCCAGGTCCCGCTCGGCGGTGAGCTCCTGCAGGGAGGTCTTCCAGTCCAGGCCGGCCCCCATCGACGACGATGCCGTCAGCAGCGGCAGGAACAGGCGCAGGACCACCTCGCGCGCGACGTCGATGCCGTGCTCGATGTGCACGGCGCCGAGCAGCGCCTCGGTACCATCCGCGAGGATCGAATCCTTGTCGCGGCCGCCGGTGAGCTCCTCACCGCGGCCGAGGAACAGGTGCGCGCCGAGGCCGCCCTCCCCCAGCCCGCGGGCCACCCGCGCCAGGGCGTGCATGTTGACGACGCTGGCCCGGATCTTTGCGAGCTCACCCTCGGGCTTGTCGGGATGAGTCACGTACAGCCACTCGGTCACCGAGATCCCCAGCACGCTGTCGCCCAGGAACTCCAGCCGCTCGTTGGTGGGCAGGCCGCCCGCCTCGTACGCGTAGGACCGGTGCGTGAGGGCGAGCGTGAGCAGCTCGTCGTCGAGGCCGACGCCCAGTGCTTCCAGCAGCGGGGCGCGGTCCGTGGCGGGCGGCGCGGGGAGGCGCTTGCTCACTTGTCGTCGGCCTCGCCCTCGGCGGCCGAGGAGAACTGCGCGAGCTTCGCCCAGCGGGGATCGAGCTGCTCGTGCGCGTGGTCCGCGGGGAGGTCGGCCAGCCGCTCGCCGCACACCTGGCACAGGCCCCGGCAGTCCGGGGAGCAGGTGGGATCGAGGTTCAGTTCCATCCCGACACCGTCGATGATGGCCTGCTCGAGGTCGATCATGTCGTCGTCGATGCGGTACATCTCGTCGTCGTCCGTGGTCTTCGCCGTCTCACTGTCCGGGTAGGCGTAGAGCTCGGTGAGGAACAGGTTCAGGGCGCCGGACACGTCACCGAGGCAGCGCGCGCACTGCCCCGTCGTGTCGGCGCTCACGGTGCCGGTCACGAGAACCCCCTCGGACACGGCCTGGACCTGCAGGTCGAGGTCGATCTCCTCGCCGGCCTCGATACCGATCAGGTCGACACCGATGCGCTCGGGGGCGGCCACGGTGCGGTGCACCTGCGCAGAGGTACCCGGACGACGACCGAAGGCTCGGACGTCGAGGACGTACGGCTTGCCGGCCGGCTGGCGCACGGCCGCGCTGGATTCGTTCACAACAGACCTCGGGAAAGTGTCGGGGGTCGAGCCAAACACCCGATTGTACGTCAAGAAGCCCGGTGGGTATCCGCGCGCGACTCCGCGAACTCCTCGAGGTAGCCGTCCGCGGCGCCGTGGTCGCTGTAGTCGTGCACGCCGGCGGCGGTGCGCAGCTGCTGACGGCCGCGGTTCACCGAGCGCATGGTGGCCCCGAGGACCTCCTCGAACTGGGCGAGCTTGGTATCGACGTACACGTCGCACTCGCCGCGGAGGCGGTCCGATTCGGCGTGCGCCGCATCGATGATCCGATCCGACTCGCCCTTGGCTGCGGCCACGACCTCGGTACCCGAGACCAGACGCTCCTGCTCGGCGATGCCCTCGGCGACCGACCGCTGGTAGGCGGCATTACCGTCGGCCACCAAGCGCTCCGCCTCGGACCGCGCGCGGCCGGTGACGGCCTCGTACTCGCGCTGGGCGCCCCGTCGGACCCGTTCGTCCTCGGCGCGGGCCTCGGCGACCAGCCCCGTGGCGTGCTGGTGCGCCTCGGCCACCATGCGGTCGGCCTGGGCCTTCGCATCGGCCAGCAGGCGGTCCGCCTCGGCGCGCGAGCGGCTCAGCGTGGCGTCCGCCTCGGAGTTCGCCTGCGTCACCGTGGTGTCGTAGTGGGCGCGCGCCTCGCTGATCAGGCGATCCTTCTGATCGAGCACGTCCTGCGCGTCGTCCAGATCGGCCGGGAAGGCGTCACGGATGTCGTCCAGGAGCTCGAGCACGTCCCCGCGGGGCACGAGGCATCCGGCGGTCATGGGGACGCTGCGCGCCTCCTCCAGGATGGCGCCCAGCTCGTCCAGTGCTTCGAATACGCGGTACATGCACCCATTGTGACGCGTGGGACCGGTGTTTCGCCGCAACGCCGCCGCCGCGTGTCGAGGGGTCGTGGAATCGGCTGTTTCCTGACCTACGAGGCCCGATCCGGCCTCGTGATGCAGGAATCGGCCGATTTCACGACAGCTTGGCCGCCAGCGCGGTCTGCACGTTGCGCGGGATCAGCGCGGACACGTCGCCGCCCAGCTTCGCGACCTCCTTGACCAGCGAGCTCGACACGTAGGAGTACTGCGGCGCGGTGGTCAGGAACGCCGTCTCGACGCCGGTCAGGTGCATGTTCATCCCGGCCATCGGCAGCTCGTAGTCGAAGTCGGTGGAGTTGCGCAGACCCTTGAGGATGCACGCCACGCCGTTCTCCCGCGCGTAGTCCACGAGCAGTCCCGTCCACCGGTCGACGGTGACCCCGGGCAGGTCCGCGACGTTCTCCTCGATCAGCGCGATCCGCTCGTCGATCGAGAACATGCCCTGCTTGTTGGGATTGACCACCACGGTGATCACGAGCTCGTCGAAGATCCGTGCGGCGCGGCGGAAGATGTCCAGATGGCCGTTGGTCATGGGGTCGAAGGACCCGGGGCAGCACGCCTTGCTCATGTCCGGTCATCCTGCCAGACGGCGATCTCCACGCGGGTCTCTCCGTAGTCCCGGGACATGTCGGGCTCGAATCCCTCCGGCCACGTCGCCGCCGGCGTCCGCGCTGAGCGCTCCACGACCACGTGCGCACCGGGCGCGAGCCAGCCGCCGGACAGCGCGGCGAGGTCACCGTCGACGGCCTCCGCAGGCACGTCGTACGGCGGGTCCAGGAGGACCAGGTCGAAGGGCTCGGCCGGGAGGTCCAGGAACGCCCGCACTGCCCGACGGTGCGCCACGGCCCCGTCCAGCCCGACGGTCCGCGCGTTCTGGTTGATCACCATGACCGCCTTGGCATCCGAGTCGACCAGCACCGCGCGCGCGGCACCACGGGAGAGTGCCTCGAAGCCCAGTGCGCCGGAGCCCGCATACAGATCGAGGACCGCCAGTCCGTCGAAATCCAGACGCGACTGCAGCGCGCTGAACAGTGCCTCCCGCACGCGATCCGAGGTCGGGCGGGTGCCGCGGGGCGGCACCGCGAGCCTGCGCCCGCGCGCCGCCCCGGCGATGATCCTGGTCATCGCACCAGCCTAACGGCGGCATCAGCTCGCCTTGGCGAGCCGGGCCTGATCGATCTGCGCCAACCGGGTGGCGTCCGTGTCGGGCCCGGGGATCTCGGTTCCGCGGATCGAGCAGCCCGTGGTCTCCTGCAGGAAGGGCAGCGCGATCAGGCCGATCACGCAGGCGCCCATCATGTAGAACGCCGGGAACAGGATCCAGCCCGACTGGCCCACCACCGCGTCGTTGACGAGCGGCGCGGTGCCGCCGAAGGCCGCCGTCGCCACGTTGTAGGAGATCGCGAACCCCGCGTACCGCACCTGCGTGGGGAACATCGCCGGGAAGGTCGCGCTGATCGTGGACAACTGCGGGATGTACAGCAGCCCGAGCACCACGAATCCGACGATGGCCCAACCGAATCCCTGCCCCATCAACCAGAACATGGGCCAGGCCATCACCAGCAGTCCGATCAGGGAGAACCACCACATCGGCTTGCGCCCGGTGCGATCCGACAGCGCGCCGAAGAACGGGATGCACACGGCCATCAGGACCTGACCGATCAACATCGCCGTGGATGCATGGGACTCCGACAGACCGATCGTGCTGTTGAGGTAGGTCGGCAGGTATGCCAGCAGCGTGTAGTTCGCGACGTTGAGCGCGATGACCAGGCCGAACATCACCAGGATGGGCCGCCGGTAGTCGCGGAGCAGGGCGCCGAGCCGCTGCAGTGCCGAGCCGTGCTCCTCCTGCGCCTGCTCCATCTCCTCGAAGACGGGGGTGTCGTCGAGTTGATTGCGCAGGTACCAGCCGACGAAACCGAGCGGGATCGCGATGAAGAACGGGATCCGCCATCCCCAGCTGTACATGGCATCGCTGGAGAGCACCTGCTGCAGCAGCAGGACCACCGCGGTGCCGCCCGCGAAGCCCCACATCGTGCCGAATTCGAGGAAGCTGCCGTATCGGCCCCGCTTGCCGTCCGGCGAGTACTCGGCCATGAAGGTGGCTGCGCCGCCGTACTCGCCGCCGGTCGAGAAGCCCTGGATCACTCGCAGGCCGATCAGCAGGACGGGGGCGAGGACACCCACTTGGGCGTGTGTCGGCAGCACGCCGATGAGGGCGGTGGAGCCGGCCATCAGCAGAATCGTGGTGGCCAGCATCACCTTCCGCCCCAGCCTGTCCCCCAGCGGCCCCCAGACGAACCCGCCCAGCGGGCGCAGGGCGAAGGACACCGCGAAGCCGAGCAGTGTGCCGAGCGTCCCGAGGGTCCCCGGGAAGAAGGCGTGGGTGAGGTAGGCCGTCGTCGCGGCGTAGACGCCGTAGTCGAACCATTCGGTGAAGTTTCCCATCGCGGACGCGGCGATGGCCTTGTGCAGCGTGCGTTTGCGCTGCTGCTCCGTCTCCTGCAGTCCCGCTACCGAAAGCGGGGAGGGCACGGAAGGCGATGTTGAGTTATCAGGCATGCAGATCAGCCCCTGGCGTTGGTCACCGTGCGGACCGGACTTGCCTGTGGCTAGACACCGCTGGGCCCACCGGACGTGTGATTACCGCGTGTTCGACGTTAACAGAATCGAACGATCGATCCACCGCCACTGGTTCATCAGGTCGACACCGTCCGGCATCCCCGCTGGTAACCCTGTGTTCGCCGAGCGGGAACCCGATCCGGGCATCGTCTTGTCCATGCCCCTCAGTGAGTCCCCGTTCTCCCGCCGCACGGCCCTCCGCGCCGGCGCCGCCGGCGCACTGCTCGTCCCCGCCGGCGCACTGCTGTCCGCCTGCGGTACCTCGTCCGACGGTGCCGCGGCCTCGTCGTCGGCCGGCTCGACCGGTCTGGTGCGGGGCCGCCCCAGCCTCACGCACGGCATCGCCTCGGGCGATCCGCGGACCGACGGTGCCCTCGTCTGGGCCCGCTCGGACGTACCTGCGCGGATGATCGTGGAGACCGCCTCGTCGGAGTCCTTCAGCGACCCGCGCCGCTTCGAGGGCCCGAAGCTGGACCCGACGTCCGACGGTGCCGGACGGCTCCGCATCACTGGTCTCGAACCGGGGCAGACGGTGCACTACCGCGTCACTCTGGAGGGCGAGAACGGCGCGCGGTCCGAGGCCCTGGCGGGCACGTTCCGCACGGCACCGTCGGCGGCGGGGAACGTGAAGTTCCTGTGGTCCGGTGACGTGGTGGGTCAGGGCTGGGGCATCAATCGCGACGGCGGTATGGCGATCATGGGCGCGATGGCCGATGCGCGCCCGGACTTCTTCATCCACTCCGGGGACGCGATCTACGCCGACAACCCGGTTGAGGAGTCGCAGAAGCAGAACGACGGCGGCATCTACCGCAATGTCACCGCGCCGGCCAAGGCGCACGTCGCGCAGACCCTGGACGACTTCCGCGGCAACTTCGCCTACAACCTGCTCGACGAGCACTACCGCCGGTTCGCGGCGAACGTGCCTCAGCTGATCCAGTGGGACGACCACGAGGTGATCAACAACTGGTACCCGGGCGAGTCGCTGGCGGGACAGAACCGCAAGGGCTACACCGAGACCGATGTGAACAAGCTGGCCGAGTTCTCCTACCGGGCCTGGCGCGAGTGGCAGCCCGTGCAGCCGACGGAGGCCGCCGACGGCCGCCTCTACCGCAAGATCTCCTACGGCCCGCTACTCGACGTGTTCGTGCTGGACATGCGCAGCTACAAGGATCCGAACCCGAACAACTGGGCCACCACCGACGACGGCGGCATTCTGGGCGCCAAGCAGACTCAGTGGCTCATCGACGGTCTCAACTCGTCGAAGGCGGTGTGGAAGGTGGTCGCGAACGACCTGCCGCTGAGCATCGTCGTGCCGGACGCGCTGTCGGACCCCACGGACGGCCCGAAGTCGATGGAGGCGGTGGCGCAGGGCGACAACGGCGCGCCGCTCGGCCGCGAGATCGCGTTCTCCCGCATCCTGTCGCGGACCAAGGACGTGAAGAACGTCGTGTACCTCACCGCGGACGTGCACTACACGGCCGCGATCTCCTACCACCCGGACAGGGCCGCGTACCAGGACTTCTCGCCGTTCTGGGAGTTCGTCTCGGGCCCGCTCAACGCCGGCGCCTTCCCGAAGAGCCCGCTGGACGGGACCTTCGGCGCGCAGTACGAGTTCGTGCACGCCCCCGACAAGCCGAACGCGTCCCCCGCCGAGGGATTCCAGCACTTCGGCGAGGTGACGATCGACTCGGGCTCGCGGGCACTCACCGTGAACCTGCGCGACGCGAAGGGAGCGAGCCTCTACGCCAAGGAACTCACGCCGGCGTGACCGCGCCCGCGTAGCGGTGACGCTGCGCGGGGTGATCGACGGGGAGCCGATCCCCCTGCCCGAACAGCTTGTGGCGCAGCGTCCCGGGGGTGTACTCGGACGGGTACACGCCCCGTCGGCGCAGCTCCGGCACGATGAACTCGACGATGTCCTCGAAGGTGCCGGGAGTGATGGCGTAGGCCAGGTTGAAACCGTCGACATCGGTCTCGTCGACCCACTCCTGCAGTTCATCGGCGACGCGCTGCGCGGACCCCACGAGCACCGGGCCCATACCGCCGATCCGGCCCCACTTGCCGATGTCTTCCACCGTCCAGTCCTTGCCGGACGGATCGGCCTGCTGGAAGTTGGAGACGGCGGAGATGATCGCGTTGGACTGCACGTCGCCCACCGGGTCGCTCGGGTCGTAGGCGCCCAGGTCCACCCCCATCCAGCCGGACATGAAGACCAGCGAGCCCTCGACGCTCGCGTAGCGGTGGTACTCCTCGAGTTTCGCCTGCGCCTTGGCCTCCGTCTCGTCGGTCACGATGGTCAGGAGGGTGTAGACCTTGGCGGAGTACGGGTCCCGGCCATTGGCGACGAGGCCCTCGCGAACGGTCCGCACCACGTCCTTGAGGATCGCCTTGGTCGGCGCGGCCACGAAGATGGCCTCGGCGTTCTCCGTCGCGAACTTCAGGCCTCGGGGCGACGCACCGGCCTGGTAGATCACGGGGCTGCGCTGCGGCGACGGCTCGCCGACGTGGATGCCGGGCACGTCGAAGTACTTGCCGTGGTGTCCGATCGGGTGCACCTTCGACGGATCGGTGAACACGCCGCTCTCGCGGTCGCGGATCACCGCATCGTCCTCCCAGGAGCCCTCCCAGAGCTTGTACAGGACCTCGAGGTACTCGTCGGCGTGGTCGTAGCGCTCGTCGTGCTGCAACTGGTCCAGCTGTCCCATGTTCTTCGCCGCCGACGGCAGGTAGCCGGTCACCACGTTCCAGCCGATCCGGCCGTTGGTCAGATGGTCGAGCGTGGTCAGCCTGCGCGCGAACGGGAACGGGTGCTCGAATCCGGTGCCCGCGGTGATCCCGATCCCCAGGTGCTCGGTGGCGCCCGCGATCGCCGACGCCAGCAGGATCGGATCGGACACCGGCACCTGCGCCGCGTGCTTGATGGCGGCGTCCCCGTTGCCGTTGTACGCGTCGTAGATCCCCAGGACGTCGGCGATGAAGATGCCGTCGAAGGTGCCGCGCTCCAACAGCTTCGCCAGATCGGTCCAGTAGCTCAGTTCCTTGTAGCGATGGGACTGGTCCTGCGGGTGACGCCACAGCCCCGGCGACTGGTGGGCGACACAGTTCATGTCGAAGGCGTTGAAGCGGATCTGGCGAGTCATGGCGACCGACGCTAGGCGGGTCGCCCCGGCCCGCACAGGCTTGCACTCAGCATGATGCGATCCCGCCGGCCCCCATCAGGCCAGGTTGAGCTGCCAGGACACGCCGAACCTGTCTCCCACCCAGGCGAAGGCGGTCGAGAATCCGTACTCGCCCAACGGCATGTAGGTCTTGCCCTCCGCGCCGAGCACGGCGACGAGGCGCTCCAGCTCGACCCGATCGTCGCAGTCGACGAACAGCGAGGTCGACGGGGTGAAGTCGAAGGCGTGGTCCACGGCACTGTCGCTGATCAGCACGTGCTCGCCCTTGATCACCAGCTCGGCCAGCTGAATTCCCTGCGCCGGGTCCGCGTGCGGGACCGACGTGAGGACGGCACCGTCGAACGCCGCGACGTACAGGTCGATCGCGGCCGCAGCCGTGCCGCCCTGGAACATGAGGAACGGACGAATCATGGTCATGCACCGAGCCTACGGCGGCGGTGCGTCGTAGGGTGCGGACATGACATCGGTGGTCGTGGTGGGCAGTGTGAATCTCGATGCGGTCACGGTGTGCGAACGGTTCCCCCGGCCGGGCGAGACGGTCACCGGACGGTCGGTGACCTTCGGGCAGGGCGGCAAGGGTGCCAACCAGGCGAGGTCGGCGGCGCGGGCGGGCGGCGCGACCGTGTTCGTCGGCGCGGTCGGCGAGGATGCCGCCGCCGTGACGGTGCTGGACTCGCTCGCGGCGGCGGGCGTCGATGTCACGCGCGTGGCCCGGGTCCAGGGCAGCACCGGGTTCGCGAATGTCACGGTCGACGCGTCCGGAGAGAACCACATCGTGGTGGTGCCCGGCGCGAACGCCGAGGTCCTCGTCGACGACGGTGCGCGGCAGGCCATCGCCGCGGCGGACGTGCTGCTGCTGCAGCTGGAGATCCCGCTGGCGACGGTCGTCGATGCCGCCCGCACCGCGCGGGAGGCGGGCACCGTGGTCCTGCTCAACCCCTCGCCCGTGCAGGATCTCCCCGACGAACTCGTCGACCTGCTCGACGGGGTCATCGTGAACCGGGACGAGGCGCACGCGCTCGCGGAGGCCGTGCGCCGCGTCCCGCAGGTCGTCACCACCCTCGGTGGCGACGGAGCCCGCGCCTCCGGGCCGGACGGCGAGGTCGCGACGCCGGGATTCGCGGTGCGCGTCGTCG
Organism: Tsukamurella spumae; assembly: GCF_012396015.1. GTDB lineage: Bacteria > Actinomycetota > Actinomycetes > Mycobacteriales > Mycobacteriaceae > Tsukamurella > Tsukamurella spumae. The sequence goes on along the minus strand of NZ_JAAXOQ010000005.1, from coordinate 159,488 downwards.
ACACCACCGGTGCGGGCGACGCCTTCGCGGGCGCGCTCGCCGCGAACTGGCACCTCCCGCCGGCCGAGCGCCTGCGCAGGGCGAACGCGGCGGGGGCGCTCACGGCCACGGGTGCCGGAGCGGCGGCGGCGCCGTCCGCTGCGGAGATCGATGCCTTTCTCGCCGTTCAAGGCGGTGCCCGATGAGATTCGGCACCGCCCCGCGCCCGGCCGCCCGCTTCACCATCACCGCATTGTGATCCATCTCACATCACCCCGGCTCACTGGGGATACTCCGGTGTTCCGGTGACCGATTCCGGAGCGCGGGTGACTTCCACCGGGGCGATTGTTAGCGTCGAGAGCGATGAGCCCGTCTCACAAGAGCGATCCCACGGCCCCCGCGAAATCGGGGGTCACCACCCGTCGCCCGTCGATCGACGACGGAATCCGACTGTGGGAGATCGCCAGGGACACCGAGGTTCTGGATCTCAATTCGACGTACGCGTACACGCTGTTGTGCCGTGACTTCGCCGCCAGCTCCATCGTCGCCGAACACGACGGTGCCGTAGCGGGTTTCGTCACGGGCTACCGCCGACCCGACCGCCCGGACACGCTGTTCGTGTGGCAGGTCGCGGTGGATGCCGCGCATCGCGGCCACGGCATCGCCTCGCGTATGCTCATCGATCTGTTGGATCATCTTGCGGTGGCGGGCGTTTCACGCCTGGAGACCACGATCACCGCATCCAACACCGCGTCCCGGGAGCTGTTCGGCTCCGTGGCGAAGAAGCGCGGTTCCACTCTCACGGTGCGCGATCTGTTCGCCTCGCACCACATCTCCCCCACGCAATCCGACCCCCACGAGCCCGAGCAGCTGTACGTCATCGACCCCGCCTGACCGGCGGGGGCTGCAGGCCCACTAGGAGGATCACCATGTCCACCCTGACCGACGAGAACACCAGTACTGCTGATTTCGAGCAGCCCTCGATCTTCAGCACCCGCGAGTCGCAGGTGCGCAGCTACTCCCGCGGTTGGCCCGCCGTTTTCGACCGGGCCGAGGGATCGTGGCTGATCGACCGCGACGGCCGCCGCTATCTGGACTTCTTCGCGGGTGCCGGTGCCCTCAACTACGGGCACAACCACCCGAAGCTCAAGCAGGCCCTCGTCGAGTACATCTCCGAGGGGCACATCACCCACTCGCTGGACATGTCGACGGTGGCGAAGGGCGAGTTCCTGCAGACCTTCGAGGACAAGATCCTGCGTCCGCGCGGCCTCGACTACAAGGTGCAGTTCCCCGGCCCCACCGGCACCAACACCGTCGAGGCGGCCCTGAAGCTCGCCCGCAAGGTGAAGGGTCGCGAGTCGATCATCAATTTCACCAACGCCTTCCACGGCATGACGCTGGGCGCACTGTCGGTGACCGGCAACTCGATGAAGCGCGGCGGCGCGGGCATCCCGCTCGTACACGCCACACCGATGCCCTTCGACAACTACTTCGACGGCGTCGCACCGGATTTCCAGTGGTTCGAGGCCGTGCTCGACGACTCGGGCAGCGGCCTGAACAAGCCCGCGGGCGTCATCGTCGAGACCGTGCAGGGCGAGGGCGGCGTGAACGTCGCACGGCCCGAGTGGCTGCGCGCCCTGGCCGATCTGTGCGAGCGGCACGACATGCTGCTCATCGTCGACGATGTCCAGATGGGTTGCGGCCGTACGGGACCGTTCTTCTCCTTCGAGGTCGCGGGCATCACCCCGGACATCGTCACCCTGTCCAAGTCGATCGGCGGCTACGGCCTGCCGATGGCGCTCACCCTGATGAAGCCGGAGCTGGACGTGTGGAGCCCCGGCGAGCACAACGGCACCTTCCGCGGCAACAACCCCGCGTTCGTCACCGCCAAGCACGCGATCGACGAGTTCTGGTCGGACGAGGGCCTGGAGAAGGAGACCCGCCGCAAGGGCGCGCACATCGAGAAGCGCTTCACCGAGCTGTGCGCCGAGTTCCCCGAGCAGCTGAGCCACCGCGGGCGCGGCATGGTGCAGGGCCTGGTCTTCGCCGACGCCGACCAGGCCGGCGTGGTCTGCGCCGTCGCCTACGAGCAGGGTCTCCTCGCGGAGACCTCCGGCCCGTCGGATGAGGTGGTCAAGCTGCTACCGCCGCTGACCATCACCGACTCCGATCTCGACCTCGGCCTGGACATCCTGGCCACCGCGACCCGAAAGGTGCTGTCCTAAATGATCGTTCGTACCACCGACGAGATCACCGGCACCGAGCGCGATGTCGCCGCGGGCAATTGGCGCAGCAAGCGGATCGTCCTCGGCGGCGACAAGGTCGGGTTCTCCTTCCACGAGACGGTGATCGAGCCCGGGACCGTCAACGAGTTCCACTACGCCCACCACGTCGAGGCCGTCTGGCTCGTGGAGGGCGAGGGCACGCTCCTCGATCGCGAGACGGGCGTCGAGTACCCGCTCGCGCCCGGCACCATGTACCTGCTCGACGGCAACGAGCGGCACACCGTGACCACCCGGACCCGGATGCGCATGTTGTGCGTGTTCAATCCGCCCGTCGTCGGCACGGAGGTGCACGACGAGAACGGTGTCTACCCGCTGGTCACGGTCGCGGACTGATACTCCCACTGGGACGCCCTCCTCAACGACAACGTCACGCTGCCGACGCCGAGTTCGAAATCTTCAGCGAGAGGCCCAAGAGATCGACGAATCCACCGGCGTCGCACTAGAGGCGGGCGCAGATCTCGGTAGACGCTCCGACCGCGGCCGTGGGCACGTTGGACGCGATACGCAGGGCCGCCCGGGCGTGCCCTTTGCGCACGCGATCCACATCGTGAAGGTCCGGGGCGATCGCGTCGGAGCGTCATCCCCTCCGGTCGATGACTGACCTGTCGACCCGAACCGTGGCGCCCGCGCCGCGGATGCACCAGACTGGCGGCATGACCTCGCTCGCCGATCTGGCCGTCACGCTCAAGTCCCTGCACCGCAAGGGCGACCCCGTCGTCCTGCCCACCACGTGGGACGCCTGGTCCGCGAACACCGCCGTCGCGGCCGGGTTCGCCGCGCTCACCGTCGGGTCGCACCCGATGGCCGATTCGATCGGCAGGCCCGATGGCGAGGGCATGACCTTCGACGAGGCGATGACCCGCGTCGCCCAGATCACCTCGGCGGTCCCGGTTCCCGTCTCCGTCGACATCGAGTCCGGGTACGGGCAGTCCGCCGAGCGGATCATCGAGGGCCTGCTGGGTGCGGGCGCCGTGGGCCTGAACATCGAGGACACGGTTCACGGAGAGGGCGGCCGCTTCCGCGGGGCCCAGGAGCACGCGGACCTGGTCGCCGCTCTCCGCGCCGCGTCCGACGCCGCGGGCGTGCACGTCGTCATCAACGCCCGCACCGACATCTTCAAGAACGAGGTGGGCGAGGCGGAGGATCGGGTCGAGCGCGCCATCGCGCGGATGCAGTTGTGCGCCGACGCGGGTGCCGATTCGCTCTACCCGGTCGCGTTCCATGACGCGGCCACGCTCCGGCACCTCGCGGACGCCCTGCCCCTCCCCGTGAACGCGATCGCGAATCCCGCGACCGACGACCTGGCCGCCCTCGCCGCCGCCGGCGCGGGCCGGATCAGCTTCGGACCGATCTGGCAGATGCAGCTCACCGAACGGTCCAACGAGCTGCTCTCCCGCTGGCGCTGACGGCCGTAGCCGTAGGGCTGTTCTCGCGCGAGCGGTTCGACGCGCTGCGCGATCGCGTGCTGCGGGAGACCGGGTTGTAGCCGCCCGCGCGGCTACCGCGCACCGTCGACCGCGAAGGCGCTGCCGCGCTCCCGGTCGAGGTAGGTCTCGGACTTGTTGTGCAGGAAGAAGATGTACACGAGTAGCGAGATCGCGATGGTCACCGTCACGTAGACGATGAACCAGGTGACGTGGCCGGAGTTCTTCGCGGCCTCGTAGAGGACCGGCGCCGTCCCGCCGAAGATCGAATTGGCCAGGGCGTAGCCGATACCCACGCCAAGGGCCCGGATGTGCGACGGGAAGAGCTCGGCCTTCACGAGTGCGTTGATCGACGTGTACCCGGTGATGATCACGTAGCCGAGGCACACCATCGCGAGCGAGCCGATCGCGACGTGGATGTCCGGCAGGTAGGTGATGAGGAAGTAGGTGTAGATCACGCCGCCCACGCCGAAGAACACGAGCATCGGCTTGCGGCCGATCCGGTCGCTGATCATGCCGCCGATCGGCTGGATCAGCATGAGGAAGATGAGGCCGATGAGGTTGACCCAGGTCGCGACGAGGGCGTGGTCGGTGTAGGCAGTCTTGACGATGGCCGGCGCGTTGACGCTGTAGACGTAGAACGCGAGCGTGCCGCCCATCGTGATGAGGAAGCACAGCAACAGCCCTCGCCAGTACCCGGTGAGCAGCTCGCGCATGCTGCCCGAACTCGTATCCTTGCCGTCGCGCACCGCGGCCAGCTGCTCCTCGGACAGCGACTCGTCCATCGTCCGCCGCAGCCAGAACACGATGATGGCCGTGATGCCGCCGACGAAGAAGGCTATACGCCAACCGAAGTCGGACACCTGTGCCTTGGAGAACAGGCCCAGGAGCACGAGCAGCATGAACTGCGCCAGCACGTGACCGCCCACGAGAGTGACGTACTGGAACGACGAGAAGAAGCCGCGCCGCTCCCGCGTCGCCGCCTCGGACATGTACGTGGCGGACGTGCCGTACTCACCGCCCGTCGCGAAGCCCTGTACCAGGCGACACAGGACCAGGATCACCGCGGCCGCCAGGCCGATCGTCTCCCGGCCGGGCACGATCGCGATGACGAACGAACAGCCCGCCATCAGCGAGACGCTCATCGTCAACGCCGCGCGCCGGCCCTTCCGGTCGGCGTAGCGGCCGAAGAACCAGGATCCAACCGGGCGCATGACGAAGGTGACGGCGAAGATCGCGTAGACGTAGACGGTCGAGTTCTTGTCGGCCTTGTCGAAGAACTGGCTCTCGAAGTAGGTCGCGAACACCGTGTAGACGTAGACGTCGTACCACTCGACCAGGTTGCCGGAGCTGCCGCGCAGCGTGTTCCAGATGGCCCGCCTGGTCTCCGCCCGCGACGAGACAGGTTTCGTCGCATTCGATTCCGTCATGATGCCTTCCGTCCTAGACCTCGTCGGCGGAGCGGCCCGTGCTCCGATGGCCGAGGACGGCCACCGTGATCATCAGGGCGAGCATCGCCGCCGCCACCACCGCGAACACCCACACGCTGCCATGATCGTCGAGGATCGGAAGCAGAACGAACGGAAGGAACGCGGTCACGAGCTTCGACAGCGAGTACGCCGCGCCGGCCGCGGTCCCGCGGATCGCCGTGGGATACGAGTCCGCGAGGTAGACGTGGTAGGCGTTGGAGAACAGGTTGGAGGCCAGCGTGTACAGGAAGCCCGCCAGCACGATCTGGACGGGACTCGTCGCGAATCCGAACCACACGCCGAACACGGCCATCAGCCCCGCCGAACCGATGACGAGGTACCGCCGCTCGATCCGCTCGACGATCGGCAGCGCCAGCGCCGCGCCCAGCGGATAGCCGATGTACGACAGCGCCACGAACAGCAGCGAGGTCTGGATCGAGTAGCCCTTGGCCAGCAGCACGAGCGGCGCGATGGTGCCGAAACCGTAGTAACCGAACACCTCCAGGGCGGAGACGATCCACAGCATGACGGTGCGCCGCCGGTACGGCGGGCGGAAGAGCGCGCGGATCGTGATCGACCGGGACGCCACGGGGCGCAGCGCCGCATCGGGTTCGGCGAGCACCCGGCCCTCCGCCCGGGCCTGCGCCTCCAACCGCCGGACGATGGCGTCGGCCTCGTCGTAGCGCCCCTGCGCCTCCAGCCACCGCGGCGATTCGGGGAGGCCCCGTCGGACCAGCCAGACGAGGAGCGAACCGAACGCGCCGAACACGAACAGCAACCGCCAGCCCGGCAGCTCGGCTCCCCCGATCTCGAAGACATGCGGCGTGAGCCAGCGCGCGGCGAAGCCCACCACCGGGACACCGAGGAAGGACACGACATAGGCCAGCGAGATGTACTTGCCGCGCACGTTCTTCGGCAGGATGTCCGACAGGTAGGAATCGGCGAGCGCGAACTCGCCGCCGATCCCGATGCCCGCGATGAACCTGGTCACCACGAGGAACGCAGCGTTCGGGCTGAACGCGCCCGCGAGCGAGGCCGCCGAGTAGAGCGCCAGGTTGAGCATGAACGCGGTGCGCCGGCCGTACCGGTCGGCGAGGCGGCCCATGAAGAGCGCACCGATGAACTGGCCGATGAACGCGGAGGCCAGGAGCACCTTGAGCTCGTCGGCGCCCAGCGCGAAGTCCTTCTTCAGCACCGTCGCGATGGTCGCGGCCAGGAAGTTCTCGTACTGATCGAAGAACAGCCCGAGCCCGATCACCCCCACCGCGACGAAGTGCAGGCGCGTCATCGGAAGCCGGTCGAGCCGCGCCGCGATCGACGGCTCCCGCGTGGTCTCGGTGGTCACCCGTCGAAATATACTTCGATGTGCGAATTCATGTGGATCGGGCGTGACCGATCGGTGAACGCACGGCGCGAAGCCACGCACGTGGCCCGCGAATGCGGTTGAATCCAACCCGTGATCGTGGATTGCGCCCACTACGTCGACGGTGCCCGCCAGGCGGAGGCGGCCCTCCCGCCCCTCGACGCCGCCCGGCTGTGCGGTCGCGGAGGCTTCGTCTGGCTCGGCCTGTTCGAACCGATGCCCGAGGAGATGGAGTCCGTGCGACAGGCCTTCGACCTGCACGAGCTCGCCGTCGAGGACGCCCAGGACTACCACCTGCGGCCGAAGGTCGAGGATTTCGAGGCATCGGTCAAACTCGTCATCCTCCGCACCGCGCGCTACGACGACGACCGCGAGGAGGTCGACTTCGGCGAGATCAGCGTCTTCGTCGGCCGTGACTTCGTCATCACCGTGAGACAGGGCGTGGCGAGCGAGCTGCATCAGGCCCGCGCCCGGCTCGAGCAGAAGCCGGAACTCCTCGCACTGGGCACCGATGCGGTGCTGTGGGCCATCCTCGACCAGGTGGTCGACGGCTACGAGCCGGTCGTCGCGGGCCTCGAGCACGACATCGAGCAGATCGAGGCGACGGTGTTCTCCGGTGCGGTCGCTCCCACCGAACGGATCTACCTGCTCCGCCGCGAGGTGACCAACTTCTACCGCGCCGCTCACCCCCTGCTCGCCGTGGTCAACGCCGTCGGAAAGAGCCTCGGCGAGGAGCGCCTCGCCCCGTACCTGCGCGATGTCTACGACCGGCTCCAGCTGGTCAACGAGGAGGTCTCCGCCCAGCGCGACCTCCTCGGCACGATCCTCCAGGCCAACATCGCGGTCGTCTCGGTCCAGCAGGCGAACTCTGCGGCCCGGCAGAACAGCACCATGGAGCAGCTCACGGTGCTGGCCACGATCTTCCTTCCCCTGACCTTCATCACCGGCTTCTTCGGCCAGAACTTCGAGTGGCTGACCTCGCACATCGACGGCTTCTGGCACTTCATGATCCTCGGCATCGGCGGCCTCCTCATCCCGCTGATGGCGCTGGCGCTGTGGCTGCGCCGCAACAAGGCGCCCGAGGTCGATCCGTTCGCCAGCACGCATCCGGCACAGCGCAAGCGGTAGACGTCTGCGCGGCGCGACCGCGAGTAGCCTGGACGACGTGCGCACTGCGATACCCGCCTGGGAGCCCGCGGAGGCCACCGCGCCCGACGCGGACTTCACCGACCGGCTCGACCGGGCGCGGGAGTTGCTCCGGGAGCGCCGCATCCTGGCGCTGACCGGCGCCGGGATCTCCACCGCCTCGGGGATCCCCGACTACCGGAGCCCGGACGCGCCCCGTCGCACCCCGATGACCTTCCAACAGTTCCTGGGGTCCGCCGAGTTCCGGCGGCGCTACTGGGCGCGCAACCACCTCGGCTGGCGGCACATGGACGCGGCGCTGCCCAACGCGGCGCACCGTGGCCTCGCGGCGCTGCCCGGCGTCACGGGCGTGATCACCCAGAACGTCGACCTCCTGCACCTCAAGGCCGGCTCGCGCGGCGTTGTCGACCTGCACGGCAACTACGCCCAGGTGCGCTGCCTGAGCTGCGAGAACCGGATCAGCCGGCACCACCTGCACGCGCAGCTCGAACCCCTCAACGCCGGCTTCGTCGCGCGGATCGCCGGACGCGGCGCCCTCGAGGTCGCCCCCGACGCCGATGTCGTCATCGAGGACACCGGCGACTTCACGATGGTCGACTGCGGCGCCTGCGGCGGCATCCTCAAGCCCGACATCGTCTACTTCGGCGAGTCCGTGCCCAAGCCGCGGGTCGCCCGCGCGTTCGCGATGGTCGACGATGCCGAGGCCCTCCTCGTGCTCGGTACCTCGCTGACCGTGATGTCCGGCCTCCGGTTCGTCCGGCACGCGCGCAAGCAGGGCAAGCCGATCGTCATCGTCAACCGCGGCCGCACCCGCGGCGACGAGCTGGCGGACGTCACCGTCGACGTGGACGTCGCCACCGCGCTCCAGCGTCTCGCCCTGCCCTGATCACCTCCCCCGTCGGCGAGCGCGCCGGTGCGCCCGCGCGCGGTCAGAGGCCGGCGTACGCGAGAGCCGCCGCCGCTTCGTCGCCCTGGGCGACATCCCGAGCGGAGCAGCACAGCAGGTCGGCTCCGGCCCGGACCGCCGCGACCGCCCGCTGCCCCGTGGAGCCGTACGCGGCGAGGGCCCCCGCCTCCAGCGCGTCGGTGATGATCGTGCCCGTGAAGCCGAGCCGGCCGCGCAGATGGGTCTGCAGGATGGTCCGGGACATGCCGGCCGGGTTCGCCGCGTCCAACGCGGGATAGACGGCCCACGACGGCATCACCATCCGCACCCCCGCGGCGATCGCCGCGGAGTACGGCGCCATGTCGACCGACTGCAGGGTCGCAGCCGGCAGGTCGACGGTGACCGTGGTCAGGTCCGTGTTCGCCCCCGCCGGCGCAGCACCCAGGCCCGGGAAGTGCTTGGCGCACGCCGAGATCCCTGCGCCCTGCGCGGCCCGGATGAAGGCCGCGCCGCAGTCCGCGACCACCTTCGGATCGGACGAGAAGCTGCGCTGCGTGGCGTCCAGGAAGTCGCCGGCGGATCGGTGGACGCCGAGCACGGGTGCCAGGTCGCCGGTGAGCCCGGCCCCGCCCAGCGCAGCGGCGGCCGCCGAGCCCTGCGCCCGCGCGGCGGACGCCGGGTCCGCGGACGCGCCCACCTGCTGCGCGGACGCGGCGGGACCGCCGGGAACCCTGTTGACCTGGCCGCCCTCCTGATCGGTGAGCAACGCCAGCGAGCCCTTCGCCGCCGTGCGGAACTCGGCCGCCACCTCCGCGAGCTGGCCGGCGGACGCGATGTTCTCCGCGAAGAAGATGATGCCGCCGACGCGGCCCTGCGAGACCTTGGTGAGCAGCTCAGCGGGCGGCGTGAGGCCGCGGTAGGAGTACACCACCCGCCGCCCCGCGTCCGGCGCCGCCACCGCCCGCCCGGCGGACACCGCTGTGAGGGTCGCGAACACGGCACCCGTGCCCGCGACGAGGAACGTCCGACGGTCGAAGTCCACCATGCCCACCGAGGGTACGCACCGCCCCACGCTGCTCACAGCGGATCCGACGGTGCCGGGGCCCGGCCCGTCGTAGCGTGAGGCCCATGCAGACCCGCAGCGAGGCACTGTTCCGGCACGAGCTCGGCGCCCACCTGCGCCGGCTGCGGCACGAGCGCGGGGAACGGCTGGCCGACACCGCCCACCGCGCCGACATCAGGCCTCCTCGATCACCTCGTCGATCAGCCCGTACTCGACGGCCGCCGCGGCGGTGAAGACGCGGTCGTGATCGGTGTCGGCGCGCAGCTGTTCGGGGGTCTGCCCGGTGTGCCGCGCCCCTGCGCCGACGGCTGATGCAGCACGACCCGCGAGTGCGGGAGCCCCATCCGCCGGCCCGGTGCGCCGCCCGCGAGCAGCACCGCCCCGACCGCGACGGCCTGCCCGACGCACGTCGTCGCCACCGGCGGCCGGATGTACCGCATGGTGTCGTAGATCGCCAGGGCCGCACTGGGATCGCCGCCCTCGCAGTTGATGTAGAGCTGGATCTCGCCCTCGCCGTCCGAGGCGAGGAACAGCAGCTGCGCGACGATCGCGTTCGCGACCCCGGCGTCGATGCCGGTGCCGAGGTAGACCACCCGCTCCGAAAGCAGATGCGAGTACACATCGGTGATGCGCTCGCCGGTGGGGCGCCGGTCGATGACATTGGGGATCGTGTAGGTGCTCATCGTGGGAACCCCGCGAGGTCGAAACCGGTGCGGCGGCGGCCCGGGACGATCGTGTCGAAGGACTGCACGATCTCGTCGACGAAGCCGTAGTCGCGGGCCTCCTGCGCCGTGTACCAGCGGTCGTGCAGCGAGTCCTCGAAGATCTGCTCCAGCGGGCGTCCGGTGTCCTCGGCGATCAGGCCGAGCACCGTGTCGCGGGTGTGCCGGAGGTCGCCGGCCTGCAGCTCGATGTCGACGGCGGTGCCGCCGATGCCCGCCGACCCCTGGTGCATGAGCACCCGGGAGTGCGGCAGCGCCCGGCGTTTGCCCGGCGTTCCCGCGGACAACAGGAACTGCCCGGCGCTGTAGGCGATGCCGAGCACCAGGGTCGAGACATCGCAGGGGACGAGCCGCATGACATCGCGGATCGCGAGCATGGACGGCACGGAGCCGCCGGGCGAATGGATCCACAGCGCGATATCACCGGGACTCACCGCGGCGAGGGAGAGGATCTGCGTGGCGAGGAGGGAGCCGTTGTCGTCGTCGAGCGGACCGTCGAGGACGACGACCCGATGGTCGTAGAGCTCACGGCGCACCCGCTCGCTGAACCTGGGGATGGTGGGTGTGTCTGTCATGCCCCCATCGTGGCGCGGGCCTCGTGCCCGAGGAAGACGAATCCGCCTGGGGCGGAACCGCTCACAGCAGCTCCGCCGCAGGCGGATCGGATTCCTCGGGTCTGCGGAGGATCAGCCGGCCGCGTAGGCGGGCTCGCTGCGGAAGCGGGAGACGCGGCCGTCGATGCCGAGCGCCCGCCACAGCAGGCGCGACACCGGGTTCATCAGCTTCGTCTTCTCCGCCAGCAGGCGCACATCGCCGAACACCTCGCGCTTGACGGCCTGCGACTCCGGGGAGCGCCAGTACATCTGCTTCCACTCGGCGCGCGGGATCTCGAAGCGCTTGCGGAACTCGCGCGGCGGCACCGCGATCGCGGTGAGCAGCGAGCGCATCACGAGCGGCAACGCGAGCGAGAGCAGGAACCGCGGGAACGCGCCGCGCGTGGGGATGCGGTGCTCGAGCAGCTGATGCGCGAACGAGATGTGCCGCGCCTCCTCCGCCACGTGGATCTGCATGACCGCGGTCATCGTGGGGTGCTGCTCGATGCCGGAGCGCAGGAACTGCTTCTGCACGTGGTCGATCGGCTCCTCGCCGCCGAGCACGCCCATGTAGAAGATCATCGGGAAAGTGGTGGCCGCCAACGGAATGATCGGCGACAGCCGGCGGAACCACAGCGGGCCGCCGGGCACGTCCATGCCGATCCGGTTCACGAACTCCTGGAACATCAGCGTGTGCTGGCACTCCTCCTTCGCCTCGTGCGTGGCGTAGCGGAACTCCGGGGAGCTGTTCGGCTGAACGGCCGTGTACTGCATGATCCCGCGGATCAGCACCGACTCGAACTGCAGGCCCACCTTCGCCACGTTGGCCTGCCGCCACATGCCCATCTCGATCTGCTTGGCCCGCGGCTGCGCCTGATACCACTCGGTGCGGCCGATCGGATCGAAGCGGGAGTCGAGGATCCAGCGCGGATCATCCGGGGTGACCGCCAGCTCCGGCGAGTCCCAGTCGATGTCGACGTACGGGTCGAAATTGCGCTGGACCGAGGCCTCCGACAGGTCGACCAGCGTCTGCTCGTACTCCGCCTGCCCCTCGAAGGGACGCCCGCGCGTCCGTCCCATGTGGGTGATGTGCAGTGCCATGTCGACCTCCTACTACCCGGCTGACACACTTGAACCAAGAACGTACCACGCCGATGGACAATTCCAGCCCATCTGTATGAATACCCTGGTCCTGCGTGTAGGGTCGCCGCGTGACCACGATCAACCACACCGCCACCGCCGCCGTCCCCGTCGACCGGGCCTTCGCGCACGTCGCGGACTACCGGACCGTGCCGACGTGGTTCTTCGGGATCAGCCGGTTCGTGCCGCAGGGCACGAAGGACTACGGCCTCGGCGCCGTCTACGACTCCGCGGTGAAGATCGGGCCGAAGGAGATCGGCTCCATCGTCGAGGTCACGGAGTTCGACGAGGACAGCCTGATCACGCTGAAGTCGATCTCCGGGTTCCGCACCACCTCGCGGTGGCGGTTCCGCGCCGTCGACGAGGGGCGCACCGAACTCGCCGTCGAGTTCACCTACGACCTACCGGGCGGTCTCGCGGGCAAGGCCCTCGGCATGCTCATCGAGCCCTTCGCCGTCCAGTCCGTGAAGGCCTCCGAGGCGGCGCTGCGCCGGGACCTCGAGGGAGCGGCGTAGCCGCGGGGCCATCGGCCGCTCAGCGCACCGGCACGAGGTCGTCCGCATGGACGACGGGACGCCGCAGCCCCTCCGGCAACTCCGCGGTGCCCTGCCCGAGCATCGCCTCGATCTCCGAGTGGTCGTAGGCGACGACGCCGCGGGCCCGCACGGTGCCGGCCGCATCGCACAGGTTGACCACGTCTCCCCCGGAGAACGTGCCGCTCACACCGTGCACCCCCGCCGGCAGTAGCGACCGCCGGCGGTCCACGACCGCGGCCACGGCACCGTCGTCCAGCACCAGCTCCCCGTGGACGTCAGCGGCGTGCCGCACCCAGAACCGCCGCGCCGACAGGCGCACGGCCCGGGGCCGGAAGACCGTGCCCACGTCCGCACCGTCGAGCGCCCGGTCGGCGAGCGCCGCCGCGGTCAGCAGCACGGGCACTCCCGCGTCCGCGGCGAGCCGAGCGGCGGACAGCTTCGACGCCATCCCGCCCGTGCCGAGCGCGCCGCCGGAACCGGCCACCACCCCGTCGAGGTCCTCCGGGCCGTCCACGGCCGCGATGAGCGAGGCCTCGCCCTTGCGCGGGTCACCGTCGTAGAGCCCGTCGACATCGGAGAGCAGGACGAGCGCATCGGCGCCGGTCAGGTGTGCGACGAGGGCGGCCAGCCGGTCGTTGTCGCCGAAGCGCACCTCGTTCGAGGCCACCACGTCGTTCTCGTTGATGATCGGGACGGCACCGAGCGCGCGCAGCCGGTCGAGCGTGCGCTGCGCGTTCGCCGCGTGCACGCGCAGACCGATGTCGTGCGCGGTGAGCAGCACCAGCGAGACGATCCGCTCGTAGCGCCGGAACGACGCGCCCCAGGCGTTGGCCAGCTGCAGCTGCCCCACCGAAGCGACGGCCTGCTTGGTCGCGAGGTCCGTGGGGCGGCGCTTCAACCCCAGCGGCGCCATGCCCGCGCCGATCGCGCCGGAGGAGACCACGATGACCTCGGTGCCCCGGTCCAGGCGCGCGACGATCGCGTCGGTCAGCGCGTCCAGGCGATCCGACGCGAGGCCGTGCTCGAGATCGGTCAGCGCCGAGCTGCCGATCTTGACCACCAGCTTGCGGGCGCCCGCGACGAGGGCCCGCATGTCGCCGTCGAGCAGCTCGCCGTGGGACGCCGCGGGCGCCTCGGTCACAGGTCGTCCTCGTCGTCGCTCGCCAGGCCGCGCCGCACGTCGTGCTGGTGGCGACGCTCGGCGGCGCCCACGCGGTCGTTCTGCTCGAGCCGGATATCGGTGCCGCGGCCGGTGACCGGCACGTCGTCGATGGTGCCGAGCGAGGGCTCCCAGTTGAAGCAGACATCGCCGATGGTGACCGGGGCACCGGGCTCCGCACCGAGCTTGACCAGCTCCTTCTCGACGCCGAGCCGGTTGAGCCGGTCGGCCAGGAAGCCGACGGCCTCGTCGTTGTCGAACGGCGTCTGCTTGATCCACCGCTCCGGCCGCGGGCCGCGCACGATGAAGCCGCCCGGCTGGGCGGGGTCGGAGATGACCTCGAACCCGGACTCGTCGATGGCGATCGGCCGGATGACGGGGCGACGGGCGACCGGGGTCCCCCGCTCCTCGCGATAGCGCTGCACCAGCTCGGCGAGCGCGAAGGTGAGCTCACGCAGGCCGGTGTGCGCCACCGCGGAGATCACGAAGACCGGCCAGCCGCGCGCCTCGAACTCGGGGCGGACCATCTCGGCGAGTTCCTCGGCGTCCGGCACGTCGGCCTTGTTGAGCACGACGATGCGGGGCCGCTCGGACAGGTCGCCCAGGCCGGTGTCGGCGGCGAGGGCCGGCTGGTACGCGGCCAGCTCGGCCTCCAGCGCGTCGACATCGCTCACCGGATCACGGCCGGGCTCCAGGGTCGCGCAGTCCACGACGTGCGCGAGCACGGCGCACCGCTCGAGGTGGCGCAGGAAGTCCAGTCCCAGACCGCGGCCCGTCGACGCGCCGGGGATGAGGCCCGGGACGTCGGCGATGGTGAAGGTGGTCTCCCCCGCCGACACGACGCCGAGGTTCGGCGCGAGCGTGGTGAACGGGTAGTCGGCGATCTTGGGCTTCGCGGCCGAGAGCACCGAGACCAGCGAGGACTTCCCCGCGGACGGGAAGCCGACCAGCCCCACATCGGCGACCGACTTGAGCTCGAGCACCAGATCGCGCGCCTGGCCCTCTTCGCCGAGCAGCGCGAAACCGGGCGCCTTGCGCGCCTTCGACACCAGTGCCGCGTTACCCCGGCCGCCGCGGCCGCCCTGGGCGGCGTCGAACCGCGTGCCCGCGCCCACCAGATCGGCGACCATCCTGCCGTCGGTGTCCAGGACGACGGTGCCGTCCGGCACCTTCAGGACCAGGTCCTGTCCGGAGCGTCCCTCGCGGTTCCCGCCCTCGCCGGGCTTGCCGTTGGTGGCCTTGAGGTGCGGGCGGAAGTGGAAGTCGAGCAGCGTGTGCACCTGCGGATCGACCTCGAGGACCACGGAGCCGCCGCGCCCGCCGTTGCCGCCGTCGGGACCGCCGAGCGGCTTGAACTTCTCGCGGTGGATCGAGGCGCAGCCGTGGCCACCGTTACCTGCCGTGACATGCACCGTCACGCGGTCGACGAACCTGGACATGGATGAACCTCTTTCTACCGGGTGTCCGCCCGAGGGCGGAAAAACGAAAGCGGGCGGGTCCCTGACAAGGAGACCACGCCCGCCTTCGAGAAGACTTCGTACTGCTGCCGCGGACTAGGCCTCCGCAGCGACCGGCACGATGTTGACCGTCTTGCGGCCACGCTTGGTGCCGAACTCGACGGCGCCGTCCGCGAGAGCGAACAGCGTGTCGTCGCCGCCACGGCCGACGAGAACGCCGGGGTGGAAGTGGGTGCCGCGCTGGCGGACCAGGATCTCACCGGCGTTGACCTTCTGGCCACCGAACCGCTTGACGCCCAGTCGCTGGGCGTTGGAATCACGACCGTTGCGCGAGCTGGACGCGCCCTTCTTGTGTGCCATCTGGCTACTCCTGTACTAAAAGTGTGAGTGGTCTTCGTTCGCCGGTCAGGCGATCGCGGTCACCTTGACGACCGTGAGCTTCTGCCGGTGGCCCTGACGCTTGTGGTAGCCGGTCTTGTTCTTGAACTTGTGGATGCGGATCTTCGGGCCCTTGACCTGATCCACGACCTCGGCGGTGACCGAGATCTTTTCCAGCGCGGCGGCGTCGGTGGTGAGGTTCGCACCGTCGACAACGAGCGCCACGGGCAGCTTGACGCTGCTACCGAGCTCACCGTCGATCTTCTCGACCTTCACCAGGTCGCCGACGGCGACCTTGTACTGCTTGCCGCCGGTCTTGACGATCGCATACGTGGCCATCTTCTCCGCTTACCTCTTCAACACATCTCGTAGTTCTAGCGCGCGCCAGGTGCGCGGCTCGCCTTCACGCAAGTACTCCGGTACCGCGCACGCACGAGCGCGCCGCCGGAAAAGCGACCTTCCCAGGTTACGGGAACGCCGACGCCAGGGTCAAACCGGCTGGTCCGCCTTGTTCGCAGCGTCACCCTCGGCGCTGCCCGCCGCAGGGCCCGCGGGCCGGGCCGCGGCACGGCGCCGGGCCCGCTTGCGCGCGGGCTCCGCGACCGACTGCCCCGCGGAATCACCCGCGGGAGCGGCCGGGGCGTCGGGAACGGGTGCCGCGATGTCGACGACGATCGTCTGCGCGGACGCCGAGGTCGTGGTGGGCGCCTTCCGCGCCACCCTGCGGCGACGCGGGGCCGACGGTGCCTGCTCCGCCGGCTGCTCCGCCGGCTTCCGGTCCGCCTCCACCGGTGCGTCGACCGCGGGGGCCGCGGTCTCAGCGGGCGCCGCCGTCTGGGCGGGCGCTGCGGCCTCGGCGGGCGCTGCGGGAGCCGCGGCCTCAGCGGGGGCTGCGGCCTCAGCGGGCACCGCGGCCTCAGCG
Organism: Tsukamurella spumae; assembly: GCF_012396015.1. Classification (GTDB taxonomy): domain Bacteria; phylum Actinomycetota; class Actinomycetes; order Mycobacteriales; family Mycobacteriaceae; genus Tsukamurella; species Tsukamurella spumae. The sequence goes on along the minus strand of NZ_JAAXOQ010000005.1, from coordinate 142,966 downwards.
GGGACAGCCGTCTCGTTGCCGTCCTCATCGTGGTGCGCCGCCATCGCCCGGAACATCGGGTGCTCGCCCTTGTGCACGGCGGGCTCCTTCGCGGGCGCGGGCTGCGCCTCCGGGGCCGGGGCGGCACCGTCGGACTTGGAGCGCTTGCGCTTCTTGCGGCCCGTGCCCTCCGACCGCTCCCCCGAGCGGCCCGCGTCCTCGCCGCCACCCGACGACTCGACGGGCGCGTCGTGGACGATGATGCCGCGGCCGGCGCACGCCTGGCACGGCGTGGAGAAGGCCTCGACGAGGCCCGTGCCGATCCGCTTACGGGTCATCTGGACCAGGCCCAGCGAGGTGACCTCGGAGACCTGGTGGCGGGTGCGGTCGCGGCCCAGGGCCTCGGTGAGGCGCCGCAGCACGAGGTCGCGGTTGGACTCGAGGACCATGTCGATGAAGTCGACGACGATCATGCCGCCGATGTCGCGCAGGCGCATCTGCCGCACGATCTCCTCAGCCGCCTCGAGGTTGTTGCGGGTGACCGTCTCCTCGAGGTTGCCGCCGGCGCCGGTGAACTTGCCGGTGTTGACGTCGACGACGGTCATCGCCTCGGTGCGGTCGATGACCAGCGTGCCGCCCGAGGGCAGCCAGACCTTGCGGTCCATCGCCTTCGCGAGCTGCTCGTCGATGCGGTAGGTGGCGAAGACGTCCGGCGCGTCGGCGTGGGCCTTCTCGAACTTCTCGACCCGCGGCATCAGGTCGGGAGCAACATCGCCCACGTACTTCGAGGTGGTGTCCCAGGCCTTGCGGCCCTCGATGACGAGCTTGCTGAAGTCCTCGTTGAACAGGTCGCGGACGACCTTGACCAGCAGGTCCGGCTCCTCGTAGAGCGCCTTGACGCCCTTCTGCGAGGACGCGGCCTCGATCTCGGCCCACTGCGCCTGCAGTCGCGCGACATCGCCCGCGAGCTCCTCGGCGCTCACGCCCTCGGAGGCGGTGCGGATGATCACGCCCGCATCGGCGGGGACGATCTCCTTGAGGATCTCCTTGAGGCGCTTGCGCTCGGTGTCGGGCAGCTTGCGGGAGATGCCGGCGGAGCCACCGCCCGGCACGTACACCAGGAAGCGTCCCGCGAGGGAGATCTGCGTGGTCAGGCGGGCGCCCTTGTGACCGACCGGGTCCTTCGAGACCTGCACCAGCACCTGGTCGCCGGGCTTGAGCGCCTGCTCGATCTTCCGCGCGTTGCCGTCGAGGCCGGCGGCGTCCCAGTTGACCTCGCCGGCGTAGAGCACGCCGTTGCGGCCGCGGCCGATGTCGACGAACGCGGCCTCCATCGAGGGCAGCACGTTCTGCACGCGGCCGAGGTAGATGTTGCCCACCATCGACGCCGAGCTGGACGAGGTGACGAAGTGCTCCACCAGCACGCCGTCCTCGAGGACCGCGACCTGGGTGTAGTCGGCGGGGTGCGGCACGGTGTGGCCGTCCTGCCCCTGCGACGGACCCACGCCGGTGCGCTCGCGCACGACCATCACGCGGTCGACGGCCTCGCGGCGGGCGAGGAACTCCGACTCGGTGAGGATCGGCGGGCGGCGGCGCACGGTGTCGCGGCCGTCGCGGCGACGCTGGCGCTTGGCCTCCAGGCGGGTCGAGCCGCTGATGCCGCGCACCTCGTCGCGCCGGGCGCGCTGGCGCGCTTCGCGCGGCTCGCGCTCGTGGACGACGGTGTTCGGCGGGTCGTCGGACGAGGCCGCCTCGGCGCCGTCCTCCCCCGCGCCCGAGCGGCGCCGGCGACGGCGACGGCGGCGACGCGAGCCACCGTCGGTCACGTCCTCGACGTCATCGCCCTCGGCGTCGTCCGACGATGCCTCGTCCGCCGCCTCGGCGGCGGGCGAGCTGTCCTCCTCGGGCTGCTGCTCGTCGGTGCTCGCGCCCTGCGCCGGCGCACCGTCGGCCTGCTCGGCCTGGTCCTGGCCGTCCTGCTCGTCGGCGTTCTCGCCGCGCCCGCGGCCCCGGCCACGACGGCCCCGGCGGCGGCGACGGTTGCCCGCGCCCTCGTCGTCCGCGGACTCGTCGCCCGACGGTGCCGCGTCCGCGGCCTCGGCGGCGGGCTCGGTGTCCTGCTCGGTCGCGGGGGTGTCGACGGCGACGGCCGGGGCCTCGGGCTCCGCGGCGTCCTCGACGACGACGTCCTTCTTCTTCGGCGCGCGCGCCTTCCGCGGCGCGGGCTCCACCTGCTCGGGCTGCAGGAACAGCGGCACCGTGGTGTCGATGGTCGGCGGGGCCACCTCGGCGATGGGCTCGATGACCGCGGCCTCGGAGAAGAGCGACGGGGTCTCCTCGACGGGCTCGGCGAGCGGCGCGGTGGCGGGTTCGGGCGCGACCTGCTGGTCAGCGGCATCGGGCGCTCCGCCCGCGAGCTCGGCGATGCGATCGCGGACCCGCTCGGCGGCGCTGCGGTCGATGCTCGAGTGCGCGCTGCGCGCGACGAATCCGAGGTCGCCGAGGTGCGCGAGCACCTCCTTGCTGGTGAGCCCGAGCAGACGCGCCAGTGCGTGCACGCGCAGCTTCTGCGGGAACTCTTCCCCGGCTTCGTTGTTCTGTTCTTCCGGCGACGTGTTGTCGGCCACTGAATCTCCTACCGACCCCCGGGCGCGATCACTACTCGGTCGCGGCCACGCGGGGGCGTGTCGTGTGGTGGGGCTCCAGGTGATCTGAGGCCTCACGTTTGTCAAGGTCTGCACGTGTCTCGTGCGTGGCGCACGCTTGCTCGGTGTTCGCCGAGCTGCCGGGCCGGTCGGTGCTGCGCGGTTGCGCGCGCCGACGTGCGTCCGACTCATCATCCCACACGTCACAGCCGCGGCGGAAAAGTATCGGGCCCGCGCTGCGCGGTTCGCGCGGCGCGGGCCCGGAGGGACGTGGGTAGACGCAGGTCAGGCGAGACCGGGGAACCAGAGAGCGATCTCGCGCGCGGCGGACTCGGGCGAGTCGGAACCGTGCACGAGGTTCTCCTGGGTCTCCAGGCCGAGGTCGCCGCGGATGGTGCCGGGCACGGCCTTCTCCACGGGATCGGTGCCGCCGGCGAGCTGACGGAACGCCGCGATCGCCCGCGGGCCCTCCAGCACCGCGGCCACCACGGGCCCGGAGGTGATGAATTCGAGCAGGGAGCCGAAGAAGGGCTTCTCCTTGTGCTCGGCGTAGTGGCCCTGCGCCACCTCGATGGAGACGTGCTTGAGCTCGAGGGCCGCGATGGTCAGGCCCTTCCGCTCGATGCGCGCCAGGATCTCCCCGGACAGGCCGCGCCGCACGCCGTCGGGCTTGATGAGAATCAGAGTCCGCTCAGTCACGAGCACGACAGTAGCGGGGTGGGTCGTCACCGTCGACGACGGTCCCCCGGACGGCGTGCCGGATCAGTCCGCGATCGGCTCCTGGCCCTGCAGCCGCCCCTCGGCCATGCGCTTCTTGACGTCCCGCTCGATGTAGACGATGTACGCCCAGACCAGGCCGAACACGATGCCCACCGCGCCGATCCCCCAGTGCACGGCGAAGCCGGCGATGACGGCCACCTGCAGCACGCAGAACGCGGGGATGGCCCACGGCTTCTTCACGACCAGGCAGCCGGCGAAGCAGGCCGCGGCCAGCAGGAGCACGTACGCGATCTTGACACCGGTCAGGCCGGAGGTCAGCTTGATCACCACCGGTAGCGCCAGCAGGATCACGATCATCTCGAGGATCAGCGTGCCGGACAGGATGCCGCGGAAGCTCTTCCACGGATCCTTGGTGGGCGGCGTGAACCGCTGAGTACTCACTGGGGTTCCTTTCCGAACAGCGAACGCGCCACTCCCGCGGTCACCACGGAGCCGGTCACGAGCACGCCGACGCCCGAGGCCGGCGCACCGGTGTCGAAGCCGTCGTCCGACTCGTCGTCGGCGAGCGCGACCGCGGTCTCGACGGCGTCGACCATGGTGGGCGAGGTGACGACGCGGTCCTCGCCGAAGATCTCCTCGGCGATCGCGGCGAGCCGCTCGACCTCGAGCGCGCGCGGCGACCCGTTGTGTGTGACCACGATCGTGTCGAGCACCGGCTCGAGGGCGGTGAGCACGCCGATCGCGTCCTTGTCGGCGAGCACGGAGACCACGCCGATCAGCGTGTGGAAACCGAACTCGGTCTGCAGAGTGCGCGCCAGCGCCTGCGCGCCGTGCGGGTTGTGCGCGGCGTCGATGAGCACCGTCGGGGCGGTGCGGACGCGTTCGAGCCTGCCCGGCGAGGCGGCCCTCGCGAAGCCCTCCCGCACCGTGTCGAGGTCGAGCTGCTGGTCCGCGCCCGCGCCGAAGAAGGCCTCCACCGCGGCGAGCGCGACCACGGCGTTGTTGGCCTGGTGCTCGCCGTGCAGCGGCAGGAAGATCTCGTCGTACACGCCGCCGAGGCCCTGCAGGGTCAGCTGCTGTCCGCCGACGGCGACGCGCCGCTCGACGACCATGAACTCGGAGCCCTCCCGCGCGACGGCGGCGTCCGCCTCGACGGCCCTGCGGAGCAGCACGTCCATGGCGGCCGGCTCCTGCTTGCCCACGACCACGACGGTGTCCTTGGGGATCAGCCGCTCGGGGGCCCGCTTGATGATGCCCGCCTTCTCGCCCGCGATCGACGGGATGTCCGGGCCCAGGATCTCGACGTGGTCCAGACCGATCGGCGTGATCACGGCGACCTCGGCCGTCACGACGTTCGTGGCGTCCCAGGTACCGCCGAGCCCGACCTCCACCACCGCCACGTCGACGGGCGCCTCTGCGAATGCCGCGAAGGCCATCGCCGTGAGCACCTCGAACTTGCTCATCCGCGGACCGTCGGCCGCCTCGGACTGCGCGTCGACCAGCTCGATGAAGGGCTCGAGCTCGCGGTAGGTCGCGACGTACTGCTTCGCGGTGAGGGGCGCACCGTCGATCGCGATGCGTTCGGTGGCCAGCTGCAGGTGCGGGCTGGTGATCCGGCCCGTCCGGCGCGAGAAGGCGAGCAGCAGCGAGTCGATCATGCGCGCCGTCGAGGACTTGCCGTTGGTCCCGGCGATCTGGATCGACGGGTAGGCGTCCTGCGGCGAGCCGAGCAGCTGCATCAGCGCGGCGATGCGCGTGAGCGAGGGCTCGATCTTCGTCTCCGGCCAGCGCTGGTCCAGTTCCGCCTCGACCTGCGCCAGTTCGGCGAGGTCGTCGGGGTCGGCGGCGAACGCGGGCACCGTCACGCGGCGCCCCCGCCGAGCTGCGCGATCCGCGCCGTCAGCCGCTCGACCTCCTCCTGCGCGACGGCCTGCCGCCCGCGGATCTTGTCGACGACCGCGTCGGGCGCCTTGGCCAGGAAGGCCTCGTTCCCGAGCTTGGCCGTGGTCCCGTCGAGCTCCTTCTGCGCGGCCTTGAGGTCCTTCTCCAGGCGCGCCCGCTCGGCCCCCAGGTCGACGGTGCCGGACGTGTCCAGTTCGACGGTGACCGTGCCCCCGACCAGCCGGACCTCGAGCGACGCGGTGGCGGCGAAGCCCTCCTCGGGCGGGGTGAGGCGGCACAGGTTCGCGGCCGCGGCGGCGAGCGAGGCCAGGCCCGCGTCGTCGAGGCCCGTGAGCCGCGCGGCGACCCGCTGCCCCGGCTTGAGCAGCTGGTCGCTGCGGAACCGGCGGATCTCGGTCACCAGACGCTGCAGGTCGGCGAAGCGGCGCGCGGACTCGACGCCGTCCGCCGGGATCTCGGCGGGCGCCCAGTCGCGGGACGGCCAGTCGGCGATCACCAGCGAGGTGCCGCCGGTGAGGGCCTTCCACAGCACCTCCGTCACGAAGGGCATCGTCGGGTGCAGCATCCGCAGCACGACGTCGAGGGCCTTGCCGAGCACCAGGCGCGTGTTCTCGCCGAGCTCCGCGTCACCGTCGTCGTTCGCGGCGTGCAGCTGCAGCTTGGCGACCTCGAGGTACCAGTCGCACAGCTCGTCCCACGCGAAGTGGTAGAGCGCCTCGCAGGCCTTGCCCAGTTCGTTCGCGTCGAACGCGGCGTCGGCCTCGGCCTGCACCGCGGCGAGGCGGTCCAGGATCCAACGATCGGCGTCGGTGAGCCGATCGCGCGCCGGGAGCTCACCGACGTGCGCGTCGTTCATCAGCGCCAGCTTGGTGGCGTTGAACAGCTTGGTGGCGAACTTGCGGCTGCTCGCCGCGGCATCGGCGCCCACGTTGAGATCGGCGCCGGGGATGGTGCCGCGGGCCAGCGTGAAGCGCAGCGCGTCGGCGCCGTACTCCTCCACCCAGTCCAACGGATCGATGCCGTTGCCCTTCGACTTGGACATCTTCTTGCCGAACTCGTCGCGGACGAGCCCGTGCAGCAGCACCTCGTGGAAGGGCACCTTGCCGGGCGCGTTCGGCTCCTCGCCGACGAAGGTGCCGAACATCATCATCCGGGCGACCCAGAAGAAGATGATGTCGTAGCCCGTGATCAGGGTCGACGTGGGATAGAACTTCGCGAGGTCGGCCGTGGAGTCCGGCCAGCCCATCGTGGAGAACGGGAACAGGCCCGAGCTGAACCAGGTGTCCAGCACGTCGGGGTCCTGCTCGTAGCCGGCGGGCGGGACGTCGTCGGGCCCGCAGCACACGACGTCCCGGTTACCCTCGGCGTCGGCGGGGCCGTACCAGACCGGGATGCGGTGGCCCCACCACAGCTGCCGGGAGATGTTCCAGTCGTGCATCTCGTCGACCCAGTCGAAGAACCGCGGCGCCAGCGATTCGGGGACGATCGTGGTGTCGCCGCTGCGGACCGCGTCGCCCGCCGCCTTCGACAGCCGGTCCACCTTGACCCACCACTGCATCGACAGCCGCGGCTCGATCGGCTCGCCGGAGCGCTCGCTGTGGCCGACGCTGTGCCGGTACGGGCGGACCTCCTTGACGATGCGGCCCTGCTCGGCCAGCGCCTCGCGGATGGCCTTGCGGGCGGCGAAGCGGTCGAGTCCGTCGAACTGCGTTCCGGTGCCGACGATGTGGGCGGTCTCGTCCATGATCGTGGGCATCGGCAGACCGTGCCGCTGGCCGAGGGCGAAGTCGTTGGGGTCGTGCGCGGGGGTGATCTTCACCGCGCCGGAACCGAACTCGGGGTCGACGTAGTCGTCGGCGACGACGGGGATGCGCCGGTCCAGGAACGGGTGCTCGAGCGTGGTGCCCACCAGCGCGCGGTAGCGCTCGTCGTCGGGGTGCACGGCGATCGCCGTGTCGCCCAGCATGGTCTCGAGGCGAGTCGTGGCGCAGACGATGTGCGGCTCACCGTCGTTCATGGACCCGTACCGGAAGGACACGAGCTCCCCGTCGACCTCCTTGTGGTCGACCTCGAGGTCGGAGATGCCGGTCTGCAGCACCGGCGACCAGTTGACCAGACGCTCGGCCCGGTAGATCAGGCCGGCGTCGAAGAGCTGCTTGAAGATGGTCTGGACGGCGCGCGAGAGGCCCTCGTCCATGGTGAACCGCTCGCGGGACCAGTCGATGCCGACGCCGATGCGGCGCATCTGGCCGGTGATGTTGCCGTGGCTGGCCTCCTTGAAGGCCCACGCGCGCTCGAGGAAGGCCTCGCGGCCGATCGTCCGACGGTCGGTGCCCTCCGCCGCCAGCTGCTTCTCCACCAGCGACTGCGTGGCGATGCCCGCGTGGTCGGTGCCCGGCAGCCACAGCACCTCGTAGCCCTGCATCCGCTTGCGGCGGCACAGCGCGTCCGTGATGGTCTGGTCCAGCGCATGCCCCAGGTGCAGGCTGCCGGTCACGTTCGGCGGCGGCAGGACCACGGAGAAGGCGGGCTTGGGCGAGGTGTTGTCGGCGGTGAAGTACCCCGCGTCCACCCAGCCGGCGTAGATGTCCGCCTCTACCGCACCGGGCTCCCAGGCGGCGGGGAGTCGGTCGAGAGCGGAGTCGTGCGGCGCAGTAGTCACCCCCCGATTCTAGTCAGTGGACGCGAGCGGGTTTCGTGGGGCTTTGGTAGCTCCGGTCGGGCACGAGCAGCGGCGCGGCGGTCTTGGCGACCACCTCGTCGACCTCGACGCCGGGAGCCGTCTCGACCAGGAGCAGGCCGTCCGCGGTGATGTCGATGACCGCCAGGTCGGAGACGATGCGGTTGACGCATCGCAGACCGGTGTACGGAAGGGTGTTCTCCGACAGGATCTTCGGATCGCCCTTGCGGGTGACGTGATCCATCATCACGATGACGCGGCCCGCACCGTGCACCAGATCCATCGCGCCGCCCATGCCCTTGACCATGGCACCGGGCACCATCCAGTTCGACAGGTCGCCTCGGGCGCTCACCTGCATCGCCCCGAGCACCGCCACGTCGACGTGGCCGCCACGGATCATCGCGAAGGACTCGGAGGAGCCGAAGAACGAGGCGCCGGGCGCCACGGTGATGGTCTCCTTGCCGGCGTTGATCAGCTCCGGATCCACCTCGTCCTCGAACGGGTACGGACCGACGCCGAGCACACCGTTCTCGGAATGCAGCACGACCTCCCGATCGGCGGGGATGTGGCCGGGGATCAGCGTGGGCATGCCGATCCCCAGGTTCACGTACTGACCGTCCAGCAGATCGGCCGCGATGCGGGCCGCCATCTGGTCGCGGGTCCAACTCATGCCTGCACCGTCCTGTTCTCGATTCCGGTCTCCTGGGGCCCGACGACCACGACGCGCTGGACGTAGATCCCGGGCGTGTGCACGTCCGCGGGGTCCAGCTCCCCGGGTTCGACGAGATGCTCGACCTGCGCGATGGTGATCCGCCCCGCGGTCGCCGCGTCGGGGTTGAAGTTGCGCGCGGTTCCGCGGAAGACCAGGTTGCCCAGCCGATCGCCCTTCCAGGCGTGGACCAGGGCGAAGTCGGTCCGGATGCCGCGTTCGAGGACGTAGGTCTCGCCGTCGAACTCGCGGGTCTCCTTGGGCGCCGAGGCGACCGCGATGCCGCCGGCCCCGTCGTACTGCAGGGGGAGCCCGCCGTCGGCGACCTGCGTGCCCACTCCCGCCGAGGTGAAGAACGCCGGAATGCCGGCGCCGCCGGCGCGCATCCGCTCGGCGAGGGTGCCCTGCGGCGTCAGCTCCACCTCGAGCTCACCCGAGAGGTACTGCCGGGCGAATTCCTTGTTGGAGCCGACATAGGAGCTGATCGTGCGACGGATGCGGTGCGCCTCGAGCAGTTTGCCGAGGCCGAACCCCTCCGTGCCGCAGTTGTTGCTCACCGTCTCCAGGTCGGTGGCGCCCTGCTCCAGAATCGCGTCGATCAGGACGGATGGAATGCCGACGAGGCCGAAGCCGCCGACGGCAAGGGATGCCCCGTCCGGGATATCAGCGACGGCCTCCGCCGCGCTGGGATGAACTTTGTTGATCATGTGATCCAGGCTACCCCAAAACGTTCTCTGTGTGAACACATATACACATCGCGAACTCGCGGCCCGGAACTGTTGCCTCCATCACCCCCGCCGGATAACATGTACGTATACCGTTCACATGTTCACATCAAGAACGAGGATGCTCATGCCGCTCTCTTCCGACCGCCTCTTCCTGCCCGGAGCCACTCATCCCCCGCTCCTGTCGCCGGACTACAAGACGACGCGGCTGCGCAGCCCCCGGCAGGACCTGATCCTGATTCCGGAACGCCTGGGCGAACTCACCGGCCCGGTCTTCGGCGACGGTGACGTGGACGCGGCGGAGAGCGACATGAGCCTGGCCAACGGCGGCGAGGCCATCGGCCAGCGGATCATCGTGCACGGCCGCGTCGTGGACGCGGACGGCAAGCCGGTCCCGGACACCCTGATCGAGGTGTGGCAGGCGAATGCGGCGGGCCGCTACCGGCACCGCAACGACTCGTGGCCGGCCCCGCTGGACCCGCACTTCAACGGCGTCGCCCGGGCGCTCACCGACGCGACCGGCGAGTACCGGTTCACCACCATCAAGCCCGGCGCCTATCCCTGGGGGAACCACCACAACGCGTGGCGGCCCGCCCACATCCACTTCTCCTTGTTCGGACGGGCGTACACGCAGCGTCTCGTGACCCAGATGTACTTCCCCGACGACCCCTTCTTCTTCCAGGACCCCATCTACAACGCCGTCCCCGAGGCTGCTCGCGAGCGCATGATCGCCTCGTTCGACTACGACGCCACCCAACCGGACTGGGCTCTCGCGTACCGGTTCGACATCGTCCTCCGCGGTACCCGCGCCACCCCCTTCGAGGAGGCCTGACCCATGATCGATTCCGGAAGCAACACCGACGCTCCGCGCTACCCCGTGTTCTCGCGCGCGCAGGACGAGGTCCCCGTCGGCCTGATGCCCTCGCAGACCGTCGGACCGTACGTCCACATCGGCCTCCTCGCGGGCTGGGAGAAGGGGTGGGACGCCGTGCCCGACGGTGCCACCGGCACCGTCGACCTCGAGCTCATCGCCTACGACGGTGCCGGACAGGCGATCGCCGACGCCATGTTCGAGACCTGGCAGGCCGATGCGGCCGGCGGCCTCGGCTCGAGCGACCCGCGGGGCGACGCACCGTCGGATCCGCCGGGCTTCCGCCACCTCGCACGGGTCTTCGCCGACGACGACGGCGTGGCGACCATCCGCACCGTGAAGCCCGGAGCCCTGCCCGGCGAGGCACCCCACATCAACCTCGGTCTGTTCGCACGCGGCATTCTGGAGCGGTTGATGACGCGGATCTACTTCCCGGAGGACACTGCGGCGCAGGCGACCGACCCGGTACTGACGCTCGTGCCGGAAACCGATCGGCATCGACTCATCGCCGAGCGCACCGCGACCGGCTACCGGTTCGAGATCCACGTCCAGGACACCGGTTCGGGCGAGACCCCGTTCTTCGCCCTCTGACCCGCCACCGACCGAGAGGACCGCAGTGCCCGGCAATCGAGGCGAACTGTTCGACCCCGTCTTCGGGGCCACGGCGGCGGCCGCGAAGCTCGACGACGCGGCGTGGATCGACGCGATGCTGCGCGTGGAAGCGGCGCTGGCCCGCGCGGAGGGCGACATCGGCGTGATCCCCGAGTCGTCGGCGCGGGCGATCGCCTCGACGATCGACGTGCTCCGGGAGCAGCCGCCGGCCTCGCTCGCACCCCGCGCGCTCGGTGCCGCGGCCGCCGCGGGCGGCAATCCGGTGATCCCGCTGGTCGGCGTCGTGCGGGAGGCGCTGCGTGCCACGCAACCGGACGTTCCACCCGGCCACGTGCACCGCGGCGCCACCAGCCAGGACATCCTCGACACCGCGCTCGTCCTGATGCTCCGCGCCGCCGCCGCCGTCCTGCTCGCCGACCTGGACCGGGCCGCCCGCGCCGCGGCCGCGTTGGCAGCGGCCCACCGCGATACCCCGATGGCCGGCCGCACCCTCGGCCAGCAGGCGCTGCCCACGACCTTCGGGGTCCTCGCCGCCACCTGGCTGACGGGGCTGCGCCGCACCGCCGCGGCGGTCGCCGCGCAGGTCGCGGACCTGCGCGTGCAATTCGGCGGCGCGGCCGGCACCCTCGCGGCACTCGCCCCGCACGGGCTCGAGGTGGCCGACGCGCTCGCCGACCGCCTCGAACTCCCCCGGGCGACGGTGCCCTGGCACACCGAGCGCAGCGCGTTCGGCCTCCTCGCCGGGGCGCTCGGCGCCGCTGCGGGAGCGATCGACAAGGCCGCATCCGATGTGGTGCTGCTGGCCGGGACCGAACTCGGCGAGGTCTCCGAGGATGCGCCCGGCGGTTCCTCGGCGATGCCCCACAAGCGCAACCCCGTCGCCGCGATCACCGCCCGCGCCGGCGCCCGCCGGGCCCCGGGCCTCGTGGCCGGCGTGCAGGCGTCGATGGACCACGAACTGCAACGCGCCGCCGGCGCGTGGCACGCGGAGTGGGAGCCGCTGGTCGACCTGATGCGCACCACGGCCGGCGCGGCCGCCCGCCTCGCCGACAGCCTGGACGGGCTCCGGGTGCACGCGGATCGCATGGCCCGCAACCTCGAGGTCACCGGCGGCGCCCTCCTCGCCGAGCGCGTCACCGTCGCACTGGGCGAGCAGGCACCGGATGCCCGCGAACGGGTCACGGCCGCCTGCGCGGCGGGGATCCCGCTGGACACCGCGCCCCCGATCCTCGAGTTCCTGCCCGCCGACCGCGTGCGGGCCCTCCTCGATCCGGCCGGCTACCTCGGCCACGCGGGCGACCTGGTCGACCGCGCCCTGGCCCGCTACGCCGCCCCCGAACCCACTGCAGGAGAAGCCCGATGACCGCCCCGCTCCGTCTCGCCCACGATGTGATCCCCGCCCGCAGCGGCCACGCCGACGCTCCGGTCGTCGTCTTCCTGGGCTCGCTCGGATCCACTCGACAGATGTGGCAGCCGCAGGTCGCGGCGCTCTCCGGCGGAGCCACGGTGGTGACGATCGACCACCGCGGTCACGGCGACTCCCCCGTCGCCCCCGGGCCGTACGCCGTGGCCGAGCTCGCGGCCGACGTGCTCGCACTGCTCGACGACCTCGACGCCTCCGCCGTCCACCTGGTCGGGCTGTCCCTGGGCGGTGCCCTCGCCCAGTGGATCGCGGTGCACCGCCCGGACCGGGTGCTCACGCTGACGCTGCTGTGCACCGCGGCGCGGTTCGGCGAGCCCGCGGGCTGGTGGGAGCGCGCCGCCGCGGTCCGGGCGGACGGCACGGAGTCCATCGCCGACGCCGTGGTGTCCCGCTGGTTCACCCCCGCACTCGCCGAACGGGATCCCGAGCTCGTGGCCCGGAGCCGGGCGATGGTGGCGGGGACCTCCGACGAGGGGTACGCCGGTTGCTGCGAGGCATTGGCCGAGTGGGACTCGCGCACCGACCTCGGTCGCATCACGGCACCCACGCTGGTCATCGCGGGCGCGCAGGACCCGGCGACCGGCCCGGAGACGATGCGGACGCTCGCCGAGGGCATCGTCGGCGCGCGCATGGTGACCGTCGACCCGGGAGCGCACCTGGCCAACGTCGAACAGGCCGGCCGTGTCACCCAGCTCATCCGCGACCACATCGCCCGGTCGTCGGGGTACGACGCCGGACGCGCCGCCGCGTCCGCCGCGGGCGATGCGACCCGGCGCGCCGTGCTCGGCGACGCCCACGTGGACCGCTCGACCGCGGCCATCACCACCTTCACCGCGCCCTTCCAGGACTTCATCACGCGCACCGCATGGGGCGACGTGTGGACCCGGCCCGGCCTGAGCCACGAGCAGCGGCGACTGCTGACCATCGCGATCCTCACCGCGGTCGGCAACGAACACGAGCTGGACATGCACCTGCGCTCGGCGTTCCGCGCGGGCATCGACCCCGGCACGGTGGCCGAGGTGCTCCTGCACACCGCCGTGTACGCCGGCGTCCCCAACAGCAATCAGGGGTTCGCCCTCGGCAGGGCTGCGCTCGCCGACCTCGAGGCGGATGCGGGAGCATAGGGCATGACCTCCGACATCGATGGCCTCCGCTCCGGCACCGCCCGCGACGCCCGCGCCGATACCGCAGCACCGGTACCGTCGTCCGAATACGTGCAGTCGCTCGCCCGCGGACTGTCGGTGATCCGGGCGTTCGACGCGGCGAATCCGCGGCGCACCCTCAGCGACGTCGCCCGCGCCACCGACCTGACCCGCGCCACGGCCCGCCGCTTCCTCCTGACCCTCGCCGAGCTGGGGTACGTGCGCAGCGACGGAACGCTGTTCTGGCTCACGCCTCGCGTCCTCGAACTGGGCTACAGCTATCTGTCCAGCCTGACGCTGCCGGAGATCGCCGAGCCGCACCTGCAGGACCTCAGCGAGGAGGTCAACGAGTCCTCCTCGGTGTCGATCCTCGACGGCACCGAGGTGGTCTACGTGGCCCGTGTCGCGATTCGGCGGATCATGACGGTGGGGATCTCGATCGGTACGCGCCTGCCCGCGTGGGCCACCTCCATGGGGCGCGTCCTGCTGGCCGATCTACCGGACGACGAGCTGGCCGCGAATCTGGAAGCCGCTGCACCGCAGCCCTTCACCGAGCGCACCCTCACCGATCCCGCCTCCCTGATCGCCGAGATCCGATCCGTCGGCAGCCGCGGGTACGCGCTGGTCGATCAGGAGCTGGAGAACGGCCTGCGCTCGCTCGCCGCCCCGGTGCGTTCCGCGGACGGCCGGGTCGTCGCGGCGCTGAACATCTCCACCCCCGCGTTCCGCTACACCGACGCGGACATCCAGGACACCCTGCTCCCCGCCCTCCTGCGCACCACGGAGGCGATCCAGCGCGATTTGGCCGCCGTCCGGCGCTGACCTCACCCAACCCCGAAAGGCCCCCTCTCACCATGCGCGATGTCGTCATCTGTGAACCCCTCCGCACCCCCGTCGCACGCTTCGGCGGCGCCTTCAAGGACGTCCCGGTGGAGCAGCTGGCGGCCACGGTGATCTCCGCTCTCGTCGAGCGGTCGGGGATCGACCGGGCGTTGATCGGAGACGTCATCCTCGGACAGGCGTCGCCGGGCGGCGAGGCACCCGCGCTGGGCCGCGTGGCCGCCCTCGAGGCCGGGCTGGGTATCGAGGTGCCCGGCCGTCAGGTGGACCGACGGTGCGGTTCGGGCCTGCAGGCCGTCATCGACGGTGCCCTCACCGTCGCCTCGGGTGCGGCGGATCTGGTGCTCGCGGGCGGCGCCGAGTCGATGAGTCAGGCGGAGTTCTACACCCATCCCAACATCCGGTGGGGTGTGCGCGGCGCGGGTGTCGAGTTGGCGGATCGCCTGGCGCGCGCACGGGTCACGGCCGGCGGCAGCCGCTTCCCCGTGCCCGGCGGCATGATCGAGACCGCGGAGAACCTGCGCGCGGAGTACTCACTGTCGCGGGAGGAGCAGGATCGCCTGGCCGCCGAGTCCCATCGCCGGGCGATCGCGGCCATCGACGCGGGGATCTTCGCCGAGGAGATCGTCCCCGTGGCGGTCCCCCAGCGGCGCGGCGAGCCCGTTCTCGTCGACCGCGACGAGCATCCGCGCGCCGATACCACCGTCGAGTCGCTGGCCGGCCTGCGGCCGATCCGGATCAAGCAGGATCCGGAGTCCACCGTGACCGCCGGGAACGCGAGCGGCCAGAACGACGGTGCCGCCCTCGCCATCGTGACCACCGCCGAGAAGGCCGCCGAGCTCGGCCTCGACCCGCTCGCCCGGTTCGCGGGCTGGGCCGTGGCGGGCGTGCCCCCGCGCACGATGGGCATCGGCCCGGTGCCGGCGACCGCGAAGGTCCTCGGCCGCCTCGGGCTCACGCTCGACGACATGGGCGTGATCGAGCTGAACGAGGCGTTCGCCGCACAGACGCTCGCCGTCCTGCGCGAGTGGGACCTCGACCCCGCCGACCCGCGGCTCAATCCGCACGGCTCGGGGATCTCGCTCGGCCATCCGGTCGGCGCGACGGGCGCCCGGATCCTCGCGACGCTGCTGCGTGAGATGCGCCGCAGCGGAGCGCGATACGGCCTCGAGACCATGTGCATCGGCGGCGGCCAGGGCCTGGCGGCCGTCTTCGAGCGGCTCTAGGGCGCGGTCAGGCCTCAGCCGCCAGGAGGGCCGCCACCGTGGCGGCCATCCGGTCGGCGTCGGCGGGCAGGCCGGTGAAGATCCGGAAGGCGTCCACGGCCTGGCCCACCGTCATGCCGACGCCGGTCACCGTGCGGGCGCCGATCGCCGCGGCGGCGCGCAGCAGCTCGGTCTCCGCGGGTCGGTAGACGACATCGGCCACCCAGAGATCCGGACGGAGCAGGGCGGTGTCGAAGGCGGTCCCCGGGTGATGGGCCATCCCCATCGGCGTCGCGTTCACCACGCCGTCGGCGGCGGCCAGCGCGTCCGCGATCCCGGCCGGCTCGCCCGTGCGGATGTCCCGATCACCGAACTGGCCGCGCAGCAGTCCCGCCAATGCCTCCGCCCGACCGCGGTCGCTGTCGACCACGGTGAAGGTCCGGGCCCCGTGCTGCAGGGTCGCGTAGGCCACGGCGGCGCCGGCACCGCCTGCCCCCACCTGGACGACGGTGTCCGCGGGCCCGTCGCCCAGGCCCGCGGCGAGGTTGCGCGCGAACCCGCTGCAGTCGGTGTTGTGGCCGGTCAGCCTGCCGTCGGTGATCTTGACGGTGTTGACGGCGCCCAGCGTGGCGGCGGTCTCGTCGAGCTCATCGAGGTGCGGAATGACGCTCCCTTATTAACTATCTAGTGCGTTAGGTCACGGTAGCATGAGCGGGACCGGGGACGGAACCCCGCGCCACCCGCCCACACCGAGGAGTGCCCATGGCGAACACGACACCCAAGCGCGGGCGCGATCCCGAGCGGACCCGCCGCGACATCCTCGAGGTGGCCACCCGCGAGTTCGCCGAGAAGGGGCTCGACGGTGCGCGGATCGACGAGATCGCGGACCAGACGGCGACGACGAAGCGGATGATCTACTACTACTTCGGCGACAAGGACGCGCTCTACCGCACGGTGCTGGAGAACGCCTACCGCGAGATCCGGCTCGAGGAGTCCCGGGTCGACGTCGACCACATGCGACCCGCCGACGCGCTGCGCGCGATCGCCGAGGCCACCTTCGACCACCACGAGGCACATCCGTTCTTCATCCGGCTGGTGAGCGTCGAGAACATGCAGCGCGGGCGGAACCTGGCGGCGATCGACGACATCGCGCAGGCGCAGCGCCCGGCGCTCGACGCGCTGGAGCGCATCCTCGAACGCGGCGTGACCTCCGGCGAACTCCGCGTTGACGTGAGCGCGCTCGACCTCCACGTCCTGATCAGCTCGTACTGCGTGTTCCGGGTGGCCAACCGGCACACCTTCAACGCGCTCTTCGACTACGACCTCCTCGACGGTGGGCGGCGCGAACATCTGCGCCGCATGCTCGGCGACGTGGTGATCGACTACGCCACCGCCCGCTGAGCCCCACCCCGGGGCCCGGCCCCGCCGAGACCAACGCCGGCTGCGGAACTCATTCGCCGGCCAGCCGGCGACCGATGAAGTCCACCGCCAGCCCGTATCCCTCGATACCCAATCCGGCGATCACGCCGGTGGCGACCGGCGAGACGTACGAGTGACTGCGGAACGCCTCGCGGGCGTGGACGTTGCTGATGTGGACCTCGACGAGCGGGACCTCCAGGGTCACCAGCGCATCGCGCAGTGCCACGGAGGTGTGGGTGTAACCGCCGGGGTTGATCACCACTCCCACCGCACCCAGGCGCGCCTCGTGAACCCAATCGATCAGAGCGCCTTCGTGGTTCGACTGCTCCGCGCGCACCTTCAGACCGAATCGCTCCGCCCGCGAACGAGCCAGCGCGACCACGTCGTCGAGCGTCTCCCGCCCGTACGTGTCGGGCTCGCGCTGTCCCAGCAGATTCAGGTTCGGACCGTTGAGAAGGACGATCTCGCCAGGCATGCCACAGCTCCTAATGTACGAAACAGTTAATCCGTATCGCTCAGGATACCCGCTGGCGCGTGGGAATCAGGCGCTCTTCTCGCGGCGCTCGTGCGAGCGCTTGCGGGGCACGATGGTGGGCAGCACGTTGTCGCGCACCGTCTCCCCCGTGACCACGACCTTCGCGACATCGTCACGCGAGGGGATGTCGAACATCACGGGGTTGAGGACCTCTTCCATGATCGCGCGGAGCCCGCGGGCACCGGTACCGCGATGGATGGCCTGATCGGCGATGGCACCGAGGGCGTCCTCGTCGAACTCGAGCTCCACGCCGTCCATCTCGAACAGGCGCTGATACTGCTTGACCAGGGCGTTCTTCGGCTCCGACAGGATCGACACCAGCGACTCCTTGTCCAGGTTGGACACGGAGGCGATGACGGGAAGCCGGCCGATGAACTCCGGGATCAGGCCGAACTTGATCAGGTCCTCGGGCAGCACGTCGGCGAAGTGGTCGACGGTGTCGACCTCGCTCTTGGTGCGCACCTCGTTGCCGAACCCCAGGCCCCGCTTGCCGATCCGGTCGCCCACGACCTTCTCCAGCCCGGCGAAGGCTCCGGCGACGATGAACAGCACGTTCGTCGTGTCGATCTGGATGAACTCCTGGTGCGGGTGCTTGCGGCCGCCCTGCGGCGGGACGCTGGCCTGCGTGCCCTCGAGGATCTTCAGCAGCGCCTGCTGCACGCCCTCGCCGGACACGTCGCGCGTGATGGACGGGTTCTCGCTCTTGCGGGCGATCTTGTCGACCTCGTCGATGTAGATGATGCCGGTCTCGGCGCGCTTGACGTCGTAGTCGGCGGCCTGGATCAGCTTGAGGAGGATGTTCTCCACGTCCTCGCCGACGTAGCCCGCCTCGGTGAGCGCGGTGGCGTCGGCGATGGCGAAGGGCACGTTGAGCATCTTCGCCAGCGTCTGCGCGAGGTAGGTCTTGCCGCAGCCCGTGGGGCCGAGCATGAGGATGTTGGACTTCGCCAGCTCCACGTTCTCGCCGCGCGCGTCCTTGCGCTCGCCCGCCTGGATCCGCTTGTAGTGGTTGTAGACCGCCACCGCGAGATTCCGCTTCGCCGAGTCCTGCCCGATCACGTAGTTGTCGAGGAAGTCGCGGATCTCGACCGGCTTGGGGAGCTCGTCCAGCTTCACATCGCTGGACTCCGCGAGCTCCTCCTCGATGATCTCGTTGCACAGGTCGATGCACTCATCGCAGATGTACACGCCGGGACCGGCGATCAGCTTCTTGACCTGCTTCTGGCTCTTTCCGCAGAAGGAGCACTTCAACAGGTCTGCGCCGTCCCCGATCCGTGCCATGCCGTGCCCTACTTCCCTTGCCGATGACTGGCCTGCCCGCGGTCCCGAGGGCAGCCGATCTCTGATGTCGACGGTACCCGCGAACCGAACTCCCGGCGACCGATATGAACAGCTTGCTGCAGGTGGCGCCGGGGGTCGCGGAACCCGCTCACGCGGCGTGTCGCGCCCCCGGTCACCCGCTCGAATTACTTGGCGGACGCCTTGCGGTACGGGAACACCGTGTCGACGATGCCGTACTCCTTGGCCTGGTCGGCCGTGAGGATGTTGTCGCGGTCGGTGTCCTTGCGGATCTGCTCGAAGGTCTGGCCCGTGTGGTTCGCCAGGATCTCGTCGAGTCGGTTGCGCACGCGCTCGATCTCGGCCGCCTGGATCTCCAGGTCCGAGACCTGCCCGCGGGCACCGCCGCCGCTGCGCGGCTGGTGGATGAGCACCGTCGAGTTGGGCAGCGCGGCGCGCTTACCCGGCGTGCCGCCGGCGAGCAGGATGGCCGCCGCGGAGGCCGCGGTGCCGAGCACGACCGTCGCCACGTCGCAGTGGACGTACTGCATCGTGTCGTAGATGCCGAGCGCGTCGTAGACGCTGCCGCCGGGCGAGTTGATGTACAGCGTGATGTCGCGGTCCGGGTCCTGGGACTCGAGCACCAGCAGCTGCGCCATCACGTCGTTCGCCGAGACCTCGTCGACCTGGGTCTTGAGGAAGATGATGCGCTCGTCGAAGAGCTTGGCGTACGGGTCCATGACCCGCTGCTCACCGTTGGCGGCGCGCTCGAAGAACTGCGGAATCGTGTAGCGGGACTGCGGCGGCAGGTGCAGACCCTGCGCCGTGTTCTGGGGGAAACCGTCGGTCATTGAAGTGAAGTCCTCTCGCTACTTGACGGCGCTCGCGCGGCTGACGACGTGGTCGACGAAGCCGTAATCGCGGGCCTCCTCGGCCGTGAACCAGTTGTCGCGGTCCGCGTCGGCCTCGATCTTCTCGATCGACTGGCCGGTGAACTGCGCATTGAGGCGGTTCATCTCGATCTTGGTCTTGCGGTAGAGCTCGGCCTGGATCGCGATATCGGCCGCGGTGCCGCCGATGCCTGCGGACGGCTGATGCATCATGATGCGCGCGTGCGGGAGCGCGTAGCGCTTGCCCTTGGCGCCCGCGGCGAGCAGGAACTCGCCCATCGACGCCGCCATGCCCATCGCGTAGGTCGCGACATCGCACTCGACGAACTCCATGGTGTCGAAGATCGCCATGCCGGCGGAGATGCTGCCGCCGGGCGAGTTGATGTAGAGGTTGATGTCCTTGGTCGGATCCTCCGCGGAGAGCAGCAGCATCTGCGCGCAGAGCTGGTTCGCGATGTCGTCGTTCACCTCACTGCCGAGGAAGATGATCCGCGACTCCAGGAGGCGGCTGTACACCGAATCGTTGAGGTTCAAACCGGCGAGTCCGGTCCGCATGATGGGGTTGGAGGTCATCCGCTGCTCCCTGCCTTTCTTTGCTGACATCGACACTAACGAACGCACAGGGACGGAACGTCCCCCGGCGCGCCCGGCTCCGCTGAGGGCAGAAAGCCCCGCAGCCGATTCCGGCTGCGGGGCGATCGTGCGACGGGCCTACTTCGCGGAGTCCTCGGCGGTGATCTCCTCGGCCTCGGCGACCACGGCCTCCTCGGACGCGGCCTCCTCGGCCAGCTCCTCGCCGGCGTCGTCACGGTCGAACAGGGCCTTGGTGTCGACGGCGTTGCCGTCGGCGTCCTTGACCGTCACCTCGAGCACGACGTCCGCGAGGCCCTTGCCCCGGCGGACCTCCTGGAACAGGGCGGGCAGCTGCCCGGCCTGCTGGATCTGCTGGATGAACTCGGCGGGCTGCACACCGTAGCGCTGCGACTGGAACAGGATGTGCTCCTGCAGCTCCTGCTGGTCGACCTGCACGTCCTGGGCGTCCGCGATCGCGTCGAGCAGCAGCTGGACCTTCACCTGCTTCTCGGCCGACTCGCGGGCCTGGTTCTCGAACTCCTCGCGCGTGGTGCCCTGCGCCTTGAGCGCGGTCTCGAGGAGCTCCTCGTTGTGGCCCACCTGGTGCAGCACGTCGTGCACGTTGGCGTCGGTCTGCTCCTTGACGACGGCCTCGGGCAGCGGGACCTCGACGGACTCGAGCAGCTTGTCGAGCACGGCGTCGCGGATGTCCGCGGCCTGGCCCAGCTTCTTGTTCTGCTCGACGCGCTCACGCAGGTCGGCGCGCAGCTCGTCGACGGTGTCGAACTCGCTCGCCAGCTGGGCGAACTCGTCGTCCAGCTCGGGCAGCTCGCGCTCCTTGACGGAACCGACGACGACGGTGACGTCCGCCTCCTTGCCCGCGAACTCGCCGGCCACCAGGGTGGTCGGGAAGGTCTTCGACTCGCCCGCCGACAGGCCGACGACCGCCTCGTCGAGGCCGTCGATCAGCTGGCCGTTGCCGACCTCGTGCGACAGACCGGTGGTCTTGGCGTCCTCGACGTCCGCACCGTCGACGGTGGCCGACAGGTCGATGGTGATGAAGTCGCCGGTCTCGACGGCGCGCTCGACGCCCTTGAGGGTGCCGAAGCGGGCGCGCAGGCCCTCGATCTGCTCGTCGACATCGGCATCCGTCACCTCGAGCGACGGGACCTCGACCTCGATGGCCGAGTAGTCGGGCAGCGTGATCTCCGGGCGCACGTCGACCTCGGCGGTGAACGAGAAGGTCTCGCCGTACTCGAGCTTGTCGATGTCGATCTCGGGCTGCCCCAGAGCCTTGACCTCGGCGTCGAGGACGGCCTGGCTGTACTTGCCGGGCAGCGCGTCGTTGATCACCTGCGAGAGCACGGCATCGCGGCCGACGCGCGCCTCGATCAGCTTCGCGGGGGCCTTGCCCTTGCGGAAGCCGGGGATGTTGACCTGCTGCGCGAGCGTCTCATAGGCGCGATCGAAATCGGGCGCGAGCTCGTCGAAGGGAACCTCGACACTCAGGCGGACGCGAGTCGGGCTCAGCTGCTCGACGGTGCTCTTCACTCGTTCTCCTCGGGTTGGTATCAGCAGGAGGCCGCCTGATGTGCGGTTTCCTGCGGGCAGCACGGGGCCCCGTCGGGCCCACGGCACTCGGACAATCGTACGCGACGGTTCCGGGCCCCTGACAGCCCGGGCGGACGCCGACGGGCCGGGGCGGGGGCATGGGCGGTCGGGCGATCAGCGATGATGAGCGCATGATCCTCGTCGGACTCGTCCTCGCCGCCGTCGCGGCGCTCCTACACTGCTTCATCTTCTACCTGGAATCGATCGCGTGGACCTCGGCGCGGGCGCGCGGCGCCTTCGGCACGACCGAGGAGACGGCGGAGATCACCCGGCCGCTCGCCTTCAATCAGGGCTTCTACAACCTGTTCCTCGCGGTCGCGGTGTTCCTCGGGCTCGCGCTGTTCGGGCCGCAGCGCGCGGTCGGCGCGACCCTGATCCTGGTGGGCGTCGGCTCGATGCTGGCGGCGGCCCTCGTGCTGGCCCTCTCCGACCGGACCAAGCTCCGCGCGGCCTCGATCCAGGGCGTCGCGCCGCTGCTCGCGGTGGTGTTCCTGGGCATCGGGCTCGCACTGCAGTAGACGCACCCACAGCCGGAGTTCGACCTGCGCGCGTCGTACACGATTTCGAATACTCGACGAACCCTGCTATCGTGGTACTCAAGTTCGTGAGCGTGACTGTAAACCGCTCAGTGAAAACAGAGGCCGGGGCGCGTTACAGGTGCCACCGGCCTCGCCCATATCCGGAGCAGGTTTTCTTCGCATCCCAGCGGAGGTTCGTCGCCCCCGCGCCGTACCGCCACGGGCATAGGCTCGAAGCATGCCCACGCGAGTCCGATCCACCCGGCCGGAGGCGGCACCGTCGGCGGCGGGACGCGCGCGGACCGTGCCGGAGCTGGACGCGCTGATCACCACCTGCCGGGCGTGCCCGCGGCTCGTCGCCTGGCGCGAGGAGGTCGCGCGGGTCAAACGCGCGTCCTTCGCGGACCAGACCTACTGGGGCAAGCCGATTCCCGGGTTCGGGCCGGTCGACGCGTCGATCCTCATCGTCGGGCTGGCGCCCGCGGCGCACGGCGCGAACCGCACGGGCCGGATGTTCACCGGCGATCGCAGCGGGGACGTGTTGTTCGCCGCGCTGCACGCGGTGGGCCTGGCGAATCAGCCCACGGCCACCGCGATCGACGACGGCCTCGAGCTCGTCGACGTGCGGATCAGCTCCCCCGTCCATTGTGCGCCGCCGGACAACAAGCCGACCCCGGACGAGCGCCGCACGTGCTCCCCCTTCCTGGCGCGCGAATTCGAACTCCTCCCGACGGTGCGCGTCGCCGTCGTGCTGGGCGGGTTCGGTTGGCAGGCACTGTTCTCCGTGCTCACGGAGGGCGGCTGGACCATCCCCCGTCCCCGCCCGAAGTTCGGCCACGGCGCACGCGTGGACCTGCGGCACCCGGACGGACGCCGGCTCACCGTCCTCGGGTGTTTCCATGTGAGCCAGCAGAACACCTTCACCGGACGACTCACACCGGCCATGCTGGAGGAGGTGCTGCGAGACGCGAGGCGCATCGCAGCCGAGCGAACGATGGAGGGCGCGACATGACGGTCCGGGTCAAGCGGGTGTACGAGGCCGAGGAGGCCACGGATGGGAAGCGGGTCCTCGTCGACCGACTGTGGCCGCGCGGGGTCAGCACGGACCGGGCCGACCTGTTCGAGTGGTGCAAACAGGTGGCGCCGACCACCGAGCTGCGCCGGTGGTACGAGCACGATCCGGCGAAGTACCCCGAGTTCGTCTCGCGCTACCGCGCCGAGCTCGCGGAGCCCGAAGCCGCGGCGGCGTACGCGGATCTCGCGAAGCTCGTGGCGAACGGGCCCGTCACGCTGCTGACCGCGTCCAAGGCGCAAGGGATCAGTCAGGCGCACGTCCTGGCCGCCCTCCTCGAGGGGCGTGACCCGCTCGAAGCTTGACGGATCCGACCATCTCGGACCGACACCGACGGGCGGGGCATCAGCCCCTGCGGGACCACCAGCGGCCGGCCCGGCGCGGCTGCGGCGGGATCAGAACCTCGCGGAAGCGGTCCGCGAACCCCGCGATGGCACGCTGCTCGTCCTCGAGCAGTCCGCGGTTCCCACTGGTGACTTCCAGGGATATCGGCGTGCCCGGCGCGACATCGAGGTCCGCCCAGCACAGCGGCAGGTTCTGCGCGAGCAGGCGCCGCCCGCCCACGATCAGATAGATCCGCGAGGCGTACCGCCCGGACTCCCAGCCGAGCCTGTCTGCGCGGTCGGCGTCCAGGTAGCCGTCCGCGACGAATCGCTCCAGGTACACGTGGTCGACGGTACGCCCTTCACACGCGGTCCGGGGCCGCCTCCGTCTCCGCGGCGACCGGCGGCGTGAGGGAGAAGATCGTCAGGTACGCGAGCCCGAAGAACGCCGCCACCGCAGCCGCGACCCCGGTGGACTGCACGTACGAGAAGGGCGAGGTCACCCAGTCGAGCGTGGCGAACACGACGGCGTCCGGCCGCGTCACCAGGTCCCACGAGTTCCAGCGCTGGAACCGCCCGATCACGACGCCGATCGCGCACAGTCCGACGGACAACAGCACCACGAGCCAGCCCCACCGCGCGCCGAACTCGCGCTGCACGCGACGGTGCACCAGCAGCATCGAGACCACGCCGAGCAGGATCCCCGTCCACGCCGCGAACCCGTACTGGAGCACGTGCCGCCACATGTTCTCGCCGTCCCCGAGGTGCACGAGATCGGTCACCAGGTACGGCGAGTTCGGCAGGAACGCCAGCCAGCCCAGCCCGAGCGGGACGAGCGCCCAGCGGCGCCGCACCGCCTGGAAGCCGAGCGCGAACAGCATCGGAATCCAGGCGAGGAAGAGGTTCCAGATGAGGAACCGGCTCGGGTACGTGAGCGGCGCGGCGGGGTCGGTGGTCCCGAGGACCACGGTCAGCACGGTGGTGGCGAGCAGGGATGCCAGCAGCAGGGTGCCGCGCGTTCTCGTCATCCGACCAGTTTGCCAGCCTGCAGGAATTGGTTAGCAGCAGTCAGTTCCGACGAACCATCCGCGACTCGTCGCAGCGACGCGGGCGCGGTCGGGTCCACCACCCCGGGTACGCTCTACCTGGTCACTCAAGTGATCACGGGATGTGGCGCAGCTTGGTAGCGCATTCGCTTTGGGAGCGAAGGGTCGCAGGTTCAAATCCTGTCATCCCGACCGGCTTTACAGCAGGTCAGAGCAGTATCAGCGGAGCGCGTGCCCAGTATGTGCCCAATGATCTGCCGCTAGTCGAGGTAGTTCACGGGGTTGTCGGCGCTGAGAACCGTCTCGCAGGGCCACGCGACCGCGGGGTCGTGATCGCCAGTGCAGGGCGCGCCCCACGCGCCATCTTGCGGCTGATGACGCTCGAGAATTGACCGCTGGATCGCTATGTGGTCCTGGCGCTCGCGGCCGGCGCGGTTGCGCAGGTACTGCTCCTCCTTCCAGTGGATCGAGGCCAGCTTGGCAGCAACACGGTCGTCGTTCATTCCGTGAAGGTACGGGAAAGGGCCGCCCCGCGTGGTGCGGGACGGCCCCAGGACCGGCGGTATGTCACCCGTGACGGTGCCGGTCCTTGCCGCGTACCCCGACTGCATCGGGTCGCGGCCCGTGTGTGGGCGTCCAGGGGCCGGTCGGCGGATTCCTAGTTCTCCGGCCGGCCCCCGGCGCTCAGCTCACCTCGACGGTGAGCAGTTCGGTGGTGCGCGCCCCGACGGTGAGCGCGAAGGCGATGACGGGGCGCGAGGTGCCGTCGGGGAGATCGACGAGCGTGCCGACGGTGGGCGGTGTGGTCTGCGGCTGTAGGTAGATCGTGGCCGCGGAGATCACCTCGACGCCGGTGTTGTCGCGGATGAGCTTGTTCTGGAACTGCACGCGCGCCGGCACGGTGATGGGATCGTCGTACACGTCGCCCTCGGGGCCGCTGCCGAGGTAGGGCGCGTACGTGACCTTCTGCGGCAGGAGCCGCTTGGGGATCACCGGGCACGCTTCCGGTAGCGGTTGAGCACCACTTGCTCGGCGAGGGTGAACCCGTCGATCACCTGCATGTCGCGCTTGTAGTCGCCGAGCTGTTCGGCGCGCAGGTTCTCGGGGTTGGTGGCGTAGCGGATGGCGACGAGCCGCACGACGGTCTCGAGCTCGTCGGTGCCGACGCCTGCGGTGAAGCCGCGGCCGCGGGTGTACGCCGAGCACAGGGCGCGGGCGATGCTCACGGCCTGGTTGCAGACGGCGACGAACGCCGCCTCGCTGCTGCGGTCGAGCAGCGAGGCAACGTCGGCACCGGTGGTCGCGGCCACGGGCTACGGCGCCTTGTTGAGGATCACGACGCCCTGCGGGTGCAGCAGGCCGAGGTCGTAGCGGGTGACGACGCGGATGCCCTGGCTGTCGGTCTTGAAGTAGTCGCCGCCCGCGTCGATGGTCACGCTGGGGTCGATGTCGCGGGCGATGGCGACCTGGTTCATGTCGACCAGCGCGGCCTTGCCCGCGGGCAGCTTGTTGGTGACGGTGACGGCGATGCCGAACAGGAGGTAGGTCGCGTCCGCGGTGAGGTCGGCCTGCAGGATGTACTTGCCGCTGGTGTCCTTGATCTTGCGCAGGGCGATGAAGTCCTGGCTGTTGATGAACCAGCGGTTCGGGGTGACCTCGGCGGCGTGGGCGAGGGCGAGCGCGTCGAGCAGGCTGTCGGCGTCGGTCACGTCGAGCACGCCGGTCTGCACGCCGGTCTGGTTGACCAGGCCGGTGATCGACTTGGTGGCACCGGTGCCGGTCAGGAGCGCGGTGTCGAGGGCGTTCGCGGTATCGGTGACCAGGCGGGTCTTGAGCACGGCGTCGAGGCCGATCACGGACTGCCGCAGCAGCTCATTGGTGACGCTGGTGATGACCTTGAGGCTCTTGCGGTCCGAGGGCATGAGCTTGACCTCGTCGAACGCGACACCCGATTCGGGGATGACGGCGCCCTCGGCGACGAACCCGACAGTGGCGCCGCCGGTCAGTCGCGGGATCCGCAGCGGCGAGGCGGTGTCGAAGATCTGGGGGCCGGCGGCGAGGACGACCGAGGCGGCCTCGAGCGGGGCGACGAGAATGTTGGCGATCTGCTCCTGCAGAAGCGTGGGATTCGCGGTAGTGGTGGCGGGAGCCATGATGTTCTCCAGACGTGAGGTGTGAATGCCTCGGCGTCGAGCCTCACGGCGGAAATGGGCATCAGGCCCGCTCCCAGTATCGCACGGGAGCGGGCCTGAGTGGCAACCATGTTCGTTAGGCGCGTGAGCGCATGAGCCCGATGAGGTCGACCGACTCGGCCCCGCCACGGGCACCCTGGCCTACGTCCCCGGCCACGCGCCGGGCCGCGAGGTGCGGCTTGCGGGCGAGCAGCTCGTCGATCGCCTCGGTGAGGGCGGCGTCGTCGTCGAGGTGCGCGGCGTCGAACGGGAGGTCGCTGGGATCGGCGAGCTTGCCGGTCGCAGCGACGAGCGCGGCGTGCAGGCGGCCGGCGAGAGCGTCGGCCCGGCCCGTCGCCTCCTCGGCGGCCATGCGGCGCTCACGGTTCTCGGTGCGCAGTTCCTCGACGTACGCGCGGGGGAACGTGTCACCCTCGGGCTGGTCCTGGGGCTCGGTATCGAGCGCGTCGGGGGCGGCCTGCTCGCCCTCGGGTGCAGTCGGCTCGGTGGTCTCGGTGGTGCTCTGGGGTGCGGTCACTGGTCGTTCTCCTTGCTGGTGATGGGTTGAGTTGTGCAGCCGCAGTTGCGGTGTCGGTACATCCGCGCCGTGATCGGCAACGTGGTCTCGGCGAGCTTGCGGCACAGCTCGCACGCGCCACCGTCGAGGCGGCGGCGCCACTTCTTGACGCCGTGCTCGCGCAGGGCGCGCTTGAGGACCGCCTGACCGGTGACCTTGACGCGGTCCTGCGCCTCGATCGACAGCGCCGTGCGGTCGTCGAGCAGCGTGTTCAGGGGCCGGCCGACGGGATCCTGCGCGTCGACCTCGGCGGCCAGCTCGGCGAGCGAGGGCCGCGGGGCGCCGAGCGGCAGCAGCACGCCACCGATCGCGGCCCCGGCGACCGCGGCGGCGGCCACGTCCGCGACCGCTGCGGCCCGCTCGGCCCCGGCGTCGAGCACCTGCTCGGCCAGCTCGACGAACTCCTCGGCGGTGATCCGCCCGGCCTCGTACGAGTCGTACAGCGCCATGACGCGGCGGTCGGTCGAGGCTGCCAGCGCGGCGAGCCGGTCGGCGAAGCCGCTCACGCCGCGCCCAGGCCGTCGACGGCGGCCTTGTCGAGCTGCTCGGTGCGGCGCGCGGTGCGGATCTTCGCCACGTCGTCGTCGGAGTATCCGAGCTTGGCGAGCGCGTAGTCCGCGGGCAGCAGGCCGGACTGGTAGAGCTTGACCACCGCGTCGGCCTCCTGCGCCACCGAGCGGGTCGCCGGGTCCGCCCACTGCACGCGGGCCTCGACGGTCTCGGGGTCTGCCCCGTCGCGCACGGCGACGATGAGGCGGGCGACCTGCTCCCAGGCGCGGCCGAACGTCTGCTGCCGGGCCTCGGCGCGGGCGGTGAGCGCGGCCTCGGCGGCCCGCAGGGCGTCCGCGGACGAGGGCTGCGAGGACAGCACGCCGATGTAGTGCGCCGGCAGCGACGACACGGCCATGATCTGCGAGACGAGGATCCGCACCGACGACTCGTAGCTGCCGAGGTCCGCGGCCTCGAACTGCCCGAACTTGCCCTCGGAGGACTCGTTGACGGCCATGCGGTCGTTCTCCTCGATGGGATTGACCGCGTCCATGATCGGCTCCCCCTCGTCGTCGAGGACCACCGCGCCCGCGTCGTCGCGACGCTCGCGCTCCTCGAGCTCGAGGCCGGTCGCCCAGCGGCGGGGCCGGGCGTAGAACTCGGAGCCGACGAGCATGTCCGCGAGGGTCTTGTTGAGGGCGTCGACGAGCGGCACCAGGTCGTCGATCTCGCTGACGGGGTCGCCGAGGATCCGATCGGTGTTCGCCAGTCGCACCAGCGGCACGACGCCCAGGGTGTTCTCCCACTGGTCGATCACGGTGAACCCGGCCGTGGTGGCGCCGGTGTTGTTCGCCCGCAGGCGGGTGATCTGGTGGGGCTCGAAGATCGTGGCCTCGGTGGTGGTGTCGGTGGTCCACCGCTTCGCCGCGGCCACAGGGCGGCGGGTGCCGGGGTCGAGGATCATCGAGCACTGCCGCGCGCTCTCGATGCTCACCTGCGGGCGGCCATCCGGCCCGGCCCAGACGAGCGCGTAGCCGGTGCCGAGCAACAGCGCCTCGCGGTGCAGTACCGGGGCGAGCTGGTCGAGGTCGTTGCGGATCCAGTCGGCCCACACGTCAGCGCCGGTGAACCCGGTCACCCGCAGCCGCTCGGCCACACTGTTCACGGCCAGGCGGGGGATGTTGCTGGACATGCGGCCGAGGCGGTCGCCGAGGGCCTTGCGCGCCTCGGGCGAGAGGAAGGCGAGCGGCTGGCTGCCGGCGTAGTACCGCTCAAGCGCGGTGTGCCGGGCGAGCGGCTGGTCGATGAGCTGCAGCAGGTTGGTCGTCAGATCGGTGGTCACTTGAAACTCCTTGCGCGAGTGGACTTCTTGTTGGAGTGGAACGCTGCCCTGTCGAGGGCGATGATGGCCGCCACGGCGGCGTCGATCTTGTGCTTGCTGTTCTTCTTGTCCTTGGCGACGAGGTCGCCCATCGGGGTGCGCTTGGCGACGGCGTTTCCGAGGTGCTCGGCGAGGCGGTCGTTGCCGTCGTGAGCGAGACGCCCATCGACCACCGCGCCGTAGAACCGGTCCGTGGCCGGCGCCATGCGAGTGGCGTGCGCGGTGTTGTACTCGACCACCCGCTTGGCACCGAACTTCTTCGCCCACGCCTCCAGCTCCGAGCGCCACCCCCACGGGTCCGCGGCCAGCTCGACGACGTTCATCGACTCGAAGCACTCGGCGACCTTGGCCGCCACGTCCTCGCGAGGCACCCGCCACCGCGGATCACCGGGGTTGTCCCACAGGGCGACGAGAAACACGTACGGGTCCGGCCCGACGGTGCAGCCGACGAGCGCGGTGTTATCGCCCGACGCGGACCCATCGAAGGCCAGCACGACCTTGTCGGTGCGCTTGAGCTTGCGCGGCGCGGCCAGCGGCTCCCACACGCCCCACGGCAGCCAGCGGTCGACCTGCCCGACCCACTGGCCGAGGCGCAATTGCCGGAACGGTCCCTCGCGCAGGGTGCGCATGGCCGCGCGCATACCGTCCTCGGCGAGGAACGGCGGGTCGCACGTCATCGCCGGATTGGCCTCACGCCACGCTGCCACGTCGTCGAGCTCGCACCCCTCAGGGGCGGAGAACTCACGTAGGTAGAACGCCGGATCGTCGCCGGTACGCCCGTGCTGCACAAGACGCCACATGACCGACTCCTGCGAAGTCGACGGGGTCGAGATCGCGAGCGTCGTCGACACGGGCCGCTTGCCCGCCACCGATGAGGCGGCCTCCCACGTGTCCTCGGTGACCACGTGCAGCTCGTCGCAGATGAGCAGTCGCGGATTCCAGCCATGCAGCGCCGCCGGATCCGCCGGGAGCGGTTGCAGCAGCCCATCGTTCTGCGGCGTCCGCAGCGAGTCCTTGTACACGTGAGTCCGCGCGAGCAGATCCTCATTCAGCTCGGTCATTCGCCGCGCCATGCGCAGCGTGATAGTGGCCTGCCGAGCATCCGACGCCACGACAAGCACCTCGGGCGAGTCCTCGACCAGGTGCAGCACCGCGAGGGCGATCATGGCGGCCAGCGTCGTCTTGGCGTTCGCACGAGGCATGGAGACGAGGGCCTGCCGGATACCGGGCGCAAACGTGCCGCGGATGATCTCGCGCTGAAACTCCGCGAGCACCACCAGCTCACCCGCGCCGACGCCCGTCGGGATCGTGCAATAGGTCTCGATGAACCGGATCACCCGCTCAGCGAAGTCCGCCGGCCAGTCCGAGAAGTCGAACGGCTCGACCTCGATCGCCTTCTTGACGCCCGCTTTCAGGCGCGTCGGGGCGGTCACAGGGCGCCCACCAGGTAGCCGGATCCGAGAGTTGAGCGCCCTGCGCTCAATCCAGAGTGAAACTTAGCCTCCCCCCCCATGGGTCGGGCCCCCCGACGTGACCCCCATCCCCCTGGTGCCTGAGCGTGGCGCTGAGGGCCGGGGCGAGGCATCAGGGCGTGCGCGGCCCTTCTCGCTGTTGCAGCGGCGGCACAGCACGTCCACGTCGACGGGGCGGATCGGCTTGCCCGCGAGGTAGCGCTCCCATGCCTCGGGCGAGTGGTCGCACGTGAGGTCGTCGTGCGATCCGCAGCTCGAGCACCAGGGCTGCATCCGGCGGGCGCGCTCGGACAGCTTGCGCCACGCCGTGCCGTACCCGCGGGCCGTGCTGCTCTTGCTCGGGTGCCGGCCGGGCGCCTGGGCGACCGGCGAGGCGGCGCAGTCCCCGCACCGTCCGTACGCCTCGGTGGGCTCGCCGCAGTCGGCGCACGCCCGCATCACAGGTTCCACTCCTTCTCGACGGCCCAGAACTCGGCGGTAGTGCGGATGAACTCGGCGGGTGAGAGGGCGTGCTCGATGAGGCCGAGCTGCTCGCGGTCCTGCATCCACGCCGCGATGATCGCGCCGAGCAGATGTGGGAACACTGCGATGGTGTGCTTCATCTCGACCCGCCCCAACGTGGACATGTAGGCGGCGAGGTTCGCATCCTTGGTCTGCTCGTCCGTGTGCTCGGCGGCGAGGGTGGCGAGGGCAAGGGCATGGTCGATGCCGTCCTGCGTGTGGTCACGGTTCGACATAGTCATGCTGACTCCTTCTCGATACAGCTGTCGTGTCGTCGTTGCTCGCGCTCAACATCGGTGGGCGCGGTGATCGGGAAGCCGCACGCGGCGCAAGGGAGCAGGCCCACCCCTTCATGCGCTCCCTTGCTCCCTTGGCTGTCGTGCTCCCTTGGCACCCCCTCTGACCTGGAAGGGAGCAAGGGAGCAAGGGAGCGTGCATGGGGATCGGGCGTGCTCCCTTGGTCGGAGCTCCCTTGACTGGGGAGCTCCCACCACCACGTTCCGTCCTTGATCGCCAGGACACCGAGGCGCTTCTTGGCGCGCTTCGCGCCGTCCTTGGAGTGCCCGGCCGCGTCGGCCGCCGAGTACAACTCGGTCGCCTTGACGCGCCCGCCCTTGAGCTGAGCGCGAAGCCAGTCGTCGACCTCCTGGTGGTCGCTGCTGCGATCGCCGGCCAACAGGTCGCGGGCGTCGGTGGACACCTCGCCGATCCACTCGGCGGCGCCGATCTCGGCGGAGCCGTCCTCGGTGTCGATGGTGCGCGTGACGATGCGGCACGCCTCGGAGTGTGTGCGCGTGGCGAGGTTGCCCTTTGTGTTCGTGACCACCAGGTGCCCGGCGTCGTCGTCGGCGGCCACCGAGAGCACCGAACGGGCGACCTGGGACCACGCGATTGAGCCGAGGATGAGCTTGCCGCTGTCGTCCCCGTCGCGCTTGCCGAAGTGGACCAGGCCGAGCACGACGATGTCGAGGCGTGCGGCCATCTGCGAGAGCGGCTCGAGGAACTGCCGGACCTGCCGATCGTCCTTGCCCGACAGGGACGAGTGCATCGCCGAGGTGGCGGCGTCGAGCACGACGAGCTTCACGTCATGGTCGACGCACAGCACTTCCAACGCCTCGTTGTCGAGCGGTAGGACGAGGTTGCCGTTCTCGGTGTAGTCCGTCGCCACGTCGATGAACAGAACGCGGTCCATGTCCGCGCCCGCGGCCCGTAGTCGCGGCGCGACGGTGTGCTCCCGGCTGTCCTCGGTGTGGATATAGACGATGTTCTGCCCCATGCGCGTGATCCACGCCGCCCACCAACAGGCGATCGTGGACTTGCCCAGCCCTTCGCGGCCAGCGAGCAGTGTGAGCGCGCCGAGCGGAATCCAGTGCTCAATAAGCCATCGGATCCGGCGCGCACGGACCTCGGTGCCGCGGGTGATGCGGAGCTGACGGCCCACACCGGTGTGTTCGGCTGTCATGCGGCCCTCCTAGGGATGTAGTCGGGCATCGTGCACCGAACCTCATGAGACGGAATGCGCCCTATGGCTGGCCAGTTCGCGGCTTCGCTCACGGAGTGCGACGCGGCGATACGCGCGGTGGTTCTGGCCTCGATCCGCATCGCCCAGTCGAGGGCGGCCACGACGGCCGCCGCGGTCTTGCGGCGCTGCTCGGTCTCGTCGCGCCACGCGGGCGTCCCGAACGTCGGCAAGTCCTGGTGCGCAGCGAGATACGGTGCGGCCCACTCAAGTCCGACCGAGAACGACACCTCACGCGAGGCGTCGGTCGGTGGCGCGGGAAGCCAGATGCCGGCCTCCCGCGCCCACGTCCGTGCCGCTATCGCGGCGTCGGCGGTCACGCGCGTCAAGCGGCGCTCCCGCGAGGCTGCTCGGGCACGGCGCGCGTGGGCCGGGCGCCTTTCGCTGCTACGAGCGGGGCGTCGGGGATGAACAGGGCGTCGAGTTCGTCCTCGTCGAGGTACACGCGACCGACGCCGCCGATGCGGTACTTGGTGAGCTTGCCCTCGGCGATCCGCCGATCGAGCGTCGAACGAGACCCATACGCCCTGGATCGAATTGCTTCCGCAAGGGGGATCTTCCGGCCCATTTGCTTCCTCCTGATGGTCTGTGAGTGCTGGTGAGCGCTCTCAAAGGTGTAGTCACTGGTCACGACAGGTCCGGCCTTGTCGGCTCGTTTCTCGGGGTTTGCCCACGCCGCAACCGCCCCTTCTCGTCGCGAGAATCGAACGAAATCCGTTGCGCGAGTTATGTATCTGCTACACCAGCCAACAGTCACAAGCTGCTCAGGAAAAACGCACGGCGTCCCTTGACCTTCTGAACGCAACAATCCCCCGCCCGCTGGTGCGCGGACGGGGGATTGGCGAAGGATCGCGGTGGCTCAGTCGGTCCAGACGATCGAACCTGACCACTCGCC
Source organism: Tsukamurella spumae (assembly GCF_012396015.1). Taxonomy (GTDB): domain Bacteria; phylum Actinomycetota; class Actinomycetes; order Mycobacteriales; family Mycobacteriaceae; genus Tsukamurella; species Tsukamurella spumae. The sequence continues at coordinate 109,243 of NZ_JAAXOQ010000005.1, read as the reverse complement.
GATGGTGCCGCCGGCGAGGTCCTTCTCAACCTTCGCCCAGTAGCTCCGGTGCATGTCCTCGCGGAGCCCTTGGTCGGATTCCCGCTTCCCGTCCCACCGCTGTCGAACCGACTCCGACAGCTCAGGCAGGGCCCAGCCGTCGACGGCGACATGCTGCTCGATCTCGCGGTAGTCGCGCCACGCGTCCCGGGTGAGTTCGGCGTGCTTCGTGCGGCGTCCGCAGGGCTTGCAGGGTGCCGTGATGGTCCGCTGCTCGAACTGAGAGCAGAGCGGCCACGCGACACCCTCGCTGAACTTCGGGCTGCGCCACCGCATGAAGTGGTTGCCGCACTCGCAGCACAGGGCCTCGACGAACTTCTTCCCGGTGCTCGCCTCCTTGGCAGCGATCTCGGCGGCGTAGTTCTCGGCGTTCCAGGTCATGACTTCGGTCCTTCGGTGAGTGCGGACAGTCGGCGAGCAATCTCGGCGTCCCGTCCTGCCGCCGCGTGCTGATACCGCATCGCTGCGGCGCTGGTGGTGTGCCCGAGGCGGGCCATGAGTTCGGCGAGTGTGGCGCCGGTCTGGGCGGCCAGGGTCGCGCCGGTGTGCCGCAGGCCGTGGAACGTGAGGTCTTCGCGTCCCGCTGACTTGCGGGCGGGATAGAACACCTTGACCATCGCGGTGTGCGAGAGCGTGAGTGCCGGATCCTTCGCGGCGGGGAACAGCAGCGCGTCCGGCCCCTCCCCCACGTTGTCGTCGAGGTGCTTCTGCACGACGGGCACCAGGTGCGGCGGGATCGCCACGTCGCGCACGGACCCGGCCTTCGGGTCGCCTTGGATCCGCTCACCCTTGACCCGCGTCACGGCGCGGCGGATGAACAGCGTGCCCGAGTAGGTGGTCGTCTCGTCGTCCTGCTTGGTCGCGACGAGGCGCACGTCTCGGCGGCGAAGTTCGACGGCCTCGCCGAATCGTAGGGCGGTCCACGCGGCGAGCAGGACGAGCACGCGGTACTTGGGGTCGGCCTTGCCCATGTGGTCGGCGATCGCCACGACCTCGTCGATGGTGGCGGGGCGGATCGCCTTCTTGCGGACCGCGGTGCCGGCGCCCTTGACCTTGCACGGATTGGCGTCGATGAGCCCGTCGCCGGCCGCGGTCCCGAGGATGGTGCGCAGCAGCGCATAGGCGTGCGCCTTCGCGGTGGCCTTGCCTGGGGCAACAAGGGCGTGCCAGCGGCGCACCTTCTCGGGCGTGATCTCCGCGAGCGGCGTCGAGGCGAACGTCGGCAGGATCCGTTGGTCGAGGATCCCGCGGTAGAGGTTGCGAGTGGTGGGCTTGAGGTCGCGATCCTTGAGCCACGCCTCGGCGTACTCGCCGAACGGAACGTCGACCGCGTCCTCGGCGGTGGGTAGCCACTGGTTGCGGATCACGTCGGCCTGCTCGGTGGTGATCCACGCCTGCGCGTCCTTCTCTGTGAGGAACGTGGTCGGCGCCTTGTATCGGAGCCCGTCGGGGCCTGTGTAGCGGGCCTGCCATCGTCCCGATGGGAGCTGCCGCACCGTCCCGAATGCGCGCTTCTTGCCTGTCATCCCATGCCCTCTCCGTGCCCAATCTCTGCCCGAATCAGTGATGATTGTTGGGCACGTTTGACCAAGTATGAGCGGGTGACAGGATGGTGTCAACGCTGCTCATAGCGTCATTTCAGCAGGTGGGAACTACCTTCGCCGAGAGCGCCAAATACAGGTTCAAATCCTGTCATCCCGACCGACGGAGTACGAGGGACCGCCTCACGCCGGGGCGGACCGTCGAACCCCCAGCAGCAGGTAGACGACGATGCCGACCACGAGGGCCCAGAACGCCGACCCGATGCCGACCACCGTCGTCCCCGACGCGGCGACGACGAAGGTCACCGCCGCCGGCACCCGGGCCTCGACATCTGCCATCGCCCCCGCGCACGCGGCGGCGAAGGCACCCACGAGCGCGACGCCGGCGACGGCCTGGATCACGCCCGCGGGCGCCGCGAGCACGATCGCCGTCAGACCCGTACTGACCACGCCGAGAACGAGATTCGCGGCCCCCGACGACACACCCGCGATCCAGCGGCGAGGCGCCGGCCCCGCATCCGGTCCCGCGGCGAGGGCGGCACTGATCGCCGCGAGGTTGATCGCGTGCCCGCCGAAGGGCGCGCCGACCGCCGACAGGACGCCGGTCACCGTCAGCGCCGGCCGCCAGGGCACCGTGTAGCCGTAGGTCGCGAGCACGGCCGCACCGGGGATGTTCTGCGAGGCCATGGTCACGATGTACAGCGGCAGGAGGACGCCGGTCATCGCCTGCAGCGTCCAGGCGGGCGTCGTCCACTCCACGTGCGGCACCAGCGCCGAGAAGGCGGGGACGGCATCGTCGCGCACCAGGGCGATACCGATCACGACCAGCGCGACGACGAACGCCAACGGGACCGCCCACCGCGGCCGGACCTTGAGCAGCACCAGCCACACGAGCAACACCGGCGCGACGGCCGCGGGATGCGCGGCGAGGGCCTTCACCGGTGCGATGCACAGCGGCAGCAGGACGCCCGCGAGCATGGCCTGCGCGATCGGCGCGGGGATACGCTGCACCCACCTCGCGAGGGCCGGCCACAGCCCGGTCACCACGAAGAGAACCCCGCACACGATGAACGCGCCGACCGCGGCCGGCCACCCGCCCGCGACGGCGCCGGTGGTCGCGAGCAGCGCGGCACCGGGCGTCGACCAGGCGCTGATGATCGGCATCCGGTACCGCCAGGACAGCAGCGCCGACGCCGCCCCCATGGTCACCGTGACCGCCAGCAGGCCGGACGCGGCCTGTCCCGGGCTCGCGCCCACGCCACGCAGGCCGGCGAGCACCACGGCGAAGGCCGAGGTGTAGCCGACGAGGGCGGTGACGATGCCCGCACCGACGGGCACCATCGTTCCGTTCTCAGAACGTTCCATGAACAGAACGTAGCATGGGGTCATGCCCTCCCCCGATGTCGGCCGCCGCCTCCGCGAGCTCCGCACCGAACGCGGCCTCAGCCTGTCCGAGCTCGCGCGCCGCGCGGGCGTCGGCAAGGGATCGCTCTCGGAGATCGAGGCCGGCGGGCGCAATCCCACGGTCGAGACCCTCTACGCCCTGTGCGTCCCGCTCGACGTTCCGCTGACCGCCCTCGTCGGCGAGTCCCCCGGGGCCCACAGCGTCGCCGACGGCGGCATGCGCACCGCCCTCCTCTCCGTGCGCCACCTGCCGCACACGACCGTCGAGGTCTTCCGCCTGGAGTTCCCCGCCGGGTCGGACCACGTCTCCCCGGGGCACGGCGAGCGGGTCCGCGAGCACCTGACGGTGGTCGACGGTGCGCTCACCGTCGGCCCGGTGGGCGACGAGCGACTCGTGCAGGTGGGCGATTCGCACAGTTGGACCAGCGACGGACCGCACCGGTTCGCCACCGTCGACGGCGCCGAGGCCGTCGTGGTGATCACGACCCCGCGTTAGAAGGTCTTCACGCCCGAGGACGCGACGACCATGCCGTGCCCGGTGGTGCGGTGGGTGAAGGCGGTCCCGTACTGGTTGGCGACGATGAACCAGCCGCGGGCCGTGTAGGTCTGGTAGTCGAGCGTGACCGGATCCGTCACCCCGAGATTGCCGAGCACATAGGTGAGATCGCCGTCGCTCGTGATGTTGACCCCGTTCGCCTCGTCGCCGGATTCGGTGCGCGGGCGGGGCCGGTCGAACTCCAGCTGACAGCCGACGCTGGTCTCGCTGACCTGACAGGTGGTGCGCCCGCTCCGCGTCCGAATGACGGTGTGGCCGTTGCCGTTATCCGGCAGGACGATCGCCGTCGCGGCCGCGCCGGAGGGTCGCGCGCTGGTCGTGGTCGACGGTGCCGTGGTCGTCGCCGCAGGCGCCTCCGGCACGGGCGTGGCGATTCCCGGCCCCACCCCGCCCGGGATCACCGTGACACCGTTGGCGCCGTTCCCGGACACCGTCGCCGAACACCCGGCGAGCATCGCGGCGCAGCCGACGACCACCGCCGTCGCGAGTCGTGTGCGCATCGCGGCCTCCAGACCATTCGTCACTCCTGCATCAAGAGTAAACATTGATCCCTCTCGGCGCAGCTACCAGGCTCCGAGCTCACCGCTGCAGCCCGAGGACCGGCCGGCCGTCGGGTCCGGTCTCGACGTGCACGCGGGCGCCGAAGTGCGCGGCGATCAGATCCGCGGTGAGTACCTGCGCCGGCGTCCCGGCGGCCACCACCCGGCCCGCCGACAGCAACACCAGCCGGTCCGCGTACTGCGCCGCGAGCGTGAGGTCGTGGATCGTGGTGATCACGGTCAGCCCGTCGTCGCGGCGCAGCCGGTCCACGAGGTCCATCACCTGCTGCTGGTGCCCGATGTCCAGGGCGGTCGTCGGCTCGTCGAGCAGCAGCACCGGGGCCTGCTGAGCGAGGGCGCGGGCCAGCACGACGCGCTGCCGCTCGCCGCCGGACAGGTGATCGACGTCGCGCTCGGCGAACTCCTCGAGTCCGAGCCGGGCCAGCACGGCACCCACGATCCGGCGGTCGTCCGCGCTCTCGCGACCCAGGTAGGCGACGTACGGCGACCGGCCGAGCAGAGCGTAATCGAACACCGTCATCCCCTCGGGAAGGTGCGGCGACTGCGGCGCGTACGCCAGGAGCCGGGCGCGCTCGCGCGGGCGCAGCCGGCGCGGATCGGCCCTGTCGACGGTGACCGTTCCCCCGCTGCGCACCAGGCCCAGCGCGGCCCGCAGCAGCGTCGACTTCCCGGCCCCGTTCGGCCCGATCACCGCGGTCCACGAGCCCGACGGTGCCGTCATCGCCACGTCGTGCAGCACGGGTCGCCCGTCGAGGGCGACATCGACGCGCGAGAACTCCACGCTCACAGCCCGCTCCGTCCCCGCATCGCACGGAGCACGACGACGAAGAACGGGCCGCCGACGAACGCGGTGACCACGCCGAGCGGCAGCTCACCGGGAGAGACGACGGTGCGCGCGAGGATGTCGGCGAGGACGAGGAAGGCGGCACCGCCGAGCAGGGAGAGCGGAAGGACGGCCCGGTACGAGGTCCCCGCCAGCCGGCGCACGACGTGCGGCACGACGATGCCCACGAACCCGATGAGCCCGCCCACCGCGACGGTGCTGGCGGTGGCGAGCGACGCCGCCGCCAGCACCAGCAGCCGGACGCGCCGGGCCGAGACGCCGAGGGTCGTGGCCTCGTCGTCGCCGACCCCCAGGACATCGAGCAGCCGGCCGTGGAGCAACAGCACGACCGTCGAGACCGCCGCGTAGGGCAGGACGGCGAGCAGCCGCGGACCGTCGGCCGAGGCGACGCCGCCGAGCACCCAGGAGTAGATGCGCTGCAGGTCCTGCGCGTCGCGCTGCATCAGGAAGGTCTGCACCGCGCCGAGGAATGCGGAGACCGCGACACCGGCCAGGAGCAGCGTCGAGGTTCCGCGTCCGCCTGTCGCGCTGCCCAGCGCGTAGGCGAGCGCGACGCCGGCGAGCGCCCCCACGAACGCCGCGACGGGCACCGTCGCCGAGGGGTCGCCCGGCAGCAGCGCGATGGTGGCCGTGGCCCCCACGCCGGCTCCCGCGGCGGCGCCGAGCAGGTAGGGGTCGGCGAGCGGGTTGCGGAAGACACCCTGGTAGCCGGCGCCCGCGATCGCGAGGAGGCCGCCGACGAGCGCGGCGGCGAGCACGCGCGGAAGCCTGATCTCCACCAACAGGTTCCGCTCCAGGCGGGTCAGACCCGAGTCGAGGTGGACGCCGGGCAGCAGGTCCACGATTTCGGTCAGCACAGCACGGACGGGCAGGTGGACCGCCCCGATCAGCAGGCCCGCCAGCATCGACGCGAGGAGCGCGACCACGGCGACCAGCAGCGGGATCGGACGCAGGCCGCTCGCGCGCCGCGGCACCGTCGTCGATCGAACCGGAGCGCTCACCGCCCGGCCGGAACCTTCTGCGCCGCACGGGCCACCGCATCGGCGACGGCGCGGTAGAAGTCGGGCAGGCGCGGTCCCCAGCGCGAGGGCACGTCCGCCGGCAGGGCGACGACGGTGCCGTCCCGCACGGCGCGCAGGTCGCGCCAGCCCGGACGCTGCGCGACCACCTCGGGGGTCTGCCCGCAGCACTGGGTGTCGGCCAGGAGGATCAGCGCCGGATCCGCCTGCAGCAGCGCCTCCCGGGAGAGCTGCGGGTACCCCGTGCCCGCCTGGTCGGCGGCATCGGCCACGTTGTGCAGCCCGAACGCGCCGTAGACCTTCCCGATGAAGGTCGACGACGTGACGGTGTAGAGCTGCGCGTCGAGTTCGTGGAAGTAGCTCAGCGGCTGGGCGGGGCGCGGCGCGCCGCGGATCGATCCGTCGATGGCGGCGCGCATCCGCGTGGTGAGCGCCTTCGCGTCCGCCTGCCGCCCGGTGGCGATCCCGAGGCCGTCGATCTGGTCGAGCGCGTCGTCGAGGTCCTTGGCCGCGGGCTCCACCAGCACCGGGATCCCCACCTTCTGCAACGCGGCGACGATGCCGCCCCGGTCGTCGGAGACGACCACCAGATCGGGCTTGTAGCCGATGACGGCCTCCGCGTTGGGGGTGACGCCCGACAGCGCCGTGCGCGGGGCACCGGCCGGATAGTCGGACTGGTCGTCGACCGCGACGACCTGCTCGCCCGCCCCGAGCGCGAAGAGGGTCTCGGTGTGCGTGGGCGCCAGGGAGACGATCCGCCGCGGCGCGATCGGTACGGCGATCCGGCCGTTGGCGGCGTCCACGACGACTGTTCGCCCCTGCGGCTCGTCGGCGGTCGCACCGCAGGCCGCAACGGGGACGAGCAACGCCGCGACTGCGGCGAGGGCCGCCGTGCTCCGGTGCGAACGCATCGTCTACTCCTCCGGTTCGTGCGAATCCAGTGTGGCAGAGGCCGTACTGTTGCGATCGTGAACCTGCTGCTGATGTCCCTGAACGCCGGAGCGCTCCCCGGCTTCCTGCGCCGCCACACGGGGCGGGAGCCGAGCGAGCTGCGGCTCGGCTTCATCGATGACGCGGGCGCACCGTACGCGGATCAACCCTTCGGCTCGTTCGAGTGGAATCAGTTGACCGACCTGGGATTCCGCCTGACCCGGATGACGGTCGGGAAGTACCGGGACCCGCGGGACTTCGCGTCGGATCTCGGCACCGTCGACGCCGTGTACCTCTCGGGCGGGCACACCTTCGTCCTGCTCGGCGCGCTGCAGCGCAACGGCACCGGCGAGGTGCTCGCGGAACGGGTGCGGGCCGGGCTGCCGTACATCGGCCTCAGCGCCGGGTCGGTCGTCGCCGGACCGAACGTCGAGCCCGTCGCGCCCCTCGATGACCCGGCCGACGCCCCGGACGTCACGGACTTCACCGGGCTGGGCCTCGTCGACACCGTCGTCATCCCGCACGCCGACGGGCTGCTCCCGCCGTATCCTCCCGCGCTGATCGACGAGGTGGTGCGCACCTACGGCGACCGGTTCCCGCTGACCCGGGTCAACGACGATCAGGCACTGCTCGTGGAGGACGGCGTGGCCACGCTGATCCCGTCCGTCATCACCTAGTTCCCGCCTCGACGGGTCTGTGCGGACGTTACGATCGATCGATGACCGGCATGCTCTCCGACGTATTGCCCTCGGTCTGTACCGCTTTCGGCATCCCGGGCGAGAATCCCCTGGGCCTGGCGGTGGAGCGCGATGTCGTGCTGCTGCTCATCGACGGACTCGGAGCGGAGCTCCTGCGGCGGCACGCCGACGCCGCCCCCGCCCTCTCCGCGCACGCGGGGCTCACGCTGGACGCGGGCTTCCCCGCCACCACGGCAACCAGCCTGTCGAGCCTCGCGCTCGGCGCGCCCTGCGCGGCGCACGGCATCGTCGGATACAGCTTCGGCGTGCCCGACGAGCACGGCCGGCGCCTGTTCAACTCCCTGCGGTGGACCATCGACGGTGCGTCCGGGCCGGATGCCCGGCAGTCGCACCCGCCCCGCGAGCTGCAGCGCCGCCGCAGCAGGCTCGAGACACTCGCCGACGCCGGCGCCGAGATCCACTACGTGGTGCCCACCTATCAGGAGACCTCGGGCCTGACCCGGGCCTCGTTCCGCGCCGCCGGGGTGCTGCACGCGGCCGCCACTCTCGACGAGGTCCGCGCGGGCGTGCTCGCCGTGGCGCGGCACGACACCGCCGCCCGACGGTTCGCCTACGCCTACACGGGCCTGCTCGACGCGGCCGGGCACATGCACGGCCCCGGCTCCCCGGAGTGGCTGGCCGTGCTGCGGGCCGTCGACGCGATGTTCGCGGACCTGCTGACGGATCTGCCGCCCACCTGCACGCTGCTGGTCACCGCCGATCACGGCATGATCCAGGCCGAATCCCTGGTGAACCTCGATGCGTCGTCCGCCCTGCGCCGGGGCGTGCGCCTGATCGCCGGAGAGGCCCGGGTACGGCACGTGTACCTCCAGCGGGGGCACCACGTCGACGACGTCCTGGCCCGGTGGGCGGACACCCTCGCCGGGCATGCCCGGGTCGTGAGCCGCGAGCAGGCGCTCGACGAGCACTGGTTCGGCCCCACTCCCCCGAACCCCGTCATCGCGCACCGCATCGGCCACGTCCTGGCCGTCGCCGAGGGGCGATCCGTCCTGGTGACCCCTAGCCAGGAGCCGATGGAGTCGCGCATGCTGGGCCATCACGGGGCCTGGACCGTCGACGAGCAGGCGATCCCGCTGATCGCCGTGAACGGCTGACGGGTCGGATCCCACCCTCCGCGGGACGGGTGAGCGAAGAGGGTAGAATTCCACATCGTCACATGTCGACAGCACGGGGTGAAGACGCGCAGCCCTGCTTCAGTCCTAGGGCGGTGCCCACCATCGAAACCCAGAAGCCGGTGCCGGCCGCAGCGTCCGTCGCGTCGACGACGAAGCCGAAGCGCGAACAGACCGCGGACCTGACGCGGGTGGTGCTCTTCCTGCTGGTGGTCGTGGCGCACTGCGTCACGACGATCAACTACACGCCCGATGTCCTCCGCCCGTCCGGGCTGGTCTCCGCCGCGCTGCACATCACGCGGTACGGCTTCGTCGCGGTCACGTTGTTCGTGTTGGTGCTGAGCATGCGGGGCCGCACAATGACGGCACGCGAGTTCTGGCGCAAGCGCTTCGGGCTGATCGTGGCGCCCTTCCTGGTCTGGACGCTGGTGTACTCGATCACGAACCACCTGCTCAGCGCCGACGACCCGTTCCCGTCTTTCGGGCGGTGGCTGGGCGACCTCGGCCGCACCATGCTGACCGGCGACGCCAAGTACCAGCTCTACTTCCTGCTCATCTCGATGCAGATCTACCTGTTCTTCCCCGCGCTGTCGAAGCTGGCGGAACGACTCGAGCGGCGGCCGTGGACGGTGCTGACCGTTGCGGCCGCGATCCAGCTGGGCTTCTTCGCGCTCTATCAGTACGTGCCGCGCCCGCAGGGCCCGCGGTGGGACACGCTGTTCAACCACATGTGGAAGCTGCTCCCCATGTACGTGCTGTTCATGGCGATCGGCATGCTCGCGGCGCAGCACTACGAGGCGGTCGGGAGCTGGCTGCGGTCGCACGCGCTGCGCGTGATCGCGGTGTGCCTCGCGGCGTCGGCGTTCAGCCTGATCGCCTACCTGCGGGCCACCCACCCCGGCGAGGTGCCGGACAGCGCGGTCGCCGCCTGGAACCCGCTCTACCTGCCGTGGTACGTGGCGGGGGTGATCCTGCTGTGGCTCGCCGCGATGATGTGGGACGACCTGCGCGCGTCGGGCCGGCCCGTCGGCGAGCGCGTCGTGTCGTACGCGACGGTGCGGGCGTTCGGCGTGTTCGCCGTCCATCCGCTGATGCTCGACATCCTGGGCCATGTCGGGTTCTTCGAGGTACTCGGCTCGTGGTTCCCCGCGTCCGCTCTGCTGCGCACCACGACCTTGGCGGTGGTCGTGCTGGCCATGTCGCTGCTGTTCGTGGACCTGATGCTCCGCACTCCGGTCAGCCGGTGGTTCGTCGCGCGCGACCGGATCCGCAGCGGCACCTCAGACTGACACCCCGGCTTCGATTCGAACACCTAATCGAATTTCTCTGCTCGATTCCTCGCTATGTTCGACTCCCCGCGTTACAATAGAAGGCATGAACCACTCGGACGACGCCTTCACTCTGGGCCGGCGGGTCAGCGCCCCGCTCCCCGGGGAGTTCGACGGTGCGGTGTCCGGGTTGAGTGCGGCAGGCGCGCTCTCGCGACTGCGGGTGTTGACCGCGCAGCAGAACCGGCTGGAGGCGGAGCGCGCCGCTGTGCTGACCAGGCTGTACGAGCTGCGGGACGACGCGCGTCGCGTGCGGGAGGAATCCTCCCGCCGGTTCGTCGACGACTGGGATGAGCTCGTCGCGGAGGTCGGCGCCGCGCTCGGGAGCGGGCGGTCCGCTGCGGGGGCGGCGGTCCATCGCGGCCTCGATCTACGCGAGCGCTGCCCGCGGCTGTTCGAGCTGTTCGCGGCCGGGCGGGTCAGCCTGCCGCTCGTACGGGAGGTCCTGCGCTCCTCGGCGGCCGTCCTCGATGACCGGGTGGCCGCGGCGTTCGACGATCGAGTCACCGCGTGGCTCGCTGATCGCGCGGGTCTGTCGATCACCGCGCGGGCCGTCGCGGACGCCGCGAGGTCGATACTGGCTCGGCTGGATCCGGCCGCCGCGCGCGAGGTGCCGCCGGTCGCACCGCGGGAACGACTGGAGTTCCATTGCCGTGCCGACGGTCTGGTCGATCTCGAAGCGGTCATGCCGAAAGCTGACGCGATCCGCCTGTCCGCCCTGGTCCGGCCGGTCGCGGAGTCGGTGTGCCGAGACGACGGCCGCACTCCGGGGCAGCGGCAGGTCGCCGCCCTCATCGCGCTCGCCGAGGGCTACGAGAGCCTGGGCTGCCGCTGTGGGCGCGAGGGGTGCGACCTCCAGGAGGCGCGCCCGCGAACCGGAGCCGTCTCACCGGACATCCAGGCGCTCGCGGTGATCGTGCTCAACGAGACCGACCTCGTCGACGTCACCCGCACGGAAGACGACCTGTTCACGCCGGAGCCGGTGCCCGAGCCCGACTCCGGGTCCGATTCCGCGCCTGTGGCGGGGCACGGAGCGGTCGTACTGACCGGCGATCCGGGCATCAGCGGGCCGGTCTCCGTCGACCAGGCCAGGGAGTTGATCGCACAGTGCCGGACCCAGTTCCGCGTCCTCGGACGGCGAGACCCGGCCACGGGAGCGGTCCACGCGCGCGGCGCGTCCGGGTACCGGCCCACCTGGTATCAGCTGTTGGTCATGCGGCTCACATACCCCACCTGTGTGTTCCCGGGCTGCAGTGTGGCCGCGGACCGCTGCCAGGCCGATCACGTCGGCGAGTACGACCACCTCGATCCTGCCGCCGGCGGTCCGACCACCGTCGCCGGCAAGGGAACGGCCGGGAACCTGGTGCCGCTCTGCGGTTTCCACCACCGGATCAAGACGGAGACCGGTTGGCTGTCCGATGTCCTGCGGGACGGCACCGTCGAATGGCGGCATCCCGCCGGCGGCATCTGGACCGTCCCACCCGGCACGGCGAGGGATCTGCTCCCCGGCCTGGGGGCGATCATCTGGGACGGGCCCGATCCGGGTCCGGCCCGCACGAAGAACCCGGACGGGCTGGAGACCGACGCGAAGCGCCGGGCCAAGGCACGCCGCGCACTGCGGATTCAGAACCGGGTTCTGCGCCACGAACGGCGCGAACAGCGGGCTGCGGAGGCTGAGGCCCGCGAGCGGGAACGGGAGCGGCGGGAGGCCGAGGCGCAGGGACGAGCGTACGACGTCACCGCGCCGCTGAAGCCGCCACCGTTCTGACCAGGGCGGTCAGTACTGCTGCGGATACCCGTTCGCGTGCCAGAGGTGCTCCGTCGGGACGCCCACCAACCCCGTCTGCCACCGGTGGATCGCCTCGGCGCGCAGTGCGTGGTCGAGCCCCTCGTTGCGCATCCGCTGATCGATGTACAGCAGCGCCTGAACGCCTGCGGTGAAGGGCACGGTGAGCACCTGCCCGATCGCGGATCCGACCGCGGCGATCGCCAGCCCGGCGACGGTGGCACCGGCGAGGTTGCGGGGCGTGTGGTCCGCGTCGAGCAGCGCCGTGCCGACGCCGAACGGGATCGAGACGATGCCGGCGACGATCCCCGTGATGAGGTAGGTCAGCAGGAGGATGCCGAGGAGTCGCCAGTACCCCGGCGTCTGCAGGCGCCAGGCCCGACGCAGCGCGGTGATCGGTCCGAGGCGCTCGAGCACGACCGCCTGGTAGGACATGGAGAACGCGGGCATGAGCGCGATCGCCCCGGCCACGAAAAGCAGGAACACGAGCACCGCGACGGCGACGGTGCCGACCACCATGCCGGTGCTGCCGACGCCGCCGATGACCAACCCGATCATCGCGCCGAAGACCAGCAGCATCGGGACGAGGTATATCAGGAACTGGATCACGCTGAGCCCGATCAGCGGCAACAGCCTCGGGCCGACCGCGCGAGCCGCCTCCCCGATGCTGGTCTTCTCGCCGAGGACCGACCGTGCCACGACCACGGTGAGGACGCCTGTGAGGAAGAGGGTCGCGATCGCAGCGATGAGGGACACGCCGAGGCTCGCGGCGGACGAGCCCAGAAGGACGGCGGCCGATGTGTCGTCGGCGTTCGGATCCGTCGACACGGTGGTCAGCGGGATCTGCGCCAGGAAGGTGACCACCTGGGCGAGCACCACGACGATCGCCGTCAGCCCGACCATCACCGCCGGGTTCGCGCGGATCGCCGCGAAGGCACCGCCGTACAGGCCGCCGAGATCGAGGGGCCGGATCGGGACGGTGCCGACCTTCACCTCGGGCGCCGGCGCACCCCAGCCCGGTCCAGGCGGGAAGCCGGGTCCGGGAGAGAATCCCGGCGGTGGGAAGCCCGGCTGGCCGGGCTGCGAGTAGCCGTACTGCGGATAGTTCTGAGGTACGAGCCCATCGGTGCTCACATACTCATCCTGCATTACTCATTCAGTCTCGACAACTTCGCGCATCGCTTGCCGCCGATCAGATCGGCACCCGCCGCGGAGACACCCGCGCCTCGAACACCGGATTCGACCCAGCCGCCACCACCGGCCAGGGCGAACCCGAGATCTTCTTGTCAGTCATGGGCGGACATTAGCATCGTGCATCTGCCGACGCGGCTGCTCGTCCGCAGCAGCAGCAACCCGCCCGCACCCGAACAACATCACCCGTCTGCTCGATCGGGCGTAAGAATCTGCGTGGCAACGAATCTCGCCTCGACATCGTGTTGGACGGTGATCTCACGCGGCGTCTGGTCGATCTGCGCCGCGGCCGCCGGCGGCGCACCCAAAGACATGTCAGCCAGTCGCGATTCGGTTCCGACCGACCGCTGGGAAGACGAGCCCAACATCCCGGGATCGGCGACCGCGACCGGCCGCACGCGGCCCAGATCGAGAGCATCCGCGTAGACCTGTGCCCGCTTCCGCGCATCGCGAACCGCGGCGGAGCGGACTTCCGCCTCCACGGAGGTCCGGCGCTTGTCCGTGAGAGTCCAGGAGGTGCCATCCAGCTCGGCGTCGTCGCGCTGCGCGACGCGGGCGGCAAACCGGTTCAACTCATCGAAGTCGGAGAACTTCACCCGGAACGAAACACGAGCCCAGTAAACCAGCGGCAGCTGCTTTCCCTTGTCGTTCCACGGGCGTCGCGACCCCGTGAGTAGGCGTTCCGAAGACCACCACGTGACCGGCCCCGAAGCGGGCCGATGCAGCTTCTTGATGTCCTGCGAGAGGGATTCCGCCCCAGCCGCGACGACGCTGAAGACCGCATCCGGCTCAGGCCCCTCCCGGCTGATCGTCAGGGCGACGGTGCCGCGCTCAGCCGGTAGGTGCACTCGGTGGCTACCTCTGACGATGAACTCGACTTCGCTCATGTCGCCGACCATAGTGTGTGTCCCTGACAGGTTCTACGGTTCGCGGCCCGCGGTGTCGCCGCGGTGTCGATCGCCCGGCACCGACCCCGAACATGGCAAAGACCCCGGCCGGAAACCTACTCCGACCAGGGCCTTTCCATCTGAGCGGGCGACGGGAATCGAACCCGCGTAGCTAGTTTGGAAGACTAGGGCTCTACCATTGAGCTACGCCCGCGTACGTCTCACGACGCTCGCAACATGCTACGGCATGGCCTCGCACGGGCGGAAATCACCCACGGCGAACTGTTCGGCGGGCGCCGAACCGTTCCGGCACCACGCTGGAGCCATGCAATCCGATCGGCGGCGCACCGTCGCACTCCTGGCCCTGTCCCTGGCGTTCGGCCTGATCCAGTTCGACGCCACCGTCGTCAACGTGGTCCTGGGCTCGATGACCCGCGACCTGGGCGGGGATCTGGGCCTCGCGCAGTGGGCGGTCGACGGCTACACCATCCCGTTCGCGGCGCTGATGCTCCTCGCCGGCCCCGCGGCGGACCGATTCGGGCGCAAGCAGGTCTGCGTCCTCGGGTTCGCACTGTTCGCGCTGTCCACGGCCGGCTGCGCCCTGGCCCCCGGTTGGGCGACACTGATCGGCTTCCGCATCGTGCAGGGCGTGGCAGCGGCGATGATCCTGCCCAGCTCGCTGGCGATGATCGGCGAGCTCTACCCCGGCGCCGCGGAACGGGCACGGGCACTGGGGATCTGGGGCGGCATCGCCAGCGCCGGATTCGCGGCCGGCCCGCCGATCGGTGGCCTACTGGCCGCGAGCGCGGGGTGGCGGGCGGTGTTCTGGGTGGGCGCGCCGGTCGCGGTCCTCGCGGGCCTGGCGGTGTGGGCGACGGTGCCCGACTCGCCGCGGCACGCCCGCCCGCTGGACGTGCGGGGCGCGACCATCGGCGCGGCGGCGCTGGCCCTCGGCACCGCCGCCCTCATCGAGCTCGGTCAGGGCCGCGCTGCGCTCGCGGGCGCCCTGGCGGCGGCCACCCTGCTCGCGACCAGCGCATTCGTCGCATCCCAATACGTCGCGCGGCACCCCATGGTTCCCCGCGGTCTGCTTGCGAGCGGACCGTTCCGCGGCGCGGCGATCACCGGGCTGGTCTTCAACTTCGCGCTGTACGGGGCGCTGCTCGTCGTCGGGTTGGCGCTACAGCAGGTGCACGGCCTGACGGTGCTCGAGACCGGGGCGGCGATCCTGCCGATGACGGTCGTCGTCGCGCTCGGATCCACTACGAGTGGCTTCGTCACCGCGCGCACCGGTCCGCGACCTCCGATGGTCGCGGGCTTCGCGTGCGCGGCGACGGGTGCGCTGGTCGTCGCCGTCGGCGCCTCCCACCCGGGCGCGATCGTCACGGGGATGGGCCTGATCGGGCTCGCATCGCTCGCCATGCCCGCGATGACCTCCGTCGCGCTGGACGCCGCGCCGCCCGAGCACGCCGGGCTCGCCGGGGCGGTGCTCAACTGCGCACGCCAGGCGGGCGGGGCGCTCGGCGTCGCCGGATTCGGGGCGCTCTACAACGCGACCGGCCGCACCTCCACCGCGCTCGCGGTGACCTTCGCCGCCGTCGCGGTCATACTCGTGGTGGGGGTGGTCACCAGCATCGGCGCCACCGCCCCCGGGGAGCAGGAGGTGCGCAGCGATGCCCGGTGATGCGGATCTGGCGGGGATCGGCGAGCTGTTCGCCGACCGCACCCGCAGTCGGATCCTGTTGTCCCTCTTGGGTGGTAGGGAGCTCGCCGCCGGCGTCCTGGCCGACGAGGCCGGGGTGTCCCGGCCCACCGCGAGCGGCCACCTCCGGCGCCTCGTCGACGGTGGCCTCCTCGCGGTCCGGTCCGAGGGCCGCCACCGCTGGTACCGGATCGCGGGGCCCGAGGTCGCCGACCTCGTCGAGCGACTGGCCGCGTTCGCCCCGCCGCAGCCGGTCAGCTCGCTCAAGGCGACCACCCGCGCGGAGCGCCTTCGCACGGCCCGCACCTGCTACGACCACCTCGCGGGCCGCCTCGGCGTCGCGATCATGGGCTCGCTGCTCGACCACGGGCATCTGACGGGCGGCGACGGACTGTTCCACGACGACGGTGCCGACCGTCCCGCCTCCGCAGGCCGGGAGCTGGACTACCGCCTGACCGACGACGGCCTCGCCTTCCTCGACGACCTCGGCGTGACGCTCCCCGATGGTGCCGCCCGCCCACTGGTCCGATACTGCATCGACTGGACGGAGACCCGGCACCACCTCGCGGGTGGCGCCGGCCGGGCACTCTGCGACCGGTTCTTCTCCGCGGGCTGGGCCGAACGCCTCCCCCTGTATCGGGCCGTGCGCGTCACCCCCGCCGGGGAGCGGGTGCTGGCACGCCGATTCGGAGTCGACTGGGTACGGGAGCCGGGATCGTCGGCATAGGGTCGAGGTCATGACCGAACCCCTCCTGATCGAGCGCGACGGCCCCGTCGTCACCTGGACCCTGAACGACCCCGCGGCGCGCAACCCCGTGTCGGACGAGAAGATGATCGAGGCCATCGAGCGCGCCGTCGACGCGGTCAACCACGACGACGAGGTCCGAGTCGCGATCCTCACCGGCGCGGGCTCGGCGTTCAGCTCCGGCGGCAATGTCAAGCACATGCGCGACAAGGAGGGCATGTTCGGCGGCACCGCGGCCCAGCAGCGACAGGGCTACCGGCACGGCATCCAGCGCATTCCGCGGGCGCTGTACCACTGCGAGGTTCCCACGGTGGCGGCGGTGAACGGTCCTGCGATCGGCGCGGGCTGCGATCTGGCGATGATGTGCGACCTGCGGGTGGCGTCCACGCGGGCCGTCTTCGCGGAGAGCTTCGTCAAAGTCGGGCTGATCCCCGGCGACGGCGGGGCGTGGCTGCTCCCCCGCATCGTCGGCATGGCGCGCGCCACCGAGATGGCCCTCACAGGCGACGCGGTCGACGCCGAGACGGCGCTGGCGTGGGGCATGGTGTCGAACGTCGTCGAGCCCGACGATCTACTGGCCGCTGCGCGCGCCCTCGCGGACCGCGTCGCGGCGAACCCGCCGCAGGCCCTACGGATGACCAAGCGCCTGCTCCGCGAGGGGCAGCACCAGAGCCTCGAAGCACTCCTCGAGCTGTCGGCAGCGATGCAGACGATCGCGCATTCGACCGCGGACCATCACGAGGCGGTCGCCGCGATGCTGGACAAGCGTCCGCCCCACTTCACCGGGGCGTAGCCACCCCCGCCTCGCCGTCCGACCGCCCGGGCAACGCGGGCGCCATCACCCACAGCACACGCGCCCCCTCGGGTCCGGCGGCGAAGGTGTGCGCGCGCCCCGGATCGAAGGTCATCGCATCCCCGACGGCCAGTTCGACGCCCGGTTCCGGCGGGAAGGCCAGGTGCAGCAGCCCGCGCTGCACCATCACGAAGCACACCTCGGCGGGCAGCGCGTAGGACTCGTCGCCGCTGCCGCCGCCGGGCTCGATCTCGCTGAG
This sequence comes from Tsukamurella spumae, assembly GCF_012396015.1. Classification (GTDB taxonomy): domain Bacteria; phylum Actinomycetota; class Actinomycetes; order Mycobacteriales; family Mycobacteriaceae; genus Tsukamurella; species Tsukamurella spumae. Next base: position 91,789 of record NZ_JAAXOQ010000005.1, on the reverse strand, counting down.
CAGCACCTGAATCCGCTGTTCGGCCGACGGCGTGAGCAGGTACTCGGCGAGACCGATGCCACCGAGGCTCACCCCGGGGTAGTCGTCCGCGCGGACGACCGAGCCCGCCGCGCCACCGTCGAACAACGACCCGACGGGGACCTCCAACACCTCGCACAACCGGACCAGGACGGCCATCGACGGTGCCGCGAGCCCTCGCTCCACCTTCGACAGATAGCCCTTGGTGACGCCGACCCGCTCCGCGATGTCGGCGAGCGTCAGTCGCCGGGACCGGCGGGCCGCCTTGAGCGCCCCGCCCACCTGATCCGGCACCGGCGAGAGGGCATCCACACCCGGAGCAATCACATCCAACGCCTGTTTCCTTTCAGGAAACTCAAGTTGACAAGTCGATCGATGTCCCACACTATGTGATCCGGCCCACAAATGCAGCCCCTGCGAGAGGATCGATCCGTGCCTGACGAAACCCAGCCCCAGCCTCAGGGCCCCGTTGACGCGAGCCTCGTCCCACGCTACTGCGGCCCCGCGACCTTCGCCCGCCTGCCCCGACTCGACGAGGTGGACTCCGCCGCCGTCGCGGTGCTCGGCATCCCCTTCGACTCCGGCGTGAGCTACCGCCCCGGCGCGCGGTTCGGCCCGGGCCACATCCGGGCGTCGTCGAAGTTGCTGCGGCCCTACAACCCCGCGCTCGACGTCTCCCCGTTCGCCGTGCACCAGGTCGCCGACGCGGGTGACCTCGCGGTGAACCCGTTCGACATCGTGGAGGCGCTCGGCACCGTCGAGGCCGAGATCGCGCGCCTCCGCGCGGCGGGCTCCAAGGTGCTCACCCTGGGCGGCGACCACACGCTGGCACTGCCGATCCTGCGCGCCGTCGCGGCCGACCGCGGCCCCGTCGCGGTGCTGCACTTCGACGCCCACCTCGACACCTGGGACACCTACTTCGGCGCCCCGTACACGCACGGAACCCCGTTCCGCCGCGCCAGCGAGGAGGGCCTGATCGACCTCGAACGGTCCATGCACATCGGCATCCGCGGCCCGCTCTACGGCGAGCAGGACCTCACCGCCGACGGCGTGCTCGGCTTCCAGGTGGTCCGCTCGGACGACTACGAGAACGAGGGCCTGTCGACGGTCATCGACCGCATGCGCCGTCGCCTCGCCGGGCCCGACGGTGCCGGCGGCCCCGTCTACGTCTCCGTCGACATCGACGTGCTCGACCCCGCGCACGCGCCCGGCACCGGCACGCCCGAGGCGGGCGGCATGACGAGCCGTGAACTGCTGAACACGATCCGTGCGCTCGTCGGCACCGACGTGGTGGGCGCGGACGTCGTCGAGGTGGCCCCGCCCTACGACCACGCCGAACTGACCGGCGTCGCGGCCGCGCACGTCGCGTACGAGCTGCTGTCCGTGCTCGCGGTGAACGCCCGGTGAACCCGTTCGCGGCGGGCCTCATCGCCCGCAAGCCGGTCGACCGGATCCTGGCCGACAGCGCCGCCGAGCACGAAGGACCGCAGCTCAAGCGGTCGATGGGCCTCGGCCACCTGACCGCGCTGTCCATCGGCGCCTCGCTCGGAACCGGTATCTTCGTCATCCTCGGCGAGGCGACGCCCAAGGCCGGCCCGTCGGTCATCGTCGCGTTCATCCTGGCCGCGGTGACGGCGCTGTTCTCGGCGCTCTCCTACGCCGAGATGGCCGGCACCATCCCCGTGTCCGGCAGCTCCTACTCCTACGCGTACGCCACGATCGGCGAGCTGTTCGCGTGGGTCTGCGGCTGGTGCCTGCTGCTCGAGTACGGCGTCTCCATCGCCGCGGTCGCCGTGGGCTGGGGCCAGTACATCAACGAGCTCCTGCGCACCCTGTTCGACGTCGAGCTGCCCGCCGCGATCGCCGCTCCGCCCGGCGACGGCGGCATCGTCAACATCCCCAGCATGGTGATCGTGGCGCTCGCGTGCCTCGTGCTGGTGGGCGGCGCCACGGAGAGCGCCCGGCTCAACACGGCGATGGTGGTCCTCAAGCTCTGCGTGCTGGTGTTCTTCTGCGCCATCGCGTTCACCGCCTTCAAGTCCGGCAACCTCAGCCCGTTCATGCCCTTCGGTGTCAACGGCATGACCGCCGCCGCGGCGATGGTCTTCTTCTCCTACATCGGCTTCGACGCCGCGTCGACCGCCGGCAACGAGGCCAAGAACCCCACCCGCGACCTGCCACGCGCCATCATCCTGTCGCTCGGCATCATCACGGTGCTCTACTGCCTCGTGGCCCTCGCCGCGATCGGCGCCATGCCCTGGCAGGAGTTCGGCGGCTCCGAGGCCTCCCTGGCGAAGATCCTCACCGGCGTCACCGGTCAGACCTGGCCGTCCGTGATCCTCTCGATCGGTGCCGTCATCGCCATCGCCAGCGTGGTGCTCGCGGTGATGTACGGCCAGACCCGCATCCTCTACACGATGGGCAGCGACGGCCTGGTGCCGAAGGTCTTCGCGAAGGTCCACCCGCGCACCTTCGTGCCCGTGCGCAACATCCTCATCGTCGGTGCGCTCGTCGCCGTGCTCGCCGGGTTCGTCCCCCTGGGCGAGCTCGCCAACGCCACCTCGATCGGCTCACTGTTCGCCTTCGCGCTGGTCAATGTTGGCGTGATCGTCCTGCGTCAAACCCGTCCCGACCTGCCCCGGGCCTTCAAGACGCCGCTCTTCCCGGTCATCCCCGTCCTCGGCATCGGCTTCTGCGTCTACCTCATGCTGCAGCTCGAGGCCCCGACCTGGATCGCCTTCGCCATCTGGTCCGCGGTCGGCCTCGCGGTGTACTTCGGCTACGGCTACCGGCACTCGCGGCTGCGCACCGCCGAGAGGGCTGCGTCATGACCGTCACGGTCGCGATGTTCCAGGGACCGGAGGGCCTGGGACCGGAGCCGGACGTGGCGCGGAACCTGGCCGCGATCGACGATGCCGCCGCCCGGGCCGCAGCCCGCGGCGCGCAGGTGCTGGTGACCCCCGAGCTGTCCGTGACCGGCTACGACATCGGCCCGGCGGCACGGGAACTCGCGCGTCCCCGCGGCGGCGAGTACCACGCGGCGCTCGCGGGCATCGCCGGCCGGCACGACATCGCCGTCGTCGCCGGCTACCCGGAGCGCGACGGGGATCGGGTCTTCAACGCCACCACCGTGATCGCGCCCGACGGGGCCGAACTCGCGCACTACCGCAAGACGCACCTGTTCGGCGACCTCGACCGCGCGGTCTTCGCACAGGGCGACGAGCTGCCGGTGCAGTTCCCGTTCGGGGACCTGACGTGCGGCCTGCTGACCTGCTACGACGTCGAGTTCCCCGAGGCAGTTCGCGCGCACGCCGACGCGGGCACCGACCTTCTCCTCGTGCCCACGGGGCTCATGGAGCCCTTCGGCCTCGTGGCCGAGCTGCTCGTCCCGGCGCGGGCCTACGAAAGCCAGCTGTACATCGCCTACGTCAACCACTGCGGCCGCGAGAGAGCCCTCGAGTATTGCGGCCTGAGCACCGGAGCGGCACCCGACGGCACCGTCGCCGCGCGCGCCGGCACGGACGAGGCCCTCCTGGTGTTCGACGTCGACCCCGAGCTGCTCGCGCGGTCGCGCACCGTCAACACCCACCTGCGCGACCGGCGCACCGACCTGTACTGAGCCCCGCCACCCCAGGAGCCCACATGACCCAACCCGCCATGCCCGCCCACGGCCCGTCCGCTGCGGACGAACCCCTGACCATGTTCGGGCCCGACTTCCCCTTCGCGTACGACGACTGGGTGACCCATCCGGACGGCCTGGGCAGTGTCCCGGACGCGGCGCTGGGGACCGAGGTCGCCGTCATCGGCGCCGGCCTCGCCGGGCTCACCGCCGCCTACGAGCTGGCTAGGATCGGGCTCAAACCGGTTGTGTACGAAGCGGACCGGATCGGCGGACGGATGCGCAGCGAGCGCTTCCCCGGCTACGACGACGACCTCGTCGCCGAGATGGGCGCGATGCGCTTCCCGCCCTCGTCGACCACGCTGCAGCACTACCTGGACCTCGCGGGACTGCAGACGCAGGCCTTCCCGAACCCGCTCGCGGAGGCGACGCCCAGCACCGTCATCGACCTCAAGGGGCGCAGCCACTACGCCCGCACCGCGGCGGACCTGCCGCCCGAGTTCGCCGAGGTGGCGAAGGCCTGGGACGCGACGCTCGCCGATTACGCCGACGCCGCGGAGCTGCAGGACGCGATCCGCGCGCGGGACGTGCCCCGGATCCGGGCCGTGTGGTCGCGCCTCGTCGAGGAGCTCGACGACCAGACCTTCTACGGCTTCCTCACCGCCTCCGAGCACTTCCGCTCCTTCGCGCACCGGGAGCTGTTCGGGCAGGTCGGATTCGGCACCGGCGGGTGGGACACCGACTACCCGAACTCGATGCTCGAGATCCTCCGCGTCACCTGCACCGCCGCGGACGACCACCACCGCGGCATCGTCGGCGGAGCGGACCGGCTGCCGAAGCACCTCTGGGAGAACGCCTTCGACGGTGCCCGGTCGGTCAAGGAGCTCAACGGGGGCGAGCACCGCCCCGCCGTGACCGAGATCCGGCGCACCGCAGGGCCCGGCGGCGAGCCGCGCTACACCCTGGTCGACGCGGGCGGGCAGACCCGCACCTACCCCGCGGCGATCTTCACCGGTCAGGCCTGGATGCTGCTCAACACCATCGACTGCGACGACGACCTGCTGCCCATCGACCACTGGACCGCGGTGGAGCGCACCCACTACATGGGCAGCTCCAAGGTGTTCGCGCTCGTCGACCGCCCGTTCTGGCTCGACGTCGACCCGGCCACCGGCCGCGACACGATGTCGATGACCCTCACCGACCGGATGAGCCGCGGCACCTACCTCCTCGACCACGGACCCGACCGGCCCGGCGTGATCTGCCTGAGCTACACCTGGTCCGACGACTCCCTCAAGGTGCTTCCGCTGGACGTGGACGCGCGGATGGACCTCATGCTCAAGTCGCTCGGCGAGATCTATCCGGGCGTGGACATCCGCAGTCACATCATCGCCACGCCGAAGACCGTGTCGTGGGAGACGGAGCGCTACTTCATGGGCGCGTTCAAGGCGAACCTGCCGGGCCACTACCGGTACCAGGAGCGCCTCTACACGCACTTCATGCAGGAGCAACTCGCCCCGCGGCACCGGGGCTTCTTCCTGGCGGGCGACGACATCTCGTGGACCGCCGGCTGGGCCGAGGGCGCACTGCAGACCGCGCTCAACGCCGTCTGGGGCGTCGTGCACCACCTGGGCGGACGCACACCGTCGACGAACCCGGGCCCGGGCGATCTCTTCGCCGACATCGCGCCGGTCCGGCTCGGCGACGAGCGGGGCACGCGGGCCTGATGTCAGCCGCGGCGCAGCGCCGTCACCAGGCCCCCGTTCGCGGGGATCATGGTGACATTGCGGTGCCGCGGCTGCTCGGCCGGGGCGTCCGTCATCGCGAGGTCGACGCGCAGGAGGATCTGCGTGACCACCGCCCGCAGCTCCGCCATCGCCAGGCCCGCGCCGAGGCAGCGCCGGGTGCCGCCGCCGAAGGGCATGAGCTTCTGCGGTGAGGGCTTGACCCCCAGGAACCGGTCCGGGTCGAACGCATGGGGTCGCGGGTACAGCTCCTCGCGGTGGTGCAGCAACAGGATCGAGATCAGCGCCACCACACCGCGATCCACGACGTAGTCGCCGAACCGCCAGTCCGAGAGCAGCTCCCGCGCGACGATCGGCACCACCGGACGGCTGCGCATCGACTCGTTGATCACGGCCTCGAGGTAGGCCTCGTCGTCCTCGTGGGCGGCGAGGACCGCCCGCCGGTACACCTCGGGGTTGCGGGTGAGGCGCTCGAAGGTCCACGCCACGGAGTTCGACGTGGTCTCGTGCCCGGCGAGCACCAGGGTGAGCAGCTCGTCGCGGATCTCACTGTCGGCCAGCGGCGCACCGTCGTCGCCGCGCGCGGCCATGAGCACCGTGAGGATGTCGGAACGACCCCCGCCGTCCGGCCCGTCCGCTCCCTCCCGGCGCCGCTCCGCGATCACGGCGTAGATCGCCCGGTCGAGCGGGCGGAGCACCAGCTTCAACAATCCCCGCGGCTCGGGACTGCGTGCATTGACCAGCTGCACCACGGTCGCGAGCGGGTGCGTCGAGAGGCGCAGCAGCCGGATCATCGAGGAGCGGACCGCGCTCTCCGCCGGCGTGGCGCCCACCTCGTCGTCGATGCCGAACACCGCCGACATGATCACGTCGAGGGTGATCTGCTGCCCGATGTCGGCCAGCGCCACCCGCTCCCCCGGCTGCCACTCGTCGATGCGACGCGCCGTGGCGGCGTCGATGCGCTGCTGGTACTCGGCCACCGCGCGGCCGTGGAACTGCGGCAGCAGCAGCCCGCGCTGCTGCTTGTGCCGCGGCCCCACCGCCGTGAGCACCGAGTCCGGCCCCACGATCGGCCGCAGCGGGGAGAATCGGGTCGCCGACGGCGCATCGTCGGGCCGCGACATCAGCGACGCGATGTGGGCGGGGTTGGACAGCATGACGATCCGGCCCGGGCCGCCGGCGAACTCGGACCGGAACACGTCCCCGTACCGCTCCGACGCGGCGAAGACCACGTCCCCCTCGCGCAGGGTGTACGACAGCGATGCCCGTACCCGGCCCATCGGCAGCGACGGCGCCGCACGCAGCCCGGCACCGTCGGCCACCGGACCGGCGTCGTCCGAGTTCCTGCCCGTGATTCCGGGCCGCGCGGGATCGCAGAGATGCCAGGCGGGTTCGGGGATCGACAGGGTGCGCGCGACGGTGCCGGCCAGCCCGCTGCCGAGACCGGATCGGGCGGCGCGTGTGATCGTGGTCATATCGTCCTCCTTCATCGATTGTGCACGCCCGGGCTCTCCTGCGGGCGGCGGCCGGCGCTCAGGGGACGACGGTGCCCAGCGGCCCGGTCCGGCGGTCGCGCTCGGCGACCGCGCGGTGGACCTCGCGCGCGCCGAAGTCGAGGCCGTCGCGGTCGTGGGTGAGAACTGCGATCGCGAGGACGAACGCGGTGACGACTCCAACAGTGATCATGGTCCTGCTCCTTCTCCCGTGCCCGGTGGGTGTCCCGAGTCGTCTTCGACGCTATCGATCGCATCGAAGCAGGTCAGCGTGCTCAGGTCGGATTCGCGGCCCCACCCGGGGGCGGAGCCTCGGATCCGCCCCCGGGCGGATGAACCGGGCCGCCCGCGCGGCTACGATGCAAGCCATGCGCGCTCTGCGGTGGCTCGAGGCGCGGTACCGGCGTGTACTCGCGCAGCTGGGCTACGAGTACCCGCCGTACTACATGACGATCACCGAGGCCGCGATGGTGCTGCTGGTGATCGGCGCCGTCACCCCGCGCGTCCTCGCCGGACCGGTGGGCATGCAGTGGGTGTGGCTGGGGGCCGCGATCGCCCTGTCGCTGGTGCACCTCGTCGCGAGCCTGGTGAACGCCCGCTCCGTGTCGATCACCGCGCACACGGTGGCCACCCTGAGCACAGCGGTGCTGTTCTGGTGCGTGCCCGCGACCTTCGACGTGGTGCCGCTCATGCTGATCCTCGGCATCACCCAGGTCGCGGCGGTCTGCACGGTGCGGGTGGCAGCGGTCCACCTGGCCGTGTACCTCGCCGTCGTGATCGGTGCCGGTGTGCTCGGCGCGATCCACCAGGCCTGGCTCATCGTGCTGACGGTGTGCTTCGGCGCCGCGGTCGGCCTGCTGATGCAGAACCAGCTCCTGCTGCTGCGCGCCGAGCGCCGCGCACAGGCGGCGCGCACCGCACTCGATCGCGCCGCCATCGCCGCGGAGGTCCACGACGTGGTGGCGCACTCGCTCGCCGTCGTGCTGCTCAACGTGACCGCCGCCCGGCGCGCGCTCGAATCCGACGACGACCGGGCCGAGGCCGTCGAGGCCCTCCAGGACGCCGAGACCCAGGGCCGCACCGCGATGAAGGACATCCGCAACACCATCGAGCTGCTGCGCATCGACGGGCCCGGATCCGCGCAGCCCGGCCTGTCCGACATCCCCGAACTGGTCGCGTCGTTCGAGCGCGCCGGTCTCGCCGTGGCACTGGACCAGCGGACCGCGCCGACGGCGCTCACCGGTACCTCCGGTCTCGCCGCCTTCCGCGTGGTCCAGGAGTCCCTCGCCAACGCCGTCAAGCACGCGCCGGGCGCACGGGTCGTGGTCACCGTCGAGGCCCGGGAGCGGCACGGGCTGACCGTCCGGGTCGCGTGTCCCGTGCCCGACGGTGCCCGCCGCGCCCCGGGCGGGACGGGCCTCGACGGCATGCGGGCGCGCGTCGAGAGCGCGGGCGGCACACTGACGACGGGCCCCGTCGACGGGACCTGGCTGGTGGACGCGCGATTCCCGGTCACCCACCCGAGCTCGACCGTCCGCAAGGAGCCCCCGTCATGGCCGTGACCGACCCGCCGATCCGACTGCTGCTGGTCGACGATCAGGACCTGGTGCGCCTCGGGCTCCGCCGGATCCTGCGCCGGCGCGACGGCTTCGAGGTCGTGGCCGAGTGCTCCGACGGCGACGAGGTGGCCCGCGCGGTCGCCGAGTCGGCGCCCGACGTGGTGCTGATGGACCTGCGGATGAAGCGGATGAGCGGCATGGAGGCCACCCGGCGCCTCACCGGGAAGACCGGCGCCCCACCGGTTCTCGTTCTCACCACGTTCCGCGACGACGACCTGCTGTCCGAGGCGCTGCGCGCCGGCGCGTCGGGCTTCGTGCTCAAGGACTCACCAGCCGAGGAACTGATCCGCGCCGTGCGGCTGGTCGCGGCGGGCGAGGCCGTCCTCGACCCCGCGGTGACCGGCCGCGTGCTCGAGACCTACCGCGCGGCACCGGCGGCGAGCGCGGCACCGGCGGGCCCGGCGAGCACCGGGCTGACCTCCCGGGAGATCGACGTGCTCGCCCTCGTCGGGCGCGGACTGTCGAACGACGACATCGCCGCCGAGCTGGTGATCTCCATCGTGACCGTGAAGAGCCACATCGGATCGATCTTCACCAAGCTCGGCGTGCGCAACCGGGCCGAGGCGATCGTCTTCGCGTTCGACAACGGCGTCGTGACGCCCGGCGGCTGACGGGGCCGGACGGCGGGGCCCGGCTACTGCCGCTCGATGAAGGTGGGCTTCTCCTTGTTCATCGCCGCGGTGCGCGCGATGGTGTGGTTGCGGCCCCGCAACAGGCCCAGCTGGAGCGCCTGCTCGACGGGGAAGGACAGGCGCGAGCCGCTGTACCAGGTGTTCTCGAACAGGGCCTTCGACGCGGCCACCGCATCGGGCGAGCGCTCCTTGAGCTTGCTGACCAGCTCGAGGGCGTCCTTCATCGGGTCGGCGGAGACGCCGGTGACCAGGCCCCACTCCAGTGCCTGCTTGGCGGTGAACATCTCGCCGGTCATCGTCAGGCGCTTCGCGACATCGATGGTCGTGAGCTGGGCGATCGACGCGGAGATCGACATGTCGGGGATCAGGCCCCACTTCGCCTCGAGGATCGAGAAATCGGCCTCGGTGGAGGCGTAGCGGAAGTCCGCGCCGAGCGCGATCTGCAGGCCGCCGCCGTAGCAGTGTCCGTTGACCACGGCGATCACCGGCGCGGGCACGCTGCGCCAGGCCCACGCGGCGGCCTGGAAGCTGTTCGCGGCCGAGATCCGCTTCGGTACGAAGTTCATGAACAGGCGGCGCTGCTCCTTGCCCGCCGAGGCGAAGTCGAGGCCGGAGCTGAACGAGCTGCCCTCGCCCGAGACGATCACCGCGCGCAGCGAGTGGTCGTTCTTCGCGCGGTCCGCGGCCCGTGCCAGGTCGTCGAGCATGTCCAAGGTGAGGCCGTTGTGCTTGTCCGGACGGTTGATTCGCACGTAGGCGACCTCGTCGCGCACCTCGTAGTCGATGTTCGACATTCGCTTCTCCTCGATTCCGCTCGCCATTGACCGTCGAACCAACCCTAACCGCCGCGTTGCTCCCGGTCCTGGAAGGCACGGCTGAAGTAAAGTGACGGCCATGGCGGTCACGTTGCACATCACGGGGGAACCCGAGTCGGACGCGGTGCTCTCCGAGCACCCGTTCGCGCTGCTCGCAGGCATGCTGCTCGATCAGCAGTTCCCCATGGAGCGGGCGTTCGCGGGTCCCTGGAAGGTCCTCGAGCGGTTCGGGAGCATCGACCCCCGCGACATCGCGGTCGCGGATCCGGTGCGGTTCGAGGAACTGTGCACCACCCCGCCCGCCATCCACCGCTACGGGCGCGCCATGGCGGCCCGCCTGCAAGCGCTCGCCCGGATCGTCGTCGACGAGTACGACGGGCACGCCGAGCGCATCTGGACCGAGGCGACGTCCGGCGCCGACCTGGTCGCACGGATCGAGGCCCTGCCCGGGTTCGGCGCCCAGAAGGCGAAGATCTTCGCGGCGCTCGTCGGCAAGCAGCTCGGCGTGAAGCCCCGCGGCTGGGCGACGGCGGTCGGCGACTACGGCAGGGCCGGGTTCCGCTCCGTCGCGGACGTGGTCGACGGCGAGTCGCTGCAGAAGGTCCGCGCCCATAAGAAGGAGATGAAGGCGGCCGCGAAGAAGGTGGGCGCATGACAGGCCCCGGCCCGCACGGCGGGTACTACCCGCAGGAGCCGGGTCAGGCGTATTCGCAGGCGCTTCCGCTGCCCACCCCGCCCCGCGGCCCAGCGGCGCCCGGCCCCGTCCCCGGCGGGCCGCCGCCGCAGCCGCCCCGTAAGCCCTCCCCGGGCCGTAACCTGATCGTCGGCATCGTCGCGATCGCAGCGATCGTCGCCGTCGCGGCCGCGGTGGTCGCACTCGCCCTCCTCAGCGACTCCAAGGGCGACGAGCCGGGCAAGGGCGCTACCTCGGCGACGATCGACGCGACCGGTCAGGTCTTCCGGATCAACGACTGCCTCTACGACGTGCCCGAGAACCCCAAGGTGGGCAACTGCGACGACGGCGGGTCCCCGTACAAGGTCACCCAGGTGATGCCCGTCGGCGAGGCGTGCAAGAAGGAGCAGACCTCGATCACCAAGGGCCGCGCGTACTGCCTGACGCCGAACCTCAACGTGAACTACTGCTACTCCGCCCCGGTCCCGGGCACCTGGATCAAGGCGGCCGCGCAGTGCGGCGCCCCCGGCACGATCACCGTGATCTCCGTGGTGGGCGGCCTCAAGGACTCCGCCCGCTGCACCGGCGAGTGGGACCGCAGCTACTTCTTCGACGACCCGTCTACACCATCTGCGCCAAGTCCTACACCTGATTCTCGGGCGGCGGCAGCACCGTCGGACTCGCGGGCGGCGCGTCGATGATGCGGGCGGGACGCGGCTGCCGCGGCTGTTGCGCCGCCCGGGCCACCTCGCTCGCGGTGCGGAGCGCGAACTTCGGCAGGCTCGTGAGCAGGTCGGTGACCGGCTCGGCGACGGTGTTCGCGGCGCCGACGACCGACTCGATGTCGCCGAGGCGCTGGCCCACGGACGCGAGGGTGGGCGTGAGCCGGTTCATCGCCTCGGTCATGTCCGCCAAGCGCTGGACCACGCCGTCCTCCGCCGTGAACGCCTCGACGATGCCGCCCTCGCGAGTGGCGCGGTCGAGCGGGCCGTCCGGCCGGATCACCCGCTCCACGGAGCCGCCCTCGTCGAACAGGTCGGCCACCTTGTCGGCGGCGCCACCGGGGCCGATGACCCGATCGATCGCGCCGCCGTCGCTGAGCAGGTCGGACACCCGGTGCACGATGAACGGCACCCGCTGCGCGGCGGTGATCAGGTTCTCGTGCCGGACATCGCCCGCGGACTCGGGATCGAGCCGGTCCGCGGCCATCCCGATCACGTCGCGCGCCACCGCGACGGAGGTCTCCGCCGCGGCGAGGCCGAGCCCCGCGGCGGCGAGCCCCACACGTGCCGGGGCGAGCAGTACTCTCGGAATCTCCACGGCTCCAGCGTAGCGCCGATCCGCGATCGCGGAATCAGGTGATTCCCTGAGGTCAGACGCCGGGCGTGCGGCTCACCGCGTAGGTCACGTCACCGTCGTTCGCGGAGATCCCGACGGTGAAGCCGTGCCCGCGGTACACCGCACCCACCCGGCCGGCGTCCAACGGGACGCCCGGCGCGACCGGCGCGAGCCCCGCGGCGAGCAGGGCACGGGCGGCGGCCACCGTGTCGCGCCCGTCGACGGTGACGCGCCACATCGGGTGGCCCACATCGATCGTCTCCGCCTTGCTGACCGTGCCGACGATCGGCACCTGGGCGACGGGGTAGCCGGCGGGCAACGCGGTCGCGGCGCGCGGCGGGGCGCCGCAGGCCCCCACCGCGGCCGCGGCAACGACAAGGGCGGCGCCGATCACGGCACCGCCCCTTGTCGTCCCGAGCACGGAGATCAGATCGAGATCCGGCCCTCGGCCAACGCCCGGATGATCTGCTTCTCGCGGCGGGCGCGGGCGAACCGCGATCCCACGACGACGATCACCAGCACGACGGCACCTGCCGCGGCGGCGAGTACCGGGGGCTTCGTCACGGTCGCGATCACCGACTGCTGGGCCTGCTCGGCGAGCTTGCGGGGATCCGCGCGCTCCCCCAGCTGATCCAGCGTCGCCGCCAGCTGCTCCCGGGCGCGCTCGATATCGCGCTCGATGCTCTCGGTGTCACGTGCCACTTCGCTCTACCTCCGGGTCAGCCGGCCTGCAAGTACTTCACCGACTCTAGACCAGCGGCCGCGGAGGCACCGCTCTGCGGGGGCCGGGCGGCGCGATCCGGCTCCGCGGGGAGCGCGAAAGTGGCATGGACCTGCAGCCACTGGGCGAGGATCTGGCAGCCGGTGAGCTCGTAGTCCTCGTGCCGCAGGCGGGCCAGCGGCTCGTTCGCGTACGCGGTGTGCCGGTCGCCGCGCAGGTTGTAGTCGCGCCCCCGGTAGTTCACCCGCGGCAGGTAGCCCAGGATCTCGCGGCCGGCGGTGCGCAGCCGCCCGAGGTCGCGCTTGAACTGGCGCGACCCGAACGCGGTGCGGGTCGCGTTCTGGAAGCGGTGCCCGAGGTACTCGCCGGCCGCGCGCGGCGCCCAGGTCGCCAGGTCGCGGAGCGTGAGATAGGCGGTCGCGTCGGCGATGTCCCGCACGAAGGAGTCGACGCTGGCATTGCAGATGACGTCCTGGGGGTGGGAGATCCACAGCAGGGGCACACCGTCGGGCACCGCGGGTCCGTCACCCGCGACGCCCGACCCGCACAGCGCGGGGTCGCTGCCGTGCGGCCGCTCCGGATCGGAGATCAGCCCGACGGCGAGCACGTGCGGCGCGAGCACGGGACCGTCGGCCATCGCGCCCAGGACCCGCCGGACGACGGTGCACCCCTGCGAGTAGCCGATGAGGACCACCGGCCCGTCGATCTCGGCCATCGCGACGAGGAGCCGCTCGACGCCGATCGCGACGGACTCGGCGAACGAGATGCCGTCACGCGCCGGGACCGGGCCGTAGGACGCGGGGTAGCCCACCCAGCGGTCGGTGAACCGATCGTCGAGCTCCGCCACCACATGACTGAGCATGCCGGTGACCTCGGTGCGCGGATCGTCGATCCACGACTCGCCGGTACCCCCGACGGCGAGCACGGTGATCCGGGCCCGGCCGGCGTCCGCCGGTCGTCGGGCCGCCCTGCTGTGGACGGTCGGCGTTCTCATGCCCACGACTCAACCCGCCGCGTGTGTGAACGAGCTGAAATCCATGTTAAGAAAACGATTCTGTGTCCCGGCTAACAGCGGGCGGTCAGGTCTGACAGGTGGGACACCAGTAGAGGTTCCGCGCCTCCATCAGCTCGGTGCGGACCGTCGTACCGCACACCCGGCACGGATCGCCGGCCCGCCGGTAGACATAGGTGCGCGGCCGGTCCGGCGCGTACGACGGTGCGCCGTGGTCGTGTTCGGGGCGCACGACGTGCATGCGGCCGCGCTCGACGCCGATCGGCATGAGCGCGACCAGGTCCGCCCAGAGACCGTCGAACTCCGCACGCGAGACGTCCCGACCCTCGCGATGCGGGTCGATGCCGGCGCGGAACAGCACCTCCGCGCGGTAGACATTGCCGACCCCGGCCAGCACCTTCTGGTCCATGAGCAGCGCGCCGATCGGCCGGCGCGACCGCTCGATGCGTCGCCGGGCGTCGTCCGGGTCGGAGTCGGGGCGCAGCGGGTCCGGCCCGAGACGCGCCAGGACACCGTCGACCTGCTCCTCCGTCACGAGCTCGCAGGCGGTGGGGCCGCGCAGGTCCGTGCCGCCGCGCGGCCCGACGATGCGGTACCTGACCTGGCCAACGGGTGGGGGCGGCGCACCGTCGACCAGGCCGAAGTCCGTGAATGCGCCGTACAGGCCCAGGTGCACGTGCACGATCGCGCCGCCCGAGTAGCGGTGCCACAGGTGCTTGCCCCAGGATTCGGCGCGCTCGAAGGTGCGCCCGTCCAGGCGCGCGGCCTCGGGCGCGAATCTGCCCTGGGGGCTCAAGACGCGGACGCTCTCGCCCGCGAACATCGCGTCGTGGGCGAGAGCCAAGCGGTGGAGGGTGTGTCCTTCGGGCAATCAGGCCTCGGGCGCGCCGGGCACCGCGGGCGCGATGCCGGTGCGCTCGTACTCCGAGAGGATGTCGATGCGGCGCTGGTGACGCGGCTCGTCGGACCACTCGGCGGTGAGGAACGCGTCGACGATGGCGAGCGCCTCCTCCGTGCTGTGCATGCGGCCGCCGAGACCGATGAGCTGCGCGTTGTTGTGCTGCCGCGCCAGCTGCGCGGTCTCGACGCTCCACGCCAGGGCGCAGCGAGCGCCGGGCACCTTGTTGGCCGCGATCTGCTCGCCGTTGCCGCTGCCGCCGAGGACGATGCCGAGGCTGCCCGGATCGGCGACGACCCGCGTGGCGGCGTCGATGCAGAACGCCGGGTAGTCGTCGAGGGCGTCGTAGGTGTGGGCACCGCAGTCGACGACCTCGTGGCCGCCCGCCGTCAGGTGCTCGATGATCTGGGACTTCAGTTCGAATCCGGCGTGATCGCCGCCGAGGTAAACGCGCATGGGGACAAGTCTGACACGCGTCGCGTGCGCATCGATGAGCGGCACAGCCTACATTCGATGGCATGGATGACAGCACCGAGCAGACAGCGGGGCAGGAGCCGAAGGACGACTCCGCCCCCACCGAGTCCGCCCGCACCGGCGCCTTCAGCTCCGCGCCGGACGAATCGACGATGCCCAGCACCGGCTTCTTCCCCGTCGTGCAGCCGGAGGACACGGCGGCCTCCGCGATCCCGGCCGCCGATTTCCCCACCGAGCGACATCAGACCGGCAGCCACCACGCGCTGCCCGAGCTGGGCGCGCACGACCCGTCGGTCACCGCCGGGCTCGGCGCGGCACCGTCGCACCCGGGGACGGGCGAGATCCCCCGGTTCCCGGCCGGCTCCCCCTTCG
The DNA here is from genome assembly GCF_012396015.1 of Tsukamurella spumae. Classification (GTDB taxonomy): domain Bacteria; phylum Actinomycetota; class Actinomycetes; order Mycobacteriales; family Mycobacteriaceae; genus Tsukamurella; species Tsukamurella spumae. The sequence continues at coordinate 76,363 of NZ_JAAXOQ010000005.1, read as the reverse complement.
GCGCCGGGCCGCAGTTCCCGGGCGGACCGGCGGGTCCCGCGGGTCCCGTGGCGCCCGTGTACCAGCCGCCCGCCTACGCGGGCGCGCCCCGGCGGCACCCCTGGGAGATCCCGCTGCTGGTGATCGTGATCCTGGTGACGCTGCTCATCTACGGCGGCGCGATCCTGTTGGCGGTGTTCGGCGCCATCAACGAGTACACGCTGCTCGTGCTGCTGGTCCCGATCGTCCTGTGGCTCGGGCGCGGCGTGACCTGGGCCTCGCCCCGGGTCCAGGGCATTCAGATGACGCCCACGCAGTTCCCCGAGGGCTACCGGATGGTGCGCGAGGCCGCGGCCCGGTACGGCATGCGCGAGGTGCCCGACGCGTTCGTCGTCCTCGGCAACGGCCAGATCAACGCGTTCGCGTCCGGCCACGGCTTCCGCAGGTTCGTCGTGGTCTACAGCGACCTCTTCGAGATCGGCGGCGAGGCCCGCGACCCCGACGCGCTGGCCTACATCATCGGCCACGAGGTCGGCCACATCGCCGCCGGCCACGTGTCCTACTGGCGCCAGATGGGCTCGTTCGCGATGAGCTACCTGCCCTTCATCGGCCCGGCACTGTCACGCTCGCAGGAGTACACGGCCGACAACTACGGCTACTTCAACCAGCCCGCCGGAATCCCCGGCGGCATGGGCGTTCTCGGCGCGGGCAAGTACCTCGGCAAGCACGTCGACTTCGACCAGCTCGCCGACCGCGCGTCCACCGACAAGGGCTTCTTCACCTGGGTGGTGAACCTCCTGGCGTCGCATCCCGTGCTCACCTGGCGGGCAGCGGCGCTCCGCAACCGCACGCGGGCGGGCTCACTGTGGTTCGCGCCGTCCCAGCCGCTGCGCGGCATCGGTGGCGGTGCCGTCGTCCCCGCCGGGCCGGTCCCCACCTACAACCACCAGGAGACACTGGCCCCGGCCCCCGGCCAGGTCCCGCAGGGCCTACAGGTCCCGCAGGGCCCGGGCGGACCGCAGAGCCCGGGCGGACCGTTCGGCGCCTGACCTCCGCGAGCCGTCAGTCGAACTCGGGCTCCTCGGTGCGCGTGCGCTTGAGCTCGTAGAAGTGCGGGTACGCGGACAGGAGAACGGCGCCGTCCCAGACCTTCCCGGCGGTCTCGCCGCGCGGGATGCGGGAGAGCACGGGTCCGAAGAAGGCGACTCCGTTGATGTGGATCGTGGGGGTGCCCACGTCGTCGCCGACCTTGTCCATGCCGGCGTGGTGACTCTTCCGCAGATCCTCGTCGAAGTCGGTGCTGTTCGCGGCGGCGGCGAGGTCCGATTCGAGGCCGACCTCGGCGAGCGACTCCGCGATCACGACCGGCAGGTCCTTGTTCTGCTGGTTGTGGATCCGGGTGCCCATGGCGGTGTAGAGCTTCGGCAGCACCTCGTCGCCGTGTCGCCGGGCGGCGGCGATGAGCACGCGCACCGGACCCCACGCCGTCTTCATCAGCTCCTGATAGACCTCGGGCAGGTTGTCGCGGCCCTCGTTGAGCACCGCCAGGCTCATCACGTGGAAGTTCACGTCGATGTCGCGAACCTTCTCGGTCTCGAGGATCCAGCGCGAGGTGATCCAGCACCACGGGCACAGCGGGTCGAACCAGAAGTCGACGCGGTCCTTCGTCGGTGCGGTCTCAGTCACTACGGTCTCCTTGCGTTCGGGGTGGTCGACGTCGCCGCCGGGCGGGGCACGGACGTCCCGGGGCCCGACGGTGTCGATTGTTCTCCTCGTCGCAACGCCGCGCACCCGCATCTGCTTCCCCGTCGCACCCTCGTCGGTCACGGGTGGCATGGTGGAATCGGTCCCAACGATGTGCGCAGTAGTCCAGCATGCGCCCGAGCACGAAGGAGCGTCGCCTTTGTCCGCCCCCAATCTCACCCGGATCCAGGCCGCCGAGCGCGCGGGAATCGTCACCGTGTCCCGGTACGCGATCGACCTGGACCTCACCGACGGCGCGGACGCGCCCGGCGACAAGACCTTCGGCTCGACCACGACGATCACGTTCGCGGCGACGCCCGGCGCGGACACCTTCATCGACCTGATCGCCACCGGCCTCACGGCGACGCTCAACGGTCGCCCCGTCGACACCGCGGGCTACACCGAGGAGGGCGGCCTGGCCCTGCACGGGCTCGCCGCGGAGAACGAGCTCGTGATCTCCGGGCGGTTCTTCTACTCCAACACCGGCGAGGGCCTGCACCGCTTCGTCGACCCGACCGACGGCGCGGTGTACCTCTACTCCCAGTTCGAGACCGCCGACGCCAAGCGCATGTTCGCGTGCTTCGACCAGCCGGACCTCAAGGCCGTCTTCGACGTGAGCGTGACGGCACCGTCGGCCTGGACGGTGGTGACGGGCGGCGCGGAAGCGACCCGGGAGCCGCTGCCGACCGGCGCGCACCGGTGGACCTTCGCCACGACCGAGCCGATGTCGACCTACCTCGTCGCGCTCATCGCCGGCCCGTACGCGGCCTGGTCCGACGCGTACACCGATGAACACGGCACCATCGACCTGCGCCTGTTCTGCCGCGCGAGCCTCGCAGAGTACATGGACGCCGATCGACTGTTCACCGAGACCAAGCAGGGTTTCGGCTTCTACCACAAGAACTTCGGGATCCCCTACGCCTTCGGCAAGTACGACCAGCTGTTCGTGCCGGAGTTCAACGCGGGCGCGATGGAGAACGCCGGCGCGGTGACCTTCCTGGAGGACTACGTCTTCCGGTCGAAGGTCACCCGGTACCTCTACGAGCGCCGCTGCGAGACGGTGCTGCACGAGATGGCGCACATGTGGTTCGGCGACCTGGTCACCATGCGCTGGTGGGACGATCTGTGGCTCAACGAGTCCTTCGCGACCTTCGCGTCGGTGCTCAGCCAGGCCGAGGCCACCGAGTACACCTCCGCGTGGACGACCTTCGCGAACGTCGAGAAGTCGTGGGCCTACCGGCAGGACCAGCTCCCGTCGACGCACCCCGTGGCGGCCGACATCCCGGACCTGCAGGCCGTGGAGGTCAACTTCGACGGCATCACCTACGCCAAGGGCGCATCCGTGCTCAAGCAGCTCGTCGCGTACGTCGGGCTCGAGCCCTTCCTGGCGGGCCTGCGCGCGTACTTCGCGGAGCACAGGTTCGGCAACGCCACCTTCGACGATCTGCTCCGGTCGCTGGAGGCGTCCTCCGGGCGAGACCTGTCGGACTGGGGCGCGCAGTGGCTCAAGACCACCGGCATCAACATCCTGCGTCCCGATTTCGAGGTCGACGACGACGGTCGTTTCACCCGGTTCGCGATCGTCCAGGAGGGCGCGCAGCCGGGCGCCGGCGAGCTGCGCACGCACCGCCTCGCGGTCGGCGTCTACGCCGACGAGGACGGGAAGCTGGTGCGCACCGAGCGGGTCGAACTCGATGTCACCGGTGAGCGCACGGACGTGCCGGAACTGGTGGGCGTGCACCGCGGTGAGCTGGTGCTCCTCAACGACGACGATCTCACCTACTGCTCGGTGCGGCTGGATCCGGTCTCGCTGGACACGGTCACCGGCCGCATCGCCGACATCGCGGAGTCGCTCCCCCGCACGCTCGGCTGGTCCGCGGCGTGGGAGATGACGCGGCAGGCGGAGATGCGGGCGCGCGACTTCGTGGAGCTCGTGCTCGGCGGGATCGGCGCCGAGACCGAGGTCGGCGTGGTGCAGCGCGTCGTGCTGCAGGCGCAGACCGCGGTCGAGTCCTACGCGGATCCGGCCTGGGCCGAGGCGGAGGGCCGCGAGCGGCTCGCCTCCGGGCTGCTGCGGCTCGCCCGGGAGGCCGAGGACGGCTCGGACTTCCAGCTGGCCTTCGTCAACGCGCTGGCCGCCTCCGCACTCGGTCGCGCCGAGATCGACGCCCTCCGTGCGCTGTACGACGGTGCCGAGCCCGCCTCGGTCGGGCTGGCGGGCCTGACGGTCGACACCGATCTGCGGTGGCGCCTGCTCACCGCGCTCGCCCGCGCGGGTGTCGTCGGGGTGGAGGAGATCGACGCCGAGGTTCTCCGCGATCCCACCGCCGCGGGTGAGCGGGCCGCCGCGGCGGCCCTCGCCGCGCGCCCGGACATCCGGGTCAAGGAGGAGGCCTGGGAGAAGGTCTTCGGCGACGACTCCCTGTCGAACACGCTGACCCGCGCGATCTCCGCGGGCATCGTCGCGCCGGGGCAGGACGCCCTGCTCGCCCCGTTCACGCCGCGCTACTTCGCGTCGATCGACGAGGTGTGGGGCCGCCGCTCCTCCGAGGTCGCGCAGACCGTCGTCGTGGGCCTCTACCCCTCCTGGGACGTCTCCGACGGTGCCGTGGCCGCCGCGGACGCGTGGCTCGCGGAGGAGCACCCGTCGGCGCTGCGCCGACTGGTGCTCGAGGGCCGCGCGGGCATCGTCCGCTCACTCGCCGCCCGGGCCTTCGACCGGGCCTGACCGCGGAACGCGGCCCCGGACCAGGACCCGATCGCGCGCGACACGCGACCGGGCCGGCCGGGGCCGTACGCTCCACACATGGACCCGCGCACTCCCGACACCGCCGAGGCGCTGATGCGCTCCCGGTTCGCCGCCTACCGCGACGGCGACGCGGCGTGGCTCCTCTCGTCGTGGCATCCGAGCACCCGCCCGGCGGATCTCGACCTCGACGAGGACGTGCGCTGGCGCGGCCTCCAGATCGTCGACACCGTCGACGGCGGGGCGACCGACGAGTCCGGGGTCGTGGAGTTCCGGGCCACCTGCCTCGTCGACGGGGAGCTCGGCGTGCTGCACGAACGGTCCCGCTTCGTGCGCGAGGACGGCCGGTGGCTCTACGTCGACGGGGACATTTCGACTGATCCACGCCCCGATACCACCCGATATCGGTGCATACCAGCCACCGTTCCGGACGCCACGCCTAATAGTTAGGAAGTCTTGTTAGCGTGGTGAAATGGACAGGAAGCGAACGGAATCGGGCGAACCACACGGAGCGGGCTGGGGCACCGAGAGTGTTCGATCCTCCCGTCGCCGCACTCTGGCGCGACTGTTCCGGCGCAAGCCACCGCTCACCGAGGAGTCGATCACGGTCGTCGACCAGCCGATGCTCAAGCGCGCGATCACCGCCGCCGCGCTGGGCAACATGATGGAGTGGTTCGACTTCGGCGTGTACGCCTACCTGGCCACGACGCTCGGCAAGGTGTTCTTCGAGAGCCTTTCGCACACCGGTCAGCTGCTCGCGACCTTCGGCACCTTCGCCGCGGCCTTCTTCGTCCGTCCGCTGGGCGGGATCGTCTTCGGACTGATGGGCGATCGCGTCGGCCGGCAGAAGGTCCTTGCGGCCACCATGATCATGATGTCGATCGGCACCTTCGCCGTGGGCCTCATCCCCTCGTACGCCGCGATCGGGATGTGGGCGCCGATCCTGCTGCTGTGCGCCCGGCTCGTTCAGGGCTTCTCCACGGGCGGCGAGTACGGCGGCGCGACCACCTTCATCGCCGAGTACTCCCCGGACAGGCGCCGCGGATTCCTCGGCAGCTGGCTCGACTTCGGCACGTTCATCGGCTACTCCTGCGCGTCGCTGCTGGTCACGCTCCTCAACGCGACACTGTCCGACGCGGACATGCTGTCCTGGGGGTGGCGGATCCCCTTCTTCATCGCGGGCCCGATGGGCCTCATCGGCCTGTACCTGCGCCTCAAGCTCGAGGACACCCCCGCCTTCCAGGCCCAGCTGGACGCCCACGAGGACGCGCTGAAGGCGGCGCAGTCGCCCCAACACGAGCTGCGCATGATCATCACGAATCTGTGGCGCCCGCTGCTGGTGTGCATGGGCCTGGTGATCCTCTACAACGTGACCAACTACATGATCACCGCCTACCTGCCGACCTATCTCACCGACGTGGCGCACCGCACCCAGTTGACCGCGGACATGCTGGTGCTGCTCGCGATGCTGGTCGTGGTCGCGCTGATCCTGGTGGTGGGACACCTGAGCGACATCGTGGGCCGCAGGGCCGTCTTCGCGACCGCGGCCGTCGTGCAGATCGTCGTGGCGGTCCCCGCGTTCTGGCTCTTCAGCCACGGCTCGCTCTGGGGCCCCGTCGTGGCCTGCATCGTGTTCGGCGCAGTACTGGCCTGCTTCGCGGCGCCCACCGCCTCCACGCTGCCGGCCCTGTTCCCCACCGCCGTCCGATACGGCGCGCTGGGACTCGGCTTCAACGTGGCCGTATCGGCGTTCGGCGGCACGACCCCACTCGTCACGTCCGCGCTGGTCGACGCCACGAAGAACGACCTGGTGCCCGGCTTCTACCTCATCGTCAGCGGCATCGTCGGCCTGATCGCCGTCATCGCGATGCGCGAGACCGCCACCCAGCCCCTGCTCGGCTCCGCGCCGCAGGTGGACACCCCGGAGGAGGCGACGGAGCTGTACGAGGAGGCCCGGGACCTGGCGGCGGCCGAGCACTGACGGCGGCCCCGGAGACGACGGAACGGCCCACCGGATCCGATCCGGTGGGCCGTTCCCTGTTGCTTCGTCGCTACGCCGTCGGCGGCTTCACGGCCGAGGCCATGACGCGCAGCGCGGCGATGAGGCCGTCGATGAGATCGCCGGCCTGGAAGGGCGGGATCGCGGCGGTCACGCCGAGCTGCGCGACCTTGTCCCCGAGGCGGTCGGCGACGCCGCTGCCGGTGAGGACGACGATGTCGCGCGTGTTCGGCGACACGGCGATCAGGGCCGCGTACTCGGGCTCGGGGGCCTGACGGAGCACCGCCTCGGCACCGGCGTGCACATCGTCACCCAGGTCGCCGATGTACACCGAGAAACGCGCGTTCGCATCGCGAGTGGCGCGGATCAGCGCCTCGTCGAGGCCGATCAGCTCCTCGCGGGAGAAGGGCGGGTTGACCGGGCTGTCGCTCGCCTGGCGAGCCGCGGAGATGCGCCCGCTCGAGGTGATGGCCGTGCCGATGGGCAGATCGCCCTGCGGGACGGCGACGGTCTGCGTGTGATCACCACTTGCCACGAGCGGCACCCCCGATCAGGTTCTCGTTGTCATGGTCGTCGTGGTGCCCGCCGTGCGGGCCCACCGGCGCCTCGTCGACCGCGCTGAACAGCATGGGCTCGCGGGTCCACGGCTCGCCGAGCTTGTACTCGTCCGGCTGCTGGTACTTCTCGTTACGGCCGGTGGCCATCGAGATGACGCACAGGACGACGATGACGATCGTGGCGACGACCGTGATCCCGCCGATGATGTTGAGCAAGCTCACTGTGGGCCCCTTTCCCTGTCTGTGCGAACGCCCGACGGCGCTGGTCGGGTCTGCAGAACAACTTAGCCTATGCCGCATCGAGGTCGAGATACCGACTCCACATCGGGTCGACCTCCTTGAGGGTCGACAGCAACCGCCAGTGCCGGCCCTGCGGCGCCCGCGGTTCCGTGCGGAGCTTCCAGCCGATTTCGGACAGCAGCCGGTCGGCCTTGCGGTGGTTGCACGCGGCGCAGCAGGCCACGCAGTTCTCCCACCCGTGGGCACCGCCCCGGGAGCGCGGCTGAACGTGGTCGATGGTGTCGGCCTTGCCGCCGCAGTAGCCGCAGCGGAACCGGTCGCGGTGCATCAGGGCCGCCCGGGTCATCGGCACCTGCGCGCGGTAGGGCACGCGGACGTAGGTGCGCAGCCGGATCACCGAGGGCACAGACAGCGAACGGTCCGCTGAATGCACCAGCGGACCGTTCGGATCGTCGTGGACCACATCGGCCCTATCCCTGAGCATGAGGACTATCGCCCTCCGCATCGAGATCGCGGTCAATGGCTCGTAGGTGGCGTTGAGGAGCAGCACCCGCCGCTTGCCCCATACCGACCCGCCGGGCGGGTTGTCGCCGGCGAGCGCGACCATCGCGGGGGCACCCGCGGCGTGCGTCCGCTTCATCGACTCTCCTCACCCTCGCGCCGACCCGCCGGGTTCGGCCGGGTCGTCCGCCTCTAGTAGTGCACCACGGACGACCGCGATCCGCACGGTGATTACCGCGCATTTCCCGCGACGAGTCGGCGCACAACCGGTGAACGCGCGGTGACCCGCCCACCATCGCCCGGTTCCGCTCCGGAGTGGCCGCCGGGCCCGTGCGAGACTGGAAGGGTGAGCACGCCCGACCAGCAGAGCTTCTACGACGCCGTCGGCGGCGCCGATACCTTCCAGGAGCTGATCCACCGCTTCTACCAGGAGGTCGCGCGCGACGAGCTGCTGCGCCCCCTGTACCCGGAGGAGGATCTCGGCCCCGCCGAGGTCCGGCTGCGGATGTTCTTCGAGCAGTACTGGGGCGGCCCGCGCACCTATTCGGAGCAGCGCGGACACCCGCGGCTGCGGATGCGGCACGTGCCCTACCGGATCACCGAGATCGAGCGCGACGCGTGGCTGCGCTGCATGGACACGGCGATCGCCTCGATCGACGACGCGCGGATGACCCCCGATCGCAAGCAGCAGCTCAGGAACTACTGTGAGACGGCCGCACAGATGCTCGTGAACACCCCCATGGGCGGTTGAGTTGAGGAGTGAGATGACGCCACCCGTCCACACACCCCACTACACGGACGCCCCGTGGTGGAAGGACGCGATCTTCTACCAGGTCTACCCCCGGTCGTTCTCCGACTCGAACGGCGACGGCGTGGGAGACCTGCGGGGCGTCATCGACCGGTTGGGTTACCTCGAGTTGCTCGGCGTCGACGCGCTGTGGCTCTCGCCGGTGATGCGCTCCCCCATGGCCGATCACGGCTACGACGTCTCCGATCCGCGCGACATCGACCCGCTGTTCGGGACCATCGAGGACATGGACGAGCTGATCCGGTCGGCGCACGCGCACCGGATCCGCGTGACGATGGACCTGGTGCCCAATCACACCTCCGATCAGCACCCCTGGTTCCGCGCCGCGCTGGCGGCGGGCCCGGGGAGCCCGGAGCGGGAGCGCTACATCTTCCGCGAGGGCCGCGGCCCGCACGGTGACGAGCCGCCCAACAACTGGCCCAGCATCTTCGGCGGCCCGGCATGGCACCGCGTGACCGAGCCCGACGGGACGCCGGGCCAGTGGTACCTGCACATCTTCGCCCCCGAGCAGCCGGATCTGAACTGGCGCAACGAGGAGGTCTTCCAGGACCTCGCGCAGACCCTGCGCTTCTGGCTCGATCGCGGGGTGGACGGTTTCCGGATCGACGTCGCGCACGGGATGTCCAAGCCGGCGGGGCTGCCCGACATGGATCTGGCGCACAACCAGATCATGGACAACGACGAGAACGACCTGCGGTTCAACGACCCCGGGGTGCATGCGATCCACCGGCGCATCCGTGCCGTGATGGACGAGTTCCCGGGACGCGTCACCGTCGGTGAGATCTGGGTGAAGGACAACGACCGGTTCGCCGAGTACATCCGGCCGGACGAACTGCACCTGGGCTTCAATTTCCGTCTGGCGGAGGCGGAGTGGGACGCGCGGGAGATCCGCGAGGCGATCGACAACTCACTCATCGCGGTCGAGTCGGTGAACGGCATCCCCACCTGGACGCTGTCCAACCACGACGTGCCCCGCGAGGTCACGCGGTACGGCGGCGGGGATCTGGGCGTCGCGCGGGCGCGGGCGATGATCCTCGTCGAGCTGGCGCTGCCCGGTACGGCGTTCCTGTACAACGGCTCCGAGCTGGGCCTGCCCAATGTCGACCTGCCGGACGCGGCGCTGCAGGACCCCACGTGGGAGCGCTCCGGGCACGTCGAGCGCGGTCGCGACGGCTGCCGCGTGCCCCTGCCCTGGCAGGGAACCCTTCCGCCGTACGGATTCTCGACGGATCCGGACACCTGGCTCCCGATGCCGGAGGACTGGAAGGACCTCACCGCGGAGGCGGAGCTCGAGGATCTCGACTCGACCTTGACCCTCTATCGCACCGCGATCGAGCTGCGGCGCATGCGGCCGGAGTTCCGCGGGGACGCGATCGAGTGGTACGGCGCCCCCCGTCCCGGCGTGCTGGCGTTCCGCCGGGTCGACGGCCGCCTGACCTGCGTCCTCAACGCATCGGACGGCCCCGTCGAGCTGCCCGGCGGCGAACTCGTCCTCGCCAGCGCACCGCTGGTCGACGGTCTGCTGCCCCCGAACGCGGCCTGCTGGCTGGCGTGAGCGCCGCCGGCGCACGGGGCCGCGCCTGATCGGTCTCCCGGCTTCGGTCGGGTCCGATCAGGCGCCGATCCGCTCGCGCGCCGACGTGCCGCGCCGCTGGACGGGCTGCACCCCGACCGCCGCGCCGAGCCCCACCGGCGTCGCGAGGTCGCCGTAGATCGACTCGTGTCCGCCGGCCGGCACGCGGTAGGTCTCGTGCCAGATACCCGCACGCGAGCGCCCGTCCTCGTGGGTCATCGCGTAGAACTTCAACCAGGCGGGGCGGTGCCGGAAATCGTTCGACCGGGCGTACCGCTCCAGGTCCTCGAAGCTGCGCCAGTACTGCACCGCCATCGGCCCGGTCGTCGTCAACGCGTTGTAGCCGCCGAGGAATCCGAGCGCCCCACCGCGCCGCCGATCACGCTTGAGCTCTCGCTGCATGGCGAGCATCGAACGCGTGAGGAAGGCCGCTTGGCCGAGATTCCAGGTCGGACGCGGCTGCATCCCGATCAGGAAGACGATCACATCGCCGTCATGGGCGTCGGTCTTGATGTCGTGCTTCACGGAAGTGCCTCCCGGACGGACTTGGATAGTGCCACTACCCATATTGGAGAGTGGAGCTATCCCGTGTCAAGATCGAATCATGCGATTGTCCGAGTTGTCCGCCGAGACCGGCGTCAGTACCGCGTCGCTGAAGTTCTATCTCCGGGAGTCGCTGCTCGAACCCGGCGAGCCGCGCACGCGCACCCAGGCCGACTACGGCCCCGCGCACGTCGAACGCGTGCGCCTGATCCGCGCCCTCGTCGAATCGGGCGGCCTGTCGCTCGCCCAGGTCCGGCGCGTCATCGAGGCCCTCGACAGCCCGACGGTGCCGCGCCACGAACTCCTCGGCGTCGCCCAGGACGCGCTCACGGACGGCACCGCGTACGACGAGGACCCCGACTGGACCGCGGCGGCCGTCGCCTTCGTCGAGCACCGCGACTGGCGGATCCGCGACGGCGACGTCCTGCTCCCGCAGCTCGGATCGCAACTCAAGGCCCTCGCCGACACCTGCGGTGTCGGCGGCGCCAGCACCCTCGACCGGTGGGCGGACGCCGCGGAGGCCATCGCCGCCGGCGACCTCGAGACCCTCACGGACGACGACGAGCAGGCGCTGCGCACCGCCATCGTGGGCACGGTCCTCTCCGACCGCGTATTGCAGACCCTGCGCCGACTGGCTCAGCAGAACCTCACCGCGACGCTCCTCGAGCGCGCCGGGGCCGAGCGTCAGACCAACAAGGCGGGTCCGGATTCCCTTCGCTGATACAGCGATCCGTACCGCGCGTCCACCCGCACCCAGGTCGCGGACGCCGACACCCGGACGGGCTCGTCGGCACCGTCGGCCGCGAAGCCCATCGCCTCCAACGCGAACGCCGTGCGCAGGGCGATCGGGACGGTGCTCTCCCCCGAACTCACGCTGACCACCTCGGAGTCCAGCAGCGACGCCGGCGGCCCGGCGGGACCGCCCGCCTCCCGCCCCACCTCCACGCCGCGCGCCGCGACGTCCCGCAGCGCCTGCGCCGGCACGTCGTCGACGGTGACGAAACCCGTTGCCGGCGGCAGCGCACCGCGCCAGGCGGAGTCGAGGGAGAAGCCCACGTCGACGTACCCGCCCGCATGCAGCCGCTCGCCCGCGGGATCCTCCCGCAGGGAGTCGAGGACGGTCGTCGCGCTGCACACGAGCGATTCCGGCGCGACGGTACCGGTGAGCACCCGGACCACGAGAACGCCGAAGCCCGTCCGGCCCCAGACCTCCACGTGCTGCTCGTCGCGCCGCCGGACCCGGACCACGGCCGAGTCGTCGGTGCGCAGCAGACGGGTCACGAACGCCGCGAGGTTCGCCCGCGGCCGCGCCCCGGGCACCGTCAGCCTCCGGTCGCTCACCGGGAGAACGACTTCAGGTAGTCGCGCTGCTCCCCCGACAGCCGGCGCACCCGCTGCTCCGCCACGTCGAACGCGGCGAGGCGCACCTGTGCGACCACGGCCGGCGCGGTGTCGAGCCCCGCGCCCGCGGGCCGGACCTCGTGGTGCACCACGAAGTCGGCGGCCCGCACGGCGGAGGTCCACACCGTCACCTGCAGCGGCGAATCCTGGTGCCGCAGTTGCCCGCGGTACTCGACCTCGAGCTTGGCCAGCAGCAGCCCGTCGAGCAGGTCGCGGGTGGGCGCGTCCGGCGCGAAGAGCAGCGGGATCCGCGCCTCCTCCAGCAGCGTCACCATGCGCGCGTTGTTGATGTGCTGGTAGACGTCCATATCGGACCACCGCACATCGACCGGGACCGTCAGGACGGCGGCGCCGTCGTCGGAGACGGTGCGCACGCCCGTGACGCCCGCGGCGGTGAAGCTGTAGTCGGTCACCCCGTCAACGCTAGCCGACGGGCGTCACCCCGCGTGCCGCAGGAGCGAGCGCAGGGCCCGGGTGGCCACCGACAGGCTCGACTCCTGGTTCGCCAGCGCGCCGCTCCCCTCCTCCGGGTCGAGGATCTCCGACAGCAGCGCACCGACCCGCTCGAGGCTCCGCGCGTTGCGCGAGGCCCAGTCGCCGATCTTCTGCGTGGCCGGCTCGTTCGCGTCGGTGAAGTTGAGGACCTCGACGGTGAGCGCCCGCAGCGCGCCGTACAGGTCGTCGCGCAACGCGAGGCGGGCCATCCCGCTCCACCTGTCGCCCCGCGGCAGCTCCGCGACCGCGCCCAGCATCTTGTCGATCCGCAGGTACTGCATGAGCGCGAAGTACAGGCGCCCCACCTCGTCGTCCTCGCGCTCGGTGATGTCCGCGATGTCGACCACGTCGAGCAGGCTGAACCGGTACAGCGCGCGGGACACCCCGAACGCCAGGTCGTCCGGGACCCCCGCCGCGATGGCGTGGTCCGCGGCCGCGCGGGCCTGCGCGTCGTACTGGATGTCCCACTCCGGCATCGCGGCCGTCATCGCCGCGATGCGATCCGCGTACCGATTGACCTCCGCGCCGATCGCGATGGGCTGCGGGCGGTTGGTGAGCATCCAGCGCGCCCCGCGGTCGAGTACCCGGCGGCTCTCGGAGAACAGTGCCGCCGACTCCACGGCCGAGACCGGCAGCGCGCGGATCGCCGACCACGTGGCGGAGAGGCCGAAGACGCGGCTCACTGCCACGAACGCCCGCACGGCGTCGGCGGCACCGGCGCCGGTCTCCTCCTCGAGCCGGTAGACGAAGCTGACGCCCGCGTTGTCGACGAGCTCGTTGACCACCTGGGTGGTGACGATCTCGCGGCGCAGCGGGTGCGCGAACACGGCCTCGCCGGCGCGCTCGCGCAGCCCGTCCGGGAAGTACTCCGGGAGCCGCGCGGTGAGCGCGTCGTTGTCGGGAAGGTCGCTGGCCAGCACGTCGTCCTTCGCCGCCAGCTTGACGTGGGCCATGAGATTCGCCAGCTCCGGCGAACTGAGACCGAGGCCGGCGGCCTTGAGCCGGTCGGTCTCCTTGCGCGTGGGCAGCGCCTCGAGCCGCAGGTCGACGCCGCGGTTGCGCGAGAGGTCCGCGAGGATCCGGGCGTGCACGTCCACCATCTTCGGCGCGAGCGAGCGCTCCACCGACAGCGCGGTGTTCTGGGAGACGTTGTCGGCCAGCACCAGACGCGAGACATCGTCGGTCATGGACACCAGGAGGTCGTGCCGCTCGGCCTCCCCGATCGCGCCCGCCGCGATCTGCCGATCCAGCAGGATCTTGATGTTGACCTCGTGATCGGAGCAGTCCACGCCGGCCGAGTTGTCCATCGCGTCGGTGTTGATCCGGCCGCCGCTGCGATCGAACTCGATGCGGCCGAGCGGAGTCACGCCCAGGTTGCCGCCCTCGCCGACGACCTTGGCGCGCACCTGGTTCCCGTCGACGCGGATCGCGTCGTTGGCGCGGTCGCCCACCGCCAGATCGGTCTCCGTCGAGGCCTTGATGTAGGTGCCGATGCCGCCGTTCCACAGCAGGTCGACGGGGGCCAGCAGCACCGCGCGCATGAGCTCCGGCGGGGTCAGCTCGGTCACGTCGTCGGCCAGGCCCAGCACCGCGCGGACCTGCGGGCTGATGGGCACCGACTTCGTCTCGCGGCTGTACACGCCGCCGCCCTCGCTGATCTTGCTGGTGTCGTAGTCCTTCCACGACGACCGCGGCAGATCGAACAGTCGCTGCCGCTCCGCGAAGCCCGCCGCGGCATCGGGATTCGGGTCGAGGAAGATGTCGCGGTGGTCGAACGCGGCGACGAGCCGGATGTGCTCGGAGAGCAGCATGCCGTTGCCGAAGACATCGCCGCTCATATCGCCCACGCCGACCGCCGTGAAGTCCTCGGCCTGGGTGTCGATGCCCATCTCGCGGAAGTGCATCTTCACCGACTCCCACGCGCCGCGCGCGGTGATGCCCATGCCCTTGTGGTCGTAGCCCTCGGATCCGCCGGACGCGAAGGCGTCGCCGAGCCAGAAGTCGTATCCGGCGGCGACGTCGTTGGCGATGTCGGAGAACGACGCGGTGCCCTTGTCGGCCGCGACGACGAGGTAGGTGTCGTCGGCGTCCCGCCGCACGACGCGCTCGGGCGGGAGCACGGCACCGTCGGCACCGAGGTTGTCGGTCACGTCGAGCAGGCCCGAGATGAACATGCGGTAGCACGCGACGCCCTCGGCGCGCTGCGCGTCGCGGTCGACGCCGGCGTCGCCGGTGATCTCCGGCGGCTGCTTGACGACGAAGCCGCCCTTGGCGCCGACCGGCACGATGACGGCGTTCTTGACCGCCTGCGCCTTCACCAGGCCGAGGACCTCGGTGCGGAAGTCCTCCCGGCGGTCCGACCAGCGCAGGCCGCCGCGGGCGACCATGCCGAACCGCAGGTGCACGCCCTCCACCCGCGGCGAGTACACGAAGATCTCGAACCGCGGGCGCGGCTTCGGGGCCTCGGGGACGCGGCCGGGTTCGAGCTTGATGGAGATCACGGGCTTGTCGGCGTAGAAGTTGGTGCGCACCGTGGCCTGGACGACGTGCAGGTAGGCCCGCAGGATCCGGTCCGCGTCGAGGCTCGTGACCGCCGCGAACGCCGCCCGCAGGTCGGTCTCCGCGGCCGCCGCCGCGTCGGAGTCCGCGGCCACCGGATCGAAGTTCGCGGTCCACAGCCGCACCAGTGCCAGCACCGCGTCGCGGTGCTCGAGCAGCACCTGCGCCACGTGGCCGGGGCTGTACGGGAAGCCGCACTGACGCAGGTACTGGCCGATCGCGCGCAGCAGCGCGACCCGGCGCCAGTCCAGGCCGTACGCGAAGATCAGCTCGTTGAACCGGTCCACCTCGGCGTCGCCGCGCCACACCGCGGCCGCGCCCTCGCCGGCCAGGCCGCGCAGCCGGGCGAGGTGGGCCGGCAGATCGGCGTCGCTGACGCCCTCGGCGGCCGTGGCGCGCAACACCTTCGACACCCGCAGGCCGAAGTCGTAGACCGAACAGAGCACACCGTCGGGACGCCGGACGGTGTAGGGGCGCTCGTCGAGCACATCCACCCCGAGGGACTGCAGCACGGGCAGCACCTGGGAGAGCGTGACGTGCCCGCCCGTCATGTACATGGTGAAGCCCAGGTTCGCGCCGCGGCCCTCCGGCGGATCGTAGAAGACCAGGTCCGTGCCCTCGGCGGGGAGCGCCGCGATCCGGTTGACGTCGAGCAGCGCGACCGCGGGGGTCTGGTCCTCCTTGTAGTTGGGCGAGATGCCCGGGAGGTACGCGGCCACCAGGTCGACATCGGCGCCCGCGGCCTCCGCGGCCGACCGCACGTCCTCGTCCCAGGTGCGGCTGACATCGCCGAGCCGGGCCCGGATGCGGGCCTCGTCGGCGGCCTGGAACACGGGAACCGCGTCCTCTCCTCGCGGGAGGAGCACGAACTGGATCCGCGCGATCGCCGACTCGGTGACGCGCGCGGTGAACCGATCGACCCGCATCCCGGTCTCGTCCTCGAGCACGTCGATGAGCACGCCGCGGGCCCGCGAGGTGTAGCGGTCGCGGGGCAGGTAGACCAGCGCCCGCGCGAACCGCGCCAGCTTGTCGGTCCGGAGGAACAGTGCGAGGTCGTCGTCACCGAGGTCACGCAGGGCGCCGAAGACACGGGCCAGCTCGTCCTCGTCGGCCACGACGAGCCGCAGCCGCGGGTAGGTCTGGATGAACTCCATCAGGCGCTGGTTGGCCGGGTCCGACCGGTCGACCCCGATCCGGGCGAGCACCCGCTCGATCTTCGCCCCGACCATCGGGATGCCGAACACGTTGTGGTGCAAGCCCAGAACCGTCATCGCCATGGCGAACAGCTCCGTCGGCCCGCCGTCCGACGGGCTCGCGGCGAGCAGGAAGGGCGAACCCGCGGCATCGCCGAGCGGCTGCGCGAGTTCCACCACCCCGATGCCGCCCGCCTCGGGCGCGGGCATCGCATCGATGACCGCGCGGAGCTTGTCGTCGGGATCCGCGAGCACTCCCGTGCCCGCGCCGCCCGTCCAGGTTCCGAGGATGCGCGCGTTGTCCTCGGAGAGCCAGGTCAAGAAGTCCGACGGTGACCGTCCGGGGGGCTGGTCGGCGACGCTCGTTGCAGCTCGGGTGAAGTCGGACGGATCGTGCGCGGACTGCTCCACGGGGGTACTCCTCCTGCGATGAGTCATAGCAGCGGGCACGCCAAATGCGAGGTCAGCACACGGCGCCGTTGCCAAGGTGTGACGGAGCCGGTGGGCTCCGCGCACCACACTACGTGCGGAGGGGGGACTACGGGCGAGTAACGACGACGACGGCGCCCGCGCGTGGTGTCGCGGGCGCCGTCGTCGGGCACCGGTCCGGTCGAGCCGGCCGGAGGATCAGTCGCGCGTCAGCTTGCGGTGCGTCACGGCGTGCGGACGGGCGGCCTCGGCACCGAGGCGCTCGATCTTGTTCGCCTCGTACGCCTCGAAGTTGCCCTCGAACCAGAACCACTGGCCCTCTTCGACATTGCCCTCCCACGCCAGGATGTGGGTGCAGGTGCGGTCCAGGAACCACCGGTCGTGGGAGATCACCACCGCGCAGCCCGGGAACTGCTCGAGCGCGTTCTCCAAGCTGGAGAGGGTCTCGACGTCGAGGTCGTTGGTCGGCTCGTCGAGGAGGATCAGGTTGCCGCCCTCCTTGAGGGTCAGCGCCAGGTTCAGCCGGTTGCGCTCACCGCCCGAGAGGACCTCCGAGGGCTTCTGCTGGTCCGGCCCCTTGAACCCGAACGCGCTCACGTAGGCGCGGGCGGGCATCTCGTTCTGGCCGACGGTGATGTAGTCGAGCCCGTCCGAGACCACCTGGAAGACCGTCTTCTTCGGGTCGATGTTCGCGCGGTTCTGGTCGACATAGCTCAGCTTGACCGTCTCGCCCACCTTGACCTCGCCCGAGTCCGGGCCCTCCAGCCCGACGATGGTCTTGAACAGCGTCGTCTTGCCGACACCGTTGGGGCCGATGACGCCGACGATGCCGTTGCGCGGCAGGGTGAACGACAGGTCCTTGATCAGCACGCGGCCGTCGAAGCCCTTGTCGAGGTTCTTGACCTCGACCACCACGTTGCCCAGGCGCGGCGGCGTCGGGATCTGGATCTCCTCGAAGTCCAGCTTGCGGTGCTTCTCCGCTTCGGCCGCCATCTCGTCGTAGCGCTCGAGGCGCGCCTTGTTCTTGGTCTGCCGAGCCTTGGCGCCGGACCGGACCCAGGCGAGCTCCTCCTTGAGCCGCTTCTGCAGCTTCTGGTCCTTCTTGCCCTGCACCTCGAGGCGCTCGGCCTTCTTCTCCAGGTAGGTGGAGTAGTTGCCCTCGTACGGGTGCAGCTTGCCGCGGTCGACCTCGCAGATCCACTGCGCGACGTGATCGAGGAAGTACCGGTCGTGGGTCACGGCCAGGACGGCGCCCGGGTAGCTCGCGAGGTGCTGCTCGAGCCACAGCACCGACTCGGCGTCCAGGTGGTTGGTGGGCTCGTCGAGGAGCAGCAGGTCGGGCTTGCTCAGCAGCAGCTTGCACAGCGCGACGCGGCGCTTCTCGCCGCCGGAGAGGTGCTCGACGGTCGAGTCGCCCGGCGGGCAGCGCAGCGCGTCCATCGCCTGCTCGATCTGCGAGTCCACGTCCCAGGCGTCGACGGCGTCCAGCTGCTCCTGCAGCTTGCCCATCTCCTCCATCAGCTCGTCGCTGTAGTCGGTGGCCATGAGCTCCGCGACCTCGTTGTAGCGACGCAGGTTGACCATCGTCTGGCCGAGGCCGTCCTCGACGTTCTCCTTGACGGTCTTGGTCTCGTCGAGCACCGGCTCCTGCATCAGGATGCCGACGGTGGCCTCCGGGTCCAGGAACGCCTCACCGTTCGACGGCTGGTCGAGGCCCGCCATGATCTTGAGGATCGACGACTTGCCGGCGCCGTTCGGACCGACCACGCCGATCTTCGCGCCGGGGTAGAACGACATCGTCACATCGTCGAGGATGACCTTGTCGCCGTGCGCCTTGCGCACCTTCTTCATGGTGTAGATGAACTCAGCCACAGTTCCTGCCCTGTCTCACGCGAAAACGACCCACCGGTGTGCCGGGGGCAAACGACTGCCTGTAAGACTATCGACGCGACATGTAAGCCACCCGGTGCCGCGATTTACCGTACTGGCACAATTATTATCACCGGACATCCACCCATAAGATCCAGACCATCACATCACCCCTTCTTCATCGAGCGGATATCATGATCTCGCGCACGTGAACCGGCGTTATCCGGCGCAGCCCCCCGACCGGACCGCTGCGCCAAGCGTGAAACAGGTGGGGCTTAAGAAGCGACATCCACCATGAGGACCGGGCACGGCGAAGAAGCCGCCGGCGCCGGCGAGGGGACATTCAAGGGAGTACAGCGGTGAGAGACGCTTCAGTGAACAGCAGCGGTCCGCGGGGAACGGACCGGCGCGAGCCGATCGCGATCGTGGGCATCGGTTGCCGCCTTCCGGGCGGGGTGCGCTCCGCCGAGGACTTCTGGGACCTGCTCGACGAGGGCCGCGATGCCATCGTCGACATCCCCGCGGAGCGCTGGAGCGCGGATCGCTATTACGAGGCCGACCGCACCCCGGGCAAGAGCCGCGTCCGCCGCGGCGGCTTCCTGACCGACCCGGTCGACGAGTTCGACCCCGCGTTCTTCGGGATCTCCCCCATCGAGGCGCACTCGATGGACCCGCAGCAGCGGCTCCTGCTGGAGGTCGCGTGGGAGTCCTTCGAGGACGCCGGACTGCGCGCCGAGGACCTCGCGGGTTCACGGACCTCCGTGTTCACCGGCGGATTCACCCTCGACTACAGCCAACTGCAGTTCTCCTCCTCCGCCGCGGAGCCGCCGACGGTGGTCGCGCACACCGCGACCGGCGTGGTGATGACGATGCTGTCCAACCGCATCTCGCACGCCTTCGACCTGCTCGGGCCGAGCATGTCGATCGACACGGCGTGCTCGTCCTCACTGGTCGCGATTCATCTTGCATGCCAGTCGATCTGGAGCGGCGAGAGTGAGCTGGCGCTCGCCGGCGGCGTCAACCTGATGCTCAGCCCGAACTTCACCGTCGCCGCGTCCACGGGCGGCTTCCTCTCCCCCACCAGCACGTCCCGCGCGTTCGACGCGGCGGCCAACGGGTACGTCCGCGGCGAGGGCGCGGCGCTGGTCGTGCTCAAGCCGCTCTCCCGCGCCCTCGCGGACGGCGATCGGGTCTACGCCACGGTGCTCGGCACGGCCGTGAGCCAGGACGGACGGACGAACGGCATCACCGTGCCGAACGGCGACAGCCAGGAGCGCGCCATCGAGGCCGCGCTGGCCGGTGCCGGAGTCGCCCCGGAGAGCGTCGACTACGTCGAGGCGCACGGTACGGGCACGCCCGTCGGCGACCCGATCGAGGCGAACGCGATCGGCCGGGTCTACCGGGGCGAGCGCCCCGCCGCCCAGCCCTTGGTCATCGGCTCGGTGAAGACGAACCTCGGGCATCTGGAGGCCGCCGCGGGCGTCGTCGGCTTCATCAAGTCCGCACTCACCCTGGCCCACCGCCGAGTCCCCCGACACCTGCACCTGGAGACCCTCAACCCGGCCATCGACCTCGACGATCTCCGGGTCCGGATCGCCACGGAGCCCGCGGCGCTGCGCCCCGACGGCGTCCTCCGGGCGGGCGTGAACTCGTTCGGCTTCGGCGGCACCAACGCCCATGCGATCCTCGAATCGGCGCCCGCACCGACCGCGGGGCCCGCCCCCACCGCAGAGTCCGCCCCCACCGGCGGCGACGCCCCGGAGCGCGACGGCATCGCCCTGCTGCTCCCGATCGCGGCCCGCAGCGACGCCTCCCTCGCGACCCTCGCCGGCGCCTACGCCGGGCTCGTCGAGTCCGACGGGGTCGCGCCGCTGGCGCAGGCACTGGCGCACCGTCGGAGTGCCCACCGGTCCGCGCGGCTCGCACTGGTCGCCGGGGACGCCGCGCGCGCCGCGGAGGCACTGCGCGCCGCTGCCGAGGGCGCGCCGCATCCGTCCGTGCGGACCGGTTCCGCGCTCGCGGACGCGAGGCCGCTCGCCTTCGTCTACACCGGGATGGGCCCGCAGTGGTGGGGCATGGCCCGCGGTCTGCTGCAGCACAACTCGGTGTTCCGCACCGCGATCGACCGCTGCGACGCGGCTCTGCTCCCGCTCACCGGCTGGTCGCTCACCGACGCGCTGCTCGCCTCCGAGGCGGACTCCCGCATGGCCGAGTCCGAGGTCGCGCAGATCGCGAACTTCGCCGTGCAGTACGCGCTCTCCCGGCTGTGGGAGTCGTTCGGGGTCCGCCCCGACCTGATCGTCGGACACAGCGCGGGCGAGGTCGCAGCCGTGCTGGAGGCGGGCGCCCTGACCTTCGACGATGC
The DNA here is from genome assembly GCF_012396015.1 of Tsukamurella spumae. Taxonomy (GTDB): domain Bacteria; phylum Actinomycetota; class Actinomycetes; order Mycobacteriales; family Mycobacteriaceae; genus Tsukamurella; species Tsukamurella spumae. The sequence continues at coordinate 55,363 of NZ_JAAXOQ010000005.1, read as the reverse complement.
GGTCACCGTGATCGCCCATCGGGCACGGTTGCAGCACACCGCGAGCGGCCGGGGCCGGTTGCTGGCCGTCGCGCTCGGCGAGGCGGACGCCCGCGCGCTCCCCGAGGTCCAGCGCGGCGAGCTCGAGTTCGCCGCCCTCAACGCTCCCGAGTCGATCGCGCTGGTGGGCGCGCTGCAGGTCCTGGAGGCGCTCGCCGCCCGGCTCACCGCCGACGGTGTCTTCGCGCGCCTGGTCCCGGGCGATGTCCCGTACCACAGCAGCGCCATGGACCCCCTCGAAGCCGAGGTCCGCACGTGCCTGTCCGGACTCGCCCCCGCGGCGCCCACGGTCCCGCTCTATTCGACGGTGACCGGGGCCCGGGTCCCGGCGGACGGCTCGCAGCCGCACGACGCCGAGTACTGGTGGCGCAACATCCGCCGACCCGTCCTGTTCGGGGCCGCGACCGAGGCGATGCTCGACGACGGCGCCGTCACCTTCCTCGAGATCGGCCCGACCGCGGTGCTGGGCCGGGCGATCACGGACGCCGCCGCCGCTCAGGAGCGGAGCGTCGGGACGACCGCCTCGCTGCGCCGCGACGGCGCCGACTCCGAGTCCTTCGCGGGCGCGCTCGCGGACCTCTGGGTCCGCGGCGTCGAGGTCGATCTCTCGCCGCTCAGTCCCCGCGCGCCCATGCGGTCGCTGCCCGCGTACCCGTGGCAGGCCGACCGGTTCTGGGCCGAGAGCGCCGTCGGCCGTCGGGAGCGCCTCGCCGACACGGTCGAGCCCTACCTCGGTAACCGGTCCGACGGTGCCACGCCCGCGTGGCGCCGTCTGCTCGACGGCACCGCGCCGCGCTCCCTCCGCGATCACGTCGTGCACGGCTCCGTCCTGTTCCCGGGCGCGGGTTTCCTGGAGATCGCGGCCGAGGTCGCGCGCGACGAGTACGGCGCCACGGCCTGCACGCTGGAGGAGGTCGCCTTCGAGACGGCCCTCGTGCACGGCGGCGGTGGGACCTACCTCGTGGACACCGCCCTCGACGCCGATGCCGGCCGGATCACGATCCACGGCAAGGTCCCCGGGGCCGGGCGGTGGGCGCGGCACGCGACGGCGACCCTGCGCCCCGCGCCGTCGATCGCTCCACACCTCGACGACGCGCCCGTCGCGGGAACGCCGACGAGCGAGGACGCGCTGTACCGGGCCTTCGACGAGGCCGGCTTCGCGTACGGGCCCGCCTACCGCCTGCTGCACGACGTTACGATCGGCGACGGGGTCGCGACCGCCCGGGTCCGCGCGGTCGCCGCCGAGCCGGTCGCGGACCGGGCACCGATCCTCGAGCCGAGCGTCCTCGACGCCGCCTTCCAGCTGCTGCTGCCGCTGGCACTGCAGGGCGCCGCGGACGCCAAGCTCATCCCCGTCGGTGTCGACCGCGTCGTGATCCACGCGCGCCCGGACGCCCCGCTCGGCCCGCTCGTCGCGCGCGCGACGGCGCGGCCCTCGTCCGGCACCGACTCGATCGCCGGCGACGTGGTGCTGGCCGACGATTCCGGCCGCGTCGTGGCCGAGGTCGAGGGCTTCACGGTCCGGATCCTCGACGACGGCGCGACGCCGCAGCGCGTGGGTACGGACTGGGTCTACGAGCAGGCGTGGGAGCCCCAGGTCGTCGACGCCGTGGACCGCGGATCCGTCGAGGGCACCTGGTTGCTCCTCGCGGACGGCACGGGCGTCGCGGACCGTCTCGCCGCCCGCCTGACCGCGGCCGGCGGCACACCGGTCCTGCTGCGGGAGGACACCGTCGACGGCGGGCCGGCGCCCGCCGACCGGGAGGCCCTCGCCGCGGCGCTGGACCGTGCGGTGCCCGCGGACGGGCTGCGCGGCATCGTCCACCTCCGCTCGCTCGATGCCCGGACCGACGGGACCGATCCGCTGCGGTGGACCGCGCACGACGCCGTCCTGTCCGTGGTGCACCTGGCCGCCGAGCTCGACCGCCGCGGTATCGCGGCGCCGACCTTCCTGGTCACGAACGGCGCGCAGCCCGTCGCGGGCGGCGTGTCCGAGGCGGGGTTGCTGCAATCCACCCTGCTCGGCGTCGGACGGGTCCTGCATCACGAGCTGATGGCGCTGCACTCGCGCCTCGTCGACCTCGACCCGCGGGACCCCGACGGAAGCGCGGAGCTGCTCTTCGACGAGCTCGGCGTGACGGGCTCGGAGGAGGACCAGGTGGCGTTCCGCGACGGTGCGCGGCTGGTCGCCCGGCTCCACCCGTCGGCCCGCTCCGGCGGGCGGATCCCCGCCCGGATGCGCGCCGACGGCGCGTACATCGTCACCGGCGGCCTCGGCGCGCTCGGCCGGCTGGTGCTGGTCGCGCTCGCCGAACGGGGCGCGGGGCACCTGATCGTGACCAGCCGCGCAGGGCTGCCGCCCCGGGAGACCTGGGACGCGCTGACCGACGCCGCGCAGCGTGATGCGGTGGCGGCCGTACGCGCCGCGGAGGCGGCGGGCGCGACGGTGCACATCGTGACCGTCGACGTGACGGACGCCTCCGCCCTGGCGGCGAGCATCGCGGAGCTGCGGGCGCACGGCGTCCCCGCGATCCGCGGCGTGATCCACTCCGCCGGCGCGGTGGAGGACCAGATCCTGGTGCGGATGACGCCGGAGCAGGTCGACCGCGTGGTGCGGCCCAAGGTGCTGGGCGCCTGGGCACTGCACCGCGCTACGGCCGGCGAGCCGCTCGACTTCTTCACCCTGTTCTCGTCGATCTCGGCGGTGATCCCGTCGCCCGGGCAGGGCAACTACGCCGCCGGGAACGCGTTCCTCGACACGCTCGCGCACTACCGCCGGGCGCAGGGCCTGCCCGCGCTGTCGATCAACTGGGGCCCGTGGGACGCCGGGATGATCGCGAGCCTGGGCCTGCGCGAGCTGTACGGGCAGCGCGGCATCGACCTCATCGACCCGGAGACGGGCATGACCCTGCTCGCCGAGCTCCTCGGATCCGGCGAGGTCCAACAGGGCGTGGTCTCGGCCCACTGGCCCACCGTGATCGAGAGCTACGCGCTCACCCCGCTCCTCGTCGCCCACCTCGGCGGCGGCGAGGACGTCGGCGACCACGACGGGGAGTCGATCCTCGACCGGCTCGATGCCGTTCCCGCGGGCGACCGCGCGCCGATCGCCGTCGACGGGGTGCGGCTGACCGTCTCCCGCGTACTGCGGATGGCGGAGGAGCACATCCCGGACGACGAGCCGCTCGGCCGCCTCGGCGTCGACTCGATGCTCGCCACCGAGCTGCGGATCCGTGTGGAACAGCAGTTCGGGGCGGCACCGTCGATCGCCTTCCTCCTCGACAACGCGACGGTGGCGACGATCGCCGCCGAGCTCCTCTCCGTGCTCGGCCTCGACGCCGAGGACGCGGGGATCGATGCGGAGGAGGAGGCCGAGGTCGACGACCTCGCCGCGCTCCTCGCAGACCTCGACGACGACGCCGTCGCCGCCCTGCTCGCCCAGTCAGAGACCACCGAACCGAATGCCGGAGGCCCCCGATGACCGAGATCGAAGACCGCCTCGCGGCGCTGAGCCCCGCGCAGCGGAACGCCCTCCTGGCACGCCTGGGACGGGCACCGTCGACGGAGCCCGCGGCACCGCCGATCAGGCCCCGCGTGCAGGACGCGGACGCGGTCCCGCTCTCCGCCACCCAGGAGAACATGTGGTTCCTCGAGCAGTTCCACCCCGGCACGAGCATGCATGTGATGTCCGGCGTGGCACGGCTCCCGATCGACGTCCCGCACTCGGTCTTCACCGACTGCCTGGCCGAGGTGATCGAGCGGCATCCGGTGCTGCGCACCCGGTTCGGCATCGAGGACGGTGAGCCGGTGGGGCGGATCGACCCGGCCGTTCGGCCCGAGGTCGCGCTGCTCGACGGCGTGGACGAGCAGCGGATGTGGGCGCGGTTCGCCGAGGACGCCCGCACTCCCTTCGACATCACGCGGGACCCACTGCTGCGGGCGACGCTCGCGCGCACCGAATCCGGCGATACCTGGGTGCAGATCACGCTGCACCACATGGTGGCCGACGGCTACTCCACCGGCATCCTCTTCGCCGAGCTGGGCCGACTCGCGACCGGCAGGCTCGTCGGCCGGCTCCAGCAGCTCCCCGAACTCCCCTTCCAGTACGCCGATGTGGCGCTGTGGGAGCGCGAACGCGAGGAGGAGGACGCCGATGCTGCGGACATCGCCTACTGGACGGAGCGGCTCGACGGTGCGCCCGCCGCTCTGACCCTGCCGACCGACCGGCCCCGCCCCGCCCGCCAGAGTTACCGCGGGCGCCGCACCGAGTTCACGCTCACCGCCGACCGCGCCGCCGCCGTGCGCGCGTTCAGCGCCGAGCACGGTGTCACGCCGTTCGTCACGGTGCTCAGCGCGTACGCGACCGTCCTGTCCCGGTGGTCGGCGCAGGACGGCGTCGTGATCGGCGTCCCCGTGGCGCAGCGCTCCCAGCCGGGCACCGAGCAGGTGATCGGACCGTTCCTCAACACGCTCGCGCTGCCGATCGCGCTCCGCGAGGGCGAGACCGTCGAGGGGCTGCTGGCACAGGTGAACGGAGAGGTCCGCGAGGGCTTCCGGCACCAGGACGCGCGCTTCGACCGGGTGCTGGCGGCGCTCGACCTCGGCCGCGACCCCGCCCGCCCGCCACTGTTCCAGGCGGTCCTGAACATGCAGGAGGATCGCAGCGCGCCCGAGATGCGGATGCGCGACCTGTACAACGGCTGCGCCAAGTTCGAGGTGCTGCTCAACATCACCACGACGCCGACGACGATGACCGGCACGCTCGACGTCGCAGCCGACCTGTTCGACCAGGAGAGCGCCGATGCACTGATCGACGGCTTCCTCGCGGTGCTGGACGCGTTCACGGGCACCGGAACCGCGGGGGGCGGCGAGCTCGCGACCTTGCCACTGAGCACCACCCCGCTCGCCGTCGCCGCGCCGGCGCCCCAGCCGGCGACGACCGCGCTCGACGAGTACGTGCTCGCCGCGGGGACCGACGGCGCGGACCGCACCGCGATCGTCACGGCGACCGAGCGGATCACCCACGCGGAGTTGGCGGCCCGCGTCGAGCGCCTCGCCGCCCGGATCGCCGAGCGGATCGACGCCCCGCCGCAGACCCCGGTGGGCCTGCTCCTGCCCCGGTCGGCGGAGGTGGTCGTCGCCATGCTCGCCACCCTGCGCGCGGGATTCTCCTTCGTGCCGCTCGACCCCGCCTACCCGGCCGAGCGCCTCGCCTTCATCTGCGCGGACGCGGGCGTCCCCGCGCTGATCACCACCGCCGAGCACCTGGCCGAGGTACCGGGCCTCGACCTGCCCTGGATCGACGTGACCGACGCGCCCGCCGGGCCGGCCCCGGCACCGTCGGGCCTCGATCCCGCGACCCGGACGGCGTACCTGCTCTACACCTCCGGATCCACGGGACGCCCGAAGGGCGTTCGCGTCTCGCACCGCAACGTGGTCACCTTCCTCGAGGCGATGCGCGCCGAGCCGGGCCTGGCCCCCTCGGACACGCTGCTGGCCGTCACGAGCCCGTCGTTCGACATCGCGATCCTCGAGCTGTTGCTCCCGCTCGCCGCCGGGGCGCGGGTCGTGATCGCCGACGGTGACGACGCCCGCGACGGCGACCGGCTCGCGGCGCTCCTCGACGAGCACGCCGTGACGGTCATGCAGGCCACGCCCACCACCTGGCACCTGCTGCTCGACGCGGGGTGGACCGGAACGCGCGGGCTCCGAGCACTGTGCGGAGGTGAGGCGATGCCCGCCGTCCTCGCGGGCCGCCTCCTGGACTGCACGGACGAGCTGTGGAACATGTACGGCCCCACCGAGACCACCATCTGGTCGACGGTGCACCGCGTCAGCCGCGACGATGTCTCGGCGGGCGCGATCCCGATCGGCCACCCGATCCGCGGCACCGGGATCGTGGTCGCCGACGCCGCCGCCGCACCCGTCCCCGATGGTGTCTTCGGCGAGCTGTGCATCACCGGCGACGGCGTGACGCTCGGGTACCACGAGCGGCCCGATCTGACCGCCGACCGATTCGTGGAACTGTCCGGAGCACATCCGATCCGGGCCTACCGCACCGGCGATCTCGTGCGCCGGTTCCGCGACGGCCGGATCGAGTTCGGCGGCCGCATCGACACCCAGGTCAAGGTTCGCGGCTTCCGCGTCGAGCTGGGCGAGATCGAGAGCGCGCTGGAGACGGCGCTGCCGGGCGTGCGCGCGATCGCCACGGTCGACGCCGCCGGGACCGCCATCACCGCCTACCTCGAGTGCGCGGCCGAGGAACTCGGCGACACCGGCGCCCTGCTGGGCGGACTGCGGGAGACCCTGCCGCCGTACATGGTCCCGACCGCGATCGCAGTGGTGGACGCCTTCCCCCTCACCCCGAACCGCAAGATCGATCGCAAGGCACTCGCGGCCCGCGGCGGCGCACCGGTCGCGCTGGCGGCCGCGAGCGGCGTCGAGTACGTCGCCCCCCGCACCGACCTGGAGCGCGACCTCGTCGCGATCTGGTCGGATCTGCTGTCGCTGGAGGCGGCACCGGGCGTCCGCGACGATTTCTTCCTGCTCGGCGGCCACTCGCTCCTCGCGACCAAGCTGGTCTTCCGCGTGCGGGAGAAGCTCGGCCGGGTGGTGCCGCTGCCGGCACTGTTCGCCGGTGAGCTCACGATCGAGCGGCTCGCCGCGATCCTCGAGCACGGCGGCGCCGGCTTCGAGAGCCCGCTCCTGCTGGCCGACGAGGTGGTCCTCCCCGAGGAGATCCGGCCCACGCCGGGCGCACCCGTGCGCAGCGCGACCGACCCGCGGAACCTGTTCGTCACCGGTGCCACCGGATTCGTCGGATCGTTCCTCCTGGCCGAGCTGCTGCAGACCTCCGCGGCGACCATGCACTGCCTGGTCCGTGCCGAGTCCCGCGAGGAGGGCTCGGCGCGGATCCGGGAGGCGATGCGCGGCTACGGGATCTGGGACGATGCCTACGCGGCCCGGATCGTCGCGGTGCCGGGCGACCTGACGCGCGAGCGACTCGGGCTGAGCGAGGAGGTCTGGGCCGAGCTGGCCGAAACCGCGGACGGCATCATGCACTGCGGTGCCGACGTGAACTTCCTGCGCCCCTATTCCACGCTGAAGTCCGCGAACGTCGACGGCACGGTGCACGTGCTCGCCCTGGCCTGCGACGGCCCGGTCAAGCCCGTGCACTTCGTCTCGACGACCTATGTCTTCTCGCGGTTCTCCTACCCGCAGGACACGGTCTTCGCGGAGGACGATCGCAGCCCCGTCCAGGATCCGCGGTTCACCTTCGGCTACACCCAGTCCAAGTGGGTCGGCGAGCAGCTGGTCTTCGAGGCGCGCTCGCGCGGCGTCCCCACCTACGTCTACCGCACCGGCCGCGTCGCCGGTCACAGCCGCACCGGCGCCTGCCAGCAGTCGGACTTCCTGTGGCAGACCATCAAACTGGGCGTCGCGCTGGGCGCGGCGCCGGTCATGGACATGTCGACCGACATCACCCCCGTCGACTACGTGGTGGGCGCCATCGCGCGCCTCGCCGGCCGCCAGGACCTCGCCGGCCGCACCTTCCACGTCGTCTCGCCCGAGACCGTCGCGGTGGGGGACCTCGTGCGCTGGATGTCCGACTTCGGATACGACGGCGAGCAGCTGCCCTTCGGGCAGTGGTGCGAGCGCGCCGCCGAACTCGCCGAGCGCGAGGGCGACGAGACCGCCGCCGCGCTGGCCCCGTTCCTGTCCGCGACCCCGTTGGACAACATGCCCGATGCGCGATTCGACGACGCCAACGTGCGGGAAGGGCTGGCGGGCACCGCGATCACGTGCCCGCCGATCGACGATGCGCTCCTCCGGCGCTACTTCGAGTGGTTCATCGACCGCGGATACCTCCCGCCGCCGCCGTCCCGGGACCTGCCGGATAGCGTCGCGTCATGAGCGCAACGACACCTCGCGGCCCCGTGGAGCGGACGCCGACCACGCTCCGGGAACGGCGCCGCAGGACGCCCGTGCAGCAGGTCGACCCGAACGTCTCGCAGCCGATCCGTACCCGGGCCTCCCGCCCGTCGCTGCCCGCGGCGAGGCCGGCACTCCCGGCGGCCCGGCCGGCGACCCCAGCGGCCCGCCCGGCAGCACCGGCAGCCCCCGCGGCCCGGCCGGCTGTCCAGGCGCCCCCGGCCGCCCGTCCCCCGGCCCCGGTACCCCTGCCCGCTCCGGCTCCCGCCGCACCCCCCGCACCCGTGCGCGGACCGGCGCCCGGGCCGGCGGGGCCACCGGTGATCAGCGTCCGGAACCTGGTCAAGAGTTACGGCGACGTCCGGGCCGTGGACGGCGTGTCGTTCGACGTCGCCGGCGGGAGCACGTTCGCCTTCCTCGGCACGAACGGCGCCGGCAAGTCGACCACGATCAGCTGCATCACGACATTGAAGTCGACCACGTCCGGCACGATCCACGTCGCCGGAATGGAGGTGGGCGCGCAGGACCTCGACATCCGCCGGTCGATCGGCGTGGTCTTCCAGGAGTCCCTACTGGACCCCGCCCTGTCCGTCCGCGAGAACCTGGCACTGCGCGCCACGTTCTACGGCGTCGACCGGAACACCGCGAAGGAGCGGATCGCGGGGCTGTCGTCGCTGCTCGATCTGGAGGAGTTCCTGGGGCGCCGGTACAAGACGCTGTCCGGCGGGCAGAAGCGCCGCGCGGACATCGCCCGGGCGCTCATCCACCAGCCCCGCATCCTGTTCCTCGACGAGCCGACGACCGGCCTCGATCCGGACTCGCGCGACCGCGTCTGGTCGACGATCCTGGACCTGCAGAAGCGGCTGCGGCTCACCGTCTTCCTCACCACGCACTACATGGAGGAGGCCGAACGAGCCGACCGGATCGCGATCATCGACCACGGTCGGATCGTGACCTCGGGTACGCCGACGGAACTGCGCGCCGCGCACGCGAAGGACGAGCTGCGGGTGACTCTGCGCGATCCCCGGCGGTTCGACGAGCGGTTCGGATCGCGCGCCGCACGTGCCGGGGCGGAACGTCGGATCGTCGTCAAATCGAGCCGGGAGGCCATGGCCCTGCTGCGCGAGTTCGACGCCGACATCGCCGATTTCGAGTTCCGGCACGGAACGATGGACGACGTCTTCCTGAACATCACACGAGGCGGGGGGCGATGATGCTGTACCACCTGACCCGGCGCAATGTCGTCGTGTTCTTCCGGGATCCGCCCGCGGTGTTCTTCTCGCTGCTGTCGCCGATCATCCTGTTCGTCCTGTTCTCCGCCTTCCTCGGCGGCGTCCAGACCGACGCCCTGCAGAAGTCCCTGCCCGGCGCCCACGGCGACGACGTCGACGCCTTCGTCTACTCCTGGGTGATCGCCAACCTGGTCATGATCACCACCGCGACGACCAGCCTGTCCGCGCTGGTGGTGTTCGTCAACGATCGGGTGGGGAACGTCTTCCGCGACTTCCTGGTCTCGCCGATCAGCAGGCTGCAGATGATCCTGAGCTATCTCCTCGGCGCGTTCGTCGTCTCGGTCGCGCTCAGCGCGGCGGTCCTGGTCCTCGCGGAGGTCTACCTCGGGATCGTCTACTCGGCCGCGCTGTCGGCGGGCGCCTTCGTGCAGGCCCTGGCGCAGTTGGTCGGCTTCTGCCTGGTGTTCTCCGCGATCTGGAGCCTCGTGGTGACCTTCATCGCCTCCAACGGCGTGTTCACCTCGGTCGCGACGATCGTGGGCACCGCGGGCGGCTTCCTGGCGGGCGCGTACATCACCGTCGGGGCCCTGCCCAGCGGCGTCGTGACCTTCATGAACCTGCTCCCGCTCAATCAGGCCGCGACGCTCATGCGGGCACCGTTCACGCGCGCCCCGCTCGACGCGCTCACCGGATCGTCCGAACAGGCGCGCGCTACCGTCCGCGACGAGTACGGGCTCCTCCCCCACCTCGCCACCGCCCAGGTCTCGGAATGGGTCCTGTGGCTGGTGTTCGCGGCGCTGTTCGCGGTGTTCGTGGCGCTCGGTGCCTGGCGCATCGGCCGCAGGCTCGGCTGAGCGGTCGCCGCCGGGAGCGCGCCCACGATCACCCGGCGCCTCACGACCGTCGCCCCCCTCGAACGCGAACCCGGTGACACGCGCGTAACAAGCCGGCGCGACCCCGGAAACACCGCGCGGGCACCGTGGCGGCATGGACGTCGAGACTGTGTGCGGGTACTGCGGGGTGGGCTGCGGGCTCACGCTGCAGGTCGCGGACGGCGCCGTGACGAGGTCCTTCGGTACGAAGGACCACCCCGCGAACCGGGGGCGGCTGTGCACCAAGGGCAGCACCACCGTCGACCTGCTCACGGCGGGCGGCCGGCAGACCCGGGCCGAGCTGCGCGAGAACCGGGAGGCGGCGCGCGGCACCGTCGAACTGCAGGACGCGATCGCGGCCACCGGGCGGCGCCTGCGCCGGATCCGCGACGAGCACGGTCCGGACGCCATCGCGCTGTACGTGAGCGGACAGATGACGCTGGAGGCCCAGTACCTGGCGACGAAGCTCGCCAAGGGCTACCTGCGCACGCGGTGGATCGAGTCGAACTCGCGGCTGTGCATGGCCAGCGCGGGAACCGGCTACAAGCAGTCGCTCGGCGCGGACGGCCCGCCCGGCAGTTACGACGACCTCGACCACGCGGACGTGTTCCTAGTGATGGGCGCCAACATGGCCGACTGCCACCCGATCCTGTTCCTGCGGCTCATGGATCGGGTCAGGGCCGGCGCGAAACTGATCGTGGTCGACCCCAGGCGCACCGCCACGGCGGCGAAGGCAGACCTGCATCTGCCGATCCGGCCGGGTACCGATCTCGCGCTGCTCAACGGTCTCCTCGCGTTGCTGGTCGAGCGGGGCCACATCGACGAGGGCTTCATCGATGCGCACACCGAGGGCTGGGAGGCGATGCCCTCGTTCCTCGAGGACTACCCCCTCGACCGCGTCGCCGAGATCACCGGCCTCGACCCGGCCGACGTCACCCGGGTCGCCGAGCTGCTCGGCGGGGCCGAGAACTGGACCAGCCTGTGGACCATGGGCCTGAACCAGTCGATCCACGGCACCTGGAACACCATTGCGCTGTGCAACCTGCACCTCGCCACCGGCGCGATCTGCCGCACCGGCTCCGGCCCGTTCTCGCTCACCGGCCAGCCGAACGCCATGGGCGGCCGCGAGATGGGCTACATGGGCCCCGGCCTGCCCGGCCAGCGGAGCGTGCTCGTCGACGGTGACCGGGCGTTCGCCGAGCAGGCATGGGGGCTGCCGGCCGAGTCCATCCGCACCGAGGTCGGGCAGGGCACCGTCGATATGTACCGGCAGATGGCCGACGGCTCGGTCAAGGCCGCGTGGGTGATCTGCACCAACCCCGTGGCGTCGATGGCCAACCGCTCCACCGTGATCGACGCGTTCAAGACCGCGGAGCTGGTGATCGTGCAGGAGGCCTTCACCGGGAGCGAAAGCGCCCGGTACGCCGATATCGTTCTGCCCGCTGCCCATTGGGCCGAGACCTCCGGCGTGATGATCAACTCCGAGCGCAACCTCACCCGCACGGCCGAGGTGACGGCGCCGCCCGGCGACGCGCTACCGGACTGGAAGCTCATCTGCCTCGTCGCCGCCGAACTCGGCTACGGCGACGCCTTCGACTTCCCCGATGCGGCAGCCGTGTTCGAGGAGCTCAAGCGGTTCCACAATCCCCACACGGGGTGGGACCTGCGCGGTGTCGACCACGCGCGACTCGAGCGCGGCCCGGTGCAGTGGCCCGCCGCGCCCGGCTGCGACGACCGCAACCCGATCCGCTACCTGGACCCCGATCGGGGGCTGCGGTTCGCCACCCCGTCGGGCCGGGCGCAGTTCCTCCCCCGGCCGTACCTGCCCCCGGCGGAGCTGCCGGACGACGAGTACCCCCTGATCCTCACCACCGGCCGCCTCGCGCACCAGTGGCACACGATGACCAAGACCGGCAAGGTGGCCAAGCTCAACAAACTCAACCCCGGCCCGTTTCTCCAGGTGCACCCCGTCGACGCCGAGCGCCTCGGCGTCGGCACGGGATCGCGGGTACGGGTGTCGAGTCGACGCGGCGGTGCGACGCTGCCGGTGCAGGTCGACGACGGCGTCCGACCCGGAGTCTGCTTCGCCCCCATGCACTTCAACGACACGTTCGGAGAGGAGAGCGCCGTGAACGCGATCACCAACGACGCCGTCGACCCCGAGTCCCTGCAACCGGAGTTCAAGGTCAGCGCCGTCGCACTGACCCCCGTCCCCATGGAATCCCCCACCTCCGTCGCCGACGGAACCCCCGCCGTCTCCACGGGATCCCCGATCTCCGCGGCACTCGGGGCGTACGCGAGCGGCCCCGGCGAGCTGACCCCGGCGGAGTCCGGGTTTCTCGGTGGCCTGCTGGCCGGGCTGAACGCCGCACCGCCGAGCGGCGTACCACCCGTCCCGCCGACCGCCCCGCTCGGGCCGATCGCGCGGGCCTGGCTCGAAGGGGTCCTCGCCGGCGTCTACGCTGCGCCCGCGGCCTTCCCGCCGCCGTCCGGCACGGAGTCGACGCCCGCGGCCGCGCGCACGATCACCCTGGTGTGGTCCTCGCAGACCGGTACCGCCGAGGGATACGCGGACGAATGCGCCGCCGCGCTGACCGAGGCCGGGATGGCGCCGCAGGTCCTCGGCGCGGAGCAGATCTCCCCCTCTCGATTGACCGGCACGGTCCTGTTCCTGGTGGCCAGCACCGGCGACGGCGAGGCCCCCGACAACGGCGTCGCGATGTGGGACGCGCTGGCGGCGGCCGAACCCGGCGACCTCGGCGACCTCGACTACTCGGTGCTCGGCTTCGGCGACCCCTCCTACGCCGACTTCTGCGGCTTCGCGCGCAAGCTGGACGCGCGGCTGGAGCATCTGGGCGCCCAGCGCATCGCGCCCCGCGCGTCGTGCGATCCCGACTACGCCACCGTCGCCGCCGCCTGGCTCGCGACGGTGACCGCCGCTCTCGACCCGGCCGACGCCACGATCGACGCCACCACATCCGCGGGACCCGCGGGCACCGGATCCGCGCCGGCCTATTCGAGGAACAGCCCGCTCCGCACCGTGCTGCGCGAGTCGCAGGCACTGTCCGGTCGTGGATCCGCGAAGGACGTGCGGCGCTTCACCTTCGCGGTGCCGGAGGGCACACTGTCCTACCGCGCCGGCGACGCGCTCGGCGTGTGGCCCGTGAACTCGGGCGCCGTGGTCGAGGAGTTCTGCGCCCGCACGGGTGTCGACCCCGAGACCGACGGCCTCGCCGAGAAGAACCTCACGCAGATCACGCCCGAGGTCCTGCGCTTCGTGGCCGAGAACTCCCCGCACGCCGACGATCTGCGGGCGATCATCGACGAGCCCACGCACTTCGCGGACTGGGCCTGGGGGCGCCAGCTCTCCGACCTGCTGACGGCGCACCCCGTCGAGGCCGATCCCGCGCGCTGGCTGGAATTGCTCCGGCCACTGGCGCCGCGCCTGTACTCGATCTCGTCGAGCCCGCGGGAGGATCCCGCATCGGTGTCGGTGACGGTGTCCGTGGTCGGGTTCGAGCACGCGGGCGTCCGCCGGTCCGGGGTGTGCTCCTCGCATCTGGCGACGCTCGCTCCGGGCGCGGAGGTCGACGTCTTCGTCCAGCGCACCCGGGCGTTCCTCCCGCCGGAGGATCCCCACGTCGCGGCCGTGATGATCGGGCCCGGCACGGGCATCGCGCCGTTCCGAGGATTCCTCCACGACCGCGCGATGGCCGGCCACGACGGGCCGAACTGGCTGTTCTTCGGCGAGCAGCACGAGGCCACCGACTTCTACTACCGCGAGGAACTGGCGGACCTGCAGGAGTCCGGCGGCTTGACCCGGCTGGACACCGCGTTCTCCCGCGACAGCGCGGAGAAGGTCTACGTCCAGGACCGCATGCGCGAACACGCGGCCGAACTGTGGGACTGGATCCGGCGGGGCGCACACATCTACGTGTGCGGCGACGCCGCGCGAATGGCCCGCGACGTCGACGAGGCGCTGCGCGGTATCGTCGCCGAACACGGTCACATGGCGCCGCGCAGCGCGGACGCCTACGTGGCAGCGCTCTCGGCCGAACGGAGATACGTGCGTGACGTCTACTGACCACGACGACCCCGCCGCTCGGATCGACGCGGCGATTATCGTGGCCGGTGGCGAGGGCCGCCGCCTCGGGCTGGACAAGCCGGAGCAGACCGTCGGCGGACGCCGCCTGTTGGACGCCGCCCTCGATGCGGTCGCGGGCGCCGCGGTCGTAGTCGTCGGGCCCCCGCGCACCGTTCCACCCGGTGTCCTGCTCACCCGCGAGAGCCCCGGCGGCGCAGGCCCGCTCGCGGCGGTGGCCGCCGGGCTCGACGCCCTTCCCGCGGCCGCGCGGACGATCGCCGTGCTCGCCGCGGACCTGCCGGAGGTGGACCGCGGCACCGTCGGTGCGCTGGCCGCGCTGCGGGCGCGAACGGGCGCCCCGGTCGCCCTCGCGGAGGACCCCGCCGGGCGCATCCAGTACCTGCTCGCCGTATGGGACGCGCGGGCCCTGCGCTCCGCCCTCGCGGGGGTCGGCGATCCCACCGGGCGACCGCTCCGAACGATCGTCGGCGCCGACGCACCCCGTCTGCGCTCCGCGGTCACGGACGTCGACACCCCCGAGGACCTGCGGATCGCGCGCCACTCCCCGGCGGCCGTCCGACGAACGCTGCGCCGCGCTCTCCCGGTCCTGCCGGCGAGGCCCGGCCCCACCGTCGACGGTGCGAGGACGCTCCTGCGCGGTCCGGTACGAGTCGCGCTGCATCCGTCCGGGGACGAGACCGCCGCCGGTCCGGTCGCCGCGCTCCTCGCCGGCGTCGGCGCGCACGTCGCGCGCGGGCCGCACCTCGCGGACACCCCGGAGGCCTTCGCCGCCGCGCTCCGGCAGGACGAGGCGGACGTCGTGGCGATCATCGGTGCCACGGGCCGCGGCGCGGCGGGCCGGCTGCGTGAGGCCCTCGCAGAGGCCGGGGCCACGCTGCTCGTCGACGGCGTCGACGTGCGTCCCGGCGGATCGATCCTCGTGGCGACCGTGCCCGGTGGTGCCGTCGTGCTCGGTCTCGGCGGCGACCCGATGGCGGCGCTCCTCGGCACCGCACTACTCGGTCGCCCGGTGTGCGAGACGATGACCGGGGCGGTGTCCCGGCCGGAGGACCTCGTTTCACTCGCCGACCCGAATCCCGACCCCCGCTGGCGGATGCTGCCCGCGGAGCCGGACGGCGCCGGACGCTGGCACGTCCCGGGTTCCGTGGCGACCGGACACCTCCGAGGCGCGGTGGATCACCGCGCGATCCTGCTGGTGCCGCCGCTCGCCCGGACCGGCGACCTGGTCGAACGCCTCGCTTGACCCGGCGGGTCCCTCGCCTCACCTCCGGGCCGTGCGCGCCGTGAGGATCCCGTGACGGGGCCGCAACGCGAGGGCACGTCGCGGCAACACCGCCTCCTTACCGTTCATGGCAACGGGTTCCCAACGCAGAGGAGACGGACATGACCGCACCCCGCACCGTCGTCGTGATCGGCCACGGCATGGTCGGACACCGGTTCGTCGAGGCGCTGCGGGCGCGGGACGACGCGGGCTCCTGGCGCATCGTCGTCATCGGCGAGGAGGCGGACGCCGCCTACGATCGCGTCGGACTGTCGGCGTACGTGGGTGTGTGGGACCGCGCGCAGCTCGCGCTCGCGGGCAACGACTACGCCGGCGACGACCTGGTCGAGCTGCGCGTCGGCGAGCGCGTGACCGGCATCGACCGGGCCACGCGCACGGTCGTCACGGACCGAGAATCGGTGGCCTACGACGCCCTGGTTCTGGCCACGGGGTCCTACGCCTTCGTGCCGCCGGTGCCCGGCCACGACCTCCCCGGCTGCCACGTCTACCGCACCCTGGACGACCTCGACGCCATCCGGGCGGACGCGGACGCCGCGCTCGAGCGCGGCTCCGACGCCGTCGGCGTGGTCGTCGGTGGCGGCCTGCTCGGGCTGGAGGCGGCGAACGCGCTCCGCTCGCTGGGGCTCAAGCCGCATGTCGTGGAGGTCAATCCGCGCCTGATGCCGCAGCAGGTCGACACCGGAGGTGGCGAACACCTGGCGCGGATGATCGGCGCCCTGGGCATCGACATCACGCTCAGCTCCGGCACCGCCGACATCCGCCCCGCGGACCACGGCCTGGCCGTCACGCTCAAGGACGAGTCGGTCGTCGACGCGGCGGTCGTCGTGTTCGCGGCCGGTGTCCGCCCCCGCGACGAGCTGGCGCGCGCCGCGGGCCTCGACCTGGCCGAGCGCGGCGGCGTGCTCACCGACCTCGGCTGCGTCACCTCCGATCCGGCGATCCACGCGATCGGCGAGGTGGCCGCGGTCGAGGGCCGCTGCTACGGCCTCGTCGGGCCCGGCTACGCGACGGCCGAGGTGGTCGCCGACCGGCTGCTCGGCGGTGACGCGCTGTTCCCGGGCGCCGACATGTCCACCAAGCTCAAGTTGCTCGGGGTGGATGTCGCGTCCTTCGGCGATGCGCACGGCGCCACCCCGGGTGCGTTGGACGTGGTGGTCAGCGATCCCATCGGCGGCACCTACGCCAAACTCGTGCTGTCCGACGACGCCTCGACGCTCCTCGGCGGCGTGCTCGTCGGCGACGCCTCGCAGTACGGCGTGCTGCGGCCGTTGGTCGGATCGGCGCTGCCGGGCGACCCCGTCTCGCTGATCGCGCCCGTCGGCGACGGTGCGCCCGCCATCGGCGTCGGTTCCCTGCCGGACGACGCCCAGATCTGTTCCTGCAACGATGTCTCCAAGGGCGTGCTGTGCGGCGCGATCGCCGACGGTGCGTGCACCGTCGCCGAGCTCAAGGGCTGCACCAACGCCGGTACCTCCTGCGGATCCTGCGTACCCCTGCTCTCCCAGCTGTTGGAGTCCGAGGGCGTCACCGTCTCGAAGTCCCTGTGCGAGCACTTCTCCCAGTCCCGTGCCGAGCTGTTCGAGCTGGTCCAGGCGAGCGGGATCCGCACCTTCTCGGGACTCATCGAGCGGTTCGGCACCGGCACCGGCTGCGACCTGTGCAAGCCGACGGTGGCATCGATCCTCGCCTCGACGAGCTCCGACCACATCCTCGAGGGCGAGCAGGCATCGCTGCAGGACAGCAACGACCACTTCCTCGCCAACATCCAACGCAACGGCACGTACTCGGTGGTGCCCCGCATGCCCGGGGGCGACGTGACCGCCGAGCAGCTCATCGTGATCGGCGAGGTCGCCCGGGACTTCGGGCTGTACACCAAGATCACCGGCGGACAGCGGATCGACATGTTCGGCGCGACGGTCGACCAGCTGCCGTTGATCTGGCGGCGACTGGTCGACGCCGGGATGGAATCGGGCCAGGCCTACGGCAAGTCGCTGCGCACGGTCAAGAGCTGCGTGGGCAGCGACTGGTGCCGGTACGGGCAGCAGGACTCGGTGCAGATGGCCATCGACCTCGAACTCCGGTACCGCGGACTGCGCTCCCCGCACAAGATCAAGATGGGCGTGTCGGGCTGCGCCCGCGAGTGCGCCGAGGCCCGCGGCAAGGACGTCGGCGTCATCGCCACCGAATCCGGCTGGAACCTCTACGTGGGCGGCAACGGCGGCATGACGCCCAAGCACGCACAACTGCTGGCCGGCGATCTCGACTCCGAGACGCTGATCCGCTACGTCGACCGGTTCCTGATGTACTACATCCGCACCGCCGATCGGCTGCAACGCACCGCTCCGTGGGTCGAGAGCCTCGACGGTGGCATGGACCGGCTGCGCGAGGTCGTGATCGACGACGCGTTGGGGCTGGCCGCCGACTTCGAGGCCACGGTCGCCCGCCACGTCGACGGCTACGGCTGCGAGTGGAAGGGCGTGCTGGACGACCCCGACAAGCTCGCCCGGTTCGTCTCCTTCGTCAACGCCCCCGGGGCCCCGGACCCCACCGTCGACTTCGGCGAGAAGAACGGACGCAAGGTGCCCGTCCTGCTCGGCGCCAGCCCGTCGATGCCCCTGCGAAAGGACCACGCGTGAGTACCACTCCCTTCGACCTGCACCGGTGGACCCGGGACTGGACCGCCGCGTGTCCCGCCGCCCGCCTCGAGCGACTGCGCGGCGTCGCCGTCCTGCTGCCCGACGGGGCCCAGGTCGCGCTGTTCCGCCTGGCCGATGACAGCATCCGCGCGGTCGGCAACATCGACCCGATCGGGCGGGCCGCGGTGCTCTCGCGCGGCATCGTCGGTGACCGCGGCGGCTTCCCCGTGGTGCATTCGCCACTGAAGAAGCAGGCGTTCAGCCTCCTCGACGGCCGCTGCCTGGACGCGCCCGACGTGTCGATACCCGTGTACGACACCAGGATCTCGCTGGACGGCACGGTGTTCGTGGCCAACTCCCCCGAGGTGGCGTTCGGCTTCCGCCGCGGCGCCGTCGCGTTGTGATCGCATCGACGCTAGTCTCTGCTCCGGACGAGGTGAAGGAGTCAGGCCCATGTCGAGTCACGGCGACGCATCGGTTCGGCCGCCCGAGCAGGGCCGGCTCCCGGCGGGACGGGTCGGATTCCTGATCGGATCGACTGCGCCCGAACTGGATGCGCGCGCCGCCGCGGGCCGTCCCTACGGACGCCTCAGCCCGGCGGCGCTGCAGATCGGCATCGATGGATCGGTGCATCTCGCCGCCGCGCCGAGTGCCGTGGACGCCGACGCGCACGCGGCGCCCGAGGTGCTCGGCGGCGCAGAACCCACCGCCCGTTCCGAGGTCTTCTCCCTGGCCAGCACCAGCTACACCCTTCTCACCGGCCACCCGCCGAACCCGTACGGCTTCGCGACGGTGCGGCGGGCCCGCCCCGATCTCGATCCGCGCGTCGACGGTGTGCTGGCCCAGGCGACGGCGCGCGGCCCGGAGTTCCGCTTCCCGACGGTGACCGCCTTCGCGGAGGCACTCGAAGCCGCCCTCGGAGTGCCCGCGGAGCCGATCCGGGCGGCCGAGACCGGTGCCGCGCCGGCCCCCGACGCAGCACCGACGGGGCCCTCGGCCCTCGCTGAACCCGTCGATCCCTCCCCGGCGGCGGGCCCGAGGCCCACGAATCCGCCCGCGCAGCGCGCCGGTAGCCGATTCGAGGTCTCCGAGGCCGCGCTCACGATCGCGCTCCTGTTCCTCGTGATCCTGATCGGCGCGGGCTGCCTGTCGCTGTTCCTGATCGTCTGAGGGCCGGCTCGCTCGGCGCGGGCCTCCGTCAGGGATGCGCCTCGACGGACGACATCGACCTCGGGACCGCGATGCCGGCATGGCTGCGGCGCAGGCAGGCGACGCGCACGACGGACGGGTGCAGGCCGAGGGGCGCGGCGACGACATCGGCGCCGGAGTCGCGCAGGCGCTGCTGGAACAGCCCCTCCGCCAGGAGGTACGACGCGACGGCGACGGACCGCGCACCGTCGGACCGCAGGCGGGAGACGACCTCGGGGACCGAGGGGTAGCCCTCGCTCTGCTGGCTCGGGGCGGCGAAGGCGATCGAGACGCGGGCGCCCGTCAGGGCGGAGAGGGCGGCGGCGGTGCGCCGCAGTTGGCCCTGCGCCTGCACGTCGCGGGTGCCGGCGGCGGCCATGACCACGGCATCCCCACGCCGCCAACCGGCTTCGAGCAGACGACCGAGCATGGCGCGCGCCAGCTCGGGCGAGGGGCCGAGTGCGGGTGTGGCGGTGACGGATCGGTGACCGGACTCGGCGACCTCCCGCGGGAGGTCGTGGCGCACGTGGTACCCGCTCGAGAGGAACGCCGGGACCACCACCGTCGGCTCATCGCGGTACTGCGCGAGCACCTCGCACGGGGTCGGCCCGAGGACGTCCACGAACGCCACCCGCACGGTTTCCCGGAGCCGGTCGGCCATGGCGGCGGCGAGGTCGCCGATCATCGCCACGCCGTGCTCGCTCCGAGTACCGTGCGCCACGAGGAGGGTCCCCATCTCAATGCTCCTCGTCGATCGCGAGCCGGTAGCCGCGCTTGACCACCGTGGCGACGATCTCCTTGTGGCCCAGCCCCGCCCGCAACCGCGCAACGGCGGCCTCGACGGCGTGCGGGTCGTCGCCGCCCAGCGCGGCCAGCAGATCCTCCCGGGAGACGACGGTGCCCGGCTCGCGCGCCAGGAGCCGGAGCAGGACGATCGACGTGGGGGTGAGCTCGCGGTCCGCGCCGTCGACGACCGCGCCGCGCGCACGGATCCCGAGCGCATGGTCCGCGACGGTGAGGTCCGGCCGACGTTCGGGGAGGTCGTGCTCCACGAGCCGCGCGAGGGCGCCAAGCCGCATCCGCTCCGGCATGACCGAGGCGATCCCGGAACGGTCGAGCGGCGTGGCGGTGACCGGCCCCACGCAGTACGGCACCACGGCGCCGTTCAGCGCCCCCCGCAGCGCGGTCCCGAGGCCCAGCTCGTCCGCGCGCTCGAGGACCGACGCGGCGGCGGGCGCGGAGGTGAACGTGACGGCGTCGACGGCGCAGGTCGCGATGGCTTCCACCACGCGGTCCAGTCCGGTGAGGTCGGCGGGCTGTTCCCACCGGTAGACGGGCACCGGGACGATCTCGGCGCCCAGCGCCCGCAGGCCTTCGAGGAGACCGGGATTCGGATCCCACTCGTCGGTGGCGCCGTGCAACTGAACGGCCACCCGCTGACCGGTGAGGTCCGTCCCGCTGAGGTGACTGAGGACCTCGGCGGAGGACTCCGACGGCGGCGACCACTCCTCCCGCAGGCCCGCGGCACGGAGGGCACCCGTGGCCTTGGGGCCACGGGAGATGACGCGCCCCGTCCCGAGTGCCGCGAGCAGTCGCTCGGCGACGCCCCATCCCTCGGCCGCCTCCAGCCAGCCGCGGAAACCGATGCCCGTGGTCGCGACCAGCAGGTCCGGCGGGCTCTCGAGCAGCTCATCGGTCGCGGCGCGGAGCCGCTCGTCGTCGGACAGCGGGACCATGGCGATCGCCGGTGCAGCGATCACGGCTGCGCCGCGCCGCTCGAGCAGGGTGGTCTGCTCGTCGGCGCGGCGCGCGGCCGTCACTGCCACGGTGAATCCGAGGAGGGGGCGTTGCGGCGCCTCGGTCATCGTCAGATCCGTCCTTCCACGCAGGTGGTCATCGGGTGTCGGCGCTGCTGAGGGCGTCGACGTGATGCGTCCCCGCGATGGTCCCATGCCCGCGCGGCGCGGGCGTACGCACGTACACCGTCCAGGTGACCACGGCGGCCAGCACGTAGAACACGCCGAACACCCAGAACGCGACCGTCGCCGTGCCGTACGACTGGTACGACGAGCGCAGGACCAGGTTGATGCCCACCCCGCCCAGGCCACCGATCGCGCCCGCGATGCCGATCACAGCCCCCGACATCGCGCGCGAGTAGTGCGTGCGGGTGGCCTCGTCGGCGTCGATCGAGCGGGCCTTCGCCTCGAAGATCGACGGGATCATCTTGTAGACGGACCCGTTGCCCAGACCGCTGAGCAGAAACAGCGCGATGAAGCCGACGATGTACGCCGCGAGCACCCCGCCCGATGGTGCGCCGGAGCCCGCCGTCGTCGCCGCCGCGATGAGCACACCGCCCGCGGCGACCATCCCGGCGAAGACGTAGAGAGTGACTCGGCCGCCACCGAGCCGGTCCGCCATCTTGCCACCGTAGACGCGGGCGACCGACCCGAGCAGGGGGCCCAGGAAGGCGATCTGCGCGGCGTGCAGCGAGGCCTGCGCGGCGGTCTCGCCACCGGCCTTGAAGGTGGCCTGCAGGACCTGCCCGAAGGCGAAGGAGAAGCCGATGAACGATCCGAAGGTACCGATGTAGAGCAGCGCGACGATCCACGTGTCGCGATCCCGGGTCGCGGCCCGCATCGCGGCGGTGTCGACGGTCGGGACCTGCAGGTTGTCCATGAACAGCGCAGCGCCGACACCCGCGCCGGCGAGCAGCACGAGGTACACCGCGCACACCCAGTAGGGCTGGCGGTCGCCGACCGTCGCGATGACCAGGAGGCCCACGAGCTGCACGGCCGGCACGCCGACATTGCCGCCGCCCGCGTTGAGACCGAGCGCCCACCCCTTGAGCCGCTGGGGGAAGAAGGCGTTGATGTTGGTCATCGACGAGGCGAAGTTGCCGCCGCCGAAGCCGGTCAGCGCCGCGCACACCAGGTACACCCACAACGGCTGCCCCGGATTCGCGAGGATCACCATCGTCGCCACCACGGGCACCGCCAGCACGAACGCGCTGAAGATCGTCCAGTTCCGGCCGCCGAAACGCGCCGTCGCAAGGGTGTACGGAATCCGTAGGCACGATCCGACCAGGGTGGCCGTCGCGCCGATGAGGAACTTGTCCGCGGTGCTCAGGCCGTACACGGCCTGCGGCATGAAGAGGACCATCACCGACCACAGGGACCACACCGAGAACCCCACGTGTTCGGCGATCACCGACCACAGCAGGTTCCGCTTCGCGATCCGCTCACCGCCCGACTCCCACTGCTGCCGGTCCTCCGGATCCCACTCGGTGATGGTGCGCGCTCGCGTCATTTCGACCTCCGGTGCCTGGACGATGTGCTGTCGACGTCGAAGGTAGGAGAACCGTGTTGCGGCACCGATTCACTCGATGTCCGCCGGATGAACTCGACCGCACGCCGCCGCCACCGCGGTCGTGAGGAGCGGGGTGGGATGATCTCGGGGTGATTCCGGCGATCGTGATCGGGGCGGGAGCCTTCGTCGTATGGTGCCTCCTTTCGGGGCGCATGGACCGCTGGGGCGTCTCGGCGCCGCTGGTGATGGTCCTCGCCGGCGCGGCGCTGGGCATCGGTGCCCACGGCGCGATCGCCGAAGCGCTCAACACCGGGGCCGCGCAGCGTGCCGCCGAGATCATCCTGGCCGTGCTGCTGTTCGTGGACGCCACGCATGTCCGGGGTTCCCTGCTCGGCCGCCACCCGCGGCTCGTGCTGCGCTCGCTGCTGATCGGCCTCCCGGTGAGCCTCCTGCTCGCCGCCGCCATCGGCTGGCTCCTCCTCCCCCACCTCGGGTGGCCGGTGCTGGTGCTCGTCGCGTGCGTCATCGCGCCCATCGACTTCGCCTCGGCACCGTCGTTGCTGCGGGACCGGCACGTGAGCCCGCGCGTGCGCGACGTGCTCACGGTGGAGTCCGGCTACACCGACGGCCTGGTGACGCCGGTCTTCCTGTTCGCGCTGTACTGGGCGGGCCCCGCGCACGGCGACGACGACCCCGCACGCGCCCTGCTCGCCGCCGCACCGCAGGCGCTGATCGCCCTGGCCGTGGGCGCGGCACTGGGAGGGGCGATCTCGGCGGGCGTGACGTACACCGAACGGCGCGGCCTCTCGACGGACAGCGGCCGGCGGCTCGCGCTCGCGGCGACGCCGCTCGTCACCTACGCCGCCGCGGTCGGCCTGGGCGGGAACGGCTTCGTCGCGGCGTTCGTGTGCGGCATCGTCTACCGATTGCGGCGCGAGACCCGGACGGGGGACGACGTGCGTCTCACCGAGGACGTGGGCTTCCTGCTCACCGCCGCGATGTGGTTCGTCTTCGGCGCAGCGGCCGTCGTCGGCCTGTTCGACGGGTTCGGCTGGCGCACACTCGTGTTCGTGGCGGCGGCGCTCACCGTGATCCGCGTGTTGCCCACCGGGATCGCGATGCTGGGCAGTCGTCTGCCCCGCAGGGAGGTCCTCGCCCTCGGCTGGCTGCGGCCCCGCGGCACCTCCACGATCGTGTTCGCGCTCATAGCGTTCAACACGCTGCCGGACGGGCCGGTCGCCGATCTGACGCTGTCGGTCGCGGTGCTCGTGGTGTTGGGCAGCGTCGTGGTGCACACCGTCGGTGCCCCGGTCGCGGTCGCGAATCACGATCGGCGGGCCCGCCTCCGGCCGTGATCGACCGGCCGTGATCGACCGCGGCCAGCACCGTCGAGCCGGCCGGTCATCGGTCCGTCAGAAGTCCGGCGCACCGCCCACCGCCGCCGGCTCGCGCTCCGTCCCGACGCCATCCCCCGCGCCCCGGCCCTCGAAGTCCCCGACCACGACGACCTCACCGTCCGTGCCGCCCTCGCCGGTCTCGGCGGCGCGCTCCCCGGCCAGCGCCTCCACGCCGGCCTGCGGTGGCATCTCGCGGTACGGCTCCCCCTTACCGACGTACTGGCTGGCGCACATCCGCAGGTTCAGCCCGATCGCGTCGGCCTTGAGGTCGAGCGAGCTGTGCCGGTTGCCGTCCGCACCGTCGAAGGTCTCGTGCTTGAGCTCGCCGTGCACGATCACCGGGCGGCCCTTGGCGATCACGGCGCGCGCATTGCGCGCCAGCGCCCCGAAGGCCTTGACGTTGAGCCACAGTGTGCTGGTCTGCTTCCACTCCCCGTTGTCGTCGAGGTAGCCGTTGTTGGCGGCCATGGTGAAGCTCAGGAAGTCGTGCCGCTGATCGCGGGCGGACTCCCGGTAGGTGAGGTCGTTCGTGACATTGCCTGCTGCGAAAACAAGTACCCCGGGCATGGCGCCCTCCTCGTCTGCCGTGCGGCCGGCGGTGTCCGGCCGTCACCGACGAGTCTGAACCGCGGGCCCCACCGCGAACGGCGGTCGCGGCGGGGCCTGTGGAGGAAAAAGGTTACATACCCTCATCTGTGGACAACGGCGTCAGAGGGCACCGTCCAGGGAGAGCCATCCGGCATCCTCGAAGCCGCGCAGGTATCGGTCGGCGAGCGCGCGGTCCAGGTGCGGGATGTCGCCCGGGCCCACGTTCTCGGCGCGCACGGCCTCCCGGAACCGGTCCGCCGTGAATGCCCCGCCGGCGCCGGCCGGGGTGCGCCGGGCGAACGAGTGCAACAGCGGCAGCACGGAGCGCTGGCGATCCGCGTCGGGCAGCGCCCGCAGCGCGCGCTCGAACCGCTCGAACCACTCGTCGTAGTCCGCGATCCGCTCGACGGTGCGCTCCTGCGCGATCCAGTCCACGAAGCTGTCGAGGCTCACCGCGTCGTCGTTGACGTTGAGCAGGTGGAAGGTCCGGAAGCCCTCGCGCGCCGCCGATCCGAGGGTGACGATCGATTCCGCGGTGAAGTCCACGGGCAGACCGTCGTAGTGCGGGCTGCGTCCGGAACCGTCGGGCTCGTAGAAGGACAGGGGCGCGAGCCCCGTCCGTGCGATGCTCAGCAGCAGGCGGGTGAACTGGTCGACGGGGTTGTACTGGCCGCGGAACCGGCTGTGCGCCAGGATCATGTCGGACCGGAACACGCGCACCGGCAGGCCCGCGAGATCGGCCGCCTCGTGCAGCAGCACCTCGCCGGCCCACTTGCTCACGGCGTAGCCGTTGGCGTAGTCGTCGGCGCCGATCCGGCGCTCGGCGCCGAGCACGCGGACATCGTCGTCCTCGACGAGCAGGCGGCCGTCGTCCTGCGGGACCACGGCCACCGTCGAGACGTAGTCGATCGACTTGCGCCGTTCCGTGACGGCGAGGCGGACGATCTCGGCGGTCGCCACCACGTTCGGGCCGAACAACTGGTCGTAGGGCAGCACGTGGTTGACGAGCGCGCCGCAGTGCACGACATGGTCGACGGCGTGCGCGAGGCGCTCCCAGGTAGCCTCGTCGAGGCCCAGTGCGGGGCTGCCGAAATCGCCGGGCACGACCTCCAAGTGCCGCGCGGCGAGGCCCGCGAATTCCGCGGTCAGGGCGGGGTCGGCGGTGCCGATCGCGTCGAACACCCGCCGCCGGGCGTCGTCGGCGTCGGCGCCGCGCACCAGGGCGACGACGGTGCCGTCGGTGCGCGCCACTCGGCGCAACCATTCGAGCAGCAGGAACCGGCCGAGGTAGCCGGTCGCGCCGGTCAGCAGGACCGTCGTCGGCTCCCCGTGCGGCGCGGGCTTCGACGGTGCCGCCGCGAGCAGCTCCGCATCGACGAACCGATCCAGCCGCAGATCGGCGGCGCGGGCGATCGACGCACCGGCGCCGTGGATCGATGCGGCGCTGGGTGCCCGGACGGCGCCCGCGCGCGCGGCCTCGACGTGCGCCACCACCCCGGCGAGGGTGGCGGTGGGGCCCACGATGGTCTGCACCGGCACCGACAGGTCGTAGAGCCCCTCGAGCGTGGTGGCGAGCGAGAGGGCTGACAGCGAGTCGCCCCCGAGGTCGACGAACCGCGTGTCGCCGTCGAGCTCCTCGGGGAGCACGCCGAGGGTCAGGGCGGCGGCGCGCACGACGGTGTCGGCGACCGGACCGTCGGCGTCGAGTCCCCGGAGTCCGTCACGGCGGCGTTCCTCGGCGGCGGCGTAGCGCGCTGCCAGCCGGTCGCCGTAGCGGGCGGTCAGAGCGGGGCGCACCAGTTTGCCGATGCCCGAGCGCAACCCGTTCTCCGCGGAGAAGGGCTCGCGCTCGATGATCACGTCGCGCGGCAGCTCGTACCCGGCGAGCTCGTTCTCGCGGGCGACGGTGGCGAGGGCGTCGAGGACGCGGACCCGGGCCTGCTCGTCGGTCTCGTCCTCCGGACCGGGCGCCGGGACGACGACGGCGAGCAGGTACGAGCGCTCACTGGTGCCGTGCAGGAAGATCTGGTGCACCGCGGGATTCGCGGCGTAGGTCGCCTCGAGCCGGGCGATCGGCACGAACTCGCCCTGCGCGAGTTTGATCACGTTGCTGCGCCGGTCGACGTACTCGAGCCGGTCCGGTCCGAGCTCCGCCATCACGTCGCCCGTGTGGTAGTAGCCGTCGCCGTCGAGGACCTGTTTGTCCGAGCGGTAGTAGCCGGGGATCAGCTGGCTGGACTTCACCAGGAGCTCACCCCGCGGATGCGGCAGATCCGTGGTGAGGTAACCCGACTCGGGCACGTCGATGAGCTTGTAGTCGATCACGGGCGGGCGCGCGACGACGCCGTCGACGATGACCCCGCCGGCCTCGGTGGAGCCGTACCCGATCTGGATGCTCACGCCGAGGAGTTGCTCCATGAACGCCTGCAGATCGGCGGAGAGTGCGGCGCTGCCGCAGACCGCGGCCACGATGTTGCCACCGAGCACCTCGTCCCGCAGATGCGTGCGCGCGGTCTCGGCGTCGGTCTCCCCCTCCAGGGCGAGGAACCGCTGGTGCACCAGCTCGCAGACGCGCGGGACGAGGGCGATCGCCGTCGGGCGTGCCGCGGCGAGGTCGTCGAACAGGCTGGACATGTCGGCGGCGGAGGCGAAGTAGCCGACGCCTCCGGCCGCGAGGCCCGCGATCAGCCAGTTCCGCCCGTACATGTGACTCATCGGAAGGAAGTGCAGGAGCACGCCGGTGGGGATGTCGTCGTCGATGATGCTCTCGATCTTGAGCCAAGAGTGCACGACGAGATGTTCGGTGTAGATCGCGCCCTTCGGCGTTCCGGTGCTGCCGGAGGTGTAGATCAGGGTCACGACCCGGTCGCCGTCGGGTTCGGCGGCGCGGTAGGGTTCCGGGACGGGAAGCGCCGCGCCGCGGGAGATCTCGTCCTCGAGATTCGCCTCGCCGGGCACGGCACCGTCGAACACGACGATGCGCGGGGCAGTGCCGGACTCAGCGATCGCGGCGCGGGCGAGCGGGAGCTGCTCGGCGCTGACGGCGAGGATCTTGGGCGTGGTCTCGTCGAGGATGGCCGCGATGCGGGCCGCGGGGGCGCCGGCCTGCAGGGGCACGTTGGGCGCGCCGAGCAGTGTGGTGGCGAGGTCCACGACCACGAAATCCGGGCTGGTGAAGCCGAGGACGGCCACGAAGTCCCCCGGTCGCAGTTCCTCGTGCCAGGCGGTGCGCAGGGCCGTGATGCGCTGCCACACCCGGCCGTAGGTGATGGTGCGGTACGGACCGTCGGGGCCGCCGTCGCGGGTCGCGAACGCGGGGCTGTCCGCGAACCGGGTGAAGGCCGACGTAATGACATCGGCCAGGTGACCGGGCGATCCCCCGGCGCCGGACGCGGCGCCTGTGGCCGTGTTCGGTTCGGTCGACTCGACGATCTCGACGGACATGAGCAACACCCCAATCAATACGGGACTCTAACTAACTTGGTCTCACTGTAGCTACTGGGGAGTAGGAACGCACGTTCCGCGCATCGCGATCCGAAACCTTCACCGTCTGTTCGCAGAGTGGTGAACTGGCGAACCGTACCCGCCGAGTCCGATCGAAAGGCAGCCGTGAGCGCCGTCAATCCCCTGCATCTGCACTGGTTCCTGCCCACCTACGGCGACTCGCGGAACCTCATGGCCGGCGGACACGGCAGCTCGATGAGCGGCGATCGGCCCGCGGACCTGCACTACCTCAAGCAGTTGGCGCTCGCCGCCGAGGCGAACAGGTTCGAGGCCGTCCTCATCCCGACAGGACTGTGGTGCGAGGACGCCTGGCTGACCGCCGCCCTCCTCACCGAGGCGACCCGGGACCTGAAGTTCCTGGTCGCCCTCCGCCCCGGCCTCGTCAGCCCCCTGCTCTCGGCGCAGATGGCCAGCACCCTGCAGTGGCAGTCCGGCGGGCGCGTCCTGCTCAACGTCGTCACCGGCGGCGAGTCCTCCGAGCAGCGCGCCTTCGGCGACACCCTCAGCAAGGACGAGCGGTACGAGCGCTGCGGCGAGTTCCTCGACATCACCCGCAAGCTCTGGACGTCCGATGCGCCGGTCACCGTGCACGGCAAGCACCTGTCGACGGAGGGCGCCGTGCTCGCCCGCCGCCCCGACCCGGCGCCGCCGGTCTTCTTCGGCGGCAGCTCCCCCGCGGCCGGCGAGGTCGCGGCGAGGTACGCGGACACCTATCTCACGTGGGGCGAGCCGCCCGCGCAGGTCGCCAAGAAGCTCGACTGGATCCGTGGACTCGCCGCCGCGCAGGGCCGGAGCCTGACCTACGGCATCCGCCTGCACGTCATCTCCCGGGACACCACGGAAGAGGCCTGGGCCGAGGCCAACCGACTGCTGGGCAACCTCGACCCCGCCACAGTCCGCGCCGCGCAGGCGAGCCTCGCGAGGAGCGAGTCCGAGGGGCAGCGCCTCATGCGTGAACTGCACGGCGGCGGAGCCGCGTTCGACGAGGCCGCGGATGCCCGGTCGCTGCAGGTGTACCCCGGGCTGTGGACCGGCGTCGGCCTGGTCCGAGGTGGTGCGGGAACCGCGCTCGTCGGCTCGCACGACGAGGTCGCCGATCTCATCGCCGAGTACGCCGCCCTCGGCCTCGATCACTTCATCCTCTCCGGGTACCCGCACCTGGAGGAGGCCTACCACTTCGGCGAGGGCGTGCGTCCCCGCCTCGCGGCGCGCGGCCTGGTCGACGACGGGCGCGCACCGTCGGAGCCCGTGCGCGGCGCCTTCCTGCCCGACCTCTCCCCCACCTCCTAGTCCCGAAGGACCACACTGATGACGACCGAGAAGATCGCCGACCGGATCAAGTTCGCCTACTGGGTGCCCAATGTCTCGGGCGGCCTGGTCACCAGCGACATCGAGCAGCGCACGAACTGGGACTTCGAGTACAACAAGAAGCTGGCGCAGACGGCCGAACGCGTAGGCTTCGAGTACGCGCTCTCGCAGGTGCGGTACATGGCCAGCTACGGCGCCGAGTACCAGCACGAGTCCACCTCCTTCAGCCTCGCACTGCTCGGGGCGACGGAGAAGCTCAAGGTGATCGCCGCCGTGCATCCCGGGCTGTGGCACCCCGCCGTGCTGGCCAAGTTCGGCGCCACCGCCGATCACCTGTCGAACGGGCGGTTCGCGATCAACGTGGTCTCGGGCTGGTTCGCGGGCGAGTTCAAGGCGCTCGGCGAGCCCTGGCTCGAGCACGACGAGCGCTACCGGCGCAGCGCCGAGTTCCTCGACGTGATCCGGAAGATCTGGACGGAGGACAACGTCGACTTCGGCGGCGACTTCTACCGGATCCGCGATTTCACCCTCAAGCCCAAGCCGCTCAACACCGCCGAGCGCCCGAATCCCGAGCTGTTCCAGGGCGGCAACTCCTCCGCGGCGCGGATCAACGGGGGCAAGTACGCCGACTGGTACTTCTCCAACGGCAAGGACTTCGACGGCGTCACCGATCAGCTCGACGACCTGCGCCGCGTGGCTCGGGAGGCGCAGCGCGAGGTCAAGTTCGGGCTCAACGGCTTCATCATCGCCCGCGACACGGAGAAGGAGGCGCGCGATACCCTCCGTGAGATCGTCGAGAAGGCGAACAAGCCTGCGGTCGAGGGCTTCCGGGACGCCGTGCAGCAGGCCGGCAAGTCCACCGCGGACGGCCGCGGCATGTGGGCGGACTCGTCGTTCGAGGACCTGGTGCAGTACAACGACGGCTTCCGCACCCAGCTGATCGGCACGCCCGAAGAGGTCGCGGAGCGGATCGTCGCCTACAAGGAGCTGGGCGTGGACCTCATCCTTGGCGGCTTCCTGCACTTCCAGGAGGAGATCGAGTACTTCGGCGAGAAGGTGCTGCCGCTGGTCCGCGAGATCGAGGCGAGCCGCGCCGGGGCACTGGTGTGACTCTCGCCTCCGCGATCGACTCCGCCGAGGCCGCCGTCCGGGCGGCGAGCGAGCTCGCGGTCCGCCTGGCCGACGGTGCCGCCGGCCGGGACCGGGACCGGCGCCTCCCGCACGCGGAGGTCGAACGCCTCTCCGACGCAGGCCTGTTCGCGCTGACGGTACCCACCCGATTCGGCGGGCCCGACCTGCCGCCGTCGGTCGTGGCCGAGGTCTTCCGCATCCTCGCGACCGCGGACGCCTCCCTCGCGCAGATCCCGCACAGCCACTACGTGTACCTGACGGCGTTGCGACTGGCCGGTTCGGAACAGCTGCAGCGCAGGGTCTTCGAGCAGGTTCTCGACGGTGCCAGGATCGCCAACGCACAGTCCGAGCGCAGCGGGCCGACGGTGGCCGATGTCGCCACCACGCTGACGCGCACCCCGGAGGGCGCGCGTCTGAACGGGGAGAAGTTCTACTGCACGGGCTCGCCCTACGCGCACCTGCTCGCCGTGCTCGCCCGCGACCCGGATTCCGGGGAGCAAGTCATCGCGTTCGTCCCGGCGGACACGCCGGGCATCACGATCGTCGACGACTGGAACGGTCTGGGCCAGCGGACCACCGGCAGCGGCACCGTGCGGTTCCAGGATGTGGCGGTGCCGCCCGATGCCGTCATCACCCGCTCCCCCGTCGTCTCCGAGCCCACCGGCTACGGGGCGTTCGCGCAGTTGCTGCACGTCGCCATCGACGCCGGTATCGCCCGCGGTGCGCTCGCGGCCGCAGCCGACTTCGTCCGCACGAGGTCGCGCCCCTGGTTCGAGGCGGGCGTGGACCGGGCGCAGGACGATCCGCTCACGGTCCAGCGCTTCGGCGAGCTCACCGTCACCGTCCGCGCCGCGGAGGCCGCGCTCACCGTCGCGGGCGCCGCGGTCGACGGCGCCTTCTCCGCGCCGAGCCCCGAGACGGCGGCGGAGGCCTCGCTCGCCGTCGCGACGGCGAAGGTGCTCGCCGACCGGGCGGCGACCGAGGTGCCCTCGGCACTGTTCGAGGTCGGCGGCACCCGGAGCGCAGGGGGCGAGACGGGCTTGGACCGGTACTGGCGGGACGCCCGGACCCACACCCTGCACGACCCGGTGCGCTACAAGCTGTGGCACCTGGGCCGGTTCACCCTGAATCAGGAGCCGCCTCCGCTGCACGGGGTGGTCTGACCAGCCCGAACGGATTCGGACCACAGTCCGATTATTGGTGTACGCTGGGTTCCATGAAGGTTCCCGAGTTCGGTGTGGACACGTTCGGCGGAGTGACGAAGGACGCGCAGGGCGAGCCCCTGCCGCACGCGCAGGTGATCCGCGATCTCGGCGAGGAGGCCGCGACGGCCGATGCCGTGGGACTGGACTTCTTCGGCGTCGGCGAGCACCACCGCGAGGACTTCGCCGTGTCGAGCCCGGAGATGGTGCTCGCGGCGATCGCCTCGCGCACGACGTCGATCCGCCTCGGTTCGACGGTGACCGTGCTCAGCTCCGATGACCCGGTCCGGGTGTACGAGCGGTTCGCGACGCTCGACGCGGTGTCGAACGGCCGCGCCGAGATCGTCGCCGGGCGCGGCTCCTTCACCGAGTCCTTCCCCCTGTTCGGTTACGACCTGCAGGACTACGAGGTGCTCTTCGAGGAGAAGCTGGAGCTGCTCGCGGCGCTCCT
This sequence comes from Tsukamurella spumae, assembly GCF_012396015.1. GTDB lineage: Bacteria > Actinomycetota > Actinomycetes > Mycobacteriales > Mycobacteriaceae > Tsukamurella > Tsukamurella spumae. Next base: position 23,193 of record NZ_JAAXOQ010000005.1, on the reverse strand, counting down.
GAAGGAGGAGCCGGTCACGTGGTCCGGCACCACCCGCGCGTCGCTGCACGAGCAGCGCGTGTTCCCGACCACGGCCGAGGGCATCCGCGGCTGGGTGGGCGTCGGGGGCAGCCCCGAGTCCGTCGTCCACACGGCGCGCTACGGCCTCGGCCTCTTCCTGGCGATCATCGGCGGCCCCGCGGACCGGTTCACGGCCTACGTCGACCTGTTCGAGCGGGCCCAGGACGAGTACGGCGTACCCCACCAGCCGGTCGCGGTGCACTCCCCCGGCCTCGTCGCGGAGACGGACCAGCAGGCCCGTGCCCTCGTCTTCGACGGCTGGATGGCGATGCGGCAGCGGATGGTCCGCGACCGGGGCTGGCCGCCGCCCTCCGTCGGCGACTTCGAGCGGGAGGTCGAGACGGGCTCGCTGTACATCGGCTCTCCTGAGACGGTCGCGCGACGGATCGCGGCCACGATCCGCGCGCTCGGCGTGGACCGGTTCGACCTCAAGTACGACCAACCCGTCACGCACGCCGACCTGATGCGGTCGATCGAGCTCTACGGCGAGAAGGTCGTCCCCCTCGTCACGGACATGCTCAGCGACTGACGCTGTTTCGCCGCGGGCGGAATCCCGGCAGCGGCGGCGACGGACGAGCGCACATATTCTGGTCGGGTGCCCCCACCTCGCGCTCTGCGCGGCGCCGCCGCGCGCCCCCTCCTCATCGGAGCGGCCCTCGCCGCCGTCGTGATCATCCTGGCCGCGTTCGCCGCATGGGGCCTCGCCGGACGGAGCGGCGCACCGTCGGTCCAGCGGACGGACCAGATGCTCGACGGGGCGGGGGTGCGCCTGGACACCTCCTTCTTCCGGCCCGACGGTGGCGGGCCCGCGCCGGCGGTGCTCCTCGCCCACGGCTTCGGCGGGTCCAAGGACGACGTGCGCGGCGAGGCCGAACAGCTGGCCCGGCACGGCTACGCCGTCCTGACGTACACGGCCCGCGGATTCGGGAAGTCGACGGGGCTCGTGGGACTCGACTCCCCCGACTCCGAGGTAGCGGACGCGCGCAAGCTCCTCGACTGGCTCGCGACGCGCTCCGAGGTGCGCCGGGACGCACCCGGCGACCCGCGCGTGGGCGTCGCGGGCGGCAGCTACGGCGGCGCGCTGGCCCTGTTGCTGGCCGGCCACGACAGGCGGGTCGACGCGATCGCCCCGCGGATCACGTACTGGAACCTCGAGCAGGCGCTGTTCCCGGGCGGGGTCTACAAGAAGCAGTGGGCGGGAATCCTGTTCACGACGGGCGGCGGCTGCGCGCGGTTCGAGCCCGCGGTCTGCGAGATGTACACGCGGATCGCGCAGGGCGGCGCGCTCACCGACGCCGACCGCGCCCTGCTCGCCGCACGCAGCCCCGTATCGGTCGGGGCGGACATCCGCGTACCCACCTACCTCGCGCAGGGCGAGCTGGACTCGCTCTTCCCGCTGGAACACGCCGACGAGGCCGCGAAACGCATCTCCGCCAACGGCGCCCCGGTCGCGGTCGACTGGATCGCGGGCGGGCACGACGCCGGCAGCGCCGAGGACGCGCGGGTCGACGCCCGCACCGTGGAGTGGTTCGACCGATACCTCAAGGGCGCGGACGCGCCCGCCCTTCCCGCCTTCCAGGTCTCGCGCGCCGGCGGCGTCGACACCGAGACCGGCGAGCGCACGGTGCGCTCGTCGAGCACCGACTCCTACCCCGGGCTCTCCGGGAGCCTCACACGCACCATCGGGCTCGACGGTGCGCCGCGGACCGCCGAGAACCCGGCCGGCGGCACGCCGCCGTCGATCTCCGGAGTCCCCGGGCTCGGGGCCCTCGCGTCCACCGCCGCAGCACTCGGGTCGGGCGGGCTCTCCCGGGACCTGCCGACGCAGGCCGCGGTGTTCGACTCCGCTCCGCTCGCCGACCCGGTCACCGTCACCGGAACCCCGACGGTGACGATCAAGGTCGACTCCCCCGCGCCCGACGCAGTGCTCTTCGCCAAGCTCTACGACGTGGGCCCCGACGGGTCGCAGGTGCTGCCCCAGCAGCTCGCCGCCCCGATCCGCATCCCACTCTCCGGTGGCACCGCCACGACGACCGTCCGCCTGCCCACGATCGACCACGAGTTCGCGGCCGGGCACCGGATGCGCGTCGCGCTCGCGACCACCGACCTCGCCTACCTCTCTCCGTCCGCGCCCGCGACCTACACGATCGCGGCCACGAGCCCGCTGACGGTGCCCGAGGTGCCGGGCCTGAGGACCGCGCCGCTGCCCCTGCCCACGTGGGTGTGGTTGCTGCCGATCGTGGCGCTCGTCGTCGCGGCAGCGCTGCTGACCGTGCGGCGGCGGCGCACCGTCGGGCCCGCCGATCCGGAGCTCGCCGACGTGGCCCTCCAGGTGACGGGCCTGTCCAAGAAGTACGCCGGCGGCGACGGCTACAGCGTGCAGGACGTGACCTTCCGCGTCGAACGGGGTCAGGTCCTCGGCCTGCTCGGGCCGAACGGCGCCGGCAAGACGACGACGCTGCGGATGCTGATGGGCCTGATCACGCCCGACGAGGGCACGATCCAGGTGTTCGGCCACCCGATCAGGCCGGGTGCACCGGTGCTCTCCCGGGTCGGCGCGTTCGTGGAGGGCGCCGGCTTCCTGCCGCACCTGTCCGGCCGGGCCAACCTCGACCTGTACTGGCGGGCCACCGGCCGCCCCGCCGACGACGCGCACATCGAGGAGGCGCTCGCGATCGCCGATCTCGGTTCCGCCCTCGACCGCTCGGTGCGCACCTATTCGCAGGGCATGCGCCAGCGGCTCGCGATCGCGCAGGCCATGCTCGGCCTGCCCGACGTGCTGGTGCTCGACGAGCCGACGAACGGCCTCGACCCCTCGCAGATCCGGGAGATGCGCGATGCCATCGTCCGGTACGGGGCGACCGGGCGCACCGTGATCGTCTCGAGCCACCTCCTGGCCGAGGTCGAGCAGACCTGCACCCACGTCGTGGTGCTGAGGCGGGGCCGATTGATCGCCGCCGGCACGGTCGACGAGATCGTCCAGACCGGCGACGGCGGGGCCTCCCGCACCCTCGAAGACGCGTTCCTCCAGCTGACGGGCGGCGACGAATGACGACCACGAACGATCCGGCGACCTCGCGGGCGCGAGCCGATCACGGTGCGGCCCCGGCCTACTCCCCGGCACGCACGCTGACGGTGCGCGTCGAGCTCGCCCGGCAGGTGCGACGCCGGCGCACCCTGGTGATGGCCGGGTTGCTCGCGGCGCTGCCGATCATCCTGATCGTCGCCCTCGCCGTGGGCTCCGACGACAACGGCCGCAGCAGCGGGCGTCCCTCGATGTTCGACGTCGCGACCGCATCGGGACTGAACCTCACCGCGACGGTACTCGCAGCCGGAACCGGGTTCCTGCTGGTCATCCCCGTGGCCCTGTTCTTCGGCGATGCCGTGGCGTCCGAGGCGGACTGGTCCTCGCTGCGGTACCTGTTGGCCGCTCCCGTGCCCCGCACGCGCCTGTTGGTCACGAAGGCGATCGTCGCACTGATCCTGTCCGTCGGTTCGGTCGCCCTCCTCGTGGCCGTGGCGCTCGGCGCGGGCACCCTCGCCTACGGCTGGGGACCGCTGCAGGCCCCGACGGGGCCGGCGATGCCCGCCGGGGAGGCACTGTGGCGGCTGCTGCTGGCGGCGGCCTTCATCATCGGCTCCGAGCTGGCCACCGCCGGTCTCGCGCTGTGGCTCTCGACCCGCACCGACGCGCCCCTGGCCGCGGTGGGCGGGGCCGTCGGCCTGACGGTGATCGGCAGCGTGCTCGACCAGGTGACCGCACTCGGCGGCCTGCGGGCGGCGCTCCCCGCGCACTGGCAGTTCGCGTGGACGGACCTGCTACAGCCGCACATCGAGTGGGCCGCGATGGCGCAGGGGATCTCCCTGTCGGTGAGCATCGCCATCGTCCTGTTCGCCCTCGCCGTCCGCGGCTTCCGGACCAAGGACATCGTCAGCTGATCGACGGGGCGAACCCCGGCACCGCCGCCGGCTGAGTTCTTCGGTCAGCCGCCGGACGGGATGGTCCGGCTGTCGCCGCGGAACTCCGCGATCACCTCGCCACCGCGGCGCACCGTCACGTCGTAGAGACCGTTGCGGCCGAACCGCTCCCGTTCGACCGCCGTCGCGGTCAGCACGTCGCCGAGCCGCGTCGCGCGCAGGAACCGGATGTCCGCCCGCGCGGCGACGGCGGCATCGCCCCGTGAATTGCAGGCGAGGGCGAAGGTGGTGTCCGCGAGCAGGAAGACATAGCCGCCGTGGGTGATCCCGTGGCCGTTGACCATCGTCTCCCCCACCGTCACCGTCGTGGTCGCGACTCCTGGGTGCAGGTCCACGATCTCGATCCCGAGGGCCCGGGAGGCGTTGTCCGCGGCGAACATCGAACGCGCGGGCTCGCAATCGCCGCCCACCACCGCCGCACTCATGCCGGCTCGCCGCCGTCCCGGGTCTTGGCCACCAGCGTGAGCACGTCGTAAGTGGCGACCGGCGAATCGTCCTGGTTGGTGACCACGGCGTCCCAGCGCACCTCGCCGTAGTCGGCGCCACTGCGCGGGGTGATCTGCTTCGCCGTCAGGGTCACCGTGAGCGAGTCGTCCGCACGCACCGGGGTCAGAAAGCGCAGGGAGTCGACGCCGAAGTTCGCCAGCACGGGGCCCGGCGCGGGGTCGACGAACAGGCCGGCGGCGAGGGAGACCACGAGGTAGCCGTGCGCGACGATGCCGCCGAACAACGGGTTGGCGGCGGCCGCCTCAGGATCGGTGTGGGCGTAGAAGGTGTCGCCGGTGAACTCCGCGAAGTGGCCGATGTCCGCCAGGCGGACGGTACGCGGCCCGCCGACGATGGTGTCACCGATCTTCAGCTCCGCCAGGGACTTACGGAACGGGTGCTCGTCGCCCTCGGTCCGGGGCGCTCCGGTGACCCATTGCCCGGTGGTCGCGGCGAGCACGGCCGGGGTGCCCTGGATCGCGGTGCGCTGCATGTGGTGCAGGACGCCGCGGATGCCACCGAGTTCCTCGCCGCCCCCGGCACGGCCGGGACCGCCGTGCACGAGTACGGGCAGCGGCGAACCGTGGCCGGTGGACTCCCGCGCGTCCTCGGCGTTGAGCACCAGGAGCCGCCCGTGGAACGGGGCGATGCCGAGCAGGACCTCGCGGGCCAGCTGCGGGTCCGCGGTGACGAGCGAGGCGACGAGACTGCCGCCGCCGCGGGCGACCAGCTCGACCGCGTGTGCGGTGTCGCGGTAGCCGATGACGGTGGCCACCGGACCGAAGGCCTCGATCTCGTGCACGCCGGGGGCCTCGGGGTCGGTGCTGCGCAGCAGCATCGGCGGCAGGTACGCACCCGTCTCCGCGTCACCGCCGACCACGGCGAAATCGTCCGGGTCACCCACCACCAGCTCGGCGGCGCCGCGGAGCTTGTCCACGGCGGCGAGCACATCGGTGCGTTGGGAGAGGGAGACGACCGGGCCCATGGTGACGCCCTCGGCGCCCGGCGCGCCGACGACGACGCGCTCGAGCCGGGCGCGGGCCGCCTCGACGACGGCGTCGACCATCGACTCGGGCACGAGCGCGCGACGGATGGCGGTGCACTTCTGGCCGGCCTTGACGGTCATCTCAGTGGTGAGCTGCTTGATGTACAGATCGAACTCGGGGGCGTCGGTGGTGACGTCGGCGCCGAGGACGGAGGCGTTGAGCGAGTCCGCCTCGGCGGTGAAGTGCACGCTGCGCTCGACGAGGACGGGATGCGCGCGGAGCTTCGCCGCGGTGTGCGCGGACCCGGTGAAGGCGACGGAGTCCTGCCCGCCCAGGCTGTCGAGCAGCGGGGCCGGGTCACCGCACAGCAGCTGCACGGATCCTTCGGGCAGGAGCCCGGATTCGATGATCCGGCGGAACACCGACTCGGTGAGGTAGGCGGTCTGGGTGGCGGGCTTGACGATGCTCGGGACGCCGGCCAGGAAGGCGGGCGCGAGCTTCTCGAGGAAGCCCCATACGGGGAAGTTGTAGGCATTGATCTGCACCGCGACACCGCGCCGCGATGTGAACACGTGGCGGGCGAGGAAGGTGCCCTTCTTGCCGAGCTGCTCGACGGGACCGTCCAGGTGCACGGTGGCGTTCGGCAGCTCGCGCTTGGCCTTACTGGCGTAGCTGAGCAGGGTGCCGAAGCCGCCGTCGATGTCGACACCGGAGTCCCGCTCCGTCGCGCCGGTCCGCGCCGACTCGGCGTAGAACTCGGCCTTGCCGGCCATGAGCGTCAGGCCCAGCGCCTTGAGGGCGGCGGCCCGCTCGTGGAAGGTGAGCGCGGCGAGCGCGGGCCCGCCCGTCTCCCGGGCGTACGCGGCCATCGCGGAGACGTCGAGCCCCGTCGACGAGACCCGTGCGACCTCGGCACCGTCGACGGGGCTGACCACCGCGCGGCCCTCGTCCGTGGCGCGGTGCCACCGTCCGAGCGCGTAGCTCTCCACCATCCTGCTGTCCATGACACGCTCCCTATTACCGTATGTTCGGTCGGTAATCAGGGTGGCCCGGGACGGCCGTCCGTGTCAAGCCCCCGGCGTCGGGCGGCTCAGCTCCGGCGCAGCCCGTCGAACGCGATCGCGACGAGCGCGTCCGCGACCTCCCCGACCGGATGATCCGGCTTGGGGCGATACCACTCGACCAGCGAGTTGACCATGCCGAACAGCAGGCGGCTGGTCACCGACGGATCGGCGTCCGCGCGCACATCGCCCTCGGCGACGGCTCCGGTCACCAGCTCCGCGACGACGGCGTCGAACTCACGGCGCCGCGCGAGCGCCCGGCGTTCGACCTCGGAATTGCCGCGCACCCGCAACAGCAGCGTGACATAGGGCAGCTCCGCCACCAGCACGTCCACGCTGCGCCGCAGCACGTGTTCGAGACGGTCGACGGCGCGCCCCGTCGTGGCGCCGGCCTCAGTGGTGACCGCGAACAGACCGCTGAGGGCGCGGTTGAGGGCGAGCTCGAGCAGTTCCTCCTTGCCGGCGACGTGATGATAGATCGACGACTTCGTCAGGCCGAGGTTCTTGGCCAGCACGTCCATGCTGGTCGCGTCGTAGCCGCGCTCGTTGAACACCCGGACGGCGACCGCCAGCAGGGAGTCCAGGTCGTAGCCGGGGCGCCCCGGCGAGCCGGTGCGGCGTCGAACAGGCGTTGCGCTCATGCGCAGATTCTCCCACCCCGCCCCGCGGTCGCATCAAGACCTTGTTACCTACCGAACGATCGGTTATTATTTCGCCACAGCCCAGCCCGAGGGAGTTGCATGAGCGAGACCCTTCCGCCGGTCGCCACCGACCTGCAGACCGTCACCGTCGAGCGCACCGACGACCGGTACGTCGTGACACTCGACCGCCCCGCGGCACGCAATGCCATCGACGCGGCCATGATCGCCGAGCTGCACACCGTCTGCGGCATCGTCGAGGCGGCCCCGGCACCCGTGCTGCTCACCGGCGCGGGAGAGCACTTCGCCGGCGGCGCGGACATCGGCGAGCTCCGCGAACGCGGCCGCGACGAGGCCCTCTCGGGCATCAACCGCACCCTGTTCGACCGGTTCGCCGCACTCCCCCTGCCGACCGTCGCCGCGATCAGCGGCTACGCGCTCGGCGGCGGAGCCGAGCTCGCCTACGCCTGTGACATCCGGATCGCCACCGAGACCGCGGTGTTCGGCAACCCCGAGCCCGGGCTCGGCATCCTCGCGGCCGCCGGGGCCACGTACCGCCTCCCGTCCCTGATCGGACAGTCGGTGGCCAAGCAGGTGCTCCTCGCGGGACGCACGCTCGACGCGGAGGCCGCGCGCCGCTACGGACTCGTCATGGACGTCGTCCCCGCGGGCGAGCACCTCGCGGCCGCCCACCGCGTGATCGATCGCATCGTCGCGTCCGCGCCGTTGGCCCTGCGCCTGACCAAGGCCGTCGTGGACGGGACCGCCCGGATCGAGGACATCGCCCAGGCCGTCCTGTTCGAGACGGCGGACAAGCGTGACCGCATGACCGCCTTCCTGGAGAAGAGGAACCGCCGATGACCGCAACACCGTCGAAGGTCGGCGTCATCGGCGGGGGCCGGATGGGCGCGGGCATCGCACAGGTCTTCGCCGCACTCGGCGCCTCCGTCACGATCGCCGAGAGCGGCGACCGGGATGCCGCGCTGACCCGGGTCACCACCGGCCTGCAGCGCGCGGCCGAGCGCGACAAGCTGGGCGGTCGGACCCCGGAGGACGTGGCCGCGCGGGTCACCGTCGTCGCCGCGATCGAGGACCTGCCCGCGGACGCCGACCTCGTCGTCGAGGCCGTCCCCGAGATCATCGATCTCAAGCTCGGCGTGCTGCACCGAGTCCAGGACGCGGTGCACGGCGGCTGCGTCATCGCCAGCAACACGAGCTCCCTGTCGATCGCCTCCCTCGCGGCGGCGCTCGACGACCCGACACGCCTGGTGGGCATGCACTTCTTCAACCCGGTGCCGGCGTCGACCCTGGTCGAGGTCATCCGCACCGATGCCACCGACGACACCGTGGTCGAGCGGGTCCGCGAGTGGGTGCGACTCCTGGGGAAGCAGGAGGTGCTCGTCAACGACTCCCCCGGCTTCGCCACCAGCCGGCTCGGAGTGTGCCTGGGCCTGGAGGCGATCCGCATGCTCGAGGACGGCGTCGCCGATGCGGAGTCCATCGACCGGGCCATGGAGCTGGGCTACCGCCACCCGATGGGCCCGCTGCGCTCCACCGACCTGGTCGGCCTGGACGTGCGGCTCGCCATCGCGGAGCACCTCGCCGCCACTCTGGGCCAGCGGTTCGAACCGCCGCAGTTGCTGCGCGACATGGTCGCCCGCGGTGACCTCGGCCGTAAGACCGGCCGCGGCTTCCACACCTGGTCCTGACCCACCGAAACCCGACATCGAAGGAGTAGGCATGGATTCCGCCACCGTCACCGTGACCGACGGCCTCGCCGTGCTCACGCTGAACCGCCCGCAGGCCGCCAACGCGCTGGACCTCCCGCTCAAGACCGCGCTGCTCGACGGTGTCCGGGCGATCGCCGCCGACGACACCGTCCGGGCCGTGCTGATCCGGGCCGAGGGCCGCAACTTCTGCGTCGGACAGGACCTCGGCGAGCACGCGGACGCGCTCGGCACCGCGCCGGACCGGGCCATGGACACCGTCGCCGAGCACTACAACCCCCTGATCTCCGGCATCGCCGGGCTCGAGGTCCCCGTCGTCGCCGCCGTGCAGGGCGCGTGCGTCGGTGCGGGCCTCGGCCTCGCGCTCGCCGCCGACGTGGTCGTCGCCGCCGAGAGTGCGAGCTTCGCGACGGCCTTCACCGCCATCGGCCTGGCGTCCGACTCGGGCCTGACCCGCACGCTCGTCGACGCCATCGGCGCCGTCCGCACGCGGGCGTTCATCCTGCTCGGCACCAAGATCTCGGCCGCGCAGGCCCTCGACTGGGGCCTCATCGCCCAGGTCGCGGCCGACGACGAGGCCGCAGCCACCGCCGAGGCCGTCGCGCGCCGGCTCGCCGCCGGACCCACCGCGGCGTTCGCAGCGGTGAAGTCGCTCGTCGCCGCCTCGCTCCCACCGCTCGACGATGCCCTCGAGCGCGAGCGCGCAGCCGCCGGGCCGCTCGCCACCACCTCCGACCACCGCGGCGCGGTCGAGGCCTTCCTCGCCAAGCGCCGCCCCGAGTTCACCGGTCGCTGACCCGGCCGCACGGAAGGTACAGCCATGACGGAGACCATCATCGAACTGGAGACCGAGTTCGAGCGGATCATCCAGTCCGACCAGCGCATCGAGCCGCGGGACTGGATGCCGGACGGGTACCGCAAGACCCTGATCCGGCAGATCGCCCAGCACGCGCACTCCGAGATCATCGGCATGCAGCCCGAGGGCAACTGGCTCACCCGCGCACCGTCGCTGCGCCGCAAGGCGATCCTCATGGCGAAGGTGCAGGACGAGGCGGGCCACGGGCTCTACCTGTACTCCGCGACGGAGACCCTCGGTGTTGATCGCGCCGAGCTCACCGACAACCTCATCGAGGGCCGCCAGAAGTACTCGTCGATCTTCAACTACCCGACCCTGTCCTTCGCGGACGTGGGGGTCATCGGCTGGCTGGTCGACGGTGCCGCCATCTGCAACCAGGTGCCGCTGTGCCGCAGCTCGTACGGTCCGTACGGCCGCGCGATGATCCGGGTGTGCAAGGAGGAGTCCTTCCACCAGCGGCAGGGCTTCGAGCTGCTCATGACGATGATGTCCGGCACACAGGCGCAACGGGACATGGTGCAGGAGTCCGTGAACCGCTGGTGGTGGCCCGCGCTGATGATGTTCGGCCCGCCCGACGACCGCTCCCCCAACTCGGCGCAGTCGATGGCCTGGCGGATCAAGCGGCACACGAACGACGAGCTGCGGCAGCGCTTCGTCGACATGTCGGTGCCGCAGGCCGAGATCCTCGGAGTCACCTTCCCGGACCCGGACCTGCGGTGGAACGCCGAGCGCGGCGCCCACGACTTCGGCGAGCCGGACTGGGACGAGTTCATGCAGGTCGTCAAGGGCAACGGTGCCACCAGCGTCGAGCGGATCGCGAACCGTCGCGCCGCCCACGAGAACGGGGCCTGGGTGCGGGAGGCCGCCGCGGCCTTCGCCGCCCGGACCGCCGCAGCGGACACCACCACATCGGAGCAGGAGTAGACATGACCGAGCAGACCCGCATCGACTGGCCGCTGTACGAGGTGTTCCTGCGCGGCAAGCGCGGACTCAACCACGTGCACGTAGGCTCCCTGCACGCCGCCGACGCCGAGATGGCGTTGCGCAACGCCCGCGACGTGTACACCCGCCGCAACGAGGGCGTGAGCATCTGGGTGGTCCGCTCCACCGATGTGGTGGCCTCCAGCCCGTCCGAGAAGGATCCGTTCTTCGCCCCCAGCGGCGACAAGGTCTACCGCCACCCGACCTTCTACGAGATCCCCGAGAACGTGCCCCACATGTGACCCGCGACCTCCGGTCACCGCAGCCCACTCGCTCAGCCCGCGAACAGGATTCACAGCCATGATCGATCACGACAACGCCTACGAGAGTCTCGTCGACTCGGACTCCCACGGACAGTGGGCCTTCGGCACCAGCTTCGACGAGCCCCTCGCCGGGGTGGATACGACGGTGCCCGACGACGTCGACCCGCACACTCTCGCGGTGTACTGCCTCATGCTCGGCGACGATGCGCTGATCTCCGCGCAGCGACTGGCCGAATGGAGCACCCGCGCACCCGAGCTGGAGGAGGAGGTCGCGCTCGCCAACGTCGGGCTCGACCTGATCGGCCAGGCCCGGCTCCTGCTGGCCCGCGCCGCGGCCGCCGATCCCTCAGTGGTGCCGGTCATCTCGGACTCCTCGCCGGTTCCCGCCGAGGACGCGCTCGCCTTCTTCCGCGACGACTCGGCGTTCCGCAACGTCCGGCTCGTCGAGCTGGACAACGGCGATTTCGCCGTGTCGACGGTGCGCCTGCTGGTCTTCGCGACGGCCCGCCTGGCCCTGTTCGACCGCCTCCGCGGCTCCCGCGACCCGGTGCTCGCCGCTGTGGCCGCCAAGGGGGTCAAGGAGATCACCTATCACCGCGACTACGCCGCGCGGTGGGTGCTCACCCTCGCGCAGGGCACCGACGAGTCCCGCCGCCGCATCGAGGCGGCCATCGCCCGGGTCTGGCCCTACGTCCCCGAGCTGTTCGAGCCGTCCGCCGAGGAGCTCGCGCTCGCCGCGTCCGGGATCGGCATCGACCCGCGCGAGCTGCGCGCCGAGTTCGACGCAGTCATGGAGCTGACCTTCGGCGCGGCCGGGCTACCGATCCCCGATGCCCCGGGCGTCGCCCGGGTGGGCGGCCGAGCCGGCCGCCAGGGCCTGCACACCGAGGAGCTCAGCCGCATCCTCGCGGAGATGCAGTCCGTCGCCCGCGCACATCCCGAAGGGACGTGGTGACCGTGCAGGCCATGCAGTCGCGCACGCCGCTCGCCGTGGTGGGCGCGGTGCTCGACCCCGAGATGCCGCAGGTCACCCTCGCGGACCTGGGCATCGTCCGCGAGGTGTTCCAGAACGCGGACGGCGCCGTCCGCGTGACCATCACCCCCACCTACTCCGGCTGCCCCGCGATGGGGACCATCCGGGCCGACATCGAGTACGCGCTGCACGCCGCCGGATACGGGGAGGTCGTCATCGACACCGCCCTGTCCCCGGCCTGGACCACCGACTGGATCACCGACTCCGGCCGTGCGAAGCTCCGCGCCGCCGGGTATTCGACGCCGGGCCCCGCGCCCCGTCGCGGCGACGGCCCCGTCCCCCTGACCCTGCGGGCCCGTCCCCGTCGGATCGCCTGCCCCGCCTGCGGATCCGACGCCACCCGTCTCGACTCCGAGTTCAGCACGACCCCCTGCAAGGCGCTGTACCGCTGCCTGGACTGCCACGAGCCCTTCGACCACGTCAAGGAGATCTGATGACCGCCGTCGCCCCCACCCCCGCCCGGGGTCGCGCGTTCCACGCGCTCACCGTCGCCGACGTCGAGCCACTGTGCGACGACGCGGTGGCCGTCACCTTCGACGTCCCGGGCGAACTGGCCGACGAGTTCGCCTTCGCCGCCGGGCAGTCGCTCACGCTGCGCCGGATGATCGACGGGGTCGAACATCGCCGGTCGTACTCGATCTGCGCACCCGTCGGCGACCGGCCTCGGGTCGGCGTCCGCGAGGTCACCGACGGTCTCTTCTCCTCGTGGCTGGTTCGGCGGGTCCGCGCCGGCGACACCATCGAGGTGCAGGGCCCCACCGGCAGTTTCGCCGCCGACCCCGACGCGGGTGGCGTGCACGTGCTGATCGCGGCGGGCTCCGGCATCACGCCGATGCTGTCCATCGCCGGCACCGTCCTCGCCAATCCCGCTGCGCGCGTGATCCTCATCTACAGCAACCGGCGCACGCGGTCGGTGATGTTCGCCGACGAGATCGCCGATCTCAAGGACCGCTACCACGACCGACTCGACGTGATCCACGTCCTCTCCCGCGAGCCCCGCGATGTCGAGCTGTTCACCGGCCGGGTCGACGCCGAGCGGCTCCGCGAGCTGCTGCTCACCGTGGTGCCGACCGGCGATGTCGACCACTTCTGGCTGTGCGGCCCGCACGGCATGGTCACCGACTCGGAGGCCGTGCTCGCCGAACTCGGTGTGGCGCGCAGCGCGATCCATCGCGAGCTGTTCTACGTCGACGACGGCACCCCGCCGCCCCAGGAGAAGCACCGCGAGCCGGGCATCACCGGCCCGAGCAGCGCCGTCACCGTCGTCCTCGACGGGCGGAGCGCCACCGGCACGATCGCCCAGGACGACACCCTGCTCGACGGTGCCGAGAACTTCCGCCCCGACCTGCCCTTCGCCTGCAAGGGGGGCGTGTGCGGAACCTGCCGCGCGAAGGTGCTGTGCGGCACCGTCGACATGCGACGCAACTACGCCCTCGAGGACGACGAGGTGGCCGCCGGCTTCGTCCTGACCTGCCAGACGTACCCGACCAGCGACACCGTCACCGTCGACTTCGACGCCTGACGCCCGACCTCCCCGCCTTTCCAGCCCGAGGAAGCCAACCATGACATCGACCGTTCCCACCGACGACATCGAGTTCGCCACCCGCGACCGGATCTCCGCCCTGCAGCTCGAGCGCATGCAGTGGTCGGTCACCCACGCCTACGAGAACGTGCCCCACTACCGCCGCGCCTTCGACGAGGCGGGGGTGCACCCGTCCGACCTCAAGGAGCTCGCCGACCTCGCCAAGTTCCCCTTCACGACGAAGGCGGACCTGCGCGAGAACTACCCGTTCGGCATGTTCGCCGTGCCGCGCGAACGGGTCTCGCGGATCCATGCCTCCTCCGGCACCACCGGCCGCCCCACCGTGGTGGGCTACACCGCCGAGGACATCAGCACGTGGGCGGACGTGGTCGCCAGATCGCTCCGCGCGGCCGGCGTCCGCGCGGGCGACCGGGTCCACGTCGCCTATGGCTACGGCCTGTTCACCGGAGGCCTCGGCGCGCACTACGGCGCCGAACGGCTGGGCGCCACGGTGATCCCCATGTCGGGCGGACAGACGGAGAAGCAGATCCAACTGATCCAGGACTTCGAGCCCGACGCGATCATGGTGACCCCGAGCTACATGCTCACGATCGTCGACACCATGCTGGCCATGGGCGTCGATCCCCGCGCGACCTCGCTGCGCACAGGCGTCTTCGGCGCCGAGCCGTGGACCGACCGGATGCGCGCCGAGCTCGAGCAGGAGGTGGGCATCGACGCCGTCGACATCTACGGCCTGTCCGAGGTGATCGGACCGGGCGTCGCGATGGAGTGCGTCGAGACGAAGGACGGCCTGCACATCTGGGAGGACCACTTCTACCCCGAGGTCATCGACCCGATGACCGGTGAGGTGCTGCCGGACGGCGAGCACGGCGAGCTGGTCTTCACCTCGCTCACCAAGCAGGCGACGCCGATCATCCGGTACCGCACGCGGGATCTCACCCGCCTGCTCCCCGGGACCGCCCGCACCATGCGGCGGATGGAGAAGGTCACCGGCCGCACCGACGACATGATGATCCTGCGCGGAGTCAACGTGTTCCCGACCCAGATCGAGGAGCTGATCCTCGGGATCGATTCCCTCGCACCCCAGTTCCAGTGCGTGCTGGACCGTCCCGAGCGCATGGACCGGCTCACCGTGCGGGTCGAGAACCGTCACGACCGCCCCGTCGACGAGACCGCCGGCAGCACCCTGACCAGGATCATCAAGGACACGATCGGCATCTCGGTCGAGGTCGACGTTCTCCCCCCGGGCGGCATCGAGCGCACCGTCGGCAAGGCACGCCGGCTGGTCGACAACCGCCCGAAGGACTGACGCTCAGGCGTCAGCCATACGCGGCCGAGGGGTTCGGCGAGGGGCCTCGCACTGGGCGGAAACGGGCTCAGCTCAGCGCATATCGCTGCCGCGGGCGCCCGGTGGCGCCGTACTGCAGCGCCATCGTCAGCGTCCCGTCCCGCACCAGGTCGGCGAGGTAGCGGCGCGCGGTCGCCGGTGAGATCCCCACCTGGCCTGCGATGTCGTCGGCCAGCAGCGGCCCCTCCGCCGCCCGCAGCGCCTCGACGATGCGCCGCTCGGTGACCGAGCCGCCGTCGTCGCGGCGCGGGGCCGGGCGGTCGCTGCGCAGCACCGACGCGGCGGCGTCGACCTGGTCCTGGGTGACCTCGGGACCGTCGAGAATCCGCCGGTAGGCCGTGTACGCGCCGAGCCGTCGCGCGAGCTCCGTCGCCGGAAAGGGCTTGATGAGGTACTGCAGGGCGCCCGCGGCGAAGCCCGCGCGCACACCGGCCGCATCGTCGGCGGCACCGAGGATGAACGCGTCGCAGCGCATCTCGCGGACCAGGTCGATGCCCGAGCCGTCGGGGAGGTAGACGTCGACCAGCGCCAGGTCGATCCGCTCGCGCTCCAGGATCGCGCGCGCCTCCGACAGCGTCCGAGCGGAGCCCACCGTGGTGAGCCCGACCATGGTGTCCACGATCTTGGCGTGCAACGCGGCCACCCGGAAGTCTTCGTCCACCACGAGGATCCGTAGGTCACGAGGCATCGTCGCGCACCCCCTGCGGCAGGGTCGCCATGACGGTGGTGGGCTCGTCCGCGGCGGTGCCGCCGCGCCCGACGACGGTGACCTCTCCCCCGTGCCCGCGCGCCACCTGCCGCGCGATCGCCAGGCCGAGACCGCGCCCGCCGGGCACCGTCGGATCGGTGCGGGTGCTGACGCCCTCCACGAAGGGATCGTCGACGGTGAATCCCGGCCCGCTGTCGGCGACGATGATCGCGAGGTCGTCGCCGTCGCGCAGCACGTCGATCTCCACCTCCCGGGGCTCGCCGCCGTCCGCGGCGGCGTCGATGGCGTTGTCGAGCAGATTGCCCACGAGGGTGGTGGTGTCGACGGGGTGCGTGAGCACGCCGACCAGTGCGGTGTCTGCGCCGACCCGCAGCACCACGCCCCGCTCACGGGCCCGCGCGGCCTTGGCCGAGACGAAGGCCTGCAAGTGCGGCTCGTCGAGGCGATCGAGCCCGGACACCGGCAGGACCCCGGCCGGACCGGAGATCTCGTCGAGATAGGCGATGGCCTCGTCGGTGCGGCCGTCGCGGAGCAGCCCGGCGACGACGTGCACGCGATTGGCCGCCTCGTGCCGTTGCGCGCGCAGCGCGGAACTCATGGCCTGCACGGAGTCCAGCTCGCGGGTGAGCGCCTCGACATCGGTCCGGTCGACCGCGGTGAGGACGGTGCCCAGATCCGTCTCGCCGCGGTGCACACGACGAGCGGCGACGAGGACGACGCGCTCGTTCACCGCGGCCGCGACGGGCGTCTCGGTGGGAGCCGCCACGACGGCCGAGACCCGTTCCGAGAGGCCCAGTTCCGGTAGCGGAGTGCCCGCCTCGGCGGTCACGCCGAGCAGTTCGCGGGCGCGGTCGTTGATGACGCGGACGATCCCCGTGGCGTCGATGGCGATGACGCCCTCCGAGCCCGAGTACAGGACGGCGCTCTGTTCCCGGATCAGCTCCGCCATCTCCTCCGGCTCGAGTCCCAGTGTCAGGCGCCGCCACCGTCGGGCCAGCAGCCCCGAG
Source organism: Tsukamurella spumae (assembly GCF_012396015.1). GTDB lineage: Bacteria > Actinomycetota > Actinomycetes > Mycobacteriales > Mycobacteriaceae > Tsukamurella > Tsukamurella spumae. Next base: position 6,517 of record NZ_JAAXOQ010000005.1, on the reverse strand, counting down.
CCGATGATCCCGACGGCGAGCGCGAGAGCCGCGACCGCCGCCAGCAGGAGCAGGGTGCGGCGCGCCGCCTCGGCGACCGTCTCGGTGGAGATCCCGACACTGACCAGACCCACGACCTTCCCGTCGGGACCGAGGACCGGGGCCTTGGCGCGGACCGAGTCGCCGAGGGTTCCGCGCTGCAGGGTGAGTTCGACGTCACCGCCGAGCACGGTCGACGGGTCGGTGCTGAGCGGCGCACCCAGCTGGGACGGGTCGGGGTGGGCGATCCGGTAGCCGGCGTCATCGGCGATGACCACGAACAGCACTCCCGTGCGCTGGGTGATCGCGACCGCCTGGCGCTGCAGCGGTGCGGCGGCGAGTTCGGCCTGCGTGGCCGGACGGCCCGCGCGCCGGGCCGCGGACTGCGCTGCGGCGCCGGCCCGGACATCGGTGTCGGAGGCGACCGTCTCGGCGATCGCCTCCGCCCGGTGCCCGTACTCGGTACGGGTGTTCGCGTCCACACGGTGCAGCACGATGCCGAATCCGGCCGCCAGGCTGACGATGATGATCACCACCTGAAGCAGGAGGATCTGCGTCCGCAGCCGGATCCTGGGCATCGCCTCAGCCTAGTCATCCGATCCGTGCTCAGAACGGGATCTGGCCGACGAGGACTCCGACGACCAGCATCACGAGCGAGACGACGACCGCGCGCCACAGCACCTTCTTGTGGTGATCGGCGAGTCCGACACCCGCCAGCGCGACGAGCAGCAGGATGGCCGGGACCAACGGGCTCTGCATGTGGAAGGGCTGACCGGTGATCGAGGCCCGGGCCATCTCGGCGGCGCTGATCCCGTAGTGGCCCGCCGTCTCCGAGAGCACCGGCAGGACACCGAAGTAGAAGGCGTCGTTGGACATCAGGAAGGTGAACGGGATCGAGAGGATGCCGGTGATCACTGCCAGGTGCGGCCCCATCGACGTGGGGATGATGCCCGTGACCCAGGCGGCCACCGACTCCACCATGCCGGTTCCCTTGAAGACGCCGGTCAGAACTGCTGCGGCGAAGACCATTCCGACCACCGAGACGATCGACTTCGAGTGCCGCGTGATGGCCTCCTGCTGCTCCGCCACCCTGGGGAAGTTCACGGCCAGCGCGATCGCGGCGGCGATCATGAACAGCACCGGGATCGGCAGCAGGTCCAGCGCGAGCACCGCGAGCAGCGCGATGGTGATCGCGGCGTTGAACCACAGGAGCTTCGGGTTGCCGTGCACGCCGAGGGCCGCCGTCAGCGCGCCGTCCTTGGTGCCCGAGGAATCCTCGTCGGGCCCGCCGGTGCCCGCATCACCGCCGACGGTGCCGCCCCCGCCCCCGGAGCCCACGCCGGAGAGGACCCGATCACGGATCACGATGCTGCCCAGACGCTTGCGCTCCATGAGCCCGAGATGCCAGGCGAAGGCGAGAACCACGACCATACCCGCGATCAGCGACGGGATCATCGGCACGAACACCTCGGACGGTGAGATCTTCAGCGCGGCGGCGGCGCGGGCGGTGGGGCCGCCCCAGGGGAGGATGTTCATGGTGCCGTTCGCCAGGCCCGCCACCACCGTGAGCACGACGGGGCTGACGCCGAGCTTGAGGTACAACGGAAGCAGCGCGGTCGTGGTGACGATGAAGGTCGTGGAGCCGTCACCGTCGAGCGAGACGACGGCGGCCAGGACACCCGTGCCGAGTACGAGCTTGGCCGGGTCCTCGCCGACGACGCGGACCACGGCGCGGATGACCGGGTCGAACAGGCCGACGTCGATCATCACCCCGAAGAAGATGATCGCGAAGAACAGCATGGCCGCGGTGGGGGCGAGATCCTTGATGCCGTCGGTGATCATCTTGCCGATGCCCGTGCCCGCCCCCGCGAGCAGGCCGAAGACCACCGGAACGGCGATCAGCGCGACGATGGGCGTCGCGCGGCGGGTCATGATGACGACCATGAACGCCGCGACCATGGTCAGTCCCAGGACTGTCAACATGGGGTTTCTCCTCGTGAGTGAGTGATCGGGATAACACGAGAAGCATGGGGGTGATGGGGTTCACAGCGCACTCTTGTGCGTGTTAGTCGCACTTCTGCGCGTTTCGCGCCGTACCGCGACGGTGATCCGAACGTGAGCCTGTGCGCCCCCGGCAGGAATCGAACCTGCGACCTAGAGATTAGAAGGCTCTTGCTCTATCCAACTGAGCTACGGAGGCTGGTGGTGCGGTGGTCATCCTATCGGCAAGGTCACGTGGAGCTGACCTGTGCATCAACACGCACTGCAATTAGTTGCATAAGTTCCGAGGCGACGGTAGCGTCGGCGGCGTGGCCCTCGAACATGCACTGCTCGTCTCCCTGAGCGAACGATCGGGCACCGGATATCAGCTCACCCGGCGCTTCGACCGCTCGATCGGGCACTGGTGGCAGGCCTCGCACCAGCAGATCTACAAGACGCTGGCGCGGATGACCGAGGACGGCCTCGTCACCTACGTCGAACAGGCACAGGACGGCAAGCCGGACAAGAAGGTCTACTCGATCACCGACACCGGGCGGAAGGCCCTGTCGGAATGGATCCGCACGCCGGGCAAGGATTCGCCGGACCGGCGCGAGCTGGCCACCCGAATCCGGGGTGCGGCACCGTCGGACCTGCCCTACCTGGCGAACGAGGTCCGGCGCGTCCGGGACCTGCACGCCGAGCGGGCGGAACTCTTCCGCACCCTGGAGACCCGCGACTACCCCACCCCTGCCACCCTCACGGGCACACAGCTGCAGCAGTACCTCGTACTGCGCGGCGGCGTGCTCTCCGAACAGGGCACCGTCGACTGGCTCGACGAGGTTCTCCGTGCCCTGCCCAGCCACAGCTCTGAATCAGCGGATTAAGGATCAGCCATGTCAGCCAAGTACCCCCATCTGTTCGAGCCGCTCGACCTGGGCCACACGACGCTCAAGAACCGCGTCGTCATGGGCTCCATGCACACCGGGCTCGAGGACATGCCCTGGGACATCGGCAAGCTCGCGGCCTACTTCGCGGCACGCGCCAAGGGCGGCGTCGGCCTCATCATCACCGGCGGCTACTCCCCCAACATCACCGGCTGGCTGCTGCCCGCCGGCGCGAAGATGTCGTCGCCGATCGATTCCCTCCTGCACAAGCGGGTGACCGACGCGGTGCACAAGGAGGGCGGCAAGATCGCGATGCAGCTGCTGCACGCGGGCCGCTACTCGTACAACCCGCTCAGCGCCTCCGCCAGCGCGATCAAGGCGCCGATCAACCCGTTCAAGCCCCGCGCGATGTCGGGCTTCGAGGTCCGAAAGACCATCCGCGACTTCGGCAACGCCGCGCGCACCGCGCAGAAGGCCGGCTACGACGGCGTCGAGGTGATGGGCGGCGAGGGCTACCTGATCAACCAGTTCCTCGCTGCACACACCAACAAGCGCACCGACGAGTGGGGCGGCTCCGCCGAGAACCGGCAGCGGTTCCCGGTCGAGATCGTCAAGGAGATCCGGAAGCGGTGCGGTAAGGACTTCATCGTCGTGTTCCGGCTGTCGATGGCGGACTTCGTTCCCGACGGCCAGACCCGCGACGAGATCCTCTCCCTGGCGCACAAGCTCGAGGCCGCCGGCGTGGACATCCTCAACACCGACATCGGCTGGCACGAGGCCCGGGTGCCCACCATCGTGACCTCGGTACCGCGGGCGGCGTTCGCCGCGTTCACCGCGGATGTGACCCGCGCCGTGAACATCCCCGTCTGCGCCGCCAACCGGATCAACATGCCCGGCACCGCCGAGGAACTGCTCGAGCGCGGCGACGCGCAGCTGGTCCAGATCGCCCGCCCCCTCCTCGCCGACCCCGAGTGGGCGAACAAGGCGCGCGACGAGCGGGCCGACGAGATCAACACCTGCATCGGCTGCAACCAGGCCTGCCTGGACCACGCCTTCGTGCACAAGAAGGTCTCCTGCCTGGTGAACCCCCGAGCGGGTCGCGAAACGGATCTCGTTCTGGCGCCTACCCGTTCGGCGAAACACGTGGCCGTGGTCGGCGCCGGTCCGGCGGGCCTCGCCGCCGCCGTCAGCGCCGCCGAGTGCGGGCACAGGGTCGAGCTGTTCGAGGCCTCGGAGAAGATCGGCGGACAGTTCGGGTACGCCGCGAAGATCCCCGGCAAGGAGGAGTTCAACGAGACCATCCGGTACTACACCACCATGTTGGACCGGAACCAGGTGACCGTGCATCTGAACACGCGCGCCGACGTCGAGGCGCTGGCCGGCAAGTTCGACGAGGTGATCATCGCGACCGGCGTCGTGCCGCGCGTACCGTCCTTCCCCGGCGTGGACCACCCGAAGGTGATCACGTACGCCGAAGCGATCAGCGGCGCCAAGGAGATCGGCGACACCGTCGCCATCATGGGCGCCGGCGGCATCGGCTTCGACGTGGCCGAGTTCGTCACCACCGACAAGTCCCCCACCCTGCACCTCGACGAGTGGAACGCCGAGTGGGGCGTCACCCGCCAGGGCGACGTGCCCGGGTTCATCACCAAGCCCGTCCCCGCACCGTCGACCCGGTCCAAGGTGTACATGCTGCAGCGCAAGAGCACCCCGCAGGGCATCGGCCTCGGCAAGACCACGGGCTGGGTGCACCGCGCCACGGTGAAGATGAAGGGGGTGGAGCAGCTCAAGGGCGTCAACTACGAGAAGGTCGACGACGCCGGCCTGCACATCACCTTCGGCGAGGAGCGCAAGGACGCGCGCGTGCTCGACGTCGAGACCGTGATCCTGTGCACCGGCCAGGAGTCGGTGCGCGACCTCGACGAGGCGCTCGCGGACCGCGGCGTGAAGACGCACGTGATCGGCGGCGCCGCCCTGGCCGCCGAGCTGGACGCCAAGCGAGCGATCCGGCAGGGCACCGAGGTGGCCGCGGCGCTGTAGCGCCCTACTTCAGGGCGTTACCGCTGAATCGGGTGGGGCGGATCGCGATCTTGACGCGATCCGCCGCATCCGGCGGCACGACCGAGCCCTGGCCGTACCGCTCCGCGAGACGCGTGTACAGATAACCCGTCGGGTCGGGCTCGATTCGGTCGAGCTCGCCCCGGATCTCCAAGTAGTTGTACGGATTCCCCTCGGGCAGGATCGAGATCGCCACTCGCGGCTCATGCTGGATGTTCCGGAACTTCTGCCGGAAGTCGGTGTGCGTGAACCAGATCAGCCCGTCCTCGAAGAGGAACCACATAGGGTTGACCTGCGGGCCGCCGTCGGGGCGCACCGTCGCCAGGTCGACGACGAGAGCCTGATCGAGGAGTGCGCGGGCGGCTTCGGGAATGTCTGCGGTCATACCGCAGACTCTGCCGCATAACGGTTCATGTCTTCCACCTTCAGCTCACGACAATGGCGAGGCTAACCTAATTGCAGTACGCCGTGGGCGCCACTCGAAACACATATCCGCAGGTCCAGCGTGCGCGAAGTCGCCCGGCGCCACTACGCGACCACGGTGGTCACAGTGCGATCTTCGCGATGTCGACCCACGGGTGCCCTCCCGTACGATCTGACCCATGCCAGTACCCGCACCCCATCAGTCCGCCCGCGCCGTCGTCACCGGCGGCTCCTCCGGCATCGGTGTCGCCCTCGCCACGGAGCTCGCCCGCCGCGGCCACTCGGTCATCCTCGTCGCCCGCAGCACCGGCCCCATGGAGGAGCTGGCCGCGAAGCTGCGCGCCGAGTTCGGCGTCGAGGCCGAGGTCCGCGGCGTCGACCTCTCCGACCACGCCGCCCGCGCCGTGCTCTGCGAGGAGCTCGCCTCGCGCGAGATCTCCATCCTGTGCAACAACGCCGGTACCGCGACCTTCGGCCGCGTCATCGACCTGGACTTCGACTACGAGCGCGCGCAGCTGGAGCTCAACGCGAACGCCGTCCACGACCTGACCCTGGCGGTGTTGCCGCAGATGGTCGCGCGCGGCAACGGCGGCATCATGATCACCGGCTCCGCGGCCGGCAACATGCCCATCCCGAACAACGCCACCTACGCCGCGTCGAAGGCCTTCGCCAACACCTTCTCCGAGTCGCTGCGCGGCGAGCTCAAGAACACCGGCGTGCACGTCACCCTGCTCGCCCCCGGCCCCGTGCGCACCGAACTCCCCGATCCCGAGGATCGCTCCACGGTGGAGAAGGTCGTTCCCGAGTTCCTGTGGGTCAACACCGAGTACACCGCGCGGGTCACGCTCGACGCGCTCGAGAAGAACAAGATGCGCGTGGTCCCCGGGCTGCTGTCCAAGGGCATGTCCATGGCCGGCCACTACACGCCACGCGCGATCATGGCCCCGATCGTCGGGCAGATGTACAAGAAGCTCGCCGGCAACTGACCGACTCCCGATTGAACACCGTTATGGAGGGCGAACCCGCAGGCGGATCCAAGAGGCTAGCGCAACACGGCTCTATGCTGCTTGTTCGGATAGTAGTTGGTCGAGTGCCTCGGCTGGTGTCTGCCAGTCGAGGCGCTTGCGGGGCCGGCGGTTTAGCTGGGCGGCGAC
>NZ_JAAXOQ010000049.1 GCF_012396015.1 Tsukamurella spumae | reverse complement strand
CCGAGGGCGGCGGTGTCATACAAGCCCTCGAAGGGCGACCGATAACGGCCGTCACCTCGATCCCCGTCAGGTTCCTCACACGAACACCCCGAAGGGGTCCGTAGAAAGCATGGTGCCCTAGTGACCGGTTATGAGGGTGTGCTGTTCGACTTCTCGGGAACCCTGTTCCGGCTGGAGCCGGACCCGCAGTGGTTCGCGGGCCTCGTCGCCGCCGACGGGCGCCCGCTCGACGACGCCGCGCAGCGCGAACTCCAGCACCGGATGACCGTCCCCGTCGGGCTCCCGGTGCCGATGGCGGGCGAGGCCCTGCGCACCTGGCACGCCCGCGACCTCTCGGCCGCCGACCACCGCGGCGCCTACCTGCATGTGCTCGAGCACTCGGGCGTCGCCGACGCGGGCGACCGCGAGCGCCTCTACGACGAGTTCTCCAACCCGCTGAACTGGACGATCTACCCCGACACCGCTGAAGTCCTGCGCGCGGTCCGGGACGCCGGGCTCGCGGTGGGCGTGCTGTCCAACATCGGCTACGACATCCGCCCGGCCTTCGCGCGCGCGGGCATCGCCGACCTCGTCGACGAGTTCGTCCTCTCCTTCGAGGCGGGGCACGCCAAGCCCGACCTCGAGGTCTTCCGCATCGCTGCGGCGGCGCTGGGGCTGGCGCCGGAGCGGGTCCTCATGGTCGGTGACAGCCACGAGGCCGACGGTGCCTCCCGCGCGATCGGGTGCGGCTTCGCGCAGGTGGACCCGCTGCCCGTGGATCTGCGTCCCTCCGGGTTGCGCGACGCCGTGCGGCGGGCCGGCGTGATCTGATGGTTCGCGCGGAACCGATCCGCCCGCTGGTGCGTCCAATGTATGACGGGGTTGTGCGGGCGATGGGGGATCGCGATGGGCACGAAGATCGATGCGGCGGCGGTGCGCGCCGCGGGCGGTGAGTACCACGCGGTGGGCGAGGCGCTCGGGACGGTCGCCGGCCGGATCCGCGGGTTCACCGCGGAGGCCGGGGATTTCGGGCGCGACTACCAGTCCGACGGGGCGGCCTACGCGGCCGCGCTCGAGACGGTCGCCGCGGTGACCACGGCCTGGCAGACGGGCGCCAAGGCCTGCGGGACGGGGCTCACCAACTCCGCGAGCGCCCACGTCCGCACGGACGACGGTGCCGCCACCGCGGTCACGGGGGCCGGCGCCGGTGGCTGAACAGACCGTCGATCAGATGCTCGACGCGGGCGCGGAGCCCCTCCAGTACTTCAAGCTGATGCTCGAGATCGCGCAGCGCATCTCCACGCGGCGTTGGCCGCACTGGATCCGCGACGTGTGCCGGACCTACGACCACGAACGCGGTATCGACCTCGCGGCGCTGCGCGGGGATGCGGTGATGCTCCGGGCGCAGGCCACCGCCGCCGCGCAGGCGATCACCGATCAGAACACCGCCAAGGACTCCGTGAACACGGCCTGGCCCGACAACGCGGGCAGGGCCGCGGTCACGACCCTCGGCGCGCAGAACACCCGCAGCGCGAGCGCGGCCGCGCTGATCGAGGCCACCGCCAAGGCCGCGGAGGCGGTCCCGGACGTCGTGGTCGCCGCGGTCGCGACCAAGATCAAGGCGCTCACCGAGTTCTCGGTGTCCACCGTCGACGCGGCCGCGCTCACCCGGGGAGTGCTCGGCCTCGAGATCCTGCCCGGCGGCACGAACCATCTGGACAGGGCCGCCGTCGCCGCCTTCGAGGAGCAGCTGCAGGCTGACCTGACCAGGTTCTTCGCGATCAACGACGCGGCCGGCACGGCCATCCGGTCGGCGTACGGCGCGGTCCCCGCGGCGGCGCAGGGGGCCGACTTCTCGGCCTTCCCCGCGCCGGTCTTCACCGCAATCTCCGCGACCTCCACCCCGACGCCGGCCGCGCCCACCACGGCGAGTCCCGTCGCGAGTCCCGTCGCGAGTCCCGTGGCGGGTGGCGGTGGCGGAGGCGCCCCGTCGAGCTCGAGCCCGACCACCACGTCGCCGAGTGTCGCCTCGCCGTCCTCGGCGGCTCCGTCGACGGCCGGCCCGTCGACGACGACGCCCGCGACCGCGACGCCGACTGCGGCGACGCCGACGAGCGCGAGCCCGACGGCGGCACCCACGAGCGCGAGCCCGTCGTCCGGCAGCCCGTCGAGCCCGACGGCGAGCGGCGCGGGCAACCCGTCCGCCACCCCGTCGGCGACCGACACGGGCGTGCCCGCCTGGCTGTCGAAGCTCCTGCCCGCGCTGACCGAGAAGCTGGGCCTGGACAAGGCCGACGGTACGACGAACGACAAGACCGGCGGCAAGGGGCAGGGCGAGGACAGGACCGGCTCGGGCGCCGAGGGGAAGGGCGGCGCGAAGGTGATCGGCACGGATGCGCTGGGCCGCACCGTGACCGCCACCCTGAGCCCGGACGGGAAGACCGTGGAGGTCACCGCCAAGCGCCCGGACGGTACCGAGCAGCGGATCACGCTCACGATCGGGGCGGACGGCACGCTGACGCCGGTCGGGGATGCGCCCGCGGAGCGGGGCGGCGCGGACGCGCCGGGTGTCGACAAGCCGGTCGCGGCCGAGAAGCCCTCTGCGACACCGACACCGAGTTCACCGACGAGTCCCGCTACGACCCCGGCCGCCCCGCCGACCGGCGCACCCTCGAGCCCGAACGCCGCTCCGGGCGCCGGCACGGGGGACGGCGCCGGCACGGGGGCGACCGCGTCGCCGACACCCGCTCCCGCTCCCGCCCCGGTGAATCCGAAGGTCACCGAGCAGCCGGAACCGGCGCAGTCCGGCGCCACCGAAGATCCCTGCCCGCCGGGCGAACAGCAGGGCAGCGGAGCCGAGTTCGCCGTCACCGTGCCCTAGGAGGATCTCGTGCACACACCCGCGTGGAACACCGAGGACCATGCCCGCGCGCAGCGGATCGCGGCGCGCGAGGCGGTGCTGGCCGACCTGATGCGGGCGGCGGGCGTCACGCCGGAACCCGCGGCGATCACCGAACCGATCGAGGTGGTCGGCCGCCCGGCCGGGCCGAGGTCGTGGCTGCGCGGCGGCTGATCGTCAGACCAGGCTGCGCAGGCGCTGCAGCGCGCTCGGCTCCGCGGGCTCCGCATCGGGGTCCCAGACGAACGAGGTGTCGCCCAGGTCCGCGCCGGGCTCGGCGAAGTCCTTGAACTCCTTGACCTCGGCGAGGCCGCCGAGCAGGAAACCCGTGAGCAGGGCGCGGACGATCCGCTGCGTCGTCTTGTCGGATCCGCCTGCGCCGAGCGCCCCGCGCAGCGAGATGCCCTCGGCGAGGCCGCCGGCCTGCGCATCGGGAACGATGCGCAGCTCCGTCGGGCCCGCGTAGCGCAGGGACAGCACGCCGGCGTTGGAGCTCATCGAATGCTCATCGCCGGCGGCGGCCAGGATCAGTGCGTTCGCGCTCGTGCCGACCGCGGCCTTCTCCGCCTGCGGCGAGGTCGGGGACGGGAACAGGGCGGCCACCGATTCGATGCGGCTGTCCGCGGCGGCGGCGATCAGCGCGGCGCCGACCCCCCAGCCGTCGCCCACGACACCCCGCTTGGTGCGGTTCACCGTGATGTCGCCGGTGCCCAGGCGGACCTCGGTGATCACGTCGAGCGCGGTGCCCAGGTCCAGTGCGAGCCGACCGTCGGCGGCGAGCACCCCGCGTTCGGTGTCCGGGGCCGCGACCACGATGCCCCAGGAGGCCAGGTGCTCGAGCGTCTTGCGGTACCGCTTCGCGGGCGTCACCCAGTCGTGCGCGAACGCCACCGCCGGGAGGTTCGAGCCGCTCTCGGGCGTGTAGATCAGGCCGGGCAGGCCCGCCACGCCGAGGTCGCCCTTGAGCACGCGGTGGGGGCCGCGGCGCCGCAACTGCTTCACCAGCTTGTTCGGATCCGTCACGGCCCTCACGTTAGTCGATCTGCCGTACCGTGGCGGCGTGCGGCACTATCACCTCCCCGACGCGGTCCGGGACGCCGAGGCGCCCCTCCTCGACTCGCTGCCCGACGGTGCGCTGATGCGGCGCGCCGCGCACGGCCTGGCCCGGGTCTGCGCGTCCGAGCTCGCGGCCCGGACCGGCGGGGTCACGGGCCGCCGGGTGACCCTGCTCGTCGGCTCCGGCGACAACGGTGGCGACGCCCTGTTCGCGGGCGCGGACCTGCGCCGACGGGGCGTCGCGGTGGAGGCCGTCCTGCTCGCACCGGACCGCGCGCATCCCGCCGGGCTGGCCGCGCTCCGGCGCGCCGGTGGTCGCGTCACGGCGACGCCCGACCGCCCGGACCTGGTGGTCGACGGCATCGTCGGGATCAGCGGCCGGGGTGCGCTCCGGCCGGACGCCGCCCGGATCGTCGACATGATCGACGCGCCGATCGTCGCGGCGGACACGCCGTCCGGCGTGGACATGCGCACGGGGGTCGTCCACGGCCCGGCCGTCGCGGCGGCGGTCACCGTCGCCTTCGGTGCGCTCAAGCCCGTGCACGCGCTGGCGCCGGCGCAGTGCGGTCGGGTCGAGCTGATCGACATCGGCCTGCGCCTCGGCCCGGGTGACCTGCGGTCCCTCGAGGACGCCGATGTCGCCGCGCTCTGGCCCGTGCCGGGGGCCGCCGACGACAAGTACAGCCTCGGCGTGCTCGGCGTCGTCGCCGGGGGCGCGGATTACCCGGGCGCCGCGGTGCTCGCGACGGGCTCGGCGATCCGCGCCACGTCCGGCATGGTCCGGTACGCGGGCACCGCCCGGGATGCGGTCCTGGCCGCCTGGCCCGAGGCGGTCGCGAGCGACGACCCCGCCGCCGCCGGGCGGGTGCAGGCCTGGGCGGTCGGTCCCGGGATGGGCGTCGACGATGCCGCGGCGGACCGTCTGGCCCGGGTCCTGGACCAGGACCTCCCGACGGTGATCGACGCCGACGGCCTGACCCTGCTCGCGGAGCACCCGGGGCTGCTCGCGGGGCGGACCGCGCCGACGGTGCTCACCCCGCACGCGGGGGAGTTCGCCCGGCTCGCCGGCCCGGTGGGCAACGACCGGGTCGCGGCGGCGCGCGAGGCGGCCCGGGACTTCGACGCGACGGTGCTGCTCAAGGGCCACGTCACCGTCGTCGCCGGCCCCGACGGCCGGACGGTCGTCGATACCGCGGGGTCGTCCTGGGCCGCGACGCCCGGCTCCGGTGACGTGCTCACGGGGATCATCGGCAAGCTGCTCGCGTCCGGCCTCGGCCCGCTCGATGCGGCCGCCTGCGCCGCGCGGGTGCACGGCCTGGCCGCCGCCCGCGCCGCCGACGGGGCCCCCACCCACGCGGCCGCCATCAGCGCCGCCCTGCCGGACGTACTGCGCGATCTTCTGCGCGACTAGGCTGACAGCGCCATGAATACACGGATCCCGGCGTCCGGGCTGGACGGACTCACCGCACAGATCGACCTGAGCGCGCTCGCGCACAACACGCGGATCGTCGCCGAGCACGCGACGGGCGCCGCGGTGATGGCAGTGCTCAAGGCCGATGCCTACGGCCACGGAGCGCTCCCCGTCGCGCGGGCCGCGCTGGCGGGCGGCGCCACGGAGCTGGGCGTGACCACCATCGACGAGGCGGTGGCGCTGCGCGAGGACGGTGTCTCGGTGCCGCTGCTCAGCTGGCTCAGCACGAGCGGCTACGAGCGGGCGATCGACGCCGACGTGCGGCTGGGGGTGAGCTCGCCGCGGCAGCTGGCGCGGGTCGTCGAGGCGGCGCGGGCGGTGGGCCGCCCGGCCGTGGTGCACGTCAAGGTCGATACGGGCCTGAGCCGCAACGGCGTCGCCCCGGCCGAGTGGGCGGCGACCCGGGACGCGCTCATCGAGGCGGAGCGCGCGGGGCTCGTCCGGCTGCAGGGCGTGTTCACGCATCTCGCGCACGGCGACGAACCCGACCACCCCTTCCTGGACGTGCAGCGCGACGTGCTGGCGGCCAGCGTCGCCGATGCCCGCACGCACGGCCTGACGCCCACGCAGGTGCACGCCGCGAACTCGGCGGCCGCCCTCACCCGCCCCGACCTCCACTTCGACCTGGTCCGCCCCGGCATCGCCCTGTACGGCGGGATCCCGGTGCCCGGCAGGGACTTCGGTCTGCGGCCGGTGATGACCTTCGCGGCCCCGGTGATCCTGATCAAGCGGATCCGCAAGGGCGACGGGGTCAGTTACGGCCACAGCTGGATCGCGCCGCGAGACACCGTGGTCGGGTTGATTCCGGCGGGTTACGCGGACGGCGTGTGGCGCCCGCTGAGCGGCCGGATCGAGGTGGCCATCGGTGGCCGCCGGTTCCCGCAGGTGGGCCGGGTCTGTATGGACCAGTGCGTGATCGACCTGGGGCCGGGCGGCGGCGGAGTCGCGGAGGGCGACACCGCGGTCCTGTTCGGCGATGCGCCGGGCGCCGACCGCGCCGCCGATTGGGCGGAGAAGCTGGGCACCATCGACTACGAGGTCCTCACCGGCGTGCGTGGGCGCGCCGTCCGGACGTACACGGGGGAGCTGTGAACGACGACGACCGCGGTCAGGTGCACATCCCGGAGCGCGTCCACCTGCCCGGGCCCGCACTGCTCGCGGGCCTGAGTACGGGCGTGGCCGTGGCCGCCCTCACGGGGATCGCGGCCGCCGCCCGGGCGCTCGGCGTGCGCGGTGGCGGCGAGGATCCCGTCGCGCCGGAGGATCTGGAGTTCCGGTCGGATCGGGAGTCGATCGTCATGAGCTCCGACGGTGTGCCGCTGCACGTTCGGGAGGTCGGCCCGCGGACCGCGCCGATGACCGTGCTCTTCGTGCACGGCTTCACCCTGCGGACCGGGTCGTGGGTGCTGGTGCGCAACGCGCTTCAGGCACGGTGGGGCGACGACGTCCGGATGGTCTTCCCCGATTGTCGCGGCCACGGCGACTCCGGCTCCTGCACGCCCGAGCAGAGCACCGTCGGGCTGCTCGGCGACGACATCGCCACCGTCATCAGGACTCTGGTCCCGGAGGGCCCGATCGTGCTCGCCGGACACTCCATGGGCGGCATGGCGATCTGCGCGCTGGCCGCCGGACATCCCGAGTTGATCGGGTCGCGGGTGGTGGGCGCGTCCCTGTTGGGCACCGCGTCGCACGCGCTCACCGACGTGGGCCTGGCTGCGGCACTGCGCAATCCCGTTCTGGACGTGGTGCGCGTCGCGATCCGCTTCCTGCCCACGGTGGTCGGCCGGGGGCGCGAGGTGATCAAGCCCTTCGCGACCCCCTTCGTCACGGCGGGGGCCTACGCCCCGGGCGACCGGAGCGCGACGATGACGGACTTCTCGTCGACGATGAGCCTGTCCGCGCCGCTCGGCACGTACGCGGGATTCATGCCGGCGCTGGAGGAGTACGACGAGCGCGGCGCCGTGCCCGTGCTGCGCCGGATCGCGACCTCCGTGGTGTGCGGCGATCATGACTGGATGACGCCGCTGCGCAAATCGAAGGCGCTCGCCGAGGAACTGGACTGCGAGCTCGTCGTGCTCGCCGATACCGGGCACATGCTGATCCTCGAGTCCGCCCCGCGGGTCGCGCGTTCGATCGCGGAACTGGTGGCGCGGGTGCGTGAATCGTGAGTGCCGCCGAGCGTGTTCTGCCGGAGGTCGAGGACACCGAGGCGCTCGGCAGGGAGCTGGCGGGGGAGCTCGCCGCCGGTGACCTCGTCATCCTCGACGGTCCGCTCGGGGCCGGCAAGACGGCGTTGACCCGCGGGATCGCCGCCGGTCTCGGCGTCCTCGGCCGCGTCTCCTCGCCCACGTTCATCATCGCCCGCGAGCATCGTCCCGGAGGGTCCGGGGGTCCCGGCTTGATCCATGTGGACGCGTACCGCCTGGGCGGACTCGACGAGCTGGACGCCCTCGACCTCGACACCGACCTCGAGGACTGCGTCGTCGTGGTCGAGTGGGGCGAGGGGGTGGCGGAGCGCCTCGCGGACCGGCACCTCATGGTGCGGCTGCGCCGGGCGGAGGGCACCGATGTCCGCACCGCGACCTGGGAATGGGTCGACGGGGACTGAGCGGCCACTATCCCTCAGGCATCGCCGATGCGATACCGGTGTGGCCGAAGTCGTCTCCCTTCCAGAGCAGGGGCTCACCGGTGTCGATCGCGAGGGCGTAGGCGAAGCAATCGCCGAGGTTCAGCCTGGCCGGGTGTCCGCTGCCCTTGCCGAAGTCCCGGTACGCCTGCCGCGCGATCATTGCCTGCCTGTGCGTGAACGCCATGACCTCGATCGACGATCGGTCGAGGAGATCATCGAGTTTGCGCGTAACGACGGGGTCGCCCGCGCGGTCTGCGACGATGCTGGTCTCCAGCAGCGTCGCAGCGGAGATGCGGCCGGGGTTCCGTGCGAGCGCGAGGGCGAACTCCGGCGCCTCCGGCTCGTCGAGTGCGATCGAGATCAGTGCGGATGTGTCAACGATCATCGGGGAAGACCTGTTTCCTCGTCGTACAACTCTGCAGCGTGGTCGCGCATGCGCGCGCTCTGTTCGGGTGTGAGGCGCCTCGCGATGTCCCGTCCGATGGCCAGTATTCGGGCAGCCTTGTCCTCGGCGAGGAGCTCTCGAAGCCGCTGCTCCACGGCAGACTCCACCGCCGCCGCCTGGGACTGGCCGGTGATCGCGGTGATCTGCTTCACCATGTCGTGGACCCGCGGGTCCTTGATGTTCAGTGCCATTGGTACCTCCGATGGAGTTCTTGGTACCAGGGTACTTCGTCAGGGGCGCCCCGCCACAGTGCAGATGCAGGCGTGGTTGCCCTGGGTGTCGGCGAGCACCCAGAACGACGGTGCGCGCTCGTCGGACACCAGCCGGCCACCCGCCGCGAGCGCGGCGGCGATGCGGTCGCCGGCCGCGCGCGGGTCCACCCACACGTCGAGGTGGAAGCGCTGGCGCGGCGTCTCGTGCGGCTCGGTGTGCTGGAACCACAGGATCGCATCCGCGCCATGGGCGCGGATCTCGAGATCGCCCTGATCGTCGTGGATCTCGGCGCCCAGGATCGCCGACCAGAACGGTGCGATCTCGGCGGCGTCCGGCGTGTCCAGGCCGAGCTCGAGCACCGACGGTTCACCGGGGCTCGCGCTGATCGAGCGATCGCGGGCGATCTCCGAGAAACGTGCGGCGAGTCGGTGGTCGCGATCGGTGACGCCGCCGACGTCGTGGCTGTACAGCAGTACGTCGACGGTGCCGTATCGCAGGGTGAGGTCCGGGTGGTGATCGGCGGCCTCGGCCTCGGCGGCGAAGGCCGTCACCAGTTCCAGACCGGCCGCGAAGTCGCGCGTGCGGAACCGGGCGTGCAGGCCGCGGATGAGCGGCGCCCAGTCGGGGAGGGGATCGGTGTTCTCGCTCATGTCTCCATGGTGCTCCCCGGGACCGACGCGATGTCGGTGATCGCCTGAGCGACCGCCTGCGGTTCGTCGAGCGCGACGAAGGTGCGGGCACCGTCGACCTCCACGAACCGGACGCCGCCCGGCCGATCGTCGCCGAAGGCCGCGGCGAGGCGCCGCCCGAGCGCGGGCGTGAAGCAGCGGTCCGCGGTGCCCCACACGAGGGTGACGGGGCCGCGGAAGTCGGCCATCGTCGGGGTGATCCGGGCCAGCTCGGACGGGTCGATGGCCCGCAGGAAGGCGGTGAGATCGGCCCGGATGGCGGGATCGGTGCGGGCGGGCTCGGCCCAGGAGGCGGTCAGGTCCGCATCGGGCCGGCGCAGCAGGAGGCCGAACCCGAGCGGGGAATGCCGCAGCGCCCGCAGTCGCATCGCCCCGAGCAGGGGGCCGGTCAGAGTAGCGCGGGCGAGGAGCGCGAAGACCGCGGCGAAGGGCTGCGGAGGGAAGGTGCTGAAGGCATCGCAGTTGGTCAGCACCAGCCGGCCCACGAGCTCGGGGCGTTCGTGTAGCAGGTACTGGCAGATCGCGCCGCCGGAGTCGTTGCCCACCAGCGTGCAGCCCTCGAGGCCCTGGTCCGCGATGAACTCGGCCACCAGCCGCGCCGCCCCGTGCGGCCCGCGATGTGCCGCCCCGCCCCAGGGGATCCGGTGCGAGCCCAGCGGCCAGGTGACGGTGATGCACTGGTGCCCCGCGGTGCCGAGCGCCTCCGCGACGCGGCCCCACAGCCGCATGTCGACGAGCACGCCGTGCACGAACAGGACGGGCGGGTACTCGGACGATTCGGGCCCGTACTCGCGGCACTCGACGGTGCCGGACGGAAGTTTCTTCGTGGTCATGCGGGGACTCCTGTCGGTGCGGACGGCGCGGGCGCGGTCTCGTCCCGGGAGGCGCGCAGGTACAGGTACAGGGGCAGTGCCAGGGACAGCCCGACGAGGCAGGTCGCCGGGAGCACGAGCCACCACCGGCGGATTCCGGCCCGGGTCGCGTCGGCGTACGACCAGACGAGGAAGACGACGATCGAGACCAGCACGTCGACGGTGAAACCGGCGGCGGCGCCGTTGGGAAACAGGCTGCGCGCGAAGAGGGGAATGTCGAAGCCCTCGGCGGCGAAGAAGCCGCCGAAGAGGATCCACGGCACCACGGTGCCGATCGCCATCATGACCAGGTAGAACTGCCGCATGGCACACCCTTCGGGTCGTCGGAGGCTAAGGTCGGAGCGCAGTTACGAACACTCGGTATGAAAGTTACGTGCAACCTGTATGGAAGTCAATGACGAGGTCCGGGGCGGCCGCCGGACTCAGGCGGAGCGCACCGCCGCGACGCGCGCCGCGCTGATCTCCGCGGCGCGCGAGCTGTTCGCCGCGCACGGCTATGCGGAGATCGGCACGCAGGCGATCGTCGAGGCTGCGGGAGTCACCCGGGGTGCCCTCTACCACCAGTTCGGCGACAAGCGCGGTCTCTTCGAGGCGGTCTTCGACGCGGTCGAGGAGGAGACCATCAGCGGTGCCGCACGGGCGGTACTCGAGGCCGGAGAACTGGACCCGGTCGATGCCATGCTCCTCGCCGTCGACACCTTCATGGCGGCGATCGCCGAGCCCGGCGTCACCCGCATCACGATGATCGACGCCCCCGCGGTCCTCGGCTGGGAGGGCTGGCGCGCCCGCGGCGAGAAGTACGGGCTCGCGGTGATCGAGGGGCTCATCACGCAGGCGGTCGAGAAGGGCTGGATGGCGCCGCAGCCGGTGCGCCCCGTCGCCCACGTGATCCTCGGCATGCTCGACGAATCCGCGCTGTACATCACCCGCGCCGACGACCCCGACTCGGCGCTGGCCGATATCCGTGCCGTGATCGCGCAGTTCATCCGCTCGCTCATGCTGCCCGCGGTGCGCGGCGGAGCGCCCGGTGCCCCGCCCGCTGATTCGAGTCCGCCGCCGCCGAGGCGGTAACCTGCAGGTATGTACGTGCTCGCCCTGGACACCGCCACGCCGGCGCTCACGGTGGGCATCGTCGACACCGATTCCGGCGTCGTCCTCGCCCGCCGTGATCGCGTTCACGCCCGCGGTCACGCCGAGGTCCTCGTGCCGTACCTGCTCGAATGCCTGGCGGAGGCGGGACTGCGCCGCCAGGACCTGGGCGCGGTGGTCGTGGGCTGCGGGCCCGGCCCGTTCACCGGCCTGCGCGTGGGCATGGCCACCGGCGCCGCATTCGGCGACGCCCTCGGCATCCCGGTGCACGGGGTGTGCAGTCTCGATGCGATCGCGCACGGCGAGGAGGGCGACGTGGTCGTCGTGACCGATGCCCGCCGCAAAGAGGTCTACTGGGCCCGCTACGCCGACGGTGCCCGTGTCGAGGGACCGGGGGTCGTCAAGCCCGCCGAACTGAACACCGACGGTGCCCGGGTCGTCGAGGGATCGCCCGACCCGGCGCGGCTCGTCGCGGTCGCGGAGCCCCTGTTCGGCACCGTGCCGCGGGCCCTGGTGCCGCTGTACCTGCGCCGCCCCGACGCCGTCGAGACGGCAGCGCGTGGCTGATATCGCGATCGGGCCGCTGCGCCCCGACGAGGCCGAGCGCTGCGCCGAACTGGAGACGGTCCTGTTCGACGGCGACAGCCCTTGGCCCGCTTCGGCGTTCGTGCCCGAGCGGCACACCCGGTTCTTCGCCGCGCGGGACGAGGGGATTCTGGTCGGCTATGCCGGAATCGGGCTGCTGGGCAACAGCTTCTTCCCGGAGTCGGAGGTGTTGACCATCGGCGTCGACCCGGCGTATCAGGGTCGCAGGGTGGGCTACGCGCTGCTGCGCACCCTGCTCGACGAGGCCGAAGGGCACGGTGGCGCCGTCTTCCTGGAGGTCCGCACCGACAACGATCCGGCCCGGACCCTGTACGAGCGCAACGGATTCGTCACCGTCGGGCTGCGGAAGAACTACTACCGTCCCTCCGGGGCGGATGCGTACACGATGAAGCGGGAAGCGCAGGAACAGCGATGATCGTCATGGGCATCGAGAGCTCGTGCGACGAGACGGGCGTGGGTGTCGTCGACTGGGATCCGGAGTCGAAGACGGCGCGACTGCTCGCCGACGAGGTCGCATCCTCGCAGGAGGAGCACGCCCGGTACGGCGGAGTGGTGCCCGAGGTCGCCTCGCGCGCCCACCTCGAGGCGATCGTCCCGACGATGCACCGCGCGCTGGCCGCCGCGGACGTCGATCGCCCGGACGCCCTCGCCGTCACCATCGGTCCGGGCCTCGCGGGCGCGCTGCTCGTGGGCGTCGCCGCCGCGAAAGCCTATGCGGCGGCGTGGGACGTGCCCTTCTACGGCCTCAACCATCTCGGCGGACACGTGGCAGTCGACACCCTCGAACACGGTCCGATGCCGCCGTGTGTGGCGCTGCTCGTGTCGGGCGGCCACACCCACCTCCTGCACGTGACCGACCTGGGCGCCCCGATCGCCGAGCTGGGGACCACCGTCGACGACGCTGCGGGGGAGGCCTTCGACAAGGTCGCGCGGCTGTTGGGGCTGGGCTACCCGGGTGGGCCCGTCATCGACGAGCTTGCGCGACAGGGCGATCCGAACGCCATTCGCTTCCCGCGCGCCATGACCCGGCAGCAGGACGCACGGTACGACTTCTCCTTCAGTGGACTCAAGACGGCCGTCGCGCGGCACGTCGAGGCGGAGAACGCCGCGGGGCGGGCACTGAACGTGCCGGACATCGCCGCGTCCTTCCAGGAGGCGGTCGCGGACGTGTTGACCTTCAAGGCGATCCGCGCGGTGCAGGACACCGGCGTGGACACGATGGTGCTGGGCGGAGGGGCCACCGCGAACTCCCGCATCCGATCGCTGGCTCAGGCGCGGTGCGACGCGGCGGGGATCGAGCTGCGCGTCCCGAAACCGCGACTGTGCACCGACAACGGCGTGATGATCGCGACCCTCGGCGCACATGTCATCGACGCGGACCCGACGCCCACCGACCTCGGCGCCGCGACCGATCCGGGACTGTCGGTGACCAGGACGAAACTCTAGCGGCCGGCCGTGCCCGCCGACCCGGCCTCGTCGCCGCACAGGTACTCGCGCATCTCGCACTCGGCCGATTCGGCGCGCAGCACGGCGCGCTGGGTGGGCCGCGCCGCGTCGTAGCGCTCGCGGCCGCGCTCGGTGATCGTGGTGAACACGGACCGGCGGTCGCTCTCGCACATGCTGCGTACGGCAAGTCCGTCCTTCTCCAGGCGCGCGACCAGCCGGGACAGCGCCGACTGCGACAGGTGCACGTGCTCGGCGAGATCCGACATGCGGACCTTGTCGTTGTCGGCTGCGCGGGCGCGGACCAGCTGCTCGAGGACCTCGAACTCCGACGAGGTCAGCTCGTGCGCGGCCAGCGCGCGGTCCAGCGCGCAGGTCATCCGCGAGTAGTCGCGCATGAGGCGGTGCCACTGCTCCGCCAGCGCGTCGTCCTCCGGGGTGCAGGTCTTCGCGGGGACGGTCGCGACGTCGCCTTTGACGCTCATGTCCGCAGTCTACACCGGACGCCCGCAAAATATTCCTCGGAAATATATGTAGACACAATCAATGCATACGCATAGAGTTCCGGACGTGACCACGACACACGAACCCCCGACAACACCGTCGAACCCGGAACCCGTCCCCGTGCACCACGTCACCACCGCCGGCGGCTGGGCCTCGAAGACCTGGCTCCTGCTGCTCGTGCTCTGCGGGGCACTGTTCCTCGACTCCCTCGACATCTCGATGGTCGGCGTGGCACTGCCGTCCATCAAGGCCGCGCTCGGCATGGACCCGTCCTCGCTGCAGTGGATCGTCTCCGGCTACGTGCTCGGCTACGGCGGCCTGTTGCTCCTCGGCGGGCGCGCCGCGGACCTCATCGGCCGCCGGCCCGTCTTCCTGGGCGCGGTCGCGGTATTCGGCATCGCCTCCGTGGCAACGGCTTTCATCGACCTTCCCGCGGCGCTCATCGCGCTGCGCTTCATCAAGGGCGTCGCCGCGGCGTTCACCGTTCCCGCCGGCCTATCGATCATCACCACGACCTTCGCCGAGGGGCCCGCGCGCAACAAGGCCTTCTCGATCTACACCGTCTGCGGCGCCTCGGGATTCTCGCTGGGGCTGGTGTTCGGCGGCCTGCTCACCGAGGTCTCCTACCGCCTGACCCTGCTCTTCCCCGGCCCGATCGCCCTCGCGCTGCTCGTCCTGGGCTGGAAGGTCATTCCGCACACGGCACCGTCGGAGACCTTCTCCCTCAAGCGGTTCGACGTGGCGGGCGCCCTCACCTCGACGGGCGCGCTGCTCATCCTGGTGTACACGGTGGTGCAGGCGCCGCACCTGGGCTGGGCCTCGCCGACGGTGCTCGTCCTGTTCGCGGTGTCCGCGCTGCTCGCGGTCGCCTTCGTCGTGACCGAGGTCAAGCACCCCCATCCGCTGGTCCGGCTCGCGATCCTCAGGTCCGTCCGACTCGTGCACGCGAACCTCGCCGGGTTCGTCATGTTCGGCGGCTACGCGGCCTTCCAGTTCCTGGTCACGCTGTACGTCCAGGACTCGCTGGGCTGGAGCCCCGTCGCGATGTCGTTGGCCTTCCTCCCCGCGGGCCTGCTCGTCGTCGCGTCGGCCACCAAGATCGACGCCGTGCTCGACCGCGTGAACAGCACCGTCCTCGTCGCCGTCGGTCTGACCGCCTTCCTCGGGGCGTACGTCTGGTTCCTCCGCGCCGAGCCCGGCAACAGCTACTGGGTGTTCCTGTTCCCGACGATCCTGCTGCTCGGGCTCGGCTTCGCCCTCACCTTCCCGGCGGTGAACTCGCAGGCCACCGAGGGCGTTGACGACGACGAGCAGGGCCTCGCCTCCGGCCTGCTCAACACCTTCATCCAGGTGGGCGGCGCGGTCATGATGGCCGTCGTCACCGCGATCACCACCAGCGCCGGATCCGAGGCGCTGCCCGGCCACCTGCTGCCGGGCATGACCACTGCGATCGCCGTCGTCGTCGGGCTCACCCTCGTCGGCCTCGCCGGTACGGTGTCGGTCCTGGCGCTGGCCCGCCCGGGCCGGTCCGACGGTGCGCCGGTCCCCGGCCCCGAGGCCCCGGCCGAGGTGGGAAGTACCGCCCGGGACTGAGTAGTCCTACGCTGCCGCGTCGAGTCCCGGCGCGGCAGCGTAGGGGTATGCCTCAGATCATCGCGCAGACCGATCCCCGGATCGACCGGCTCGCCACCGAACTCGACATCACCGTCAAGCGGCTGCAGTGGATGCAGGGCCAGCTCGGCGCGCTGCAGCGGCCGGCCGCCGGGCCCGTGCTCATCTCCCAGGCGTACCGACTCGCCGCCCCGCCGCCCGCGCCGCGCGGCGCCGCCCGGC
>NZ_JAAXOQ010000048.1 GCF_012396015.1 Tsukamurella spumae | reverse complement strand
GAAGAAGCGGCGCAGTCGCGCCGCCTCACCCCGAGCAGACCACCCCGCCCGCCCTAAGGAGTACCGAGTCGCCGGAATCGAAGTACCGGATCGCCGGACTAGGCGTACCCACTAGCCCTATCTGCCACTTCGACGGCGTCCGCGTTCTCGGGGTCGATTAGCACAAGCGGAAACACGTCCGCGGCGACGGTTCGTCTTCGTTCGTCACCGTCCTGGTCGACCTGACCCCGGTGGTGGACGGCACCGGCCCGTCGCGCCTGCTGGACATGGTCCCCGGGCGCTCGGCGAAGGTGCTCACCGAGTGGCTCGATGCCCGCGACCAGGTGTTCCGTGACCGAGTCAAGGTTGTCACGATGGACGGATTCGCCGGCTACCACGCCGCCGCCGCCAAAACCGTGCCCGCTGCTCGGACGGTGATGGATCCATTTCACGTCGTGCAGCTTGCCGCCGACAAGCTCACCGTGTGCCGCCAACGCATCCAGCAGGCCACCACGGGGCACCGCGGCCGCACCGGCGATCCCCTTTACGGGATCCGCCGGACCCTGCGCACTCGGGTCGAACTGCTGACCGACAAACAGAAGGTCCGCCTGTTCAAGGCGTTCACCGCCCACGATGCGCACGCGGCGGTGGAGGTCACCTATGGCGTTTACCAGCGACTCATCACTGCATACGAGGCCTCGGGCAGACGGGAGGGCAAGATTGCGATGTACAAACTCCTGCGCTCGATCCGGTCCGGCGTACCCAAGGAACTCCCGGAGCTCGCGCAGCTCGGACGCTCTCTCTGGAAGCGCCACCGCGAGATCCTGGCATACTTCGACACCCGGGCTTCCAACGGCCCGGTCGAGGCCATCAACGGTCGCCTCGAGCACCTGCGCGGAATCGCCCTGGGCTTCCGAAACCTCAACCACTACATCTTGCGGTCACTGATCCACTCCGGTCAGCTTCAGGACCGGATCAATGCACTCTGATTCCGGAAGGGCCGGTTAACTGGAGGGGTCCGCCGGGGCGAGACGGATCGAGAGTGCCTCGCAACGAAGTTTTCGTTGCGAGGCACTCTCAGTGGGTCAGAATTCCGAACAATTCTTCTTACGGGATAGTAAGTCCCCACGCCGCGCGGGCATCGCGGCCCGAGTAGTCAATTGCAATCGACTTCTCATTGGTGTACTCGTTGATGGCATTCGGGCCCATCTCACGGCCGAATCCGCTCTGCTTCACACCTCCGAACGGCAGTTGGCCTGACAGGGCGTGCCAGTCATTGATCCATACGGTGCCAGCCTCAAGTCGATGCGCTAGGTCCATTGCGACCGTATAGTCGGTGGTCCAAACGCCGGCCGAGAGTCCGTACTCACTGGTGTTGGCCTCTGCCACGACGGCATCGATATCGTCGTATGCCATCACTGAGACCACAGGGCCGAAAATCTCCTCCGTAGTGATCTTCATGTCAGGTGTGACGTCGGTGAAGATTGTCGGAGGAACCCACATGCCTTCCCTGTTCAGGTCAGCAGGAAGTTCGGCCTGGAATGCGACGGTTGCCCCATCCTTCTTACCGCTGTCAATGAACCCTTCCACGCGTTCCCGCTGAGCTCGGTTCATCAAGGGTCCGATGTCGGTGCTCATATCTGTGGGATCACCGATAGTGAGCTGCGATGCGCGCTGGACAAGGCGATCAACGAACTCGCGATAGATGGTTCGGTGGACGAACAACCGGGTGCCGGATTCACATGCTTGGCCGGCGTGGACCAAGAAGGCCCAGAGTGATCCGTCTACCGCCAGGTCGAGGTCGGCGTCGGGGAGCACGATGTTTGCTCCCTTTCCGCCGAGTTCCATGGTGACCTTCTTGACACGCTCTGCAGCGTTCGCCATGACCGTCCGTCCAGTGGCAGTGGACCCCGTGAATGAGACCTTCCGGACCTTTGGGTGCTTGGTAAGATGCCCACCGACTTCGGCTCCATCACCAGTGATGACATTGAATACGCCATCGGGCAATCCCGCAGCCTTGAGCACCTCGGCCAAGATGAGAGCCGTTGACGGCGTCTTCTCGTCGGCCTTGAGCACGACAGAGTTGCCCGCTGCGATTGCCGGGATCGACTTCCACACCGTGAGGAGCAGTGGAAAGTTCCACGGAACGATTCCTGCGACGACGCCAATCGGTTCACGACGAATGATGCCGACTACGCTGCCGCTTACCATGGTCGGCTGATCGGTGACGTGTCGTCGCGCCAGGTCGGCAAAGTAGCGGATATGCATGACTGGGAAGCCGACAGAGAGACCTTGAGCGAGCCTGACCGGTGTGCCGTTCTCTCGCGAGGCGAGCAAACTGATTTCTTCGGCGCGGGCTTCGATCGCATCCGCTGCGCGGTCGATTACCGCCGCCCGCTCATGCATCGGAGTTTCGCGCCAGCCGCTGCTGGCGAAAGCCGCTGCGGCGGCTTCGACCGCAGCGTCGACCTCCGCGGTTCCTCCCTTGGCTAGCGTGGCAATCACCGTGCCATCACCCGGGCTGACCACGTCATAGGTTTCGTCGGTATCGACAGACTTGCCGTCAATGAAGAGTGAGTAGTGCGTCATGTTCCCAGAACCAACTTTCTGAACTTGAATGTGTACTCAGCTTCCTTAGCCCAGGAAAGTGTCCTGTGGTGTGTGGTGCTGGTCATGAAACTCAAGCCTCTTCGTAGGTGATGATGCCGCGCAAATTTTTGCCATCCAACATGTCTTTGTATCCTTGGTTAACCTGGTCGAGGGTGTAGGTAGTAGTGACCAGTTCGTCGAGCTTGAGTTCTCCCTCCATATACCAGTCGAGCAGGCGGGGGATATCAATGCGGGGATTCGATGATCCGAACAGACCGCCGCGGATTTCCTTCTCGTACAAGGTGAGGGTGAGCAGATCCAGGTCGACCTTGATTTGATCGCCCGGTGCACTCGAGGTCAGAACCAGCACTCCCCGTTTGCCGACCAGCTTCAGTGCTGGCTCCACCAGCTCGCCCTCAGCAACGCTGGTGGTCAGGATGGCCCGATGCGCCAGGGTGCCCCGAGTTAGCTCCGCGATAAGGGGCAGGGCTTCCTCCATGCTTGCGGCCACATGCGTTGCGCCGAACTCCTTGGCGCGCTCTCGTTTGTAAGCCACAGTGTCGATCGCAATGATGTTCTTGGCACCTGCGAGGCGGGCACCTTGTACTGCGTTCATGCCGATTCCGCCGACGCCAATCACGGCCACCGTGTCTCCGGGCTGGGTGCCCGCGGTGTGAAATGCCGAACCCCACCCCGTCGTGACGCCACACCCTACGAGCGCGGCCCGATCAAGCGGAACATCGTCACGGATCTTGATGACATTGTCCTCGTGGACAACAACATACGGGGAGAAGGTTCCCAGCAAGCACATCGTCCCTACGCCTTTGCCACGCGCTTGGACCCGGTGGGTCCCGTCCGAGAGCGCCACTCCTCCGAAGAGGTGGGCTCCGAGATCGCAAAGATGCGAATGTCCACTGACACAGGAGTAGCAACGGCCGCAGGAGGGGATAAACGCCAGCACGACGTGGTCGCCCGGCACGATTCCCTTGACTGCGGAGCCGACTTCCTCAACGATTCCGGCGCCTTCGTGTCCACCGACCATAGGCTCCAAGCCGACAAAGATGCCGGAGTCGATATGGTCGTCCGAATGACAGAGCCCCGACGCTGCGAGTTTGACTCGTACTTCATCAGGCCGAGGATCACCCAGTTCGATCTCTTCGACTGACCAACCCTTGTTCGCGCCAGGCTCCCAGCAAATCGCGCCTCGTGTTTTCATCAGAAAAATCTCCTGTCTCTTCTCGATATTCCTCAGTCGCTCCGCGCGGCCAAGGAGGTTGATAGGAACAAATGGGGATGTCAAAATTTGCTACACGCTGGCCGATTCAGTGTGTGGAGAACCACCATCCCTGATAGCAGTCGCTGTCATAGCCAACCTTCTCTCGCTGAGGTTGTTTGAGCGAACAAGCCAGGCCCACTCGGCTGACCCACCACGCGCTGCCACTCCCAAACGGACGACTGTGTCCTGCGCCACAAGTAGAACACAGACCACATCTTGCCGCAAGCAATATCGTACCGATTGGTACCGGATCTGTTGGCGTGACGCGATACCTCGCCTACAAGGATGGGACTGCTGCACGGATAGGTGACATCTGATCTGGCTTGCCCGTGGGGTGGGCCTGGAAGGATGTTGCTGTGCCCAAGCCCTACCCGTCCGAGTTCCGTGACGATGTCGTGCGCGTCGCTCAGCACCGCGAACCCGGAGTCACGATCGAGCAGATCGCGAAAGACTTCGGGGTCCACCCGATGACGTTGCAGAAGTGGTTGCGTCGCGCCGATATCGACGACGGCGCCAGGCCCGGCCCGTCTCGGACCGAGTCCGCGGAGATCCGTGAGCTGCGCAAACGGAACCGGCTCCTCGAGCAGGAGAACGAGGTGCTGCGCCGTGCGGCGGCGTATCTGTCGCAGGCGAACCTGCCGGGAAAAGGCTCTACCCGCTCGTGACGGAGCTCGCCGCCGCAGGGGTCCCTGTGACGGTGACGTGTCGGGTGCTCAAGCTCTCCCGCCAGCCCTACTACCGGTGGCTGGCCGATCCCATCACCCCGAGCGAGGTGGTGGAGGCCTATCGCGCGAACGCCCTTTTCGACGCCCACCAGGACGACCCCGAGTTCGGGCACCGGCTACTGGCCGACGAGGCCCGCGACAATGGCGAAGCGATGGCGGACCGGACCGCGTGGCGTATCGCGTCGGCGAACGGCTGGTTCAGCGCGTTCGGCAAGCCCAAGCGGAGCAAACACCGCAAGCCCGGCCCGCCCGTCCACGACGACCTCTGCACCGTCGTCGACGAGCACGGCCGGACACGGCACGTGTTCGCCGCGGACGCACCGAACGAACTGTGGCTGACCGACATCACCGAGCACCGGACCGCGGAGGGCAAGCTGTACCTCTGCGCGATCAAGGACGCATTCAGTGGCCGGATCGTCGGGTACTCGATCGACTTCCGGATGAAGTCCCGATTGGCCGTCCAAGCGCTCGAGAACGCCGTCGCGATGCGTGGCGATGTCGCCGGCTGTGTGGTGCATTCGGACAGGGGATCTCAATTCCGAAGCCGCAAATTCCGGCGCGCCCTGACCCGTCATCGCATAGTCGGGAGCATGGGAAGAGTCGGGTCGAGCGGAGACAACGCCGCCATGGAATCGTTCTTCGCACTCCTGCAGAAAAACGTCCTCGACCGCCGCTCCTGGACCACCCGCGAGCAACTGCGCACCGCGATCGTCACCTGGATCGAGCGGACCTACCACCGCCGCCGCCGACAGGCCCGCCTCGGCCGTTTGACGCCCATCGAATTCGAGACCATCATGGCCAACAACGTCGCTCTCGCGGCGTGACTACAACCTGTCACCTACTCGTGCAGCAGTCCCGATTGACAAGGGTTCATCCAGCCTCTCGGTGGGACTGAGATTCCACAAAGAGACCGTTCAGTACATTTATGCCAAACAGTGCGGCGCACATTCAGAGCGAACCAACGGCCTCCGGTCAAGACTTCGTCCACGACACCATCCACCCCGTCGCGCCTCCGCCAACCCGCGGGTGTTGAGCCGGACCAGGAACTCGCGCCAGAAGTCAAACGACTCACTGTCGCCGACCACGGCACCGAGCATCTCGCGGGCCCCATCGATCGAAACCCCGGTCGCCACCACCAAGGCGTGAGAGACCACATGAGCACCAAGATTCGGGACTCGTTCCCCTCAAGCGAGGCGGCGATCAAGCTGATCTACCTGGGCATCCGGAACATCGAGACCACCCGCGGTGGCGAATTCGGCACCGGCACCCAGGGATGGCACCGAGCGGTGAACGCCTTCGCCGTGCAGTTCCCCAACCGACTCCCACTCTGACCACCCGGCAGAGCGGGCTAGCTGACCGGCCCCTTACGCAGGAAACCTTGACACGCCCGGAGCCGCCTTGGGGTGTACCAAAAATCTTGGACAGCCGCTTGATGCGAGAGGATCAAGCTCATGGCACCACGATCACGTCGGAAGTTCAGACCGCAGTTCAAGGCTGAGGCCGTGCAATTGGTTATCCAGTCCGAGCGCTCCATCGCCGAGGTCGCCGGGGAGCTGGAGATCCAACCCCGGCACGTTGGGAAACTGGGTGCAAAAACACCGCCAAGACAACCCGGAACCCGGGCTCGGCCTCCGTCCGGCCGATCATGGCCGGCTGGAGGCGCTGGAAGAGCAGAACCGCAAGTTGAAGATGGAAAACGCGTCCCTAAAAAGCCGATTTAGACTCAAGTCGTCAACGCAACACCAAGCAGTTCATGGTGGAGATGGACAATGGTCAAGGTCGGCCGTCACCCAAGCACCCGCCGCGACGAGCACAGTCGAACAGCTACTCGCCGCTTAGATCAAACAGAAGTTCAAAAGAGATTGACACCGAGCGCTGCGCCATTAATTCGTTGGGTAATGCGTAGGACACTGGGAGTCTGTCGTATTGCAGCAGATAAGTCCCCCGGACTTTGCGTGCACAGCCTCGCTCGGCGAGCCACGGCACTGCCGTCCTTGATACCACTGCAATGAGGCGTGAAGGGGCCAAGTGACGAAGTCTCGGCGTGAGAAGTTTGCGAACGGGGGCACTGCCTGGCGGAACGATGCTGAGCGAACCCAGCCATGTTGCGAGCGCTACAACCGCATCCTGCTCGAGGAATGGGCCCGTGCCCGGTCCTGCCGAATTGTGTATGACCGCGCAGCCCGGTTATCGGAGTTTGTCACCTGACCTGCACCACCGCCTTGCCGCGGATGCCCCCCTTCCCGAGATCCGCGAGAGCGGTGGGCAGTTCGTTGAAGGAGTAGCGCGCACCGATATGTGGATTTACCAGCCCGGCCTCGACCATGGGATCGAGGGACTCGGCTTGGGTGCGCATGAGATCCGGGTCCAAGCCCACGAAGGCGCCGAAGGCCGCGCCGAGCACACCGGCGTTGCGTAGGAGTAGCCGGTTGACCTTGATGGAGGGGATCTGGCCGGCCGCGAATCCCACCACGAGCACGCGCCCCTCGGGGGCCAGGGCCCGGACGGACTCGTCGAAGAGCCAGTCGCCGACCGGGTCGAGCACCATATCCACGCCGCGGCCGCCGGTCCGCTCTCGGACCTCTGCGGAGAACCCGGGTTCCAGCACGATGGTCTCCGCCGCACCGGCGGCCACCGCGATGTCGACCCGGCTGGCGCTTGAGACCCCGGCGATCACCCGCGCCCCGAGCCCCGCCGCCACCTGGATCGCCGCGGTGCCGACGCCGCCGCCGGCGCCCATGACCAGAACCGTCTCGCCCGACTGCAGGTTTCCGCGGCGGGAGAGGGCGAGGTGCACCGTGTGGTAGTTCACGACCATCGCAGCAGCGAAGTCGAAGTCCACCCGGTCGGGGATACGCACCACCGCATTCAGCGGGACGGCGGCTTGCTCGGCGAATCCGCCCTCCCACACGAAGGCGGCCGCGCGGTCTCCGGGAGCCCAGCCCGACGCTGCCGGAGCAGCCACGACAGTGCCGGCGATCTCGCACCCCGGCACGACCGGCAGTTCCGGTCGGTGCTGGTACTGGCCGCGGGTCATGAGCAGGTCCGGAAAGTTCACTCCCACTGAATGGACCTCCAGCAGCAGTTCGTCATTTGTTGGGGTTGGCGGGTCGATATCGGTGAGGGCGAGACCGGCCGGGCCGGTGTAGTCGCTGAGGACGAAAGCGCGCACGCGCGTCTCCTTCGGTGATGGGTTGGCGGATCATGGAGTCGGGTAGACGAGGTAGACCGTCTGGCCGATCATCGCCGGCCGGTCCTGGCCCTCGATGTCCACGCGCACGGACACCGTGTACTGGACCCCGCCGTCCTCCCGCTGGCGAGTGGATTCGATCGCGGCGGCCAATGGCGTGGCCCGACCATTTCAACGCGCAACGTTGGGCAGAATTCGGACGATGGGGCCCCACGCGACGAGCCACATTCTCGGGGGCCTCCTTTTTCGGGGGTTCGGGAGCGGTCGGTCAGACCGGCGACTCGTCGCACAGGCTCCTGGGCCGGCGCGGCGGGGTGGTGATGAGCGTCAGCGGCACGGGACCCGTGGGCTGCTTGCGCGCGGCCAGTCCGTTCACGCGGGAATGATCCTGCGACGCCGGGGGGATATTCCGCTCGGCCTCGAGCAGTCCCTCGCCGTATCCCTGGACGCACTCCGGGTCCGGGCCGTCCATGGGCAGGCCGGTGAAGAACTTGGCCGCCATGCAGCCGCCCCGGCAGCTGTCGTAGAAGTCGCAGGACGCGCACGCCCCGGCGGACTGGGGCTCGCGCAGCTCGCGGAAGAGCTCAGAGGTCTGCCAGACCGACTCGAAGCTCCCGTCGGCCACCACATTGCCGGCCAGGAAGTTGTCGTGGATGGCGAAGGGGCAGGCGTAGACGTCGCCGATCGGGTCGATCAGGCACACCACGCGACCCGCACCGCACAGGTTGAGGCCGGGCAGCGAACCCTGGCCGTCGCCGAAGGCGGACAGGTGGAAGAAGCTGTCGCCGGTCAGGACGTTCTCGCCGTTCGCGACCAGCCAGTCGTAGAGACCCCGCTGCTGCTCGGGGAGCGGGTGCAGCTCGTCCCAGACGTCGGCGCCGCGGCCGGAGGGACGCAGTCGGGTGATCCGGAGCGTCGCGTCGTACCGGTCCGCCAGGGCCTTGAACTCGTCGAGCTGGGTGACGTTCTGCCGGGTGACGACCACCGAGATCTTGGCGTCGGTGAACCCGGCGTTCTGGAGGTTCTCCAGGGCCCGGACCGCCATGTCGAACGACCCCGGCCCGCGGACCGCGTCGTTGACCTCGGCCGTGGCGCCGTCCAGGGAGATCTGCACGTCGACGTAGTCGCTGGCGGCCAGTCGCTGCGCCACCTTCTCGTCGATCCGCACGCCGTTGGTGGAGAACTTGACCCCGACCTGATGACTCGTGGCGTAGTCGACGAGCTCCCAGAAGTCCGGGCGGACGGTGGGCTCGCCACCGCCGATGTTGACGTAGAAGACCTGCATCTTCTGCAGCTCGTCGATGATCGCCTTGCACTGCTCGGTGCTCAGCTCACGGGGGTCGCGCTTACCCGACGAGCTCAGGCAGTGCACGCACGCCAGGTTGCAGGCGTAGGTGAGCTCCCAGGTCAGGCAGATCGGCGCGTCGAGCCCGCGCTCGAACTGGTCCACGAGACGGCCGACGGGAGCGGGCGCGGTCGTGGTCGGCGCGGTGGCCGCCGGGCGGTTCAGCGTGCTGGTCATGAGGTCTCCTCGATCATGCGCGAGGCGGCGAGCTGGCCGAGCGCGTGTAGGTACAGCCTTGCGGTACCCGGATCGTCGATCGGCACACCGGCGGCAGCGCACGCGGCGCGCGCCGTGGGGTGGTCGGCCAGGATGCGGACCACCTCGACGATGGTCGGCGACTTGAGGAAGCTGAGCTTGCGGGTGTGGAAGTGGTAGAGCAGGGCCCCGAACGGCACAGGCCGCAACGCCACTCCGGGGTGCAGGCGCCAGTCGGCATCGAGATCGAAGGCCGCTGTGGCGGCTTCCTGTTCGGCGTCGGCCGGCGCTGCTGCGGACGTCATTTCAGTAGACCCCGCACATGCCGTCGATCGAGACCTCTTCGATGAGGGCCTCTTCCAGCACGACCTCGGTGTTCTGCGTGTTCTCCACGACGATTCCTCTCGTCGAACCAGATGTGCGCTTCACCACTTGGGTGAGATCTACATCATATTGACACAGGGTGCCAATGGCAAGGATCACGGCACTGGCGTCTGCTTTCGAAGTCGGTTAGGGCTGGGCATTATGAGTTCTGACGCACCCGAAGAAATTTCCACGGCCCAGAGTTATGCGTCTTGTTCGATGGTGGCCACATGGCCGGCGGCGCCAAGGTAGGCGGCATCGCGTAGGGCCGCCTCGAGAACCCGGACATACGGGAGACGTAGTTCAGCGGCCATGCCGTCGAGCGTGGTTCGGGCCGGCAGGCCGCGCAGACCGTGGGTGCGCCACAGGTGCAGATTCTGGCGGGTGATCCCGGATTCGCCATCGGACCGACCTCGGATCATCTGCGCGATGCGCACCTGCTCGCAGGTCAGGCGCAGCCCGAGTTCAAACGAGCTGCGAGCCATTAGGGGAGGTGTCGAGTTCGCACGATCGACAACTCGACACCCTTTACTTTACATAAGATAAGTTATCGGCGTTAAACTCTCGGGGGTTCCGTTAGGTGCGGTTACTGCCGTCTACCTGGGATGATGGGGTTTGTGCTGGTGGGTGCCGGGTTTGGCTGGTGCAGTGTCGGCGCCGCGGATGTGATGCTTGTGCGTCGGTCCAGCGTCCCGTAGGTTTCTTGCATTAGATGCAGGTTTCCACGGGTCGGAGGTCGGCGTGGACGGTGTTCCTGGGTTCGTTCCGCGGCTGTTGCGCGACGGTGAGGTTGGCCTGTTCCGCGCCGAGGACCGCGTGTTTGAAGCAATGGTCGAGGGTTGGCGGGCGCAGATGCTGGCGCGTGGGCTGACGAGAGCGACGATCGACGGGCGCTGCGGGGTGCTGCGCCGGTTCCAGGAGTTTGCGGGCACGTTCCCGTGGTCGTGGCGACCGGTCGATCTGGATGACTACATGGCTGGGCGGCGCTCGGGTGAGAAGCCGGTGAGCTGGACGACGCTGCGTTCGGACAGCAATGCCATCGCGATGTTCTGTGCCTACGTCTCGAGCTCGAGCTACGGGTGGGGTGCGCTTTGCCAACGGGTCTTCGACGATGTTCCGGCCCAGATCGCGTTCGAGTGGAACACCCCGCGGCACACCTGCGAGGATGCTGTTCCGGCCGGGCGCCGGGCCTTTACGGCCACGGAGCTGCAGAGACTGTTTGATGACGTGGACGACCGGATCGATCGTGAGTTCGCTGCTGGGAGTAAGCGCTGGCTGCCCCTGTTGCGGGACTCGATCGCGTTCAAGGTCTGCTACGCCTATGGGCTTCGGCGTCGCGAGGTGGCGATGTTGGACGTGCAGGATTTCGGCCCCAACCCGCATGTGCCTGCGTACGGCGACTTCGGCGCGGTGACCGTCCGGTGGGCCAAAGGCACCGCCGGGTCGGGGCCGCGACGACGAACCGTGTTGACGGTCCCGGAGTTCGACTGGGTGGTTGACCTGCTCCGATTCTGGATCACCGAGCGTGGTCGAGCGCATTTCGCTACTGCTGACCGCTCGGCGGCGCTATGGCCGAGCGAGCGCGCCGAGCGGATAAGAGTGGGTAGCTTGAGTGATGCCTTCGCCGCCGCCCGCGAGGGCGCCGGCTTGCCGAAAGAGCTCGGACTGCACTGCCTGCGACATTCCTACGTCACGCACTTGATCGAGGCCGGCTACGACCCGGCGTTCGTGCAGACTCAAGTCGGTCATGCCTATGCGTCGGTCACCGGGCTGTACACCTCGGTCGGCGACGATTTCAAACAGAAGACCATTCAGCGCATGATCGCTTCGCGGCTGGACGGGCACGGCAGGAAGCAGGACGGAGACGCTGATGGCTGAGCAACGACGCATCGGGTATCGCTGGAATCTGCGGACGATGATGGCGCAGCGCAACCTGTGGAAGAGCACCGAACTGGTGCCGTTGTTGAGGTCTCGGGGCATCAACCTGTCCGAGAGTCAGGTCTACCGGCTGGTGACCGGCACACCAGAGCGGATCCCGGCACGCACGTTCGCCGCGCTCTGCGACATCCTCGACTGCGAACCGGGTGAGCTGTTCGAACCGTTCGTGGAGATGCGGGCAGCAGCCACCGCGCAGGCGCCGGCCCGGCCGGAAGACCTGGGGGTGGCACCCGGCCAGCCGATCGCCCGCCGGGTGAGACTCGTCCGGGGCGACAACGAGGACTGACCGGTACAGATGGCCAGGCCCCGCAAACCCGACGATCCGGACCTACGTCGTGACTGTCCGTGTGATCGCTGCGGCTTGGGCTACCCCCTTGTGGTCACCTGGGGCCCGGAGGACCAGATCTGCGGCTACTGCTACCAGCAGGCCAAACGCACCCGCGGCACCTGCGAATGCGGCCACACCGGCGTCTTACCGGGCCGAGTAGACGGGCGCCCGGCCTGCCGGGCGTGCGCCCAGATCACCCTCAACATCGATTGCGTGCGCTGCGGCGCCGAGGACGAGATCTACCGCGCCAGCCTGTGCTGGCCATGCGCACTGAGCGACCGTCGACGGACTGCTGACCAACCCGGACACCGGCACCATCGCCGAGAGGCTAATCCCCCTGGCGGAGGCATTGAAATCGATGAAACGCGCCAACAGTGGAATGACCTGGATCCAGAAAATGCCGACGGAAAGAAGATCTTTGCTCTCGGCGACATGGACGCCGACCACATCGTTCCCTGGTCCAAGGGTGGCAAGACCGACGCCGCCAACGGCCAGATGCTCTGTGTCTCCTGCAACCGCTCTAAAGGCGATCTGTAGTCAGAGTCCGTGTGGCGCTCGGGGGTCAAATTGATCTTCCGGTATGACGGGCTCCGGGTCAGAAGGGCGGTTCATCTCGGGGATCGTTGACGTCAGCTGAGGGCACGTCAGATTCCTCACTGATATCGCTCATGGGCAGTCCGTCCGCTGGCGCA
Source organism: Tsukamurella spumae (assembly GCF_012396015.1). Taxonomy (GTDB): domain Bacteria; phylum Actinomycetota; class Actinomycetes; order Mycobacteriales; family Mycobacteriaceae; genus Tsukamurella; species Tsukamurella spumae. The sequence continues at coordinate 3,413 of NZ_JAAXOQ010000048.1, read as the reverse complement.
CTGTCTGAAACGTCACCGTAGTCCGCCTGCTCCTCTGCGAGTTTGACGTGCCATTCTGCCCGCGCGAGTAGCTCGTCGAACGTGATGATCTCCGGGTGAGCAAGATTGCGGCGGAAGAGCTCGAAGCTGTGGACCTTATCGTCGATGGCTCCCCCGCCCGTCCCTGCGAGCTGGCTCAAGCACCCTGCGATTAGGAAGGCTCGGGGCTGGGTGATGAACGTCCCTGCGCCCGTGCGTGATCCGTCATCGGTGCGGTCCTCGACGAATTCGCCCAGGTCACGTACCGCCATCCGTACCGTCTGCTGGACCTGAACGACAGCTCCGGATAGTTCATTCGACGGACCCCAGCACGCCGACCGATAGGATTTTGCGGCGAGGAGGTCGGTGCGGTGATGCTTGATTTCCGCAAACGCCATCGAGCGGATGATGCCGTTGGTCCTTAGAAGTGCATCCGCGCGCTTGCCGGCAGATCGGATGTCGGAGCCGCTTGTGACTTGCTCTAGCTTCTCGTCGCTCCACGAGGTTAGGAGCTGGCCGCCGAGGCCGACACCCAGCACCCAGGGATTCGCTTCCAAGAGGCGCTGCCACGCTCTCTCGGGCCCGCCAGCTCCCTCCTTCGCGGCGTCGAACACTGTGTCGTCTTCCAGCCAAGTCCGCATGGTGGCTACCACGTCACGACGGCGCTGAAGGGCAATGACATCGCGGGCGTCAGCGTCGCTGCGGATGAGATCCCTGAACTTCTCGGGGTCCTGGGCGTAGAGCGCCCCGACCGTGTCCGGGTCCGAAAAGACGTCCCTCAATAGCTGATCGTCCGCACGGATGCTCTCCTCGCCTTCAGCGGGAATCGAGTCGAGAGCCTTGATGAGGTCGATCAAGGCTGTGGACTGGGCGCGGTCGAGTTTGAGCATCGTTTCCAGCTGGGTCGCCGCCGGATCGGTGGGAACTCGTTGAATACGGATTTGGCGTATCGCACCTGCGTAGCGCGCAACCTGAAGCTGTAGTTGCTTTCGGCCTCCGTGAGTTGTGTCGATCACGTGTTCGGTCCAATCCCACTCAGTGTCGGTGACTTCATCAGCCTGCTCGTCGAACACTTTGTAGATGTAGCGAGACGGGTGCCCCGCATCGGCTGCGAACTTAGCGATGAAGCTTCGGTATGCGTAGATCCGGCTGGGGAGCCGTCCGCGCGCCCAGATGACCTCGTTGCCGTCTTCGGGCCCAACAAGGTGGATCACTAGTCACGACCTCTCGCGGTGGCTCTTGCTCGGAGCTTAGACATCGACATGGATGCATTTGGCAGAAGTAGTTCTCCGAACCTCTGGCCCTCGCTAGGTGTGCACGAGTTAATCGCCTCCACCTGCACTCTCATCGCCCAGATTCGATAGCTTCGTTGGGGCCCACCTTGCGGTACATCGTGGGCCGCCATCGTCCACAAGGTCTCAAGCAGGGTTTAGGAAGCAGGGTTCATTGAGGTCACAGGGGTAGCGAGACTATGGGGGTTCCGCTCTGGAGGGCCGTTCGGGACAGGTGCAGAGCCGAGGTTTCTGCTCATGGCCGCAGCGACCGGACCTGGGAGACCCGGGATACGGAGGCGATCCAGTCGGCGGCGTCTGGGTCGATCCAGCGAGCTAGGGTGTCGAGGTCTGCAGACAATTGGTCTAGGCGCCTGGTCTCCATGGCCGGGTTGGGATGGATCAGGGGTTCGTGGTGGGCGATCCGATTACGGAGCTTGTAGATGCGTTGGACGCAGTCTTCGAAGGGCTGACGAGGCTGGGGTTGCGGGTAGTGGGCCATTCCGTGGCGGCGAAGGACACGCCAGATGGTGACCTCGTGGTTTCGGACGAGAAGGAAGCGCCAGAAGTCGAAGCTCAGTTCTGCCACGACTCGGCCGGTGGTCTCCGGGTCGCGTAGCCTGCTGCGGGCTTTGCGGATGCTCTTCTGGGCTGTGCTGGTGAACTGGTAGCGCTGCTGGTCGTCGTACCAGTGGGGGAGCGGGCTCTCTGCGGCTAGGCGGTCGCTGATGAAGTTGCGTAGAAGCACCTCGACATGGCCGATCACCTCAAAATAGGCCGCCGCGAGCTGGGCGTTCCACCCGTAGAGTGCCGCTGGATCGGGGTGGTGGCGGTAGCTGGAGATTCTAGGCGCGGAGAACCAGCGTGCGAGATCCTCGGGGTCCTGCATCGGGTGGTGTCACTCTCCGTCGTGGGGCGGGTCCGGTCGTGCTTGTTTGCGAGCATGTTTGCTGTTATGTTCGCTGTGAAAGCCCCGGGTAGGTCAATGCCGCGAAATATCGGTACACACCCCCGGGGTTACTGCTATTTCGGCAGTCTAGAGCCAGCTCGGAGGGTGAGGATCCAGCCTGGCTCTGGGGCCGACGTTGGCGGAGGGGGTGCCGGAGTCATGATGGAGGGCGCTGGGTGCCGCGAGCAGTGACGGCGGCATACCTGATCCAGGCGATCGCTCCGAGTATCGGCAGAATCCACACGACGAGTAGCCACAACACGGTGTGCACGAGGCCGACCTTGGAAGTGAGAATGTCGACCGTTGCGTAGAAGCTGACGCCAAGCCACACCGCGACGAGCAGCCACGCGGCGCCGACCATGGCAAACACCTGGCCGAAGTTCGGATCGCAGGCTTTTTCTCGGACGCATTCGCTCAGTCCGGCCTCGGCAACTACTACGGTTCTGTCCATCGCGATCAACCTATCGCGGCAGTGCACCGCCCCAGTGGTCTGTCGAGATCACCTCTACGGCGCGGCCTCCTCGCGGTCGGGCATCGTGCTGGCGAGGGTAGACGCTGAACGTCGCTATTGGCGTTATGTGGCGGATCCCTTAACTGAGCCCTAGTGTCCCGATGGGGTACACCCGGGCGGGACGGTCAGGGGTTCACCAAACTCGTTGTGACTCTCAACTTCGATTGGCGGGATTTCGCAGCTTCGCTTGGCGGTGCTGACAGCCTGCTCCGAATGGTCGAAATCGATTGTTTGTGGAGCGCTGCGCGGGGCCGCGAGGTGCGGTGAAGGAGCCGCGGCCTCAGCGGTCTCCCTGCAGCAGGGCCTCAAGCGCCTGACGGTGTCGACGATATGCAGCGCTGCCGGTTCGCGTGATCGTGTAGGTGGTTGTGCTTCCTTGCCCACGTCCGGACTTGCGGACTTTGACGTAGCCGGCGGCTCGCAACGCTGACATCTGTTTGGACAAGTCTGAATCCGAGAGGTGGAGTCGGTCACGCAGGAAGGCGAAGTCCGTGCCACTGCTGGCGGCGAGGATAGCCATCGCCGCAAGCCGCTTAGCCCCCCTGATTCATGGGGTGTGGGAGATTCGGTTCTCTACGGATGTCGCGTCCTGATTGGCGAGTAGGCGTGCGGAAGCTCCGGCTAGCGCTGCCGGTGGGCGGGTCTCCGGGTGGTGCTGTCGTGG
>NZ_JAAXOQ010000047.1 GCF_012396015.1 Tsukamurella spumae | reverse complement strand
TTCACCTACCGAGTGCTTTCTGCTTGAGGAACTGTAGCTCTAGACAAGTCCCAGTTTCCCCTGTTCAGGGAGCACTTCGGTCTATTTGCGCCCAGCGATCCGCAGATCCCCATGAAACACCGGGGTTAACATCGACGACCTTCAATGGGAGTATCTCAGCGGCGACGGCGACTTCCGCTCGCCCGAGGTCACCGCGCTACGGGACGAGGCTGACATCATCGTCACGAATCCACCCTTCAGCCTGTTCCGCGAGTTCATGGGATGGATCGTCAACGGCAAGAAGAACTTCTCGATTGTAGGAAACCAAAACGCCATCTCCTATAAGGAGATCTTTCCGCTCATCGCGGACAACAAACTTTGGAAGGGAGCGACCGCGAACAGTACCGACATGGTCTTCGGCGTCCCCAAGGGTGCCCATGTCTCGGACTCCGACCGCGCCAAGGCCGAGAAGTTGGGGTACCAATCCGACGACAGTTATGACTACACACGTCTCGGTAACAGCTGCTGGTTCACCAACATCGAGCACGGCCGTCGCCACGAACCCATGAAGCTGATGAGCCGCGCCGACAACCTCAAGTTCAGCAAGCCGCTCAACAACAAGGGCGGATACCGCCAATACGACAATTACGACGCACTCGACGTTCCACTGAGCATCGCAATCCCAAGCGACTTCGACGGCGTAATGGGCGTGCCAATCTCCTACCTCGATCGGCACAACCCCGACGAATTCGAGATCGTGGGCATCGCCAAAGCACCTCTCGGCACGCCCAGCAAGACGTACCCGAAGCAGACGCAGATCGGAAAGAACGGTCAGCGCAGTCAGGTCACCAAGCTCAACGACGGTCCCGTCATCCGAGTGGACAAGCCTCCTGCCGACGACACCTATTACGAGGTCGACGGAAATCTCTACATCCAACTCTTCGCCCGAATCCTCATCCGCCGCCGGAGCGCGTCATGAAGACGAAGCTGAAGAGCTACACGGTCGCCGAGATCACCGAGGGCTTTCACTTCAATGAGCTGGAGGGCAAAGGGCTCTACGGACTGGATGGTGCGCTAACGATCCAGCCGGAGTACCAACGGCACTACATCTACGACGACGGCAAGCGTGACAAGGCCGTCATCGAGTCCCTCCTCAAGGGCTACCCCCTGGGACTGATCTACTTCAACGTCGCCGATCCGGCCGCCGGCGCCCTCGAAGTGCTCGACGGCCAGCAGCGCATCACCAGCATCGGGAGGTTCGTGGAGGGCCGCTTCGCTGTCAAGATCAACGGCCGTGAGCAAACATTCGGGTCGTTGCCAAAGGAGTTGCAGAGCACGATCGTCGAGTCGACGCTGTTGGTCTATCACTGCGAGGGCACCGAGGAAGAGATCAAGCAGTGGTTCCAGACGATTAACATCGCAGGCGTCCCGCTCAACAAGCAGGAACTACTCAACGCGATCTACAGTGGCTCCTTTGTCACTGCCGCCAAATCCGTCTACTCGAACTCCGGAAATGCGCACATGACGATGTGGCGCAGCTACGTCAAGGGTGACCCGAAACGCCAAGAGATCCTGGCCGTAGCGCTCGACTGGATAGCCAATCGCGAGGACCTCGACGTCGACGGCTACCTCGCCGCACATCGCCACGACCCCGACTGCGCTCAGATGCAGGCCTACTTCGACGAGATCATTGCGTGGATCAACGCAGTCTTCACAAGGTCGCCCGATCCGCAGATGTGCGGCCGGGACTGGAACCGCCTCTACGAGACCTTCCACGGCTACCACTACAACACCACCAAGGTCGACCAGTTGATCGAGGATCTGCGCGGCGATCCGGCCGTCCATGATTTGCGCGGCATCTACGAGTACGTGCTAGCAAAACTGGCTCCCGGCGTGCATGCGGACACCCGACTCCTTGACGTGCGTCTGTTCGACGCGGGCGTCAAAAGGCAAGCGTACGCAGCACAGACGAAGAAGGCCAAGGCCGCCGGCATATCGAACTGCCCAATGTGTGCGTCCGGCTCAAACGCCAACACCACCAAGATCTACCCAGCAAAGGAGATGGAAGCCGACCACGTGACCGCGTGGAGCAAAGGCGGTGCCTCGACGCTGGCCAACTGCGAGATGCTCTGCGTCCCACACAACCGCGCCAAGGGCAACAGATAGAGCGCCGGAACTAACCCACCAGCGGCTGGAACGAACCCATGAGTGAACGCGTCGTTGTTGACGGGATCGTCTCGACCGGACTCGTGTTCGAGCTTTCCGAGGACCGCCGCAAGGCGACGGTCCGAACGCTCACCCCCGCCAGCGAGCCCATCCTCACCTTCCGGCCGGTCACCAAGCGGACCGCTGCCAGGTTCGCGGTCGGCAACCCAGGCGAGTGCTCCAGCATCTTCCGGGTCTGGGCCAACAAGGACAAGCTCGATGTCTACTCCGCGATCCGTACCTGGAAAGATCTGGCCAAGTTCTCGTTCCACCAGAGCGGGCGCTACATCTTCCACCTGTCGTCGGTCGACCATCCCGGCGCGGAGTGGGTGGTTCGACCCGATCCCGAGAACCGGCGCATCAGCGCGTGGGACCGGCCCGAGCCGTTCGTCCCCGGCTGGACACACCTGATCTCGTACATGGTCCCCACCGAGGACGTTCGACCATGCCCGACCGCAGGATGGGAGGACCCCCAGAAGGTCCGTTGGATCAAGAAGCTGAAGCGGCTCGACACTGTTACCGAGTTCCGAGTCGTGATAGGCGAGGCTGGAGCGCCCCTCATCGACGCAGGTCCCGCCGACTATCTTCTTGACGCCGGCATCGTCGACGGATTCGTGCTCGCCAACGGCAAACTCGTGCTGATCACCATGCACGTCACCCACCTCGACGACACAGGACGTTCGCTGCTGTCGGACCTGCGCACCGGGTGCATGGACCGCGCTCAACGCGACGGATTCGACCTGAACGCAGAGCTCGGTCCACGCTTCGCCGACCACAACATACAGTCCGACGGGCGTCATGCGCTCTGGGACATCGCACCCCTGTAGCCCACAGGACCCCCGTCACCTCATGGTGACGGGGGTCTTTGCCTCACTGCCTGCGTCTTTCAGGCGGTGCAGCCCTCCGACAACGCATCGATGCCCGGGATACCAGCCACAGTCCGGTGGTGCCACGCATCCGCCGGGCCCAGCGTGCCGTGCAGACCAGCGATCGTGATCGTGGTGCCGTCGATCCGACCCCGCTGGCCGAACGCCGCGATCGTGGTGCCGTCCACGTGCGCCTGGCCGACAACCGGGTGGCCCATGCCGAGGCCGTTCGGCACGGGGATCCCGGGTCCCCAGATGTCGTAGCAGCCCGAGGGCAGCGCGACCGGGGCCGCAGCGGCAGTGCCGGTGCCCAGCGCGCCGAGACCGGCGATGGTGGCAGCCCCGGCGAGGGCGACGGCAGCGGTGCGAATGATGTTGGTGTTCATGGGATTGCCTTCTTTCGTGTGTGTTTGATCTGGTGTGCGTCCGGACCGGATGGATGACGACGACCTACTTACTTGCTCGGGACCGCGCTACTCGACGCCGACGCATCACCTCCCTCCGGCTCTGCCTCGACGAGATGGACCAGCGCGACCGAATTCCCCATCACGGCAACGGCTTTGGACGGTTCGCCAGCGATCCCCTGGATCGCCGTCACGCTCGCCTGGCCATCGACCAGGCCCGCGGCGTCGGCCGGGACTTTGCCGGTCGCCGCATACACCCCGGGTTCACCGGGCGCGCAACTCCCCGCGCCGCCGGTGTCCCCGCCAGCCCAGACGCGGTCGCCGGTCACGCGGATCTGATCACCGTCGGTAACCACGTCGGCCTTCCAGAAGCCCGGTCGCTGGGTCTCGGCCTTCTTCTCGGCCCTGGTCAGCGGCACGGTGGTGTAGACGCCCCAGGTGTTCCGGGTCAGCTGGAGCATCGAGATCTTGCCCTGCTGGCCATCGGCATTGGGCGCCGTCGCCGCGATGAATCCACCCGGCAGCGGTGCGGCGCTGAGGACATCGAGCGTGAGCTTCGGTGTGCTCGATCCCGTGGCCATTGCCGCGGCCAGGCCGCCCGAGCAAGCGTCGATCGTGGTGTCGGTGATCTCGTTACGGGCCTCGCTCGACTTGGCCACGACCGACTGGCTGGCCTGCGCGTACTTGCTCGCCGCGCCCGCCTTGATGTCCTCGACGGTGTTCCGGTTACCGATCGAGTGCAGCCCGAACGCCAGTCCTCCGACCACAGCCAGCGCCGCGACGCCCGCACCGATGATGACGAACTTGCCCTTGCTGTTGAGCTTCGCACCCATAACCACCTGGTCGTCGACCAACGCCGTCGCATCGGCGAGCGCCGGCCGCGGCGTGGCCGGGTGGGGTGGCACGTCGTCGACCACGACGTGTCCGAGATCCGCGGGATCGGCAGCCGAGACCGACTGGCGCACGGGCTCGGTGTAACCGGGCTCGACGTCGGGAACGACATCGTCGGGCTCGAAACCGATCTCGTCGGACTCCACGCCAACCTCGTCATCGACGTACTCGACGATCTCGACGTCATCGCCCATGGTCGACGGATCGACTGGGTTGCCGGCCTCGTCGACGTACTCGTACTCAGACATCGGTTTCCTCCTTCTTGACTCGGCGCACGACAACGACCTTCTTGGGCGTGGGTGCAGGTGCAGGCTGAGCGACCGGTGCAGCCACCGGCGGCACGTAAGGGGGGACTCGCGCAGGAGCCGCAGCCTGCTTGAGCGCGTCCGGGTTGTAGATTCCCGCCGCAACGGCGGGCTTCTTGTACCGCTCGTACCAGCTCGGTGCGGCGATCGCACCGCCGACGATGGCCGCAGCGCTGACGGCGAAGACCACGTTGTGGAAGATCCCCAGCGCGGCCAGGACCATCGACCGCAGGACCAAGAATCCGATCGCGTAGCCGAGCGCCAGAGCCGCCATCTGCCACATCTTCCGATCGGCCCGCCACTCGGCGAATTCGGCCGCATACCGCCTTATGTCCGCCGAGAGTCCCGTGAAGTGCCGTTTTCCGCCAGCCGTCTTCGGCTTGGCCAAGACGCCCGCGTCAAGCAGCATCTTGATCATCTGCACGATCATGATGGAGAAGCCCGACGCCGCCATTTCAGCGTAACCCTCCTGCGACACCGCCCAGACGAGACCGCCCACGCCGCCGAAGATGATCACTGTGCCGATCAGATTGATGATCTCGCGGGCACCAGTCGAATTGTCGTTGTTGATGATGATGGGCTGTGGCTGCGTCATTTCTCTCCTCCATTTTTGTTGTGCTGCTTGTCATTCACGTATCCCGGCAGCATGATCACCGCGACCCCGACCACCGCGGCTGCCGCACTGCCGACCCGCCACCAACCGCCCCAGGCGACGCCCGCGACGATGAGCGCGAAGCCTGCGAGCAGCCCGAGCGCGATGCTGAGACCCAGCAACGCGGGGTGGGTGGTCGTCGGCTCGGTCGGCTCGACCGGCTCGGTCACCGGGAGAGGCGGCTCGCCGTGTAGCAGCACGTAAATAGCTCTGGTGCAACTCATTCCGGCGCCTCCGGATCGAGACGGATCTTCACGGCCTCGCGGATCGCCGGCGGTAGGCGATGACTCTCGCCACGGCCCATCAACCACGCGGCCACGGAGCGGTCCTCGCTCGCCCGGTCACTCACCGACCGGTACTCGACGCTTCGGAGGTACACCGCAACCTCGTCAGGCGTGAGCACCGTGCTCACCAGCCGGGCCTGTCGCGGCGGGTGGGCGTCGCTCCATCGGCGCACCGCCCAGCGCACGTCATCAGCCGTGTCACGCACCCAGGCGCGCAGCGTTTTCGATGTCATTTCTTCTCCTCGGGTTCAGTTGTCCAGGTCTTGATCCGGCCCCACACCGACTCCGACGGCGTGGCCGTCCGGGTCCGCTGCGCATCGGCCGGCACGTCGATCTCGACCTCGCTCGGTGCCGTGGTGGTGGTCGTCGTGCGTGTGACCGCCTCCCACCCCCACAGCCAGGCGAGGCGGGCGGCATAGGCCACCCCAAGCGGGACCTGGAGCGCAATCCACCAGGTGACGAAACCGCCCAGGCTCGTCGGGCTGGTCGTCCACAGCAGCACGAGCGCCGTGGCGAGGCCGATGGCCGCCGCCGCACCGCTCAGGTGCCGCCACCGCAGCGGGCCCCAGGCAGGCACGCGCTGGTAGAGGACGGCATAGATCAACCAACCCAGCAACAGGGCCGGTCCGAAGGCGACCAGCCGCACGACCTCGACGAAACCGATCGCCGCCGCACCGCGGACCTTGCGGTCCTTGGCCGCCAGCCGCCGCCCGAGGCGACGCCGCGCACGTTCCTCCGACACCGCGCCGGCTCCGGTGCCCGCTTCGGACCGCAGGCCCCGACGGGCACGCGCTGCGAGCCGTTGCTGACGCAATACCGCGGCCTCGCCGTGGCCGTAGTTGCCCACCCAGTCGGCGCGTTCACGCACGTAGTGCGGCGGAAAGTATTGCGCCAGTGTGGGACTGAGCTGGTCGAGGGCATCGATCACGGCGTCACCGCCACGGAGACCGCCGGGGCCGGGCCGAGGGATTCACACTGGCTGTCCCGGTCACCGCTCATGCCCACGGACACGCCCGCCACAAAGATCACGACCGCGGCCACCGTCTTCCACACCCAGCCGCGCCGCCACAGGCCCGGCTGCGCTGGAGCTTTCGCCATCATCATGGATTTTCCATTCCCGTGCTTTGATTGCTTCGTAACAACTACAACGGTACTATAAGGCAGTAGTAATTACAACCGCATTATAGAACCAGGAGGAGACATGTTCGATGTCGAACGCTGCCGAGGACGAGCAGAAGAGGGTCGCCGTGACCCTGCTTAAGAGCCAGGCCGACACCCTGCGCGTCGAGGCCGGCAAGGCCGGGATCGGCCCGGGGCTGCTCTCTCGCGCCCTGGTCGCCTACGGTCTCGCCCACATCGACGACTCGGGTATCCAGGCCGCCATAGAGGAGGTCAAGGAAGCCGACCGCGAGCGACGCGCCGCGGTAGGCAAGAAGGCCATGCGATCCCGCTGGGGAGATAAGAGTGACCGGGAGAACTCCGAATGAGCCTGTACCGCAAAGACGCTGGTCCTTATGTACCCACGCCGACGCCGTTCGGCGGCCTCATCGACGGGACACCCGCCGTGACCGGCCCGCACCTGCTGGTCAGCGGCCCCAGTGGCGTCGGGAAGTCGCGCCGAGTCCTGGGGCCAGGCATCCTGCGTTGGCAAGGGCCAGTGGCGGCCATCAGTAGTAAGCCAGATTTGATCGAACTCTGCCTGGAGAAGCGCGTCGCATTCGGTGGGCACGGTCGCACTTACGTGCTCGATCTCGGTGGGCAGGTCCCCGACGGGGTCCTGCCCGACGGCGTGGAGCGGGTCGTCCCCGATCCGGTCGCGCTCATCACCTGCGACGACGACGCCATCGACATGGCGAGCCTGCTCATGAAGGCCGGATCGGCCGGCGCTTCCGGCCTGGCCACCGGGGCATCCAGCCCGGAGGGAGCCATGTGGGAGACCCAGTCGACCCCGCCGATGGCCGGCATCCTGCGCGCTGCCGGGGCCGACGGCGTCAGGTGGGCCCGCGCCGCAATGGGCCGGGTCAATCCGCCCGAGTCCGACCCGGACGCCCCGAGCTGGGTCGCGGCCACCCGTCGCCTGGAGGCGATGGGCTCGGACATCCTCGCCGACGAGCTCGTCCAGGCCAGCCTCCTGCCCGAGAAGATGCTGTCCAGCGTGATGATCACGATGAAGCAGGGCGTCGCGCCTTGGATTCGGTCAACCATCGCGGGCGAGCCCGGCACCAAGGTCTTCACCCCGGCACTGCTGGAGCACCCACGAGCGACCTTGTTCATGGTCGCACCGGCCAGCGGCGTCGCCGCGGGCGCAGCAGTGGCCTGCGTGGACGCCATCGGCGAGCACTGGCGGCGCGCCCAGACGGCCCCGGAACCGGTACCCCATCTGCTGATGTGCGTCGACGAGCTGTGCAACACGATGCCGTGGGCTCGGCTGCCGACAGTGGTCACTGAAGCCCGCGGCATGGGCATCGCGGTGCTCGCCGCCATGCAGGGGACCTCGCAGTTCGCCCGCCGCTACGGCAGCGACGGCATGACAGAGCTGCGCGACACCTGGCCCGCCATCCTGTGCCTCACCGGCGCTCCCGAGAAGGAGATCCTCGAAAAGGCGGCATGGGCCCACGGACGCACCGAGTCCGTGAAGATGAGCCGCGACCACGAGGGCAAGCGGTCGGCCAGCACCGAGGTCGGCGACATGCTGCACGGCTCGGATCTGCTCCCGCACGACATCGACCACGGCAGGCTCCTGCGCGGCTCCCGGCCCGCCGATGCGTCCAGTCCCAAAGTCCGCGAGGCCGGTCTGCTGGTCGAGCTGCCCGACATCAGCACGCTCAAGTTCCGTACCCGCGTCAAGGCCAGCTGACCCCGCATACAGAACAGCCCCTGCACCGTAGAGGTGCAGGGGCTGTTCTTCTCTCCGGTTCACCGACCCAAACCGCGGTCCTTGTCCCGTGCCCGCTGCGCGACCAGCTCCTGCTGACGACGCACCATCTCATCGGCGCGGCTCTCCTGACGCTGGGCCGGCGACTGCTGGGCCGACTGTGCCGGTCCACCCTGCTGCTCGCCCTGGGCCACCTGCTCGGCCACCGCCCGGCCCCGGGCCGCCGCCTGTGCCTTGGTGGCGACCCGCTTGGCCGCTTCGGAGTATTCCGGCGTGCCCGCGCCGCCGGCCCGGCGAAGCTCTCGCGGATCGCCGGAGGCCAGCGCCTGCTCCAGCTTCTTCACCCGGCGCTCGTCGAGGCCATCCTGTTCGCGGCGGTCCGCCCTGGCCGTGTCGACCGACGAGGCCTCGCGCTGTTCGCGCTCACGGCGCTCCCGGTCCGGGTCTTCGCGCTGCGTCTGCTCGGTGGCCATGTCCTCTTCCTCTCACTTTGTTGCCCTGCGTCTCAGGGCAATCGCTTCCGTTGGATCAAAATCGGCCATCGGGTCTCCGGTATCCCGGGATCGTCGTGATGCGTCTCGCACGCCTTGCGCGTGTCGTGGAAGATCGGCGTCCCGTAGCCGCTCGACTTCACACTGAAGGTCAGCTCGTAGGCTGCCGGTGCATCGCACCAATGACACGTGCCTCTGCGCTCGGCCATGAGCTCGGCCACAGGGTCCCCAGCGGGCCGAAGACCAGTAGCATCGTCACCCCAGATGCTCATCGCTCGTCCTCGATCAATCGCTGGTATCGACGGGTCAGCGCGAGTCCCAGCCGGTATACGGCCCACACGACCCCCACCGTCATCGCGGCCATCGTGACGATGATCAGCACGCGGGTACCGATCGACTCCGTGGTGGAAAACTCGATCCAGATCCACCGGGTCACCGGCCCGACGCCGAGGATCTCTGACAGCGGCACCAGAAACACCATGACCATGGCCAGGGCCGCGGCGAAGGGCACCATCGCCGCTGCGGCACGCATGGCGTGCGATAGCTTGAGCGCACCTTGGGTGCGCTCCTCCACGGCCCGCAGCTCGGCGATCACCGCGGCAGCCTCAGTCGCCGTAGCCATGGTCGCCGTCTCGGCCCCTGCCGGGTTCGGCCCGTCGACGGACCGCTGCCCTCTCGAGGCTTGAGACAAGCCCCTTACCACCTGGGACAGATCGTCCAGTTTCTCGCTCTGGGCTCGGACGCTCCTGACCACCTCGTGCACCCGCTCCAGCGCCTCGCCCATCGGCCCCAACGTCTCGTGCAGTCGATCCACGGTCGCGGCCAGGTCCGCGATCTGTTGATGCAGATCGCTCATCTCGCTGGAGGCGCTCGATGTGTTCGAGGGCGCGGAGTCGCTGGGCTGACTGCGCGGCTCGCCGCGCAGCCGTGCTGCCCTCGCTTCCGCGGCGGGCGTCGCCGCGGTCGGCGCTTCTGTTGTCATTGATTCTCTCCTTCTCCTTCTCCCGTTCCGACCGGCCCATCACCCGAACGAGCGTGTACTCGCCCCCCAAGTGCTCCGGGGCGCACGCGACCCGGCCCTGCGGCGTCATCACCGCCGCCTCATCGCCACCCAGAGCGACGCCACGCTCGGCCATGCCGACGGCCAGGTCGACGCGAGAGCTGACCGCCGGATCGTCGACCAGTGCGTCGAGTCGCTCGCGCATCGCATCCTCAAATGTCGCCCCGGCGTACTCCGGGTGCCGCACCGCGGCGGCGTCGTCGATGGGCTTGGTGCGGGCTGATGCGGTCACCCCGGCGTGGCCGCCGTGGCCGAGCTGACGCTCTTCCACCCCGGCCCGGGTGTACGCGTTGCCGAGCTTGCGGGCGCGGGCCTTGTGCTCGGTGCCCTCGTCGTCGCGCCAGGCATACGACGCGCCACTCTTACCGTGGGTCTTCACCTCGATGTCATCGGTCGCGGCGTGCGCGACGTACTCGTCCCAATCGCGAGACCCGGCCACCGCGGCGTCCAGACGTTCGCGGATCTGATCGTGAGTGCTGTATCCCACCCTGACCCGCTGGGACACGTCCTCGCGGGTGACTTCCGCCGTCGGGCGACAGGCACGCACGTAGGCGCGGTTGTCGTAGCCGAGCTTCTCCAGCACCACTTCGTCGGTGATCGCCCGCACGCGGGCGATATTTCTCATCGACCCGTCGACCGCACGGCCGGCCCGATAGCGCCGGGTGCGCACAACACCGCCCTTGCCGGCGAAAGACACCTCAGCTGAGCGCTCGCTGACGTGCGCGATCTGGACGTGGGTGTGCCACTTACCCGGCACCCACTGGCGGTCGGCACCCTCGCCCTCCCATCGTCCGTTGTCCCGCTGCGTGACCCCCTTAACCATGCGTCCGGGAAAGGCCCGCTCGGCGATGGCCATGCTGACCCGATGGCACTCGGCACCGGCCACCTCGTCGTCGATGGCGGCCTCCTCGTTGGACCACGAGATGACCATGTGCCACGTCGTGTGCTTCAAGTCGGACTTGCCGTGGGCCTGTTGGTTGCGGATCACATCGGCCACAAACGTCTCCGGCGAGGTGTTACCGCGAGTCGAGACGTACTCGACCCGCGTGCCGAAGCCATGAGCCTCGCCCGCGTCCTTGGCCGCGTGCGAGGAGATGTAGTCATCCAGCGCCCGGGCGTCTCCGGCGGGCGACAGCACCGTCACCGCCATCCGGTCACCGCCATACTCGACGCAATACTCACGGGGCCACCGCCGTCACCGCGTCGGCCATCCGGTCGAGCGCCCGGGACCACCCCTCGACCACCGTCGCCAACGCCGCGATCGTCTCGGTGATCGACACCGGAAGCTCCCTGTACGTGTGCACGAACTTGGTGAGTTGATTGACGTTGTTGCCTTGGGCGCGAGCCTCCAGCGACTGCTCGCCCAGCGCGTTGCGGATCGCGCACAGTAGCTCGACGACGTCCGGGTCGAGGACCGCCGCCGGGGCCGTTGGCACCGTCTCCGGCACCTCCATCGCCAGCCCAGCGGCGGTGAATTTCCGCAACAGATCCGCGGCCGGCACGCCGGTCTGAAACGCCATCGACTCCAGCTCCTCCGTCATGCCCTCGGCGGGGCGGAACGACAGCGGAGCCTCGCGCCGCCGGGGCGGCGCGAACCCGGGCTCGATCCGCTCGGCCACCGCGCACCACCGCCGCACGGTCCTCGGATCGAACCCGACAGCGCGGCCGATGGCCGCAAAGGCGACGCCGTCGGCGCGCATCGCCAGTGCCTTCGGCACGGCGCGGTGGACCCGGGGCTGGTGCCGGCCATGGGCCGTCCCCAGGTCCCGGATCACGCCGGCGGCCAACGCCTCCAGGTCCACGTCCGTGTCCCTGTCGTCGCCGTCCACCACCGTGATCACCGCCCCTTAATGTCGTTGTATCTACAACGACCATACGGGGCGGCGGTCCACGACGCAACAGACGGGGACGCGACGATGTCGCGGGGTGCGGTCCAGGGCGAGCATCACCCTTGGTAGACACACGGGGCATTCGCCCCGTGTGTCTACCACCCTCGCTGCGCTCGGGACGGGCTTGTCGCCAAGGGGCGCTGCGCGCCCCCTGGACCCCCTGGCCACAGGACCACCGGCCGCGATGCGGCCGGGAGCGAACCGTCGCCGGAACAGCGCCGCGACGGGATGTGGCCGGCTCCCCGGGGGAGCCGCGACGGTCGGTGGACCCCGGCTCACCGGGGCCGGCACGGCTCCGGTGAGCCGAGCCCGGCCGGGGCTCGGGACATGCCCCGGCCCCGGCGTATCGGACCGCGGCGGGCATCCCCGGGACAGCAGGCGTTCGGGTCCGGATCACCGCGACCCCTGGCATCCCCGGACGCCGCACGCGGCGCCGGGTACGCCACTCGGCGGGCGCCACCCGCAAGCGGGCGGCTGGCCTCGTGGGGCCCACACAGCGGGCTGTCCGGCGGCGGGATCGGGCAGGCGCGCCAGCGCGCCGGCCACCCGCCTCCGTGGGCAGCGATGGCTGGCCACCGGGCCGGTCCCGCGACGGTGATCGACCACCCCGGCACGGTCGGGGCGGACGCCGGATGGGTCGGGTGAAATGGCCCTCGATGGCATGGCGCGGCACAGCCGGTGGAGGCTTGTGCACCGGTGCGTGCCGTGCGCGGCCCCGTGCGGGCCGATGTCGTCGAGGATGGCCAGCTCATCGGACCGCCCGTAAAACCATTACCCCCGTGGACAACTCACCGTCTCAGGACGCAACTTCGCCGCTTCATCACCCCCGATCGGCTGCCTTATCGCCTTCGATTGACGGCGTACTTGAGGCATTAACGTGGCACTTTTGCGGCTGAGGTAACCCTTGGGCCTCCGATTGACGGCCTTGCAGCGTCACAACACGGCCCATGTGGAGGCCATGTTGCGGCTTAGGGCACCCTACGACGCAAGATCGCCGCATGATCGCCTCCGATAGCGGCTCAATTCGCCGCTCCATCGCCTCTGATTGGAGGCTGAGGGCACCCTTCGGACGCAAGCAGGAGGCGTTGTCGAGGCGTTGTCGCCTCCGATCGGAGGCTGAGGGTGACCTTCCGACGCAATATTGCGGCGTTGTCGAGGCGTTGTCGCCTCCGGTAACGGCCCGTTTCGCCGCCACAACGCCTCTGATGGAGGCTCTCGGTTACCGAAAGGCTCTGGAGCGCAATGGAAAACACCCCCGCACCGGGCCGGTGCGGGGGTGTTTCGTGCAGTGTTCGTCCGATGGTCCTCAGACAAGATGAGATGACATGAGGATGCAGATCAGCCGTCGCCCTCGGGTTGCCGCGGGACACCGGCACCGTCGAGATCGACGCCGGCGATGAGGTTCTCATCGGTGTTCCGGTGACGCAGCACCTCGATACCGCGATCGTTCAGCGCGGCCGCAACGACGCCGGTGGTGGCCATGTGCTGCGCCCAGAAGGCCGCTACCGATGGGTCCGCTGCCGGATCACCCGACGCGGCCAAGCGAAGCTCGCGCCTGAACTCCTCGGGGCCCAACGATCCCTTTCGGCTTTGCCCTCGGCGCTGTTGGCGATTCATGGTTCGTTCCTTCCTGTTCCTTGGCCGACACTGAACTCCGGCGGGATGGCACCGCTCCGGTCGAGCCACGCCGCAAACGAGTTGATCTCGGCCGCAGTGATCGGCGATGCCGTGAACGCAACGTCCTCGGGGGCCTCAACTCGCGGCAGCAATGTCGGGGACATCGTCGGCAACGGCGGCAGATCCCGCACCAAACACGACGTTCGCGGTGGCAGCGGGATCGACCTCGGCGACCGAGCGGCGCAGGGGACAACGCTGTGCCGACCCCACCGCGCAACACGCTCATCACCGGCTACCTGCTCGTAGTAGGACGTGCTGACACCGGTATCACGCTCTTCCATCCAGGATCGGCCGAGATCGCCGAACGCCTCATCGACCAGAGGTGCGCCGACGCCGGACCACGAGGTCATCGACTTCTGCTTGCGCTCCCGACGGCCACCGGTATGACGCTCCTCGCGCCATACACCGCCCTTGAGCGCCTCCTCGACCAAGCGGTCGCTGAAGTTGCGGAGCGACTCAACGGCGGCCGACGTTCCCCGTTTGGCGCGGGACTCCGCCCGGTGCAAGTCGTAGAGCATCTCCAGCGGAAGATAGTCCAAGCAGCTCGCCGTGAACTGCGGCTCGACTCGCCGCCAGAAGTCAATGATCGGGTCGTTGTCCTCGCGGTAGTCCTCCAGCCCCTGCGCAACCTCGTCGGGCACGCTGAACTCGGTGATCGGCCCGATCACCTTGAGCGCTTGCCAGACAAACCATTCGCGCACTTCGGGCCGCTTCACGTAGTCGGCCTTGATCAGCGGATTCTTGACGATCTCGGTGCTGCCGTCGGACATGAACCGATTCCCGAACGGGACGATATGCAGGCGGCGCAACACAGCCTCGGTCTTGTCCTTGAACTTCGGCTTTTTGTTGATCGAGAACACCATCCCAACGAACAGCTTGACCGTGAGTGCATCCCGGTGCTTGCGGTTGATCTCGATCGGATCATGCGAGGTGGTCTGCTTAAACGCAGCCGACGACGACAGAAAAGCCCCCGTCTCGGACTCATCGCACAGATTGGCCGCCGCGTGCAGCATCGATGCCAGGGCGAAGTTCACGTCCTTGGTGCCAAATCGGTCCAACGGCACAGACGCGCACCGCAGGCCCTTCGGTCCGCCGATGACGCCACGGTGCAGCGCCAGCATCGTGCCCTTTCCGTTGTTACCGCTTTGCGAGTCGTAGAGCACCACCTTGTCGTCCGAGAACGCCCGGACCCGAAGCAGGTAGTTGTTGACCTCGTGGATCTGACGCGCCAGCTCCGGCGTCCCCATCGTCTCGAGTAGCCAAGAGTCAGGGTCCCACCAGCTGCCGTCCGGATTCTGGATCCGCGGCAACTCCGGCTCGGTCTCCGGCAGGCGCGTCCGCGCCTTGGCCATGTACACGACCTCAGGCGCGTACGGCAACCGCTCGCCCGTCGACATCCGGTAGATGCAGTCGTCCAACGGAACCAGATCAGGATCGTCGCACTGGTACCGCACCGGAGCCAGATCCCGGATCGCGGCAACCGATTCCGCGATCCACTTCGTCCCCGAGTCGTAGACCATCGAGCGCAGGAACACCGTCAGCAGGTTTGTCTCGCCCGAGCACTCTTCGTACAGACCCTCGACGTCGTCGTACACGCCGATCATCGCGGTGCTGCGCAGATCCTGTGACTCCGTGGCCGGGATGAGCGCAACATCGAGGTACAGCATCGCCACGTCCGCGGCCTGTCGCGGACGGATCACCCGCAGGGGCCGCAGCTTCTCGCCGACCTCGACGGCCCACGCCGCCGCCTCTGCGTTGCTGCGGCTCAGCACCAGCGCCGCGGCGCTGGCTGGCGACGGCAGGTCGCCGGCATTCCTCAGTTCTGCCAGCGCCTGGGCGGTTCCCCGCTTGAGCGCTTCGTCATATGTTGACGGCTCGACTGACTCCGGCACCTCCGGCTCAGGCTCGAATCCAATTTCATCACGCTCGACCGGCAGCTCGACATCATCGATCACCTCGTCATACACTGTCATTGACAAACCTTTCTCATTTGGTCGTGATGAGGTTGTTGAGCGCCGTTCCTTCGCCAGAGGGATGGCGCTCTTTCTTTCCTACGCAGCAGATGCCGGAATGCGATAGCGCCCGCCGGGCACCAGCTGTTCGGCGCCCGGGATCAGACCAGCCTTCAAATACCGGTACACCGTCCACTTACTTCGCCGCTTCACCGCCGCGTACTCGTCGACCGTCAGCCATTCCGTCACTGACACTGGTGTCGATTCGGTTACCACTGCTCCCATTTCTCGTCCCTCATCTCGATGCCTATCCATGCCTACAGACTCCACTAAACGCTCACACAGCGCAACCACCTACAGCGCGAAACGCGCAGCTCAGAGGGCGTTTCAATCGATCACGAGTAATGGAAATGCACTCACACAAAGCCGCCTTTACAGGTCTCCATCAGCACCTTCTTCGCGGGCCGAGTATTTTCTGAACAAAGGCAAACATGTGCGGTATGACGGCTCTTCAAGGTTGAGCGGGCAATGCCTGGTCAGCGGACCGGCGTGTCGGTGACGTAAGGCGCCCCTGGTCTCCGGAAATCTGGATGTTGCGAAGCATTCAAGATTTCGGTGAGGAGTACCAGGGGCATGGTCGATGCTACGTCGTCGTTGTTGTTGGGTTTGGAAGGACTCGAGGTTGCCGCGGTGTCGCGGCAGGGCAGGACGCGGGTGGTCGATGTGGTGACCGCCGATCCTGAAGCGGCCCGGTGCCCGGACTGTCGGACGATTTCGACGTCGGTGAAAGATCACGCAGTCACCCGACCCCGTGATATCGGCTACGGTGACGATCCAATCCTGTTGCGGTGGAACAAGACCCGATACCGATGCGTCAACCCGAACTGTGAGCGTGCCACCTTCACCGAATCGATCCCGCAGGTGCCACCACACCGCCGGACCACGACCCGATTGCGCACCCAGATTGGCCGTGCCGTCGGGGACGCGGCCCGCTCGGTGGTCGAGGTCGCCGCCGGAGTCGGCGTGTCGTGGCCGACCGCGCACGCCGCGTTCGTCGAGCACGCCGACCGGGTGTTGGGCACGCCGCGACCGGTGCAGGTGCTCGGGATCGACGAGACCCGCCGTGGCAAGCCCCGCTGGGTCCGTGACGCCGACGGACGCCGCTGGGTGCGTGTGGATCCGTGGGACACCGGGTTCGTCGATCTCGGTGGCGATCAGGGCCTCCTCGGCCAAGTCGAGGGCCGCACCAGCAAGGCCGTCACCGACTGGCTGACCGCCCAATCCGAGCAGTTCCGCGATCAGATCACCCACGTGGTGATCGATCCGTCGGCCGCCTACGCGGCCGCGGTCACCGACGCACTGTTGCCCAACGCGCAGGTGGTGGTCGATCATTTTCACCTGGTCAAGCTGGCCAACGACATGGTCACCGGCGTGCGCCGGCGGGTCACCTTCGACGCCCATGGCCGCCGTGGACGCAAGCAGGATCCGGAGTGGGCCAACCGTCGGCGACTGCTCAGTGCGCGAGAACGGCTGTCGGACAGGTCATTTGCGAAGATGTGGAATGCGCTGTTCGACCATGATCCCAGCGGCCAGATCCTGACCGCCTACATCGCGAAAGAGGAACTACGGCAACTACTTTCCGCTGCACGAGACGGGGCTGACGACGGCGAGATCCGCCGCCGACTCTACCGCTTCTACCGATGGTGTGCTGACGCCGACATTCCCGAGATTACCCGGCTCGCGAGCACGATCGAGACGTGGTGGCCAGCGATCCTGGCGTTCCTGCACACTGGGCTGACCAACGCCCGCACCGAGGGCTACAACCGCCTGGTCAAACAGGTCAAACGCGTGGCCTGCGGGTTCCGCAACACCGAGAACTCACGGCGCCGGATACGATTCCACTGCACCCGCGCCCAGCGGGCCAGCATCCAGCAATTCCACTGCTGAACGGAATTGCCCGCTCAACTTCGAAGAGCCGGTATGACGCTCAACCAACACCGCAAGCCTGCGGTTGTGATTCAGAGATCCCTCGACGACCGCGTGT
Organism: Tsukamurella spumae; assembly: GCF_012396015.1. Taxonomy (GTDB): domain Bacteria; phylum Actinomycetota; class Actinomycetes; order Mycobacteriales; family Mycobacteriaceae; genus Tsukamurella; species Tsukamurella spumae. The sequence goes on along the minus strand of NZ_JAAXOQ010000047.1, from coordinate 443 downwards.
AGGGATGTAGGGACACGTCTTGATCCCTACAGGTGCCCCTACAAGGAATAAACTCAGCTCACGCCGGTAATTCAGCACCCTATGTAGGGATGTAGGGACGATCGAACGAAAATGTTCATACATGCACACAGCCAGAAGATCGAGGTGTTCTCTCCTGCATTATTTTCTTGAAAAGATCCCTACATCCCTACATTCAGGCCTAAAAACATGCTTTGAGCTGGATGTTCACCGTGTAGGGGCACCTGTAGGGACAGATTTCAATCCCTACATCCCTACACGCGTCGTTGACCACGCGACCTTCACAACCCGTCGACGGCCGCTCGAACACCACCCCATCCATCTCGTGACCAAGAACCATGGGTGAGCAACTGGTCGAGCGATCCGACAGCTCCGGTCCCTGGTCGCGGTGGAAACACGAGGTGTTGGCAACGCGTTCGATGGCC
>NZ_JAAXOQ010000046.1 GCF_012396015.1 Tsukamurella spumae | reverse complement strand
CGCCTGCGGCTTCCGCAACACCGAAAACTCACGCCGCAGGATACGATTCCACTGCACCCGCGCCCAGCGGGCCAGCATCCAGCAATTCCACTGCTAAGCAAGTTTGCCCGCTCAACTTCGAAGAGCCAGCATGAGTGTGTGCCTGCTGCGCAAGGTCGCCGTCCGGATCGTAATCGAGGGAACCGATACTGCGCACTGGATCTGTTGCGGTGGGTGCAACCTTCGCTGACCAGATTGGAAGTACCTCACCTTTCTCGTAGCGATCCTTATACTGGTCATTCTCGAATAGGGTCCAGCGCTTTCGGCCGTACATCTCGCCGAGTATCGCCACGACATAGCGCGAGTTTGATCGATATATTGGGCCGAGATATTTCTCTACATCCTGTCCGATAATTCGATGCTGTTCAGCGAAGTCATAAAATACGACGTGTCCGAGATCTTCAAGAGCGTCGCGAAGGTGCTCCGCATACTTTCGATCCTCGCCTGCGAACGTTAGAGCCACGTCGTACTCTTCTGAGTACTCGACCTTGGTGAACCCGACTTCTTTGACGAACTCGCCCCAATTTATAGAGCGCAGATAGTATACGAGCATGGGGTCTTCCACGGACAGGATGTTGGTGTCCGAGTCGAAGTGGAGTAGCTTGGCGATTTCTGAGTCGTCGCAAAGTGACGCTAGGTAGCCTCGGTCGTGAACGACACCAACGCTTACTTTCTCGGCTGGATGGCGACGCATCTCGTCGGGAATGTTGATGCTCCATGATTCGGATTCAGCGAGCCAGCGTAGGATGTGAAGGTATGGCGCGCGCCCGCCAGGGCGAAATTTGGTGCCGCGAGCGAATGCCCGCACCGATGCTCCAAATTTGTCTCGCTGACGTTCTATTACCTTCCTTCGGACTGCCGAGTAGGTGGTGTCGATTGATTTGGATATTTCGACAGACTCGGTGAACTCCGCCTCGAGGCAAGCATTAAAGCAGAGAAGTTGAGCGATGTAAAAACTTCCGCCAGAGTTCTCGACAATTAGGTCCTTTGCAGCGAGCGTGGCGTTTAGTGCACTCTCCCCATTGTTGATCAGCTCATTGATCTTACTGGCGGGCTCGGTCTCGAATCGGATCACCTCGACGCGGTTTGCCAGATCCTGTGCGGAATCAATCAAAGCCCGTCCCGCTTCATTAATTCCGATAATTATAAGCTTGCGATCGGCGTCTTCAGCATCTGCTGTGACTTTCAGTAGGTCGCCAATCAGAAGCTTCGTGCTGTCCGATAGTCGATGAAAGTCGTCAATCACAACTGTGCCAACGGATTTGATCTCTGGAAGGAACGTAATGTACTCAACATCGCCTGGTTTGCGTGCGCTGAGCAGTGTAACTCGCGAGTTCATTCCGAGGTCTTCGAGCGACTTGGTAACCGCCGTTGATTTTCCAATTCCGGATGGGCCTTCAATGATTACTCCACGGCCAGGAGTTCTCAGTGCGACCTTTAATCTGGCTGATGCTGATGGGTATACAAAAGTATGCGTCGGAATTCCGGACACTTTGAACACGTCTTCGACGGGCAGTCCCATGCGAACCAGGATACAGGCGTGCGAGCGTCGATGGACAAGAATCATTCATCTTAAAGAAGCGTTCACAATGTTGATGAAGGGTACGCGAACTGGAACACTGAGACCGAATGTAGAATTGCGGGCTTGGATTGTCGGTTACGAACGTTCTGGTTCGTGTGAGGGAGGTGGGGGCACCGTCGGGCATGGGGACGTAACGTAGGGGCCGAGTGCGAACCACCATGAGGAAGAGGGACGAATAAGCGATGAGCAGCAACGACGCCAAGGCGAACATCGGTGTGGTGGGGATGGCGGTGATGGGCTCCAACCTGGCCCGCAACCTGGCCTCCCGTGAGGGCAACACCGTCGCGATCTACAACCGCTCGCCGGAGAAGACGCACGAGGTCGCCAAGAATCACCCCGAGGCGAACTTCGTTGCCAGCGACACCATCGACGAGTTCGTCGCGAGCCTGGCCAAGCCGCGCACCGCGATCATCATGGTGCAGGCGGGTGCGGGTACGGACGCGGTGATCGAGCAGCTCAAGGAGCGGTTCGAGCCGGGCGACATCATCGTCGACGGCGGCAACGCGAACTTCCACGACACCATCGCCCGCGAGGCGAAGATCGCGCCGACGGGCATCCACTTCGTCGGCGCCGGCATCTCCGGCGGCGAGGAGGGCGCGCTCAAGGGCCCGTCGATCATGCCCGGCGGCACCGCGGAGTCCTACGAGACCCTCGGCCCGATCCTCGCGTCGATCGCCGCGGTCGCGGAGGGGGAGGCCTGCGTGACCCACGTGGGCACCGACGGCGCCGGCCACTTCGTCAAGATGATCCACAACGGCATCGAGTACGCCGACATGGAGCTCATCGGCGAGGCCTACGACCTGCTGCGCAACGTCGCCGGCTACACGCCCGCGCAGATCTCGGAGATCTTCGCCACGTGGAACCGGGGGCCGCTCAACAGCTACCTCATCGAGATCACGATCGACATCCTCAAGCACGTCGACGCGGAGACCGGCAAGCCCTTCGTCGACATCGTCACCGACCAGGCCGGCAGCAAGGGCACCGGCGTCTGGACTGTCCAGACCGCCCTCGACCTGGGCGTGCCGGTCGGCGGCGTCGCCGAGGCCGTCTTCGGTCGCGCCGTCTCCTCCAAGCGCAACCAGCGCGACGCGGTTCGCGCGCTCGGGATCGAGCGCCCCACGGCGCCGCGGGTCGACGATTCCTTCGTCGACGACGTCGCGAAGGCCCTCTACGCGTCCAAGATCGTCGCCTACGCCCAGGGCTTCGACGCGATCATCGCCGGCGCCGAGAAGTACGGCTGGAACATCGACAAGGGCGCGGTCGCGAAGATCTGGCGCGGCGGCTGCATCATCCGCGCGCAGTTCCTCAACGTGCTCGCCGATGCCTACGAGACCAACCCGAACCTCGCGACCCTGCTCGAGGCCCCGTACTTCGCGCAGGCCATCCGCGACGGTGAGGAGGCGTGGCGCCGCGTCGTCATCACCGCCACCCAGGCCGGCGTCCCGGTCCCGGGCTTCGCGACGGCGCTGAGCTACTTCGATTCGCTCAACGTCGACCGGCTGCCGGCCGCCCTGGTCCAGGGCCAGCGCGACTTCTTCGGCGCGCACACCTACAAGCGCGTCGATAAGCCGGGCACCTTCCACACCCTGTGGTCCGGCGACCGCAGCGAGGTCAAGACGGACTGACCTCGAAGTATTGACGCACTCCACGAGCATTAGTTAGCCTGAGTCATGACTGAATCGGATGGCTCGATGTTCGAGGACGCGTACCGAGGCGAGGCGGAGATGTTCGGCGGCGCAAGGCCTCCGTGGAGCATCGGCGAGACCCAGCCCGAGCTGGCCGCTTTGATCCGCGAGGGCCGCGTCCACGGCGAGGTCCTGGATGCGGGCTGCGGCGAGGGCGCCGTGTCACTGGAGCTCGCGCGGAACGGTTACACCACCGTCGGCCTCGACAACTCGCCGACCGCGATCGACCTGGCGCGGGCCGAGGCTGCGCGGCAGGGCGTCGAGAATGCCACGTTCGAGGTCGCCGACATCACCTCGTTCACCGGATACGACGGCCGGTTCGGCACCGTCATCGACAGCACGCTGTACCACTCGCTGCCGGTCGAGGCGCGGGACGACTACCAGCGCTCGATTGTGCGCGCCGCGGCCCCGGGAGCGTCGTACTTCGCGCTCGTCTTCGACGTCGCCGGTGTACCTGGCGGCGGCCCCGGGCCTGCCGCGGTGACCGAGGATGAGCTGCGGAGTGTGGTCTCGAAGTACTGGGAGATCGATGAGATCCGGCCCGCCCACATTCACGCCAATCTCCCTCCCGTCAGTTCGGGATTCCCGGCGGGGCCCGATGATGTCGACGAGAAGGGACGCGTGGCGGTCCAGGCGTTCCTGCTGCTCGCGCATCTCGGCTGACGCGGGGACACGCCGGTCCGGCGTCGCGCCGTGCGGTCGACGGTGCGGTGCCGCCGCAGCGCAGTCCGTCGAGGACGCCTGCGGTGAACAGCACGATCGGCGGGCTCAGCCCGATCCAGCACGCGCACGTCCATCACCGCACGTCCATCACCGCACGTCCATCACCGCACGTCCATCACCGCACGACCTTCGCGATGCCGGCGCAGATCGCGACCACCGTCTGGGGGTTCCGCTGCGGATCCTCGGGCCCGACGGTGCCGTCCGAACGCAGTCCGATCACCGCCTCGACGAGGCGGAGCGGAAGGTGCGCGCGAGGATGCGCGGCCAGCCGCTCGAGTACGAGCTGACCTCGCTCGGCGCGTACTGGGCGGGGGAGATCCGGACCGTGCCGCAGTACCGTTTGGTGGAGCCGGCGACGATGCCGCCCAAGCCCGGCCTGGTTCACGACAGCGACCACCGCCGCGGCGTTCGCGGCGAACTCCGGCGACTCGCGCCCGCCGCGCTGGGGACCTTACTCACCCGTCTGCCCGCCCCGACGCGTACGCTGTTGGCAACGATAGTCGATAAGCGGCGAGGGTCGCTGACGAAGGGACGATCCGATGGCAGTTCAGGCACTGTTCCTCAAAGCGGGCTCCGCGCTCGTGACCGGGCTCGTCGGTGCGGCGGCGTACGAGGCGGCCAAGAAGGCCTTTGCCAAGGCGCCGCTGCGCGAGGGCGCGGTCGCCGCAACGGCACTGGGGCTCAAGGGCAGCCGTAAGGCGGAGGAGGTCGCCGAGAACGTGCGCCTGAACGCGGCGGACATCCTGGCCGAGGCCAAGGAGCGAGTCGGCGAGGAGTCGACCCCACCGGCGACCGGCGCCGCACACGACCACGATCACTGATGACGGTGCTGTCCGAGCCCGCGGGGCGTGTTGTCTCGCAGGCCGCCGGCCGGGTGCGGTGGGTGCTCGATGACCTCGTCGGCACGAACGCGCAGCGCAGAATCGCGGTCGAGGACGCCGTGCTGGCGATCCCCGGCGTGCGGGCGGCGCATGCGTACAGTCACACCGGCTCCCTCGTGGTCTGGCATCGCAGCGATGTCGATCTCGCGCGTGTCGCCGAGGCCGCAGCGGCGGGGCTCGCCGCCGACGCCTCACTGGTCGCTCGACACGCACCGCACTCGGCGGACGTGACCAACGCGGACCTGCTCCGGATGGGCCTCGGCGCCGCAGCCCTGGTGCTCCTCGGCCTACGCCGCTACGGCTTCCGCCGTCCGCCGCTGCTCGGCCCCGGGACGCGTACCGCGGCGACCGCGATCACCGTCTTCACTGGCTACCCGTTCCTGCGAGGGGCCCTGCGGTCGTTGCGCGGGGGACGCGCCGGCACGGACGCGCTCGTCACGGCCGCCACGCTCGCAAGCCTCCTCCTGCGTGAGAACGTCGTCGCCCTCACGGTGCTGTGGCTGCTCAACATCGGCGAGTTCCTCCAGGAACTCACGCTGCGCCGCACCCGGCGCGCGATCTCGGACCTGCTGCGCGGCAACACCGATTCGGCATGGTTGCGGCTCGCGGACGGTGCCGAGGTGCAGGTCCCGATCGACGCACTCGATGTCGGCGACATCGTCATCGTTCACGATCACGTGGCGGTGCCGGTGGACGGCGTCGTGGTCGACGGGCTCGCCGTGGTCGATCAGGCCGCGCTCACCGGGGAGACGCTTCCCGTCACCATCGAACCGGGCGCGACCGTCCATGCGGGAGCGGTGGTGGTCTCCGGCCGCCTCGTCGTGCGCGCCACGGCAGTCGGGGCCGATACCGCGATCGGCCGGATCATCGAGAGGGTCGAGGAGGCGGAGCGGTATCGGGCACCGATCCAGACCGTCGGGGACAACTTCTCCCGCAGCTTCGTCCCCGGGTCGTTCCTCCTGTCCGGACTCACCCTTCTCCTGACCCGGGATCTGCGGCGCGCGATGACGATGCTGCTCATCGCCTGCCCCTGCGCCGTGGGCCTGTCGACGCCGACGGCGATCAGCGGCGCCATCGGCAACGGTGCGCGACGCGGCATCCTCATCAAGGGCGGCTCGCACCTCGAGGCCGCGGGCTCGGTCACCGCGGTGGTCTTCGACAAGACCGGCACGTTGACCACGGGACGCCCGGTGGTGACCAACGTGGTCTCGTTCCGCGACGACTGGAGCCCGGAGCAGGTGCTCGCGCACGCGGCCAGCTCCGAGATCCACTCACGGCATCCGCTGGCGGAGGCCGTCATCCGCTCCACCGAGGAGCGCCACATCGAGATTCCCAGCCACGCGGAGTGCGAGGTCATCGTCGGCCTGGGCATGCGGACCCAGGCCGACGACGGCCGCGTTCTCCTGCTGGGGAGCCCGGCACTGCTCGAGCGGCACGGCGTGGCCGTGGGCGTCGACGCGGCACGGTGGGTCGACCGGCTCCGTGCCGAGTGCGAGACGCCGTTGCTCCTCGCGGTGGACGGTGCCCTCGTCGGCCTAGTCAGCCTGCGCGACGAGGTCAGGCCGGAGGCGGCCGAGACTCTCGCCGCCGTCACCGCCGCGGGCATCGACACCGTCGTCATGCTGACGGGCGACCATCCGGCGACAGCGGCCGCGATCGCCGCCGAGCTCGGCATCACCCGATGGCGTGCGGAAGTGATGCCCGAGGACAAGCTGGCCGAGGTTCGAGCATTGCAGGCCGAGGGCCATGTGGTCGCGATGGTCGGCGACGGGGTCAACGACGCGCCGGCGCTCGCGGCGGCGGACGTGGGGATCGCGATGGGACTCGCGGGGACCGACGTGGCGGTCGAGACCGCGGACATCGCGCTCGCCGGGGACGACCTGCGCAACGTGCTCGACGTCGTGGATCTGGGCAGGAGAGCGGTCGACGTGATCCGGCAGAACTACGGCATGTCGATCGCGGTCAACTCGGTCGGTCTGCTCGTCGGTGCGGGCGGCGCGCTGTCGCCCGTCCTGGCCGCGATCCTGCACAACGCCTCCTCGGTCGCGGTGGTGCTCAACAGCTCCAGGCTGATCCGATACCGGCTCGACGACCCCGCCGGGCACCCGTCGAGTCCCCGGGCCGCCGCGCCCTGTCAGGACGAGTGGGGCCAGGAACGTTAACTTCATGTTTCCACCCTGTTGCGCCTGACGATCTGGCTTGACTGCCACGGGGCCAAGGGATTTGCATGTTTTCCATGCACCTCCTCCCTCGCGAGCGGGACAAACTGCTCATCGTGGTCGCCGCGGACCTGGCGCGCCGCCGCCAGTCCCGCGGCCTCAAGCTGAACTACCCCGAGGCCATCGCGATCATCACGTACGAGCTCGTCGAGGGCGCACGCGACGGCCGCAGCGTCGCCGATCTCATGGCCTACGGCGCCACGATCCTCTCGCGCGAGGACGTGATGGACGGCGTCGCCGAGATGATCCACGACGTCCAGGTCGAAGCCACCTTCCCCGACGGCACCAAGCTCGTCACCGTCCACCACCCGATCCGATAGGCGCGCAATGATCCCCGGAGAATTCCGCCTCGCCGCCGCGCCGATCACCGGCAATGCCGGCCGGTCCACGCGCACCGTCCGCGTCGTCAACACCGGCGACCGGCCGATCCAGGTCGGCTCGCACTTCCACTTCGCCGAGGCGAACGCGGCCCTGGACTTCGACCGCACCGCCGCGTACGGACACCGTCTGGACATCCCCTCCGGGACCGCCGTGCGGTTCGAACCGGGCGACGGCAAGACGGTGCGCCTGGTCGCCCTCGCGGGGACCCGCGAGGTCCACGGGCTCGCCAACCTCGTCAACGGCCCGCTCGAGACGTCCGACGGTGCGCCCACCGTGCCCGGGAACGGGGGAGCACGATGAGTTTCGAACTGAGCCGGCGCGAGTACTCGGATCTGTACGGCCCCACCGTGGGCGACGCCGTGCGCCTCGCCGACACCGAGCTGTTCGCCGTCGTCGAGCGCGACCTCACGGTGTACGGCGAGGAGGTGGTCTTCGGTGGCGGCAAGGTGATCCGCGACGGCATGGGTGAGAACGGCGTGCTCACCCGCGAGGGCTCGGAGACGACCGGGCCGATCCCGGACACCGTCATCACCAACGCGCTGATCATCGACCACACGGGCATAGTCAAGGCCGATGTGGCGCTGCGCGACGGGCACATCCTGAAGATCGGGAAGGCCGGCAATCCGCAGATCTCCGACGGGGTGAGCATCACCATCGGCGCCGCGACGGAGATCATCGCGGGGGAGGGACGCATCCTCACTGCCGGCGGCATCGACACGCACATCCACTTCATCAGCGCGCAGCAGATCGACACCGCCCTCAACTCCGGCGTCACCACCATGATCGGCGGCGGCACCGGCCCCGCAGCGGGCACCAACGCCACCACCGTGACGCCCGGGCCCTGGCACATCGCGCGCATGCTGCAGGCCCTCGACGACGTGCCGATGAACATCGGGCTCCTCGGCAAGGGGCACGCGGGCGCGACCGAGCCGCTCGCCGAACAGATCCGGGCCGGCGCCATCGGTCTCAAGGTGCACGAGGACTGGGGCTCGACCACCGCCTCCATCGACAACTCGCTGACGGTCGCCGACGAGTACGACGTGCAGGTCGCGATCCACACGGACACCCTCAACGAGTGCGGCTTCCTGGAGGACACCGTCGCCGCGATCGACGGCCGGGTGATCCACACCTTCCACACCGAGGGCGCGGGTGGCGGCCACGCCCCCGACATCATCGCCATCGCCGGACACCCGAACGTGCTTCCGGCGTCGACCAATCCGACGCTCCCGTTCACGACGAACACCATCGTCGAGCACCTCGACATGCTCATGGTGTGCCACCACCTCAACGCCGACATCCCCGAGGACGTGGCCTTCGCCGACTCCCGCATCCGGCCCGAAACCATTGCGGCCGAGGGGGTGCTGCACGACATGGGCATCATCTCCATCACGTCCTCCGACTCGCAGGCGATGGGTCGCGTCGGCGAGGTGATCACCCGCACCTGGCAGCTCGCCGACTCCATGAAGCGGCAGCGCGGCCCCCTGGACGACGATCCCGACGGCGGGGACAACGCGCGGATCAAGCGCTATGTCGCGAAGTACACGATCAATCCGGCTCTCGCGCAGGGTATCGCCGACTACGTGGGTAGCGTGGAGGAGGGCAAGTTCGCCGATCTGGTGCTGTGGCAGCCCGCCTTCTTCGGGGTCAAGCCCGATCTGGTGCTCAAGGGCGGCCAGATCGCGACGGCACTCATGGGCGACGCGAACGCGTCGATCCCCACGCCGCAGCCGCGCACCATGCGCCCGCAGTTCGGGTCGATGGGCAGGGCGGTGCACGACGCCGCGATCACCTTCCTCTCCACCGCCGCGGCGGAGTCCGGCGTGGCGGCGGAACTCGGGCTGCGCAAGCGCACACTGCCCGTCCGGGGCATCCGGACACTCCGCAAGCAGGACCTGCCGCACAACGGCGCGACGCCCGACATCACCGTCGACCCCGAGACCTACGTCGTCACCGTCGACGGTGCCCCCGTCCGGTCCGAGCCCTCATCGACCCTGCCCATGACGCAGCGCTACTTCCTGTTCTGAGAGGCGAAACGTGATCATCGAGACCATCAGCGGGAATCTCGCCGACCTGGCCCCGTCCGACCTCGACGGCGTGCACGTCGAGCGGGTGCCGCTCGCCGGTGCGGACCTGGTCAAGCGGATCCAGCGCGTGCGCACCGACCACGATCGGGAGATCGGCCTGCGCCTGGCCGCACCCGCCGGCCCCGAGGGCGACCTGCGCGACGGCGACATCCTGCACCGCGACGCCGCGAACATCATCGCGGTGCGGGTGCTCTCCACCGACGTACTGGTGATCGCGCCGCGCACCATCGCCGAGATGGGCCGCACCGCACACGGACTCGGCAACCGTCATCTCCAGGCCCAGTTCTTCGACGCCGACTCCGAGTACGGCGCCGAGGTGATGGTGGTGCAGTACGACCACACAGTCGAGGACTACCTCACGCACCACGGCGTGCCCTTCACCCGCCAGGAACGGGTGCTGCCCACACCCTTCCGGCACGCGGAACACACGCATTGACGGCCGCCCCGAGCTATCTCCTGCCGCTGCTGCAGCTCAGTGACTCCGCCCTGCCGACCGGAGCGTTCAGTCACTCCTTCGGGATGGAGGCCTACCTCGCGGACGGCACGATCGACGACGAGGCGAGCTTCACGGCGTGGTTGCGCGCGTACGTCTCCCGGCAGCTCACGTACGCCGACGGTGCCGCGATCCGGCTCGCGTACGAGGCGCTGCGCCGCGACGACCTCGACGGCGTGTGGCGGCTCGACCGGCTGCTCGCGGCGCTGACGCTGCCGGAGCAGGTCCGCACCGCGGCGGCCACGATCGGCCGGCGCACCGCAGAGGTCGGCACCGTCGTCGCCCCGCAGTCCCACCTGGACGCCTACCTCGCCGAGCTGGACGCGGGCCGCTGCCACGGGCACCCCGCGATCGCGTTCGCGCTGCTCGCGCACGCGGTCGACGCGCCCGTGACGACCGCGATCGAGGCGCACCTGTTCGCCGCCGTCACCTCGCTGACCCAGAACGCCGTGCGCGCCATCCCGATCGGCCAGACGGCGGGCCAACGGGTGCAGCGGGCGATGTACGACGTGGTGGCCGACGGGGTCGCCACCGCCCTGACCCTGACCGAACACGACCTGGGCTCCGCGTCGCCCGGGCTCGAGATCGCCCAGATGCGGCATCGGCGCCAGCGCGCGCGGATGTTCATGAGCTAGGAGGAGATTGCATGACGACGATCCGGATCGGTGTCGGCGGCCCCGTCGGGGCGGGTAAGACGCAGCTGGTGGAGCGCATCACCCGCCACCTCGACGGCGAGGTGTCGATGGCGGCGATCACCAATGACATCTACACCACCGAGGACGCGAAGATCCTGGCGCGCAACAGCGTGCTGCCCGGCGACCGCATCGTCGGCATCGAGACGGGCGGGTGCCCGCACACCGCGATCCGCGAGGACACGTCGATGAACGAGGCCGCGGTGTCGCGCCTCGTGGCCGCGCACCCCGACCTGCAGATCGTGTTCATCGAGAGCGGCGGCGACAACCTCTCCGCCACCTTCAGTCCCGAGCTGGTGGACTTCTCGATCTACCTCATCGACGTGGCGCAGGGCGAGGAGATCCCGCGCAAGGCCGGGCAGGGCATGATCAAGTCGGACCTGTTCGTCATCAACAAGACCGACCTCGCGCCCTATGTCGGGGCGGACCTGTCGGTCATGGCCGCCGACTCCAAGGTGTTCCGCGGCGAGCGTCCGTTCTGCATGACCAACCTCAAGACCGACGAGGGGCTCGACGGCGTGTTGGAGTGGATCCGCCGGGACGTCCTCATGCTCGACCTCGCATGAACGGTGTTGTCGCGCGGGCTCTCACCGGCGAGTTGGCTCTCACCCTCGCGCCGCGCGGGCCGCGCACCGTCGCCGTGCGGCAGCGGCACGCGGGCACCCTGCAGACCCTGCGCCCCCTGTACCTCGACGACTCCGGGCAGGTCACCTACCACCTGGTGAACCCCGGCGGCGGCTGCCTGCGCGGCGACACCTACGCGATCGACATCGACCTCGAGGCCGGCGCTCACGCCGTGGTCACCACGCAATCGGCGACCAAGGTCTACCGCACGCCCGACGGTGCCGCGGCCCAGCACCTGCGGATCCGGCTGGGCCCGGACAGCGCGCTCGAGTACGTGCCCGACGCGCTGATCCTCTACCGCGAGGCGACCTACCGGCAGACCTGCACCGTCGAGCTCGACGCGTCCGCGTCGCTCGTCCTGGCCGAGATCGTCACCCCCGGATGGTCGCCCGACGGTGCGCGGTTCCGCTACGACGAGCTGCGCATGCGCACCGAGATCCACCGCGGCGGCACGCTGCTCGCGGTGGACAACCTGCTCATCGAGCCGGGCCGCGCGGACCCGTCCGGGATCGGATTCCTCGACGGGCGAACCCACGTCGGATCGCTGACCGCGGTGGACCCGCGCGTCGACGAGGCCCTGCTCGACGAGGTGCACGCGCTCACCGAAACCGTCGATGCGGTGCGCAGCGGACTCACCGCGCTCGCCGGACCCGGGTTCGTGCTGCGCTGTCTCGGTGACGACACCGCCGAGCTCACGCGACTGTTCGACGCCGTCATCGCCCTGCTGCGGTCCCGATGGACCGGGCAGGCGCCGCTGAACCTGCGAAAGTACTGAAGGTGGAATCCGTGACGAACTCGAGCACAGCGCACCGTCTACGCGCGGCGTGGGCCGCCCTCGGGTCCGGCGACCGGCGATCGCTGTTCGGCATGACCGCCACGGTGATCGCCCTCCATGTGGTGGGCTTCGGCGCGCTGATACTGCTGATCGCGCCGGGGCACTTCCGCATCGGCGACGGCGGTGAGTTCACCATCGGAATCGGCCTGCTGGCCTACACCTTCGGCCTTCGGCACGCGTTCGACGCCGACCACATCGCCGCGATCGACAACACCACCCGCAAGCTCCTCGCCGATCGGGAGACACGGATCGCGGCGGGGGAGCGGAACCCGAGACGGCCGCTGTCGGTGGGCTTCTGGTTCTCACTGGGGCACTCGACGGTCGTCTTCGGGCTCGCCGCGCTGCTGGCCCTCGGCGTGCGCGCGCTCGTCGGCCCGGTGGAGGACGAGAACTCGACGATGCAGACCGTGCTCGGCCTGATCGGCACCTCGGTGTCCGGGGTCTTCCTCTGGATCCTCGGCATCATCAACCTCGTGGTGCTCGTCGGCATCGTGCGGGTGTTCCGCGACATGCGGACCGGCCGGTACGACGAGGCCGAGCTCGAGGACCGGCTCAACCGGCGCGGACTCATGAGCCGGCTGCTGCGCGGGGTGTCCGGCTCCGTCCGCAGGCCCTGGCACATCTATCCGGTCGGCGTGCTCTTCGGCCTCGGCTTCGACACCGCCACCGAGGTGGGCCTGCTGGTACTCGCCGGCGGCATGGCGGCGTTCACGCTGCCCTTCTACTGCATCCTGGTGCTGCCGGTGCTCTTCGCCGCGGGAATGTCGCTGCTGGACACCATCGACGGGGTGTTCATGAACGCCGCATACGGGTGGGCCTTCGCCAAGCCGGTGCGGAAGGTGTACTACAACATCACGATCACGTCGCTGTCCGTCGCCGTGGCGCTGGCGATCGGCACCGTCGAACTACTGGGCGTGCTCGCCGAGCGGACGCACGTCGAGTCCGGGCCGCTCGGCTGGGTGGCGTCGATCGACCTGGACTACGCGGGCTTCGTCATCGTGGGATTGTTCGTCGCGGTGTGGGCCGCGGCGCTCCTGATCTGGCGCTACGGGCGGATCGAGGACCGCTGGACCGCGCGCTGAGTTAGCGTGGGCCGCATGAGCGGAATCGAGGTGCGGCCGGCGAGCGTGTTCGAGGACGTAGCGGCCGTGCTCGGCCCCAAGAAACAGACGTCCAGCAACTGCTTCTGCCTGTCGTACCGGATCGGGTCCACGGAGAATCAGGCCCTACGCGGGCCCCAGCGATTCGATCGGGTCCGTGGCCTCTGCGCGGAGGACCCGCCGCCGGGAGTCCTCGCTTACGACGGTGCTGAACCCGTCGGCTGGGCCGCCATCCACCCGCGGGCGGACACGAGCTTCGCGACGAACCGCCGCATCCCGCACGTCGACGATCACGTGGATCCGTGGTCGCTGTGGTGCGTGCGAGTGCGGCCCGGCCACCGCAAGCAGGGCATCAGTCACGAACTCGTCGCCGGGGCAGTCGAGTTCGCCCGCGCGAACGGTGCGAGCGTGGTGGAGGCGTACCCCGTTGACAACAAGGGCGCGAAGGTCGATCTGACCATGGCCTACGTCGGTACCCGCGCCCTGTTCGAACGGGCGGGCTTCGAGTACGTCGTGGACACGACGTCCGTGCTGAACGGCTTCACCCGGGTACTCATGCGGCACACGACCTGAGTCGGACGCCGGCCCGCGCCTGCGCGGTCTCGGCCAGTAGTCGTCACTTCCAACCGAGGGCCGGGGCCACGTCCTTGACCAGCGACTCCAGCAGGCGGGTGTTGTACTCCACGCCCAGCTGATTGGGCACCGTGACCAGGACGGTGTCGGACTCGGCGATGCCCTCGTCGTCGCGGAGCTGCTCGACGAGCTCGTCCGGCTCGGCGGCGTAGGTGCGACCGAACACCGCGCGGGAGGAGTCGATGTTGCCGAACTGATCGCGGCTCTTACCCTCGTGCCCGAAGTAGGCGCGGCTCTCGTCGTCGATCAGCGGCATGATGCTGCGGCTCACCGAGACCCGCGGCTCGTGATCGTGCCCCGCCTCGGCCCAGGCCTCGCGGAACCTCCGAATCTGCTTCGCCTGCTGCACGTGGAAGGGCTCGCCCGACTCGTCGGTCTTCAGCGTCGAACTCATGAGGTTCATGCCCAGCTTCGCCGCCCACTCCGCGGTCGCGTCCGATGCGGCACCCCACCAGATCCGGTCCCGCAGCGTCGGCGAATGCGGTTCCACCCGAAGCAATCCCGGCGGGTTCGGGAACATCGGGCGGGGGTTCGGCTGCGCGAAGCCGCCGCCCTCGAGAACCTTGAGCAGCACCTCGGTGTGCTCGCGCCCCATGTCGGCGTCCGTCTTGCCCTCGCCGGGCTGGTAGCCGAAGTACTTGTAGCCCTCGATCACCTGCTCCGGTGATCCGCGACTCACGCCGAGCTGCAGTCGCTCGCCGGCGATGAGGTCGGCGGCGCCCGCGTCCTCGGCCATGTACAGCGGGTTCTCATAGCTTATATCGCGGTTGCAACACTCGTTCACGTAAGCTTGGTTGCATGGTTGAACTGGTATCGCTGAGGAAGACGAACGAGGTCGCCGCGTACGTCCGCGCCTCGATGGATCGCAAGGGCGACCGGTGGACGGTCGAGACCCAGTTGCGGAAGATCAGGGCTCTCGCCGAGGCCAAGGACTGGGAGGTCGTCGAGGTCTACGACGACAACGCTGTGTCGGCGACGAAGAAGCGCCGCGCTGGCACCCGGTGGGCCGAGATGCTGGACGACGCCCGCGCGGGCAGGTTCTCGATGGTCGTCGCCGTGGACATGGACCGCCTCCTGCGCAGCACGAAGGACCTGAACACGCTGATCGACCTCGGCCTGCGCGTCGTCACCGTGGACGGCGAGATCGACCTCTCGACGGCGGACGGCGAGTTCCGGGCGACGATGCTCGCCGCTCTCGCGCGGTTCGAGGCGCGCCGCAAGGCGGAGCGTCAGATCAGGTCGAACGAGCGCCGCCGCGCCGAGGGCATCCCGGCGTCCTCCTGGAAGGCGTTCGGCTGGACGAGGGAGGGTGAGCTGATCGAGGCGGAGGCCGACGCCGTACGGCGGGCCTTCGATGCGTTCCTCGGCGAGCCGTCGCTGTCGATCCGTCGCATCCGCGAGGACCTGAACAGCGCCGGTCATCTGACCGCGCGCGGGTCGGCGTTCTCCGTCGATGCCGTGCGGTACCTGCTGGCGAACCCGCTCTACGCTGGCTACATCAAGCACTACGCCTCGGGCGAGCTGTACCCGGTGCAGGGCGACGCGTTCCCGCCCATCGTTGGCGAGCAGACGTGGCGGGCCGCGGTGGCAAAGCTGGAGGACAACGTGCGGAGGTCGGCGAGGCAGGGCAACCAGCCGAAGTACCTCCTGTCCACGATTGGCCTGTGCGGGAAGTGCGGCGCGACGCTCGTCTCGGGGACCAACAGCCGCAAGCAGCCGACGTACCGCTGCGGCGAGCAGTTCCACCTCACCCGCCAGCGCGAGCCCGTCGATGCGATGGTCACCGAGGCGGTGCTCACCCGCCTGTCGTCGGTGGACGTGCACGACCTCGTGATGCCGCAGGAGGACGACGGGCCGGACCGCGAGGCGCTGCTGACCGAGCGGAACGCTCTGGTCGAGCGCGTCAAGGAGCTGAGCCCGCTGCTGCTGGACGTGCGCCAGCCCGTCCTGGAGATCACGGAGGCGATCAGGGGCGGAAAGGCCCGCATCGACCAGATCGACGCGGAGATACTCGACCGCTCGGTGTCGGTGGCGGCGAAGCTGCTCGCGGACGTGGACGAGCCGGTCGGTACCGCGGAGCGCCGAGAGGTCGTCGAGTCGAAGTGGAGGGCGTTGGACGTGGACCGTCGCCGGATGCTCGTGGACGAGCTGGTGACGGTGACCATCGAGCCCATCGCTCCCGGCCACGTGAAGTTCGACCCCGACCTCATTCGAATAGAGCCGCGTCGCGACTGACACGCGAGTCGACTCGTCAGTGGACTGGTGAGTCGAGTCATGGGAGAATGGTTGCAGACAAGAAGATCCCACCGGGGGCCAGACTTTGAAGCTGGCGGTACTACTCCCGGATGAGTCGCCGGTCAAACAGCCCAACTACCGTGGCGGGGAACCGGAAGCACACTCATGTTTGAGGACTTCCGATGTCTGTCGTTATCGACGCTCCCCGCGCATTTGCGCTGGACCATCCTGGGCTCGACCAGGACCCGACCCCCGTTTCGCAGGCTGATGGGTTCGATCCCGTCATCGCCGCCGCCCGTGCCGCCGGTCGCCGGGCCGGTGAGCGCCTGGCACTCACGCCACTGACCCCGCGCCAGCGCGCCGCCGTCGCCGCCGTGATGGGCGGTGATCGCTGATGAGCGCCAACTCCGCTGCTTTCGATCACGTCAACGCGTTCCGCTGGCGTCTGGGCGACCCCTCCCTCACCGACTCCGAGGCCCGTGTCTACGACCTTGGAGTGCTCCGCTCCGTGCTGGAGGAGGCCGTCGAGATCGCCGTCGCCGATGCCCGCGCCGATGGGGTGACCTGGGCCAAGATCGGCGATGCCCTCGGCGTCACGCACCAGGCCGCGATCAAGCGCTACCGCAAGGGCGGTGCCCGATGAGCACCGCCGACCGCACCATCACCATCGTCCCCGCCGACCTGACCCCGCCCGGAGGGCCTGACCTGGCACCCGCCGCAGGCGGGCTGCCCGGTGCCGTTCCGAGCGGTGAGAACCCGGTTCTCACCGTCGAGGACGATTTCGCAGGAAACGGCTATACGGCTGCACAGACCGACCCCGACGACTCCGAGGCGACCGTCGATCCCAGCTCTGACCAGGGAATTAACGCCGATCAGCATGCGCGGCCCTCCTTGGGTGGCCGCGCATCCGTTTCGGAAACGGATGCATCGGCGCCTACCTCGGTTGCAAGCGTGGACTTCGCCGAGCTGGACGTGCCGGGAGCCGATCCCAGCGATGACGTCGCGCCGTTCGTCGTAGAGTCCACGCCCGCTCAGATCGCCGAGGCAAAGGCGTTCTTCGCTTCGGTGAAAGCCTCAGAGAGCGCCGATCAGAAGAAGCGTGCTCGCAAGGTTTCGCGGGTGATCAGTGTGATGCAGTATCACCAGCACCCGGAGACGGGCGAGGTGATCTTCACTCAGGAACAGCTCGACGAAGGTCTCGCGGCACTCGCTGATCGTCTGTACAGGTGGGCCTACATCTGGCACGACAGCGATCGTCTCGTGGAGGTCGACGAGGGCACGACCGAGATGGTCTGCTGCGGGCTCAAGGGCTTGCACGTCCACATCGTTCTGTGGTTCAAGGACATTGATGGGCCGCGTCCCACGGTCCGAACGGTGTCCGACGCGCTCACCGTTCCGTCGCCACGGGTGCGGGTGCCTAATGAGGTCGACGAGATCGAGAAGAACGCTGGCCGTGGCGCGGCGGAGAAGGCGTTCTACGACCTCTGCGAGTACCTCTGCCACGAGACGCGGGGCGCATCGGGCATCGTCGGCATTCATCATCCAGATCGCCACTATCTGGTCGACAAGTCGCAGCAGGGGCAGCCTGGAAAGTACCAGTACGGGCGCGGCCGGGTAGTCGCGAACTTCGACTTCAGCGCTTCACTGGACGCCCACATGGCTACCCGACACGACGTCGCCGAAGGCGGTACTGGGGCGAAGCTCAGCAAGCTCTTCCAGGCCGTGGGCCAGGGGACGCTGACGCTCAAGCAGGTCCGCGACCAGGAGCCCGCGATCTACTTCGCGAAGGGCAACCTCGCGCACTTCCAGAAGCTGCGCGGCGACTACCTCGCGTACCAGGACGCGCCGGAGTCGGTCATGAACTTCTACGTGTTCGGCGAGGGCGGCACGGGTAAGGATCGGGACTGCTGCACCGATAGGTGACAGTTACGGTGTCATGCCGCTGACGCGGCTGTGTTGATGATGGTCTCGTATTCGATGGGCGTAAACCGGCCGAGACGTGCTTGTCGGCGCCGGCGGTGGTAAGTCCGTTCGATCCAGGTGACGATCGCGATCCGCAGCTGCTCGCGGGTTGCCCAGTGTTGCCGGTTGAGGACGTTCTTCTGGAGGAGCGCGAAGAACGATTCCATCGCCGAGCTTGTCAAGTTTTCTGTGTAAGTCCGTCGTTCCTGAATTCTGTTAGCCATGCTTAGAGGTGCTGGTTGATGCGTTCCGGGTAGGCCACCGACAACTGCGCGATGGCCTGCTTCCAGTTGGTG
>NZ_JAAXOQ010000045.1 GCF_012396015.1 Tsukamurella spumae | reverse complement strand
CGGGTCCACGACTCCAGTACCTCCCGGTCGCCGTCGCGCAGCGTCAACGCCGGAGCAGGATGATTCGCCATACCCCGATTCTCGCAGGCGTCGAACCGTTCAATGATTAACGACACGCGCCACTAGGATGCTTCTAATCCTGGTCTATTCCGGAGGTGGCGTTGGGTAGAAACGCCTGAAATGTGATCGATGCGCCGACGTTCCTCGTGATGCCGCTCTCGTAGCGACGCATCCGCAGGGAAGGCCTCGCGGTAGGTAGTGACGAGGCCTGCGAGTGTATGGGCGCGTATCTGCCCCGTTGAGCGGGTCAAATCTCGGGTGTCGTGGGCTACTGCGTGATCGGGCGGTCCGTGAAGTGGACAACGCGTGGGTCTCGAATGGTGAACATCGTCGTGTCGGCGGAGTCCTGCTCAGCGACTGCGAACATCGTCACGCCACCCGATTGCTGTTCGGTGTGTTTCGCCTTCGAGTCGAACCATAGCTCGCGAGCTCGTCGGACAGCGAAGCTGACCTCGCGATCGAGGCGGACACGCTGAGCAGCAGACCAGCCCCGCCGGTCGACCTTCATCGTGCACTCGATGGCCGCATTTCCTCGCCTGGCTGCGTGCAGGGTCAAGGTCAGGACGTCGCCGTCCTCGACGGGATCAACACGCCAACGCAGCGGCGCGTAGAACACCCGTGGGGCTGACCGCGCGATCTTGGCTTCCCATGGCGCAATCTGTTTGAAGCAGTACAGGTAGTTGCTTTGGTCAACGCCGGGAATGGAGAGCGGGTGCCTTGCACGGACCTCCTTGCTGCCTAACGCCAGCCAGTGGTTAACGATACGTTCGAGCGTGTGAGCCCGCCGGCGCCCGTCGGGGTCCGTCCCTCCGCTGCCTGCCTGGCGCCGCCGGCCACCGGGACCCGGCCGCTGCGAAACGACGGTGCCCGCGGGCCGTTGGCCTTGGCTGTGTTCATCGTCGACATGACCAAGTAGGACGAGCTCGGTCGGTACGACGGCCGTCCCGGGTCCGCCGTGATCGTCAACTGCGTCGACCTCACGTGGCCGTCTCGAGCAGTCGCCGCTGTGTCCGGGATCCTTGCCCGCACGAAACGACGGCGAAAGCTTGGTCGAGCCGAGTGCCGTCGGGTGCACCTTGGTCCCGCATTCCGTGCATCGAAAGGCTGTCGTCGCGATGAGCTCGGTTGTCCAGGAGCTTTCAAGCTCTGCGACGGTGACCGCGAGCGCCTCTGTGCCCACGGTGTAACACGCTTCGGATGAGGCAGACAGGCTGTTGCGTCGATGCACGCGCTGCATCCTTCCTGGTTCCGTGTGGCGTGTGCCGTCAGGATAGGCGCTCAAACACCTCCGTAGCGGACCGATCGACGAAGGTTTCCGCTCGAATTCGGGACACCGACAAGAGCGTGACTTCGGTGCGTAGGCCGGTGCTAGTCGTCGTGATTCTGATTGTCCCCGAAATGCGCGGCCCATAAGGTCCACCTCTCGCCACTCGGCTGTACTTCGCCTCGCTGGGCACGATGCGTTGCGCGGCATTGCGCCATCCACGCTTCGACCCACGCCGGTAGCGGGTTACGCCGTCGAAGAACTCATCATCCGCCACGGTCAGAAGACGCGTCGGTATGGCGAGACGGTTTGGTTCTGTTCGTCGGACGGCCGATCGAGAAGCCAGTCGAATTCATCGAGGCCCATCCCCCAACGATAGACCAGGGCGAACACCGGGATGAGCGCATTCGCCGGCGGTGGTCACTCGCGGCGCGCGATCTCCGTGGCGCTCCAATCCTGAAGGTCCGCTCAAGAGAATGTTACGGGCATGACAGTCGCCCACGCGCGAGCTCCAGACAATCGCTGGTGGGCACGACGGTCACGCGAGGACTGCCACAAAGCAAGAACCTCGTGGTGCTCGTCGCGTTTCTGACGACTGCACCACGAGGTTCTTACGTGCGACGGATCACTGCTTCGTTCGCAACGGCCGAATCCAGGACTTCCGACCTACCGCCGGAGCGTGACTATCGGGCTGCAGCAACCGACTCCGCGGCCTTCTTCGACCGGATGATGAAGTCGGCGCAGCGCTCGCCAACCACCACTGCGGGCATGTTGGTGTTCGCACGCGGAATGACCGGAAACACCGACGCATCGGCAACTCGCAGACCGGCCACGCCGCGTACCCGCAGCTGTGAGTCGAGCGCACCGTCGGTACCCATCCGTACCGTGCACGAAGGATGGTACGTGTGCTCGACGTTGGCACGGATCCACGCCTCGAGGTCGTCATCGGAGTCGATCTGCAGACCAGGGGAAAGCTCGACGCCGGCATGGCTGGCAAGGGGTCCGCTACTGACGATTTCTCTACTGAGCCGGATTGCCCTGATCATTGCGGCAATCTCAGCCCGATCCGACAGAAGGTTGAGGTGCACTTGTGCGCGCCGTTGGGGGTCAGCCGACGCGATCAGTACGGTTCCGACGCTGGTCGGAGTCCAATAGGACTGCCCCAGAGTGAATGCCGGCTTGTCGTGGACTTGGGCGCCATGCTCACGGAAGTAGGACGGCACGAACACGATCTGGAAGTCAGGTGCCGGAAGGCCTGGTTCTGTTCGTACGTGTGCCGTGGCCTCGGCCACGTTACTTGTGAGTTTCCCCTTCCCCTCCTCGGCCCACATCGCCACGTAGGACGGATCGTCTGCATCGAACAGGCCGACTTGATCGCCTTCGATCTCCCAATTCATCAGCGTCATAGGGTGATCCATGAGATTTGCACCTACCGCCGGAAGGTCCGCGACAGGAGTGATCCCGAGAGCGCTCAGGTGGTCTGCGGGACCGATACCGGATCGTTGCAGGATCTCGGGTGTGCCGAACGCACCTGCGCTCACGATGACTTCGCGCGATGCGCGACTCTCGACGGGCTGTCCATCGATCAGGTAGCGCACGCCTGTGGCGACTCCGTCCTCGACGATGACCTTGTCAATGAGCGCCCCCGTGACGATCTGGAGCAGCGAGTTGTTGCTCAGGGGGCCGAGATATGCGGTTGCGGCGTCGTAGCGGTGCCCGTCACGCGTCGTGGTCTTGGAGAGGCTCACGCCGTCGAGATTGGGCCCGAAATGCGTCGGGTTCTCTTGGATGCCCGCCGCGACTGCCGATTCGACGAACGCCTCGCTCAGAGGATCGGGAGAGGGCAACTCGCGCCATCCGAGAGGTGACTTGTCGAAGAAGGGCTCGACATCGGACCACGCCCACCCCTCGACGCCGTACTGCGCCCAATTGTCGTAGTCCTCGCTGCAACCACGAAGGTGCACCATGCAGTTCATCGAGCTGCAGCCGCCCATGGTCTTCGCTCGCGGCTGGTAGATGGTTCGTCCGTCGAGCGTAGGTTCCGGCTCGGTGCGGTAGTCCCAGTCACGATCGCTGTGGAACAGCTGGGCGAACGCTGCCGGGATCTGAACCTCGGGGGTGTCATTGGCCGGGCCAGCCTCAAGTAGCAGGACACTGGCACCGCCTTCGACCAGCCGCGCCGCCACGGCGCAACCGCCTGAACCTGCTCCAGCGACGATGTATTCATAGGTTTCCATAGTTACTCCTTTGGCTCGACACGGAACCGGCCTTGCCGGTCCTGAGTTCGGTCGGCCTGACGTTAGGAGCAGCCGAAGCTCTGAAAGTGTTCAGAAACTGAACACATCGCACGGTCGATGCGCTCTTACCGTGACTCCTGATCGTCTTCCGACCGCTTGGAGGTTTTTGTGAGCAACACGCCGCACTACGACATGTTCATCAACGGGCAATGGATCGAAGCGTCCGAACAGTACGAAGTCCGCTCCCCTGCAACGGGAAATGTCACCGCGACGGTGGCGTTTGGCGAGGTCCGACACGCCGACGCCGCGGTCGCTGCCGCCAAGGCGGCCCATGAGGAGGGCACGTGGCGCCGGATGACTCCTGAGCAACGTGGCGATGTTCTCGACCGTATGGCGGACAGCATGGAGGCGAAGGCGTCTGAACTGGCGAGGCTCGCCACCGGAGAGAACGGGGTGACCGTCCGTATCGCGAACGCATTCCACATTGGACTCGGCACAGCCAACCTCCGGTTCTTCGCAAACCTGGCCCGAGCATTCCAGCCTGAAGAGCCCAATCCACTCGTTCCCGAGACCGAAGACGTGCGTGCCGTCCTTCGGCGAGAACCGATCGGGGTCTGCGCAGGAATTGTGCCGTTCAACTTTCCGCTGGTTCTCGCGGGGTGGAAGGTTGGCCCCGCACTCGCGGCAGGCAATACGTTTGTCCTGAAGTGCGATGAGAACACCCCCCTCACTCTGCTCGAACTGGCGAAATCCGCTGAAGACGCCGGCCTTCCGCCCGGGGTCCTCAACGTCATCACAGGGCCGGGCGAGACAGTCGGAGCCCATCTGAGTAGCCATCCTGATGTACGGAAGATCGCGTTCACGGGCTCGACAGCCGTCGGGAAGTTGGTCCACAAGGCCGCCTCGGACAACCTGAAACGAGTCACGCTTGAGCTTGGCGGTAAGGGGCCGAACGTGATTCTCGACGACGCAAACCTGGACATGGCGATCGACGGTTCGCTCTACGCCTTCCTGATGTTCGCAGGCCAGGTCTGCGAATCTGGCACCAGGCTTCTCGTGCCGGCCGAACGTCACGACGAGATCGTTGAGCGACTCGTGTCCCGCGCAAAAGACATCCGGATCGGCGATCCGAACGATCCGGCCAGCGATATGGGGCCCGTCGCCTCACTGGACCAATTGAAGCGGGTCACCGACTACATCGAAATCGGACTGCGGGAAGGCGCAAACCTCGCGTATCAAGGCACCGTGCCGGGCGGCCCCGATTTCGCCAACGGCGCCTGGGTCGCTCCCACCATCCTCACTGGCGTCAACAATCGAATGCGGATCGCCCGCGAAGAGGTCTTCGGTCCCGTCCTCGTGGTAATTCCCTACAACACCGTCGAGGAAGCCATCGAAATCGCCAACGATTCGGACTACGGCCTCGCCGCCGGCGTCTGGGGTTCGCCCGAACGCGCGTTGGACGTGGCGAACCAGCTTGAGGCCGGCACCGTGTGGGTCAACGACTGGCACGCGGGCTTCCCGCTAAACCCGTTTGGCGGATACAAGCAGAGTGGCATCGGACGCGAGGTCGGCCCGAACGCCCTCGCTGAGTACACACAGGTGAAGACAGTCCACCAGGCCAAGGACAACGACTGGACGAAGCGAGGCTTCGGCCTCGTTTTGCCGCCGCCAGCACTCCTGGGCTGAGCGCACCTGCTGTTCGATCGATTCCTCTGGCCCACGTCCTGCGCTGCCGCCGGTCGTGGGCCAGAGCGGCGCCCCCGCATCATCCAGTTTCGCGGCCCGATTCGCGAATTGACCTTCCGAACTCGAAGACACGCCTATGCTTGTGTGATGAGCGTCTCCTCACCGGAACGCCCGGAGATCGCTATGTCCTGGCACCGTTCGATACTCAGTGGCGTCGCAACCGCGGGCCCTCGACTCGCCAACCCGGACATCGACATTGACCCCACCAGCCGGCTGCTCCGGGCCGCGGTTCCTGTGCTCGACCAGCTTGCAGAAAGACTGATTGACACCCGATACAACCTAATTTTGGCCGACCGTCAGGGACGCATCGTGTATCGCTGGTTTGCCGATCGCAGACTTGAGGCCGTCCTCGACGATCTGGGTATCCGCCCGGGCGCGACTGGCGCCGAGGAGGTGATCGGCACGAACGCTATAGGCACAACGCTCGAGATCCGCCGCGGAATCGCGATCAACGGCGAGGAACACTACATCGAACCATTCAAGCCCTACTCGTGCTACGGACACCCGATCATCAGCCCGGTATCCCGCCGCATAGAGGGCGTCCTCGATATCAGCTGCACGACAGGCGATGCCAACCCGCTCCTGGCCCCTTTTCTCGTGCGAGCCGTCGAGGACATCCAACTACGCCTCGTCGATCTGGCCGGCACCTCAGAGCGACTGTTGATGCGAGCTTTTCAAGCCGAGTCCACTCTTCGCAATCGGGCCCTGGCCGCATTCGGTGACGATGTCGTTCTGACGAACAAGGCTGCGGTCGATCTGCTTTCGCCCGGCGACTACGCATCGATGAGATTGCTTGCCGCAGAGCTCGACTGTAGCTCGGACCGGCACACCAGAGTGCGCCTGAGCTCCGGCCTCGAGGTGGATGTTCACCTCACCCGAATCGACGGCACTACAGACGGCACACTCTTCCGGTTCAATCGCACCGAGACGCCACCCCAGTCGGTGACCTCACAAGCCCACGCCACGGATAGCGCGGCCATTCAGATGGGGCCTGTACTGATCCATGGCACCGCAGGAACAGGCCGCACCACGGAAGCTCGCAGACTGCGGCCGGGTGCGCTCTTCCTCGATTCAGCGGACGCGGTGACGTTCGGTGAACGCGCCTGGGCCAGCCGCCTGCAGGAGATCCTCGCAAGCGACGCGACTGTGGGTCTGGAGAACATCGACCTTCTCCCCTGCTCACTGATTCCGCTAGTCGTCGACGTGGTCTCTGCGGGCCACGCGATCGTCCTGACCTCATGTCCTGTGCGAGACCTGCAGGGGCCACACCTGGCACTCGCATCGATGGTCGTCGAGCAACGAGAGCTCATCGACCTGCAGGATCGCACGGGCGAAATCGAATCGCTGGCAATGCATTTGGTAAAGGACATCGAGCCGCAGGCCGACATCCGCCTGCTCCCGAGCGTGATCGAAGCACTCGCAACGAGAGCTTGGCCCGGAAATTTGCACGAACTGCGCGCAGTGATGGTTGACGTACTGAAACGACGAAACAGCGGCGACGTAACCGTGCGAGATCTCCCCCAGGCCTACCGGACAACTACTCGAACTCGGAACCTGGCAGGACGCGAACGAGCGGAGCGGATCGCGATCATCGAAGCGCTTAAGGTCCACGACGGCAACAAGGCACGCGCAGCGAAGGATCTCGGGATCAGCCGCACGACGCTTTACGCCCGTATGCGAGCGCTCAAGATCGGAATCTAGGTACAAGCGGTACTGATGGACATGACGGTGACGTCGCCCCGCTCCTCGTCCTGTCGGACGCGGTCGGGGCGACGCCGGCGGAGGAACTGCAGATCTAGCGCGGCGCCATCCGCAGCGCGCCATCCATGCGGATCGTCTCGCCGTTGATGTAGTCGTGCTCGGCGAGGAAGTAGGCCAGCTGCGCGTACTCGCTCGGCTCGCCCAGGCGCGACGGGAACGGGATGCCCGCCTCGAGGGTCTTCTTGAACTCCGGGGTCACGCCGGCCAGCATCGGGGTGTTGATGGTGCCGGGGGCGATGGTGTTCACGCGGATGCCGAACTGCGCCAGGTCGCGCGCGGCGGTGATGGTCATGGCGTGCACGCCGCCCTTGGACGCGGTGTAGGCGATCTGGCCGATCTGACCCTCGAACGCCGCGACCGACGCGGTGTTGACGATGAGGCCGCGGGAGCCCTGCTCGTCGACGGCCTCCTGCTTGCTCATCTGGTCGGCCGCCAGGCGCATCACGTTGAACGTGCCGACCAGGTTGATGTTGATGACCGTCTGGAACAGGTCCAGCGCGTGCGGGCCGTTCTTCGACAGGATGCGGCCCGCCCAGCCGACGCCGGCGCAGTTGACGGCCACGCGCAGCGGGCCCGCCTTGACGGCCTCGGCGATCGCGGCGAGGACCTCGTCCTCCTTGGTCACGTCGGTCGCGACGAGGTGCACGTTCTCGACCGGGGCGGCCTTGTCGATCGACGGCTGCAGGTCGAGGCCGAAGACGGTGGCGCCGGCATCGGCGAAGCGCTTCGCGGTGGCGGCGCCGAGGCCGGATGCGCCACCGGTGACGATGACGGAGGAGCCGGAGACGTCCATGGCTGATTCCCTTCTGTAGTGGAGCACTCGCCGAAAATGCGAGTGCGGCGCACCTCACCAGTGAGGTACGAGTTCAATGCCCCGGGACCATCGAGCGATTCCGGGGAAGCAGGTTCGACGAGCAGTCGGGCGAGGCCAGGCTCGCCCAGGTCACGAACCTAGATGGACAGCAGCCTCAACTGTCAATGCCGGTTGGTCCGCGGATAGGTGTTCTGCATCCGCAAGTTGTGTCCACATCGCGTCGACCATGGGCTGCAGGAAGATTCGCCCCAGTTGGCGGACCATGAGTTTGACGGTCTGTTCCGCGACGGGCTGGCCTGTGGAGGCCACTCCCGCGTCACGCAGGGCGATCACCTGCTGTCTACTCAGGTCGGTCAGCCGCGCTAACAGCCCATCCGGTGGTGCCGACGGATCGAGTAATACGCGCCGCATGTAGTTGACCACAGATGGATGTGACTGCAACATCCGGCTGACGGCGAGATCACGGGCGGCAGCGACCTGTGCAGCCGATCCACCGTCGGGGGCAGCATCAGCGATCGCCAACGCGTGGTAGTCAACGATGAGCTGGTCAACCGCCTGGCGCAGCCCCTCCTTCGTCTTGAAGTGATGCTGAACGAGGCCGACGGCGACACCCGCTTCTGCGGCGACGGCGCGCATCGACACTTTGTCCTCACCAGATGCCGCGTAGAGGTCAAGCGCAGCGTTCCGGATCCTCGCCCGAGCCGTGAGGTCGCCGCCTGTAACGAAGGGTTCACCCATCACAAGCCTCCTTGGACCGCGAGTATACAAACCGTGCTTGACCCATACATATGTACTAGCTACTATACGAGCGTATAGCAAGAGGAGTGATTCATGACACAAGAACTGTCCGGTATTCGTGTAGTGACCCTCGCGGTCAATGTCCCCGGTCCGGTTGCAGCAGCGCGGCTGTGCGCGCTTGGTGCTCAAGTTCATAAGATCGAGGGGCCGGCGGGCGATACGCTGCGGACTGTCACGCCCTCCTGGTACGACGCCCTGGCACAGGGACAGACGGTCCTTACAGTCGACCTCAAGACCGATGCTGGCCGTGCGGTGTTCGAAACGGAACTGGACGCGGCTGACGTACTGATCACCGCGATGCGACCGTCTGCGCTTCACAAGCTCGGGATCGATGCGGCGGTCGCCGCGCGTCCCGCGCTCTCCCACGTCGAGATCGTCGGGTACGACGGAGAGCGCGCCGACGAAGCCGGGCACGACCTGACCTATCAGGCGGCGTACGGCATGGTGGTTCCCGGCGTCATGCCGACGGTGCCGGTCGTGGATCTGCTGGGCGCCGAACGCGCTGTCGCAGAGGTGCTGCTCGCGCTTCGCGAGCGCGACCGGACCGGGGCGGGCGCTGTCCGTCGCGTCGTCCTCGATGACGCGGCCGCCGATGCGGGCGCGGCCGTACGGCACGGGCTGCTCGGCGACGGGGCACCCCTGGGCGGTGCGGACCCCGCGTACGGCGTGTACCGCGCGGCCGACGGTCACGTGGCCGTCGCTGCGATCGAGCCGCACTTCCGCGCCAGGCTCGTGACCGCGCTCGGCGCCGAGGACCACGCCGGTATCGCGGCGGCGTTCGAGCGGCGCAGCGTCGACGAGTGGCTCGAGCTGGCAGCTCGGATCGATGTACCCATCACGGAGGTGCGCGGCGCGCGCACCGCACAAAGGAGCAGGTAACTTCCATGGCAGCGAACAACGAAGCAGTGATCGTCGGCGCGGTACGCACGCCCGTCGGTCGACGCAACGGCATCCTCAGCGGTTGGCACCCCGTCGACCTGCTCGGAGCCACCATCGCCGAACTGGTCCAGCGAGCGGCGATCGACCCGGCCTTAATCGAGGACGTCATCGCGGGATGCGTGCTCCAATTCGAACAGCAGACGGGGAACCTCGGACGGCACGCGGTCCTCGCCGCAGGCCTCCCCGAGACGGTTCCGGCGGTGACAGTCGACCGGCAGTGCGGCTCGGGCCAGCAGGCCGTCAGCTTCGCGGCGCAGGCCGTGATGGCCGGCACGCACGATCTGGTCATCGCGTGCGGCGTCGAGTCGATGTCCCAGGTCCCCATGCCACCGTCGATGACCCCGGGCGCGCCCCTCGGACCGCAGTACAGTCCGCGTGAGCTGGCGCGGTACGACGGCGGTCTCATGGCACAGGGCCTCTCGTCCGAACTGATGAACAAGCAGTTCGGATTCACCCGCGCCGAACTCGACGAGTTCGGGATCCGCAGCCACGAGCGGGCGGCCACAGCCACCGCCGCAGGCCGATTCCGAGAGCAGCTGGTCCCGATCCACGCAGATCCGGCCGACGACACGTCGCCGCTCGTCGACCGCGACGAAGGGATCCGCGCGGAGCAGGACCCCGCCAAGGTGGCCGCGCTGCGCACCGTCTTCGCCGAGGACGGGATGACGACTGCGGGGAATTCATCGCAGCTCAGCGACGGCGCCGCCGCTCTCCTGATCGCGAGCCGCGAGTTCGCCGAGGAACACGGCCTGCGGCCCCGCGCCCGATTCCGCGCGCTCGCCGTCGCGGCGGACGATCCGATCGTCCAGTTCACCGCGATCCTGCGGGCCAGCCACACAGCGCTGCGCCGATCCGGACTGGAGGCGAGCGACATCGACCTGTTCGAGGTCAACGAGGCCTTCGCCGGGGTACCACTGATGTTCCAGCGCGAGTTCGACGTCCCCGACGACAAGCTCAACGTCAACGGCGGATCCGTCGCCATCGGACACCCGCTCGGGTCCACCGGCGCGCGGATGCTGACCGATCTCCTCTGCGAGCTCGAGCGCCGCGGAGACCGCTTCGGACTTCAGACGGTGTGCGAGGCCACCGGAACCGCGAACGCCACCATCATCGAACGCATCGGCTAGAAGGGCATCCACCATGACCGACATTGTCAAGGGGCTGCCGTCCACGCACGGCGACAGCACCCAGCTCAACACGACCACCCTCATCCGGCACGCCGCCAGGACCTACCCGGAACAGGAGATCGTCTACCGCACGCCCGACGGCGGCTGGGACCGCTACACCTACGCCGACGCGTACCGTCGTATCCGCCGGGCCGCGAACGTGCTCGGCGGACTCGGCGTGGGCCCGGCCGACGTGGTCGGCATCCTGGACTGGAACAGCAAGCGCCACTTCGAATTGTACTGGGCCATCCCCGGCACGGCGGCGGCGATGCTGCAGATGAACCTGCGCCTCTCGCCGGCGGACCTCGGCTACGTCGCCACCCACAGCGGCGCCTCCGTCGTGCTGGTCGACGAGTCCCTGCTCCCGGTCGCCCGCGAACTCGCTCCACACGCACCCGGCATCACGACCTGGGTCGTGATGACCGACCGGCCCTCGTCCGAGGTGGATCCCGGCCTGCCGAACGCGGTCTTCTTCGAGGATCTCATGGCTGAGGCCTCCGACGAGATCGACTGGCCAGTGATCGACGAGACGTCCACGTACAGCGCTTGTTACACCACGGGAACCACCGGCCGGCCGAAGGGTGTGTACTACTCGCACCGGGGCATCTACCTGCACACCATGGCGCAGGTGGCCGCCATGGGGATGAACGCCGCGGACTCGGTCATGCTGATCACGCCGATGTTCCACGGCCAGAGCTGGGGACTGCCCCAGTCGGCGGTGTACGCGCAGGCGAAGGTCGTCCTCCCCGGCCGGTACACCGCCGAGGACACGGCAGTTCTCGTCGACGCGATGATCGCCGAGCAGGTGACCGTGGCGAACGGCGCACCCGCGATCTTTGGTCCCATGCTCGACTACATCAAGACCCTCGACGCGATGCCCGACCTCAGCCGTGCTCGGCTCCTCTGTGGGGCGACGGAGCCGCCATTGACCATGATGCGCGGATTCTTCGAGCTCACCGGCGCCGACATCATCCACGCCTACGGAGCAACGGAGACGACGCCGTTCGTGGCCGTCAACCGCGGCATCAAGCCGACCCTCACGGATCTCACCGATGATGAGCGCTGGGACCTCAAGCGCTGCCAGGGACTCCCCTGCGTCGGCGTGGACCTGAAGGTCATCGGCCCCTCGGGCGAGGAACTGCCGCACGACGGCGTCGCCGAGGGCGAGCTGCTCATCCGCGGCCCGTGGATCACCGAGCGCTACCACGACCTCGACGAGGTTCCCGGCGAGCGGTTCATCGACGGCTTCTGGCGGAGCGGCGACGTCGCGACCATCCATCCGAACGGCTACGTTAAGGTCGTCGACCGGCTCAAGGACGTGGTCAAGAGCGGCGGCGAATGGATCTCGTCGATCGACATGGAGAACGCGATCGTGGCACACCCGCGGGTGCGGGAGGCGGCCGTCATCGGCGTCGCGCACCCGAAGTGGCAGGAACGCCCCGTCGTGCTGCTCGCCACGATCGACGGCGAAGATGTGCCCCTCGCGGAGATCCACGAGCTGCTCGCCGGGCGGTTCGCGAAGTGGCAGCTGCCCGACGTCGTGATTCGCGTCGACGCTCTGCCGCGCACCAGCGTCGGCAAACTCGACAAGAAGGTCATGCGGGTCGACCACGCCGACGTGTACACAGGGGTCACCGAATGACGTCAGCGTCTACCGGAGAGCCAGTGGTGATCCGCGAGCACGTCGGCGCGGTCGCCGTGCTGAGCCTGAATCGCCCGAAGGCCTACAACGCGCTCAACCGAGAAGTTTTCGATGCGCTCGGCGCGCACCTGGCAACGTGCAAGGACGACGATGCCGTGCGTGCAGTGATCATCACCGGATCGTCGAAGGCGTTCTGCGCGGGCGCTGACATCAACGCATTCGACGCATTGCGCGCCGAATCGATCCTGGGGTCGTTCGACGCTGGCGGCGGGCCGACCTGGGAGGTGCTTAACGCGTGTCGCAAGCCGGTGATCGCCGCAGTCGAAGGCGTAGCCTTCGGCGGCGGTTGCGAGCTAGCGCTGGCCTGCGACACGGTCATCGCCGGAGCGGGCGCTCGGTTCGCCGTGCCGGAGGTGAAGCTCGGAGTGATCCCGGGTGCGGGCGGCACGCAACGCCTAATCCGGGCCGTTGGCAAGGCCAAAGCGATGGCCATGCTGCTCAGCGGCGATCCGCTGGATGCAGCGGCCGCCGAAGCCGCCGGTCTGGTGGCCGCGGTAGCACCCGCCGGCGAAGCGCTGACTGCCGCGCTGGCGCTCGCCGGCCGCATCGCGGCGAACTCTCCGCTCGCCGTCGCACTCGCGAAGGATGCGGCACGCGTGTCGATGGAGTCACCGCTCGCCCACGGCCTGGAGTACGAGCGGCGCAACTTCGCCGTCGCGCTGCGCTCGGACGACTGCCACGAAGGCCAGCGGGCCTTCGAAGAAAAGCGGACCCCCGAATTCCACGGAAAGTGATCTAACATGACGACTCAGCTAATCCGCGACGTGCAGATTCCGGTAGGCAATGATTGTGTTGTCGTGGCCGACCTGATCAAACCGAGTGGTGACGCACCGACTCCGGTGCTCGTCACCGTGATGCCCTATCGGCGCGATACGGCCGGTCACGTCACGCATGCGGACGCGATGACGTGGTTCGCCGAGCGCGGCTACGCCTCGGTCTTCATTGATCCTCGGGGCCTCGGCGGATCGTCGGGAACGATGCTGCCCCCGCTGGATCCCCAAGAGGGGCGCGACGCCGCCGCGGCGATCGAATGGATCGCCGACCAGCCGTGGTGCGATGGATCGATCGGCATGTGGGGGATGTCTTATGGCGGAATCATGACGCTGCGCACGGCCGCCCTGCGCCCGCGCGGGTTGAAGGCGATAGTGCCGATCTTCTTCACCGCGGACGGATCCGATGGCCTGGCCAACCCGAGCGGGGTACGCGGCGGTGTGATGGCCACCGGTCTATGGGGAACGAAAACCCTGCTCGATCAGGTTCTGCCACCCGTGCGCACCAACCCGACCAGTATCGAGATGGAGAGTTGGCGAGCTCGACTGGACGAGACGCCGAACATCATCGACTTCTGGCAGCACGGTCCCGACGATCCGGTCTGGGGGGAGCGCGCCATCGACGCCACTCTCGTGGACGTCCCGGCGCTGTGCTTCTCGGGCTGGCGCGACCTCTTCTGCTCCGGCAGCGTGCGCGCCTACGAAGCGATCCCGACACGGAAGCATCTCGTGGCGGGGCCGTGGATGCACGTCGAGCCCAGCGCCTCTCCGATTGCGCCTGCGGAGCATCGCGAGCTGATGCTCCGTTGGTGGGACCGTTGGCTCCGCGACAAAGCGGAACCGGAGTTCGACGCCGACGGTGCGACCGTGTTTGTGCAGGGAAGCGCGCAATCCTGGCGCGAGTACACGGCGTGGCCCCCGGCAGAAAGTCGAAGTGTCGTCTTTGACGCGGCCACCTCGAGCGAATTGATCCCCGCTCCCGACGATGGCGCCTCCGCGCCGCCACACTGGCCGGCGGTGTCGGTGAGCGACGCCGTCGCGGGCACACAGTCGGGGACGTGGTACATCCCCACGTTCGGTTACGGGCTGCCCTTGGATGAGCAGGAGGACGACCGGCGGGCCGTGGCCATCGATGGCGAGGAGCTCACCGAGGACACAGTCATCATCGGAGCGCCGACCGCCGACGTCGTGACAGGGGAGGGGACGACCAGCGATCGTATCGTCGTGCGCGTTGCCGACGTGGCCCCGGACGGTAGTTCGCATCTGATCACGACGGGCATCGCCCCCATTACCGGCGGCGCCGGTCAGTGGCGCGTCACGTTGGCGCCGACCGCGTACCAGGTGCCCGCCGGGCACCGGATTCGCATCGTCGTTTCCAGCAGCGACTTTCCCCACGTCCTGCCGGCCGTGCAAGCGGATGGCTCCAGCTCCGTTCTGGAGGTTCAGGGACTCCGCCAGCACTTGCTGACAATCGACCCCGGCGCCGGGGTGCCGACAACACTTCCGCCGCCCCCGACCGCCCTGCCGGACGGCATCATCAGTGCCGCGCCGGTGTGGAAGATCGGGCGCGACCTGATCCTCGACGGGGTTGAGATGCTCTCCGGCGCCGACGTCGCGGTGAGAACATTCGACGAAGCCCATGTCTATGAGTCGTCAACGCGTGATTTTGCCGAGGTCAATAATCTCGCGCCGAGTATGGCGCGACTGACCTTCGATCACGCGGCGACGGTGCGGTTGGCGAATGGCCGGACCATCGAAGGAAGCGTGCATTCTGAGTTTGTGGGCGGAAAGCTCACAGCACACGCAAAGGTTCGCGTCGGGGATGACCTCGTTGTCGATCGAATCTGGGAGGTATAGAAACGATGTCCGAACTGTTCCCCAACTATCGCGCCCCTTGGGAGTCCGATGACCAGGCAGCCCTTCGGGTGCATGCCGCCGCGTTCGTCGCCAAAGAAGTGACTCCGCACGAAGAGCGCTGGGCCCAGCAGCACCAGGTCGACCGTGACGTCTGGAACAAGGCCGGCGCGGCGGGTCTGCTCTGCCTCGATGTGCCCGAGGAATTCGGCGGTGCCGGTGGCAACTTCGGGCATGAGTCCGTCGTCCAGCAGGAGCTGGTCGGCGCCGGCGACAGTGCAATGGGCTTCGCCGTGCACTCGACCATCGTGGCGCACTACATCAATTCGTACGCCACCGCAGAGCAGAGGAAGCGGTGGCTGCCCAGATGCGCCACGGGCGAGGCGGTTCTCGCCATTGCGATGACCGAACCGGGGACAGGGTCTGACCTGCAGGCTGTTCGCACGACCGCCGTCCGACAGGGCGACGACTACCTGATCAACGGATCGAAGACCTTCATCTCGAACGCCACCCACTGCGACCTTCTCATCATTGTCGCCAAGACCGATCCCAGTCAGGGGGCAAAGGGAATTTCCCTTTTCGTCGCCGAGACCAAGGACCTGGACGGCTTTGAACGCGGCCGAATCCTAGATAAGATAGGACAGCACGGACAGGACACCAGAGAACTGGCATTCACCGATATGCGCGTCCCCGCGGCCAACCTCCTAGGAGGCGTCGAGGGCCAGGGCTTCTATCAGCTAATGAACCAGTTGCAGCGGGAGCGACTCATCATTGCAGTCGGCGCGATCGCAGCAGCCGAGACCGCGGTCGCCCGGACTATCGCGTATGCCAAAGAGCGCAAGGCTTTCGGCAAGCCACTGATGCAATTCCAGAACACCAGATTCGTCCTCTCCGAATGCAAGGCCGACGTCCTGGCCGGCAAGACACTCATCGACCATTGCATCGGCGAGCAGATCGCGGGCCGACTGGATCCCGCAACCGCCTCGATGGCGAAGCTGTGGGCGACCGAGAAGCAGAAGGAGGTCATCGATCGGTGCCTCCAACTGTTCGGCGGCTACGGCTACATCCTCGAGTATCCGATCGCCAGGATGTACGCCGACGCTCGGGTCCAGACGATCTATGGCGGAACCAGCGAGATCATGAAGGAGCTCATCGGAAGGTCGCTCTAGACGAGCAGCAAGAGCCGCAGCATGGAGAACCATCCTTGTGAGTTTCGCGAAGTCTCGTCGACCGAAGCGCTATGTCTGAGCCGCAACTACTTGTTCCCGGCTCACGAAGGGAGCAACCGCCATGATCTGCATCTTGGGTTCGGCCGGGCACTTCGGCCTGCGGCTCGGAGTACTTCGGGGACTTGGCGAGATGTACGAGCGCAGCGACATGAACGACCTCAGCGATCGCGTCTTGAAGACAACGGATAGCGAGCCTCGACCGACGATTTTCTCGACGCCAGACTCGTCGCGTGGCCGTCCTCCAACGGTCCGATGATGACAAGGATCCTCTGTAAGGAGC
Organism: Tsukamurella spumae; assembly: GCF_012396015.1. Lineage (GTDB taxonomy): Bacteria > Actinomycetota > Actinomycetes > Mycobacteriales > Mycobacteriaceae > Tsukamurella > Tsukamurella spumae. The sequence goes on along the minus strand of NZ_JAAXOQ010000045.1, from coordinate 2,222 downwards.
AACCAGGCGCTACCGCGGTGGCTGCGGAAACGTCATTCCGTGGAGTGGTCGCTTTGCTCGACGACCTCGTTTCAAGTGAGTCGTTCCTCCGCGGGAGCGCCCACCGCCTGCGTGCCGAGGTGCCTGCGTACCGGTCGGTGTCCGACGAGTCGATCACCGCCTGTGTCGAACGGATCCTGCGGTTCGCTGCCCCGGTCTTGATCCGGGGCAGCGAACCGCCAAGCGGCGAGATTGTCGGGGCCGATCACGCGACTCTCGAGAAGCTACTGCAAGGTGCGGACTTTCACGATGTCATGGCTGGATTCCGCTCCGTCATCACGGGGATCCAGCACTGGATCGCCGATCGTGCCCCCGCGCATGGCGTTGCGGTCGGCACGGTACTCGAGCTCTCACAACTGCTGTGGGGATTGAGTGACTCGTTCTCCAACCAGGCGACCGAAACGTACCGCCGCTATGTAACACTCGGACAGCCGAAGCTCGAACAACAACGTCGTAGGCGGTGGGTGACTGGCCTCCTCGCGGGCAGCCTTCCCGTGCACGATATTTGGCTTGGATGCGCCGAATTCCACATCGATCACGACGCACTCGTGCACGTAATCTGTGTCGCTGCCGTCCCGCAATACGCGTTAGAGGGCATCGCGACTCGGCTGATTGACGACTGCACGGCGAACGCCGGTGCCAGCGAATCGGTAACGATGCTAGTTCCCGGCGCGGGCGGCCTCATCGGATTCACCACGTCGCCACCCGGATCGTCACGAATGCCTGTCGCGGTTGGTCCGCCACGACCACTCAGTTCCCTCAACAGCTCGTACGTCATCGCGCGGGACATCCTCGCCGCCGTCGGCTCAACGGCTGGCGTACACAGCCTCGAATCGGTCAGCTGGCGGGTCGCGGTGCCGGCGCAATACGCCCTCAACGCGTTCCTCGACCGTCGATATCTAGTTCCCTTGCGCGAGCATGGCGCGTTCGGAGAGCTCATCATCGAGGCGCTTCAGGCCTGGCTCAATCACGACCGGAACGCTGCGCGAGCAGCGGCCAGCATCCCCGTCCACAGGAACACCCTCCGATACCGGCTGAGCCGGTTCGAGGAACTCACCGAGTGCTCACTCGACGAGACTGAGACGATCATTGAGCTCACGTGGGTACTTGCCGCCTCATCGGCCCTTCGAAGCGAATAACCGGCGGCGGCGCAGCCTTTTGGACGAGTCCGCGACTGCTCTTACCGCGTGAGAACCGTGCGCGAGAGGCCGATCATTCCGGACCCGTCAACGACCGCGCCCCCGAGTTTCCGCGCACGATGCCGTCCACCCGCTCGATCACCAGGAGTAGTTCCGCTCGCTGGGCGGGCTCCAGATCCCTTCTTCTCGCAAGTGATCGAGCACGGGCGCGAAGGCCCGAACCTCGGCTGGATTCCACAACGGGAAGTTGACGAGCACGTTCGATGTGGCGGTGTGCTGTTTGAGAGCGATCAGTTGCCTTGCCACCTGCTCGCTGGTGCCGAAAATCTTGAGTATCCCCTGACCACTGCCCCACGCCCGCGCAGCTGCCTCAGACCCTTGTTCCTCGAACAGCGCGCGAACAGAGTCGATTCCGCCCAGGATATCGGCGGCCAACTCCATCGTTGCGTCCTCGTTGAGCGACCTCGTGAGCCGTTCGTAGGTCTCCTCAGCCTCGCCCTCTTCCTCGCGAACAATGACTATGGCGAACGGAGTCGTACCTAGCGGAGCTGCACGCCCGACGCTCTCAAGTACGGATTCGACGCGATGTCCGGTCTCTCGCACCTTGTCTAGGCTGTTGCCGGCAACGACGAGTTGGTCGCAATGTCGAGCGGCAAAGGCCATACCAGCCGGTGACCCGCCAGCGCTCACGAGGAGTGGGTGTGGACGCTGGAGCGGGCGGGGCGCCTTGATTCGGCCGTCAACGCGGTAATAGTCGCCCTCGAAGTCCACAGCTTCCTCGTCCGCCCAGAGACGCTTGACAACCTCGACGAACTCGCCCGCCATGGCGTAGCGGCGGTCATGCTCAACCAGGTTCTCATCACCGAACAAGCGCGCCTCAGGGTCGCCGAACCCTGTCACGACGTTCCAACCCCAGCGTGGCAGATAGGGCTTGTCGGTACCGCGGGTCCGGCGAGTTGGTACCGCTGTTCCGGCGACCCGGAACCGGCCCGCGCGTGAGGCGGGCCGGCACCGTCGGGGGTTACTCCCAGTAGCCGGTGGTCG
>NZ_JAAXOQ010000044.1 GCF_012396015.1 Tsukamurella spumae | reverse complement strand
GCGCGCGGTCCGCCGCGTCGGGGCCCAGGCGCAGCCCGGTGGCGACCTGCGCGTTGAGGGCGATCTCCCGCAGGCGTAGGTCTTTGCGGCGGGCGAGTAGTTCCCGGTCGGTGGCATCGGCGGCGGGCAGCTGCAGGTATTCGGCTTCCGCGTCGGCGTAGACGGTGCGGTAGAGGCTGTAGAGGGTGGTGACTGTGCGGCAGAAGGTGAGGTTCTCGCACCGTCGTTGTTCGAACAACAGGTTCGCGGTCTGCTCCCGGAACCCGGCGGCGTCGTTGAGCTCCGGAGGCATCAGATGCCCCGGTAACTCACGTAATCCGGCGGGGAGGGTCATGAGTCCATGATACGCCTGAATGGGCGAATCGGCTACACGGTTCGAACAAATGAGGCCCGCGCGTGGGTCGTGTCTCTCGCCGCCGCTGCAGTCGGCTTTCCTGGGGGCGCTGGCGCCGTCCCGTGCTCGCTCAGCGGCCGAGTTCTGTGAGGAGGCGACGCAACTCTGCGGACTCTGCGGGAGACAGGCTCTCGCTCAGCAGCGAGTCCTCCGCCGCCCGGATCGCCCGCTTCGCGCCGGATTGTGCCGCCCGCCCCGCATCGGTCAGCCCGACGGTCCGCTGTCGACCGTCCGGAGCGCGATCGCGGGAGAGGAGCCCGCGCGATTCGAGGGCGGTGAGGTGCTTCCCGAGTCTCGTTGTGTCGCGGCCGGTGCGCCTGGACAGCTCGACCTGCGACAGCGCGGTGTCCGAGACGAGCTCGCTGAGGATCGCGTACTCCCACATCGTCACGCCGGCATCGGCGAGGATCGGCTCCTCGAGCGTCATCAGGCGGGGGAACAGGCGCGCGAGCAGCGCGGCCAGGTCGGGGCCGCTCGGTGGTGCGTCCGACACGTGAACCTCCTATCGATCTACCGCGGTAGATCGATATCGTCTACCGTGGTGCATGAATCACTTCTCGCTCTCGACACGAACCTACGGGGAATCATGGACACCTCAGCCCTGCGCCACGCGGCCCGCGATCTCGCCGCGTCCGTCTCCGAAGTCACTGCCGGTGACCTCGCGCTGCCCGTCGCGACCGGTGGCGATGTCGGCGACCTTTACCTGCGGATCCTCGAGGGCGTGGCGGCCCCGGTTCCGTCCCGCGAGCACCTCGCGGCCGCCGCGAACGACTACGGCGCGGGATACGAGCGCGCGTACCTCCGCGCCGTCGACGAAGCCATCCGTCTCCTGACCGGCCCGGACACCGTCGATGCCCTGCTCCGGGAGACCCGGTCTCTCCGGACGGAACTCGACCGCGCGCTCGGACTCGGTTGAGTCGGCCGGCGCCGCTGCGGCGTCCGCTACGGTGACCGAATGACCCCCGACGCCCAGAATCCCGCCCCGCCGGTCCCGAGGGACGCGGCCACCGTCGTCCTGGTCCGCGACGGCGCGGACGGGATCGAGGTCTTCCTGCAGCGTCGCGTGCAGCAGATGGCCTTCGCGGGCGGGATGACGGTGTTCCCGGGCGGCGGCGTCGACCCCCGCGACGGCGACGCCGACCTGGCCTGGGAGGGGCCCGCGGCGTCCTGGTGGGCGGAGCGCTTCGGTGCCGCCGAGCGCGACGCGCGCCAGCTGGTCTGCGCCGCGGTCCGCGAGACCTTCGAGGAGTGCGGGGTGCTGTTGGTCACCGGGTCCGACGGGGCCGCTCCCGACGCTGCGGCTCTCGCTCCGGCCCGGGAACGGCTCGAGGCCAAGGAGATCTCCCTCGCGCAGTTCCTCCGCGACGAGGACCTCGTGCTCCGCGCCGATCTGCTGCGGCCGCTCGCGCACTGGATCACACCGAAGAACGAGAAGCGCCGGTACGACACCCGCTTCTTCCTCGCCGCCCTTCCGGACGGCCAGCGGGCCGACGATCGCACGAGCGAGGTCGAGGAGGCCGGCTGGCGGACCGCCGCGCAGGCCCTCGCGGACTTCTCCGCGGGCCGCTGCTTCCTGCTCCCGCCCACCTGGTCCCAACTTCGCGCCGTGGCTGAGCACCGCACCGTCGCCGACCTGTTGGCGGTCGAGCCCGTGATCGAGCCCGTCGAGCCCGAGCTGCCGCTCGGTGGCGCGATCGACTCGCTGCGCTTCGCCCAGGCCGCCGAATACCGGGCGGCGATGCCCTCGACCACCCCGCCGCCGGTGCTGTAGCACCGGGGCGTAGCCCGGAATTCACCCTCGTTCGGCAAGGGTTCACCGACCCGCTCGGTCACGGTTCACCGCCCCGTCGCCTCGCGCGCCCACTGTGAGCCCATGAGTACACCGGGAACACTTCTCACCGGCCAGCCCCCCGTCCGCGAGACCCTGATCGACGGTGCCGACTACGAGGTCGTCCTCACGACCCGGGCCGACGATGTCGACACGGTGCAGCGCCTGCGCTACGAGGTCTTCGGATCCGAGCCGGGGTTCGAGGCGTCCATGGCCTCGGTGCGCGACGGCCGCGACGCCGACGAGTTCGACGAGTACTGCGATCACCTGATGATCCGGCACAAGCCGAGCGGCACCGTCGTCGGCTGCTACCGGATCCTGCCGCCGCCCGGCGCGATCGCCGCCGGCGGTCTCTACCTGGCGACGGAGTTCGAGCTCGGCGAGCTCGACCATCTGCGCCCCGGGATGATGGAGATGGGGCGCGCCTGCGTCCGCGCCGACCACCGCACCGGCGGCGTGCTGTGCCTGATGTGGGCCGGCCTGCTGGCCTACGGCGACCTGCGCGACATCCGCTACGCGGTCGGCGCCGTCAGCGTCCCGATGCAGTACGAGGGCTACGACCGGGGCGCGACGGTCCGCGCGGTGCGCGAACTGGTGGACGCCAAGCACCGCGCCGAGTGGACGGTGACGCCCCGCAATCCCGTCGAGGAGATCACCGCCGCGCCGGCGTCGCGCCGGACCTTCCCGCCGCTCGTCACCGGTTACCTGCGGATGAACGCCGAGATCCTCGGCGCGCCGAGCTTCGATCCGGTCTTCGACGTCGCCGACTTCCCGATGATCATCGACCGGACCCGGTTCAACGTGCGCTACCTGGAACGGCTGCAGCAGGCGGCGGGGAGCCTGTAGATCATGAACCCCCCGGTTCCGCTGCGGGAGCTGCCCAGAAATCCCTGGCAGCAGGTTTCACCGTGCGACGGTGCCTGCTCGGCCGATGAGCCCCGGGCTGCGGCGCGCTGGCTGCGCGCGGTCCGCTGGACGGCGTTCGTCGCGGTCCTGGTGCTGGGGCTGGTCGCGCTCGCGATCGCCTACCCGTGCGGGGCCACCGCGCGTCGTGTCGTGATCCGCGGCGGTGCCCGCGCGATGCTGTGGTCGCTGGGAATGCGGGTGGAGCCGGTGGGCAACGTGCCGCTGCGGTCGTTGGTGGTGGCGAACCACCAGTCGCTGCTCGACATCGTGGCCATCGCCTCGATCGCGCCGGCGGCGTTCGTCGCGAAGGCGGACATCTTCGACATGCGGGCGGTGGCCGTGCTGATGCGTGCCTTCGGAGCGATCCCCCTGCGTCGCGAGCGTCTGAGCGACCTGCCGCGCACCGTCGAGCACGTGTCCGGTCTGCTGCGGTCCGGCCGGACCGTGGCGCTGTTCCCCGAGGGCACCACGTACTGCGGATTCCATCGTGGCGAGTTCCGGCCCGCGTTCTTCCAGGCGGCGATCGACGCGCGCGTCGACGTGGTGCCGGTGTCGCTGCGGTACTCGATGCGGCTGCCCGGCCCCGCGCGGGGCGCGCGGCAGAGCGCCGTCGCCGCGTACGTCGGATCCGACACCGAGATCACGACGATCTCCCGGGTCATCGGGGCGCGCGGCGTGGCGGTGCGCGTCCACGCCACCGAGGTGATCGCCGCGGGGGAATGGGCGGGGGCAGGCCGCGGGGCGCTGGCCGCGCGGGCCGAGGCGTCGGTGTTCGCCGACGCCGAGTTCAGCGAGCCCGGGACGCGCCTGCCGCTCGCCGCGTAGGCGCGAAAGGGACGGGTGCGCGAATACCGCTACCGCGCGGCATCCGCGTATTCTGGGGACGCGATGACTCCCGACCGCGAGAACCCCGTGTACCTCGACCACGCCGCGGACACCCCCATGGTGCCCGAGGCGCTGGCGGCGATGACGCAGGCCGCCGCGCGGCCGGGCAACGCCTCCTCGCAGCACGGCTCCGGTCGCCGCGCGCGCCGCATCCTCGAGGAGTCCCGCGAGTCGATCGCCCGTGACCTGGGCGCCCGCCCCTCCGAGGTGATCTTCACCGGTGGCGGCACCGAGGCCGTGAACCTGGCCGTCAAGGGGCTGTTCTGGGCCCGTCGCGCGGAGGATCCCGCCGCCGTCACGGTGATCGCCTCCGCGATCGAGCACCACGCCGTACTGGACGCGGTCGAGTGGCTCGGCGAGCACGAGGGCGCGCGTGTCGTGCTGCTGCCCGTCGACCACCGCGGACTGGTGGACCCCGCGGACCTGCGCGCCGCGCTCGACGAGGCCGCCGGCACCGTCGCCCTGGTCAGCGTGATGTGGGCGAACAACGAGGTGGGCACGCTGCAGCCGATCGCCGAGCTGGCCGCCGAGTGCGCCCGCGACGGCGTGCCGATGCACTCCGACGCCACCCAGGCGGCGGGCCACGTGCCGATCGATTTCGATGCCAGCGGCCTCGCGGTGCTGACCAACGCGGCGCACAAGTTCGGCGGCCCGCAGGGCGTCGGCGCGATGCTCATCGGCCGCAATGTCTCCCTCGTGCCGCTGGCGCACGGCGGCGGGCACGAGCGCGACCTGCGCTCCGGCACCCCGAACGTGGCGGGCGCGGCCGGCATGGCCGCGGCGCTGCGGGTGGCCGTGGCCCGGATGGACGACGAGGCGCTGCGCCGCGCCGCGCTCCGCGACCGTCTCCTGGCCGGCATCGGCCGGTTCGAGGGTGCGTTCGCGAACGGCGGTGCCGCGCATGCGATTCCCGCCCTGCCCGGGATCGCGCATGTCTCCTTCGCCGGCTGCGAGGGTGACTCGCTGCTCATGCTGCTCGACGCTCGCGGGATCGAGTGCGCCACCGGTTCTGCGTGCAGCGCCGGCGTCGCGCGCGTCAGTCACGTCCTCGAGGCGATGGGTGCCGATCCGGCCACCGCCCGCGGATCGCTGCGCTTCTCCTTCGGCCCCGAGAACACCGAGGCCGATGTCGACGCGGCGCTCGACGCCCTCGCCCAGGTCGTGGACCGCGCCCGCGCCGCGGGGCTCAGCTTCACGGGGGCCCGCTGATGCGCGTGCTGGCCGCGATGAGCGGCGGCGTGGACTCGGCCGTGGCGGCGGCCCGGGCCGTGGAGGCGGGGCACGACGTGGTCGGCGTGCACCTGGCGCTCTCCGAGGCCCCCGGCACGCTGCGCACCGGCTCGCGCGGCTGCTGCTCCAAGGAGGACGCGGGCGATGCCCGGAGGGCCGCCGACGTGCTCGGCATCCCGTTCTACGTGTGGGACTTCGCCGATCGCTTCCGCGAGGACGTGATCGACGACTTCGTCGCCGCCTACGCCGCGGGTGAGACCCCGAACCCGTGCCTGCGCTGCAACGAGAAGATCAAGTTCTCCGCCCTGGCCGAGCGCGCCTACGCCCTCGGCTTCGACGCCGTCGCCACCGGTCACTACGCGCGCCTGTCCGGCGGTGAGCTCCGCCGCGCCGTCGACGCCGACAAGGACCAGTCCTACGTGCTCGCCGTGCTCACCGCGGAGCAGCTCGCCCGCGCGATGTTCCCCGTCGGCGACACCCCCAAGCCGGCGATCCGCGCGGAGGCCGCCCGCCGTGGCCTGGCCGTCGCCGACAAGCCGGACAGCCACGACATCTGCTTCATCCCGTCCGGCGACACGCAGGCCTTCCTCGGCGCCCGCATCGGCGTGCGGCCCGGTGCCGTCGTCGACGCCGCGACCGGCGAGCGCCTCGGCGAGCACGCGGGCGTGCACGAGTTCACCATCGGCCAGCGCAAGGGGCTGGGGCTCCCCGGCCCCGGGCCCGACGGCGCGCCCCGGTACGTGACCGCCATCGACGCCGAGTCCGGCGAGGTCCGAGTGGGGACCGGTGAGCAGCTCGACGTCACCCGCATCGTCGCCGACGGTGCCGTCTGGACCTCCGGTGCGTCGCCCGACGGGCCCGTCGAGGCGATGGTCCAGGTCCGGGCGCACGGCGGCCTCGCTCCGGTCGTCGCGCGCGCCGACGGCGACCGGCTGATCCTCGATCTGCTCGAGCCGCTGCGCGGCGTGGCGCCGGGGCAGGCCGCGGTGCTGTACGCCGTCGACGCCGAACGCGGCGACCTGGTGCTCGGCTCCGGCACGATCCGCTCGACCGCGCACGACGCGGCGCATGTCTGATCCCCTCGCACCGCTGGTCGGCGGGGTCACGGGGATCGGCTCGGTGCCGGGGACGGACCCGCGGGAGGCGGCCGGCACCGTCGTGGGCGAGCTGGAGGTTCCCTTCCTGCCCGAGCTCCCGAACCGGGGTGTCGGCGCCGACATGATCGGCCGCGCCGCCGGCCTGCTCGTCGACATCGGGTTCGACGTCTCCACCACGGGCTACCGGATCGGCGTGCCCGACGGCCGGGTCGCGCGGCGCGCCGGCGACTACCTGGAGCGCGACCTCGACGCCTTCGAGGAGGCCTACGAGGTCGCTCGTCGACGCGGCTCGGGGACGGTGAAGGCGCAGGTGGCGGGCCCGCTGACCCTCGCCGCCGGCCTGGAGCTGCCGAACGGGCACCGCGTGGCCCGCGACCGCGGGGCGATGCGCGACATCGCGGCCTCGCTCGCGGAGGGCCTGGGGCGGCACGTCGCGGACCTGCGCCGACGGTGCGGTGCGGGCGTCGTGCTGCAGCTGGACGAGCCGTCGATGTGGTCGGTCGTGCACGGCACCGTCCCGGCGCTGACCAAGCTCGACCCGGTGCGGGCCGTCCCCGCGATCGAGGCCGCCGAGCTTCTCGCCGGGGTGGTCGACGCCGTCCGCGACGCAGGTGCGCCGGTCCTGCTGCACCTGTGCGGCCCCGTCGTGTGGGACGTGGTGCGCCGGGTGCCGGTCGACGGTGCCCTCGTCGACATCACCCGCCTCGCCGCCGCTGACTACGAGGGCTTCGGCGAGCTCGTCGAGTCGCGCCCGGTGATCGGCCTCGGCCTGGCCCCGACGGTGCCCGGCCGACGCTCGCCGGCCGACCTCGCGGCGCTCGCACTGCGCGTGTACGACGAGATCGGCCTGCCGCGCCGCGATCTGACCCGCGCCACCGTCACGCCCGTGTGCGGTTTGGCCGGTTCGCCCGGGATTCGCCCGATTCTGGACGCCTGCAAGGAGATTCGGTCGGTCTTGGCGGAGGAGTCGGTCTCCTAGCCCGCTACACTTCGGCGATGTTCCCGCACACCGGACCAGTCGATGGTGCAGACACCGCCTGGCTGCTCGCCGCGTTCGCGCTCGTCCTCCTGATGACACCGGGCCTCGCCCTGTTCTACGGCGGCATGGTGCGCAGCAAGAGCGTGCTCAACATGATGATGATGTGCCTGACCGCGATACCGGTCGTGTGGCTGCTGTGGGTCGTCTTCGGCTACTCCATGACCTTCGGGACGGACCGCGGCGGCGTGATCGGCGATCCGACCACCTTCGCCGGCCTGCGCGGGCTGCTGGGGACCTTCGCTGCGGACGGCTCCGACTCCGGCGCGGTGCCGCTGGTGGGCCATGTCCCCGCGCTGCTGTTCGTCGCCTTCCAGGCCGGCTTCGCGATGGTCACCGTCGCCCTGATCGCGGGTGCCGTGGCGGACCGCATGCGCTTCGTCTCCTGGCTCGTGTTCGCGGGGCTGTGGGCGACGCTCGTCTACTTCCCGGTGGCCCACTGGGTCTTCTCGGCCCCGGGCCTGACCGCCGCGCACGGCGGGTGGATCGTCGAGCACCTGAAGGCGATCGACTTCGCCGGTGGCACCGCCGTGGAGATCAACTCGGGCGCCTCGGCGCTGGTCATGGCGCTGCTGTTGGGCCGGCGCGCAGGGTGGCCGCGCGACCCGATGCGCCCGCACAACCTGCCCTTCGTCATGCTCGGCGCGGGCCTGCTGTGGTTCGGCTGGTTCGGCTTCAACGCCGGATCCACGCTCGCCGCGAACGGCTCGGCGGCACTCATCGTGGTGAACACCCTGGGTGCGGGGGCGGTGTCGATGGTGGCGTGGCTCGTCGTGGAGAAGGTCCGGCACGGCAAGCCCACCTCGTTCGGCGCCGCGTCGGGCGTGGTGGCCGGGCTGGTGGCGATCACCCCGTCGTGCTCGGCGGTGACCCCGATCGGGGCGCTCGCGGTGGGCGCGGCGGCGGGCGCGATCAGCTCGTACGCGATCGAGCTCAAGTACCGCTGGCGGTACGACGATTCCCTCGACGTGGTGGGCGTGCACTTCGTGAGCGGGGTGGTCGGGATGCTGATGATCGGCCTGGTCGGCAGTGCCTCGGCCCCGGCGGGGCGCGACGGCCTCCTGTACGGGGGCGGCCTGGACCAGCTGTGGCGCCAAGCGGTCGCGGTCGTCGTGGTGCTCGGCTACGCGATGGCGGTCACGCTGGTCATCGGCCTCGCGCTCAGGGCGACCATCGGCCTGCGCGCCGACCCGCAGCACGAGGCGGACGGCCTCGACGACGGCCTGCACGCCGAGTCGGCCTACGACTTCCACGTGGTCCGCGGCGGGCGGCTCGAACCCGGACGGTGACCGGACCGTTCGCCCTCGGCGATCACCCCTCGACAGCCGACCGCGCCCGGAGTAATCATGTAATCAGGCTGACAAAGGAGGTCGCACATGATGGCAGGACGTGGTCCGCGCACCGAGGTGCCGGACGCTAAGGATGCGGGGGACTGGTTCGCCGGCCGGCTCCCGGAGGATTGGTTCGACGGTGCGCCGCGGGTCACCGTCGACCGCGACGAGATCGTGGTGGTCGGGCAACTCCCCACGGACGGGGAGCAGTCGGCCGCGCAGCGGGAGGGGCGCGCCGCCCGGTTCCGCGAGGACACTCGCGAGCAGCGCATGCGGATCGCCGACGAGGCGCAGGAGCGCTACCGCCGGCGGGTGTCGTGGGGCGTGACGGCGGGCGACGAGACGATCCTGTTCACGCATCAGTCGGTGCCGGTGATGTCGCGGCTCCGGCAGCCCGAGCGGCTCGTGCTCGACACACTCGTCGACGCCGGCGTCGCCCGGTCGCGGGCCGACGCGCTGGCCTGGTGCGTGCGCCTGGTCGGCGAGCACACGGAGGACTGGCTCGGCGAGCTGCGTAAGGCCATGAAGGACGTGGACGACCTGCGCGAGCAGGGGCCGCAGCTGTAGCGAGGTCTAGTCCGACGGGCCCCCGCCCTGAGCATCGAGCAGGGCGAGGGCCCGTTTCGGCGCGATGGCACGGTAGCTCGCGTCGACGAGCTCGCCCACCTCGTCCCAGTCGACGTCGCCGATCGTGAGGTCGAGGCCCAGCCAGCCCGCCGAAGCCATGTAGGCGGGCAGGTAGAACCGCTCGTCCTGTTCCAGCGCGGCCCGCTCGGCGGGATCGGCGATGAACAGCACGCTCGTATTGCGCTGCTCGTGCGGGCGGTGCTCGGTCTTCTTCGTGCCGCCGCCGTACATCGCGAACACCTTGCCGCAGCGGAAGGTCGGACGGCCGTGCGCGACCTTCTCGATGGCCTCCGGGAAGGCCAGGGCGATCGCGCGGACGCGGGCGAGGACGGGGTCGTCCTCTGCGAACATGATCGGGTGCGGCATGCCTCCAAGGTAGGTGGAACGCCCACGCCGGTCGATGGAACATGTTCTACTTTCGGGGTGACCACACAGGAAGCCCGGGTCGGCATCGTCCAGTTCACCTCCGACCGCGGGGTGCCCCCGCACCGATTGGCGCCGCTCATCGAGGCGGCGGGCTTCGCCTCGTACTTCGTTCCCGAGCACGGCCACATCCCCACCCGGCGCGATGCCGCGCACCCGGGCACCGGCACGGCGGAGCTGCCCGACGACCGGTACCTGCGCACGCTCGACCCGTGGACCTCGCTGGCCGCCGCGGCCGCGGTCACCGAGCGGATCGAGCTGTCGACCGCGGTGGCACTGCCCGTGCAGTCCGACCCGATCACGCTCGCCAAGACGATCGCCACCGTCGACCATCTGGCCGGCGGCCGGGTCACCCTGGGGGTCGGATTCGGCTGGAACCTCGACGAACTCGCCGACCACGGCGTCCCCGCCGGGCGCCGCCGCACCATGCTCCGCGAGTACCTCGAGGCGATGCGCGCCCTGTGGCGCGACGAGGAGGCCGCGTACGACGGTGAGTTCGTCTCCTTCGGTCCCAGCTGGACCTGGCCGAAACCGCCGGGCGCGGTGCCGGTGCTGGTGGGTGCCGGGGCCACCGACAAGAACTTCACGTGGATCGCCAAGAACGCCGACGGATGGATCACCACCCCGCGGGACCGCGGGATCACGGGCGCCGCCGCCCGGCTCGCCGAGATCTGGCGCGAGCACGGACGCGCGGGCTCGCCCCGCATCGTCGCCCTCGATTCCGTTCCCGACGGTGACCGCCTCGCCCGGTGGACCGCGGCGGGCATCACCGATGTGCTCTTCCCCGTGGATGATTCGAGTATCGAGGCGGCCGCCGCGTACCTCGAGCGGTTGGCTAGCGCAGTGGATCGAGCCCCGCGGTGAGCGCGGGCGCGCGTCCCGTGGTGATCTGTTCGGCCAGCAGCTCACCGGTGAGCGGTCCGAGCGTCAGCCCCCACATCCCGTGCCCGCCACCGACGTAGACGCCCGGCGTGGCGGTGCCCCCGATCAGCGGCAGGCCGTCGGCCGAGAGCGGCCGTGAGCCCACCCACTGCTCGTCGATGCCCGACCAGTCGATCCCGCGCAGCAGCGGGCGGACGGCGTCGTTGGTCACCCGGATCCGCTGGGGGTTCAGCGGCTTATCGGGGTCGGCGAACTCCATGATCCCGGCCACCCGGATGCGGGGTCGGCCGTCGGCACCGTCGGGCCGGGGAGTGATCGCCGCACGCGCGGCGGGGAAGTAGGTCGCGCCCTGCAGCGGGGTGTCGACGGGCACCGAGCAGCTGTAGCCGCGTCCCGCGAACAGGGGGATCCGCACGCCGTGCGCCGATGCGAGGCGGGGCAGCCATGCGCCGGAGCACAGGACCGCCGCGTCGGTCAGTTCGTCGATCCCCGTGCCGATCACGCGGGCGCGGGCACCGTCGCGCCGGACCTCCGTCACATCCACGCCGGTGCGCAGCTCACCGCCGCCCGCGATCACGGCGTCGGCGAGTGCCCGCACGTACGCGCCGGGGTCGAGGTACCGCTGGCCGCGCAGCCGCAGTGCGAGAGCGACCTTCTCGGTGAGGTGCGGCTCGTACTCGCGCGCGGATCCGGGGTCGAGCAGCGTGAAGTCGATCTGCTGGCCGGCCGCGGAGACGCGGGCCAGCTCGTCGAGGATCGCCGTGGCGTCGTGCAGGCTCGCGAAGCCCAAGGTCATGTCGTGCGCGTGCAGCTCGCCGCGCACGCCGGCGGCGATCTGCCGCTCGAAGGAGTCGTGGATGTGGGCGTTGAGGGTGGAGTAGGTGCGCATCGACGCGGCCCACTTGTGCGGCGTGCAGTTCAGGGCGAACGCGGCCATGAACCGGGCCACCGCCGGGTCGGTCGACGGAACCAGCGCCACCGGCGAGGACGGTGACAGCAGCGCCCGTGGGCCCTGCTTGAGCAGCGCCGGCTCGGGGAGCGGAATGGTGAACGCCGGGCTCAGCCAGCCCGCATTGCCCCAGGAGGCGCCCGCCGCCGGACCGATCCGGTCGACGACGGTCACCTGCACGCCCCGTTGTTGGAGGCTGAAAGCGGTGGACAGGCCGACGATCCCGGCGCCGACGACGATGGCCTTGTGGGCCGTGCTCGAGGTGGTCATGGCACGACTATGGGTCATCGTGCGGCGACGTGGGCGTGAATCCGATCGTCTACGACTTTCCTTCCCCGTCCGATAAGTAGTACGCTATCGTTGATTCATGAACTCGAAGACTCGTACGCCGCTGGCGGCGGTCATCGCTGTGCTCGCGGTGACGGCGGCGGGCGGAGTGGTCAGCGCTGATCCCACTCCCAGTTCGACTCCGGGAGTGCCTACGGCTCCGGTCACGGTCGCGCCGGGTGTGACGATCTCGCCCAAGGACTTCGCCGACGCGCGTGCTCGCGCGCGCGACGTGTACATTACGAACATGGTCGGCAAAAGTCTGCAGCAGGTACGCGATGCGCTCAATCTGAGCGTGCGCGTTCCGATCGCCTTGAACCCGAAGCGCCCCGTGCGGCTGCACGTCCTCCCGGAGTACCCGGGCAGTTCGATGGTGAACCCGTCCACCGTCCGGCCCGCTGATCTCGTCGTCGTGGACTCCTTGGTCTACGCCGGCACTTTGGAACTCGCAGTCGTTCCCACGGCGGCGGCGGCCCGGGTGGCGCACCTGCCCGAGGCGGTCGAGGCATCCAAGGCGGTCCCGTTCGACGTCATGTTGACGCTCTCGGACGAGAACTACGGGCTCGCCTACTCGAAGCTCATTCGGGCGTCGGACGAGGCGCGGCCCGCCCTGCTGAAGACGCTCGGCGTCAAGCGCGACGCCCGGGGCCTCCCGGAGTTCCCCGGCGGGTACGTGCTGAGCATCGCGGTGCAGAAGAATTGAGACTTCGCTGGTTCGCGCAGGCGGGCTGACGCGAGGGAAACAATCGGTCGAACGGTCGATGCGATCCCACAATCAGCCTGCAATGCTCCGTCGCATATTCGTGCGTGACGAAAGCAGAGGTGTTCGTACGGCAGGGCGGTGACGGCGGCCGCGGCGCTGCTGCTGGCTGCAGGATGCGGTGGATCGGACGCGAAGGAGACCTCGACGACGTCGTCGACCTCCGCGACTACAACCACCTCGACGGTCGCGCCCGCGTAGACGCGCGACCCACCCGCCGCGCGCGGCGGCCCCCTGTCGGTGCCCTCGACTAACCTCACTTCCATGTCGAAGGAGTTGACCGAGGACGACCGCCGCGCGTGGCAGGAACTCGCGGAGGAGGTGCGCGGGCACCAGTTCCGGTACTACGTCCAGGACGCGCCCGTGCTGTCCGACGGCGAGTTCGACGCCCTGCTGCGTCGGCTGCAGGAGATGGAGTCGGCGTTCCCGGAGCTCGCGGTGCCGGACTCGCCCACCAAGCTGGTGGGCGGCGGCTTCTCCACCGATTTCACGGCGGTGGACCACCTCGAGCGGATGATGTCGCTGGACAATGTCTTCGACGAGGGGGAGCTGCGCGATTGGGTCGCCCGCGTCCAGAAGGAGGTCGGGCGCGAGGCCGTCTTCCTCACCGAGCTCAAGATCGACGGTGTCGCCCTCAACCTCGTCTACGAGAACGGCGCGCTGGTGCGCGGCGCCACCCGGGGCGACGGTCGCACCGGTGAGGACGTCACGCTCAACGCGCGCACCCTGCGGGACGTGCCGCACGTCCTCACCCCGTCGGACGAGTTCCCGATCCCCGAGGTCCTCGAGGTGCGCGGCGAGGTCTTCTTCCGGCTGGCCGACTTCGAGGAGCTCAACGCCGGGCTCGTCGCCGAGGGCAAGCCGCCCTTCGCCAACCCGCGCAACTCCGCGGCGGGATCGCTGCGCCAGAAGAACCCGCAGATCACCTCGCGTCGCCGGCTCGGCATGATCTGCCACGGGCTCGGCCGCATCCAGGGGGACTGGTCACCGTCGAGCCTGCACGACGCGTACCGGGCCCTCGCGGCCTGGGGCCTGCCGGTCTCGCAGTACACGAAGCAGGTCGTCGGTGCCGACGCGGTGGTCGACCGCGTCTTCTACTGGGGCGAGCACCGGCACGACCCGGAGCACGAGATCGACGGCCTGGTGGTGAAGGTCGATGAGATCACCCTGCAGCGCCGCCTCGGCGCCACCTCCCGCGCGCCGCGCTGGGCCATCGCCTACAAGTACCCGCCCGAGGAGGTCACCACCAAGCTCCTCGACATCCGGGTCAACGTGGGGCGCACCGGGCGAGTGACCCCGTACGCCTACATGGCGCCGGTCACCGTCGCCGGCTCCACGGTCGAGTTCGCCACGCTGCACAACCCCTCCGAGGTGGAGCGCAAGGGCGTGCTCATCGGCGACACGGTCACGATCCGCAAGGCGGGCGATGTGATCCCCGAGGTGCTCGGCCCGGTCGTGGACCTGCGCGACGGCACGGAGCGGGCCTTCGTCATGCCCGTCACCTGCCCGGAGTGCGGGGCTGCCCTCGCCCCGTCGAAGGAGGGCGACGCCGATATCCGGTGCCCCAACACCGAGACCTGCCCGGCCCAGCTCCGCGAGCGCCTGTTCTACCTCGCCGGGCGCACCTGCTTCGACATCGAGGGCCTCGGGTACGAGGCGGCCACCGCCCTGACCACCTCGCCGGTCCTGCACAACGAGGGCGATGTCTTCTCGCTCACGCCCGAGGATCTGCTGCGGGTCCCGCTGTTCACCAACGACGGCGGCACGCTGTCGGCGAACGCTCAGCGCCTGCTCGCCAATCTCGCGGTGGCGAAGGACAAGCCGCTCTGGCGCGTCCTCGTCGCCCTGTCCATCCGGCACGTCGGCCCGTCGGCCGCGCGGGCGCTCGCGCAGGAGTTCGGCGGCCTCGACGCCATCGCCGCGGCCGACGTGGACCGTCTGGCGCAGGTCGACGGTGTCGGTCGCACGATCGCGGAGGCCGTGATCGACTGGTTCACCGTCGCGTGGCATCGGGAGATCGTCGAGAAGTGGCGCGCCGCGGGCGTCCGCCTCGAGGACGAGCGCGACGAGTCCGTGCAGCGGACCCTCGAGGGCCTGTCGATCGTGGTCACCGGGTCGCTGCAGAACTTCTCGCGCGATGAGGCGAAGGAGGCCATCCTGGTGCGCGGCGGCAAGGCCGCGGGCAGCGTCTCGAAGAAGACGGCGTTCGTCGTGATCGGTGATGCGCCGGGGTCCAAGGCCGAGAAGGCCGAGCAGCTGGGGGTGCAGATCCTCGACGAGGAGGGCTTCGCGACGCTGCTGGCCGACGGGCCCGACGCGGTGCGGCCGCAGGCCGCGGAGGCGGTCGTCGCGGAGCCGGACGCTACCTGACCAGCACCGTCGCCACGATGCCCGCGAGGTAGCCCAGCCGAGCCACCTCCGACGGGCGGAAGTCGGGTCCGCCGGGTCGGCCCACGAGAACCACCTTGCCGATGGCGCCCAGCGGCGCGGCGGCCAGCTTGGTGTCCATCTGCTGCCAGGCCTGCGGTACCCAGTCGGCCTCGCCGTCGATGGCGACGGGGCCGCTGAGCGGCAGGAAGCCGAAGTCCTCGGGTGGCGTCTCGGGCAGGCCCGACGAACCGTGGACGGGCCACGGGGTGTCCGGGCCGTTCGCGAGCACGGCGCACCAACCCACGCGCAAGACACGCGGCACCTGGTCCACCAGCATCTGCAGCTGATCGTGTTTCGCGGCCGCCACGTGGTCGATCAGCTCCAGCTCGCGGTGCGTGTCCAGGACGTCGACGTACGGGCGGATCGAGTCGACGGTGATGCCGTCGAGCGCCTCCGCGGCGGTGATCAGCGTGTCCGGGAGCGACTGCGGCCCCAGGTCGACCACGATGTCGTCCACCGCGAATCCGTCGCCGCGTTCGACGACGTCGAGCGAGAGGATGTCGGCACCGACGGAGCCGAGGGCCACGGCGAGGGAGCCGAGGCTACCGGGGCGGTCGGTCAGGCGGACGCGAAGGAGGTAGGACACCCCACGATTCTGTCATCAGTGCCGCGAGGGCGCAGTTCCGAGGACCGCGTCACGAAGATCACAGCGCCCCCGTTGGCCGTGGCGGCCCGGTTCGCCGACACTTGTGCACATGCCCACCGATACCCGTTCGGAGGCGCCCGAGGCCCACAAGGCCGCGCTCACCTCTGTTGCCCGACGCATCGCACCCGGCCGCGAACACGACTTCGTGACCTGGACCGATGCGGGAATCGCCCTGGCCCGGACCTACCCCGGCTTCCTGGGCGGCGGATGGGTGCGCTCCGCGCACCAGTCCGACGAGTACATCGTGATCTACCGGTTCGCCTCGGAGGCCGAGCTCGCGCAGTGGCAGCGCTCGCGCATGCGCAAGCACTGGCTCGAGCGCGGCGAGGGCGTCGCGGTCGAGACCGCCACGCACCGACTCTCCGGGATCGAGGGCTGGTTCTCCCCGCAGCCCGACGGTGCCGGGCCGGGCGTCACCGCCTCGCCCGTGGTCGCCGTGCCGCCGCGGTGGAAGCAGGCCGTGGCCATCTGGCTCGGCTTCTTCCCGCTCTCGCTCGTGATCAACCTCCTGGTGCTGCCGCATCTGCCGCTCGGCTCCCACGGCTGGGATCTGGTGGCGCGCACCCTGATCGCGACGCTGATCAACACCCCGCTCATGGTCTTCCTGGTGCTGCCGTGGATCACCGCCCGGATCAAACCCTGGCTGGAGCGGCGCTCGCTGGTCTGAGCGCGCGCGGATCGAGCAAGAACGGTCAAGCGCGCGGACGGCGGCGGGGCCGATACTGGTGCACATGCCCGAACCCGTTGATCCGTTGCGCCGGCTCCTCGACGCCGTGCTCGCCGATCCGCACGACGATCTCGACGCCATGGCGGCCGGCGCGTACAGCTCGCCGTCCCACTTCGCGCGGCAGGTCTCCGCGGGCGTCGGTGAGCCGCCCGTCGCGCTGCGCCGGCGCATCCTCCTCGAACGGTCGGCATGGCAGCTGCAGCGGGGCTGGGCGGTGACGGACGCCGCTTTCGCCGCCGGCTACGGCTCGGTCGGGGGCTTCATCCGCGCCTTCGCGCGGGCCTACGGGCACTCGCCGAGCGGACTGCCGCGCACCGTCGGGCATTGGCTACCCGCGCCCAACGGCCTGCACTTCCACTCCCCGACGGTGCTGTACGTGGACTCCGGGGAGGGACACACCGAGTCCGCGGGGAACGTACTGGCACTGCAGGTTCAGCACGACGCGGCCGACATCGAGGCGCTGCTCGGCGCCGTGGCCGCACTGGCGCCCGAGGCGTACCGGAAGGTGCGGCTGCCGGGCTCGCGGCCCCGGCACTGGGACGGCCCAGACGAGTCGCTGGCGCAGCTGATGTGGCACCTCGTGTTCAGCACCGCGCCCTGGCGCGCGTCCATCGCCGGCGAATCCGCTCCCGTGTTGCCGCCCGACGACGACCCCGCTGCGCTCGCGCGGGCGCACGCCGAGAACTCGCCGCGCTGGCTCGGCCTGGTCCGCGACATCGACCGGCGCGGGGCGTGGGGCGATCGCGTGATCGACGCCCTGTGCGATCCGCCCGAGTCCTTCCTGCTGGCGCAGATCGTGGCGCACGAACTGACCTTCTCCGCGCACCGTCGGCTGCTGGCCCGCTGGATGCTCGCGGACGCGGGCGTCGCCGTCGACACCCCCGAACTGGATCCCGACCCGATCATCTGGCACCGACGCATCACCGGAGGGAACGCATGACCGCCTACTCGTACTACACCGCGTCCACCCTCGACGGCTTCCTCGCCGACGCGAACGACAGCCTGGACTGGTTGCTCGACCAGCCGATCGACGACGGCGGGCCGATGAACATCGAGGAGTACATGAAGACGGTCGGCGCGATCGTCATGGGCTACACCACCTATCAATGGGTGGTGGATCGGGTCGAGGCCGGCGACGAGCCCTGGTACTACGCCGACTACCCGGTGTTCGTGTTCACCCACCGGGAGCTCTCGCCCATCCACCCCGGCGTGCGCTTCGTCGCGGGCGAGCCGGCCGCACACCGGGAGCAACTGGAGGCGGCAGCGGGCGAGAAGGGGGTGTGGGTCGTGGGCGGCGGCGAGCTTGCGGCGCAGTTCGCCGAGGCGGGGATGCTCGACGAGGTGGTGATCAGCTACGCGCCGGCCACCGTCGGCGCGGGGCGGCCCCTGTTCCCGCGGCCCTTCGACTTCGAACTCGTGGAGTGGGCGCGGAACAAGGCCTTCCTCTGCGGCCGCTACCGGGTGGTGGGGGCGCGCGGCTGAGCGCCGCCTAGGATTGCAGGCATGTCTGCCATCTCCCGGGACGAGGTCGCGCACCTCGCGCGACTGTCGCGCCTCGCCGTCACCGACGAAGAGCTCGACGTGTTCGCCACGCAGCTCGATTCGATCCTCGAGCACGTCAAGGTGGTGACCGAGATCGGCTCCGACGGTACCGACGCGGACGTCGCGCCGCTGACGCTGCCGGTCGGCAACGTGAACGTCGACCGGGCCGACGTGCCGGTGCCCGGCCTCACGCCGGAGCAGGCGCTCTCCGGCGCGCCCGCCCGCGAGGGCGACCGGTTCGCCGTGCCGCGCATCCTGGGGGAGGAGTGACCATGACCGACCTTCGTGCATCGAACGAGATCACCGGCGCCACCGCCGCCGACCTGGCCGCGAAGATCGCCTCCGGCGAGCTGAGCTCGGTCGAGGTCACCAGCGCGCACCTCGACCGGATCGCCGAGGTCGACGGTGACCTGGGCGCCTTCCTGCACGTCTCCGGCGAGCAGGCCCTGGCGGCCGCGCGCGCCGTCGACGACGCCCGGGCCCGCGGCGAGCAGCCCGCGTCCGCCCTGGCCGGCGTGCCGCTGGCGCTCAAGGACGTGTTCACCACGACCGACGCGCCGACCACGTGCGGCTCGAAGATCCTCGAGGGCTGGACGGCGCCGTACGACGCGACCGTCACCGCCAAGCTGCGCGCCGCCGGCATCCCGATCCTCGGCAAGACCAACATGGACGAGTTCGCGATGGGCTCGTCGACGGAGAACTCGGCCTACGGCGTGACCCGCAACCCGTGGGCCGCCGACCGTACCCCGGGCGGTTCGGGCGGCGGCAGCGCCGCGGCGCTCGCCTCGTACGAGGCGCCGCTCGCCATCGGCACCGACACCGGCGGCTCGATCCGCCAGCCCGCGTCGCTGACGGCCACCGTCGGCGTGCGCCCGACCTACGGCGCCGTCTCGCGCTACGGTTTGGTCGCCTGCGCGTCGTCGCTGGACCAGGGCGGGCCGTGCGCGCGCACCGTCCTCGACACGGCGCTTCTGCACGAGGTCATCGCCGGGCACGACCCGCGCGACTCCACCTCGCTGGACGCCCCGGTTCCCGGCGTGGTCGCGGCCGCGCGTGCGGGGGCCTCGGGCGATCTCAAGGGCGTCCGGGTCGGCCTGGTGAAGGAGTTCGGCGCGGACGGCACCGAGGCCGGCGTCCAGGCGTCGTATCTGAAGGCCGTGCAGCAGCTGCGCGACCTGGGAGCCGAGACGGTCGAGGTGTCGCTGCCCACGCTGCGGTACTCGCTGGCGGCGTACTACCTGATCCTCCCGTCGGAGGTCTCCTCGAACCTCGCCCGGTTCGACGCCATGCGCTACGGCCTGCGCACCGGCGACGACGGCACGCACTCCGCGGACGAGGTCATGGCGCTCACCCGCGAGGCCGGTTTCGGCCCGGAGGTCAAGCGGCGCATCATCATCGGTACCTACGCGCTGAGCTCGGGCTACTACGACGCCTACTACGGCAGTGCCCAGAAGGTCCGCACCCTGCTCGCCGACGATTTCGCGCGCGCCTACGAGAGCGTCGACGTCATCGTCTCGCCCACCACGCCCACCACGGCGTTCAAGCTGGGCGAGAAGGTCGGCGACCCGCTGGCGATGTACCTGTTCGACCTGTTCACGCTGCCGACGAACCTCGCGGGCCACTGCGGCATGTCGGTGCCCTCGGGGCTCTCGACGGACGACGGCCTGCCCGTCGGCCTGCAGATCCTGGCGCCCGCGCAGGCGGACGACCGGCTCTACCGCGTCGGCGCGGCGTACGAGGCCGCTCGCGGCCCCGTCGCCTGACTCGGCCCCGTCGCCTGACGGTCCGCCCCTCCCGCAACTTAACAGCGTTAGCCCAGACGGTGTCTTGCGGAAACGTGTGCATCGGGTGCTTGCTACCCGTGGGTAGGTTCGTCATGCTCGGTAGCCGTGCTCGGTCAGCGCCCGGCGGACACGGCGGAGCAGGGCGTCCGGGCGGTTCTTCAGCGGTCCCGAGGTCACGATGATCAGGTTCCAGCCCAGGTCCTTCTCGAGCACGTTCCAGCGCTCGACGTCGGCGGCGTGCTGCTCCGCGTCGCGGTGGTAGGCCCCGTCGTACTCGACGGCGACCTTGTGGACCTCGTCGGCGAGATCGAGGTAGTACTCGCCGTCGAGGACGGGGACCTGAGGGATCATGTTCGTCAGCCCCGCGCGGTGCAGTGTCAACCGGGAGAAGGTCTCCCACGGCGACTGCGATCGACCATCGGCCTCGCGCAGTACGTCGCGGATCCGGCTGCCCCGCCACCACTCCCGCCGCTCCAGCTCGGCTTCGATCCGTTCCACCGTCGCCATCGCCGGGCGGGACACCCGGGCCGGACGGTGCGCCGTGGCCGGCCTCCCGATCGCGCGCAGGCACTGGTCCGCGGCGGCGATGCCCTCGTCGCCGCGGGTGTAGCGCATGAGGTCCATCGTCGTGCGCAACGGTGACGTGCATGGCAGTCCGTAGCGGATCACCACGTCGTCGCCCGTGAATTCCGCGGTGCGGCTGATCACGCCCCGCCGCCGGATCTGCTTCGGGCCCAACACCTCCACGAACTCGCGGGACTTCGCCATCGGGTGCAGGTGCAGCCGTGCCGCGGTCCACCCGCACAGCACGGAGCCGGGATACCGGCGCACCATCGCGGTCGCGAGGTCGCCGACCGTCCCGCCCGCCGCACCGCGCGGAACCCGGAAGCCGGGCGTGACGCACCGGTAGTCCTTCTCCGCCGTGTACCGCCCCACCTCGGCGATCAGCTCTGCCGAGTGATGCACCTCGCGCTCGAAGGTCCCCATGCTCATTGGACGCACCAGACCCGTGGTCGGGTTCCATCGGACTGGTTACTCGTGGGTAGCTAGCACCCAATGCACACGTTTCCGCAGGAAGCTGTCTGGGCTAACGCTGTTAAGTTACGAGGAGGCTGCGGTGGGGAGGGCGATGCGGGCAGGGAGGCCGCTCACCAGTGCCGATCCCTGGTGCTCGTCGTAGCGGTGACCCAGACCGGGCGGCGGGGCGGTGGCACCCAGCAGGTCGACGGTGGCCTGGACGAACCCGAGCAGCGGAACCCACGGCGGGCGCGGTGTCGCACGGCCGGGGGCGGTGGCGGCGCGGCCGGGCGGCGCGACGAGCAGCCGCGGCGACCAGATGCCGACGGGGTCGGAGGCGTTGAGCTGCGCCGGGCCGGTGATCGCGACGCCCGCCGGCGTACCCACCTGCAGGGTCGCCGCGATCGGGGCGCGCAGCTCCGCCGCTCGCCGCTGCGCGGCGACCACCCCCACCGTCCCCAGGCTCTGGCCGTACACGCGGAGCGCGATCGACGGTGCACGCCTGTGCAGTTCGTCGATGAGGGCCGCGGTGGTCGCCGCGGCGGCGTCGCGGTGCAGCACGAACGACTGCCAACTCGGCATCTGGGTGTACTGCACGGCCACGATCGCACTGTCGCCCCGCATCGCCTCCTCGACGCCGCGGACGAAATGCGGGTCGACCCAGCCGGATCCCGTGGGAACCGCGATCACGACGGCCCGCCGCGCCAGTCCGCCGGCCGCGACGAGCCGGTCGACCGCGACGGCGGCCCGGCGGGCGGGGGAGGCACCGTCGGCCAGGGAGGCGTACACCCGTACGCCGGGCGCGCGCGATTCGATGTCGGTGAAACGCTGTGCGTACGAGGCGGACTCCACGGCCGGACGCGCGGCCGCCGGCCACGCCACCCCCGCGGCCGCGGTGACGGAGGCGAGCGCCACGAGCGCCGCCCGGAGCCGCACCGACCACAGGGCGGCGACGGCGAAGGGCGCCATCGCGACCACGCCCACCAGTACGGCGAACCCGAGCGGTCCCACCGGGGAGACCTCCGCGGCCGCCCGGACCCGGTTCTGCCACAACAGCCACCCCACGAGCGCGACGGAGCCGAGGTATCCGGCCGCGCGGTAGTGCACGGGCCGTCCCCGCGCGATCACCGCTCCGACGACGGCGCCCGCAGCGCCGAGCACCAGGCACACCACCAGCTGCACGAACACCGTGCGCGGCAGCTGATTCGGGAACGCGGCGCAGGCGACGCCGACCGCGTACCCGGTGGCTGCACCCGCGGGGAGCCGCGGCGCCGCGATCACAGCCGGCCGCCGGCGGTGAGCCAGCTCGTCGCGAGCTCGGAGACGGACTCGGCGCGGGGCGGACCGTCGTGCTGGCGCCACGTGTTGGCGCGCACGGCGAGCACCGCGATCCCCGCGACATCGGCGCACTGCCGGCGCTGCTGGACGGGCCGGGCTCCGCATGCGGCCGACAGTCGCTCCGCGAGGGTGTCGTCGATGAGCCGGCGCGCCCACGCTCCCAGTGGACGGCCCGTCGCGTCGGCGTGCCGCAGCAGGTCGTAGCCGAGATCGTGGGCCTTGCAGGGGACGTCGAAATCGGCGGGGAGCGGCACCACCGACGAGCAGTCGCCGTGCGGGTTGATCGCGTATCCCGGTCCGGCGACGGCGGTGTACGCGAATCCGGCCGGGATCGAACGGATCTGGTCGGCGACGGCGACCGTGGGGTCCGCGATCGCGCGGACCGCGGCGGCCGAGGCCGCGTCCTCCGTGGGCGCGACCTTCTGCGCCGCGGCGGGCAACGAGATGCCGAAGGACAGGGGAACGGCGAGTACGGCTGCGGCGGCGAGCATACGGCGGGTCATGCCGACGACGCTAGGAACGCCGGGCGGATCGGCGGATCGGCTGTGCGAGTGGTCCGATCTCACCCGAAAGTATGAGGACGGCGTGCGCGCGCTGCCCCTAGCGTTGCCTTCCATGAGGACGACCACGAAGAGGATCGAGCGGTTCGGGCGGGCGACGGTGCGCGCGGGCCGCTACTTGGACCGGCAGAGCGCGCTGCACATCAAGGCCCCCGACGGTGCGCTGCACGCCACGCCGCTCGGGATCTTCCTGTCCCGGAAGATCAACTGGCTCTTCCTCCTGATCGCGCTCATCATGTGGGCGGTCGCCTGGCCCACCCTGAACGAGCAGTTCACCGTGCCCGCGGTGCTGCTGCCGATCATCAGCGGTCTGTCCGTGCTCCCCATCGCGATCGCCTGGGCGCACCCGCGCGCCGCCTGGGGGATCGTCGCCGCGACGGCGGCCCTCTTCCCGCTGCTGTGGTTCGACGCGAAGCAGGACTGGCAGTGGAACTGGCAGGTCTCGCTGATCATGGCGATGCTGATCACCAGCTGGATCGCCTTCCTCAAGTGCCGGCCGCTCGACGCCGTGGCCATCGCGGCGGCCTCGTCGGTGCTGTTCTGGATCAACGCGCAGGACGGCACCGGCGGCGGCTGGGTCGCGGGGATCATGGTCTCGCTGGTGATCATCCTGCTGCTGCGGCTGGCGCTGCAGTCCCGTACCCGCCTGGAGGAGCAGACCGAGGTCAGCGAGCTCGAGCGCGGCCGGCGCGCCATCCTCGAGGAGCGCACGCGCATCGCCCGCGACCTGCACGACATCGTCGCGCACCGGATGTCGCTCGTCGTGGTACAGGCGCAGACCGCGCAGTACCGGGTGCCCGACGTCTCCGAGCGGGCCCGCGCCGAGTTCGACGGGATCGCCGTCTCCGCCCGCGAGGCGCTCAACGAGGTGCGGGCGCTGCTCGGCGTGCTGCGGCTCGACGACGCCTCGGCGGACCTCGCGCCCGCACCCGGGCTCGGCGGCGTCGACGAGCTCATCGACGGCGCCCGCGCGGCGGGCGTCGCGGTCGACTACCTGCCACTGCCGGATCCGTCGGTGATCGGCGAGAGCACGGCGCTGGTCGCCTACCGCATCGTGCAGGAGTCGATCGCCAATGCCACGCGGCACGCGCAGGGCGCCGCGATCACCGTCGCGCTCACCCTCGACGCGGGCACGCTCAACCTGAGCATCGAGAACGGCCCGCGCACCTCCGACGCCGATCTCGGCGGCCCCGGGCTGGGCCAGGGAATCCCCGGGATGACCGAGCGGGCGCGCACCGTCGGCGGCTCCCTGTCGGCCACGCCGACGGCGGGCGGCGGGTTCGCGGTCCGTGCGTCGTTCCCGGCGCGACCCGACGGTGCCACCGCCTAGGCTGGGCGCGTGCCCATCACCGTCTTCATCGCCGACGATCAGGCCATGGTCCGGCAGGGCTTCGGTGCCCTGCTGGGCGCGCAGCCCGATATCTCCGTGATCGGGGACGCCCCCGACGGCAGGGCGGCCGTGGCCGAGGTCGCGCGGCTGCAGCCCGATGTCGTGCTCATGGACGTTCGCATGCCGGAAATGAACGGGCTCGAGGCCGCCGCCGAGATCCTGCGCCGACACGACGGCGTCCGGGTGCTCATGCTCACCACGTTCGACATCGACGACTACGTCTACGAGGCGCTGCGGGTCGGCGCGTCCGGGTTCATGCTCAAGGACGCGCCCGCGGAGGAGCTGGTCCGCGCAGTCCGGGTGGTGCACGAGGGCCAATCCCTGCTGGCACCGTCGGTCACCCGACGGATGATCGCCGAGGTCACCGCGGCCCGGGCGCACCGTCGGACCGCGCCGCCCGAGCTGAAGACCCTGACGCCCCGCGAGCGGGAGGTGCTGGAGGCGATCGCGGCCGGCCGGTCCAACGCCGAGATCGCCGAGGCGCTGTTCGTCTCGGACCAGACCGTGAAGACGCACGTCAGCAAGGTCCTGCAGAAGCTCGGGCTCCGCGATCGGGCACAGGCGGTGGTGTACGCGTACGAGACGGGCGTCGTCACGCCGGGGTGAGCCGGAGCGATGCCCTGCCGGACATCGGCCGAGACGGCAAGATCATCTCCATGAGTCTGCGTGTCGGGGTGTTGACCGGTGGTGGTGACTGTCCGGGGTTGAACGCGGTGATTCGGGCGGTGGTGCGTACCTGTGATGCGCGGTACGGGTCGGCGGTGGTCGGTTTCCAGGACGGGTGGCGTGGTCTGCTCGAGGACCGTCGGGTCCAGTTGTCCAACGACGACCGCAACGACCGGCTGCTGACGAAGGGCGGCACGATGCTCGGGACCGCCCGCACCCATCCGGATGTGCTGCGGGCGGGGTTGGACCGGATCCGGCAGACCCTCGACGACAACGGCATCGACGTGCTGATCCCGATCGGCGGGGAGG